>NZ_JAIEUL010000009.1 GCF_019599185.1 Cryobacterium inferilacus | reverse complement strand
CGAATCACACGAAACCTCGTCCGGCCGCCGCAGGTCGGGCCCCGCAGACCACTTTCGCCCGACCAGCATCCCAGTGCACCACAAATCCAAAACCCCAAAGGACAACAGGCTCTATAGCGGGCGCGGCGGCCCAGAGGGGGTGCAGCGACCCTGCCCGCCGCCCCAGGAGGGTGCCCGGCGAGGGCTCGGGCCGCCCGGCTCCTCTGCGCGGATCCCGGACTCGCTGAGCCCCGTCTGGCTACATGAGCCCACTAGAGCGGGATCATCCAGCCAGACGGGGCGCGGCGACGGCATGCGCCGCCCCGGAAGCGAACCCGCCAAGGCGCGCGCAGCCCGGCGACGCACACCGGTGCTGGCAGCATGGACCCATGACCGTGCCCGTGCTGCGTTTCGCCGCCTTCACCGATCCCACCGTCGACCGCGCCCAGGATGGCGGTAACCCCGCCGGCGTGGTGCTCGACGCGAGCGACCTCGACGATGCCGCCATGCAGGCCATCGCCGCCACGGTCGGCTACGCCGAGACCGCGTTCGTCACGGCGACGCTGGTTGACGGCGACCCGCGCCGCAGCCGGCTGCGCTACTTCTCCCCCGTCGCCGAGGTGCCGTTCTGCGGGCACGCCACCGTCGCGACCGCGGTGGCGCTGGCTGGCCGTGAGGGCGCCGGCACCCTCACCTTCGACACGAACGTCGGCGCGATCACGATCGACACCAGCCAGACGGATGCCGGCCTGACCGCCTCGTTCACCAGCGTCGATCCCGAGGTGCGGGTCATCGCGCCAGAGGTGCTCACCGCCCTGCTCGACCTGCTCGGCGTCGCCGCGGGGTCGCTGCACCCCGTCTACCCGCCTCGGCTGGCCTTCGCCGGCAACTGGCATCCGGTGCTGGTTTTCGCCCAGCCCGCCGACTTCGACGGGTTCACCTTCGACCCGGCGGCCCTGCGCACGCTGATGGATGCCCAGGGCTGGGCGGGCACCGTCACCACACTGGTGGTGCGGGGCGCGCACGAGTTCGAGGCGCGCAATCTGTTCCCGGTCGGCACCATCACCGAGGACCCGGCCACCGGCTCGGCCGCGGCCGCGGTGGGCGGGTACCTGCGCGAGCTCGGGCTGGTGTCGCCGCCGGCACGGGTGGTCATCCGCCAGGGCCGGCACGTGGGCCGGCCGAGCCTGCTGCTCGTGGACGTGCCCCGCAGCGGCGGCATCGTGGTGAGCGGCACCGCGGTGCCGATCGCCTCGTCGCCCGGCGCCGCGCACTCGCGGCACTAGTTCGGTCCGGCGGCACGCGTTCCACCACGTGCCGGCGGGCGCAACTAGTGCCGCGACGACAGGGTCGAGGCCGCGCGGGGCTCCTCACCGGTCGCGACCGGGCACCAGGGCAGGTTCGACCACTGCGACCAGGAGCCGGGGTACAGCGCCGGGGTGAAACCGGCCAGGGTGAGCGCCACCGCCTCGTGCGCGGCCGTCACCCCTGACCCGCAGTACACGCCCACATCGAAGCCGGGATCACCGGCACCATCGGCGCCACCGGCAGCGACCCGGCCGCGCACCCCGAGCGCCTCAAACCGGGCGCGCAGCTCGGCGGCAGGCAGGAACCGGCCGGAGGCGTCGAGGTTGCCGCCCGTCGGCGCGCTCACCGCGCCAGGGATGTGGCCGGCCCGCGGGTCGATCGGTTCGATATCGCCGCGGTAGCGTTCGGCGGCGCGGGCGTCGAGCAGCACGCCGTCCACGGCCAGGGCGGCCGCGGCATCCGCGTCGAGCACCGGCAGGTCGCCCAGGCTCAGGGTCACCGAGCCGGCGGCGACGGGCTCCTCCCCCGCCACGATCGGCAGGTCGGCGGCCCGCCAGGCGGCCAGGCCACCGTCGAGCAGGCGCACGTCACGCACCCCGGCGTGCCGCAGCAACCACCAGGCGCGGGCGGCCGACATGTTGCCCAGGTCGTCGTAGACCACCACGGTCTCGCCGTCGTTCAGCCCCCAGCCGCGGGCGGCGGCCTGCAGCTGCGCCGACGAGGGCAACGGATGCCGCCCCTCTGCGGCGTCCCCGTGCCCGGCCAGCTCGGTGTCGAGGTCCACGTACACGGCGCCGGGCAGGTGCCCGCGGCGAAACTCCCCCCGGCCGGGAGGGCCGCCGAGCTTCCACCGCACATCGAGGATTCGCGGCGTCGGACCCGTGACGAGGAGCGCGGCCAGATCGGCCGCCGAAATGAGGGTGCGCATCCGTTCACGTTAGCGGCCGCACGGGCCGCAGCGCTGTGCGGCGGGGCCCGCCGCGGCCGTAGACTGGACGGTTGTGAGCAGCTACTGGACCCTTCTGAAAACCCCGGGCGTTGCCCGACTCATTGGAGCCCAGCTCACCGCTCGATTCCCGTTCGGGATGCTCTCGCTGGCGTTCCTGATCCACATCGAGAAGCTCTTCGATTCCTACGCGGCCGCCGGCCTCGTGCTCGCCGCCATGAGCATCGGCCAGGCCATCGCCGGCCCGCTCACTTCCCGGCTGATGGGCCGGCTGGGCATGCGCCCGGTGCTCATCGTCACCATGATCGTCTGCACCGCCGCGATCGTGATCATGGCCCTCGTGCCACTGCCCATCGTGGGCCTGATGATCGTCGGATTCATCGCCGGCCTGTCGATGCCGCCCGTGCAGCCGGCCGTGCGCACCATCTACCCCAAGGTCGTCAACTCCCGCCAGCTCACCCCGCTGTTCTCCCTGGATGCGTCAGCGCAGGAGATCATCTGGGTGCTCGGCCCCGTCATCGCCACCTTCGTCGCCATCCAGGTCAGCACCACGGCGGGCATCCTGCTCGCCGCGTTCTTCCTCGTCGCCGGCGGCATCTGGTTCGTGGCGCTGCCCGAGGTCGGCCGGGTGCGCATCCCCCGCAGCCGCCGCAAAATCGGGGTGGTGCTCAAGAAGCCTGAGGTACTGCTGAGCACGGTCGTCGGTTTCATGCTCGTCGCCGCCTGCGCCGCGGTCGAGGCGGGTGTGGTGGCCGTGTTCGGGCACGGCAGCGCCAACGCGGGCTGGGTGCTCGGCATCTTCGCCATCGGCTCGCTCATCGGCGGTCTCGCCCTCGGACACCTGCCGATCGGCCCGTGGGCGCTGGCCAGCCGGATGCTCATCGTCACGCTCGGCCTGTCCGTCGCGGGCATCTTCCTCAACTTCTGGTGGCTCTCCGCCGCACTGCTCGTGGCCGGCATCGGCATCGCGCCGTCGTTCGCGGTACTGTTCGGCATAGTCTCGGCCAGCGTCAAGTTCAGCGACACCGCAGAGGCCTACGGCTGGATCGGCACCGGACAGCTGATCGGCGCCGCTCTCGGCTCCGCGCTGGCCGGTTTCGCCATCGACCACTCCGGCGCCGCGTCGGCGATCTACGTGGCCGCCGGCTTCGCCGCGCTCGGCACGATCATCCCCGCGCTCGGCCGGCGCTGGCACCCCGACCTGCGTGGCCGCGACGTGAGCCCGATCCCCGACACCGAGCCCATCAGCATCCAGGTCTCCTAGTCCGCCGCGTTCTCAGTTCGAGAGCGCGAACCCGCCGTCGCTGGTGAGAACCTGGCCCACCAGCCAGCGGGCATCCGTGGTGCACAGCCAGCCGATCAGCCTGGCCGGGTCGGTGGGGTCGCCGTACCGTCCGAACGGGATGGTGCGCAGGAACTCGAGCATCCCGGACAACGGTCGGTCGGCGACCTCCGGGTCGAGGTAACCGGTGTTGACCGGGCCGGGGTCAACGGTGTTCAGCAGGATGCCGTGGGTGAGCAGTTCGCTGGCCACGGTGGGGGTCAGACCGGCCAGAACCGCCTTGCTGGCCGCGTAGGCGACCTCGCCGGGCATCCGCCCGCGCATCCGGCCGGAGGTGAGCCAGATCACCCGGCCGGTGGCGAACTCGTCGATGGCCGCGGGCAGCTCCCCCGCTTCGACGGGCACCGGCGGGTCGTCCGCCGCCGGAGCCGCGTCGGCCCGGCGGGCCGCATCACCGAACTGTTCCGCGAAAGCGCGGGTGAGCAGCAGGGTGGACCTGGCGTTGACCTGCCAGTGCGCGTCGAGCATGTCGGCGGTCAGGTCGAAGATCGACCCGTCGCCGCCGCTGCGGGCGTGGTTGGCCACGAGAATCCCGACCCGACCGGTGAGCTCGGTCGCGGCCTGCATGACGCGGGCGGCCGCATCCGGTTGGGAGAGGTCGGCGCTCAGGTCACCGAACTTGGCGTCGTCGACCAGCACGGAGCGGATGCCCGCGCGCACGGCGTCGAGGTCGTCCCCGCCCCAGGGCTGCTGCTCGTCGTGCGGGGCGAAGTGCTGAATGAAGACGTGGGCGCCCTGCTCGGCCAGCCGGCACGCCACCGCGTAGCCGATGCCCCTGCGCCGGGACACCCCGGTCACCAGAGCGGTGCTGCCGGCGAGCGCATGCTCCGTGGGACTCTCCAGTTCACGAGGAGGTTTCGACGTCGACAATAGCCCGACGAGAATGGGGGCATGGCATTCACGCTGAAACTCAATGACGGGCACACCATTCCGCAGCTCGGGCTGGGGGTGTACAAGATTCCGGATGCGCAGGCCGCCGGCACCGTCCAGGTCGCGTTGGAGGCCGGCTACCGGCACCTCGACACCGCGGCCCTCTACGCCAACGAGCGCGGCGTCGGCGAGGGCCTGGCCAGGGCCGCTCTCCCCCGCGCCGAGGTCTTCGTCACCACCAAGGTCTGGAACACCGACCACGGTTACGACCAGACCCTGCGCGCCTTCGATACGAGCCTGGCCAAGCTCGGCCTGGACTACGTCGACCTGTACCTCATCCATTGGCCGGCGCCGGCGCAGGACCGTTACCTGGACACCTACCGCGCCCTGGAAACCCTCCGCGCGGACGGCCGCGCCCGGTCCATCGGCGTGTCCAACTTCCACACCCACCACCTCGACCGGTTGCTGGCCGAGACCGACGTCGTCCCGGCGGTCAACCAGGTGGAGCTGCACCCGTGGTTGGTGCAGGCCGAGGTGCGCGCGTACAACGCGGCCCACGGCATCCTCACCGAGGCCTGGTCGCCGTTGGCTCGGGGCCGCGCGATCGGCGACCCCGTGCTCGACGCCATCGGCGCCCGGTACGGCAAGTCCGCCGCGCAGGTGGTGCTGCGCTGGCACCTGCAGCTGGGCAACATCGTGATCCCCAAGTCGGTCACCCCGGCGCGCATCCGGGAGAATCTGGACGTGTTCGACTTCACGCTGGCCGACGCCGACCTGGCGGCGATCACGGCCCTCGACGCCGAGGAGCGCACCGGCAAGGACCCCGACGACCTCGACTAGTCCCCAGACGCGAGAACGCCCCAACCCGGCGTGCGGGTTGGGGCGTGACTCAGCGTGCGCGGGGCCGGTCGAGGGCTACCAGCGCGGGTGGATGTCCGCCCGCAGGAGGTCATCGTAAATGCGCTGCACGCCGACCATGAAGTCCTCCGGCAGCGGCGGCACGGCGCCGGCGGCGGCGTTGCCCTCCGCCTGCTTCACCGAGCGGGCACCGGGGATCACCGAGGAGACCCCGTCGATCTGCGCCACCCAGGCCAGGGCGGCCTGCGCGGGCGTGAGGCCCTCCGGCACCAACGCGGCGAACTCGGTCGCGGCGGTCAGACCGGTTTCGTAGTCGACGCCGGAGAAGGTCTCGCCCACGTCGAAGGCGCTGCCGTCGCGGTTGTAGTTGCGGTGGTCGTTGTCGGCGAACACGGTGTCGCGGGTGTACTTGCCGGTGAGCAGCCCGCTGGCCAGCGGCACCCTGGCGATGATGCCCACGCCGGCGGCACGCGCGGCCGGCACCACCTCGTCGAGCGGCTTGAGCCGGAAGGCGTTCAGAATGATCTGCACGGTGGCGATGCCGGGCCGCGCGATGGCGGCCAGGGCCTGGTCGCAGGTCTCCACGCTCACGCCGTAGTTGGCGATGACACCGTCGTCGACGAGGGTGTCGAGGGCGTCGTAGACCTCGCCGGACTCGACCACCGCGCTCGGGGGGCAGTGCAACTGCACCAGGTCGAGGGTTTCGGTTCCCAGGTTCCGGCGTGACCGCTCGGTCCACGCCCGGAAGTTCTCCAGCACGTAGTTCTCCGGCAGCTGGTCCATCCGGCGGCCCATCTTGGTGGCCACGGTGATGTCCACGCCTGGGGCGCCGTGCTCCAGGAAGTGCCCGATGATCTGTTCGCTGCGACCGTCGCCGTAGACGTCCGCGGTGTCGAAGAAGGTGACGCCGGCATCAACGGATGCGGCGAGCACGGCGGTGGCGTCGGCCTCGGTGACGTCGCCCCAGTCGGCGCCCAGCTGCCAGGTGCCCAGTCCGATGACGGAGACGGTGCGGCCGGTTCTGCCCAGTGTTCTAGTGTCCATCTGATCAGCCTATCGACGCGGGCTGACAGAAGTCCGGGCGACGGGCTACCGGCTCCAGTCGTACGGCGTGGTTGTGGAGACCGTGAGCAGGCCGGCGCGCTCCAGGATCGGCCGGGAGTGCTCGGTGGAGTCGCTGTGCACCAGGGTTTTGCCCTGGGCGAGGGCCGAGCGGGCGCGGGCGTTCAGCAGGGCGCGGTAGATGCCCCTGCCGCGGTAGCCGGGCAGGGTGGCGCCGCCCCAGATGCCCACGAAGTCGGTGCCGGGCACCGGTTCGAGCCGCCCACCGCAGACCACGCGACCGTCGGCCTCTGCCGCCCACAGTTCCATGCCATCGCCGCGGGCCAGGCGATCCAGCAGCACGTCGGCCATCCGGGTGTCGACCGGGTCACCGAACGCCTCGTCCACGGCGGCGCTCATCGCCCGCACGTCCGCCGGCGAGGTGACCCTGCGCACCGTCACGCCCGGCGGGGTCGCCCCGTCGGTGCAGAGCGCCTCGAGCGGGCCGATCATGATCGATTCCGGGTCGCCCGGCGAGAACCCGGCCGACAGCAGCGTCTCGTGCAGCCCCGGCGCGTGGTCGTGGCCGCGGCTCTTCCACTCCACCCGGCTGATGCCGGGGTCGGAGCGGAAGTGCGCCATCGCGTCGGTGACCAGCCGGTGAATCCCGGCGGCATCGGCCCCCTCGAGGTCGCGATAGGTGACGAAGCCGCGCCCACCGGCAAAGGTCACCAGCCGCAACGGGCCCAGCCGCGTCACGCTGAGCGCGCTGGGCGTTTCCGCGTCGGTACGCAGCTGGGCGTCATAGGCCTGCAGATACCGTGCGGAAGAAATCATAGGTTCATGCTGGCAGGTCGGCGGCCCCGTCGATCACCCGCACCAGCACCCGGGCCACCCGGCTGCGCACAATGTGGTCGTTGCCCTCCACCCGGTGGGTGGTGACGTGCCGCATCCGTTCGACCACCTGCAGGCTGCCCGGCGCCACGAAGGCGTCCAGAGCCCCGTAGATCAGGTCGACGGGCACGTGCAGGCTGGCGATGTCGCTCACCATCGTCTGCGATTCGATGCAGTGCTCAAGGGATTTCACAAACGGTGTCCAGGTGTCGCTGGTCAGTTCCAGGATGCCCTTGGGCAGCAGCCGGCCGAGCACTGCCGCGTTGGCGAGGGTGAAGTCCTTGTTCGTGCGCAGGAACTCGTAGGCGCGCAGGTACGCCGAGATCCTGGCGCGCACCCAGGGGTCGCCGATGTCCGACGGGGTCAGGTAGATCGGCGGTCCCACCAGCACCAGGCGCGCCACGCGCATGCCGGCCGGGGAATACCAGCGTCGTTCGGCTGCGTATCGGGTGGCGATCAGGCTGCCCAGGGAGTGGCCGACGAGCACGAACGGTTCCCGCAGGCGCAGGCTGCGGATGGTGGCGGCGAGCGATGCGACGTGGTCGTCGAGGGTGTACTCGCAGCCCATCGGGGTGGGCGAGCCGCCGTGGCCGAGGATGTCGATGGCGATCACCCGGTGCCCGGGCGAGAGCTTGGGTACCACCTTGTGCCAGGTCGCGGAGGTGGAGGCGATGCCGTGCACCAGGATCACTACCGGCCCGGTCCCGGTGTCGGTGTGGACGTGCAGCCGGGGCGCACGCCTGAGCGCGGCGCTCATGCCGGCCGCGCCCAGTCGTGCCGCGCCCAGACGTGCGAAACGGCGCCGACGGATGCTCTCCGTCGGCGCCGCGCCGACCACGCCCGCCGCGGTGTCGTCCACGGGGGTGGTCATCTACCGGCTCGCCCGCGGGGCTAGCGCAGGTCTTCCTTGTAGTCGTTCTTGGCCTTGGTGGCGTCCCGCTCCGCTTCCGCGCGCTTGACGTCCCCTTCGGCCTTCTTCACCTCGGCGTCTGCCTTGACCTCGTCGACCTTGTCCGAGACGCGTTCTTTCGCGTCCTCCGCGGCGCGGCCGATCTTCTGGCCGGTGGCGTCGAGCGCGTCCTTGGCGTTGTCTACGAATCCCATGGGTTCCTCCTCAAACACGAGCTGAAATCAATCTTCGGGCGGCGGGGCCGCGAACGGCTCCATTTTCAGCGTACGGCCCGGCCCGGCGCCGAGACGCGATTGTGATCCGACTCCCAGACACCCCCCAGATTTGGGGAGAGAGCCACCCATACAGTGGGGCCATGAACCAGAGCAGAGCGCCACGATCCGCGATCCGCCCCCGCGTCGGCTGGGCCGCTGGCGTCGTACTCGTCGTCCTGCTGCTGGCCGGATGCACGTCCGCCGCCAACGACAGCGCCGACACCGAATCCGGGTCGGCGTCGACATCCGGTGAGATGCTCGGGCAGCCGGAGAGCGCCTCTGGCGACTCGCTCGCCCAAGACGCCTCCGTCGCCGACCGGTCCGTGATCACCACCGGGTCGGTCTCGGTGACGGTGACCAACCCGATCACGGCCGCGCAGGATGCGGTCACCATCGTCGAGCAGGCCGGCGGGCGGGTCGACAGCCGCACCGAGAACCCCGAGACCGACGAACAGGTCGCCAGCGCTTCCCTCACCCTGCGCATCCCGGCCGGCGACCTGGATCGTACCCTGGACGAATTGCGGGCGCTGGGCACGGTGAACTACGTGACCCTGAACGCCTCCGACGTCACCCAGCAGAGCGCAGACATCAACGCCCGCGTCACCGCCCTCACCACCTCCGTCGACCGTCTGCTCGCCCTGATGACGCAGGCGGGAAACACCGCCGACCTGATCGCCATCGAGGGCGAACTCGCCACCCGGCAGGCCGACCTGGAGAGCATGCGGTCACAGCGGGACTACCTGGCCGACCAGATCGAGTACTCCACCATCACCCTCGATTTGACCGCCACCGACACCGTCGCCCCCGGCGCTCCCGACACCTTCGTGTCCGGCATCGTGGCCGGCTGGAACGCCCTGGTGACCGCGCTCGGCGCGGCCCTGGTCGGCGTCGGATTCGCCCTGCCCTGGTTGGGAATCGCGGCCGTTCTCGGCGGGATCGTCTTCCTGCTCGTGCGCCTGATCACACGGAGACGAAACCCTACGTAGGCTTGCAGGTGTGACCGAGTCTTCCCGCGCCAACGCGCCCTCCCCCGCCGCCGTGAAACGGGTGCTCGACGACGACATTCTCGCCCGCATCCGAGCGCGCGCGGCGGCCCACGATGCGCTCAACACCTTCCCGTTCGACGACATCACCGACCTCGCCGCCGCCGGGTACCTGCGCGCCCTGGTGCCCGTCCGGTTCGGTGGGCTCGGCCTCACCCTGCCGCAGCTGGCCGACGAGCAATCCCGGCTCGCCGCCCACGCCCCGGCCACGGCGCTTGCGGTCAACATGCACCTGGTCTGGACCGGGGTGGCCAAGGTCATGCACGACCGCGGTGATTCCGCCCTCGACTTCGTCCTCACCGAGGCCGCACAGGGCGCGATCTTCGGCTTCGGTGTCAGCGAGCCCGGCAATGACCTGGTCCTGTTCGGGTCGAGCACGGCTGCCGTGCCGCAGCAGGGCGGCGACTACACCTTCACCGGCACCAAGGTCTTCACCTCGCTGTCCCCGGTCTGGACCCAGCTGGGCACCATGGGCCTGGACACCTCGGATCCCGCCCGGCCGCTGATCGTGTGGGCGTTCCTCGATCGCGCCGACCCCGGCATCAGTCGCAGGGACGACTGGGACACCATGGGCATGCGCGGCAGCCAGAGCCAGACCACCCTGCTCGACGGCGCCCGCGCTACCGCCGACCGGGTGGTGCGCCACCTGCCGCCCGGCCCGGTGAACGACCCGCTGATCTTCGGCATCTTCGCCACCTTCGAGATCCTGCTCTCGAGCGTGTACACCGGCATCGCCCAGCGGGCGCTGGAGCTCGGCGTCGCCGCCGCGAAACGCCGCCGTTCCGCGAAGCACGACGGCCGTCCGCTGGCCCAGGATCCGGACATCCGTCGCCGCATCGCCGAGGCGGCGATGCTGCTGGACGCCACCTACCCGCCGATTCAGACCCTCGCCAGAGACGTCGACGACCTCGTCGACCACGGCCCGTTCTGGTTCGCCCGGCTCGCCGGCCTCAAACACACCAGCGTGGAGAACGCGAAGGCCGTGGTCGACTCGATGCTCCGGGTCAACGGCGGCGCCAGCTACTTCACTGGTGACGAACTGGGCCGGTTGTACCGTGACGTCCTGGCCGGAGTGTTCCACCCGTCCAACGCCGATTCCGCCCACGCCACCGTCGCCAGCGCCTGGCTCGGTGCCCTCGATGACTGAGCGCACCCGACCGATTCCCACCCGTCTCACCGATCCCCGAAGTGTTGAAGTTGTCCCGTTGACTGCCGTGCCCCCGAATTCCCCACCGTCCAACACCGACCAGGTGGCCGTCCAGGCGGCTCCAACGACCGCGCCGATCCCCAAGCAGCCGTACCGCGCCCCGCACCCCACCACCCCGCGGCCGGTGACGACGAGCATCCCCATCCTGCGCGCGGACGCCAGCGGGATCGCGGCGGTGCGTGCCTACGAGGATGCGCCGAGCACCTCCACCACCGCCGTCCCGACGATCGACATCGCCGCGTACACCCGGTCGGTGCTCGACCTGGTGATGCGGCTGGCCGAGGTGATCTTCTCCTCCGGCGCCGGCGCCGAAGACGCCACCGCTGCCATGCTCGCGCTCACCCGCGCCTACGGCCTGCGCGGCACCGAGGCGAACATCACCCACACGATCATCACGCTCACCCACGAGGACCAGTCCACCCACGAGGCGATCTCGCGCAGCCGGGACGTGAAGTACCGCAACCTCAACTACGCCAAGCTCACCGCCACCTCCGAGCTGATCGCCGAGCTCATCGACGAGCCCACGGATGTGTCGGAGGCCCGCAAACGCCTGGCCACCATCGTCTCCTCCAAGCCGCAGGTCACCCTGCTGTACCGGCGGGTCGGCTGGAGCCTGGTCGGCGCCGGCGCCGCCGCGCTCATCGGCGGTGGCCCGATCGTGGTCCTCGCCGCGTTCGTCGCCGCGTTCGTGATCGACTTCCTCACCACGGCGCTCGACAAGCGCCGGGTGCCGCTGTTCTACCAGACCGTGGTCGGCGGGGCCATCGGGCCGCTGTTCGCCGCGTTCGTGCCGCTGGTGGATCCCAGCGCCACCCCGTCGCTCGTCGTGGTGGCGACGATCATCATGCTCCTGGCCGGCGTCACCACCTTCGGCGCCGTGCACGACACCCTGTCCGGGTTCTACCTCACCGGCACGGCGCGACTCATCGAGGCGCTCCTGATCACCGCCGGCCTCGTCGCCGGGGTCGCCGGTTCCTCGCTGGTGCTGTCCAGGTTCGGTCTCGACCTGCAGATCACCGCCGATCTCACCCCCACCGTGGGTGTCGTGGCGATTCAGCTGATCGCGGCCGTGGTCATCGTGGTGGGCTTCGGCCTCGCCACGCAGGTGCCGTGGCGGGCGTTCTGGGTGCTCTGCCTGATCGGCGCGGTGGCCGAGGCCATCTACCTCGGCGCCACCAGCGCCGGCTTCGGCCTGGTCTGGTCGTCCGGAATCTCCGCGATGGGCGCCGGTCTCCTCGCGGCCGTGGGCGCACGCATCGTGCGCACCCCGCCGCTGGTGATCATCGTCTGCTCCCTGGTGCCGTTGGTGCCGGGGCTGGCGCTGTTCCGCGGGCTGCTGCAGATGTCCGACGGCGACATCAACGGGCTGCTCAACCTGCTCACCGCCGGCGCGATCGCGGTGGCCCTCGCGGCCAGCGCCATCCTGGCCCAGCTCATCGTGCAGTATGTCTGGGGCCCAGGCCGGAGCCTGCAGCGCCGCTTCGTCGGCCCGCTGATGGCGCTGCCGGTGCGACTGAGCCGCAGTTCCAAGCCCGGAACTCGACTCTAGCCCGCCGTCACGGTGCCCCGTTGGTCAGTTGGTCAGTTGGGAACCTCGCCCTCCGGGGTCTCGTCCGAGACGTCTTCGTCCACGAACCGGTACGGGATGGGCTCTTCGGTTTCCCGGCCCTTGCGATAGGTGCGGGTGATCGTCTGGCCGTCCTCCACGGCCTCGAGCACCACCACGTCCTGGTATTCGCCGTTGCTGTAGTGCAGCTCGACCTCTGTGCCGGACCCGATCACGTTCGGACCGAATAGCACTGCCTTGTACGTTCCCTGTGCGCTCATGATCTCCCGGCTCTTCCGCGCCCACTCGTCCCAGTGACGAGGCGCCTCATCGCTGACAGCCTACGTCGACACCCGCGAATGGCACAGGGCATCGCGCTCGAAGTGCCCTTTGGGTCGAACCCGCGTATGGTCAAACCATCGGTGCCGCTAGGGCTCGGGTCGAAGGAGTACACATGGCTGACAAATCACCCAAGAAGGATGCGACCAAGAAGGTCGCCGGCAAGTCCCTGAAGGAAAAGCGCGCCGACAAGCAGGCGAAGTCCGCTGAGACCGAGAAGGCGCGCAAGCGCTAACCGCCTCGAGCGAGCCGCCCACGCGCGGCGCACGACACTCACCGGTGCCGCCTGTCGCGGGCGGCACCGGTTTCGTCTGTGTCCAGCCACGCGGTCCGGCCTCGCGGTCAGACCATGAACCGCACTCCAGCCGCGACGGCCCCGCCACCGGGCATGTCATCGGCGCGCACCGCGAAGATCTCCGCCCGAGACAGCAACGCGCGGCGCAGGATCTCATCCACCACGCCGTAGCTGACGGCGTCGTCCTGGCCGCTCAGGGTGAGCGCGCCGGTTTCGTCGTCGACGAGTCCCGGAACGCTCTGGTCGATGTCCACGAACAGGGTCTCCACCGCCCTGTAGGTCGCCGCCCTGGCGACGTCGCTCAGGTCGGTGACCGCCCGGCCGTGCGCGGCCCTGCGCGCCATCCGGTCCTTGAGCTCGGCGAGTTCGGTCGCGTACAGGTCGTCCAGGATGCCCCGCGCTGACCGGCCGAGATCCTCGTCGGGGGTCTCCTCCGGGTTGCCGGCGATGATCGCGTCGGTGAGGTTGGGGTAGTTGTTCACCGACCGGTAGATACCCGCAAGCGGTTCGGCCGCGGCGAGGATCAGCGGCAGGTCCAGCCCGCTCAGCACCGGGCGCAGCGCCCGGTCGATCGCCCTGGCGTACTGGCGCATCCGCACCTTCTGCCCTTCGGCGCCCTGGATGCGGCCGCCCATGATGTGGCTGTCCTGGGTGCGGCCGTTGATCGACGGCAGGCCCACGGCATCCGCCACATCGCTGGGCAGCCCGGGCACCGACACCGCGTACACCGGGCTGTCCGCGCTGATCTCCAGCAACCGCACCGAGTTCTGCGCCAGCGCCAGCACGAACGCGGACTGGGGGAAGGTCACGGCGCGCAGCAGCGGCTTGAGGTAGAACCGGTCTGAGACCTCCAGCGCCCCGCTGAGCCGGTTGGGCAGCCGGAAGGTGCGCACGCTGCCAGGGCTGGCGAAGATGGCCAGGCTGTACGACAGCAGCCGCCAGAAATCCGAGTCTTCGATCAGGTCATCCAGAGTCTCCTGCAGTTCTTCGATGGTGGCCTTGTCGGTGCCGGCGTCGCGCAACTGCAGCACGGCCTCGGTGAGCCGGTTCTTCAGTTCCACCCTGGCCTTCTCCGAGTCCTGCGGCAGCGGGGTGGTGCTCAGGTAGATCGAGACACAGGGATGCTTTCGCACGGCCGCGAGGGTCTCGACGTCGTCTCTGGTGGGTATATCGGTGTGCAGCACGGCACGAGCTCCTTTGATCCGGGCGTCTCACGAATGCCGACCCCCTGCTCGACCGTGAGCCTCTTACCCGGCCACTCTATCCACTCGGGTCTGATCGCATAAGGGTGGCCAGCGCGTGCTCGCCGCGGATGGTCGCGAGCATCGTGAGGATCTCCTCGACGACCCCGGCGGTCACCCCGGTGCAGGCGATGCTGTACCGCCCGACGGGTTCCAGACCGTCGGCGCGCACCCGGATCACCGCCCAGCCCACCTCTTCGAGGGCGGCGTCCTTCTCCCGGTCGGAGACCTCCTTGAGCCCGCGGTGCGCGGTCTTGGCGCGGCCGGGCGAGTCGTATTCGATCGCGACCTTGAGGGCGGGGATGATGATATCCGGCCACACCTCCGGCTTTCCGTAGAAACTACGGTTGATCCGGATCGCGTTCACCCGGTGCGGCAGGCGGATGCGTTCGCCGAGCAGCATCCGCAGCTTTTGTTCGGCCTGGGAGGTGCGGGTCTTCAGCCCGGGCTTCATGAACGGCACCCCGCCCTCCTGCCTGGCGGCGGGAGCCGCGGCGTTCCTCAGGCATTTCGGGCAGCCCGGCCCGGTCAGGGTCTGGCTCACGCTGGCGCGGTACCTGGAGTGCCCGCGGGTGCAGATCCAGTCGTACTCGGCGCCGAGCCGGGTCTCCCGCGCCAGGGCGTCCCGCCCGGCTGGGGCCACCCGGCGCAGCAGTTCAGCTCGGCTGCGCTTGGTTTCGGCGAGGAGCATGCACAGCGGGCAGGCCCGTTGCAGGGTGATGCGCGCGTCGGCGGCATCCGCCCCGTGCCCGCAGCGGAATCGCACGGCCACGCCCGCCGTGCCCGACCTACCTGCCGTGCTCACCCTGTCTGCCTGGTCGCCCATGACCTGTCACCGTCGCTCTCGTTCGGCGTCAGGGTATCAACGACGGCCGACAGAGCACACGGAACGCACCGCTCGCCGGAGTCGAGAAGCTAGTCGTTCCGCCGGGCGGCCTGGTCGGCCAGATCGGCACGGTAAGCCCGCCGTTCGGCCCTGCCATCCCTCAGGCACAGCCGGAACGGCCACACACAGAACGCCGCGAGCGCGAGCAGGATCAGGGCGGCCCACGGTAGCTGGAGGTAGAACAGGTACGCCGCACAGGCGACGAGAAAGACCATCATGAAGATCCACATGGCGGCATAGGACAGGTTGACGACGCCGGTGCGGCTGGAGTACATCGCGGATGACATGGTGTTTCCTCGCTCAGGCGCCGGTGTGCGATTCGATGAGCGCGCGCATCCGCGGCAGGCCGAACTGGTCGGCGATCTGCACACCGGTGTGGCTGCCCAGGTCGGGGTCGGCGCCGGCCGTGAGCAGGTCGGCCAGGATCGGCTCGTTGCCCCGGAACACGGCGCAGGCCAGGGCCGTCTGCCCCATGCCGTTGACGATGGCGGTGTCGGCGCCGCGGCGGAGCAGTTCCTGCACGGTGTCGTGGTGTTGCGCGTACGCGGCCACGATCAACAGGCTGTCGCCGCGCGCGTTGACCAGGTTGAGCGGCACGCCGGCGTCGAGCATCTCGCCGAGCGGCCCGGTGAGGCCATCGCGAGCCAGGTCGAAGACACCCTCGACGACGGCATCCGACGATCCGGCAGCCTGGTCGTCCGCGTGCGCTGTCATGATCGTCTCCCGGTTTCTCGAACAGAACAACCGCCACGCCATCGGCCTGCCGGTTGTGGCGAACCGGTCAAGTCTAGCCGCAGCTCCGGCTGGCAGGGATAGTGGCGCGTGGGCGTCGGTGGACATTAGGGTAGGCTTACCAAAGTTTTGACGCCCTCGCGTCTACGCCCCCGCCACCAACATGAATAGGGAATCCTATGTCAATCTCCCGTTTTCTCGGCCTCAGCGCGGCCACAGTCATGACCATCGGCCTTGCCGCCTGCTCCACTCCCTCGGCGGAGACGTCCGATTCGGCAGCCCCCGCCGCCAGCGGCGCCTTCCCCGTGACCGTCGAGCACGCGCTCGGAGAGACCGTGATCGAGACGCAACCCGAGCGGGTCACCACGATCGGCTGGGGCAACCAGGACGTTGCGCTCGCGCTCGGCATCGCTCCGGTCGGCGTCGATGACCAGACCTGGTCGATGGACGGCAGCGATGGGCTCGGTGTCTACGACTGGACTCTGGATGCCTACGAGGCGCTCGGCGCTGACGAGCCGGTGGTGTTCTCCACCGCAGACGGCACCGATTTTGAATCCATCGCCGACACCCAGCCCGGCGTCATTCTTGCCGGCTACTCCGGAGTGACCGAGGAGGACTACGCCACTCTGAGCGAGATCGCGCCGACCGTCGCCTACCCCGATGCCGCCTGGCTCACCCCGTGGCGCGACGTCGTCCTCACCGACTCCGCTGCTCTCGGTCTCGCCGACGAGGGCCAGGCGCTCGTCGACTCGCTCGACCAGGAGATCGCGGACGCCACGGCAGACTCCGCCTTCGCGGGCAAGAAGGCGGCGTTCTTCTACATGAGCGCAGCCGACCTCTCCACCATCTCGATCTACGGCCAGGGCGACTCGCGCACGGCCTTCCTCGCCGATCTCGGCTTCGATCTTCCCGAGCTTGCCGGCGACGGCGACACCTTCTACCAGGACGTCAGCGCCGAGAACGCCGATCAGCTGGCCGACATCGACGTGATCGTGAGCTACGGCGACAGCGATGAGCTGCTCAAGGCCCTGCAGGCCGACCCGCTGTGGAATACGCTGACGGCCGTGCAGAACGGTGCTGTCGTCTCGGTCGGATCCGGCGATGCGCTCAGCGGCGCCGTCACCCCGACCGCGCTGTCGATCCCGTGGATGCTGACCGACTACGTCGCCCTTCTGGACGGTGCCGTCGCGCTCGCGAAGTGACCTCGGTGCACACAACGGTCGATGACCGCCGCCGCGCCCCCGCCACTTCGGTGGGGGCGCGGCGGCGCGCTCTGAGCATCGCCGGTTTGATCGCCGGCGTGATCATCGCCATCCTGCTCTCCCTGGCATTCGGGTCGCGAACCGTCTCGATGGCGGAGATCATCGATGGGGTCACCTCCTGGGTGCAGGGGCAAACACCGTCGCACATCGGCGCGATCGCGGTTCAGGCGCGCATCCCGCGCACCGTGCTGGCCATCATGGCCGGCGCCGCACTCGCGCTTTCCGGGGCGCTGATGCAGGCCATCACCCGCAACCCCATCGCCGACCCCGGCATCCTCGGAGTGAACACCGGCGCCGCGCTCGCCGTCGTCTGCGGAATCGCATTTTTCGGGATCACCTCGCCATACGAGTACCTCTGGCTGGCCCTGGGCGGCGCTATCCTGACGTCGATCTTCGTCTACAACGTCGGCTCGGTCGGACCCGGCGGTTCCACGCCCATCAAACTGGCGCTCGCCGGAGCGGCAACGACGGCAGCACTGGGCTCCCTGGTCAGTGCGGTCCTGCTGCCCCGCACCGCAGCCATGGACACCTTCCGGTTCTGGCAGATCGGCGGCGTCGGCGGCGCCGACTGGGGCACGATGGCGGTCATTGCCCCCCTGCTCGTGGCCGGCACCCTGGTCGCCTTCATCTGCGCACCCGGGCTGAACGCGCTCGCCCTCGGAGACGACGTCGCCGTGGGACTCGGCGTGCGCATCGGCCGCACCCGGCTGCTCGCCGCCGTTGCCGGCGTGGTGCTCTGCGCCGCGGTCACCGCGGTCGCCGGTCCCATCGCGTTCGTGGGTCTCATGGTTCCGCACGTGGTGCGCATGCTCGTCGGTCCCGATCAGCGCTGGATGATGCCACTCTCGGCGCTGGGCGGCGCCATCCTGCTGACGCTCGCAGACACCATCGGGCGCCTCATCGGCTACCCCGGCGAGACGGAAGCGGGAATCGTCACTGCCTTCGTCGGCGCCCCGGTCCTCGTCATCATCGCCCGCCGCAGCCGAATGAGGGCACTCTGACATGACCACTCTCCCCGCTACGCCCGATATCGCCGCACGCACAGCGCTGGTCCGCGCCGGCCGCATCCGCCGCTCCCGCCGTCGTGTGCTCGTCATGGTCGTCCTCGCCGTGGCGGTCCTGGCGCTCCTGAGTGCCGTGATCATGATCGGCAACACGATCTACCCGGTCTCCGACGTCCTCGCCGTCATCCGCGGTGAGAGCGTGCCCGGGGCCTCCTTCACCGTCGGCACCCTACGCATCCCGCGGGCGCTCGTCGGAGCCCTCGCCGGACTCGCCTTCGGCGCAGCCGGCACGACGTTCCAAACGATGCTGCGCAACCCTCTCGCCAGCCCGGATGTGATCGGCATCAGTGCTGGAGCCAGCGCGGCCGCCGTCGTCTGCCTCGTCGTGCTGCGCTGGAGCGGCACCGCCACCATGTTCGCCGCCCTCATCGCGGGCGTGGCCACGGCCGCGGCCATCTACTTCGCCGCCCGCGGCGGCGAGTCCACCGGCGGCCGGCTGATCCTGATCGGCATCGGCATCGGGGCGATGCTTGACTCGGTCGTCTCCTACACGATCCAGCGGGCCGCCGAATGGGATGTCGCCGTCGCCATGCGCTGGCTCACCGGCAGCCTCAACGGCTCCCGCTGGGAAGACGTCCTCCCGCTCGGCATCGCCGTGGCCGTGTTACTGCCGGCGCTCGCCCTGCTCTCGCGGCAGCTGAAAGCGCTCGAACTCGGCGACGCCGCGGCAACGTCACTGGGCGTGCGGGTGGACCACGTGCGCATCCTGCTCATCCTCGCTGCGGTCGCCCTCACCTGCTTCGCGACCGCGACCACAGGGCCGATCGCGTTCGTGGCGTTCCTTGCGGGCCCCATCGTGAGCAGGCTGGTCGGTCACGGGTCCTCGCTGACCATCCCGGCGGCCCTGATGGGAGCCTGCCTGGTCCTTACCTCTGACCTCATCGGCCAGTTCGCGTTCGACACCCGGTTCCCGGTCGGTGTCATCACCGGCATCCTCGGTGCGCCCTACCTGCTCTTCTTATTGATTCGCACATCCCGCCGCGGAGGCTCCTCTTGACTGCACAGCATCAACTGACCGCAGAAGCCCTGGTGTCTGGCTACGGCAACAGGACCATCGTCGACGGCGTCGACCTCGAACTGGCGGCCGGGCGCATCACCGTGATCGTCGGGGCGAACGCGTGCGGCAAGTCGACACTGCTGAAGACTCTGGCACGGCTCATCAAACCGACCAGCGGTGCTGTTGTGCTCGACGGCAAACTGATCAGCGAGCTGCACACCAAGCAGCTGGCCCGCACCCTCGGCCTGCTCCCTCAGCAGCCGATCGCGCCGGAGGGCATCGCCGTCGCAGACCTCGTCGGGCGCGGACGGCATCCGCACCAGAAGCTGTTCCAGTCCTGGACGACCGACGACGACCGGGCCGTCGTGGAGGCGCTGGACGCGACCGGCATCGCAGACCTCGCCGACCGCAGCGTCGACGAGCTCTCCGGTGGCCAGCGCCAGAGGGTGTGGATCGCCATGGCGCTCGCTCAACAGACCGATATTCTGCTGCTGGACGAGCCGACAACGTTTCTCGACATCGCCCACCAGGTCGAGGTCCTCGACCTGCTCACCGACCTCAACCACCGTCGAGGCACGACGATCGTCATGGTGCTGCACGACGTGAACCTCGCGATCCGCTACGCGGACACCATCGTGGCGGTCAAGGACGGCAAAGTGCTCGCGATGGGAGAGCCGTCCGAGGTCGTCACCTGCACACTCATAGAAGAGGTCTTCGGCCTCCCCAACAGCATCACGGCCGACCCGGTCTCTGGCAAGCCGATGGTCACCCCGATCGGGCGGCACCATGTGCGCTTGACACAATCGGCGACGCATCCGTCCTAGGTCGGCGCCTCAGCTCCCGCCCTGCTGCAGGGTCGTGACGACGCGCTCGGCCATCCGATCGGCCTTGACATGATCCTGGGCGGTGATCGTGACCACGGCATCGCCGCAGAAGACGAGTAGCTGTCCGTGGGCACCGTGCAGACGCCACGCATCATCGGGCCCGGCCCAACCGGAGAGCGCGTAGCGCCGGTACGCGGGCCCGGTTTCCGGCCCCCGCTCGAACCAGTCGGAGTGCATGGCCTGCACCCAGCGCGAGGACACGATGCGCTGGCCCTGCCAGACTCCGTCGTCGCGGATGAGCTGCCCGATCCGGGCCAGTTCGGTCGTGCGCAGGTGCAGTCCTCCTCCGGCCAGGATCCAGCCGTTCGGGCAGCGCTCCCACGCGGGCTCCTCGATCTCCAACGGCACGAACAAGCGCCGATCGAGCCACCGGGGCACGTCACCCACAACGGACTGCAGAGCCCGCATCGCAGTGTAGGTGCTCGCGTTGGAGTATTGGAAGACCCGTCCTCGTGATGGACGGCTGAGGAACTCCCGCGCCAGGTCGGGCCAGTCCGTCATCATGGTCTCCGACCACGGCAGGTCGATACCGCTTGTCATCTGGAGCAGGTGCCGCACTGTGACGCCCGCCACGTCCGCACCGGGTGGGAAGTCCGGCAGGTACGCGGTGACCGGCTCATCCACGTCGAGCAGCCCCTCGTCGGCGGCGATCCCGATCGCCAGAACGCAGACGCCCTTGGCCACCGAGTGCACATCGCGGCGATCATCATCGCTCCAGTGATACTCGGCGCTCTCGTGACCGACAAGCACGTGCACGGCATGCGCGGCGAAGCCGTCTTCCTCGGCTATGGCAACAAGGCGGTCCACGATCAGCTGCGCTCGACTCATCGCCCCGTTTTCTCTACACATGCAACAAGGATCGAAGCCAACTGGCTTCGATCCTTGTGCACTCTGTGGTGGAGCTAAGGAGATTCGAACTCCTGACCTTCTCATTGCGAACGAGACGCGCTACCAACTGCG
Source organism: Cryobacterium inferilacus (assembly GCF_019599185.1). Taxonomy (GTDB): domain Bacteria; phylum Actinomycetota; class Actinomycetes; order Actinomycetales; family Microbacteriaceae; genus Cryobacterium; species Cryobacterium inferilacus. The sequence continues at coordinate 129,392 of NZ_JAIEUL010000009.1, read as the reverse complement.
CCATAGCCCCAGACTGCGTACTTACATTATCACGCGAGCGGATGCGGCATACACCGTCCGGCGGGTCAGCCGACGGCTCTGCGGCGGCGCAGCACGGCGTCGAGGTCGGTCATGCCCGGCTCGGTGTCGCCGATGATGCCCATGTTCGCGAACCGGCTCGGCGCGGCTGCCGGGGCGGTCTTCGCCGCGGCGGCCCTGGCAACCACCGGGCGGGTGATCGGGGTGACCTCCGACGGGGCGATGGCCTCGGCCATGGCCGCGGCCCGGCGCTGCAGTTCGGCTTCGGCGGCGGCTTGGCGCAGCTGCGCGGCCGCGTCCACCGACGCCATCGCGGCCTGCGCGATGGAACCGGGCGAGAGGTGCAGCGGCTTGGGCAGCGGCTGCGGGGTCCACGGGCTCGGTTGGGCGACCGGGGCCTCGTCGAAGTGCACGGGTTCGAAGCGCTGACCGGTGGCGCTGCCGGGCGCGCGGCGGCCCAGGGTGGCGGTGTCGGCATCCGTCGCGGTGCGCGGCGCACGGGCGGCCCGGCTCACGGCGGCGAGGCGGCCGAGGGTCGCCAGGGCGGCGACGGCGGCGACGAGCCCGCCGGCCAGGAGGGTCCAGGCGCCGGAGGCCAGCATGGTCGCGCCGACGACGGCGGCGACGAGGCCGATGAGCAGAACCAGGGAGGAGAGGGCACGCATGGCGCGCAGGCGCTTGGCCTTGCCGGCCGGGGTGAGCACCGGCGGGCGGGCGGCGGCGGCGCGCAGCACGGCGGCACGGCGGGCGGCCGTGGCGGCGTCGCCGGCGGCTTTCGCGGCGATCCGGGCGTCTTCCTCGGCCTGGGCGAGAATCTTTCGTTGGGTGGACACACCGCGCGCGCTGGTCTCCACGCGAACCTCCTGGGGGATCTCCGACGTCTCGGCCAGGATCCGCAGGGTCTGCTGCAGTCGCACGGCGTTGCGTTCGGTGGCGAGATACTGTCGACGTCTGGCCCATGTCGGCATGAGGTACGTCACCCAGAGCGCGGCGGCAACGGCCACCATCACTCCCCCACCCAGGACTTCGCTACTCATGATCCCTACGGTATGAGTCGCGGCACCATCCATGCCTGATTACCGGGGGGTGTGTCATTTGTCGGCCACCGGCAGCGGCTGCGCCGCGGCGGCCCGGTCGAACTCGTTCACTCGCGCCTGACCTTCGGGCACCAGGCCGTCCTGCCAGCGGCGCAGCACCCCGCCGCGCACTTCCTCGGCGACCAGGGCGAACGCGAAATGGTCCCGCCAGGCGCCGTTGATGTGAATGAACCGGCGGCGCAGGCCCTCGTAGCGAAAGCCCAGCTTCTCCACCACTCGCAGCGACGGCGCGTTCTCCGGTCGGATGCAGATCTCCATCCGGTGCAGGCCGAGCTGGCCGAAGCAGTAGTCGGTCGCCAGCGCCACCGCGATCGGGGTGATCGACCGGCCGGCGAATTCCTCGCCGACCCAGTAGCCGATGGATGCGCTGGAGAGCGACCCCCAGGTGATCGACGAGACGTTCAGCTGGCCGGCGAGTTCGCCGTTGTACTCCACCAGGAACGGTAGCCCGCTGCCGGTGCGCGAGTGCGTGAGCAGGCTACGGATGCTGGCGCGGGTGTCGAACGACATCGGCGCGTACGGGCTGGTGGCCTCCCAGGTGCGCAGCCAGGACCGGTTCGCCATCAGCTCACGCTCGAGGGCCTTGGCATCGCGCAGCCGAATCGGGCGCAGGGTCACTGCGCCCTCGCGGAGCGTCGGAATCGCGGTCGGCACGATGAACCCGTCTACTTGGGGGCCGAAGCCCGATGATGCCCGAATCCTAGCCCGGGACCGACCTGTGAACAGGCGGTGCTACTCGAGGGTGGCGGTGAACTCCTGCAGCCAGGGGCGCAGCTCGGCGCCGAGGTCGTCGCGGTCGACGGCGAGCTGGATGATGGCCTTGATGTAGTCCAACCGGTCGCCGGTGTCGTAGCGACGGCCGCGGAAGATCACGCCGTAGACGCCGCCGGTGGTCTCCGGGTTGACGGCCATTTCCTGCAGGGCGTCGGTGAGCTGGATCTCGTTGCCCTTGCCCGGTGCGGTGTGCTCGAGCACGTCGAACACCTCGGGGCGCAGCACATAGCGGCCGATGATGGCCAGGTTCGACGGCGCATCCGCTGCGGCCGGCTTCTCGACCAGGCCGGTGATGCGCACCACGTCGGGGTCGTCGGTCTTCTCGATCGCGGCGGCTCCGTAGAGGTGGATCTGCGACGGATCGACCTCGAGCAGGGCGACGACGCTGGTGTTGCGGCTGATCTGCTCGGCGAGCATCTTGTCGAGCAGCGGGTCGCGGGCGTCGATGATGTCGTCACCGAGCAGCACGGCGAACGGTTCGTGGCCCACGTGCATCTTGGCGCGGAGCACCGCGTGGCCCAGGCCCAGCGGGTCGCCCTGGCGCACGTAGTGCATGTCGGCGAGGTCGGTGGACTCGTTCACCTTGGCCAGACGGTCGCGGTCGCCCTTCTGGATGAGCACGGCTTCGAGCTCGGTGACGCGGTCAAAGTGGTTCTCCAGGGCGTTCTTGTTCCGCCCGGTGATCATCAGTACGTCGGTCAGTCCGGCGGCGACGGCTTCTTCGACGACGTACTGGATGGCCGGCTTGTCGACGACGGGCAGCATTTCCTTCGGCATGGCCTTGGTCGCGGGCAGGAACCGGGTTCCCATTCCAGCAGCGGGAATGACGGCCTTAGTAATCTGAGTAACCATGGCATTAGGTTAGCGGCATCCCCACCTTCTTCCGCACCTAGGATGACTTGTATGGACTCCGATATCGAGCACCGCAAGCGGGCGCTCCGCGCAGAGCTCCGGGAGCGCCGCCAGAACCTGACCACCATGGAACGCGACGCCGCCACCGCCGGCTTCACCGAGAACCTGCAGAGCATCGTGCTCGACCTCTCCGCGAGGTCCATCTCCTGCTACCTCTCCGGACCCACCGAACCCAACACCCGACCGTTCGTGAACTGGGCCGAGGAACGCGGCATCCGCGTCCTTTTCCCCGTCTCCCGCGACGACGGCCTGCTGGACTGGACCGTCGGTGAGGACCAGACCGAGATCCAGGGCCTGTCCGGCGCGCCGGAGCCCTCGGGCGAGCTGCTCGGCCCGATCGCGATCAACGACGTCGACCTGATCATCGTTCCCGCGGCGGCCATCGACCGCACCGGCCTGCGGATGGGCTGGGGCCGCGGCTACTTCGACAAGACCCTCGGGTCGATGGAGAAATGCCCGCCGGTGTACGCCGTCGTCTACGACAATGAATACCTCGACGAGGTGCCCCGCGAGGTGCACGACCAGCCGGTGAACGGCCTCGTCACCCCCACCCGGATCGTCGTCTTCTAGACTTTCCCCACCGGCCCGGCCGGCCAGCTCCTTCGAACCACGAACCGAAAAGACGCAGTGCCTACCTATTCTTACCGTTGCACCGAGTGCGACACGGCCTTCGATATCCAGCAGGCCTTCACCGACAACACCCTCACCGAGTGCCCCACCTGCGGCGGGAAGCTGCGCAAGGTGTACTCGTCGATCGGGGTCAGCTTCACCGGCTCCGGCTTCTACCGCAACGACTCCCGCGCCGAGTCCGGCAAGTCGAATTCGCTGTCCGCCGAGAAGAGCGCCGCCAAGTCGGAGTCGAAGTCGGACTCCACCCCCGCCGCGAAGCCGGCCGAGAAGTCCGCACCGGCGACGCCGTCGTCCAGCTCGTCGTCGGGCGGCTCGGGATCCAGCTCGTCCCCGACGCCGGCACCCAAGTCTTCCTGAATTCGGATTCCGCGCTCTTCCGGCTCGGCGACAACGTCCGGTAATATCGAGGACGCGGTTCACACCCGCCCTACGTAAGGAAGAACCATGATCCAAGGCTTCAAAGCATTCATTATGCGGGGCAATGTCATCGACCTCGCCGTCGCCGTCGTCATCGGCGCCGCCTTCACCGCTGTCGTCACCGCAATCGTCGAGAGCGTGTTCAACCCCCTGATCGGTGCCATTTTCAACGCCGACAGCCTCAAGACCTCGTTCCTGATCGGCCTGCCCGGCGGTGGCGAGCTGGCGCTCGGCGCCGTGCTCGCGGCCATCATCAACTTCCTGCTGATCGCCGCCGTGGTCTACTTCGTCTTCGTGCTGCCGATCAACCGGATGAAAGAGGCGCAGGAGCGCCGCCTGGCCGCCCAGGCACCCGGCGTGGAGGAAGCAGCACCGCTCACCGACATCGTCCTGCTGAGCGAGATCCGCGACCTGCTCGCCGCCTCGGCCCGTACCTCAACCGCCCCGGGCGTCACGGATGCCGCCGCCGCGGCGCGTCCCGCCGACGGCACCCCGAAGCACACGCTGTAACCCGCACGATCCACGCCCGGCGGCTCGCCGGAGCACCTCGGATGGCCTCCTGGATCCTGTCCAGGGGGCCTTCTGCCGTCTCCCGGCCGGCATCGCACGCTGACTTGCCAGTTGAGGCCCACTCCGCACGCCCCACTGGGCCCCAACTGGCAACTCACCGCGGCCCCTCCCGATGACTCGCCGGTTGAGGCCCATTCCGTGTGCACCAGGGGGCCGCAACTGGCAACTCGCATACGGCGAGGTTCCGGGCGCACCACGACATGCCGCGAAGTGCCCCTTGGAAGCGCTCCAAGGGGGGGGCTTTTGCCGCGAGTCGCTCCGCCGAGCACGGCCGAGCCGAGCCGGGCCGGGCCGGGGGCTACCAGTGCGGGGGCTTGTCCTGGCGGAGCCTGGCGTCGTTCGCGCTCGTGGAGGAGCCGTCGCCGGAGGTCTGGCCGCCCTCTTCGCGGGCCGCCGGCTCGGGGTTCGGGTCGGTGTCCGGGGCCGGGGTCAGGCGCGCCCGACGGGCACCCGCCGACCGCACGACGCGTTGGCGAGGCGTGGCGTCGGCGGGCGCGGTGTCAGCCGGCGCAACCTCGGCCGGCGCGACCTCGGCGGGCGCGGTCGCGTCCGGTATCGCGGGGTCGGCCGGGGCCGGGTCAGGCACGGTGCGCCGGACCGCCCGACCCCTCGGTCGGCGTCAGCCCCGCGAGGGCGGCGACGCGGGCGGCCACCGCATCCGGGTTGCTGAACAGCTCGAAGCTGTGCACGCGCAGGTAGTGCCAGCCCAGGCGCCGCAGCACCTCGGGGCGGAGCCGGAGGGATTCGCGCAGGCTGGCCCGGTTGACCACGGCGTCGGTCTCCACGACCACGGCGCGGCCGGCGTGTGACGCTGCCAGCGCGAGCTTGCCGCGGTGACCGAGCGAGACGGTGAGACCCTTGCGTTCGAGGCGGCGGGCCAGGTCGACGAGCATGGCCTCGCGGGCATCCGGCACGGCCACCTCGTTACGGCGGGCCTCGGTCTCGGTGAGCACCTGCGAGAGGGCCAGGATGCCGTGCCGCTGCCGGTCGGCGTCGATGTCGATGGGGCGGAAGCAGGAGACGATGTCCATGGCGCGGCGGGCGCGGGTCATGCCGATCGCGAGCAGGCGTTCGCCGCCCGGTTCGCCGAGCGAGCCGAAGTTGCTCAGCAGCCGGCCGTGCGGGGTGCGGCCGTAGCCGATCGAGAAGATCACCCGGTCGCGGCTCTGCGCCACGGCCTGCTCGAGGGTGAGCACCGTGAACGGTTCGGCACGGTCCTTGAGGATGAAGTCGCTCAGGTCGGTGCGCTTGGCGAACGCGGCGAGCACGGCCTGGTGCACGCGCACGGCGTGCCGGGCGCTGGCGGTGATCACCATCAGGGATTCGCGGGGGCGCTTGACGGCGTGGTCCATGACCAGGTCGACGACCTTGGCCACCTCGGCATCGACGCTCTCCACGGCGCCGCTGTCGGCGTCTGGCATGCCGTGACCGCCGGCGACGTAGTTGAGGGTGAGGCTGCCGTGGCCGAGGAAGCTGCCCGCCCAGGGCAGCGAGTCGATGCGGCCGCCGTAGAACCGGTGGTTCACCAGCTCGGCGAGGTCCTCGCCGCCGGCCCGGTAGCTGCGGGTGAGGGTGAGGGTCGGCAGCAGCTCGCCGAGGCGGGCGAGTGCGGAGTCGGCGTGCAGGGCGTCGACGTTGGTCTCCTGCGGAATGGGCACGTCGGCCGGTTCCACGATGCCGGTCTCGAACGGCGACGGGGTCTGGGTGACCGGGTCGCCGAACGCCACGACCTGCTTGCCGCGGCGGATCGCGCCGACGTTCTCGGCGAGGGTGGTGGCCCCGGCGTCGACGAGCAACACGGCGTCGAAGGTCATCGAGTCGTCCAGGGCGGCGACCTCGTACGGTGATGCCAGCCAGACGGGCGCGAGCACGCGGCCCAGGTGCGGGGAGACCTCGTTGATGCGGGTCGGGGTGGCCCGGTCGGCGCGCAGCAGGCGGCGCAGCTGGTCCGCCTCCTCCGGCCAGTCGACAACGCCGATCTTCCAGGTTTCGGCGAGCAGCCAGGCCAGGATCTGACCGGTACTGGCGGCGTGTGCCTCGTCGACGAGCTTGAAGTCGGCTTCGAGCCGGTCCAGCACCTGGGTGTTGGCGTTGAGCAGGGCCTTGTCCCCGCCCAGCATGACTTCCAGCACCGACTGCCACCAGGCCAGCTCGAGTTCGGCGGCCACATCGCTCTCCGACACGTGCCGCAGCGACAGGTCGTTCATCAGCGGGTCGAGGTTGTGCTCCCGCAGGGTGGCGAGCAGCGCGGTGCGCTCGTGCAGGTTCGCGAGCACCTCACTGTCGGCGGCGAGGCCGGCGACGGTGCGCTGCAGCTCGCGGAGGGGGCGGGAGATCAGCTGGCTGGGCGTGCCGGCGGTGCCGAGCGGCACATCCAGTTTGCCCAGGTCTTCGGCGACCCGCTGGTAGGCGACGTGCACGTCGTTGATGCCCACGGGCACCTCGGGGGTGACGCCGGCGGCCGCGTAACGCTGCCACAGGGTGCGCTGCTGCTGGATGCGCCGCAGGCTCTCGTTCATGTCGCTCACGTGCACGCCGGGTCGCAGGTACTCGTCGGCGAGCTTGCGCAGCCGGCGCCGGTTCGCGCCGGTCATCTCCGGCGAGTCCCGGCGGGCCGAGGTGGCGGCGATCAGTTCGGTCAGCGACCGGTCGAAGACGGCGGGCTGGAACTTGTCCAGGGTTTCGCGGATGTCCAGCAGCAGGCGCAGGTAGAGGCCCAGCTCGTGCACGGTCTCGAACGGGCGCAACCGGGTCTGGCCGATCAGGTGACCGGCCCGCTCGAGCAGGCGGGGCAGGTCGGGCTGATTGAGGCGCTTGGCGAGGTCGTGCGCGGCACCGGCATCCGCCGTGGAGTTGAAGGACGCGCCGTACCAGGGCGAGTCGCCGGGGCCGTAGCGGAACTGGCCGAGCACGGCGGCCTTGATCAGGATCGCCGCGGCGCTGGCCCGGTCGTGGGCGAGGCGCTCCAGGGCGACCCGGTCGAGCCGGGCGGTGGTGGACGGCGGGGACGGCAGCTGGGCGAGCCTGGCGAGTTCGCCGAGCGCGTCGAGCACCGAGACACCCAGCACGGTGTCCTTGCGGGTGAGCGCCGACCGGTAGTCGAGCAGCACCTTGCGCAGGCGAACGAGGGCGTCGTCGACGTCGCCTACCTTGGGCTGCACGCACTTCTCGTTGCGGGTGATGGACTGGATCAGGTCGCGGCGCAGGGTACGCGGGGTCACCGCGACGCCGGGCAGGCCCACCTGCACGAGTCGGTGGGCGATGCCGTCCAGGCTGGAGCGGCGGGCGCTGACGACGAGCACACGCTTGTGCTGGGCGATGAGCGAGCCGATGGCGTTCACGATGGTCTGGGTGCCGCCGGTGCCCGGCAGGGTCTTCACGACGAGGGAGTTGCCTGCGCTGATCTGCGCGACGACGTTCTCCTGCTCGGAATCGGCATCCAGCAGCAGAGTGTCGGTGCCGGGCGGGCGCACGTCTTGCGCCACCGGCATGACCGGGTGGTAGGCCATCTCGATGGCGCGACGGGCCGTGGGGTTGCCGGCAACGGCGTCGAGCACCGGGTGGGTGAGCTTGTGGGCGTCGACGGCCATGGCCCGGCCGACGTCGGCGAAGGATGAGGCCACCAGGCGGGGCACGACGTTGAACCAGGGCAGGTGCGAGGTGAGCCCGCGCAGCCGGTCGATCACGGGCTGAGGCTTGAACGCGCCGTTCGTCACGGCCAGGGCCACGAAGGCGTCGGCGTCGAGGGTGATCTGGAACTGGTCGTGCAGCGCGCGCGCCAGCTCCGGGTTGAGGAACGGGGCGCCCTTGAGCTTGAGTTCGAAGTCGCGGCCGTAACGACGGATGGCCAGCGGGCGCAGCAGCACCGGCGCGGTGAAGTCCACGTCGCCGTGGCGCCACTGGGCCAGGCCGATAGCGAGGTGCACCGATTCGATGCCGCGCATGGAGCGCAGCTCGATGCCCTTCTGGGTGATCTCGTTCGCGGCCAGGCGGGCGTTACGCAGCGCCAGCTCGTCGCGGATCAGGTTCGACAGCAGGGTGGTCTTGCCGGTGATGAACTGGGGCAGACCGCCAGGGTGGGTGGCGGAGAGTTCGATGCGGGAGCGCGGGCTGTCGCCGAAATGCAACAGGGGTGAGTGCCCGCCGACGGCGGCGAGTTCGTCACGCCAGCGCTGCCAGGTGGGCTCGGCGATGTTGCCGGCGATGAGCGCCGGGTCACCCAGACTCACCGAGTCCGGGGAGGTTGCATATCGCGAGCCGGCTGACGGCGCGTCGGTGTACTCCGACGTGAAATCGTCATCTTCTGGTTTTTTATCGAGGCGCCACACACCCATACCCTATTTCTTGGGCGGGCGGTTCTCGGTTAGGCCACCCGGGTTTTTCGCGCATTCGCAGGTTTCTTGTGGGTTTTGGCGGCCGACGGCGGCTTAGAGCCAGCCCTTGCGCTTGAACGCCGCGTACAGGCCGAACCCCATCGCGAACATCAAGCTGATCGCGAACGGGTAGCCCAGTGGCCAGTCCAGTTCGGGCATGAACCGGAAGTTCATGCCGTAGATCGTGCCGACCAGGGTGGGGGCGAACAGGATCGCCGCCCAACTGGAGATCTTCTTCACCTCCTCGCTCTGCGCCAGTCCGGTCTCACTGAGCCGCCGGGTCTCGTCGTTCTGCCGCTGCGCGACGAGGGTGCTGTGCACGGTCAGAGCGTTCTGCAGCAGCTGCCGGAACGCGTCGACCCGTTCGACGACCCGGATGGTGTGGTCGAGCACATCGCGCAGGTGCCGGTGCAGCTCCACGTCAACGTGGTGCTTCTCGAAGGCCTCCTGCAGCGATTCGAGCATGCCGATCAGCGGCTGGGTGGCGCGTTGGAATTCGATGACCTCGCGGGAGAGCGCGTAGATGCGTCTGGACACGGCCTGGTCGCCGTCGAAGAGTTGGTCCTCGATCTCGTCGATGTCGTTCTCCAGGCCCGCCACGACCGGCGCGTACTCGTCGATGACCTGGTCGAGGATGGCGTAGAGCACGGCCTGCGGGCCGAAGGCGAGCAGATCGGGGGTGCCTTCGAGGCGCCGGCGTACCGAGGCGAGGTCGGGTGATTCGGCGTGGCGGATGGTGACGACGAAGTCCGGGCCGACAAAAACGTGCAGTTCACCGAACTCCACCCGCTCGTCGGCGTCGATGTACCTGGCCGGGCGCAGCACCAGGAAGAGGGTGTCGGCGAACCGTTCGATCTTGGCGCGTTGGTGGCCCTTGAGGGCGTCTTCGATGGCGAGATGGTGCAGGCCGAACTCGTCGGCGACACTGCGGATCTCGTCGTCGGTCGGCCGGTACAGCCCGATCCAGGCGAAACCCTGTTTCTCCTTGAGCACGGTGAAAACGTCCTGCAACGTCTCCGGGGTCGCCACCCGGCGGCCCTCCACATAGATCGCGTCATCAATCAGCGCCACGGCTGCTCCTCACTCGCCGTCCTAGTGTGCCACCGGCGGATGTGCGCACCGCGCAACGGCGCGGGTCAGTGCCGCTGCGGCCCTACGTGCTTGCGGTAGGTGGGGCTGAACGCGAGCAGCACCAGCCCCGCACCGAGCACGGCCAGGCCCACCGCGGTGGTCGGGATCAGGGACACGCCGCCACCGAGGATGATCAACACCGCCGGGAGCACCCGATACACCCGGGCGCGCAGGATGGCGCTGCCCAGCAGGATCCAGCCGACCCCGAACACCGCCGCGGTGAGCAGCAGACCGAAGGAGAAGGAGCCGGGCCTGTCGGTGCCGTCGAGGAGGCCGGGAGCGACCCGGCCCAGGGTGGGAAAGAGGAACGCCTCCGCCCAGAACAGTCCGCTGATCAGGATGGTGCCGGTCCCGGCGACGATCGCGGCGGAGAACCCGAACGGCCCGATCAGCCGGGCGTGGCGCTCGTAGATCGCCACCAACGCGAGGATCAGCAGCAGGGCACCGCCGAGCAGAGCCATCGAGCGCACCGCGTAGAGCGGGGTCTGCACCACCCGACTGACGGCATCCGCCGACAGTCGCACGACCAGGTCGAGGATGCCGCCGAGGAGGAACGCCGCACCGGCCGCCAGTGTCGAGGGCTTCGCCACGCCTTCGAATCTCTTCATGACGACCTCACCAACTGCGCCAACCACGCGCCAGCCCGGGGCGATACACCGGGGGCCGGTTACGTCGATTCTGGCACCGGCGGTTGCCCCGAACAAGAGCCGCGCACTCGCGCTGACTGCCGGGCGGCGGCGCTAGGGTGATGGCGTGCCCGCAACCCCCGCCGATGACCTTCGGGGCGTCAACCTCTTGCGCACCGTGGTCGTTTCTCTGGGCGACCGGGCAGAAACCGCTGCCGGCGACCACCGCCGGCTGGCCGCCCTCGTGGCCCGGCTGACCGGCGTGGATCCGGCATCCGTCACCCTGCACCAGGTCTGCCCGCACTGCGGCGAGGCCGGCCACGGGCCTCTTGAGGTCGTGTTCTCCGGCGCGGCCGTCCCCGCCCTCGCCGTGCACGTGAGCCTCGCCCGCGCCGCCGGGAAGCTGGCCCTGGCGGTCACCGCAGCCGGACCGGTGGGCATCGACATCGAGTCGATCGCCGAACTCACCCGGGCGCCCGTCGCCGACGTGCTGCTCTCCCCCGCCGAGACGGATGCATTCTCCGCCCTCGACCCCGGCCGGGCGCCGGCCGCCCTGGCCGCGCTGTGGACCGCCAAGGAGGCCGTGCTCAAGGCCGCCGGGGTGGGTCTCCGGGTCGATCCGCGCGACCTCACCGTCGTGCTCGACGGTGCCGGCGCACCCGTACGCCTGGCCGGGTGGCCGTCCGCCCCGTTCCCGGTGACCGCGCTGCACCTGCTGCCGGCGCCCGCACCTGTGGGGGCGGTCGCCACTGTCGCCGTCCTGTGCGCCGACCGGCCCCGCGTGCACCGGATTGCTGCCCCACCGCGGTAGCCGCGAGTATGCGCGCCCGCTTCACCGAGGTGCCGCCAACACCCCTTTCGGGCTGGGTGAATGGTGCCTCTGCGGCAACTCGCCTGGGCGCCGCTACAGCTGCGGCAGGCTCTTGCTCGACACCCAGCGGGCCACGATCTTCTCGGCCACCCGGGTGCCGGAGGCGACGTTGAACGTGCCGAGCAGGTCCGCCGGGGTGACGTGGCCGTACCGGTGGGTGCGGGTGTATGCGCGCAGCGCGGTGAAGAACGCCTCGTCGCCGATCTCCCGACGCACGGCGTGCAGGGCCAGCGCCCCGCGCTTGTAGACCCGGTCGTCGAACATGTCGTGCGGGCCGGGATCGCCCACCACGAGGTTCTTGGGCAGGGTGTCCAGCTCGGCACGGTGCAGCACGGCGCACTCCTGTGCACTGAGGCCGCCGCTGACCTCGGCCCAGATCCACTCCGCGTAGCAGGCGAAGCCCTCGTGCAGCCAGATGTCGGCCCAGCGGGTGAGGGTGAGACTGTTGCCGAACCACTGGTGCGCCAGCTCGTGGGCGATCAGCCGGTCGCTGCCGTGCAGGCCGTCGACGTGGTTGCGGCCGAAGACGGCGAGGCCGTGTGCTTCCAGCGGGATCTCCAGCTCGTCATCGGTGACGACGACGGCGTAGCCGGGGAACGGGTACGGACCGAAGGCGTCACTGAACACGTCGATCATCTCGCCCAGCCTGGCGAAGTCCACGGCCACCTGCCTGGCCAGGGCTGGCGGGAAGAACAGGCTGTGCGCCACCGGCGTCGCGGCGATGTCGTGCCGGCGGTAGCGACCGATTTGCACGCTGGCCAGGTAGGCCGCCATCGGCTCCGCCACGTCGAAGGTCCAGCTGGTGCGGCCGGAGCGGGTGCTCCTGGCCACAACCGGCCCGTTGCTCACCACCGTGTACGGTGCCTCGCAGGTGACCTGGATGCGGAAGGTGGCCTTGTCGCTGGGGTGGTCGTTGCAGGGGAACCAGGACGGTGCACCGCTCGGCTGGCCGGCGACGAGTACCCCGTCGGTGAGTTCCTCCCAGCCCACCTCGCCCCAGTGGCTGCGCACCGGACGCGGCGCCCCGCGGTAGCGCACCGTCACCTCGAAGGACTCGTCGGCGGCCAGCGGCGCCGCGGGCGTGATCACGAGCTTCCGGGCCGAGTGCACGGCCTTGGCGGCCACGACGCCGTTCACGGTGACCTTCTCCACGGTCAGCGCGGCCAGGTCGAGACTGAACCGGTCCAGCGGCGCCAGTGCCCGCGCGGTGATCGTGGCCGTGGCCGTCAGCCGGTTCGTCGCCACCCGGTAGTCCAGGTGCAGGTCGTAGTGCAGCGCCGTATAGCCGCCGTTGCCGCTGGCGGGCAGGTAGGGATCATTCGCGGACGCGGACCCGTGCACGGGGGTGGGAGGCTGCAACATAAGGGGTCAAGTCTTCCACGGCGGCCGGTGCCACGGCGCAATCGGGTTTCCAGACCACAGCGACCCCGTCGGCACCCGCTCGCCCCGCATCACCAGCGACCCCGGCCCCACAGAGGCGTTCTCGTCGATCCGGGCCGCCGGCAGGATCACGCTGTTGGGCCCGAGGGTGCTGCCGGCGCCCAGGTGCACGGTGTCCAGTTGCATGATCCGGTCGTGGAACAGGTGCGTCTGCACGACACAGCCTCTGTTCACGCTGCTGCCCGCCTCGAGGGTGACCAGGTCGGCCTCTGGCAGCCAGTACGACTCGCACCACACCCCGCGCCCGATCCGGGCGCCCAGCGAGCGCAACCAGAACGCCAGCGCCGGAGTGCCAGCCGCGTTCTGCGCGAACCACGGCCTGGCGACCATCTCCACGAAGGTGTCCGATACCTCGTTGCGCCAGATGAACGACGACCAGAGCGGATGCTCCAACGCCCGGATGCGCCCCACCAGCAGCCACTTGGCGGCCGTGGTCACCCCGGCCCCGACGACGCCGGCGGCCATGAGCACCACCCCCGCGAGCAGCAGAGCGACGCCGGGGCCGGCCCACAACCAGAGCGCCTCGAGCGCGGCCAGCACCCCGAGCGCGATCCACGCGGACACGAAGACGGGCACCAGTCGCAGCACCTCCCAGAGCGACCTGGCCAGCACCAGCCGGGCCGGCGGGTGGAAGGTGCGGGCCTCGTCGATGTCGGTGACCCGGCGGCGCAGCCGCGTGGGCGGGTTGCCCAGCCAGGACGACCCGCGCTTGGCCTTCCGCGGTGTGGAGGAGAGCACGGCCACGAGGCCGTCCCTCGGCACGGTGCGGCCGGGGCCGGCGATGCCACTGTTGCCCAGGAACGCCCGCCGGCCGATCTTGGCGCGGCCGATGCGCATCCAGCCGCCGCCGAGTTCGTAGCAGGCGACCATGGTGTCGTCGGCGAGGAACGCACCAGGGGCGATGGTGGTGAGCGAGGGCACCAGCAGCACGGTGGAGGCCTCGACACCCGGCCCCACCTTGGCGCCGAGCAGGCGCAGCCAGACCGGGGTGAGCAGGCTGGCGTACACGGGGAACAGCAGGGTGCGGGCACCGTCGAGCAGGCGCTCGGTCATCCACACCTGCCAGCCCACGCGGCTGCGCACCGGCACGTGCCCCTCGGTGAGGCGGATCGCCAGCAGCCGCACCGCACCGATCACGGCGCCGGCGTAGACCAGCCCGGCGGCGAGCACGGCCAGGGGCACGGCGGCGGCGGCACGGGCCACTGCGGCGCCGAGCGTGCCGGCATCGCCGACGGCCAGACCGACGATGACGAGGCCGACGAGCACGGCGGCCGCCGGGATGGCGGTGAGCGCGAGCGACCCTGCACCGTAGGCGAACAGCCAGCGGCGGGGGTTCGCCGGGCGTTCCTGGGGCCAGGCGTGCCGGGCGGACCCGACCCGCGCTGCGGGCGAACCGGCCCAACGTTCCCCGGCTGGCACCCGACCTGAGACGGCTGAACCGGGTTCGATCTCGCTGCCCGCGCCGATCTTCGTGCCGCCGAGCAGGGTGCTGCGCGACTCGATCACGGCGTCGGCGCCGATGCGCACCCGGCCGAGCCTGAGGGTGTCGCCGTCGAGCCAGTAGCCGGCCAGGTCCACCTCGGGTTCCACGGCGGCGCGGGCGCCGATGGAGAGCATCCCGGTGACCGGCGGCACAGAGTGCAGGTCGACGCCGGGTTCGATCCGGGCGCCGAGCAGCCTGGCGTAGTAGCTGATCCACGGCGCCCCGGCCAGGCTGGCGGCGTCGACGAAGTGCGCCACCTGCTCAGCCAGCCAGAGCCGAAGGTGCACCGACCCGCCGCGCGGGTAGTTGCCCGGTTTCACCCCCCGCAACAGCAGCCGGGCGGCGGTCACCGAGAGGGTCATCTTGCCCAGCGGCGTGACCAGCAGGATGAACCCGGCCAGCACCAGCCACCACGACACCGTCGGGGCGAAGGATGCACCGGCGGCGGCGAGCACGTTGTTGGCCGCCATCAGATAGACCAGCCAGCGGGCGCCGACGAGCAGGTGCAGCGGCACGCTGAGCACACTCTGCAGCAGCCCGGCCCTGACCGGGACGGGCAGCACCCGGCGGGTGGCCCTGGTCACGGGTGGGGTGCGGCTGTCGAGTTCGTCGGCGAGCGAGCCGATGCGCGGGTGGTCGTAGATGTCGCTGATCCGGGTGTCCGGGTGGCGCTCGCGGATCGCGGAGACGAACTGGGCGGCCGAGAGCGAGCCGCCGCCGTAGGCGAAGAAGTCGCTGTCGGCGTCGACGACAGGCACGCCGAGGATCGCGGCCCAGTGGTCGGCGAGCCAGGCGGCGGTGCCGCTGAGCGCATCCGTGCCGGTGGCGTCGCCCGAGGTGGCCAGCGGCCAGGGCAGGGCGGCCCTGTCGACCTTGCCGGAGGTGCGGGTGGGGATGGTGGGCACCACGGTGAGCAGCGGAACGAGCGCGGCCGGCAGGGCGGTGCGCAGGGCTTCGGCGGCGATGGTCAGGTCGAGGGCGGCGGCCGGGTCGGCCAGGGAGAGGTAGCCCACGAGCACCTGGTTGCCGGCCGGGGTGGTCTGCACGACGGCGGCGGCACCGGCCACACCGGGCAGGGCCTGCAGCGCGGCGTCGATCTCGCCGAGCTCGATGCGTCGGCCGCCGAGTTTGATCTGGTCGTCTGCGCGGCCGACGAAGACCAGCCCGGCGTTCTCGAAGCGCACCAGGTCGCCGCTGCGGTAGGCCCGATCCCAGCCGAGACCGTCGTGCGGGGCGTACTTCACGGCGTCCTGGGCCGGGTCGAGGTAGCGGGCCAGGCCGACCCCGCCGATGATGAGCTCTCCGGTCTCGCCGGCGCCGACCCTGGCGCCGGTGGCGTCGACCACGGCCAGTCTCCAGCCGTCCAGCGGCAGGCCGATCCGCACGGGATCGCTGCCGTCGAGCAGGGCGCCGCAGGCCACGACGGTGGCCTCGGTGGGGCCGTAGGTGTTCCAGACCTCGCGGCCGCGGGCGCTGATCCTGGCGGCGAGTTCCGGCGGGCAGGCCTCGCCCCCGAAGATCACCAGGCGCACATTCTCCAGCGCCTCCTCCGGCCACAACCCGGCCAGGGTGGGCACTGTGGAGACCACGGTGATGCCGTGCGCGATCAGCCAGGGGCCGAGGTCGGCGCCGCTGCGCACCAGCGAGCGCGGAGCGGGCACCAGGCAGGCGCCGTTGCGCCAGGCCAGCCACATCTCTTCGCAGGAGGCGTCGAACGCCACCGACAGTCCGGCCAGCACCCGGTCGCCGGGGATGATCGGTTCTTCGGCCAGGAACAGGCCGGCCTCTGCGTCGACGAACGCGGCGGCGGAGCGGTGGGTGACGGCGACGCCCTTGGGCACGCCGGTGGAGCCGGAGGTGAAGATGATCCAGGCGTCGTCGTCCGGGCTGGGCATCGGTTCGCCCCAGTGCGCCAGTGACGGGTCCTCTTCCGCGGCCAGGGGCCGCTCGGTGAGCACCCCGGCGTCCAGGCCGTCGCGCACGGTGAAGCGGCCGCCGGCGCCGATCACGCCCACCACCCTGGCTTCGCCGAAGACCAGCCGGGCGCGTTCCTCGGGGTCGTCCGCGTCGACGGGCACGTAGGCGGCGCCCACGGTGAGGGTGGCGAGGATCGACAGGTACAGGTCCCGGCTGCCGGACGGGATGCGGATGCCCACGGTGTCGCCGCGGCGCACACCGGCCCGGCTCAGCTTCACGGCCTGGTCGTTGACCAGCCGCACCAGCCGCCGGTAGCTCAGGGCCCCCGCGGCGTCCTCGAGGGCGAGCGCGGTGGGGTGTTCCTCTGCGGTGGCGAGCAGGATGTCGACCAGGGAGCGCTCCGGGTGCACCAGATGACCGGCATCCAATACGGCTTGCTCGTGGGGCAGGGTGGCGGTCGAATCGGCGGAGCGAGGCTGCTGCTCGGGGTGGATCGGGGTCACGCACGCTCCTGTCCGGTCTCGCGAGGGTCCGCGATGGCGACAGCCTAGAACGAACAGGTAACCGGTGGGTGAACGACCGTCACACGGGCACATCCGCCCCATCTCCGCCGCCCATCTCCGCTGCCGGGTCCGGTCAGCGGATGCGGGCGCGCACGGCCGTCGCCGCGCAGAGGATCACCGCCCCTGCGCCGATGAGCACCACAAGGTCCAGCCGCTCGCCCAGGAGCAGGGTCGCCCACACGATCGTGAGCACCGGTTGCACCAGCTGGATCTGGCTCACCCGGGCGATCGGCCCGATTGCCAGGCCCCGGTACCAGGCGAAGAAGCCCAGGAACATGCTCACCCCGGCGAGATAGGCGAACGCCAACCAGGCCGGCGCCTCCGCCACCGGCCAGCCCGAACCGAGCCCGGCAAGCATCAGCGGCACCATCACCGGCAGCGCCACGATCAACGCCCAGCAGATGGTCTGCCAGGAGCCCAGCTCGCGGGAGAGCAGCGCACCCTCGCCGTAGCCGATCGCGGCGAGCGCCACGGCACCCACCAGCAGCAGGTCGGCCGGGTGCAGGCCGTCGAGGCCGTCCGCGCTCACCGCCACAAAACCGATCACGGCAGCCACCCCGAAACCGCCGGCCAGCCAGAAGCCCAGCGAGGGCCGCTCCTTCGCCCGCACCACCGCGACCACGGCGGTGGCGGCCGGCAGCAGCGCGATCACGACGGCGCCGTGCGCGGCCGGCACGGTCTGCAGGGCATACGAGGTGAGGATCGGGAACCCGGCGATGACACCGACCGCCACCACGGCCAGGCGCGCCCACTGGGACCCGCGCGGCCACCGTTGCCGCAGCAGAGCGAGCACCAGGACCGCCAGAACACCGGCCACGACCGCGCGGCCGGCACCGACGAACAACGGGTCGAGCTGGCTCACCGCCACCCGGGTGAGCGGCAGCGTGAACGAGAACGCGAGCACCCCGAGAAAGCCGAAGACCAGCCCGGCGGCGGATGACGCGGAGCCAGGCCGTGCCGTGATCGCTGGCCCGGTCGCACGGGTCACGGGCGCCGCGTCCTGACCGGATAGCACTGGCGACGAGGCTGCGATAGCGCTATTGTCTAGTTTCATGACAGAGGATAGCACCAGGATGGACGCCGGCGAATCCGCGCACCTCGCCATCGAACGACGGCTGCGTCACCTGGCCGCCACCCGGCCGGCGGGCGAGAGGCTGCCGTCCACCCGCACCCTCGTGCTCGAGCACGCGGCCAGCCCGCTCACCGTGCAGCGCGCCCTGCACCGGCTCGTGCTCGAGGGCCTGGTCGAGACCAGGCCGGGCTCCGGCAGTTTTGTGGCCCGCCGGCACGGGGTGCACCGTGCCGACTTCGGCTGGCAGACCACCGCGCTGGGCACGGCTCGCACGGGCGCCGACGCGATCGGCGCCGCGATGGCCGAGGCCGGCCCCGGCGTGATCTCGCTGCACTCCGGCTACCCGGCCGAGGAACTGCTGCCCACCCGGCTGGTGCGATCGGCCCTGGTGCGGGCGGCCCGCACCGGCGCCGCCGTCGAACGCGCTCCGCTGGCCGGGCTGCCGGAGTTGCTCACCTGGTTCGCCGCCGAGCTGGCGCCCGCCGGCGCATCCGGTGTCGCCCCGCCCACCGCGGACGACGTCGTGATCACCCCCGGCGGCCAGAGCGCGCTGTCGTCGGTCTTCCGCGCCCTGGCCGCACCGGGCGACGCCATCGTGATGGAGTCCCCCACCTACTGGGGCGCCATGGCGGCGGCCCGCCAGGCCGGGCTACGCGTGGTGCCGATCGCTCGGGGCGCCTCTGCCCCCTCCGCAGGCGACCTCGACGACGCCCTCGGCGCCAGCGGGGCCCGGCTGTTCTACGCGCAACCGCACTTCGCCAATCCCACCGGGGCGCTGTGGGACAGCGCCGACCGCGCCGGGGTTCTCGCGGTCATCCGGGCGCGCGGCGGGTACCTCATCGAAGACGACTGGGCGCACGACTTCGGCATCGACGCCGACGTCTTCCCGTTGGCGGCCGACGACGCCGACGGCCACGTCGTCTACGTGCGCTCGCTCACCAAGAGCGTATCCCCCGCCATCCGGGTGGGCGCGGTCGTTGCCCGCGGACCGGCGCTGGCACGCATCCAGGCCGACCGCACCGTGGATGACCTGTACGTCAGCGGCATCCTGCAGGCCGCCGCCGTCGATGTGCTCACCGATCCGGGCTGGCGCAGCCACCTCGGCCGGCTGCGGTCCTCGCTACGTGCCCGACGTGACGAGCTGGCCAGGCAGGTGCGCGGCCAGTTGGGCGCGGATGCCCTCGAGCTGGTTCCCCGGGGCGGCCTCAACCTCTGGCTGCGGCTGGCCGACGGCGTCGACATGCGCGACCTCGCCCGCCGGGGTCGCGCGGCCGGGGTGCTCGTCTCCCCCGGCGACGACTGGTTCCCCGCCGAACCGACCGGCTCGTTCCTGCGGCTGAATTACTCCCGGGCCCGCCCTGAGGTCTTCCAGGACGCCGTGGCGACCATCGCCGACCTCCTGCCCGGCCGCTCCTGACCGGCTCCCCCTACCGGCGGTGGGGTTCGCGGTGGCGACGGTGCGGCAGGCCGATCAGGATATTTGCGTACAATCAGAGGGAGGGGAGAAAATACGGATGACTGAGAACAAGAACGACAAGCCGGGCGACGAGTTCGACCGGATCGAGATCCCGGCGTTTCTCGCGCGTCCGTTCGAGCGCCTCGGCTCTCGCCCGCTGCACGCCGCTTCCGCCGGTCGCCCCGCGGCCCGCTCCGATGCCGACGGCACTCCGCTCGCCCCCGATTCCGCCGACGGTACGGATGCCGCGACGGACGACGAACAGCCGGCGCCGCGCTCCTGGTGGGCCGGCTACCGCGGCAAGCTGCTGCTCTACGGCGCGGGCACCCTCATCATGGTTTTCCTGCAGTCCCGCAGCTGATCAGGGATATCGCTCCCCCGCGCTGAGCCGGTCCGGCGAACGCCGCCCGCTAGGCTCACGGTCATGGAACAGAACCAGGACTTCTCACAGCCCGCCTCCGTGCCATCACCCGGGGGATCCGCACAACCAGCCGCCGTTCCGGCCGCTGCTCTCACGCTCGCGTCCGGCATGTACTGGCGCAAGAGCAAGTTCTTCGGCTGGCTGTGCCCGCCGGGGATCCTCACCCTCGCCAACGGCCGGGTGTCCTTCGTCACCGACAGCGGCACCGTGTTCGACGAGGCCGTCACGGCCATTTCCGCGGTCTTCAGCGGGTGGGGAACCCTGACGATCACCGCGGCCGACACCCGCTACGACTTCGTCGGCACCGCCGGCGCGATGTCCAAGCCGTTCAGTCCGAAGCAGCAGGAACAACTCGGCGCTGCGGCACGGGGAATGGACCTGTCCGCGACCGGCGTCGGCGTGGCGGGTGCGGGCGTGCTCGCCGGTTCCGTGCTGGGCCAGCTCGCGGGAACCGGCATCCTGGTCGGCCAGTACGCCTCGGGCGTGAACGTGCTCAAGGCCTGGCCGCCCGCCCTGCAGGAGGCCGGCGCGCAGGTATCGGCCAGGAAGGCCAACTTCATGACCTGGTTCTACGGTGTTCTCTTCGGCGGGCTGGCGCTGGCCGCCGTCATCGCCGTGATCATCCAGCTGTAACCGGAGCGGCCGGGCCTGGCGTACCGCGTGGCCCGGCCTCCCGACGGCACAGGTACGCCGTCCGCCGTAGACGAGTTCATCCATCGGGAGGATGCCCCGAGCACCTCCGGCCGGGACGATGGGATCACCGGCCGCGAACGCGCTCGGGGCCGCCGGCCGAGAGGACTCGTCATGACCACCATCCTTCGCACTCCCCCCGCCCAACGCACGCTCCGCCCCATCGTCATGACCGCAACGGTCGTGGCCGTGCCCGCCGGGGTACACGGGCCGGCCGACCTGCCCGTCACCGTCGACCGTGCGCCGGCGCACTCCAGGGACAGCATCGCGCTCTGGGCCGCGCAGTCCGCCGGCGGGCGTCGCGCCGCCTGAGCCGCGGCTATCCCGGTGCGACGCTGTAGAGCAGCTCCGGCCGGCCGCGCACGCCGTACCGGTGTGTGACGATCGCCTGCCCGGAGAGCCGCAGGTACTCCAGGTACCGCCGGGCCGTGCCCCTGGCCAGTCCGCAGGCGCCGGCCACATCGGTGGCGCTGCTCACCTCCCGGTCGCGCAGCACCTGCAACACCCTGGCCACGGTGGGTGCGGCCAGTCCCTTCGGCAGGCGGGCGATGGGCGCCACTGGCCCGGTTACCGTCGGCACGGTCTGTGCCGACCGCGCCGGTCGCAGCAGGCCGTCGATCTCCGTCTGTCGCAGCGCCCCCGCACCGCCGGGGCTGGCCGCGGCGGCGGCGCTGGCGGCCCGATACGCCGTCAGCCGCAGCTCGAACACCGACCGGGAGAACGGTTTGACCAGGTAGTCCGCCACCGCAGCCGCGGCCGCCTGCCGCACGGTGACGGCCTCGTTGGCCGACGTCACCACGATCACGGCCAGTTCCTCGTGGCTGAGTGAGCGCAACCGGTGCAGCACCTCGATCCCGCTGAAGTCGGGCAGGTGCATGTCCAGCAGCACCAGGTCGACCTCGGTGGCGGCCACAAAGTCCACCGCTTCGGCGCCAGTGGCCGCCGTGCCGACCACGGTGAAGCCGGCCAGGGCGGTCAGGTAGCGCACGTGCAGGCCGCAGACGGATGCGTCGTCGTCGACGACGAGCGTGCGGATCGTTCCCGGCGCCCTCACGACACCACCGTCCCCTGGCCGGGCAGAGTCACCGAGAAGCGGGCGCCGCCGGACGGGGACTGGCCGACGTCGAGCAGCCCGCCGGAGCGACGCACCAGGTCGCGGACCAGGGCCAGCCCCACGCCGCGTGGGATCTCCACCCCGCCGCGCCGCGCCCGTTGTTTGGTGCTGAAGCCGCGTTCGAACAACCGGCCACGCTGGGCCAGATCGAGGCCGGGGCCGTCGTCGCAGACCGTGACCGAGAACCCGGTGTCATCGGCGGTGACGAGCACGTCCACCCGGCCGCGGGCATCCGTGGCCTCGACCGCGTTGGCCAGCAGGTTCGCCGTCACGGTGAGGGCGGCATCACTCACCCGGCCAGGCAGCACCCTCGAACCGTCGACGAGCCGGAGCGCACCGCCGCCGCCGGACAGCTCCGCGGCGTGCGCGGCCAGCACGGCCGCCAGCCGGGGGTCGTCGACGAGGGGGTCTGTACCCACGCTCACCGGCACGATGGTGCCGATGAAATCGAGCGCCTCGCGGCGCGCGTCGGCCTCGACGAGCCCATAGAGCACGTGCAGCCGATTGGTGAATTCGTGGGTCTGCTCGCGCAACACCGTGGCCAGCCGGCGTTGCACATCGAGTTCGCGCAGCTCGGTTTCAAGCCTGGCCACGCGGCGCCGCACGGCCAGGTCAACCGCGGTGGCGGCGATGAACCCCACCACGAGGGAGCCGAGCGCCCACGGGGCGAGCTGGCCGATGGCACGGTCGAGGTCGTCACTGATGTGCCGCTCCAGCAGACCCACCGACGCGGCTCCGATCACCACGCCGTCCGCGAACACCGGCACCTTGGCGCGCAGGGTGCGACCCAGGGTGCCCTCCTCTGTGCCCACGAAGGTCTCCCCGCGCAGCACGGCGGTGGGATCGGTGGACACCGGCAACCCCACCAGACTCGGGTTCGGATGCGTGATGCGCAGGCCGTCGGCGTCGGTGATCACCACGTAGTCCACCCCGGATGCCTGCCGCACCAACTCGGCGAGCGGCTGGAGCACGGCCGTGTCATCGGGGTCGCCGATTCCCTCGGTCACGGCCGGCAGCGTGGCGAGGCTCTCCGCCACGTCGGTCACCCGTTCCACCGTCGCGGAGCGCAGGTTCGCCTCCTGCACCCGCACGGCCACCAGGGTGGTGAGGCAGACGCACAGCGACACGATGAGCACCTGCAACAACAGCAGCGAACCACGGCGGAGCATCCACGACGTGCCCGGCATGTGTCTCCAGACCTCGGTGTCGTCGATCGATGGCTGCAGCATGTCATGTGCATCAAAGAGCAGAAAGGCCGATACGGACGAATCCTCATCGACGTCCTGCAATGGTAGAGCAACTTCCGCGGCTACAACGACGTCGCTGTTAGAAAGGGTTTCGCGCATGAAAAAAGCGATTCTCACGGTTGCCTTCGCAGCCGTGACCGCGGTGTTCTTCGTCGCCGCGACAGCAAATGCCAGTTCCTCCGGTGGCACCGCCACCGCCCGCAGCAAGCTCACCCTGATCGCCCCGGCCGCGCCTGGCGGCGGCTGGGACGGCTTCGCCAGGGAGTCGCAACAGGCCATGCGGGTCAACGGGGTGGTGAACACGGCCCGGGTGGTGAATGTGCCCGGAGCCGGCGGAACCATCGGCCTCAACCAGCTCGGCCAGATGGACGGCAGGGAAGACGTGCTGATGATCACCGGAGCCGTCATGCTCGGCGCCATCGAGCTGGCCGACACCCAGACCACGCTGGATGATGTCACACTGATCGCGAGGGTCGCCGACGACTACAACGTGCTCGTGGTCCCCGCGGACTCGCCATACGAGACCATCGAGGACTTCGCCGCCGGCTGGGCCGCCGACCCGGGCGGTCACGCCATCGCGGGCGGGTCGCTCGGCGGCATCGACCACCTCCTCAGCGGCCTGCTCGCCCAGGAGATCGGCTTCGACCCGCAGCAGGTGAACTACGTCGCGTACTCAGGTGGCGGCGAGGTGCTCACCTCGGTGCTGTCCAACACGGCGGCGGCGGGCATCTCCGGCTACAACGAGTTCAGCGACCAGATCGAGGCCGGCACCATCCGTGCCCTGGGCACCTCGGCGGCGGAACCCGTCGACGGCATCGACGTGCCCACCTTCATCGAATCGGGCCTGGACGTGGAGATGTCCAACTGGCGCGGCTACGTCGCCCCCGCGGGCATCAGCGACGACACCCGCGAGGAGCTCGTGGCCATCGTGACCGAGATGCACGCCACGGCCGACTGGGAGGACGCCATGACTCGCAACCGGTGGAGCGACAGCTTCTCCACCGGGGCGGAACTCGACGACTTCGTCGCAGAGGAAACCGTGCGGGTGGCCGCCATCATCAAGGAGCTCGGACTATGACGACCGCACTGACCCACCCGCCCGTCGAGGCGAAACCGGCGAGCTGGTTCACCGGGCGCAGCGAACTGATCGTATCGGTGCTGGTGCTCGGCCTGGCCGTGTTCCTCACCGTGGGCACCGTGACCATGGCGGTTCCGGAGGGCTCCGGCACGCCTGGGCCGCAGTTCTTCCCGACCATCGTCGCCGGCCTGCTGTACACCCTGGCGGTGCTGCTGGCGGTGCAGGTGATCCGTGCGCCCCGCACCATCGACGGTGACAGCAACGTCGGCCTGTCCTCCGACCTCCTCACCGACCTCGGCGACATCGACACCACCTCGGAGATCCGGGTCGTGCGCTCGTCGGTGCACCCGACCACCAAGAAGCGCATCGGCGCCACCGACTGGCGCACCACCGGCACCGTCTTCGGCGCCCTGGTCGGCTTCACCCTGATCCTGCAACCACTCGGCTGGCTGCTGGCCGGGGCCGCGCTGTTCTGGGCCATCGCCAGAGCCCTGGGCAGCAACCGTCCGGTCTTCGACATCGGTGTCGCCATCATCTTCTCGTCGTGCATCCAACTGGCCTTCTCGGCCGGGCTCGGCCTCAACCTTCCCTCCGGAATCCTCACGGGAGTGCTCTCATGGATCAACTAGGCCTGCTGCTGGAGGGCTTCTCCGTCGCCCTCACCCCGATGAACCTGCTCTGGCTGCTCATCGGCGCCATCCTCGGCACCGCCGTCGGCGTGCTGCCGGGGCTGGGCTCGGCGATGGCCGTGGCGCTGCTGCTGCCGGTCACATTCAGCCTGGACCCGACCGGCGCGTTCATCATGTTCGCGAGCATCTACTTCGGCGGCCTGTTCGGCGACTCCACCTCCGGCATCCTGCTCAACACCCCCGGCAATTCCTCCGCCATCGCCACCACTTTCGAGGGCCACCGGATGGCCAAGGACGGTCGGGCGTCCAAGGCCCTCGGCACCGCGGCGATCGGCGCGTTCACCGGGGGGATGATCGCCACCACTCTGGTGGTGTTCTTCTCCCCCTACCTGGTCAAGCTGGCCACCCTGTTCGGTCCGGCGGAATACTTCGCCCTGGCCGCCTTCGCGTTCGTGGCCATCTCCGCGGTCGTGGCGGAATCCGTGGTGCGCGGCCTGATCGCCCTGGCGATCGGCCTGTCACTGGCCATGGTCGGTATCGACGGTCCAAGCGGCGCGGCCCGGTTCACCCTGGGGATGCCGGAATTCCTCGACGGGATCTCGATCATCGTCGTCACCGTGGGTTTGCTTGCCCTGGGCGAGGTTCTGCATGTGGCTTCCCGTATCCACCGGGAAGGACCGGCCATGAGCATCCAGGCCAGCGGTTCGCCGTACCTCAGCTGGCGCGAGTTCACGGCCGCGTTCCCGGCGTTCCTGCGCGGCACCGGTTACGGCCTGCCGTTCGGCGCCATCCCGGTGGGCGGCTCAGAGGTGCCCACCTTCCTCGCCTACGGCACAGAGAAGCGCCTGGCCAAACGCCGCGGCGACACCGACTTCGGCTCCAGGGGCGCCATCCAGGGCGTCGCAGGCCCAGAGGCGGCCGGCAACGCCACCGCCGGCACCGCGATGGGGGCCCTGCTCGCGCTCGGCCTGCCCACCTCGGCGACCGCGGCGATGATGCTCGCCGCGTTCCAGCAGTACGGCATGCAGCCGGGTCCGCTGCTCTTCGAGCGCAGCGCCGACCTGGTCTGGCCGCTACTGGCCAGCCTGTTCGTCGGCCTGGTCTTCCTGCTCATCATCAACCTGCCGTTCGCCGCCGTGTGGGCCAAGCTGCTGCTGGTGCCCAAGCACTACCTCTACGCCGGTGTGGCCGTGTTCTCGGTCTTCGGCGTCTACGCGATCGCGTCCTCGATGAAGGACCTCTGGTTACTACTGGGCATCGGCGTGCTCGGTTTCGTGATGCGCCGGTTCGCGATTCCGCTTGCCCCGGTGCTCATCGCCGCCATCCTCGGCCCGCTGGCCGAAACCGAGCTGCGTCGGGCGCTGGCGGTGTCAGAGGGCGACCTGGCCATCCTGGTGTCGTCGCCGATCACGGCGTCGCTGTACTCGGTGATGGCCGTGGCCATTGTGATCAGCGCCGTACAGCACGTGCGGCACCGGCGCGCCAACGCCGCCGCTCAGGCGCCCATCAGCAGCAGCGCGTTGTAGACCAGGTAGGCCGGCCAGACGATCGCCTGGAGGAGGCCGAAGATCACCGCCCAGAAGGAGCCGTCGGATACCGAGATGAAGTAGACGGCGGCTCCGATGTAAGCCAGGAGGAAGAAGAACCCCCAGGACCCGTCCCGCACGATCACGCGGCCTCGTCCGTCCGTCGTCATCAGATTCTCCGCCTCTCCGCGCCAGTGCTGACCGCGTTGCCGAACAGGGTAGCCACGGCGTACGGAATAGTGAAGGCATGCAGTTCTACTCCGACTTCCCCGCCCAGCGTTCCCGTCAGGTCGCGGTCGACGTGCTCGCCGTCACCGCCATCGCCGCGTGGGTGGCGCTCGGCGCGTTCGTCTATTCGCTGGTGATCGACCTGGCCCGGTTCGGCCGGCAGATGCAGACGGCCGGGTCGGACTTCGCCAGCACCATGAGCGACATCGGCGACAGGCTCGACGGGATACCGCTCATCGGCGGTGGGATCAGCGAACCGTTCGCGACGGCCAGCGGGGCGGGCGCGAGCCTGGAGGCGGCCGGACGCAGCCAGCAGGAGGCGGTATTGAACCTCGCGGTCGGCCTGGGCTGGGGAATCGCGGTCGTGCCGGTGGCGACGATCCTGCTGTTCTGGCTCGTGCCGCGCCTGCGGTTCACCCGTCGGGCGGCCACGACCAGGCGGCTGGTCGGGGCGGGGGTCACGGTGGACATGCTGGCCCTCCGCGCCCTGACGAATCAGAAGCTGTCGGTGCTGGCCGCCGTCGATGCCGACCCCGTCTCCGCCTGGCGACGGGGTGACGCCGGGGTGATGCGCGCACTGGCCGCGCTGGAACTCAAGGCGTCGGGGGTGCGCCTGCGCTGACACCGGCAGCCGAAACGGTGGCGACAGCGACCCGCGCGGGCGAGGATGGGTGCATGACCGCCACCCTCACCGCGATTGCCCTGGACCTGTACGGGCTGCAGCCGCAGGAGTTCACCGCCGCGCGCAACAACAGGGTGCGTGAACTCAAACCCACGGATGCGCCGCTTGCGACGCAGGTCGCCGCGCTGCGGAAACCCGCCCCTGCGGCCTGGCTGGTCAACCTTCTCGCCCGACAGAGCGCCGACGAGCTTGACGCCCTCCTGCGGCTCGGTGAGCGGATGCGCTCCGCGCAGGAGCAGCTGGACCGGGAGGACCTGCGGCGCATCGGCGGTGAGCGGCGCACGTTGGTGGCCGCGCTCACCCGCCAGGGCGCGGAGGCCGCAGACGGCCTGGGGCATCCGCCCACCCCGAACGTGCTGGCCGAGGTGGAGCAAACCCTGCTGGCCGGCACCACGGATGCCGCGGCGGCCGCGGCCGTCGCCAGCGGGCTGCTGGTCAAGCCGTTGCGAGCGGAGGGCTTCGGGGCGGTCGAGCTGGCCGGCGCCGTGGCGGTGCCCGATCCGGAGCCCTGGCACGGAGCATCCCCGCGGAGCGGGTCCCCCACCGGCAGCACGCCTTCCCCGGTCGACCTGGCCGAGGTGCGCCGTCGCAAGGAGGCCAGGCTGCAGGCCGACCGCCTCGAACGGGAGGCGGACACCGCCGCCGCGGAGAACGAGGCCCTCGACCGTCGTGCGCACCGGCTCGCATTGCGCCGGGCCAGCCTCGAGGCGGAGATCGCCGAGGTGCGCGAACAACTGGACACGGCCCAGGCCGGGCTGCGGGGCGTCGCCGACGACGAGAAAGCGCTCGCCGAGGCCCGCGCGTCGGCGCGTGTCGCCGCAGAGGAGTCCAGCAGGCGCGCCAGAGCCGCCAGGGCGTCAGCCGACGCCCTGGGGCACTCCGACTGACCCGTCAGGCCGCGGCGAACCGTTTCGCCGAACGCTGTTTGGCCTTCTCCGCCTCGACCTCGCGATTCTTCGGCGGGGCGCTCGTCACGAGGTCTTCCAGCAGGTGGCGGGAAATGTGGGCGATCTCCTCCACCGCCCGGGTGAACGCCGCTTCGTTGGCCTTCGACGGTTTCGTCGACCCGCTGATCTTGCGCACGAACTGCAGAGCGGCCGCGTGCACCTCATCGTCGGTGGCGGCAGGTTCGAAATTGTGAAGCTGATGAATGTTCCGACACATACTCCGAGAGTAGCCAGCCGGGTCCATCCGCGAAACCGGCAGGTTGGGGGTGTTGCGCGCCGCGCCCAACCCCCACTACGGTGATGCCTACGCCATACGACGAAAGGAGCCCAGCGTGATTACAGCCACGATTGCATTCGCATTCCGTACCACCGCCGGCTTCGTCGGCGTCTTCACCGCCTGATCGGCCAGTAGGCAACCCACCGGTCCAGACGGTGGTGACGCTCTCGAAGCCCGACCAGGCCGGCATCCGCACTCGTGCGCTCGCGGCCAGGGTCATTCACCCCGCTCGTGCCGCGCGAATCGCGCGCAGCATCCTCGCCGCTTCGCGCGGCCACCCCTTATTCGGCGTGCCCGGATGCGCTTTTGTCGCGCCTGCCTGGCACGCAAACCTTCTCAAGGACACTCATCATGACAACCAAGCTGGCGCCCACGATCGGGCGCCATGATCACCCACCTCAACCCCTGGGCTCCCCCGCACCGCACCCCGTGCGGCGCGTTGGCCCGGTGGATCGCGCCGCCATGCACCTCGGTCTGGCCCTGATCCGCTGGGGTCGCCGCCCCGCCACGGCCCGGCGCCGTGAACGGGCCGTTCTCGCACCGGAGTCGGTGGACGCCCGCCGCGACCTCGACCGCGCTCGCGACGAGCAGCTCGCCCTGATGCTCATCCGGCTGCGGTGAGCCGCCGCGCGGGTGGTGCGCCGCTTCGCGGGTGGCGTGCCGCCCGCGAAGCGGCGCCTGACCCGCGAATCGCGGCGGGGTGCCGGCGCGACCGGCGGATGCGGTCAGCCGCGTGCGGCCGCGTCCACGCCCGCCCGCCACTGGTCGAGCAGGCGGGCGATGCTGCGGCTGTACGCCCAGGGCATCTCCGGTGCCTCGGTGCGGCCGTCGCGCAGCGCCAGCGACACGCAGTCGGCCTCGGCGGCGAACGGATCCACCGTCGGCAGTTCCACCAGTCGTTCGGTGCCACCGCTGCGCACGATGAACGACCGCGCAGAGGCCGTGCGGTCGCCGAACGCGTCGGCGAGGTCGACGACCCCGAAGTCGCCGGCAAGCTGCGCTGATTTCGGCAGTGCGGCGACGATCGAGCAGGCCACGTCAGCGGAGAACCCGGCGGCAGCGATGGTGGCGGTGGCGTGCTCGTCGACGCCGGTGTCACCGATCTGTCCGGTGGCGACCGTGACGCTGAGGTCAGCCGGGTCAATGCCGGCGGCCGCGGCGAGCCCCAGCGCGAACGCGACCGGGTAGCCGCCCATGTCCAGGATGGCTCCGCCGGCCAGGGCAGGGTCGAACAGTCGGCCGGAGCGCTGCCCGGCGGCGAATCCGCCCGACGCGACCACCGTCAGCGGGGATCCGCTCTCCCGGTCGGCCACGAGCCCCTCCAGGGCGCGGGCGACGGGCCCGAAGCGGTGTTTGTAGGCCTCGACGAACGGCACCCCACATTCCGCGGCCACGGCCAACACCCGCTCGGTCTCGGCCGCGCTGGGCGCCACCGGCTTTTCGCACAGCACGGCCTTTCCGGCCCGCAGCGCGGCGATGGCGAGGTCCGCGTGCGTGGTGTTCACGGTGGAGACATAGACGGCGTCGATGTCGTCCCGAGCGAGAAGCTCTGCATAGCTACCGGTGACGGGGGCGCCGTGCAGCGCCGCGAACTCCGCCGCCCGGTCCGGGCTGGTGCTTCCGACGGCGTGCAGGGTGCCGTAGTCGGAGCGGGGCAACGCTCGGGCGAACCAGCCGCCGATGTCGCCGGGTCCCAGGATCGCCCACCGGGTGCGTGTAGTCGTCATTCCCCGACGCTAGCAATGATTCAGATCAGCGGATGCGCACCCTCGACGCGTGGTGCCCCTGGAGGGACTCGAACCCCCAACCCTTTCCTTAGGACGGAACTGCTCTTCCATTGAGCTACAGAGGCTGACCGGGAAAGTTTAGCCGCTATCCCGACGCGGACCGAACGTGTGCGGTTAGGTCGGCGGGTAGAGGAAGAGTTTGACCTCGCTGATCGGGATCGTGCGCGTGTGGTACGCGTGCGAACCCATCCAGTTGTATTCCTCGAGCACCACGGTGCCGTCGCCGGGCACCGACTGCACGTAGGCCACGTGGTTGTAGCTGAAGGTGGCGACGGCCCCGACGACGGGGGTCTTGCCGGTGGGGCGACCCTGGGCCGCCCAGTTGCCCGCCCAGGCGGAACCGTTGCCGCCGCCGGGGGTCAGGTTGCCCCAGGTCCACTTCCACGGGCTGCCGGAAGCGCCGGCGTCGCGGTTCAACCGCCACGCCACGAAGTCCACGCACTCGCGGTAGTAATAGCCGAGCGGGGACAGCCCGCCGCCCTGGTCATCCGTTGCGGCCGTCGGCCACGGGTAGTCGTCGCCCTCGGCACGGATGCCGTACACGGCAAAGCCTGCGGCCGCGGCGGCCTTCTGGGCGAGTTCCGCCTGCAGGGCCGCCTCGGTCTCGTCAAGCTCGGCCTGGCTGGTGGAGCTGAAGCCGTCGGCGGAGATGGTCACGGCCGCGGCCGCTGCAGCCACGGTGACCCGCTGGGCCTCTTCGGCGGTCGCGCCGCTGACCACGGCACTGGCGCCCTGGGGTGCGAAGGCGTAGGAGGGCAACGCGATGGTGAGGAAGATCGCGGGGATCGCCACGAGGGTCAGGAGCTTCGCCATCGGTTTGCGGGCGGCCCGCATTCGACCGGTCGCGCGCTGCCGGGGGGCAGCAGGCGGCGGCGTGGCGCGCGCGTAGGCGCGGGCGGGACGCCCGGGAGCGCGGCGGGCCGGCGACGCGACGGCCGCGGGCCCTTCGACGACGACGACGGCCAGGTCCTGCGCCGCGGAGACGATCTGCACCGGCGGCACGGGCACAGGTACCGACGACTCGGGTACCGATGTCTCGGAGACCGGGGTCACGGATCCGGCGGCGAGGGCTTCGGCTTCGCGCAGTGCGCGCAGCTCGCGGCGCGTGAGCATCGCGCCGTCGCCCTCGGGCGAGCCGGCTGGGCCGGAATGAGTCACAGGGATTCCTTAAACGGCCGAAACCGGTGGGGTACCCGTCAACCTTAGGCGATGCCCCGGGCCCCTGTCACGCTGAGCGTTACGTTTTCGTGACATTGCTTGGAAATAAACCGACGGAGGCGTCAGGCGGCGCTGCGCGCGGCCGGAACCAGGAATTCATCCCACTGCGGCAGCGGCCGTTCGACGCCGCTGAGCGTCCAGGTCGTCCCCTGCGGCATCCTCGGGTTGGTGTGCATGGTCCACCCCATCTCGGCCGGCGTGCGATCACTCTTGAGGTTGTTGCACCGCAGGCAGCAGGCCACGAGGTTGTCCCAGGTGTCGCGGCCGCCACGGGAGCGGGGCTGCACGTGGTCGATGGTGCTGGCGGTCTTGCCGCAGTAGCAGCAGCGGTGTTCGTCGCGGCGCAGCACCCCACGCCGGCTCACCGGCACCGTCCGCGACCGGGGCAGACGCACATACCGGGTGAGCAGGATGACGCTGGGCCGCTCCCACGAACCCGTCGCCGCCCAGACCGGATGACCCTGGTCTGCCTGGATGACGGTTGCCTTCTGGTTCATGACGAGCACGAGCGCCCGCTTGAACGAAACGACCGCGAGGGGTTCATACCCCGCGTTGAGGACCAGTGTGCGCATGCGCTCCCTTTCGAAAAAGGCTGGACGGCTTCCAGCCATTCGAACTGCTACCTGGCGAGCGCGGGGAGGAGATGCGGGCAAACAAAAAGGGCGTTGTCATCATGACAACGCCCCACGGGTCTCAGTGTGCTGGCGGCACACGATACCCGGACAGATTTGACTGCTGTGCCGCAGCGCTCGGCATGCGCGCACATCCATGGTGTGGATCGTGCGTAGCTGGCGCATCGGCTCTCCTAAAATCCCGCAGAACATCAGGGCATCAGGTTAACCCACAAATGGTGCGCCGCGAAACGCGGCGCACCATTTGTGCTATGGCGTTACCCAGTGTTCACCGGGCGCGATCAGCCGGGGCTCAAATGCCCAAGCGCACGATGTAGTAGTTGCTGGTCCAGATCGGCTGCACGCGCACGGCCGCACCCTCGTATGGTGCGTGCAGGATGTTGCCGTTCCCGGCGTAGAACCCGTCATGACCTGGCATGATCACCAGGTCACCCGGCTGGGCGTCGGCGAGGGCGATGCGGGTGCCTGCGGCGCCCTGGCCCGAGGAGGAGTGCGGCAGCGCGATACCGAACTGCGCGTAGACGTACATCACGAAACCCGAGCAGTCGAAGCCGGCCGGGGTGGCCCCGCCGTACACGTACGGCACGCCCTGGTACTGCAGCGCGACGTTGTACACCGACGCCAGGTCGAAACTGGGATGCGCGGGGCTGGCCAGGTACTCGGCCGCGGACGGACCCGAATACGAGGCCGCGTAGCTTGTCATCGCGGCGGCGGCGGCCACCCGCGCTGCTTCGGCGGCCGCGGCGGCCTCCGCCGCCTCAGCGGCATCGATCTCGGCCTGAGGGGTGGAGGCGAAGCCGTCCTCTGCCACGGCCACGGTCGCGGCGGTGTCATCGACGGCCACGTTCTGCGCACCGGCCTGGGTGCGTTCGGTGGCGTCGGTGGCCGCGAAGGCGATTTCCCCCTCCGACGGCGCGAAGGCGTAGGCGGGGAGCGCCATGGTGGCCACGAGTCCGGTGGCGAGGGTCATCATCACCACACTGCCGACGGAGCCGCGCCTGGCCGGGCGCTTGAGCGGGGTTCCGGCCGGCAGCACCTCGCGCGGGCGGATCTCGGACTGGGTCGCTGGCAGCGGTGGGGCGGATGCGGCGCGCAGGGCCAGCGCCGTGGAGCGTTGTGGGCGGGTGGACAGTCTTCTACCGAGTGCAGCCAAAAGATAACCTCCGGCGCCTCGACAACACTAGGGAGTTGCCCCGTCCGATGCGGAAGACCGCGGAGAGTTTCCGCACAAGAGACGGGTGTACAGAGACGTCTTGTGCGGGCCCGACGGCCGGTCTCTGACCTATGGGCTTGGGAAGACGCTACGTGACGAGATCTCGTTTGTCACTCCAAAACCACCGAATCTAACGAATCGGTAACGAATCTGTGAATCGGCTCACAAATGGGGAGGTTTGTCTTACCCCACGACGGGGGGTGTGGTGACGAAGATGTGCCCGGCGACCTCGTTGGGCAGTTCCAGCCCGTCGCCGAATCCGTCCACTCGCACGAGAACGTATGACCCGGCGGCGGAGAACACGCCGGTGTTGCCCGGCAGCACGCCGGACTGCTTGAGCTGGGCGAGCAGTTCGGGATCGAACTGCACGGGCTCGCCGAGCCGACGGATGACCGCACTGACCGGCTGCGCCGACGCCGCGACCACGTCGAGAAGGTTGGTGACCCCGGCCATGAACGCCACGGCGGGCGAGTCACCCAGTTCGTCGAGTCCGGGGATCGGGTTCCCGTACGGGGACTCGGTGGGGTGGCCGAGGATCTCGAGGATCTTGCGCTCGACCTGTTCGCTCATCACGTGCTCCCACCGACAGGCCTCGTCGTGGACGAACTCCCACTCGAGGCCGATCACGTCGCTGAGCAGACGCTCCGCGAGGCGGTGCTTGCGCATCACGTGCACGGCCTTGCTGCGGCCGGTGAGGGTGAGCTCGAGGTGGCGGTCACCGGACACGACGACGAGGCCGTCCCGTTCCATCCGCGCGACGGTCTGGGACACCGTGGGTCCGGAGTGGCCGAGGCGCTCCGAGATCCTGGCGCGGAGCGGAACAATGTTCTCCTCCTCGAGATCGAGGATTGTGCGGAGATACATTTCGGTCGTGTCGATAAGGTCAGTCATTCCAGCCTCCCGCTCGGCCATATGTGCAACGCCCCAACACTACCCGTGCGGTGCGGCCAACTAGAATCCTGATATGCCGGACCTACAGATCCCCACCGAATTCCTGCCCGCCGACGGACGTTTTGGCTGCGGCCCGTCCAAGATTCGCCCGGAGCAACTCGCGTACCTCTCCGGCGCCGGCGCCAGCATTCTCGGCACCTCCCACCGTCAGGCCCCGGTGAAGAACCTGGTCGGTCGCGTTCGCACCGGCCTCAGCGACCTGTTCCGCGCCCCGGCGGGCTACGAGCTCATCATGGGCAACGGCGGCTCGACGGCATTCTGGGATGCCGCCGCCTTCTCGCTCATCGAGACCCGCGCCCAGAACCTCGTCTTCGGCGAGTTCGGTGGCAAGTTCGCCGCCGCCGCCGCTGCCCCGTTCCTCACCGCCCCCGACGTGATCAAGGCCGCTCCCGGCTCCCGCACGACCGCGGTCCCCACCGAGGGCATCGACGTGTACGCCTGGCCGCAGAACGAGACCTCCACCGGCGTCATGGCTCCGGTCACCCGAGTGCAGGGCGATGCGGGTGCTCTCACCGTCATCGACGCCACCAGCGCCGCTGCCGGCATCGACTTCGAGGCCGACCAGGCGGATGTCTACTACTTCGCCCCGCAGAAGAACCTCGCCTCAGACGGCGGCATCTGGTTCGCCCTCTTCTCCGCCGCCGCCATCGAGCGGGTCGAGCGCATCGCCGCCAGCGGCCGGTACATCCCCGAGTTCCTCAGCCTGAAGAACGCGATCGACAACTCCAGGCTCAACCAGACGCTCAACACGCCGGCCCTGTCGACGCTGCTGCTGATGGAGAACCAGATCGACTGGATCAACTCGAACGGCGGACTTGCCTGGGCATCCGCTCGCACCACCGAGTCGTCGGCCGTGCTGTACGACTGGGCAGCGAGCGTTGACTACGCGACACCGTTCGTCGCCGACCCGAGCCACCGCTCGCAGGTCGTCGCCACCATCGACTTCGATGACCGCATCGACGCCGCCGCCATCGCCAAGGTGCTGCGGGCCAACGGCATCGTCGACACCGAGCCGTACCGCAAGCTCGGCCGCAACCAGCTGCGCGTGGCCACCTTCACCGCGATCGAGCCGGCGGATGTGCGGAAGCTCGTCTCGTCGATCGAGTACGTCGTGGCCAACCTGGGCTAACCTCGGCCCATGCGGTTCTGGCTCAAAGACAGCGAACGTCGGCCAGACCCGCTGCCCGCCCGCGCGAATGCGTTGAAGGCGGTGGCAGCGGGTTCGGTCGCCTGGTTAGTCGCCCTGGCGTGCGCCGTTGTCTTCCGCGCTGAACTGCATGCCGCGGGCCTGGACTGGTGGCTGTGGTGCGCCGCCATCGGCCTCGGCCTCGGCCTGGCCGGTCTCGGCTTCGTCCTGCTCCGCCGACGCTGACTCGGTGAGCGCTTCGACGTCATCGCTGGCGTCGTCGTCATCACTGTCGTCGTCGTCATCACTGTCGTCGTCGGCGTCGTCGTCACTGGCGTCGTCATCGTCATCGTCGTCGAACTCGTCGTCGCCGGCCAGTTCGGCGGCGGCGAGTTCCTCGGCCACCTTGGCGTCGGCGAGCCGGTCGATCCAGGGCACCCACTCCGGAGCGAGCAGGGCGTCGTCACCGGGGGTGAGTTCGGTTTCCAGCACCTGCGGGGCGGCGTCGCCGTCCACCCGCGACAGGCTGACCGTCCAGCGCCAGCCCGGATAACCGGTCATCAGGCAGTCGAAGAGCAACGACAGCACATGCTCGCCCTCCACGATGTAGCCGAGCGGTTCACCGATGGTGTCGGCGGGGGTGATCAGTTCCAGGGCGCTGCGCGCCTGGTCCAGTGCGCTCGCCAGCACCTCGTCGGCCTCCCAGACCTCGTCATCGTCAGCGTCCACCTCGACCTCGACCTCGACCTCGGTCTCGGTCTCGGTCGTCTGCGGGGTCGACTCGTCCGCGGCCTCGTCGGCCTGAACCTCCGTCACCGGGGGAACGTCAGCGGCCGGCGCCGCGGGCGGAGTGGGATCGAACGGGTCACGCATCCAGTTCCTCGGCAACCTTGCGCAGCATCGCCGCGATCTTCTTGCTGTGCGCGCTGTCGGGGTAGCGACCGCGGCGCAGGCTGGCCCCGATGCCGTCGAGCAGCTTCACGAGGTCCTCGACGATGATGGCCATGTCATCGGCCGGCTTGCGGCTGAGCTTGGCCAGGCTCGGCGGAGCCTCGAGAACACGAACGGAGAGCGCCTGGGCGCCCCGTTTGCCGTCGGCGATGCCGAACTCGAGCTTCATCCCCGCCTTCACCGTCACGCCGGCGGGCACCGCAGAAGCGTGCAGGAAGACTTCGTGGCCGTCATCGGAAGTGATGAAGCCAAAACCCTTCTCCTCGTCGTAGAACTTGACTTTGCCGGTGGGCATCTGAACCTCGCTGTGGTTTTGGGGCGCGCAGAATGCGTGCCAACCAGACACAGCCTATTCCGTTGTAGCTGACTGTGCCCCGTATCCTTGGACTGTGACCACTCAAACCCCACACGACTCCGGCCGGCTCGAGAAGATCCTGGCGTACATGGTCGCGGGCGTCGTCGGCGTCTCGATCCTGTCCTTCCTCGCCGTCATCCTGGGCACCGCCGCCGGCGTCGGCGACAACGACGGCTTCAGCCAGGGCGTCTGGCCGGCTGTGCTCACCCTGCCCCTGTTCGGTCTCCCCCTCGGTTTCCTGCTGATCATCGCGCTGATGATCATCAGCGGTCTCCGCCGCGCACGCGAGGCTCGACAGAAGCCGGAGTAACTCCATGCTGACGCTCTCCTCCCGCCTCCGCGCACTGGACGACGACGCACTCCGCCGCACAATCGACCTCCGGGGGATCTCCCCGCACGGAATCACCGACTTCTTCGACCTCGCCGAGGCCCTCCTCGACCCGGACGCCATCGAGGCAGCACTCTCGCACCTGGACCGCAGCACCCTCGCCGTGCTCGCCGTCGCCGGCGACCTCGGCGCCCCCACCGTCGCCGACGTGGTGGAGGGCCTGGCCGAACTCGGCCACGACACCAGGGACGCCGCCGACATCGCGGCCCGAGTGGAGCGGTTGGACGAGCTGATGCTCGTGCGCGCCGTGGACGGCATCGTGCGGCCGTACCCTGAGGTCATCACGCAGCTGCGCGGCTGGCCCCAGCGCGGCCTGCCGAGCACCGCCGACCTGGCCGGCGTACCCGCTCCGACCCCGCTCGCTCCGCTGTCGGCCACTGACGGCCGTTTCACCGAACGGCTCGCGGCCGAGCGCGCCTTCTCGGCCGTGTCCGCGATCGCCGAACTGATCACCGAGCTCAGCCGGGAGCCGGCGCGCGAACTCAGCCGCGGCGGTCTCGGCCTGCCGGACACCAAACGCCTGGCCACGGTGATGGGCATCGACGTCGACGAGGTCGCGGCCCTCGTCAGTGTGGCCGGCCGCGCCGGCCTGGTCGTGCAGAACGGCGGCTACTGGCTCGAAACCGCCGGGGGTGAGGAGTGGCTCCTCGGTGACGCCGCGGCCCGCTGGTCCGAGCTGGCCAGGTCCTGGCTCAACGCGCTCCCCCCGGATGTCCGCGAGATTCTGGCCCAGCGCCCCGGTGTGGCCTGGGGAGACGCGCTGCACCGTTTCGTGGCGTGGCTCTACCCCGCCGGCGGCGGCTGGATGGACGAACGCATCGCCGTGTTCGCCCGGGACGCCGAGCTGATCGGGATCACCGCGCGGCAGACGACGAGCGCGGCCGGCGCATCCGTGCTGGTCGGTGACATCGACGCCGCCATGGCCACCATCGCGGCCTCCCTGCCGGCCGAGGTAGGCACCGTCTATCTGCAGCACGACCTCTCGATCGTCGCGCCCGGGCCGTTGGCACCATGGATCGACGCCAGGGTGCGCACCTTCGCGGATGTCGAGAGCCGGGAGCTGGCCTCCACCTTCAGGCTCAGTGGCGCGTCGGTCAACCGCGCCCTCGCGCTCGGGGATGACGCCGATTCCCTGCTGGCCTTCCTCGCGTCGATCTCCGTCACCGGCGTGCCGCAGCCGGTGGACTACCTCGTGCGTGACGCCGCCGCGAGGTACGGGCGGGTGCGCGTGGGCAGCATCGACTCCGGCGACCCGGCCGGCGCCAGCTACATCGCGTCAGACGACAGCGCGCTGCTCGACGCCATCGCCGTGGACCAGACCGTCAGCGCACTGGACCTGACCCGGATCAGCGCCGATCGGCTGACCAGTCTGCTGCCCGCCGCCACGGTGTTCTGGGCCCTCACCGACGCCAGGTACCCCGTCGCCGCCGAGGACGCGGCCGGCACGATCGTGCATCCGCGGCGTCACCCCCTCAGCGTTCCCGCCCGCGCCGACCGGCCCGACCCCCTCATCACCCTGGTGCAGACACTGCGGGCCACCGACGGCGGCGAGGCGAAGGCCGCGCACGCCTGGCTCGCCCGGCAGCTGGATTCCGCGATCAAACACCGCCAGACCGTGCAGGTGAGCGTGCGGATGCCCGACGGGGACATCGTCGAGTACCTGCTCGAACCGGCCAGCGTCAATGGTGGGCGCTTCCGGGCCCGCGACCGGCACGCCGACATCGAGCGCACCCTGCCGTTGTCCAGCGTCGTGAGCATCACCCCCGCCCCCTGACGCCGGCCGGCACCCCCGGAACGAGGGCGAGCCGTCCGGCGGCACACCGGCGTACCATTGACGGTTATGTCCGATGGCCCGCTGATCGTCCAAAGTGACCGCACGGTTCTGCTCGAAGTCGCGCACCCTCAGGCCGAGGATGCCCGGCATGACCTGGCCGTTTTCGCCGAGCTGGAACGCGCGCCGGAACACATCCACACCTACCGCATCACCCGGCTCGGCCTGTGGAACGCGCGCGCGGCCGGCCATGACGCCGCCGACATGCTGGCCACGCTGGAGAAATACTCCAAGTTCGCGATTCCGCAGACGGTCGCCGTTGACCTCGAGGAGACCGTGGGCCGGTACGGCCGCCTGGTCATCGACCGGGACGCAGAGGGGCAGCTCATCCTGCGCAGCCTGGACGCCCCTGTGCTCACCGAGGTCGCGGCCGCCCGCCGCATCGCGCCGTTGCTGATCGGCCAGCCCACCCCCGATTCGTTCCTGGTCGCGCCGTGGGCCCGGGGTGCGCTCAAGCAGGAGCTGGTGAAGCTGGGCTGGCCCGCAGAGGACCTCGCCGGGTACACCCCCGGCACGCCGCACGACATCGCGCTGCTCGAAGACGGTTGGTCGTTGCGCGACTACCAGAACAAGGCCGTGGCGAACTTCTTCGACGCCGGCTCCGGCGTGGTCGTGCTGCCCTGCGGTGCCGGCAAGACCCTGGTGGGAGCCGGCGCGATGGCCACCGCCAAAACCAACACCCTGATCCTGGTCACCAACACGGTCTCGGCCAGGCAGTGGCGGGACGAATTACTCAAGCGCACCACCCTCACCGCGGAGGAGATCGGCGAGTACTCCGGCGCGGTGAAGGAGGTCAAACCGGTCACCATCGCCACGTATCAGATCCTCACCGCCAAGCGGAAGGGCGAGTACGCACACCTGGAACTGCTCGACGCCATGGACTGGGGCCTGGTGATCTATGACGAGGTGCACCTGCTGCCCGCACCGGTGTTCAAGCTCACCGCCGAGCTGCAGGCCCGCCGCCGGCTTGGGCTCACCGCCACGCTCGTACGCGAGGACGGCCGGGAGGGCGACGTGTTCAGCCTGATCGGCCCCAAACGGTTCGACGCCCCGTGGAAGGAGATCGAGGCGCAGGGCTTCATCTCCCCCGCCGCCTGCTTCGAGGTGCGCATCGACCTGCCCCAGTCCGAGCGGCTCAGCTACGCCGCAGCGCCAGACGACGAACGGTACCGGATGGCCGCGACCGCGCCGGCCAAGCTGGACGTCGTCACGCAGCTGGTGGCGATGCACCCGGGGGAACGCATCCTGGTGATCGGCCAGTACCTCGATCAGATCGACGAACTCGCCGACGCCCTGCAGGCGCCCAAACTCACCGGCGCCACTCCCATTGACGAACGCGAACGGCTGTACCAGGCGTTCCGGACGGGCGAGGAGAATCTGCTCGTGGTGTCCAAGGTGGCCAACTTCTCGATCGACCTGCCCGAGGCCTCCGTGGCCATCCAGGTGTCCGGCTCGTACGGCTCCCGGCAGGAGGAGGCCCAGCGCCTGGGCCGTCTGCTGCGCCCGAAGGAGTCCGGCCTCACCGCCAGTTTCTACACGCTCGTGGCCCGCGACACGGTCGACCAGGACTTCGCCCAGAACCGCCAGCGCTTCCTGGCCGAGCAGGGCTACTCGTACACGATCCTCGACTCCCACGCCCTCGACCTGGTACGTGAGCCGTGAGCCGTGAGCCGTGAGCCGTGAGCCGTGAGAACACCCCCGACAAAGGCCGAGGAGTGACCGCCTAGAACGGCGGGTTCTTGGGCACCGGCGGTGACGGGCGACGTGTGGGCTGGTGTTCGGGCATCAGGTAGCTCGCCGTTGCCGGTCGCTTGCGCGTTTTGGGGGTGACGACCGGGGGCTTGGGTCGGGGTGGTGCGACCGGGTTGGCCGGGTCGGTGCGGTAGCTGCGCTTGCCCGGTGAGGTCCAGAGCAGCACACCGCCCGGTTCCTGAACGACCTGCCACTGGGAGAGGTGTTTGAGCCGGTGGTGGGGCTCACAGAGATGGGCGAGGTTGTCGCAGTCGGTGGTTCCGCCGGTGGCCCAGTCGTCGGTGTGATCCACATCTGACTTCACCGCCGGCCGGTTGCAGCCGGGGAACCGGCAGGTCTCATCCCGCATCCGCAACCATTTCTTCATGGCCTTGGTGTTCTTGTACTGGGTCTTGCCCAGGGAGAGCACCACCCCGGTCTCCGGATGCGTGAGCAGCCGGGTGAAGCTGGGCGCGCCGGCGGCGATGTCCCGGGCGGTCTCGGGGGAGATCGGCCCGTACCCCTCGAGGGTGGCGGGTTCGTCGCTCTGGCCGAGCAGGGTGAGGACCGGCACCGTGATCATCACGGTGCCGCGGATGCCCGCGCCGAGACCGTCGGGGGTGACACCGTCGAGCAGCAGGGCCCGGGTGATGTCCGCCCGAAGCTGAGCGAGACCACGCTTGCGCTGCTGCTCGGCCTCCGCCCGCTCTGCCGCCGAGCCCGTTGCCGTGCCCGTTCCCGCGCCGGTGTCGCCGTGCTGCTGCAGAGCTTTCGCGGTGCTGTCGATGCGGTCGAACGCGGATCTGGTGTCGTGTGCGGTGCCGTACCAGTGCAACCAGCCCATGCCGTCGGCGGCCGGTTCCCAGCGGGTGTGCCGGTCGGCGAGGGCGTTCTTGGTGCGGGCCACGATCGACTCCGGGTGCTGTCTTTCCCGCAGCCGGTGGGCCCGGTTGGTGAACCGGCCCACCGGCAGGGTCTTCGCGTGCGGCAACACCGCCTCTTCGAACGCGGCCTGGTCCTCCTCGGGCAGGGTGCGCAGCTGATCGATCAACGCCTTGGCGTGCGGGTAGCTGATCTCACCCGCCGCCAACGCTTCGAAAGTGCCAGTGGTGGAGTACAGCCAGAGCGACTCGTCCAGCAGCCGTTCCACGGTGCGTTCGGATAACCGCAGCAGGCACGCCGTCTCACTCACGATCGTGCGCCGGGCCACCTCCCGGTCCTCCCACCGGCCGAACGCTATGGCCCGCGCCTGATCCTCGGTGAGGGTGGCGGCGTCCCGGTCGGCCAGCCGGACGCTCTCCGGGCTGCCCTGCAGGCGGCTCGCCACCTGCGGCTCCTCGCTCCAGAGCTGCAGTTCCACCAGCCGTTCGGCCCGTCGGGCCTGGGCTTGGGCGATGGCGCGGTGCTCGGCCGCGATCAACCCGGTGCGCCGCACCAGCTCCGTGCGCACCCAGTCGGGATCGGCTCGATCGGGCCCGGGCGGGTGGTCGGGGGCGGGGGTGGATCCGGGTGGGACGGGTTCCGGAGAGTAGTCGTCATCATCCGGAACTGGCGGTGGTGCCTGGTCTGGGCTACTCATACTGAGATCATCTCAGCTACCACCGACATAGACGCCCGCCCGCAAACCGGGAGAAGGACCCCCAGATTCGCCGACTTTTCGGGCTTAAGTCACGACTCGCGGCCCCGCAGGTAGCGCAGGAGAAGGGTGTCACCCGCGGGGAGGGCGTGCACCAGTCGCATCCGACGTGATGACCCCTCCGGTGCGACGGCGATCCGGGGCGCCTGGCCGGACTCCAGCAGCGGGGC
Organism: Cryobacterium inferilacus; assembly: GCF_019599185.1. Taxonomy (GTDB): domain Bacteria; phylum Actinomycetota; class Actinomycetes; order Actinomycetales; family Microbacteriaceae; genus Cryobacterium; species Cryobacterium inferilacus. The sequence goes on along the minus strand of NZ_JAIEUL010000009.1, from coordinate 87,214 downwards.
CAGGGTCAGGCAGAGCTCGTCCACCGTGTCGGCGGCCAGCAGCGCACCGAACAGGCTCGGGCCGCCTTCGCAGAGCACCTGTGGGTAGCCGCGCTCGGTGAGGGTGCGCGCCAGACTCCCGTGGTCCACGGCTGCCTCCCCGCAGACCAGCACGTCGGCCACCGCGGCGAGCGCCGCCCGTCGCTCGGCCGGCGCCTGGGCGTGCGTGACCACGAGGGGCCGCGTGGCCGCGCGGGTGAACACCGGGTGCGCAGGGTCGAGGTCGAGCCGTCCGGACACGATCGCCACCGGCGGGTGCTCCGGCAACCCGTGGGCGAGGCGCCAGGCCACGGCCTCCTCGGTGAACCGGATGCCGCCGTACCCTTCTGCGCGCACGGTACCCGCACCCACCAGAATCACGTCGGTGAGCATCCGCAGGGTATCGAAGACCAGCCGGTCGGCGGCGTCGCCGAGCCCGCCGCTGAGCCCGTCGTGTGTGGCGGCGCCGTCGAGGCTGCTGACGAAGTTCACCCGCAGGTGCGGGGTGGCCCGCTCGTCGATCAGGTACCGGCGGAGCACCTCGGAAGGTTCCAGGGTCTGGGTGGTCATCAGGCCAGGTTATGGCGCAGGTACGCCGGCTCGCGCCAGCCCAGGATGGCCTCGGTCATGCGCACGGCGTCGACGGCGGCCGTCACGTTGTGCACCCGCACGATGCGGGCACCCTGCAGGATGCAGAAGACGGCGGCGGCGAGGGTGCCCTCGACGCGCCTGTCGCGGTCCCGGTCGAGGGTCTCGCCGATGAAGTCCTTGTTCGACACCGCCACCAGGGTCGGCAGACCCAGTGTGCTGATCTCGCCGAGACGCCGGGTGAGCTCGAGGGAGTGCAGGGTGTTCTTGTTGAGGTCGTGGCCAGGGTCGACGATGAGCCGGTCGGCCGGCACCCCGTGGCGCAGCGCACGCTCCACCCTGGCCGTGAGGAACGCGACGACCTCACCCACGACGTCGTCGTACCGCGGTGCCGGGTACGGGGTGCGCGGCCGGGCGAGGCTGTGGGTGATGACCAGGGTGGCGTCACTGTCGGCGACGACCTCGGCCATCCGCGGGTCGTGCACCCCGGTGGTGTCGTTGATGACGTGGGCGCCGGCGAGGATGCTGGCCCTCGCCACGTCGGGGTCGAAGGTGTCCACCGAGATGACCGCTCCTGAGCCCTGCAGGGCGGCGACCACGGGCACGACCCGGTCGATCTCCTCGGCCACGGGCACCGCGGGGCCAGGGGCGAACTTGGCCCCGCCGATGTCGACCCAGTCGGCACCGTCGGCCACGGCCCGGTGGGCGGCGGCGACCGCCGAGTCCAGGGCGAAGGTGGCGCCCCGGTCGTAGAACGAGTCCGGCGTGCGGTTGATCACCGCCATCACGGCCACCTCACGGGCGAAGTCGAAGTCGCGCCCGCCGATCCGGCGCACCGGCACATCCAGCCGGGGCAGGTGGATCCCGGCGGCGGTCGAACTGGGCATCTGGCTCCTTGTGCTGGGTCACGCCGACGGCGACGGGCGGTGCGGCGGCCTACCCCTGAGGTGATGTGAGCAGGTCCTCCACAGCAATGCTCTCATCTGCCAGCCGCCGCGGGTCCACTCTGACGCCCGACCGGATGAGGCGCTGCACGGTCGCGTTCACATCCCAGACGTTCACGTTCATGCCGGCGACGACCTGCCCAGCGGCGAGCCAGAACACCAGGAATTCCCGGCCGAGCCGATCTCCCCGAAACACGACCTGCGCGTCGACGGCGAGGTCGCCGAACCCGGAGTACTCCATGCTCAGGTCGAATTGGTCGGTGTAGAAGTACGGAATGGCGTCATACTCCGTCGTGTCCCCCAGCATCGCCCGCCCGGCGGCGGCCCCGGCGGCGTCGGCGTTCGCCCAGTGCTCCACCCGCAGCCGGTGGCCGAGCCGCGGGTGGTAGACGTTGGCCACGTCACCGACCGCGAACACATCGGGGTCGCCCGTCGCGAACGTGGCCGAGACCGCGATGCCGTCATCTACCGCCAGGCCGGAGCCCAGGGCCAGCTGGGTGTTCGGAGTGGAGCCGAGACCGACCACGACGAGGTCGGCGCGCACCAGGGTGCGATCGGAGAGCCGCACCCCGGTCACCCGGGTACCGCCGCTGCGGGTCTCCCCCTCCAGCTCCACCACCTCGGTGTTGTTACCCACGTGCACACCGTGGTCGCGGTGCAACCGCTCGAAGACACCGCCCACCTCCGCGCCGAGAACCCGCTGCAACGGCACGGCACCGCGACCGAGCAGAATCACATCGTTCCCGTAGCCTTTCGCCGTCGCCGCGACCTCCAGGCCGATCCAACCGCTGCCGATGATCACCACCCGGCGACCGCCCTCGGCGAGGCGGGCACGCAGTCGCTCCGAATCCTCGACCGTGCGCAGATAGTGCACCCCTGGCAGGCTCGCGCCGGGGCCGGGGAACGGTCTCGGCGACGCGCCGGTGGCCAGCAGCAGCCTCGAGTACCGCAGGGTGCGCCCGTCGTCGAGGGTCACCCGGTGGCCGGCGCGGTCGAGCACCGCGGCCCGGTGCCCGCCGATGCGCTCGATCCCATGTTCGGAGTACCAGCCGATCGGATGCACGTCCACCGAGTCGCGGTCGGCGCGGCCGGCGAGGTACTCCTTCGACAACGGCGGGCGGATGTACGGGGCTGCGGCCTCCTGCCCGATCAGCACCAGCCGCCCCGCGTAGCCGCCCGCCCGCACGGCCTCGGCCGCCCGAGCCCCGGCGAGCCCGGCCCCGGCGATGACCAGGGCATCCGCGGCGGGGTCACCGGACGTGTCGGTGGACTCGTTCACGATTGCCCGACCATCCATTGCCCCTCACCCCATCGGCGATGCCGCGTCACGCGGCCGTCTTGTGCGCCACCGTATGGGCAAGTCGTGCTTGACGGAAGGCCCGCCGGCGAAGAGGATCTGGTTTCTCACGTACCGCGCACTCACAGAAAAGCTCCAGCTAACGCGCAGATACTGGTTGCATGACTGACGGCCCCCGCATCCTTATCGTTGACGACGAACCCAACATCCGGGATCTTCTCACCACCAGCCTCCGCTTCGCCGGTTTCGCCGTGCGTGCGGTCGGCAACGGTGCACAGGCGATCTCCGCCGTGCTCGAGGAAGAGCCAGACCTCATCATCCTCGACGTCATGCTGCCCGACATGAACGGCTTCGGCGTCACCAAGCGCCTCCGGTCGGCCGGCTACACCGCCCCGATCCTCTTCCTCACCGCGAAGGACGACACCGAGGACAAGATCACCGGCCTCACCGTCGGCGGCGACGACTACGTCACCAAGCCGTTCAGCCTCGACGAGATCGTCGCCCGGATCAAGGCGATCCTGCGCCGCACCATGCACGCCGATGAGGACGCGGTCATCCGCGCCGGCGAGTTGACCATGGACCAGGACACCCACGAGGTCCTCGTCGGCGACCAGCCCATCGAACTCAGCCCCACCGAGTTCAAGCTGCTGCGTTACCTGATGCTCAACCCCAACCGGGTGCTGTCCAAGGCGCAGATCCTCGATCACGTCTGGGAGTACGACTTCAACGGCGACGCGGGCATCGTGGAGTCCTACATCTCCTACCTGCGTCGCAAGGTCGATATGCACTCCAGCGAACCGCTGATCCAGACCAAGCGCGGCTTCGGGTACATGCTCAAGGCAGCCAAGGTCTAGACGCTCAGGTTCAGTTCCTAGACTGGAAGCATGCATGTGGCCCTGATGGACCGATGGAGCCGGGTTTCGCTCCGCTCCAAAATCACCGGTGTGACCGTGCTGATGCTCACGCTCGGCCTGCTCGTTTCCGGTGTCGGAACCATGGTCATCCTGCGCAACTATGTGGTGCAGCAGGTTGATGCGGGCCTGATAACCGAGGCTCAGACCAACGGACTGACCTACCTCAACGCGGTGGAAGACGGCCGCATCGGTGTGGACTCTGACTACTTCGTCGCGGCCTACGACCAGAACGGTGTACTCAAAGCCCGCACCTGGGAGGACCGCTCCCGTAGCACCCTGCCCGTGGTCACGATTCCGCTGGACCTGCACAGCGTGTACAGTCTGGACGGCAGGGTACAAAAGCTGACCAACGCCGATGGGGACATCGAGTTCCACGCCGTCGCGGTGCCGTTCGTGATCAACTCCACCGGCACCTACGGCACGCTGCTGATGGCCGTGTCGATGGAGCCGGCCCAGAACACCGTCAACACCTACCTCAGCATCTTTTTCGGCTTCGGCGTGGGCGTCGTCGTCGTGGGCGCCATGCTCACCCGGCTGCTCGTCACCACCACGTTCGCTCCGCTGCGCGAGGTCGAACGCACGGCGGCGGCCATCGCCGAAGGCGACTTCAGCCAGCGGTTGGGCGGCGCCACCCCCAACACCGAGGTCGGCCGGCTCAACCGATCACTCAACACCATGCTCAGCCGGATCGACCGGGCGTTCAAGGACCGTGCCCGCACGATCGACCAGATGCGCCGGTTCGTCGGTGACGCCAGCCACGAATTGCGCACCCCTCTCGTCTCCGTGCGCGGCTATGCCGAGCTCTACCGGATGGGTGCCCTGCAGACCCCCGACGAGGTCGCTCAGGCCATGCAGCGCATCGAGAAGGAAGCCATCCGGATGGGGGGCCTCGTCGAGGACCTGCTCGAATTGGCCCGGCTGGACGAGACCAAGCCGCTCGTCCTGACCCGGGTAGATCTGCTGCCCCTAGCCAAGGACGCCGCCCTCGATGCCATGGCCTCGTCGCCCGGCCGCCGCGTCACCGTGCTCACCAGCCAGCCGACGGAGTTCGAGGACACCTCCCCCGAGCCGTCGATCGATCTCGCCAATTCCACCGGCGAAGTTCCGGGACCGGCCGCCCAAACGCCGGCGCCGGCCGCTCCGCCAACGGCCAGGGCCGTTGCGGCCGCCGCCAAGGCGGCCGCCAGGCCATCCGCGACCAAGCCGGACCAGTCCGGGTCCACCACGGGCTCGGTCTCGTTCGCCGGCGCAACCCTGGCACGCCTGCGCACCCGCCGCCCCAAGCGCACGGATGCGACGAGCCAGATCGGCGTCGACGTCACCGAGCCGCAGCCCGCGCCGCCGGCGTTGCAGGCCGTGATCATGGCCGAGGAGAACAAGGTCCGCCAGGTCATCACCAACCTGATGGGCAACGCTCTGCGGTTCAGCCCCGCCGACAGCCCGGTGCAGCTCGAGGTGGCCGTGGACCGCCGCAACGAGCGCGCCTCGATCTCTGTGATCGACCACGGTGAGGGAATCCCGCCGCAGATTCGCGACAAGATCTTCCAGCGCTTCTGGCGGGCCGACACCTCACGAGCACGCGAGACCGGCGGCAGCGGCCTCGGTCTGGCCATCGTGGCGTCGATCGTGGCCAGCCACAACGGGTCGGTCGAGGTCCTGGAGACCCCCGGCGGCGGCGCCACCTTCCGGGTCTGGTTCCCGCTCGCCGACTCCACCGCGGCACCGCAGGCCCTGCCACCGTCCGCTCTGCCCTGATCCGCCGCCCGTCCTCCCCAGGCGGGGTGCGGCCCGCTTCTCCCCCGGTGGTCCCCGCCCGGCTTCACCGGCCGGTTGCCGCCGTAGCGTCGCTGGCGAGCGTCCGACCGGGCGCCACAGAGCGAACGGAGAGATCGATGACCCAATTCCAGGTAGACAGTGATGCCCTGATCAGCACGACCGGAGCCGCGCGGGCCACCATGGGCCGGATCCAGGCCGAGGTGGCCGGGTTGCTGGGCCAGCTCACCGGGCTGGAGGGGTCGTGGACCGGGCAGGCATCGGCTCAGTTCCAGGCCGCCGTCTCGGCTTGGCGCACCACGCAGCAGCACGTGGAGCAGAGCGCGGATGCCCTCAATCAGGCCCTCGGCCAGGCCGGTGCGCAGTACGCAGAGGTGGAGCAGGCCAACGCCAGGCTGTTCGCCCGGTAGTCGTCGCGGGGCGCCGGCCCTGACCGGCGGTGAGCGGGCTGGTTCAGCCCACCAGCCGGGCGGCGGCCGCCTCGGCGATCCGACCCAACCGGTCGCGCAGAGTGTCCGGGTCGGCCGCCGACGAATCCGTGCTGAACCGCACCCAGTTGCCACCGATCACCGTGTCGAGGTGGCATGAGACTGTGGAGCCGACGCAGCCGAAGGATGCCCGCTCGACCCCCGGGATCGTCTCGTCTGTCGACTCCGTCTGATCGGACGCCGCGACCAGGCCGGTCATCGTGTCGTACGCCCAGGCCCCGCCCGGCAGCGCCTCCACGCCGAGGACGGCGACATCGGAGTTGTCCAGCAGCCAGGAGCAGCGCTGGGCGCCGCTCATGACCCACGCGCCGGCGGCGAGGCTCCAACCGCCGCCACCGGACGGCCCGACCCACAACTCCTCTGTGCGCTCGAAGGCCGACCTGGCCTCGTCGGCGGAGGCATAGACCGCACACTCTTCCGGCAGCGCCACGGCGTCGGCCGGGGCTGTCCAGAGTGGCGCCGGCGCGGGCGCGGCCGCCACCGTGGCGACAATGGACTCGAGCAGCGGCGCCACCCGGGCGGCCACAGCATCATCGCTCTGCGCGGCATCCACGTCGATGCCGCGCAGGGTCACCTCGATCCAGGTGCTGCCGACCAGGATGCTATTCGTGCACATCGACTCGGCGCCGCGGCCGAAGCACGCCCCGCTGGAGGAATCGCCGAAGACCGACTCTGCACCGCTGGTGACGCCTGGATAGAGCTCGGCGTAGCGGGCGTACTGCTCGGTGGCGTCGGGGAGCACCTGCACCGTGTAGCCGGGGACGATCGGCCCGACGCCGTCGACCGGCTCCACCGCAGTGGGGGCGGTGGCCGCGCAGGCCGTGCCACCGAGCTGCTCGACCGCGAAGCTGAGCGGGTTCATGCCGAACGCGAGCGCGGCAGCCGGCAGCGCCACGAGACCGGCGATCACTGTCTCGGCGGCGAGATCCTCCGGCACGAGCACGGCGCAGTCCAGGCCCAACCTGGAAGACGGCTCGGTCGCAGCGTCCGCCGGCGTCGCTGCGGGTGTCGGCGTCGCGCTGGCGTCCGGCGCGGTCGGGGTCTCGCTCGGAGAGGTCCCGCCGGGCGCGCTGGTCGGGTTCTCGGTCGGCGCGCTTCCGCATCCGGTCAGTAACAACACCAACAGTGCTGTCGTGACGAGCGTGCCTGATGCCTGGTGTGTCCCCCGGTGCCCCATACCGCACGGTAGCACTCGCTGTGGTCGACCAGCGCCGCACGCACGAATGTGGGCGCCCCCCGAAGGGGACGCCCACATTGCGTCAGTACTGGTGACTGGTGCGGCCGGACTTAGAAGTCCATGCCACCCGAGGGGTCGCCGGCCGGAGCCGGGTTCTTCTCGGGCTTGTCGGCGACGACGGCCTCGGTGGTGAGGAACAGTCCGGCGATCGACGCTGCGTTGAGCAGCGCAGAGCGGGTGACCTTCACCGGGTCGTTGATGCCGGCAGCGATCATGTCGACGTACTCACCGGTCGCGGCGTTGAGGCCGAATCCGACGGGCAGGTTGCGCACCTTGTCGGCCACAACGCCCGGCTCCAGACCGGCGTTGAGCGCGATCTGCTTGAGCGGAGCGTCGATGGCGACGCGCACGATGTTCGCGCCCGTTGCCTCGTCGCCGACGAGGCTCGTGATGGCCTCGCCCTCGAAAGCGGTCTTGCCGGCCTGGATGAGGGCGACGCCACCACCGGCGACGATGCCCTCTTCGACGGCTGCCTTCGCGTTGCGAACGGCGTCCTCGATGCGGTGCTTGCGCTCCTTGAGCTCAACCTCCGTCGCGGCGCCGGCCTTGATGACGGCAACTCCACCGGCGAGCTTGGCGAGACGCTCCTGGAGCTTCTCACGGTCGTAGTCGGAGTCGGTGTTCTCGATCTCGTTGCGGATCTGCTGCACACGACCGGCGATGGCGTCGGCGTCGCCGGCACCCTCGACGATGGTGGTCTCGTCCTTGGTGATGACGACCTTGCGGGCGTTACCGAGCAGGTCGAGGGTGACGTTCTCGAGCTTGAGGCCGACCTCCTCGGAGATGACCTGGCCACCGGTGAGGATGGCGATGTCCTGCAGCTGCGCCTTGCGACGGTCACCGAAGCCGGGGGCCTTGACGGCAACCGACTTGAAGATGCCGCGGATCTTGTTCACAACGAGCGTGGCCAGGGCCTCGCCGTCGACGTCCTCGGCGATGATGAGCAGCTGCTTGCCGCTCTGGATGACCTTGTCAACGATCGGCAGCAGGTCCTTGATGTTGGAGACCTTGGAGTTGACGATCAGGATGTAGGGGTCTTCGAAGACCGCTTCCTGACGGTCGGGGTCGGTGACGAAGTATGCCGACAGGAAGCCCTTGTCGAAACGCATGCCCTCGGTGAGCTCGAGCTCGGTGCCGAAGGTGTTCGACTCCTCGACGGTGACAACGCCTTCCTTGCCGACCTTGTCGATGGCCTCGGCGATGATGGCGCCGATCTCGGCGTCTCCGGCGGAGATGGAGGCCGTGGCCGCGATCTCTTCCTTGGTCTCGATCTCCTTGGCGCTGGAGATGAGCTCGGCGATGACCGCAGCGGTGGCCTTCTCGATGCCGCGCTTGAGGCTGATCGGGTCGGCGCCGGCTGCGACGTTGCGCAGTCCTTCGCGAACCAGGGCCTGAGCGAGGACGGTGGCGGTGGTGGTTCCGTCGCCGGCGACGTCGTCGGTCTTCTTAGCGACCTCCTTGACGAGCTCCGCACCGATCTTCTCGTACGGGTCGTCGAGCTCGATCTCCTTGGCGATGGACACGCCGTCATTGGTGATCGTGGGGGCGCCCCACTTCTTCTCCAGCACGACGTTGCGTCCGCGCGGGCCGAGGGTCACCTTGACCGTGTCAGCGAGGATGTTGAGGCCGCGCTCAAGGCCGCGACGGGCCTCTTCATTGAAAGCAATGATCTTTGCCATATGTGTTTCTCGTCCCTCCCGGACGTTACCAAAACGATGATGGGTTAGCACTCCGAACAGCAGAGTGCTAAACCGATTCTGGCACTCTGGGGTCGAGAGTGCAAGTGAACGGGCGGGGCTCGGCGGCACCGACCGGCCCGGTCAGGGCGTGAGCTCCACACCGCCGTCATCGGCCGGGACCAATTCGATCCAGGTGTTCCCCGGTGCCAGCATGACCTCGTTCCCCACCGCATCCTCCAGGCGGATGGGCGCGTCTGGTCCCGCTTTCCGCCACGTGGCCGGCACCGTCGCGCCACCCACCGACACCCAGGCCTCCCCCGATCCGGTGATCCGGGTGCGGGGCACGTCAGTGGTGCGGTCCACCCCCACTCTGAGCACCACAACGTTGGTGGCGCCGAGGGCCGAGCCGGTGCTGTCCAGGTCGGTGGCACCGTTCTGCCCGCGCAGGTACGAGCGGGTGTCGGGATCCCAGCTCCACTCGCGCTCCTCTGTCGGCGAGAATCTCAGCGTGATTGCGGCCGTCGGCGTCCCTGCGCCGACCGGGGTGGCATCGGCCGCGCTGCGGGCGTAACGGAATTGCGGGTCAGGGGGCGCCAGGTCAGCGTGCTGCTCGACGGCATCCGCCGCGCCCAGGAAGACGTTGTGCGGCGACGGGCGCAGCTCGGACCGGGCGAACAGATCGGTGTCTCCCCGGTCGAAGACCAGGTTGAGCATCCCCGTCTCCTCCATGGCCGCCACGAACCGGGGTTGACCGCCGGAATAGGCGACGATGCCGCCGAGGGAGCTGAGGATGTCCGGGTCCATCGGGCGGATGGAACGGACCGGGCCGACCGTATCCGGCACCTCGGCGTGCCACACCCCGGCGTACCGGGTCAGGCCGCCCTCGACCAACTCCTCGAAGACCAGGTCGGCGCGTTCCAGACCCACCTGCGGGCGGGCGGCCGGATGATTGTCGATCTTCACGGCGAGTGCCGGGCGGCACGCATCCGCCGGGGACAGCGGTGTGCCCCGGAGCGGCGCCACGGCCGTCGTCGGTGAGGGAACCGGATCGGGTGGCGCCAGCGCGCAGCCCGTCATCCCGATGAGCATCGTGATGACGACCGCCGGCACTCCGGCCATCCGCCACGGGGTCATGGTCGTGCTGACATGAATGGGAGGGCCCTGGTCGACGAACGAGGAACAAACGAATCACGCCACACACCGTGACCACCCGGCATCGCTGCGCGGCGGTCACGGTGGTGGCGTGATGATTCAGTGTGCGACCTGACAGCCGCCTGGTGATGCGGGTGTGATCGACGCGTGGTTAGGCCGGGCGGACCGACTCGGCCTGGGGGCCCTTGGCTCCGGTACCGAGTTCGAAGATGACGTGCTGGCCTTCTTCAAGAACCTTGTAGCCGTGCATGTCGATGGCGGAATAGTGGACGAAGACGTCCTGCCCACCTCCATCAACAGTGATGAAGCCGAAACCCTTTTCAGCGTTGAACCATTTGACGGTTCCGTTCGCCATGTGAAACTCCCCTAATGCAGTGTTGTAGTTCGGCACTCACCCGTTGGTGTTACCGGGCCTGGCGCAGTAGCTGCGTCCACCGTCCGCAATGGCGCGCCCTCCGCTGGAGAGCGCTCACACAGAAAATGAGCGACCACTGCAGATGCTAGTGACCATTGCGAATTCCCATAGGGGGTTGACTGGGAGCTTGGATCCCGGTAAGAAACCGCCGGTTAGCCCACCGGTGCCACGTAGTCGCTGCCCACCACGACGGTCAGGGTGGCTCCTGAGCTCGCGAAGACATCCGAGAGGAGAACGTCCGAGCCGGGCAGCAACGCCGCCACACCCCGGGCAGCGCCCTCCTGGGCGGCATCCGCGTAGTACACCGTGGTCGTCGCGACGTCCTCGGTGTCCGCGTTGCTGGTCGCGGCCACGGACCAGCCTGCGCCGGTGAGCAGTTCCCCGACGGCGGCGGCAACGCCGGCACCCGGGGTGCCGTTGAGCACCGTGACACTCGCACTGGGGTCAGTGGTGGGTTCGGCCGTCGGCACCGCTTCTTCGGTGGGTGCCACCTCGTCGGTAACCGCCGGGATGCCCGGAATGGTGAAGTCGAGCCGGTTGTTCAGTACCGACAGCCCGATCGCACCGATCGTGACGAGCACGGCCGTCGCACCGAGCGCCCACCAGAGCGCCACCCACCGCCGGCCCTTCTTCGTGGGAGCCCGGTGTGCCCCCACTCTGTCGAGGTGGTGCGGGAGGTCGTCGAAGCGGTCTTTCGGGTACGAAGTGGGCATTGTCAGTCTGGTTCGATCCTCGTTGGTTACTCGATGGGGCGGATGGCCCGGTGCGACCGGGCCAGGGCCCTGGCGTCACGCATCCGCTGCAGTCGTTTGACCAGCATGGGATCGTGGGCGAGGGCGAGGGGGGAGTCGAGCAGGGCACCCAACAGTTGATAGTAGCGGGCGGCCGAAAGACCGAACTCGGACCGAATTGCCTGTTCCTTGGCGCCGGGGTGCGACCACCAGCGCCGTTCGAAGGCGAGCACGGCCTCGTCGCGCGGGGTGAGCGACCGAGCGGCGACGTCGTCGCCCTCGCTCGTATCGTGCCCGCTCGTCGCCATACGCGTCATCCTATTTGCCGGGCACTGGGTTTTCGCTGACCGGCGCAGCCTGTCGCGACGACGGCATTCGTGCGCCGGGGAGTGAGAATCGCCTGACAGTGCCCGCCACCCGGGAATGTCCGTGGCACCGGGCGAGTTTAGGCTGGAGGCAGTCGCCTGCCGCACACGAAGGATCGAAAGGACGCACCATGGACTACGAGGTCACCAAGTCTGACGCCGAATGGAAGGCCGAGCTTTCCGCAGAGCAGTACGCAGTGCTGCGTGGAGCAGCCACGGAAAGAGCCTGGACCGGTGAACTCCTCGATGAGGGCCGGGCGGGTGTGTACACCTGTGGCGCCTGCAACGCCGAGCTATTCAAGAGCGGCACCAAGTTCGATTCCGGTTGCGGCTGGCCCAGCTTCTACGAGTCGGTGCGCCCAGAGGCCGTTGAGCTCCTCGAGGACCGTTCGCTCGGCGTCCTGCGCACCGAGGTGCGCTGCGCTGCCTGCGGGTCGCACCTGGGTCACGTGTTCGATGACGGTTTCGGCACGCCAACGGGCGACCGGTACTGCATGAACTCGATCTCGCTCAACTTCACCCCCGGCGAGTAGTCCCGCTGCAACTGTTCCCGCTGCGGACAAATGCGCCCGGTACGCCGGGCGCATTTGTCCGTTCGGGCAACAGTTGGGCCGGTCAGTACGCCAGCGCGACCACGATCACCAGGATCGGCAGCCCAGCCTCCGCGATTCCGCTCTTCCACAACCGCCGGTCGGTGATCACGAGCACCGGCCCCATGACGATGTGCAATGCGCACACCGCGAAAATCAGGGTGCGACCCACAGTCTCCTCGATGGGCAGCAGGATGACGCCCAGGATGCAGGCCAGACCGACGAGGATGTTCTCGACGCCCACGTTGACCACCCACAACCGAACGGCCTTCATCTCATCCGGTTTGATCAGGAACATTCCGTAGAAGCGCGGATTCTTGTAGAAGAAGGCCTCCAGCGTGCCGACCCCGATCAGAGTCAACCCCTGCAGAACCGCGAGTACCTGGGCGGCGGCGTTCATGCAGCCAGAATAGGCCCGCCATCGAGGCAGGCCTAGCCCATGATCCCCCGGTCCTCCGGTCCGATCGCGCGAACCACCCTGGCCGGATTGCCGGCGGCGATGACCCCGGCCGGAATGTCCTTGGTGACGACAGAGCCGGCGCCGATGATGCTGCCGGCACCGATGGTCACGCCGGGGCAGACCACCACGTTGCCGCCCAGCCAGACGTCATCCTCGATGACGATCGGCGATACCCGCTCATATCCGGCCCGCCGTTCGTCCGGGTCGATAGCGTGAGTCGGGGTGTACAGGCGGGCGCTGGGCCCCACCAACACATTGGCGCCGATGGTGATCTCCCCACCGCCGAGGGTGAGGAAGTCGGCATTGATGAACGTGTTCGCGCCCACATGCAGTCGGGAGCCGTAGTCCAGGTACATCGGCGGCCGGAAGTCGACGCCGTCACCGACCGTGCCGAGCAGGCGCTGGAAGAGGGCGTGCGCCGCGGCGCGGTCGTCGTCGTAGAGGGCCGTGATCTGCCGACAGGTGCGCTGTGTACTCGTGGTCAGGTCGGCGAGCTCCGGCCCATTGCGGTACCGGTACCACTCCCCCGCCACCATCTTGTCGAATTCGGAGCGGACGGGAGTCGGGGGCGTTTTGTTGTCTGTAACCACAAAAGCCATGGTAGTCGACTGATCGGTGTCGGGTCGGGCCTTTCGGCCTTGCGGCGCGGGCGGCCCCGGGCCAGCGTGGGCTGCACATCCCCCGCCCGCAAGCCGGAGAGGACCGAGACATGCAGGCGCACCCCGACCCGTCGGCGCCCGGCACAGCCACCCCCGACCCCCTCAGCATTATCCGCTCGCGGGGATACCTGCGCATTCTGCTGTTGGCCGGCCTCATCGGCGTCCCGGTGTCAGCCGTGGCGTACGGCTTCCTGGCACTGGTCGACTGGCTGCAGGCCTACCTGTTCACCGAGCTGCCCGGCATGCTGGGCTTCGACGCAGTGCCGCTCTGGTGGCCGCTGCCGCTGCTTACCCTGTCCGGGCTGCTGGTCGCCCTATCCATTCGGCAGCTGCCAGGAACCGGTGGGCATTCACCGTCGCAGGGTTTCACAGCCGGCGGCGTCCCGACAGCCGCCGAGCTGCCCGGGGTGGCACTGGCCGCACTCGCCACGCTGGCCCTCGGCGCGGTCCTCGGCCCCGAGGCCCCGCTCATCGCCCTGGGAGGCGGGTTGGCCGCCCTGACGATCCGCCTGATCAAGAAGGACTCCCCGCCCACGGCGGTGACCGTGATCGCCTCGGCCGGGAGCTTTGCCGCCGTCAGCACCCTGCTCGGCTCTCCCCTGTTGGGCGCGTTCCTGTTGATGGAGGCATCCGGTCTTGCCGGGGCGATGCTCGGAATCGGGCTGCTCCCGGGCCTGCTGGCGTCGGGGATCGGCTCCCTGGTGTTCGTCGGGCTGGATTCGTGGACCGGGCTGGGCACGTTCTCGCTGGCCATTCCGGATCTGCCGGCGTTCACGACCCCCACCCTCGCGATGTTCGGCTGGGCGCTGGTACTGGGGCTTGCCTGCCCGCTCCTGGCCTGGGGCATCACCGCGGTGGCCCGCCTGGTGCGCCCCCTGGTGCACGCGCACCGGGTGCTGGTTACACCGGCGCTCGGAGCGCTCATCGCCGGGCTGGCAATCGGCTTCGCGATGGTCACCGGTGAGGACACCGCCCAGGTGCTCTTCTCGGGCCAGGCGGCTCTGCCCGCCCTTCTCACCGCGGGCGCGGCCTGGCCTCTCGGAGCCATCCTGTTGCTCGTCGCGTGCAAGTCCCTGGCCTACGGCTTGTCATTGGGCGCCTTCCGCGGCGGGCCGGTTTTCCCCGCCATGTTCCTCGGAGCCGCTGTGGGTGTCGCCGCCTCGAACCTTCCCGGTCTCGAGCTGGTTCCAGCCGTGGGCGTGGGAATCGGCGCCATGTGCGTGTCGATGCTGCGCCTGCCGCTGACCAGCGTGTTGTTGGCCACGGTGCTCCTCGCCAGCGACGCCACCGCGGTGATGCCCCTGGTTATCGTGGCCGTCGTCACGGCCCACGTGCTGACCGGCCGACTGCCGGATGCGACGGGTCGGCGACAGCCGGGCCAGGAGCCGCCGACGGCTAGAGCGTGATCGTCTCGACGTTCTCGCTCAGTCTCGCGGTGGGGCCGTGGACCATGGCGGCTGCGGGTCCCGCCCACATCCGCTCGAGAGCGGTCTTCATCGCCTCGGCGTCCGCGCGGGCCTCAAAATCCAGGTCGATCCACACCGCGTTCGGATCAGCCACAGTGCGCAGGACTCTGAACGCGGCGACACCCGCGGCCCGCCGGTTGAGAGGATCGGAATCGAACATGCGCTTCCACTGGTCGTAGTCGCCGATGGTGTGCTCGATGTGCAGAGTGAACATGAGGTTCTCGATTCCGCCGGCGCGACGGCTGGCCGGCACGCGGTCAGTGTAGACCGAGCGGGCCTGACGGTGAACCTCACGGGCCTTGATGACAACCGCGGCGTGCTCACACGGAATCGACGGGAGAGGGCCGGCCACGGGACTTGAACCCGTAACCCCCACTTTACAAGAGTGGTGCGCTACCAATTGCGCCAGGCCGGCATGAGACCGAACGAGCAGCCTCGAGCATTCATCCTAAATCACCCTGGCACCCACTCGCGACGCAGACCCGTCGCGATCCTTCGACCTCGGCGCGACAATCCGGCTAGCCGGCGGGTGCCGGGTCCGCGGTGGAGTAGGTTTCGCTCGCCGCCTGGAGGACGAAAGCGGCGAATTCCTTCGGGTCGTCGAGCGCTCCCACGTACTGCTTCCCGTTCACCAGCACGGTCGGCGTGCCGGTGATCGCCTCGAGCGTCGAGTTCGGGATGGGGCCGCTGAGAGCCCGGTCGGTCGCCGCCTTGACCCAGGACCGGTAGGTGGTCTCGTCGATGCACTCCTCGATCGAGGAGAGCCCGGTGGACACTCCGGCATCCCGCACGAGGGCCTTGAGCTCCTCATCGCTGAGCCCCACCGTGCCCTCGACGGGCTGGTCGGCGAACAGCGCCGCGTTGACCGCGAAGAAATCATCTGGTGACCAGTTCGCCACACATGCCGCCGCATTCGCGGCCCGCAGCGAGTACTGCGTGCCGGCCGACTTGCTGGTCAGAATCGAAATCGGGTGAATCTCCAACGTCGCGGCCCCTGCCTCGACCCACTGCGAGATCTGGTCACTGTTGTTCTTCTCGAAGGTTCCGCAGAACGGGCAGAGGTAGTCGAGGTACACGCGGATGTCGGCAACGGCACCCGACGCATCCGGAAGGGACGGCACCAGGTCGTCATCGGGCTGCAGGGCGGGCGTGGTGACTGCGGCAAGCCCGGGTCCGAGCAGAATGCCGTCGCTGGCCATGTTCTTCGGGCCAGGACCGGCCGGCTGCACGGAGTTGACGATGATCAGGACGATGGCGGTGATGACGGCGACGGCGACAACCCCGATGCCCCCCTGCAACAGAAACCGATTGCGGCGGTCACGCTTCTTTTGCTGAACCCGAAGCTTCGCGGCCTTCGTGCGTGCGGCGTCTCGGGTGGTCTTCGCGGGACGAGAGTCGCCTGGGCCGCCAGTTGTCATGGATGATCGCTCCGAGTCGAGGGGATTTGCTCGCGCAAATTGCGCGCCAGCACTCCAAATAGTAGGACCCGAGTCTGGGAAATGACCAACCGGTGCACCGCCGCCTCACCGCAGGCACAGCGCCATCTGCGACCGAGCTCGACCCCGATTCAGCGACTCCGCACCGGCGACGTGCCATACTGGGTACGTCTTGCGCCGGTGCTGCACCGGCTGGAGACGTAAATCCCATCACAACGGATCGTCCGGCACGTACCTGCCGGTGAAGGAGAATAACGAAATAATGGCTTCAGTAACCTTTGACAAGGCCACACGCCTGTACCCGGGCTCCACCCGCCCGGCAGTCGACCACCTCGACCTCTCGGTCGCCGACGGTGAATTCCTCGTCCTGGTCGGCCCGTCCGGCTGTGGTAAGTCCACGTCGCTCCGCATGCTCGCCGGCCTCGAAGAGGTCAACGACGGCGACATCTTCATCGGTGAGCGCAACGTCACCGACGTTCCCCCGAAGGACCGTGACATCGCCATGGTCTTCCAGAACTACGCGCTGTACCCGCACATGACCGTCGCAGAGAACATGGGCTTCGCGCTCAAGATCGCCGGCGTCAACAAGGACGAGCGCGCCGCCCGCGTGCTGGAAGCCGCCAAGCTGCTCGACCTCGAGCCCTACCTCAGCCGCAAGCCGAAGGCACTCTCCGGTGGCCAGCGTCAGCGCGTCGCAATGGGTCGCGCCATCGTGCGTCAGCCCCAGGTGTTCCTCATGGACGAGCCGCTGTCGAACCTCGACGCCAAGCTGCGCGTGCAGACCCGCACCCAGATCGCGTCGTTGCAGCGTCGCCTGGGCGTCACCACCGTCTACGTCACCCACGACCAGACCGAGGCGCTCACCATGGGTGACCGTATCGCGGTCCTCAAGGATGGCGTCTTGCAGCAGGTCGGCACCCCGCGCGACCTGTACGCCAAGCCGAACAACGTCTTCGTTGCCGGCTTCATCGGCAGCCCGGCCATGAACCTGTTCCTGGCCGACGCCGTCGACGGTGGCGTCAAGTTCGGTACCGCCACGGTCCCCGTCTCCCGCGAGACGATGGCCGGAGCCAACGGCCCCAAGGTCACCATCGGTGTCCGGCCCGAGGACATCCAGCTCTCCACCACGCAGGGCGAGGGCCTCGCCGTCGAGGTCGACCTGGTCGAGGAGCTCGGCGCGGACGGTTACCTGTACGGCCACTCCACCGTCGAGGGCAAGCGCACCGACATCGTCGCCCGCGTCGATGGCCGTTCGCACCCGTCGGCCGGCGACACCGTCTACCTGACGACCACGCCGAACCACCTGCACGTGTTCAACGCGGAGTCCGGTGCCCGTCTCGGCGGCGCCGTCACCGACTAAGTTCCCTCACGACAAACTCGACCGCCGGCACTTTCGGCGGTCGAGTTTGTCATATCGGCGCCCGGATGCCCGTCGGCGCCGTCTTATGCGTTTCCGCGCCGAATCCGGCCGGGACGGCTGTGGCCCTGACGGGCCTTCGTCAAAGTTAGGCTCCTCATGAGCGGTTCCCTCAACATCACCTCCGCCACGGCCGACCCGGCCCTGCTCGATCTTCCCTGGAACGTTCCCCTGGACGCCTGGCCGAACGAGAACATCGCGTCGCTGCCTAAGGGACTCTCCCGGCACCTCGTGCGTTTCGCCCACCTCAGCGGTCGGGTCGTCGCCATCAAGGAGACCACCAGTGAGATGGCCAAACGCGAGTACGAGATGCTGCGTACCCTCCAGGGGCTCGAGGTTCCCTGCGTGGAGCCCCTCGCGGTGATCACCAACCGCACCGACGAAGACGGTGACCCGCTCAACTCGGTCCTGGTGACCCGGCACCTCAAGTTCTCCCTGCCCTACCGGGCGCTGTACTCCCAGGCGCTGCGGCCGGACACCGCCACCCGACTCGTGGACGCGCTGGCCCTCCTGCTCGTGCGCGTGCACATGGTGGGACTGTTCTGGGGCGACGTGTCGCTGTCCAACACCCTCTTCCGCCGTGACGCCGGCGCCTTCGCCGCCTACCTCGTCGACGCCGAGACCGGTCAGCTCTACCCCGGCGGGCTCTCGAACGGGCAACGCGAGAATGACCTCGAGATCGCCCGCGTCAACATCGCCGGCGAACTGATGGACCTCGAGGCCGGCGGCCGGGTCGCCGACGAGCTCGACCCGATCAACGTGAGCAACGGCATCGTCGCGGCCTACCGGCTGCTTTGGAAGGAGCTCACCGGCTCGGAGTCCTTCGCCAGCAGCGAGCGTTGGCGGATCACCGAGCGCGTGGAACGCCTCAACAATCTCGGGTTCGACATCGAGGAACTCGCCATCAAGACCGACGAGAACGGCACGACGGTGCGCATCCAGCCCAAGGTCGTGGACGCCGGTCACCACCAGCGCCGCCTACTGCGCCTCACCGGCCTGGACGCCGAGGAGAACCAGGCCCGCCGCCTGCTCAACGACCTCGACTCATACGGGGTGGCCTACGGCAACCCGGACGCCGACGAGGAGATGATGGCCCACGAGTGGCTGATGCGTGTCTTCGAACCCGTTGTGCGGGCCATCCCGGGTGACCTCAAGGGCAAGCTCGAACCGGCAGAGGTGTTCCACCAGCTGCTCGACCACCGCTGGTACATGGCCCAGAACGCGAACCGGGACATCCCGCTGGCCGAGGCCGTCACGTCGTACGTGCAGGATGTGCTCCGTCACCGCCGCGACGAAGCCACCGTGATCGACCCACCCACCACCCCGATCGACGTCCAAGAGCTCGACGACGAGGAACTCGACTCCGAGAGCGCCGACGCCGACGACTGGCGTTTGAACGTCTGATCCCGCCCCTGCAGCTCCGACGAGTTGCGCCATAATGCCCCTTCAGCCGCGCTGAAGGGGCATTTTGTGCGTTCTCGCGAGAGACGGATGCGTCGGATGTCTCCTTCAGACGCTCCCAGGGCACTGTGCGACCTCCCGCACGCACGAACGGCGCAGACCCACCCCGAGGGAGGATCTGCGCCGTTCTCACCCGCTCTGCAGGTGTTTAGCCCTGGGCGGCAGCCTTCGTCGCGGCCTTCGCGGCCACGGCGACAGCGCGCAGCTTGGAGATCTCGTACAGGGTGACACCGGCGGCGATACCGGCGTTCAGCGACTCGGTGGAGGCGTTGATCGGAATCGACACGATGGCGTCGCAGGTCTCGGTGACGAGGCGGGACAGGCCCTTGCCCTCGCTGCCAACGACGACGACGATCGGACGCTCGGCGTAGCCGATGCCGAGCTCTGGCAGCTCGGTGTCGCCGCCACCGTCCAGGCCGATGACGAGCATGCCGCGCTCCTTGAGCGCCTTGAGCGTCTGGGTGAGGTTGCTCGCCATGGCGACGGGCAGACGGGCGGCCGCTCCGGCCGAGGTCTTCCATGCCGAGGCGGTGACGCCCACAGAGCGACGCTGCGGCACGATCACGCCGTGGCCGCCGAACGCGGCGGTGGAGCGGATGATCGCACCGAGGTTGCGCGGGTCGGTGATGCCGTCCAGGGCCACGAACAGCGGCTTGTGACCGCGGCTGATGGTGAGGTCGAGCAGCTCAACCGGGTGCGCGTACTCGTAGGCCGGCACCTTGAGGGCGAGGCCCTGGTGCACGGCGTCCTTGCCCGCGAGCCGGTCGATCTCGGGGCGCATGACCTCGAGGACCGGGATGTTGCGGGTGGTGGCGAGCTTGAGAACTTCCTTGACCCGGTCATCCATTTCGATGCGCGTGGCCACGTACAGCGCAGAGGCGGGGATCTTGGCACGCAGCGCCTCGAGCACCGAGTTGCGGCCGGTCACGACCTCGAACTCGGCATCCGACTTGGCCTTGCGGGTGGACGAGCCGCCTCCGCCGGTGTTGCCTGTGCTCGCGCTCCGGCCGGTGCGCGGGGCGCCGGAGCCGCCGGGGGCGCGGCTGCGTCCGCCGCCGGCCGCGGCGAAGCGGTCCTTGGCTGCCTTGGCCTTGCCCGCGGGGTGGTACGGACGGTCCTCGGCCTTGGGGGTGGGCTTCTTGCCCTCGAGGGCCTGGCGCCCCTGTCCGCCGGAGCCGACCTGAGGTCCGCGGCTGCCCTTACGCACCGCGCCGGTGCGCGACTTGCGATCTGTGTTCTTCATCAGTCAAAACTCCAATGTGCACCCGACGGGGTGTCTTCGATGGTGATGCCGGCGGCGACGAGCTCGTCCCGGATACGGTCTGCGGCCGCGTAGTCGCGGTTGTTCCTGGCGGTCTCGCGGTCGTCGAGCAGGCGCTCCACGAGGGCGGTGAGGGCCACCATGGCGGGTTCGTCCGTGGCCACGGCCCAGCCGGGCGACAGGGGGTTGATGCCGAGTACCTCGCTCATGGCGAGCACCTGGCCGCGGGCGGCCGCGGCGGCATGCAGGTCCTCGGCGTCGAGGGCCGCGTTTCCGGCGCGCACGGTGTCGTGCAGCACGCCGAGCGCCTGCGGAACCGCGAGGTCGTCGTCCATGGCCGTGGCGAAGTCATCCGGCACGATCTCGACACCCGACCCGGCGAAGCGGGTGTCGGCCAGGCGCCGGTCGGCGCGGTCGAGGAAGCTCTCGATGCGTTCGAGGGCGGCTTCGGCCTCGGCGAGGGAGCCTTCGTGGAAGTCGAGGGTGGACCGGTAGTGCGCCGCACCGAGGTAGTAGCGCACGACGATGGGGCGGGCCTGTTCGAGCAGTTCGGCGGCGTACACCGAGTTGCCCAGCGACTTGGACATCTTCTGACCGTTGGTGTTGACCAGGCCGTTGTGCACCCAGTAGTTCGCGAAGGCGTCTCCGGCCGCGGTGGACTGGGCCAGTTCGTTCTCGTGGTGCGGGAAGCGCAGGTCGAGTCCGCCGCCGTGGATGTCGAACTGCGGCCCCAGGTAGCGAGCGGCCATGGCCGAGCACTCGATGTGCCAGCCGGGACGGCCGGCGCCCCACGGTGACGCCCAGGCCGCCGAGGCCGGCTCATCGTCCTTGTGGCCCTTCCACAGGGCGAAGTCGCGGGCGTCGCGCTTGCCGCGCGGGTCGGCGTCGGTGGCGGCTTCCATGTTGTCGGGGTTCTGCCGGGTGAGGGTGCCGTAGGCGGGCCAGCTGGCGGTGTCGAAGTACACGTCGCCGGATGCGTCTGCGGCCGGGTAGGCGTGCCCGGCGTCGATCAGCCGACCGATGATGTCCTGCATCTCCTGCACGCTCGCCGTGGCGCGCGGCTCGTAGGTGGGGGCCAGGATGCCCAGCTTCTGGTAGCCGGCGGTGAACTCGAGTTCGTAGCGGTAGGCCAACGCCCACCACTGTTCGGTCGTGCCCTGGGCGTTGAGCAGGATCTTGTCGTCGATGTCGGTGACGTTGCGCACGAAGGTGACGTCGTTACCCCGGTAGCTGAGCCAGCGGCGCAGCTGGTCGTAGACCAGGGCGCTGCGCAGGTGGCCGATGTGCGGCGAGGACTGCACGGTGGGTCCGCAGACGTAGATTCCCACCTGGCCGGGGACGATCGGCAGGAAATCGCGAAGGGTCTGGGCCTTCGAGTCGTATAGTCGCATGCTCACTGGTCCAGTTTAGGCGAGGGTCGCTCGGATGCTCGGGTAGAGGACCGCGGTGGCCAGTGCGGCGATGCCCTCGCCGCGCCCGGTGAAGCCCAGTGCGTCGGTGGTGGTGGCCGAGACCGACACCGGGGCGTGCAGGATACCGGCGAGCAGATCCTGGGCCTCCTGCCGGCGTGGGGAGAGCTTGGGGCGGTTGCCGATGACCTGCACGGTGACGTTGCCGACCCGGTAGCCGGCCTCGGTGACCAGGCGCAGGGTCTCGGTGAGGAACACCGCACCGTGGGCGTCGGTGAGACGCGGATCCGCGGTGCCGAAGACCTGACCGACGTCGCCGAGGCCAGCAGCGGCGAGCAGGGCATCGCAGATGGCGTGCACGGCGGCGTCTCCGTCGCTGTGCCCGGACAGGCCTCGCTCCCCCGGCCAGTGCAGGCCCACCAGCCAGAGCGGGCTGGTGTCGTCGAAGGCGTGCACATCCAGCCCGGTGCCCACCCGCGGGTCGGCGGATGCCGGTGCCACGACGCCGTCGCCGAGCAACAGCTCGGCGCGGCGCAGGTCCCAGGCCGTGGTGACCTTGAACGCCATCGGATCGCCGGGGATCGTGCTCACGGGGTTGCCGGCCGCGGCGACCAGGGCCGCATCGTCGGTGAGGTCGCGGGCGGCGGCATCCGTGGCGGGGAGGGCGTCTGCCCACGCGAACGCGGCGTAGAGCATGGCGCGGGGGAAGCCCTGCGGGGTCTGCACGGCGGAGAGCAGCGACCTGTCGACGGTGCCGAGGATGCTGCCGGTCTGATCGACGTTCTTGATGGTGTCGACAACGGGCAGTCCGGGCACGATGCCGTGGCCGGTGGTGCGCACGGCGGCAACCACGGCGTCGATGAGCGCGGGCGGGGTGAGCGCCCTGGCGGCATCGTGCACGAGCACGACGGTGACGTCGGCTCGCACCAGCGCGAGGCCGCGCGCGACGGAGGCCTGCCGGGTGTCTCCGCCGGCGACGACGTCGAGGTACCCGGCGGCTCCCCCTGCGACCCGCTCGGCGATGGCGCGGGCGTCGGCGAGTTCGGCGGCGGGGGCCACGACGATCACCTGCGCGGGTTCGGTCAGGCCGAACACGCCGGTGAGGGCGTGCTCGAGGATGCTGCGGCCGTGCAGCGGCACGAACGCCTTCGGGCGGTCACGGCCGAGCCGGCTGCCGCTTCCCGCCGCGACGACGATGACCGCGACGGCGGGCTGCGGGTATTCAGTCATGTCTGGAGGCTATCTGGTGCGGCGCCGTGAAGCGTGGTGAGCGGGGCTGGGGGCGGTCGAGTCTGGCGGGGAACGTGCGAAAGGCGGCGCCGCTGGGCGCCGCCGGTCGCAGATCACGGGTTACGAGGCGAGCACCTCGTCGAGCACGCTGGATGCCCGGTCTTCGTCGGTCTTCTCGGCCAGGGCCAGTTCGGAGATGAGGATCTGCCGCGCCTTTGCGAGCATCCGTTTCTCTCCGGCCGACAGGCCGCGGTCCTGATCCCGGCGCCACAGGTCGCGCACGACCTCCGAGACCTTGATCACGTCGCCACTGGCCAGCTTCTCGAGGTTGGCCTTGTACCGGCGTGACCAGTTGGTGGGTTCTTCGGTGAACGGGGCCCTGAGCACCTCGAAGACCCTGTCAAGGCCGTCCTGGCCGATGACGTCGCGCACGCCGACAAGGTCGACGTTCTCGGCGGGGACCTCGATGGTGAGATCTCCCTGGGTGACGTTGAGCTTCAAATAGAGCTTTTCTTCACCCTTGATGATGCGAGTCTTCACCTCGGTGATGGTCGCAGCGCCGTGGTGGGGATAGACGACTGTTTCGCCAACTTCGAATAGCATGTATTGATATCCCTTCAGCAACGTCTATGATACCACCCCTCTCCGCCACCCTCCCGGATGAGTATGCGCCGACCCGGCCTACGCGCCGTGGCCGGTTCCTTCCGTAAGGTAAACTCGACCCAAATCTGCAGCGTTCACGCCACTTTCGGCTGAACGCTGAACTCTTGTGGAGGTCTTGTGAGAGCGCGAACCATGGCAACCGTCGTTGTGGCGGCCGGCATCCTGTTGGGAACGACGGGCTGCAATCTGTACGCTCCCCAGGCGACGACGATCCAGTACGACGCCAGCGACGGCGTCAGCGGCGACGTCGGCGACCTCGCCATCCGCAACGCGATCCTGCTCACCGCCGACGGTGAGAACGCGAACCTGCTCGTTCACGTCGTGAACTCCAGCACCGAGGACATCGAGCTGCTTGTGCAGTACGAGGGCGTCGACGAGAAGATCGACACCGAGGTGACCATTGAGGCTAACTCGACCACCGAGATCGGCGTCGACGGCGAGAGCGTGCCGGTCGAAAGCCTGAACGCCAGCGCGGGTTCCCTCTTCCCGGTGTTCTTCCAGTACGGCGACCTCACCGGAATCGAGCTGCTCGTTCCGGTCCTCGACGGCGAACTGGCCGAGTACTCCACCCTGGTGCCGACAGAGGCCCCCACGCCGGCTCAGACGTCGGAGCCCGCCGAGACCTCGGAGCCGACGGAGACCCCCGCGGCCACCGCGACGCCGGAAGCCACCACCGCCCCGTAGCTCTGCTGAGTTGCCGCACAATGCCCCTTCGCGCTCGCGCAAGGGGCATTTCGGCGTATCTGGCGGGGTTGTTGCCCGGTGAAATGCCGCGAAATGCCCCGTCAGACCGGCTGAAGGGGCATTTCGAGGCATCTCGGCGCTGAGGCGTCGAACCGCAGGCGCCGGTCAGGCCTCGAAGCGGTAACCCAACCCGCGCACGGTGACGAGCATGGTCGGATCCGACGGCGTCGCTTCGATGCGGGAGCGGATGCGCTTGATGTGCACGTCGAGGGTCTTGGTGTCGCCGAAGTAGTCGCTGCCCCAGACCCGGTCGATCAGCTGTCCGCGGGTGAGGACCCGGCCGGCGTTGCGCAGCAGGAATTCGAGCAGCTCGAATTCCTTCAACGGCATGTTCACGACCTCGCCGGAGACCGACACCGTGTGCCGCTCGATGTCCATCCGCACGGTGCCGGCGGCCAGGACACCGTCGTCCCCCTCGCCCTGGTCGGTGTGCCGACGTGAGACGGCGCGGATGCGGGCGAGCAGTTCCCGGGTCGAGTACGGCTTGGTGACGTAGTCGTCCGCGCCCAGTTCGAGCCCCACGACGATGTCGACCTCTGAGTCCTTGGCGGTGAGCATGATGATCGGCACCGAGGAGCGGGTGCGGATCTCCCGGCACACCTCGGTGCCGGGGATGCCGGGCAGCATGAGGTCCAGCAGCACCAGGTCGGCGCCGGTGCGGTCGAACTCGGCGAGCGCGGCCGGGCCGTCCTCGGCCACGGTGACCTCGTAACCCTCCCGCTCCAGCAGGAAGCTCAGCGGCTCGCTCAGCGCCTTCTCGTCTTCAACCAGAAGGATTCGAGTCATGGGGTGTCTCCTGTCGCCGCTAACGCGGGGTGAGTCGCCTCTGGCAGGCGAATGGTGAAGGTGGAGCCGCTGCCGGGTTGGGACCAGACCCGGATGTCACCGCCGTGGATCTGCACGACGTGCTTGACGATGGACAGGCCGAGGCCGGTGCCGCCGGTGTTGCGGGACCGCGCCTGGTCGACGCGGAAGAACCTCTCGAAGATGCGGTCGAGGTCGCCTTCTGGGATACCGATGCCCTGGTCGGTGACCGTGATCTCGACCACACCGTCGGTGACACGCGCGCCCACCCCGACCCTGGCGCCGGAGGTCGAGTAGTGCACGGCGTTGGCCACGAGGTTGTGCACGGCCATGACGAGCAGGCGTTCGTCGCCGAAGACCTTGGCCCTGGACTTCCGCCCCACCGCGATGGTGATCCGGTCGGCCTCTGCCACGACCCGGTTCTGGTCGACCCCTGCACCGACGATCTCGTCGATGTCGAGCAGTTCCGGCTGGCGCAACGCATCCTGCGCCTGCAGCCTGGACAGTTCGATGATCTCCTGGGTGAGCCGGCCCAGCCGGCCGGCCTCTGTGGTGAGGCGATCGGCGAACCGGCGCACCTGCACGGGTTCATCCGCGGCGTGGCCGAGGGCTTCGGCGAGCAGGCCGACGGCGGCGATCGGGGTCTTGAGTTCGTGGCTGATGTTGGCCACGAAATCCCGGCGCACCTCGTCGAGCCGGAACGCCTCTGTGCGGTCCTCGGCGAGCAGCAGCACGTAGCGGGAACCGAGCCGGGCCAGGCGCACCCGCACGTGCATGCTCGCGTCGCCGAACGGCCCGCGGGAGAGCACCAGGTCCTCCGACACCGGCTCACCGGTGCGCCGCACCCCGCGGGCCAGCGCCAGCAGTTCCGGATGCGTCAGCTGCTGGTTCACCACCAGTCCCATGCTCACCGCTCCAGGGGAGGTCTTGATCACGTTGTTCGACGGGTCCAGCACCAGGCCGGCGCTCTCCAGGGCATCGAGAACCTGGTCGATGCCGTCGGGGACCGCGGGGTTGATCACCTCTGACGCCCGCTTGCCGTGGTGCTCAGCCACATAGAGCAAGGTCACGAACCCTCCGCCGACAGCGAGGCCCAGTGCCAGGGACAGCAACACGAGCCAGGTCGATTCCATTTGACCAGATTAGTGACTATCCCACGGGGCATTCGCAGCGGCAAGGGTGGGCACACGCTACTTTAGGAACTGTTCAATCGCAGGGCACCTGCCGTTAACCTCCGCTGGCCACTATGGGTCGGGGGCCAGGCGGGCCTCATGCGTTCGCGCGCTTTGGCGCGACCAGGAAGGACCACAGATACATGCGTGAAGTATTTCAGCAGGAGCTCGCCGAGGTGCAGGATCGTCTCGCCGAGATCGCTCGTCTGGTGGCCATCTCCATCGAGAAGGCCACCAAGGCTTTCAACAAGTCCGACGTGGCGTTGGCCGAGCAGGTCATCGCCGACGACGACAAGATCGACGCTCTCACCGTGGAGCTCGATGAGCTGGCCATCACCATCCTCGCCAGGCAGCAGCCGGTGGCGCGTGACCTGCGCATCGTGGTGAGCGCGCTGCGCATCAGCGCGTCGCTGGAGCGGATGGGCGACATGTCGACGCACATCTCCCAGCTGGCCAGGTACCGGTTCCCCGACAAGGTGATTCCGAAGAGCCTGCGTCCCACGTTCGCCGAGATGGGCGCACTGGACGTGAAGATCGCGAACATGCTCGCCGAGCTGCTCACGACCGAGGACATGGCGCT
This sequence comes from Cryobacterium inferilacus, assembly GCF_019599185.1. Taxonomy (GTDB): domain Bacteria; phylum Actinomycetota; class Actinomycetes; order Actinomycetales; family Microbacteriaceae; genus Cryobacterium; species Cryobacterium inferilacus. Next base: position 60,261 of record NZ_JAIEUL010000009.1, on the reverse strand, counting down.
GGCCGAGGCCATCCGCAATGAAGACGACAAGGTCGACGCGCTGCACCTGAGCGTGTTCGACGCGGTACTCGGCGAGACCTGGAAGGGCCAGTCGGCTGAGACCGTCGACGCCACCCTGGCCAGCCGGTACCACGAGCGTTTCGCCGACCACGCGGTGTCGATCGCGAAGAAGGTGCAGTACCTGGGCACCGGCGACTGGCACCAGTCCACCCCGGTGGAGGCCTAGCCTCCCCTCTCGCCGTCGCTGGTCAACGAGAAAAGCCCCCGTCTCGCGACGGGGGCTTTTCGTGTGCGGCTTCGGGTTACTTCTTGCCCTGCGCGGCGACGGCTGCGGCACCGGCGGCGGCCGCGGCGGGGTCGAGGTACTCGCCCGCACCGATCGGCTTGAGGTTCTCGTCGAGGCGGTAGACCAGCGGGATGCCGGTGGGGATGTTCAGCTCGGCGATGTCGGCGTCGGAGATGCCGTCGAGGTGCTTGACCAGGGCGCGCAACGAGTTGCCGTGTGCCGTGACGAGCACGGTCTTGCCGGTGCGGAGGTCCGCGGCGATGTCGGACTCCCAGTACGGCAGCATCCGGGCGATGACGTCCTTGAGGCTCTCGGTGCGGGGCAGGTCCTCACCGAGGTCCGCGTAACGGGCGTCGCCGGCCTGGGACCACTCGGAGGAGTCGTCGAGCAGGGGCGGCGGCACGTCGAACGAACGACGCCAGGTCTGGAACTGCTCCGGGCCGTACTTGGCGAGCGTCTCGGCCTTGTCCAGGCCCTGCAGCGCGCCGTAGTGGCGCTCGTTGAGGCGCCAGGAGCGCTTGACGTCGATCCACAGCCGGTCGGCCTCTTCGAGGGCGATGTCGGCGGTCTGGATCGCGCGGGTGAGGCGCGAGGTGTGCAGGATGTCCGGCAGCAGGCCGGACTCGGCCAGCAGCTCGCCGGCGCGCAGCGCCTCGGCCCGGCCCTGGTCGCTCAGACGCACGTCCACCCAACCGGTGAAGAGGTTTTGCTGGTTCCAGGTGCTGTTGCCGTGGCGGAGGAGAATGAGGGTATAAGGAGCAGACATGCTCCAACTCTAGCGAGGCGCACACGCAGACGCCGCACCCCCTCGGGTGACGAAAGTCCCGGCGGATGCCCGGCCCGTCGCCTCGTCTCAGCCGCGCGGGGCCCGTACGCCCAGGCGAGGCAGCCGCGGGATCTCGGCCACCGACCCAGCGGACTCCGGCACGATGACCTCCTGGCTGGCCGTGATGGACAGGCCCTGCGAGAGCACGTGCAGGGTCACCGTTCCCGGCACCGTGCGCTTCACCACGGCCAGGGCGATCGGCCCGAGCTCGTAGTGGATGGCGCTGGACGTGATCGTGCCGACGGTGCGACGCTCCGGGTCGCTGTTGGCGACGAACCTGTCACCCTGCACCTCGTCGCCGTGCACGGGCAGCACGGCGTCGGAGCCGTCCAGGTGCAGCAGTACCAGGCGGCGCGGCGGGTGGCCGAGGTTGTGCACCTTGGCGACGGTTTCCTGGCCGCGGTAGCAGCCCTTGGTCAGGTGCACGGCGGTGCGCAGCCAGTCCAGCTCGTGCGGGATGGTGCGCTCGTCGGCGTCGAGGGCGCCGCGCGGCCGCCAGGCGGCGATGCGCAGCGCCTCCAGGGCGAGCAGCCCAGCGGCGGTGACGGGACCGGCCGCGATGGCATCGCGCAGTGCCGGCAGCGCCGACCGGTCGATCAGCACCTCTGTCCAGTGCCAGTCCGCGCCGGGGTGGGCGGTGCCGGCGGCGTACTGCCAGCCGCCAGGGGCGACCTCGGCCCACGGGTCGTGCCACACCAGCGGCACCCCGTTGGGCGCGGCAGGGCGCAGCGCGACGGCGGCCGGGTCGGCGGCCATGGTGCCGATGGTGGCGTATGCGAGGGTGTGGTCGACGATCTGCACGCGCAGGGTGAACCGCATCCGGTCGAGCCAGGCCTGCAGGCCGGGCAGTTCGGCGGCCTCGATGAGCAGCCAGCTCTCCACACCGTCGTCGATGAGGGCGATGGCGTATTCGAGGTGGCCGGTGGGGTCGAGCAGCAGCGTCTCGGTGGATTGGCCGGGGGTGAGTCCGCGCAGCTCCTGGCTGGACATCGAGTTCAGCCAGGTGAGCCGGTCGGGGCCGGAGACCGACAGCACCCCGCGGTGGGACAGGTCGACGATGGCCTCACCGGCCAGCAGCCGGCGTTGTTCGGCGTTCGGGTTGCCGTAGTGGGCGGCCACCCCGGCGTCGATGCCGTCGGCCTGCACCGCGGCATCCAGGTCGAGCAGGGCCGAGCCGGTGGGGGGAACGGATGCTGCGGGGTCGGTGGTCATCGGGTCTCCTTGATAACAGCGGGGAAAACGGCGTCGGGCGGTCAGGAGATGCGGCTGAGCCGGCCGGACGCGTGGGTGCGCAGGTCCTCGCCCAGGGCGGCGATGTCCCACGCCCAGAGCAGGTGGCTGTCGACGAGGCCGTACAGCCGGGTCGCGGCCGCGTACGGCTTGGCCCCACTGGTGGCCACGATGGCGTCGGTGGCCAGGTCGATGCGTGGACCCTTCACCTGGCCGAGGTACAGCTCGATGATGCCGCCCGGATGCACCAGGCTCACCTCGATGTCGAACCCGCCGTCGGCGTTGCGCAGGGTCTCCACCGCCTCGGCGGTCTGGAACGGGGCCTCGCCCACACCGGGAAGCAGGCCTGGCCCCGGGTCGCCGGCCTGCTGCGGGCGGCTGAGCCGCCAGTAGCCGGTCTCGGTCATTAACGGGATAGCGGCGGCCGCGGCGTCGGGTGCTGCGGCATCGGCATCGACGGGCAGAGCGGCGGTGGGTTCGGGTTCGAGCCAGGTGTACGAGCTGTAGTTAAGGTGCTGCAGACCGTCGTGGCTGAAGCTGATCCGGTGACCGAATTCGCGGGTGACCGTCTCACCGTCGGCCGTGTAGTCGAGGATGCCAGAACCCTCCCAGACTCCGAGGAGCCAGGACAGCGGAACGAGCTCGGACGGCAGGCCGACCGGGATTTCGTACACTTCGGATTACCGCTGGCCCCGGAACAGCTTGAACAGCACGACGCCGGAGACCCAGGCGATCGACAGGCTGGCCAGCGCGAGGAGGCCCAGGAACAGGATTTCGAGTGCGAGCGTTGACATGCCTTCACTCTATCCTCTGCCGCGCGGCCTGAGGCCGAAACGCCGAACCGTTATACGAGGCCCAACAGGGCGAAGATGCCGGTGGCGACGGCGAGCACCAGGACGGCACCGACCAGGCTGAGCGTCACCCGGCTGACGTAGCCTTCCTTCTGCCCGGTGGACAGTTGGGCTGCGAGGGTGAGGATGGTGCAACCCGCCAGGGACAGGCTCGTCCAGACGAACCGATTTTCCGGGGCGACGAGCAGACCGGTCAGTACGGCACATACCGCGGCGACCAGCCAAATCATTCCCACGCTCAAACGCTTCCAGCTCACAGTCCCATTGTGCACGCCAGAGTCCGATTCCGTGGCACGCTAGGATGAGTCGCACGACTCTTGGAGGACCTGCGTGGCGCAGCTGTTGATCCTAACCTCGGCGGTGAATGATGACGTTCTCCCAGCCCTGGCGTTGCTCTCACACAGCACACGACTCATTCCGGCTCAGCCGGATCAGCTCATCACCGCGCCCGATTCCGATCTGATCCTGGTGGATGCGCGGGCCAATCTGATGGCCGCCAAGTCGCTGTGCCAGATCCTGCGCACCACGGGGAGCAGCGTGCCGCTGTTGCTGGTGATCACCGAGGGCGGCCTCACCGCCGTCAGCCCCGACTGGGGTGTCGACGACGTTGTGCTCAACACCGCCGGCCCAGCCGAGGTGGACGCGCGCATCCGTCTCGCCGCCGGGCGCACCCCGCACAATGAGCCCTCCCCCACCATCCGCGCCGCCGGTGTCGTCATCGACGAGGCCAGCTATTCCGCCAAGGTGCACGGCAAGCCTCTCGACCTCACCTACAAGGAGTTCGAACTGCTCCGCTTCCTGGCCGCGCATCCGTCCAGGGTGTTCACCCGGGAGCAGCTGCTCAGTGAGGTGTGGGGCTACGACTACTTCGGCGGCACCCGCACGGTCGACGTGCACGTGCGGCGGTTGCGCGCCAAGCTCGGCGACCAGGAATCCCTGATCGGCACCGTGCGCAACGTCGGTTACCGCTTCAACGTGTACGAAGAGGACGGTGAACGTGTCGCTCACTCTGTCGGCGCCTGACCTGACCGACACCGCATTCGCGGCCCGGTTCCATGACGTCGCCGACGCGGCGGCGCACACCGACGGCTATCGGCCGTTCAACGAGCAGTCCCTGCTCGACGCACGCTCAGGTCGGCGCAGCCCGCAGCTGTTGCTCGAGGGCGAAGACGCCGTCGGCGCAGTGATCCTCGGGCGGGGGCAGGTCGACCTGGTCGTGCACCCGCGCTACCGCCGCCTGGGGCACGCCACCGCCGCGCTCCGCCGCCTGTTCGAGGACGAGGGCGGCATGTCGGGTGACCTCACCGCCTGGGCGCACGGAGACCACCCCGGCGCCCGCGCCCTGGCGGACCGGTTCGGCTTCAGCGCCGCGCGCACCCTCCTGCAGCTCGAACGCCCCCTGACCGACGCCGACGCGTCCGCCGTTCCCACCCTGGCCGACGGGGTGAGCATCACCCCGTTCACGCCGGGCGACGCCGCGGAGTGGGTGCGGTTGAACGCTCTCGTCTTCGCCAGGCATCCGGAACAGGGCGCCCTCACCGAGGATGACCTCGCCGCCAGGCAGGCCGAACCCTGGTTCGACGCCGACGACCTACTGCTGGCCCGCTCAGGCACGGGGCCGATCCTCGGCTACAACTGGCTGAAGGTCGAACCGGGTTCCACCCTCGGCGAGATCTACGTGCTCGGGGTGCACCCGGATGCCGCCGGCGCCGGCCTCGGTCGCGCCCTCATGCTGGCGGGGCTCGCACGCCTGCGCGAGCGGGGCTGCACGGCCGTGGAACTGTACGTGGAGGCCGAGAGCACCGGGCCGGTCGGCCTGTACCGCAGCCTCGGATTCGCCGATCGCACGGTGGATGTGCAGTACCACCGCTGGCCCCGTTAACGTTCCGTTCACCGTGGGCGTCGCGCCCGCTCGGCGCCGAGTGTCAAGATGGACAGATGGACGGCGACAACATCCCAGGCAGCTCCGGTCTCGAGAGCGAACTCGACGACGATTTTGACCCTCAGATCGGCAAAAACGATCCCGCACTCCCGGTCGAGCGCTACCTCGACCGTGAACTGAGCTGGTTGGCGTTCAACCAGCGGGTGCTGGAACTGGCCGAAGACCCGGCCCTGCCGGTGCTGGAGCGGGCGAACTTCCTGGCCATCTTCGCCAGCAACCTGGACGAGTTCTTCATGGTGCGCGTCGCCGGGCTCAAGCGCCGCATCCTCACCGGACTGGCCGTGCCGACCAACGTCGGCCGTGCGCCGCACGATGTTCTCACCGACATCTCCACGGCCGCGCACGTGCTGCAGGACCGGCACGCGCACGCATTCCAGGAGCTCGTGCGCCCCGCCCTGGCCGAGCACGGCGTGGACATCGTCACCTGGGACAGCCTCAACGACACCGACCGCCGATCACTGCGGGGCTACTTCTCCAACCAGATCTTCCCGGTGCTGATGCCGCTGGCCGTCGACCCGGCCCACCCGTTCCCGTACATTTCCGGGCTCTCGCTCAACCTGGCGGTGCGGCTGCACAGCTCCAAGACCGGCAAACAGGAATTCGCCCGCCTCAAGGTGCCGTCCATGCTGCCGCGTTTCGTGCGGGTGGACCGCACCGAATCCGTCGACAAGGTGCGCTTCATCACCCTCGAAGACCTCATCGCCAACCACCTCGAAGACCTGTTCCCCGGCATGGACATCCTCGAACACCACGTGTTCCGGGTCACCCGCAACGAGGACGTCGTCATCGAAGAGGACGACACCGAGAACCTGATCAAGGCCCTCGAGAAGGAGCTGCTGCGCCGCCGGTTCGGCCCGCCCATCCGCCTCGAGGTCACCGAGGACATGGACGAGGTCACCCTCGGCCTGCTCGTGCGCGAGCTGGACGTGACCGAGCAGGAGGTCTACCGCCTGCCCGCACCGCTCGACCTCGGCGGTCTGTTCGACCTGCGCATCGACCGGCCAGACCTGCACTACACCAAGCACGTTCCCACCACCGCGGCCCAGCTGCTCACCGGCGAGCCCAACGAGACCCCCGACATCTTCCGCGCCATCAGCCGCGGCGATGTGCTGCTGCACCACCCGTACGAGTCGTTCGCGACCAGCGTGCAGGCGTTCCTCGAGCAGGCCGCGGCCGACCCGAACGTTCTCGCCATCAAGCAGACCCTGTACCGCACCTCTGGCGACAGCCCGATCGTGGAGGCGCTCATCGCCGCCGCGGAGTCGGGCAAGCAGGTGCTGGCCCTGGTGGAGATCAAGGCCCGCTTCGACGAACAGGCCAACATCTCCTGGGCGCGCAAGCTCGAGAAGGCCGGCGTGCACGTGGTCTACGGCCTCGTCGGGCTCAAGACGCACTGCAAGCTCGCCCTCGTGGTGCGCTACGAGAAGGGCGTGCTGCGGCACTACAGCCACATCGGCACCGGCAACTACAACCCCAAGACCAGCCGGATCTACGAAGACATGGGCCTGCTGACCGCGGATGACCAGGTCGGCAAGGACCTCACCCGGCTGTTCAACGAGCTCTCCGGCTACGCCATCGAGAAGAAGTTCAAGCGTCTGCTGGTGGCCCCGCTGCACCTGCGCAAGGCCCTGCTCAAGCGCATCGCCGACGAGACCGCCAACGCGTTGGCCGGCAAGCCCGCCGGCATCCGCATCAAGGTCAACTCGATGGTGGACGAGGACATCATCGACGCGCTCTACCGCGCCAGCCAGGCCGGCGTGCCCGTGGACGTGTGGGTGCGCGGCATCTGCAGCCTCAAGCCCGGCGTGCCCGGCCTGAGCGAGACCATCCGGGTGCGGTCGATCCTGGGCCGCTACCTCGAGCACTCCCGCATCTTCAGCTTCCACACCCTCGGCGAGACGCAGGTGTTCATCGGCAGCGCCGACATGATGCACCGCAACCTCGACCGCCGGGTGGAGGCGCTGGTGCGCCTCGTCGACCCCAGGCACCTCGCCGAGGTCGACGCGCTGTTCACCCGCGCCATGGACGAGCGCACCTCGTCGTGGTGGCTCGACGAGAACGGTGAGTGGACCAGGCACCACCAGGATGCGAGCGGCCTGCCGCTGGATGACATGCAGAACCGCCTGATGCAGCAGATCGGTCAGCGCAAGCGACCGGTGAGCCGCCGATGAGCGACCCCACCGCCGTGTACGCGGCCGGGGCGGTCTGCTGGCGTCTGATCGACGGCAAGATGCACGTCCTGCTGATCCACCGCACCGTGCACGGCGACATCACCATCCCCAAGGGCAAGGTCGATCCAGGCGAGACGCTGCCGGTCACGGCCGTGCGCGAGGTCGAAGAGGAGACCGGGCTGGCCATCGCCCTCGGCGTGCCGCTGGGCGTGTCCGAGTACGCGATGCCGGGCGGAAAGGCCAAGATCGTGCACTACTGGGCCGCTGAGGTGCGCCCGGAGCACATCCTCAAGTCCACCTTCGTGCCCAACGGCGAGGTGGCGGCCCTGGAATGGGTGACCATCAAGAAGGCCAGGACCTACCTCAGCTACGCGCCGGACGGGGAGATCATCGACGCGTTCGCCCGCCTGGTGGCCCAGGGCATCACGAGCACCTTCGCGATCATCGCTCTGCGCCACGCCAAGGCCACCTCCCCGCACGACTGGCCCGGCGCCGACGCCACCAGACCGCTCAGCGAACGCGGGGTGACCCAGGCCGCCGCCCTGGTCGACCCGGTGCGCGCCTGGCAGCCGCAGCGCATCTTCACCAGCACCGCCACCCGCTGCGTGACCACGGTCGCCCCGCTCTCCGCGGCCACCGGGGTGCCGTTCAAACGCACCGACCTGATCAGCCAGGACGCCTGGGAAGACGGCAGCAGCGACGTGCGACACCACGTCGGCAAACGCATCCGCGCCCGCAAGACGGCCGTGCTGTGCAGCCACGGACCTGTGCTGCCGGACATCCTGCGCGAGATCGCCCTGGCGACCGGCTCACCGGTGACGCAGCGGCTGGCCAACGCCGCCGCGCTCGCGCCCAGCGGGTTCACCGTCGTACACCTCTCCAGCGACAACCCGAGCGCGGGCATCCTGGCGATCGAAACCCACCCGCCCCGGTCCTGATCCGCACCATCGAGTGGACGGATGTCGTTTACCTCCCGTTCACCAAGGCGGGGGAGTGTCGTTAACCACACGGAATAGCGTCTGACGAGGGCCAGCACCGGCCTTTGTTCGCAGGATTCTCCTGTGATCGCATTCTCTGTAGTCAACCTGAAAAGGATCCTTGTGAATCTCATGCGTTTTGGCCGCCCGGCGGTCATTGCTATTGCCGCAGCACTCGTTCTCTCCTCCTGCGCAACCAACGAAGGTCCCGGCAGCACGGGCACCGACGAAGGCGCCGTCGAGACCGGCCTGTCCGGCACGCTGAACGCCGGCGGAGCCTCCTCGCAGGCGTCCGCCCAGGAAGCCTGGTACTCAGCGTTCCAGACCGCCAACCCGGATGTCACCATCAACTACGACCCGTCGGGCTCCGGCGCCGGCCGCGAAACCTTCATCGCCGGCGGCTCCGCCTTCGCCGGCTCAGACTCCTACCTGAGCGACGAAGAACTCGCCGGCACCTTCGAGAGCTGCGCACCCGACACTCTCGCCGTCGACCTGCCGGTCTACATCTCCCCGATCGCCGTGATCTTCAACGTCGAGGGCGTCACCGACCTCAACATGGATGCCGACACCCTCGCCAAGATCTTCACCGGCGCCATCACCAACTGGAACGACCCGGCCATCGCCGCCCTCAACGAGGACGCCACCCTGCCGGACCTGGCGATCACCGCCGTGCACCGCTCGGACGACTCCGGCACCACCAAGAACTTCGCCGACTACCTGTTCCAGGCAGCGCCAGACGTGTGGACCGAGAAGCCGGCCGACCCGTTCCCGTACCAGTCCGGTGAGGGCGCCCAGGGCACCTCAGGCGTCGTCGACGCCGTCACCAACGGCACCGGCACCATCGGCTACGCCGACGCCTCGCGCGCCGGTGACCTCGGTGTCGCCAACATCAAGGTCGGCGAGGAATTCGTCGCTTACACCGCTGAGGCCGCCGCAGCCGTCGTCGACGGTTCGCCGCTGGTCGAAGGCCGCGCCGACAACGATCTGGCCATCAAGCTGGACCGTCTCACCACCAACCCCGCCGAGTACCCGCTGGTTCTCGTGAGCTACGCCATCGTCTGCACCGAGTACGCGGATGCCGACCAGGCTGAACTCGTGAAGGCCTACGTTGGTTACATGGCCAGTGAAGAGGGCCAGGCCGAGGCCGCTGAGTCCGCGGGAGCAGCACCGCTCTCCGCCGACCAGCAGACCAAGGTCGCCGCGGTCCTCGAGACCATCAAGTAACTCAACACCCGCTGGGCCCTGCGCCTCGGTGAACCTGCCCGATCGGGCGAGCGCGTTGCACGCGGTCGCCCGGTCGGGCACACTGAGGCTTGGGGTCCGGATCAAGATCCACTTTTACCGGTAACACCCACCCCTCCAGGGAGACGCTCGGAATGACGACCGCAGTTGACCGTATTGCGATCAAGGCCAAGGAACGACCGGGCGACCGGATTTTCTCCACGGCCACCCTCGTCGCAGGCGGGCTGATCCTGGGTGTGCTGGCCGCTGTCGCCGCATTCCTGCTCATCCAGAGCATTCCCGCCTTCGTGGCGGAACCCGACGATTTCAAGGGCGACTTCACCAATTTCTGGTCATACGTCGCCCCGCTCGCCTTCGGCACCCTCTGGTCGGCGTTCCTGGCGCTGCTGATGGCCATCCCGGTCGCCATCGGCATTGCGCTGTTCATCTCGCATTACGCCCCGCGCAAGCTCGCTGCGGGCCTGGGCTACATCATCGATCTGCTCGCCGCGGTGCCCTCGGTGGTCTTCGGCCTGTGGGGTATCGGCGTTCTCGCCCCGATGCTGCAACCGTTCTACGCCAACCTGGTCGAGTGGTTCGGCTGGTTCCCGCTCTTCGCCGGCCCGGTCTCCGGCACCGGCCGCACCATTTTCACCGTCGCCATCGTGCTCGCGGTCATGGTGCTGCCCATCATCACCGCCATCTGCCGGGAGATCTTCCTGCAGACCCCGGTTCTGTACGAGGAAGCGTCCCTCGCGCTCGGCGCCACCAGGTGGGAAATGATCACCATGGCCGTACTGCCCTTCGGCCGCGCCGGCATCATCTCCGCCGCCATGCTCGGCCTCGGGCGCGCCCTGGGCGAGACCATGGCCGTGGCCATGGTGCTCTCCCCCAGCCCGCAGATTCTGTTCCAGCTGCTCACCTCGCAGAACCCCACCACGATCGCCGCGAACATCGCCCTCAACTTCCCCGAGGCACACGGCGTCGGCGTGAACATCCTGCTGGCAACGGGCCTGATGCTCTTCGTCATCACCCTGATCGTGAACATGATCGCCCGTCTGATCATCAACCGCCGCAAGGCCTTCTCGGGAGCGAACTGATGAGCACCACCCTGACCGTGTCCGCACCCGTCACCAACTCCCTCACCGCCGGCAAACTGCCCAAGAACTCCTCCCTGATGGTGCTCCTGGCCAGCTGGCTGGTCGTCGCCGCGTTCTTCCTGGTGATCAACCTCGCCGGCGTCACCGACGGCTTCAACTGGGCCGGCACCCTGTTCTTCGGCACCGTGCTCTACTGCATCGCCCTGTTCCTGTTCTCCTACTTCGTCGAGGGCATCCGCCGCGCCAAGGACCGCCTGGTCACCGCGCTGGTCACCATCGCGTTCGTCGTGGCACTGATCCCACTGATCTCCCTGGTGGGCACCACCGTGATCAACGGACTGCCCGCCTTCCTCACCCCCACCTTCTTCACCGAGTCACAGCGCAACGTCGTGGGCGCCGGCGGTGGGGCCCTGCACGCGATCGTCGGTACCCTGTTCGTCACCGGACTCGCCACCCTGATCTCGGTGCCGATCGGGCTGCTCACGGCCATCTACCTCACCGAGTACGGCATCGGCCGACTCGCCAAGGGCATCACCTTCTTCGTCGACGTGATGACCGGCATCCCCTCGATCGTGGCCGGGCTGTTCGCCTACGCGCTGTTCTCGCTGCTCTTCGACGACCCGGGCATCCGCTTCGGCTTCGGCGGCTCGATCGCCCTTTCGGTGCTGATGATCCCCGTGGTGGTGCGCTCGAGCGAGGAGATGCTCAAGCTGGTTCCGAACGAGCTGCGCGAGGCCGCGTACGCGCTCGGCGTGCCCAAGTGGCTGACCATCGTCAAGGTCGTGCTGCCCACCGCGCTGGCGGGCATCGTCACCGGTGTGATGATCTCCATCTCCCGGGTGATCGGAGAAACCGCCCCGCTGCTGATCATCGCCGGTTTCACCGCCAGCATGAACTACGACCTGTTCAGCGAGCGGATGATGACCCTGCCGGTGTTCGTGTACAACCAGTACGCCAGCCAGGGCACCGACGCGCAGGCCTACGTGGACCGCGCCTGGGCCGGAGCGCTCACCCTGATCCTCATCGTGATGCTGCTCAACCTGGCCGCCCGCCTCATCGCGCGGGTCTTCTCCCCCAAACTCGGCCGCTGACGCCGCCGCCGCCCAGACTCTCCAGCTTCACCCAGATTCGAAGGAACACATGTCCAAGCGCATTGAAGTCAACGACCTCGACGTCTACTACAGCAAATTCCTCGCCGTCGAGGGCGTGTCACTGACCATTGAACCGCGTACCGTGACGGCGCTGATCGGCCCCTCCGGCTGCGGCAAGTCCACGTTCCTGCGCACCCTGAACCGCATGCACGAGGTCATCCCCGGTGCCCGCGTCGACGGTGAAGTGCTCATCGACGGCAACAACCTCTACGGCCCCGGCGTCGACCCGGTGCTCGTGCGCCGTCAGGTGGGCATGGTGTTCCAGCGGCCCAACCCGTTCCCCACCATGTCGATCGGCGACAACGTGCTCGCCGGCGTCAAGCTGAACAACCGCCGGATGCCCAAGAGCGAGGGCGACGACCTGATCGAGAAGTCGCTGCGCGGCGCCAACCTCTGGAACGAGGTGAAGGACCGCCTGGACAAGCCCGGCTCGAGCCTCTCCGGTGGGCAGCAGCAGCGTCTGTGCATCGCCCGCGCCATCGCCGTGCAGCCCGATGTGATCCTGATGGACGAGCCCTGCTCGGCCCTTGACCCGATCTCCACCCTCGCGATCGAGGACCTCATCGAAGAGATGAAGACCGACTTCACGATCGTCATCGTCACGCACAACATGCAGCAGGCCTCCCGGGTCTCCGACCGCACCGCGTTCTTCAACATCGCGGGCACCGGCAAGCCGGGCAAGCTCATCGAGTACGACGACACCACCACGATCTTCTCCAACCCCACCGTGCAGGCCACAGAGGACTACGTCTCCGGCCGCTTCGGCTAAGCCTCCACTCACCGCATTTCGAACGCCCGGCGACCCTCACGGTCTGCCGGGCGTTTTGTCTGCCTGCGGAACGAGACACCGTCACCGGGTCTGGGGCGGCAGGGCGCTAGGAGCCCGTGCGGGCCAGCAGGGCCGCGTTGAGGGCTCGGGTGAGCTCGGTGTCGTGCGGGAACTCCACGCCGTCCAGAGCGGTCACAGCGACGGCGAGGCGCACGCTGGAGACCAGCCACGCCGCATCCGCCGCCCGGAGCTCGTCGACGGTGACGTCGCGGTACTCGACGCTCTCGCCGTGCGCCTCGAGGTGCTCGAACACGCTCTGCTGGGTGGTGCCGTGCAGGATGGCCCCGCTCGGCGCCGGCGTGACGTAGCGACCGTCGATGCGCATGATCACACTGGAGGTGGGGCCCTCCATGACGTAGCCGTCGTGGGTGAGGAAGATGGTGTCGTCGGCGCCGCGGCGCTTGGCCTCACGCAGGGCCGCCATGTTGATGGCGTAGCTGAGGGTCTTGGCACCCATCAGGAGCCAGGGGGCCTGCTCGGCGACACCGCGCGGGTAGCCGCGGTCGAGGGTGATCACCCTGATGCCGTGCTCGCGCACGGCGGAGAAGTCCGCGGCGCGGGTGGCGTGCAGCCAGGCGGTGGGTGCGGGGCCGTGCTCGACGCCACGGCTGAGCACGAACTTGAGCGCCAGCTCGCCCTCACCGGGGATGCGCTCAACGGCGTAGGCGATGGCGGCGCGCCACTGGGCGGGATTGGGAACGGGGAGGTCGCAGATCTGCGCGGAGTTGATCAGCCGGGCGATGTGCGGCTCGACCTCCTGCGGGTGTCCATTGACCACACTGAGGGTCTCGAAGATACCGTCGCCGCGCTGTGTGCTCAGCTCGGCGACCCGCAAGGCCGGGGCGCCGGAGTCGATCTCATGGAACGTGTCGACGAAGTCGGTGCGGGTGGAGTCGGCCGGCTCCGGGTCGATGAGCAGCGTGAAAGGCAGGGTCATGCCCCGAGCCTACCGACTTGCCGGATGCGTGCCCTGGGCGCTGTGCGACCGCAACGGATGTGCGAGCGCGAGTTGCCACGTGGCGCCCTATGCGGCGCCCGGAAGCGGGCGCCGTGCGGCACGTCGACCCGCGCCGTGGCGGCTAGCTCTGGATGGCGACGATCGGGTCGCTGGTGGGCTGGTCTGAGCCACCCGCGGGTTCGACGGTGACGCCGACGGCATCCCCGGCGGACATGGTGCCGTCGAGCACCCGCCACACCGTGCCCGAGCCGTCGGAGTCGAACGTGCCGGCGGCAACCGGACCGCCCTCGCCGATGTACCAGAGCTGGTAGTCCTCGTCGTCACCGAGAGCGGGAAGGTCCTCGACGATGATGGCGGACAGGCCGAGTTCGCCCGACCAGACCAGGGTGGCCTCCTGGCCGCCGGCGGTTTCGGTGGAGGCCCGCTGGCTGTCTGCTGCCGCGTTGATCTCGGCGAGGCTGGCCGCCTGCTTGGCGGACTGGTCCGCTGAGCCACCGAACAGGGCCTGGCCGGTGAAGGTGCCACCGGCGAAGATGGCAACGGCCGCCGCGGCCGCAACGAGGTACCCGGCGGGGCGCTGGAACCAGCGCCGCTGGGCCCGCTCGGACGCGCTCCCGGCGGACCCGGAGCCGGCAGACGGGAGTGCGCCCGGCGCTGAGGCCGAGCTCGGGGTCGCGGCAGGAGCGTCCCCGGCAGTGGCTGCGGGGCCGGACGGCGTGGTCGTGCCGATCGGGGTGACGGCGGCCGGCGCATCCGTTGTGGCGGCGGTCTCGACCGGGCGAGCCGGGTCGACCGTCGTGGGAGTGGCGGGAGCAGCCAGCGGGGCCAGCTGCGGGGTGGAGGCGATCTGGGCCATCAGATTGGCTTTGAGCGCGCTGGACGGCTGCACGGGAGCGACGGCGAGGCCCAGGGCCACGGCGGTGTCGCTGAGTTCGGCGGCCTCGATGCGCGCCTGCTCCGACCGGGCGAGGTAGCGCTCGTACTCTGCGGTCTCGTCGGCGTTGAGCGCGTTCAGAGCGTAGGCTCCGGCGAGGTCAGCAGGGTTGTCAGCGGATGCGTTGCCGGTCAGGTTGGTGTCTGGCTTGTCGGTGTTGCTCATGACGCAACCCCCAGTTCGTCTCTCAGGCGAATCAACCCGTCGCGGAGTCGGGTTTTGACGGTACCGAGCGGAATGTGCAGGTGGTCGGCGACCTCACGATGACTGAAGCCACTGAAGTACGACAGGCTCACGGCCTGCCGTTGCAGCTCGGTCAGTCTGGACATCGCCTTTTCCACCCTTTCATGCTCGATTTTCACCTCGACAGTTTCGGCGACGTGGTCATACGGCACCGCGAGGTCGCGGATGCCGATCTTGGTATCCCGGTCGCGTCCGGCCTGCGACGACCGAATCCGGTCGATCGCACGTCGGTGCGCCATGGTCATGATCCAGGTTGAGGCCCCGCCACGCTGTGACTCATACCGCGACGCCGTCTGCCAGATCTCCAGGAATATCTCCTGGGTCACTTCCTCCGACTGTGCGTGATCGATCAGCACGCGCTTGACCAGGCCAAGTACGCGCGGAGCAATCTGGTCGTAAAGCTCACCGAAAGCCATTTGATCGCCTTCGGCTACCCGAGCGAGCAGCTCTTCTTTCGAAGGCGCTGTCGACGAGGCGTCGAGGTCGAACTCAGCAGTCATGAGATCCAGCATGTCAGGTCCAGTCCCCTTCCATGCAGAGGGTTCGGTACCGAGTCGCTGCTGGTTTGGTCTGAAGCGAGAAATAGTTGCGCCCCCGTTACCTGCCGTGCGGGCAGTGGCGGGGCAGAGTGAAGGCCGGACCGCAGAACGCCTCTCGGCGCGAGGCCGTTCTAGACGGCGAATATTGGAGCCCGGGGTTACTGCGGTCCGGCCAACATCAAGTGTAAACGACATCGGCCGAGAGTTCATTCCCGGATGCCCGCACCGGGCTCCGGTTCGCCCGGCGGCGGCTATTCCAGGGAGTCGCTGCGCCAGAGCCTGGCGCAGGACGCGAACTCCTGGGCGGTGGTGGAGAACCGCAGCGCGCGCGTGGTGAGTTCGCTCGAACGGCCGGGCTCGGTGCTGTCGAAGTCGTCGGCGACGCTCGCGCAGCCGGCGCCGATCACCCGGCAGAACGCGGCGGCCCGGTCCAGTGCCACCGCGAAGTCGCCGGTGAACAGGCCACGTAGGATCTCGTCGGCCAGCAGAATGATCTCGGTCGGGCCCGTCGGCACCGCCGCTCCCGCCACCACCGGGTCGATGCTCACGGCCACGTCGATGCCGCGCTGGTAGAGGAAGGCCGTGCCGGCGGCATCCTGCCTGATCAGCAACCGAACCAGGTAGATCCGCCAGAGCGCGCCTGGCAGGCTGCGCGGCGTCGCCCGGGACCACAGCTCGGCGACGGCATCAACGCCGTGTTCGTCGGTGTACGCGACCAGCCGTTCAACCACCTCGGGGTCGGGGTTGTCGCGCACCCGGTTGAGCAGCGCTTGAGCGGTCTCGTGCGCGATGCGGCTGATCTGGGCGGGGTCTTCACCCCCCATCATCGACTCGAACTTGGCGCCCGAGAACTGGGTGGGCTTGTGAAAATCGTCGACCATCGTTCTTCTCCTGGCTTTCTCGGCTGGGTGAGGCGGCTGCTGTCGGTCGTGGGTGGGTGGTGCCCGACGTCAATGGCGGATGCTCCCACGCTAGACAAGAAAAACCGTCCGGCAATCCACGCTAAGTTATTAACCGCGGGCCTCTAGCTCAGTTGGTAGAGCAAAGGACTTTTAATCCTTGGGTCGTCGGTTCGAGCCCGACGGGGCCCACTTTCAGTCGTGACGGGACGCATCCGCTCAATCAGGGTCTGGTCAATCAGGGTCTGGATCCTGGATGACCAGGATCATGGTGCCTTCGGGATCGCGCAGATAGGCCACGCGTTCACCCCACGGCATGTCGGTCGGCGGCACGACCACGGCCTGGTCCGCCGCCGCAGCCACGGCGGCGAGGTCGGGCACGTACACGCAGAGATCGACCGCGTGCCCGGTCGCCGGTCGCGGGATGTCGCCGTAGCTGGCGGGCGCCGTACCCCGGCCGAAGGCGATCTGCCCGGCGCCGATGCGCAGGGTCAGGTAGTCCGGCTCGCCCTCCTCCGGGAATGTGTAGCCGACGGTGCCAGAGAACACGCTGAGGTACCAGGCCGAGGTGACGGCCAGATCAACACAATTGACGATGGGGAACACCTCTCCTGGCGACATGCCGCCACCCTAAGTTCGTGCGGTCTCCCTCGCAAGCGGCTGCGGCCACACCGGGCCCGTGAGACTGGGCACGCGCACGGAATGTCCTGCGAGTATTCGGTGTTTCCGATTGTGTTGGCGCTCATTCTGATGTGCTGAACTTCGGCCTCAGGCGTATCATCCGCACTTCGGTGGCGGGCGGCGCACACAACGAGCGTCACGGGAGGAGCCCCAGTGCGAAAGAACATCGACGTGGAAGTCGAGTCCGGCGTCATCGAGAAGTACCGCAGGCACCCCAACGGCAACGGCTGGGTGTCCGGCAAGTCCAGCGTGCAACCCAGCGCGTTCATCTCCGAATCCGCCTACATCGAATCCGGTGCCGAGGTTGGCCGGGACGCCTGGATCGGACCGGGCAGCTGGATCGACCACGATGTGATCATCGGCGACAAGGTCTTCATCGGCCAGAATGTGCACATCGGTGAGGGCAGCCTGGTCGCTCGAGGCGCACACCTGGGCAGCCACGCTCGAATCGGTCGCAACGTGCGCATCGCCGCCGGCGTGCGCCTGGAACGGGATGCGCAGGTGCCAGACGGCACCGACCTGGGCGGCGGAACACGCGGCCGCACCGCCCGACACGCGCACGGACTCGCCGCATGACGCGGGTTTCGGCCGGTTAGAGCGCCAAAACTGGCGAGACCGGTGCACGCTTTCTGCCCGGGC
The DNA here is from genome assembly GCF_019599185.1 of Cryobacterium inferilacus. GTDB lineage: Bacteria > Actinomycetota > Actinomycetes > Actinomycetales > Microbacteriaceae > Cryobacterium > Cryobacterium inferilacus. The sequence continues at coordinate 42,784 of NZ_JAIEUL010000009.1, read as the reverse complement.
AGGAGCAGGATGGACCCATGACACGTCGCGCACCGGTCAAGGACATCAACGAGAACGACCTCGTTATCGGCACCCCGAAGAAGGCCGCCGCCGGCCTGGAGGCCGTGGTCGTGGCGCTGGACCGCGGCATCGCACAGGCCGGTGTGGGCCGCACCGCCCGGGCGCTGTTGCGGCTGAACCAGCGCAACGGCACCGACTGCCCCGGCTGCGCTTGGCCGGAATCGACCGGGCACCGCAAAACCGCCGAGTTCTGCGAGAACGGCGCCAAGGCCGTGGCCGAGGAGAACACCCTCCGCACCGTGGGCGCAGAGTTCTGGGCCGAGCACTCCCTGGCCGAGCTGGCCGGCAAGACCGAGTACTGGCTGGGCAACCAGGGCCGCATCTCCCAGCCCGTGGTGGTGCGCCCCGGCGACACGCACTACTCCCCCATCACCTGGGACGACGCGTTCGAGCTGATCGGCGAGAAGATCCGCGCCACCACCCCCGACCGCACGGTGTTCTACACCTCGGGCCGCACCGCCAACGAGACCGCGTTCCTTTACCAGCTGTTCGCCCGGTCGATCGGCACCAACAACCTGCCGGATTGCTCGAACATGTGCCACGAGTCCAGCGGCTCGGCTTTGAACCCCACCATCGGCATCGGCAAGGGCACCGTCTCGCTCGACGACATCCACGTGGCCGAACTGATTCTGGTGGTGGGCCAGAACCCGGGCACCAACCACCCCCGGATGCTGTCGGCGCTGGCCGAGTGCAAGGCCAATGGTGGCAAGGTCGTCGCCGTGAACCCGCTGCCAGAGGCCGGGCTGTTCAACTTCAAGGACCCGCAGACGCCCACCGGCCTCGTCGGCGGCGGGGTGCCGCTGGCCGACGAGTTCCTGCAGATCAAGGTCGGCGGCGACCTGGCCCTGTTCCAGGCGCTCGGCCACCTGCTGCTCGAGGAGGAGGCTCGGGTGCCCGGCTCGGTCGTGGACCAGGAGTTCATCGACGCCAACACCGACGGCATCGAGGCGTACCGGGCCGCACGCACCGCGATCGACTGGGTCGAAACCGAGAAGGCCACCGGGCTGTCCCGGTCGCAGATCAGCGGGGTCGCGAGAATGATGGCCGCCTCCAACGCCACCATCATCTGCTGGGCGCTGGGCCTCACCCAGCAGCCGCACTCGGTGAACACGCTCAAGGAGATCATCAACCTGCTGCTGCTGCAGGGCAACTTCGGCAAGCCGGGCGCCGGCGCCTGCCCGGTGCGCGGCCACTCCAACGTGCAGGGCGACCGCACCATGGGCGTGTGGGAGAAGCCCAAGGAAGCCATGCTCGCCGCGCTCGACGCCGAGTTCGGCATCGTCTCCCCGCGCGAACACGGCCTGGACTCGGTGAACACCGTGGAGGCGTTCGAGAACGACGACGTGGACGTGTTCGTGTCGATGGGCGGCAACTTCGCCCTCGCCTGCAGCGACACCGACGCCCTCGAAGCCGCCATGCAGCGGGTGGGCCTGACCGTGCACATCTCCACCAAGCCCAACCGGTCGCACGTGATGCACGGGGTCACCTCGCTCATTTTGCCCACGCTCGGCCGCACCGACACCGATGACAAGCATCCGACCGGCCGACAGATTCTGTCGGTGGAGGACTCGATGTCGATGGTGCACTCCACCCAGGGCCGGCTCAGTCCGGTGTCCGAGCATCTGCTGGCCGAACCGGTGATCGTGGCGCGGATGGCCCAGGCCACGCTCGGCGACGAGCATCCGGTGGACTGGAAGGCGATGGCGGAGGACTACGACGTCATCCGCGACCACATCGCCCGGGTGCTGCCTGGCTTCACCGACTTCAACCAGCGGCTACGGGACAAGAACGGGTTCGTGCTGCCCAACCCGCCGCGCGACACCCGCAGCTTCGCCACCGACATCGGCCGGGCCCGGTTCACGGTGAGCCCGCTGGAGTACCTCACCCCGCCGCCCGGGCACCTGATTCTGCAGACCATGCGCAGCCACGACCAGTACAACACCACCTTCTACGGGCTGGATGACCGCTACCGCGGCATCAAGGACGGCCGCCGGGTGATCCTCATCCACGCCGACGACGTCACCGAGCTGGGCTTTAAGGACCGCGACCTGGTCGACGTGATCAGCACCTTCGGCGGGCAGGAACGCCGGGCCGACAAGTTCCGGCTCGTGGTGTACCCCACCCCGCGGGGTTGCGCGGCGGCGTACTTCCCCGAGGCCAACCAGCTGATGCACCGGGAGCTCGTGGCGCGGGAGTCGAACACGCCCGGCTACAAGGCCATGAGCGTGCGGTTCATACCGCACGAGGCCTGAGCCCGGCCGTGACCGAGGCGCCCGGGCCTGGGGGCGGGCGGATGCCGGGCTACACGGCGGCGAGCGCGCCCTGCGTTATGCGTTCCTCGCCCGCGTAGATCACCATGGAGTCGCCGCGGAGGAAACCGACCAGGGTCAGGCCAACCTCGGTCGCGAACTCGGCGGCGAGCGAAGACGGCGCCGACACCACCGCGAGCACCGGGATGCCCGCCATCAGGGCCTTCTGCGCGAGCTCGAAGCTGGCCCGGCTCGACACCATCAGCACGGTGCCGCGCAACGGCAGCAGGTTCTCCTTGACCGCCCAGCCGATCACCTTGTCGACGGCGTTGTGCCGGCCGACGTCTTCACGCAGCACGAGCATCTCACCGGTCGCGGCGTCGAAGAGGGCGGCCGCGTGCAGGCCGCCGGTCTTCTCGAAGACCGCCTGCGCCGCGCGCAGCGTGTCGGGGAAGGTCGTGAGCAGTTCGGCGTCGACGCGCGCCGCATCCGCCCGGACGTCCCAGGTGGACTTGGTGCGCACGGCGTCGATGCTCTCTTTGCCGCACAGGCCGCAGGAGCTGGTGGTGAGCAGGTTGCGCTCCATGCTGGGCGTTGGCGCGGCGACACCGGGCGCCAGGCGCAGGTCGAGCACGTTGTAGGTGTTCACGCCCTCGGCGGTGGCACCGGCGCAATAGCGCGCGGTGGCGAGGTGCTCCCCCGCACTGATGATGCCCTCGGAGACAAGGAACCCGGCGGCGAGGTCGACGTCATGGCCCGGCGTGCGCATGGTGATGGCGAGGGAGCGGCCGTTGACGCGCATCTCCAGCGGCTCCTCGGCCGCGAGCACGTCTTCGCGGCGAATGGGCGGCTGACCCACGGTCAACCGGGTGATCTTGCGTCGTGCCGTGACTCTGCTCATGGGTGCCCTCCTGACGAGTGGCCCGCCGCGGGTGGTTCGTCGGCGGAACCTGATTCGAGCCTAATCCTCCATCCGGTTCCGCGGGTAGCCGCAGCGACCGGCCCTGACGTGCAGCACATGAGAGCGGGCGCGGGGCGGCGCGGGCGCGGGGGTGCGTGGGTGGGACGGGTGCGAATGCCGCGTACCGTGGTGTCATGGCACTTCCCCCTCTCGTCGAGCCCACCGGGCCGCTCAGCCCCACCGAAACCGCGCGCCTGGAGCGGGTGCGCACCCTGCCCCAGTTGCGGCTGCCCCCGATCGACGACATCGGGCACCGCCGTCTCGCGGCCGCCCGGGTGCTGGTGCTCGGCACCACCGGCCTCAGCGCCCCGGCCCTGCGCACCCTCGCCGCCTCCGGCGTGGGCACGATCGGGCTCGCCGACGTGGGACCACTCGACGTCGACGCGCTCGTGCTGGCCACCACCACCATCCTCACCCTCTCCCCCGACACCGCCGTGACCGCGCACGACGAGGACCTCACGGCTGAGTCGGCCGCGCGCATCCTGGGCGGCTACGACCTGGTGATCGACGGCAGCGACCTGAGCCCGCAGCCGTTCCTGGTCGGCGACACCTGCGCCGCGCTCGGCCTGCCCCTTGTCTGGGGCTCGGTGGCGCGCGGCAACGCCGAACTGTCACTGTTCTGGTCGAGCCCGCCGCGGCGAAGCGGCCAGCGGGCCACCCGGTTGCGTGATTTCTTCGGCACGGATGCGGTCGGCCCCGCCTCCAGCCCGGCCGACCCCGGCGTGCTGGGCGCGCTGCGCGGTCAGGCGGGGGCCCTGCTGGCCGCCGAGGCCATCCGTCTGATCACCGGCACCGGTGAACCGCTGATCGGACGGGTGCTCACCATCGACGCCGACAGCGGCCGGTTCGACGCCGCCCCGCTGCCGGTGGCCCAGCCCGGCGCCGCCGGTGACAGGATGGAAAGTGATGACGCCGCGGCCGCGAGCGGCGCCGCAGTCAGTGCCGTCACCGAGGAGTGAACCCATGAGCACGAACGTTCCGCTGCCGCCAGAAGCCCTCGACGAGTGGCTGGCCGCTCTCGCGGCCCGGCTCGACCTGGATCCGGCCGTGGTACCCACCGGCCTGCTGCTCGACGTGGCCAGGGACGTGGCCCACAATGTGGCCAGGCCGGCCGCGCCGCTGAGCCTGTTTCTGGTGGGTCTGGCCGCGGCTCGAAACGGCGGCAGCGCCGAGGACATCTCCGCGGCGAGCGCTGCCGCGACCGAGCTCGCTCTGGGCTGGCCCGCCGCCGCGGAGTAGCCGCCGTCCGCCGGGCGAGGCGCCGGCGAGCTGCCCTGTGTGCTCAAGCCGCCCCGGCCGAGCAGAGCGACGTGCCCGGGTCAGGGCAGCTCGCGGGATGGGGCCGTGCTCGCCTCGATGACCGCGTTCAGGTTGTCCCGCAGGGCGATCAGGCTCGCCGGGGACATGTCCAGGGTGCGGGCCACCCGCTCCGGGATGGTCTCGGCGATCTCGCGCAGCCGTAGGCCGTGCTCGGTGAGGGTCACCTGCAGCGCACGTTCGTCGGTCGCCGACCGCTCACGACGGACGTGGCCGGTCGCCTCCAGCCGCTTCAGCAGCGGCGACAGCGTGGCCGGCTCCAACCGGAGCGCCTCGGCCAAGCTGCGGAGCGTACGCGGGTGCTCCTCCCACAGCGCCAGCATCACCAGGTACTGCGGATGCGTGAGCCCGAGCGGCTCCAGGATCGGCTTGTACAGGGCCACGGTGGTGCGCGCCGCCACGGTGAGCGCGAAGCAGACCTGGTTCTCCAGGGCGAGAACGTTCAGTTCGGTCAACACATCTCCTCGGTCGGCAGCCATGCGGCGTGCGGGCGGTGCTCCGGGCATCCGATCACCGGGACGCACATGGTTTCATCAACATTTAGTTAGTACACTAACCATTATGACGTCAGGCAAGAAGCGCAAACCAACCATGAGAGAAGCCGGCTTCGGCGGCTGGCTGAACTCTCGGCTGCTGCCCTTCATCGGCCCGCCGCCGCTCGGCCCGTACGACGACGAAGTGCCCGTGCAGGAGCGTCCGGTGGCGCGCTGCCCGCTCTGCGGCGCACCGATGACCGACCACGACATCGACCGCAGCGGCGAGCGCACCCAGCTACGCTGTCCGCTCCCGGCGGCATAACTCCTGCAATTCTGCCCCGGTGCCGGTGCTCACCCGCGGAATTCCGGGCATCCGCTAGGCCTGCTCGAAAATAGCAGGAGTTATGCCCCAGGCACAGCGGTTAGAACTGGGCGTCGATCTCCACCACGAGGTCCCAGGCGCCCTCTTCGGCGTTGCTGAGCACGACCACGTCGAGGCCGCTCTTGGGGTAGTGCCGCAGGATGCCGCTGGCGCCGGCATTGACGCCGTCCTTGTAGTACGAGCGCACGGCGCCGTTGTCGTCCAGGTCGAACTCGAGACCGAAGCCGTACTTCACGTCCTCGTCGTACTCCACCTGCGGGGTGAAGAACTCCTCGGTGTACTCCTTGGAGAGCAGCGTGCCGCCGCGCACGGCGTTGAGGAAGTTCATCAGGTCGCCTGCGGTGGTGTGTGCGCCGCTGTCGGGCGAGCCGATCGCCGGGGAGCTGTAGATGTTGGACACCCAGCTGCCGTCTTCGCGGCGGTCCCAACCCTCTGCAACCCGCTCGACGGCGTCGCGCCGGTCGAAGAAGCCGGAGTCGGTCATGCCGGAGCGGGCGAAGACCTCCTCGCGCACGTAGTCCCGGTAAGACAGGCCGGATGCCCGCTCGACGGCGAGGCCGGCGAGGATGTAGCCGACGTTGCAATCTTCGACCCGGACCCCGGGCGGGGCCAGTCGCGGCTTGTCGGCGAACAGCGGCAGGAAGTCGATCGTTTCGATCAGCGAGTAGTTCGGGGTCGCGGCCCAGAACTCGTTGTAGTCCTCTCCGGCTTCTTCGTCCACGTCGTCGGCGATGCCGCTGGTGTGCGTGAGCAGGTGCAGCAGTGTGACGTCGGTGCCGATGCTGCTTCCACCCAGGTCGACGTAGTCGTGGATGGACGCTTCGAGGTCGAGCCGACCGGCATCCACCTGCTGCAGCACGGCGACGCTGGTGAAGAGCTTGGTGATCGAGGCGGTGTCGAACCGGGTGTCGAGGGTGTTGGGCACCTGCCAGCGTGGGGTGGCGAAGCCCCTGGCCGCCTCGAAGATCGTGCGGTCGCCGTCGCGCACCAGCACCACTCCGGAGAAATCGCTGTCGTCAAGGAACGTCTGTATTGCCTGGGTATCCACCATCTGAGCGTAGCGTCAGTCGGTGCTGCGGGTCTTCTTGGCCAGCGCGGCGAGGTCGATGTTGCCGACGGCGCGCATCCGCTCGGCGCGAGCGGCCGCGTAACCGGGCTGGTTCGGGTCGATCTTCTGGGCCAACAGCCGGGCGGCGAGCGCCTCGTTGATCTCCTGCAGGGCATCCGCCCTGGCCTTCTGCACGATCTCGGCGACCCGGTCGTCGTCGTCGGCGAGGGCGCGCAGCCGCTCGGCGACATTGTCGTGCAGCGTCTGTCGGCGGCCGAGGCGCACGACGTCGCGGCGTTTGTTCTCCACCTCCCTGCCCTTGCCGGTCTTGGTGGTGCGGGACAGGTGCGAGCCGAGCCGTTCGACCCTGACGGAATCCTCGTCGTTCTGCTTGGCCACCTCGAGCAGTTCCCGCCGGGCCAACGCGGTGTAATCGGCGGTGTCGTAATCGGTGTGCTCGCGCAGGGCGCCCACGATGATGCGGTTCTTCAGCGCCATCCGCACGGCGGCCATGGCAATGAGCATGCCCTCGTCGACGATGCGCGCGGTGGACGGCACGGCGGCACGAGCGGTTGTGCCGTCATCGGAGTCGTGCGAACTGGAGCCCACCCCTCAAGTATGGCTCATCCGGCCCGGCGGAACCGGGGCGTTGTCGGCCTCCGGCGGGCTCAGGTCACAGGCCGAAGAGCAGCACGGCGCCCTGCGCGAGCGAGAAGATCAGCAGGCCGGCGAGCGAGCCGACCACGGTGCCGTTGATGCGGATGAACTGCAAATCCTTGCCCACCTGCAACTCGATCTTCTCGGTGGTTTCGGCCGGGTCCCAGCGCTCCACGGTCTCGGTGATCACACCGGCAATCTCGTGCCGGTACTTCTGCAGCACGTACCCCGCCGCATCCGCCAGCCAGCGGTCGATGCGCGCGCCCAGCGACTCATCGCCGGCGAGCCGGCGGCCGATGTCGAGCACCGTGGAGGTGATGCCGAGCCGCAGTGCGCTGGTGGGGTCGGCCAGGGCCGTCAGCAGGGTCTCCTTGAGCGACTCCCAGGCGTCGCCGGCGAACTCGCGCAGCTTGGCGTTGTCGACGAGTTCACGCTTGAGCACCTCGACCCGCTCGACCATCGCCGCATCGTTCTGCAGGTCGCCCATCAGCTCGGCGAGGTAGTGGTCGATGGCCGCGCGCAGCGGATGGTCCGGCTCGGTCTGCACCGTCGACACGAACGAGAGCACCTCGCGGTAGGCCTTGTCGTCGACCATCTCGCCGACGAAGCCGGGCAACCACCGGGGCAGTCGGGTGGAGACGGACTGACCGAACGCCTCGGGGTGGGATTCCAGCCAGGAGTGCGCCTTGTCCAGCAACAGGTCGACGGCGGCGTGGTGCCGGCCGGCCTCGACCAGGTGCTCGCCCAACCGGCCCAGGCTCGGACCCCACTCCGGCTCGAGCAGGTGTTCCCTGGCGACGCCCTCGAGCAGGTCCTTCACGTCGTCGTCACTGAGCAGGTCGAGCAACCCGGTGCCGGCGTGCGCGATCTCGTCGGTGAGCCGCTCGGCGTTCTGCGGCTGCACCAGCCAGGTGCCCACCCGGCGGGAGATGCCGATCGATTCCAGCTTGCCGCGCACCACGGCGTCGGAGAGGAAGTTCGATTCCACGAACTCGCCGAGGCTCTCGCCGATCTCGTCCTTGCGGTTGGCGATGATGTTGGTGTGCGGGATGCGCAGCCCGAGCGGGTAGCGGAACAGCGCCGTCACGGCGAACCAGTCGGCGATCGCCCCGACCATGCCGCCCTCGGCCGCGGCGCGTACGTACTCCAGCCACGGGTAGCGGTCCTGCAGCGCGAACGACACCGCGAAGATCACGGCCATGGCCACGAGCAGGCCCAGGGCGAGCCGCTTCATGCCGACGAGCGCGATCCGGCGCGCCTCATCGGCCGGGCTGAGGGGTGCCCGGATGCCGGGCTGGTGCGGGGTGGTGCTCAGGGACGGTAATGCCATGGCTCTGGTCGTTCCTCGTCGGTCCGTAGGCGGCAGGATCTGCACTCTCGCCACCCTAAGCCGCCTCGCTCAGTCGGCGAAACCCGACGGGGTGATTCCCCAGCGAACCACCCATTCCTCACCCGGAGCCAACCAGCGCAGGCCGTCACCGGAGTTGAACGCATCCGCCGGCGCCGTCATCGGCTCGATCGCCACGGCCTGGCCGAACTCAGTGGCCTCAGCGCCGGTTGCGCTGCGGCTGCGCACCGGGAAGATGCGCGGGGTGAAGACCTGCACGTAGGCCATGTTCTCGTCTCCCCAGAGCGTGACCCGGCGGCCGTCCGGCGCCGTGAGGGAGTGCTCGCCGCGGCCGCTGCCCGCGTCAACGCCGCCGAAGCCGTCGTCGAGGTCGAGGTCGGCCACCCGGGCGCCGGCGCGCAGGTCGAACCGGGTGCCCTCGACGGGCGTGACGCCGACGGGGTTGAGCCGGTGGTCGACGTCGATGTGGGTGGTCGCGTTCAGCCGCAGCACCAGGTCGCCGGTGGGCACGTCGCCGATCTTCAGATACGGGTGGCTGCCGAGCGCCACCGGGGCATCCGTCGTGCCGACGTTTCGGATGGTGTGGGTGACCGACAGCCCCTCTGCCGTGAGCTCGTAGCCGACGGTGGTGTCGAGCTGGTGCGGGTAGCCGGCCTGCGGGTAGACCGTGGCGGCCAGGGTCACTGCGGTCTCGCTCTGCGCTACCAGCCGGTAGGCGGCGTGGGTGAGGAGGCCGTGAATGGCGTTCAGCAGAACCGGTTCGGTGAGGGCCAGCAGGTGCCGCACGCCGTTCTGGGTCCAGATGCCGTCCCGGATGCGGTTGGGCCAGGGTGCCAGCACGATACCGGCGCCGAACGGCGGCACCTTCTCGGCCGCGAAGCCCTCGACCAGGTCTATGCCGTTCAGCGCATATTCGCGGATGCCGGCGGCGACCTCGGTGATGGTCGCGGTCGCGGTGCCCTGCGGGGTCTGCAGAGTGAGCGGGTATTGGGTTCCGGTGGCGGCGGGCAGCGGCATGGGGTCTCTTCGGGTCAGTTCGGTTGGAGCACGGCGAGTCCGGCCTCGCGAAGCGGGGCCAGGGTGAGCGGGTCGGCGGCCGCATCCGTCACCAGGGTGTCGAAGGCGGCAAGCGGGCCGATCCGGCCCAGGTGCACCTGCCCCAGTTTGGCACCGTCGGCCACGATGATCGCGCGCGCCGCGGCGGCGAGCATAAGGGTCTTCACACCGGCCTCCGGCAGGTTGATATTGGTGACGCCGCCCTCGGTGTCGACGCCGTTGCAGCCAATGAAGGCCAGGTCGGCGTGCACCTGGCCGAGAACGGTGGCGGCGAGGGGGTCGACGAGCGAGTGCTGCAGCGGGCGCAGCGACCCGCCGGTGACGATCACGGTGAACCGTGGAATCGCGCTCTCCAGGGCCAGGGCGATGCTCAGCCCGTTGGTGATGATGACGACATCGGTGAGGTCGGTGCGGGCCACCAGCGCCCTGGCGATGGCGAGGGTGGTGGTGCCGACATCGAGGATCACGCTCTGCCCGCTGGCGACCAGGCCGGCGGCGAGCTCGCCGATCTGCTGTTTGGGGATGACCGAGGACACGAGGGCTTCCTCGAAGGAGAATTCCCGGTCGGGGCGGCTGGTGGTGGAGATGCCGGCCGGGACCGCGCCGCCGTGGATGCGGGTGAGCACGCCGGCGCTTTCCAGCTGGTCGAGGTCGGCGCGGGCGGTGACCCCGGAGACGCCGAAGGTGTCGCTGAGCTCGCTCACCCGCACGAAACCGCGCTCGTCGACGAGCCGGTGGATCTGTTCCCGGCGCTGGTGCGCGGGCAGCGCGTCCCGGTCGGTCGGATGCTCAGCTGAGGCCATGCTTTGATCTTCACTTAGTTTGTGTCGCTTTTCAATACGCAAGCACTGGTTTCGGTTACGCAAATCGGCTAGCGTGGAGGCCATCATGATTCCTCCACTCCCCGACTTCGTCGCCGACACCGCCATCGCGCGCCAGGCGCACACGCTGGCCGACGGCCGTGACCTCATCTACTTCGATGACCCAGACACCACTCTGTCGCCCGACCGGGCGCCCGACCTGCGCGACCTCGCGCCAAGGCCGGCCAACGCCCGCATGCGCCAGGACCCGCTCAGCGGTGAGTGGGTCTCCATCGCCGCCGCCAGGCAGAACCGGGTGTTCCTGCCGCCGGCGCACCTCGACCCGCTCGCGCCGTCCACACCGGAAAACCCCTCCGAGGTGCCCAGCAACTACGACGTCGCCGTCTTCGAGAACAAGTCGCCGTCGTTCGGCCCGCTGCTCGAAGACGCCGACGCGCCCACCGGACTCGACGACCTGCGCGAGATCGGGCTGGGGCGCATCCGCACCTCGGTCGGCCGCTGCGAGGTCGTCTGTTTCAGCCCCGCCACCGAGGGCTCGTTCGGCAGCCTGTCGGTCACCCGCGCCCGCACCGTGATCGAGGCCTGGGCCGAGCGCACCCACGCGCTCTCGCAGATGCCCGGCATTCAGCAGGTGTTCCCGTTCGAGAACCGCGGCGAGGCCATCGGCGTCACCCTGCACCACCCGCACGGCCAGATCTACTCCTACCCGTACGTGACCCCGCGCACCCAGCGGCTGATCGACTCGATCGACAGCTACGGCCCCACCCTGTTCACCGACATCCTGGCCAGCGAGCAGGCCGGCGAGCGGGTCATCCTGCGAGGCGAGCACTGGACCGCGTTCGTGCCGTTCGCCGCCCGCTGGCCCGTCGAGGTGCACATGCTGCCGCACCGCCACGTGGCCGACTTCGCCGGCACCACCCTGGCCGAACGCGACGAACTCGCGGTGCTCTACCGCCGACTGCTGCGTGGCATCGACCAGCTGTACACGACGCCCACGCCGTACATCGCCGCCTGGCACCAGGCCCCGGTGAACGTGCACCGCGACGACATCCGGCTGATGCTGCAGCTCACCAGCCCCCGTCGGGCGGAAGACAAGCTGAAGTTCCTGGCCGGCTCGGAGGCCGCCATGGGCGCCTGGATCGGCGACGTCACACCCGAACAGGCTGCCGACAACATCCGCGCCGCCATCGCACGCTCGGACGCCGCCGACGCGGCCGCGGAATCCACCGACAGCACCACCGGAAAGGCCCACTCGTGAGCGACCAGCAGAGCATTCTCAGCGGCTTCCGCGGCCGGTTCGGCCGCGACGCCGACGCACTCTGGTCCGGCCCCGGCCGGGTCAACCTGATCGGCGAGCACACCGACTACAACGACGGCTTCGTCTTCCCGTTCGCGATCAACCGCCGCGCCGTCGTGGCCCTGGCGCTCCGCGACGACCGGATGCTGCGGGTCGCGAGCTCGTTCACCGAGGAGATCGTCGAGATCTCCCTCGATGACCTCTCCCCCGAAACCGTGTCTGGTTGGTCGGCGTATCCGTTGGGCGTGGCCTGGGCTCTCGGCCAGAAGGGCGCCGACCTGGCCGCTGTGGCCGGTTTCGATGCCTACATCGACTCGGACGTACCGATCGGCGCGGGGCTCTCCTCCTCGGCCGCGATCGAGTGCGCCACCGCCGTTGCCCTCGACGAGGTCTGGAACCTCGGCTTCGACAAGCAGGTGCTCGTGCGGGTGGGGCAGCTGGCCGAGAACAAGGTCGTCGGCGCTCCCACCGGCATCCTCGACCAGTCGGCGTCACTGCTCGGCCAGACGGATGCCGCGGTGTTCCTGGACTGCCGCAGCTTCGAGTCCGAGGTCATCCCGCTCGGTTTCGACGCCGCGGGCCTTGAGCTGCTGGTGATCGACACCAAGGTCAGCCACGCGCACGCCACCGGCGGCTACGCCGACCGGCGGGCCTCCTGCGAGACCGGGGCCCGGCTGATGGGTGTCGCGTCGCTGCGCGACCTCACTGTAGCCGACCTGCCGCGCGCCGAATCGGTGCTGGACGAGGAGACGCACCGTCGGGTGCGGCACATCCTCACCGAGAACCAGCGCGTGCTCGACACCGTGCGGGTGCTGCGCGAAGACGGCCCCGGTGCCCTCGGTGCGCTGCTGGATGCGTCGCACGCGTCCATGCGCGATGACTTCGAAATCTCCGTCGCCGAGCTTGACCTCGCGGTGGAGACCGCCCGTACCGCAGGTGCCCTCGGCGCCCGCATGACCGGTGGCGGCTTCGGCGGCTCGGCCATCGCGCTCACCCCGCACGCACTGATCCCCGCGGTGCAGCAGGCCGTCGCCGACGCCTTCACGGCCGCCGGCTTCACCGCCCCCGACATGTTCGTGGTGCGGGCCGCGGCCGGGGCCGGCCGCCTCTCCTGACGAGGCCCCGTCCGCGATCGAGTTGCGGACTTCCCGCCTTCGTTTCGACGGCGGGATGTCTGCATTCGTGATTCGTGATCCGTGGTGTCGGTGGTGCAGGTGACACTGTCCGCATGGACGAGCGACTACCGAAAATCGACGAAGTGATCTCGACAGTCTTCGGTGAGGCCGCCGCGCTCAGTACCGGCGTCAAGCGCAGGCGCACTGTGCAGGTCGAGAACGAATTGCGAGCGTTTATCGACGCGGAGGCCGACCGATACATCACCGATGACGAACGCACCATCCTGTCTGCCGAGCAGGAATTCGATCCGAACGGCGCAGGCTGTCGTGTGCTCGAGGCCGAGATGCTGTTCGTCGCCCTGGTGGGGTTCATCACCCCGCCGTTCCTCGCAGCCGATCTGCTGCTCCGACGAGTGCAGCTCGACCTGGTCGATGCTCTCGCCGGATACGTCGCCTTTGAGGTGTTGCGGAATTACGACTCCAGTAGCATTCGACGGGATCTCCGCCTCGCGGTGTTCAGGGCCCGCCACGAGCTCAAGCGTGCGCGACGCGAGCAATCGTGGGCCAGGGAGGTGGCGAAGATGTCGCCGCGAGAACGGGAGGGCATCGAACTCATGGAACGGCGTATCGCCGGACTCACCGCACGCAATAGCCCGCCGTCGGCCGGCCAACCGGCGCCGAAGGACGGTGATCAGGCGGGAGAACCCCGGGACTGAACACCATTTCGCGGGCCGCGGGTCAGGCGGGAGGAACCACCGGGGTCGCGGTGCCGCCGGTGAGGCGTAGCAGTTCGGCGAACGTGGTGGGGAACACCGTGTGCGCGTGCCCGGCGGCGGCCCAGACCACGGGGTAGCCGCCGAGGTCCTCGTCGACCAGGGTGCGAATCGGCGACGGATGCCCGAGGGGCGCGACCCCGCCGATCACCTGCCCGGTGGCCTCCTTCACGAGGTCCTTCGATGCCCTCCCGATGGCGCCGCCGAGCCGCCGGCCCAGCCAGGCCGTGTCCACCCGGTGCGCGCCGGAGGTGAGCACCAGCAGCGGTGCGCCGTCGAGGGTGAAGACCAGCGAGTTCGCGATGGCGCCCACCTCGATGCCGAGCGCCGCCGCGGCGGCGACCGCGGTCGTGGTCGCATCGTCGAACCAGCGGATCTCGGGGTCGACCCCCTGCGCGTTCAGCGCCAGGCGCACTCTGTCGACGGCCGGATGCGCGGTGTTCACCATGCCCAAATCCTAGAGCCCCGCATCCGCCCGCGCACGTCGCCCGGACCGCGGATGGGTCGCACGAAAGGATAAAGGCCGCTAAAAAGGATGCTCCCTCGGATTCCGTCCTTTTTAGCTCACTTTTGCCTTTTTAGCTCACTTTTGCCTTTTTTCCGGTGCGCCCGCCTGCACCCGTTAGCCTGCGGGGGCTGGCTTCAGCCGCACCCCGTGCCGGATGGCTAGGGTGGGCACATGACCGCCGACAGCGCCGCCCGCCTCATCACCCTGCCCGACCGGTCCGCACCGGATGTGGCCAAGAGCGCGTTCGTCGCCGCCGGCGCCGTGCTGGTGGGCCAGGTGAGCCTGGCCGAGAACTCGAGTGTCTGGTACAACGCGGTGCTGCGCGCCGAGGCCGAGCCGATCCGCATCGGCGCGGGCTCGAATCTGCAGGACAACGTGTCGTGCCACGTCGACCAGGGGTTCCCGCTGACCGTGGGCCGCGACGTGTCGGTGGGCCACGGAGCGGTGCTGCACGGCTGCACGGTCGAAGACGGCGCCCTCATCGGCATGGCCGCGACGGTGCTGAACGGGGCCGTCGTCGGCGCTGGCTCACTCGTGGCCGCGGGCGCCGTCGTGCTCGAGGGCACCATCGTGCCGCCGGGCTCCCTCGTGGCCGGCGTGCCGGGCAAGGTGCGACGCGAGCTCACGCCCGACGAGATCGACGGCATCCGTCACAACGCCGTCGCCTATCTGGGCCACGCGGCCCTGCACCGCCTGGCGACTTAGCCGCCACCCCCGAGCCGCCGAGCCGCCGAGCATTACTCCTGCAATTTTTGCTCGACGCTGTGCAGATCCGCCTGTTTTCGGCATGCGGTGGCGTGCATCTCAGAAATTGCAGGAGTTATGCACACCGAGCGCCCGGAGGAATCCCGGCGGCCGGACGGACGGACGGACGGCGGCCGAGGCTAGGGCTTGAGCAGGCGCTCGGAGGCCTTGACTACGTTGGCGAGCAGCATGGCGCGGGTCATCGGGCCCACCCCGCGCGGGTTGGGCGAGAGGTAGCCGGCCACCTGGGCGACGTCGGGGTGCACGTCGCCGGTGAGCTGGCCCTTGCCGGTCTCCGGGTTCTCCACCCGGGTGATGCCCACGTCGAGAACCGCGGCGCCGGGCTTGATCCAGTCGGCCTGCACCAGGTGCGGCACACCCACGGCGGCCACGACGATGTCGGCGCGGCGCACCTCTGCGGCCAGGTCGACGGTGCGGGAGTGGGTGAGGGTGACCGTGGCGTCCAGGCCCTTACGGGTGAACAGCAGGCCCAGCGGGCGGCCCACGGTGAGGCCACGGCCGATGACCACGACGTTCTGGCCGGCGATCGGCACCTCGTAGCGGCGCAGCAGTTCCACGATGCCGGCCGGGGTGCAGGGCAGCGGTGAGTTGAGCTCGCCCTCGATGCCGAGCACGAGCCGGCCGAGGTTGGTGGGGTGCAGGCCGTCGGCGTCCTTGGCCGGGTCCATCAGCTCGAGCATGGCGTTCTCGTTGTGCCCGACGGGCAGCGGCAGCTGGATGATGTAGCCGGTGACCTCGCGGGCGGAGTTGAGGTCCTTGATCGCCGCGCGCACATCCGCGCTGGTGGCGGAGCCGGGCAGGTCGACGCGGATGGACTCGATGCCGACCTCGGCGCAGTCGCGGTGCTTGCCGGCCACGTAGGAGCGCGAGCCAGGGTCGTCGCCGACGAGCAGAGTGCCGAGCCCTGGCACGATGCCCTGCGCGGCCAGCGCGCGCACGCGCTCGGTGAGTTCGAGCTTGACCTGGGTCGCGGTGGCGACGCCGTCGAGGGTGAGTGCGGTCATGCGAGATCCGATCTGTTGGTGATGCTGCGCGGCGGCCTGGGGCCTCGCGCCAATCGGGCATCCGCACCGCCCGCCCCATCGAGGGGCCGGGCGACGCGATGCGGGGTGCCGGCGGTGACGGATGCGCTCACGCGAGGGCTACGCATCCGTCACCGCCAGAGGGCCTACTGGGTGAGGCCGGGGTACAGCGGGAACGCGTCGGTGAGGCTCTTCACCCGAGCACGGAGGCCCTGGATGTCGGCGCCGGGCTTGAGCGCCTCGGCGATGACGTCGGACACGACGGTGAACTCGGCGTCGCCGAAGCCACGGGTGGCCAGAGCCGGCGTGCCGATGCGGAGGCCGGAGGTGACCATCGGCGGGCGCGGGTCGAACGGCACCGAGTTGCGGTTGACGGTGATGCCCACCTCGTGCAGCGCGTCTTCGGCCTGCTGGCCGTTGATCTCGGAGTTGCGCAGGTCGGCGAGCACGAGGTGCACATCGGTGCCGCCGGTGAGTACGTCGATGCCCGCGGCACGCGAGTCGTCGGCGGTGAGGCGGTCGGCGAGGATGCGGGCGCCGCGGAGGGTGCGCTCCTGGCGTTCCTTGAACTCCGGGGAGGCGGCGAGCTTGAACGCGGTGGCCTTGGCGGCGATCACGTGCATGAGCGGCCCGCCCTGCTGGCCGGGGAAGACGTTGGAGTTGAGCTTCTTCGCCAGCTGCATGTCGCGGGAGAGGATGAAGCCGGAGCGCGGGCCGGCGAGGGTCTTGTGCACGGTGCTGGAGACGACGTCGGCGTACGGCACCGGCGACGGGTGCAGGCCGGCGGCGACGAGCCCGGCGAAGTGGGCCATGTCCACCCAGAGCTTGGCGCCGACCTCGTCTGCGATCGCGCGGAACGCGGCGAAGTCGAGCTGGCGGGGGTAGGCGGACCAGCCGGCGATGATGACCTGCGGCTTGTGCTCGATGGCCGCATCGCGCACCACGTCCATGTCGACGCGGAATGTCTCCGGGTCGACACCGTAGGCGACCGGGTTGTAGAGCTTGCCGGAGAAGTTGAGCTTCATGCCGTGGGTGAGGTGCCCACCGTGCGCGAGCTCCAGGCCCAGGATGGTGTCGCCGGGGGTGGCGATGGCGGAGAGCACCGCGGCGTTGGCGGTGGCGCCGGAGTGCGGCTGAACGTTGGCGTATTCGGCGCCGAACAGGCTCTTGGCCCGGTCGATGGCGAGCTGCTCTGCAACGTCGACGTATTCGCAGCCGCCGTAGTAGCGGCGGCCGGGGTAGCCCTCGGCGTACTTGTTGGTGAGCACCGAGCCCTGCGACTGCAGGATGGCGCGGGGCACGAAGTTCTCGCTGGCGATCATCTCGAGGTAGTCGCGCTGGCGACCGAGTTCCTGCTCGAGGATCGCGGCGATCTCGGGGTCGACGACCTCGAGCGGTTCGTTGAAGGTGGACGCTACAGAATCAGTCAGCACAGTGTCGGACACGGGATAACTCCTTGGGACATATCGATGGATGTGTCGTGGCCCAGGCGTGCGGCCACTAACCGTGTCAGTCGCTCCCCGATGGTGACCCATCTTTCGTGCTACGCCAGTCGCGACCCTCACATGGTATCAGCCGCGCACGTCCCGTAGCTCGTCCAGGATCAACAGATCCGGCCGAAGGTGGTCAGTGACGTAGGCCGCGCGGGCCACGAGGTGCGCCGCCATCGGCGCGGTGAGCGCCTGGAAGAGCACGATCGCGACCACCAGGGTGAGCGTGCCGACGCTGAAATTCGTCACCGCGATGTCGAGGGTGACCGCCATCAGGCCGAGGATCTGGGGCTTGGTCGCCGAGTGCAGCCGGGTGAGCACATCGGGAAAACGGAGCAGGCCGACACCGGCCGCGAGGCACATCAGCGCGGCGAGCAGCACCAGCACGGCGGTGACCACGTCGCTCCAGAGGGCGCTCATGCGCGGTCCCGTCCTGGCAGGAACCGGGCCACGCTGAGCGAGCCGAGCACCGCGAACAGGGCCAGCACCAGCAGCACCGGCAGGTTGTCGGTGTGCCGGTTGAACGCCATCTCGGCGCCGAGCGCGCAGATGATGGTGGACACGAGCACGTCGGAGGCGATCACCCGGTCGAGCACGCTCGGGCCGCGGATGATGCGGTAGACGGCGGCCAGCGCGCCGACGCCGAACATGAGTCCGGCCACGACGGCGACGATGTCCATGGGTGTCATGCCTGGGCTCCGTTCTGGGGGTCGACGGGCTTCTGGGGATCAACCGGCGAGTGCGGTCCGGTCGTCTGGTCAAGGCCGGCGTCGTCTTCTTCGGCACGCACCCGGCCGACCCGTTCCACGTCTTCGGCGGAGCCGAACGCCAGCACGATCCGTCGCTCGGTCGCGAGCACCCGGTCCCGGAATCTGTCGGTCTGGGCGGTGCTGCGCATATTGATCACGTGCAGGTACAGCGTGGAGTCGATCCGTTCGACGTCGACCACGATCGAGCCGGGCACGATCGAGGTGGCCACGGCGGTCCAGGTGAGGATGAGGTCGCTACGGGTGCGGAGGTGCACCGCCACGATCGCGTTGCTGGGGCGGTAGGTGGGGCCGAGGGCGAGCCAGGACACGTCGATCGAGGCGCGCACGATGTCGAAGATCAGCTTGCCGAACAGCCAGGCGCTGCGCCACAGGTTGACCCGGCCGCTGAGCTGCACCGCGGGCAGGTAGAACACGATGGAGACGACCGCGGCGAACGCCACGCCGGTGACGAGGTTCAGCCAGGAGAACTTGCCCCAGAGCAGCGCCCAGAGCAGAACCAGGCCGAGGAACAGCGGCAGCTGACTGAGGAACCCACCGACCCGTTGCTTCACCGTCGTCACGGGGCACCTCCGGGGAATACTGCGTCGATGTAGGTGGCCGGTTCCTCGATGTTCGCGGCGGCGCGGGAGGCGAGACCGAAGGCCGGCCCGGCGAAAACGGTGAGACTCACGGTGAGCGCGAGCATGGTGGCGGTGGCGGCGGTCATCAGCGGCGACGTGGTCTTGGTCTTGACGGTGCCCTCGTCGTGCGGGTCGTCCTGCAGGGCATCGAGCACCGCGGAGTCGTAGTTCTCCACATCGCGGCGGGGCCGCCAGAACGCCATGTTCCAGGCCCGGGCCAGGGCGTAGAGGGTGAGCAGCGACGTGGCCGCTCCCCCGGCGATGAGCAGGTAGTTCAGCCCACCGCCGACCTGTACCCCGGCGTCGAACAGGGCGACCTTGCCGAGGAACCCGGAGAACGGCGGGATGCCGCCGAGGTTCAACGCGCCGATGAAGAACAGGATGGCCACGAACGGTGCGGCCTTGAGCATCCCGCCGAGTCTGGCCAGCGAGGTCGTGCCGCCGATGCGCTCGATCAGCCCGGCGCAGAGGAACAGCGTGGTCTGGATCATGATGTGGTGCACCACGTAGAAGATGGTGGCCGCGATCGCCGCCTCGGTGCCGATGGCGATGCCGAAGATCATGTAGCCGATGTGGCTGACCAGGGTGAACGAGAGCAGTCGTTTGATGTCCGCCTGCGCCAGGGCACCGAAGATGCCGATCACCATGGTGAGCAGGGCCACGATCATCAACGGCACCTGCAGCTGGTTGTCGGGGAACATCAGGGTCTGGGTGCGCAGGATGGCGTACACGCCGACCTTGGTGAGCAGACCCGCGAACACGGCCGTGACGGGCGCGGGCGCGGTGGGGTACGAGTCCGGCAGCCAGAACGACAGCGGGAACACCGCCGCCTTCACGCTGAACGCCAGGAGCAGCATCAGGCCGAGGATCAGTTGCACGTCGCCGGGCAGCTGCGGGATCCGCTCGGCCAGCAGCGCCATGGTCACGGTGCCGGTGGCGCCGTAGATCAGCGCGATGGCCGACAGGAACAGGATCGACGAGACCAGGCTCACGACGATGTAGGTGACGCCGGCCCGGATGCGCGCCCCGGTGCCGCCGAGGGTGAGCAGCACGTAGCTGGCCGAGAGCAGCATCTCGAAACCCACGTACATGTTGAACAGGTCACCCGCGATGAACGCGTTGAACAGGCCTGCGGCCAGGACCAGGTAGGTGGGGTGGAAGATCGAGATCGGGGTTTCCCGCTCACCCTCGACGATGCCCTGCCCGACGGCGAAGAGCAGCACGCCCAGCAGCATCAGAGCGGAGACGATGAGCATGATCGCCGACAGCCGGTCGACGACCAGGACGATGCCGAACGGGGCCTGCCAGCCGCCCACGTGCACCACGGCTGGTCCTTCGGTGTCGACGAGCACCAACAGGATGCTGCTGATCACGACGACCGCGGTGAGGGAGAGCACGCTCACTGCCACCTGGTAGCGCGAGCGCCGGCCGAGGGCGAGCGCGAGGGCCGCGCCGAGCAGCGGGATGGCGACGACGAGGGGGACGAGTACGTTCATCGGGTGCCGGCCTCCTGGTCGCTGCTGCCGGTGCTGCCGCTGTCGTCGTCGCTGCCATCCTCACTGGCGTCGAGGGAGGCCTGCACGGCCGCCTCGTCATCGCTGGACGACCGGAAGGTGACCTCGGAGTCCGCACTGGTCTCGGCCGCGTGCTCGTCGGTGAGGGTGTCACCCTCGTCGCCGAGCTGGGCGAGCCACCAGGAGCGGTAGATCAGGGCGAGCAGCAGCGCGGTCATGCCGAAGTTGATCACGATCGCGGTGAGCATCAGCACCTGCGGCAGCGGGTCGACGATGGTCTCGTCCAGCGCGGTGCCGGTGACGATCGGCGAGCTGCCCGGCCGGCCGCTCATGATGAAGATCAGCAGGTTGGTGGCGTTGCCCACCAGCAGGAAGCCGATGAGCACCCGGGTCAGGCTGCGTTCGAGCATGATGTAGATGCCAGCGGCGTACATCACGGCCATCACGATCACGAGGGTCAGAGAGGCGCTCATCGCTGTCCTCCCGTCGGGCTGGTTTCGTCGGCGGCGTGGTCCGGCTGCGTGATCGGGGCGGTCTGCGGGCCCTCCCCCGGCGCGGGCGCCTCGGCCTGCACCCAATCCGACGAGGCGTCGAAGCCGATGGCGTCGCCGGCGTCGCTGGAGGCGTTGCCGATCGGCGGCACCGTGGGGTGCTCAGGGTCGTCATCACCGGGCTCGTCGAGTTCGCTCTGCCGGTCGATCTCGCTGCCGAGGCTGCGGAGGATGTCGAGGGTCAGGCCGATCACGACGAGGTACACCCCGATATCGAAGATGCTGGACGTGCCGAAGGAGAGGTGCCCGAGCACGGGCAGGTCGGCTTCGAAGTACGCCGACTCCAACGGGATTCCGCTGACGAACAACGACCCCACGGCCGTGCCCACCGCGAGGACGACGCCGAGGCCCAGGATCTTGCCCGGGTCGATCGGGGCCGCTTCGCCAAGTTCGTACCGGCCACCGGCGAGGTACCTGGCGACCAGGGCCAGGCCGGCCAGCAGGCCGCCGGCGAAGCCGCCGCCCGGCAGGTTGTGGCCGGCGAAGAGCAGGTAGATCGACACGATGATCGCCGGGTGGAACAGGAGCCGCACGAGCACCTCGATGATGATCGACCGGTTCTCGGGAGACTGGGTGCGTCCGCCGAGCAGCCAGGACTGCCGGGTCACGGCGTGGCCGGCGGAACTCGCGTGCGGATCGGCCACGATGCGGCGGCGGTTCTGGGGTTCACGGCGCTTACGCGACTCGCGCAGCCGCGGCATTTGCTCGCTACGGCCGGAGACGAACAACAGGCTGGCGACACCGGTGGCCACGACGATGAGCACCATGATCTCGCCCATGGTGTCCCAGGCGCGGATGTCGACGAGGGTCACGTTGACGATGTTGTTGCCGTGGCCCTCTTCGACGGCCAGGCGCGCGAATTCGGCGGCCATGTCCGGCCACTGCCTGGCACCGAGCGCGATGATCGCGATGGTGCCCATGGTGAGACCGACGAGGGCGCCGATCACCGCGCGGCGACGGCGGTGCATCGGCTTGTTGTGCTGGGCGATGCGGCTGGGCAGCCGGCGCAGCACGAGCACCACCACCACCAGGGTGATCGATTCCACCAGCGCCTGGGTGAGTGCGAGGTCGGGGGCGCCGTGGAAGGCGAACAGGGTGACCAGGCCGTAACCGGTGACGCCGGCCAGCAGCACCGCGGTCATCCGCTGCCCCACCCTGGCGGCCATCACGGTGGCGATGATCATGACCAGGCCGATGATCACCTGAGCCGGGTAGTCCCAGAGCACCACGGTGTCCGGCCAGGTGCGGTTGACGAAGGAGGCCGCGCCCAGCGCGAGCACGAACACCACGAGGATCGTGGACAGGTACTGCGGCAGCCCGCCCCTCTGGGCGAGGTGGGTGGTGCGTGCGGCGATCCGGTCAATGAAGCGCACGGTGTGGCCGTAGCCGTGACCGGCGTCGACCCAGGCCGGCACCGACGCCTGCCAGCGGGCCACGCGCTTCTTCTGCGCGAAGATGACCAGGCCGAGCAGCACCACGATCGCACTGAGGAACAGGGCCGGTTCGAAGCCGTGCCAGAGCGCCAGGTGGTAGTCGCCTTCGCCGGGCACGGTGTCGGCGTATGCGGCCAGCATCGGGTCGATCAGCATCACGAACGGGCCGAGCAGCACGGTGGCCACGGTGAGGATCCCCGGGGCCAACGCGAAGTCCCACCGGCTGGCGTGCAGGGGCGTGTCGCTGATCGCCGGGCGGGTGCCGAACGCGCCCCAGAAGAACTTGGCGCTGTAGGCCACGGTGAGCACCGACCCGAGCGCGGTGCCGGCCAGGGCGATCCAGCCCCAGCCGTCGCCGGCGAGGCCGGCCTCGAGGAATGCCGTGAACACGGACTCCTTGGCGACGAAACCCAGCAGCGGCGGCAGGCCGGCCATCGACGCGACGGCGATCAGGGCGATGACGGCGAGGGCCGGTTCACGGCGGCCGATGCCGGAGAGCTTGCGCCAGTCGCGGGTGCCGGCCCGGTGGTCGATGATGCCCACCACGAGGAACAGGGTGGCCTTGTAGAGCGCGTGCGCGAGCAGCAGTGCCGCCCCGGCCAGCGCGGCGTCACGGGTGCCGAAGCCCACGACGACCATGAGGAAGCCGAGCTGGCTGACCGTGCCGTAGGCGAGCATCAGCTTGATGTCGTGCTGGCGCAACGACCGCCAGGCGCCCATGAGCATGGTCCACACGCCGATGGTGACCAGCACCGGCAGCCAGCCCGGCGAGTCGGCGTAGCCGGGCGCGAACCGGGCGGTGAGGTAGATGCCGGCCTTCACCATCGCGGCGGCGTGCAGGTAGGCGCTCACCGGGGTGGGCGCGGCCATCGCGGCGGGCAGCCAGAAGTGGAACGGGATCAGCGCGGACTTGGACAGGGCGCCGACCAGGATCAGGAGCACGGCCCAGATCGCGACGGGGCTGTCGGACGGGTTGGCGACGATGTCGGCCAGCGACGTGGTTCCGGCATCCACCGAGATCATCACCACGCCGACCAGCATCACCAGGCCGCCGAAGGTCGTGACCAACAGGGCCTGCAGGGCAGCACCGCGGCTCTCCCGCTTGGCGGTGTAATGCCCGATCAACAGGTAGGAGAGCACGCTGGTGATCTCCCAGAACATGAACATCACCAGGATGTCGTCCGCGGTGACGAGACCGTACATGGTGCCGGCGAATGCGAGCAGCAGCGCGGCGAACCGGCCGAGGCTGGGCTCGTCGGCGTCGAAGTACCTCGCGCAGTAGATCAACACCAGGGCGCCCACCCCGGTCACGACGAGCGAGAGCAGCCAGGCGAGCGCATCCACCCGGAAGGTGAGGCTGATGCCCAGCTGCGGGATCCACGGCAGGGTCTGTACGACGGCGTCACCCGCGGTGATCACGCCGGTCTGGGTGAGGGTGTAGACGAAGGCCGCGGCGGGCAGGACGGCCACGACATAAAAAACGCGCAACCCGATCAGCCGGGTGAGCGTGGGAGTGATGACGGAAACGAGCAGGAAGACCAGGAGGATTGTCGCCATGGGGCCTCCCGGCTCTCCGTGAAGGAGTGTCGTCTCTACGGTCAGAGTTTCTCGTACATCTTATACGGGTGGGCCTTTCGACCCTGACCGCGCTCTAGCGGTCGGCTAGTGTTGCCGCAACCCCCAGATCGGATGCTCCACGTGACACCTCGCACCACCGGGCCGAACCGGCCCGAGAACTCGCCCGTGCACCCCGATGCCGCACCGCACCACACCGGGCGCGAGGAAACCCCGCTCGAGCACATCGACGACGCCCTGAGCGTGCACGAGGATGCGGGCCTGCACAAGGGCCTCAAAGCCAGGCACGTGCAGATGATCGCGATCGGCGGCGCCATCGGCACCGGCCTGTTCCTCGGCGCGGGCGGCCGGCTGGCCAGCGCCGGTCCCGCGCTGGTGTTCGTCTACGCCATCTGCGGATTCTTTGCGTTCCTGATCCTGCGGGCGCTCGGTGAGCTGGTGCTGCACCGGCCCACCTCCGGCTCGTTCGTGTCGTACGCCCGCGAGTTCTTCGGCGAGAAGACAGCGTTTGTGACCGGCTGGTTGTACTGGCTGAACTGGGTGATGACGGCGATCGTGGACGTCACCGCGGTGGCGTTGTACATGAACTTCTTCGGCAGGTACTGGGCGCCGTTCGGCGATGTGCCGCAGTGGCTGTTCGCGCTGCTGGCCCTGGCCGTGGTGCTCGGCCTCAACCTGCTCTCGGTGAAGGTGTTCGGCGAGCTCGAGTTCTGGTTCGCGCTGATCAAGGTCGTCGCGATCGTGCTGTTCCTCATCGTGGGCACCTGGATGGTCATCTTCGGCACCCCGGTGGACGGTGCCACCGTGGGCTTCTCCCTCATCGCCGACAACGGTGGCTGGCTGCCCAACGGTGTTCTCGCATCCGTGCTCGTGGTGCAGGGCGTGGTCTTCGCCTACGCGTCGATCGAGCTGATCGGCACCGCCGCCGGCGAGACCGAGAACCCGGAGAAGGTGATGCCCAAGGCGATCAACACCGTCATCGTGCGCATCGCGGTCTTCTACGTGGGCTCGGTGCTGCTGCTCTCGCTGTTGTTGCCGTACACGGCATATGAGGCCGGGGTGAGCCCGTTCGTCACGTTCTTCGGATCGATCGGCATCGACGGTGTGGACGTGATCATGAACCTGGTCGTGCTCACCGCGGCGTTGTCGTCGCTCAACGCCGGCTTGTATTCCACGGGGCGCATCCTTCGGTCGATGTCGCTGGCGGGGTCTGCTCCCCGGTTCGCCGACAAGGTGAGCCGCAACGGGGTGCCGTTCGGCGGCATCCTGCTCACCGGCGTCGTCACCCTGCTCGGCGTGGGCCTGAACGCGCTGGTGCCGGAGGAGGCATTCGAGATCGTGCTGAACATGGCCGCGATCGGCATCATCAGCGCGTGGGGCATGATCGTGCTCTGCCAGCTGCGGTTGCAGGCCTGGGCGAAGGCGGGCATCCTCACCCGGCCGGCGTTCCGGATGCCCGGTGCGCCGTTCACCGGCTACCTCACCCTGGCCTTCCTGGCCACCGTGCTCGTACTGATGGCCTTCGACTGGCCCGTCGGCACGCTCACCATCAGCTCGCTGGGCCTCATCATCCCGGCGCTGGTGCTCGGCTGGTTCGCCTGCCGCGGTCGCATTCTCGCGATCGCGGCCGCCCGGCCGCCGTTGCCCGCCCCGGCCCGCGCCCCCAAGCCCTGACCGGCCCAACTGTTCCCGATGCGGACAATTGCGCCCGGTACGCCGGGCGCAATTGTCCGTTCTGGCAACAGTTAACGGGCCGCGGGCGGCGGGTGCGGGTCAGGCGCGGCGGCGGATGACGAGGTCGCTGAGCAGCACCAGCAGCAGGGCGACGACCAGGATGCCCACGTAGACGAACGGCACCGTTCCCAGGCCCACCTGGGCGAGCAGGAACGCGCCGACGAAGGCGCCCAGGCCGATGCCGATGTTGAACGCCGTGGTGTACACGGCGCTGGCGGTGTCGCGGATGCGCACCGACGCAGTGTGCAGCAACCGGGTCTGCAGCAGCGGCGGGAACGTGCCGAAGGCGAGGCCCCAGACCAGGAACGCGACGATCGCGACGGGCAGCGTCTCGGTGAACAGGGCCAGGACGGTCACGCTGACCACGGTCACCGACATGCCGAGCACCAGGCCGAGCTGCGGACGTTTGCTGAACACGACCCCGCTGATGAACAGGCCGACGGCCCCGGCGATGCCGTAGGCGAAGAGCAGCGGCGCGACGGCGTCGCTGCCCACCCCGAGGGTGTCGCTGAGGAACGGGGCGATGTAGGTGTAGAAGGTGTAGTGCCCGATCATGGTGAGCGCGGTGATCACGCAGACCAGGGCGACCGGGCCGATCGTGGGGTCGCGGGGCAGTTTCGCGGTCGTGATGGTGCCGGTGGCCGTCGTGACGGTTTCGCTGCGCGTCCCCGTGTAGTGCTCCACCTTGGGCAGGAACCGCCAGATCACCACGGCGCCCACGAGCATCAGCCCGGCGAGAACGACGAACGACAACCGCCAGCCGAGCAGGTGGCCGAGGAAGGTACCCAGGGGTACGCCGAAGACGAACGCGAGCGTACCGCCGGCGATGGTGATCGACACCGCGCGGGCGATCTGGTCCTTGGGCACCAGATGGGCGGAGTAGGCGCCGACGACACCCCAGAACAGGCCGTGGGCGAGGCCACCGATCACCCGGGAGATCACCACGAAGGTGTAGTCAGGGGCGATCGCCGTGAGGACGTTGCTCAGCGCGAAGACGACGAGCACGCCGACGATCAGGCCGTGCCTGGGCATCCGTTTGGTCAGCAGCGCCAACGGCGTGCTGGTGAGCACCACCGTGAACGCGAACCAGGAGACCAGCAGGCCCACGTCGGACTGGCTGACGCCGAGCGAGTCGCTCATTTCGGGCAGCAGGCCGGTGGGCAGCATCTCGGAGGTGACCGAGAGGAACACGGCGGCGGAGAGGGCGATCAGCCCGATCCAGGGGAACGGGCCGGCTGGGGGCTTCTCGCCCGAGTGGGGAAGACCGGAGGACGGCAGCGAGATGGGCGCGGTAAATGACATGGGTGCTGTGGCTCACAGACAGGATGCCGCTTGCCCGAGGCCAGCGGCTGTCACGGCTGGCTGCGCGGGGTTGATCAAGCGGTGCGCGCCGACGTGCGCGCCCGGGGCCGGTGAGAATCGTACCGACCACACACCAGCCTAGCCGAGTATGTCCTCCAACGAGGGGTATGCCCAGCGCAACCAGCCGATCGGCAGGCCGCTGTGCTCGGCGAGGGCCTGGTGGGTCCTCCTCGACGATCGGGGTCGGTCAGGACGCGGAGCGCGCCTCGGCGGCGTACCAGTCGCGGGTGTTCTGCACATCGATGGCGAGCTGGTCGACCAGCGCCGGGGTGTCCACGAAGGCCACCTCGGCCCGCAGGAACAGGCGCAGTTCCACGGACAGCTCCTGCCCGTACAGGTCGCCGGTGAAGTCCACCAGGTGCGCTTCGAGCAGCGGATGGCCGGCATCCGCGTAGTAGGTCGGCCGGGTGCCCACCGACACGGCCGCTAGCACACCGCCCGCGGGCAGTTCGGCGCCGTGCACGATCGCCGTCCAAATGCCGGTGTGCGCCATCAGGCCGGGCACCTCGATGTTCGCGGTGGGAAACCCGATCACCCGCCCCCAGGCGTTGCCGTGGATGACGGTACCCGTGATCGAGGTCGGCTTGGTCTCGAGAGCCTGCAGGGGTGAATCGGTCATGGTGGGCTGCCTTTCAACGTCGCGTCGTGCCGGGTGCGTCGGCAGTCCTGCTGCCTGGTGTCAATCTCAACACGCGGGCGTTTCGCCCGGGCAACCGTGACATTGCGGAATGATTGCGCCGCTTCTGCCGGTTGCCCGGCCCGGGTTCTCGCGGCCCGCACCGCCATTACGCGGGCAGCGGACCACCCAGGGGCGGGTAATCTGGTGCGATGAACTCCAGCCTTCCGGTGCCGAGCCACCATCACCACCTGGTCGTCACCCTCGTCTGCCCCGATCAGCCCGGTATTGTGCACGCTGTCAGCGGCGCCATCGTCGAGGCCCGCGGCAACATCACCGAGAGCCAGCAGTTCTCCAGCGCCGACACCGGCCGGTTCTTCATCCGCCTGCAGGTGGAGTCCCCCGCGAACCGCGACGAACTGCAGGCCGCCCTGGCGCCGATCATCGAACGGTACGCCATGGCATCCGTCATAGACGTCGTCGGCCGGCCGCTGCGCACTCTCGTGCTCGCCTCGACGGCCGGGCACTGCGTCAACGACCTGCTGTTCCGCCAGCGCGGCGGGCAGCTGGCGGTGCAGGTGCCCCTGGTGCTCAGCAACCACGGCACCCTGCGCGATCTGGTCGGCTTCTACGGGGTGCCGTTCGAGTCCCTGCCGATCACGGATGCCGCCAGCAAGGCCGCGTTCGAGGCCCGCGTGGTCGAAGCCGTCGAGGCGCACGACATCGAACTGGTGGTGCTGGCCAGGTACATGCAGATCCTCTCCCCCGAACTCTGCGCATACCTGGAGGGACGGGCGATCAACATCCACCACTCCTTCCTGCCCGGGTTCAAGGGCGCCAACCCGTACAAGCAGGCGCATGCCCGCGGGGTGAAGCTCATCGGCGCTACCGCCCACTTCGTCACCAGCGACCTCGACGAGGGCCCGATCATCGAGCAGAACGTGGTGCGGGTGGATCACTCCCGCACCCCGGGCGAGCTTGTCGCGATCGGGCAGGACGAGGAGAGCCGCACCCTCACCCAGGCGGTGAAGTGGTTCGCCGAGAACCGGGTGCTGCTGGACGGCGCCCGCACCATCATCTTCAAGTAACCCCGGTGGGTAGGATTGGCGGGTGAACGACACCCGCCCCACCCCTGCCATCGGCGCCAACGACATCCTGCGCTTCGTCCTCGAGCTGTTCGCCTTCGTGAGCCTGGGCATCTGGGGGTTCCTGTCGTGGCCGCTGCCGTGGCCGGGCATCCTGGTGGGCATTCTCGCGCCGGCGTTCGCGATTCTGGTGTGGGCGTTGTTTCGTTCGCCCAAGGCCGTTTTCCGGCTGGACCCGTTCGGCAAGGCGATCGTGGAGATCTTCGTGTTCGGTGCCGCCGCCCTGGCCTGGTGGGACCTCGGCCAGCCGATCGTGGCCGGCGTCTTCGCCGTGGTCGCCACCATCAGCGGCATCCTCTCCGGCCGCAGGGAACTCAGCGCCTGAGCCCTACTGCATCAGGCCGATGATGGCACCCATCACGGTGAAGGTCACCACGTTGTACGACCCGTTGATGGCGAACAGCAGGAGGCTGCGCCGTTCGAACAGGTAGTTCACACCGAAGGCGGCCGCCACGAACGTCGCGCCGGTGGCGAATCCGGCGAACACGCCGAAGCCGGGCCCGTTCGGGCCGATGAACGCGGCCAGGCTGATGGCCATCACGATCGCGAGGATCGCCGAACCGATGAACACCCGCGCCGTGCCGCGGGTCAGCTGCTCGTCGGTGACACCCGCCGCGCGCTGCCACGGGCGGGCGAACAGTACCGAGTACCAGAGCCCGCCGATCACGAACGACGAGAGTGCGGCGAGCGCGATCGCCAGCCAGTTGAATGACACGTCCATGTCTGCTCCCGGATGCCTGGTCCCGGCCGGTCCGGGACACTGTCACGCTAGACCTCAGGGCGCGGGGCGTCTTGTAGAAAATTCCGGCACCGGCCCCGGTACGCCGTCCGGCTCGTCCAGCGGCACGAAGGCGGCGTATTCGGCGCCGTACCGGGCGACGATGTCGAGATACCGGCTGGGTGAGAACCCGGTGAACGCGCGGAAAACCCTGATGAAATGCGGCTGGTCGTAGTAGCCAGATGTGGCCACCAGCTCTGCCCAACTCGGCATCGGCCCCTGCAACGGCAGCGCCTGAATGAACTGGCGGAACCGCACGATGTCCGCGTAGACCTTCGGGGTGACCCCGCACCACGACCTGAATTCGTCGATCAGTCGGTGGTGGCTGAGACCGGCGGTCGCCGCGATCACCGGCATCGGCGCATCCGGGTTCTGCTGGATGCCTGCCCAGGCCCGCACCACCGCCGGCGGCACCACGGCGGGCCGAAGCTGGGCGCGCAGGTGGTCGACCAGCAGCCCGACCGCGGCCGCAGGGTCGGTGGCCCGCCTCGCCGCCTGCCGCAGCGCATCGGTGTCACCGAGCAGGCCCTGGCTCTCACGCACGGTGCCGGTCAGCTCGGCGGCGGGCAGGTCGAGAAACCGGGCGGCCGCGAACGGCGCCAGCTCGGCGGCGACGTGCCGGATCACCGGCGGGCTCTCGGTCATCAGGAACCTGGGCTGCAGCCCGGACAGGAAGCCGGCCCCCAAGGTGCGCGCCGCCCCGGTCTGCAGGTCGAACACCCGATACGGGTCGGACAGGTTCAGGATCAGGTGCAGGGCCGGCTGCGGGAAGATCCGTTCATAGCGCCGCTCGACGGGCTGCTCGAGGTGCCACAGCCGCAGCACGTCCGGGGCCAGGTCGGCCGGTACGGGCACCTCGAGGTAGGCCATGCCCCCACCGTAGGACCGACGCCTGCAGTTGGCTACCGAGCTTGATCAGCGGTCGAGGGGATCGGTGACCGCTGGCCCCTGGGGCGTGGCGGTGGGCTGCGCGGGCAGGCCGCCGGGCATCCGCAGCGCGTAGAGCGAGGTCGCCACGAAGAGCAGGCCGCCGAGCAGGAACGCGGCCGGGTACGAGACTGTGTCGGCGAGCAGACCGGCCACGAGCGGCCCGACGATGGCGCCGAAGTCGGAGAACATCGAGAAGATCGCCACCGGGCGTCCTCCCGCGGTACCGGCCGCGTCACCGACGGATGCCGCCGGCGCGGTGCCCATGAACGCCGCGGCGACGCCGTACACCGCCAGCAACGTCGTGAGCACAACGATGTTGGGGGCGAATGGGATCGCCGTGATGGTGACGGCGGCCACGAGGAATGACCCGATGATCGCGGGTTTGCGCCCGACGGTGTCGACGAACCGGGACGCCGGCGCCAGGGCGAGGGTCTGCGCGACGGCGGCGATGGCGAAGGCGATGCCGGTCCAGGCGCTCGGTCCCTTGAGCACCTCGACGACGAGCACGGGCACCAGGGCGCCGCGCACACCGAACGACGACCAGCCCTGGGAGAAGTTGGCCAGGCAGGCCGCCCGGAAGCGCGGGTCGCGCAGCACCGTGCGCAGCGGCAGCAGCGGGGCCGCGGCGCCCGTGCCGCCGGCGGCAGCCCGGGTGGCCGGCTGCAGCAATACCAGACCGACCACTCCGGCCACCGCCAGGGTGCCGGCGTAGAAGAAGAACGGCGCGGTGAGCGAGATGGTGGCGAGCAGGCCGCCGAGAGCCGGTCCGGCCATGCCGCCGATGAGGAAACCGCCCTGGTAGAACCCCACGGCACGCCCGCGGATGCCCGGGGCGGTGGTGCGCAGCAGCAGCGTCATCGCCGCGACGGTGAACATGGCCGAGCCGATGCCGCCGACCCCGCGCAGCAGCAGAAGTTGCGGGTAGCTGCCGGCGATGCCGACCAGCCCGCTGGACACCGCGACGATGCCGATGCCGATCGCCAGGATCGTGCGCTCGCCCGCCCAGTCGATGAGCTTGCCGCAGACCGGGCTGGCGACGAAGCGCATCAGCGCGAACGCCGACACCACCGCGCCGATCTCCAGGTTGCCCACGCCGAAGCTCTTCACGTACACCGGCAGCACCGGCACGACCACGCCGAAGCCCACCATCACGAAGAAGGCGATGACGCCGAGCACGTACACGTCCCGGCTCAGGCGGGGTTCGTTCGCCGTTCGGCCGATGGTGGGCCCGAACGGTAAACGGATGCGTCGCATCCCTCCAGATTAGGCGCTCGGCACGCATCCGGTCGCCCGCGAGGCGCCGCCACCGCCTGCTGGAACCCCCGAGGCTCGGCCCATGGGGAAACGTGCCAGACCGGTGAAACCGCCACGCCCGCTCGTGCGGGTGCTGCTCACCGTGGGCGGGCTGGTCTGTCTGGTGGTCGGTGGCCTGTGGGTGCTGTTCTTTCTGGCCATGCTGATCTTCGGTGGTCTCGATGTGGGCGAGAAGGTCGGATTCGGCCACTCCATGGGAACCCAGGGCTCGGCGATCGTGTTCATCGGTTTGTTGGGGGTGTTCCCGCTCTTCGGCGGTGCGGCGCTGATGTCACGCGCCTCCGGGCGCTGAGTTCAGCCGGTCGGCACCGGGTGGGTCGCCGCCGGCACGCGCGCCGCCACCCCGCGGGCACGCACGTCGCGGCGCCCGCCGATGGCCCGCAGGGCGTTGAGAATCGTGGCCAGGTCGACCAGCTCCTGCAGCAGAGCGCCGACCGTGGCCGGGATCAGCCCGAATGCGGCGACGAACATCAGGCCGATGCTCAGCGCGATGCCCAGCCAGATGCTCTGCAGGGCGATCCGCACGGTGTCGCGGCCGATGCCGACCGCGCGGGCGGCGCGAGACAGGTCA
The DNA here is from genome assembly GCF_019599185.1 of Cryobacterium inferilacus. Classification (GTDB taxonomy): domain Bacteria; phylum Actinomycetota; class Actinomycetes; order Actinomycetales; family Microbacteriaceae; genus Cryobacterium; species Cryobacterium inferilacus. Next base: position 10,526 of record NZ_JAIEUL010000009.1, on the reverse strand, counting down.
TCGAGCAGGATCACCGCATCCGCCGACTCGCTCGCCGCCGTCGACCCCTTGGCGCCCATGGCGATGCCCACGTCGGCCACGGCCAGCACCGGCGCGTCATTGACACCGTCGCCGACCATGATCACCGGCCGCTCCCGGATGGCCCGCACCGCGTCGACCTTGTCGGCCGGCAGACAGTCCGCGCGCACCCGGGTGATGCCCACCAGCCGGGCAATGTGGTTGGCCGTGGGGCGGGCATCCCCGGTGAGCATCACCGATTCGCGCACACCGAGCCGGTGCAGCGCCTGCACGGTGGCGCGGGCGTTGTCGCGCACCTGGTCGCTGGCGACGATGCAGCCGGCGAAGCGGCCGTCCACGGCAAGGTAGATGGCCAATTCACCACCCGCCAGGTCGGCCGGGTAGGCGTCGGCAGCGTGCTCGGCCACGAACGCCAGCTTGCCCACGACCACCTCGCGGTTCTCGAATCTCGCGGTCACGCCGTGCGCGGGCACCTCGGTGGCCGTGTCGGTTCGTAGCAGTGTGAGGTCGCGGTCGTCGGCGGCGGCGATGACGGATGCGGCGAGCACGTGCGACGAGTACTGCTCGGCCGATGCAGCCAGGGTGAGCAGCTCGTTGTCGTCGAAGGGTGGTTCGGGGTTCACCCTGGTGATGGTCGGGGTGCCGTAGGTGAGGGTGCCGGTCTTGTCGAAGACCACCGTCTGCGCCCGGGCGAGTTTCTCCAGCACTCCGCCGCCCTTGACGATGATGCCGTTGCGGGCCGAACGGCTCATGCCGCCCATGAACGCGACCGGGGCGGCGAGCAGCAGCGGGCATGGGGTGGCGACCACGAGCACCTCGGCGAACCGCACCGGGTCACCGGAAACGAACCAGGCCAGGCCGGCGATGAGCAGGGCCACCGCGGTGAACGGCACGGCGTACCGGTCGGCGAGACGCACGACCGGGGCCTTGCTCGCGGCGGCCTCCGCCACCAGGGCCACGATCTGCTGGTACTGGCTGTCGGCGGCCAGGGCGGTGGCGCGCACGGTGGCCGCGGCCTGCCCGTTGATCGACCCGCTGAGCACGGCCTCGCCGGCTCGTCGCTCGACCGGCAGGCTCTCGCCCGTGAGCGAGGACTCGTCGAACGCGGCCGCGGCGGAGACCAGTTCGGCGTCGACGGGCACGATCTCGGCCGGTCGCACCAGCAGCAGGTCGCCGACCCGCACCTGTGTGGCCGGCACGTCGTCGACGTCGGACTCGCCGTCGCGCAGCAGGTGGGCGATCTGCGGCACCCGGTCGAGCAGGGTTTTCAGCTCCCGCTGGGCCCGGCCGGCCGCGTAATCCTCGAGGGCCGCCCCGCCGGAGAGCATCAGCACGATCAGCAGGGTGGCGACGTATTCGCCCACCAGGATGGTGGCAATGATGGCCATGATCGCCAGCAGGTCCACGCCGAACGAGCCCTGGCGCATCCGTCTGATCATGCCAGCACCCTGGATGCCGACCACGACCAGGCCGAGGCCGGAGAACAGCCACTGCACCGCCACGGTGAGCCCGGCGGCCCAGAGCAGCAACCCGAGCAGGCCGATCACGATGGTTGCCGCCACAACCGGATACCGGCGGAATGCTCCCCTGAGCGTGGACATGGCACCATTCTCACCTCGGATGCGCCCGCAGACTAGCAAGGACAGGCTCGCCTGATCGCCCGCCCAACTGTTACCGATACGGACAACTGGTCCCGGCACACCGGGCGCAGTTGTCCGCATGGGGACCAGTTGGGCAGAGAAAAGGCCCCGCCGGGTGGGCGGGGCCTTCTCTGTGCGGGCTCAGTGCGGGCGGGCGGATGCGGGCGCGCGGCCGCGGGCGGGTCAGGCCAGGCGGGTCTGCAGGTTCTCGGCGATCGCGGCCAGGAACTCCTCGGTGGTGAGGTAGCCCTGGTCGGGGCCGACGAGCAGCGCGAGGTCCTTGGTCATCTTGCCGCTCTCGACGGTCTTCACGACGACATCCTCGAGGGTGTGCGCGAACTCGGCCAGCGCCGGGTTGCCGTCGAGCTTGGCACGGTGGCTCAGGCCACGGGTCCAGGCGTAGATCGACGCGATCGGGTTGGTCGAGGTGGGCTTGCCCTGCTGGTGCTGGCGGTAGTGCCGGGTGACGGTGCCGTGGGCGGCCTCGGCCTCGACGACGCTGCCGTCTGGGGTGGAGAGCACGCTGGTCATCAGCCCGAGGGAGCCGAAGCCCTGGGCCACGGTGTCGGACTGCACGTCGCCGTCGTAGTTCTTGCAGGCCCAGACGTAGCCGCCCTCCCACTTCATGGCGGATGCGACCATGTCGTCGATCAGGCGGTGCTCGTAGGTGAGACCGGCAGCCTCGAAGCGGTCCTTGAACTCGGTGTCGAAGATCTCCTGGAAGATGTCCTTGAACCGGCCGTCGTACGCCTTGAGGATGGTGTTCTTGGTCGACAGGTAGACCGGGTAGTTGCGCTCGAGACCGTAGTTGAGCGAGGCGCGGGCGAAGTCGACGATCGACTTGTCGAGGTTGTACATACCCATCGCGACTCCGCTGCCGGGCGACTGGAAGACCTCGAACTGCTGCGGCTCGCCGCCGTCCTTCGGGGTGAAGGTCATGGTGAGGGTGCCTTCGCCCTCGAAGCGGAAGTTGGTGGCACGGTACTGGTCGCCGAACGCGTGGCGGCCGATGATGATCGGCTTGTTCCAGCCCGGCACCAGGCGCGGGATGTTGGAGATGATGATCGGCTCGCGGAAGATGGTGCCGCCGAGGATGTTGCGGATGGTGCCGTTGGGCGACGCCCACATCTTCTTCAGACCGAACTCTTCGACACGGGCCTCGTCGGGGGTGATGGTGGCGCACTTCACGCCGACGCCGTGCTTCTGGATGGCGCGGGCCGCGTCGACCGTGATCTGGTCGTCGGTCTCGTCACGCTTCTGGATCGAGAGGTCGTAGTACTCGAGATCGATGTCGAGGTACGGGTGAATCAGGGAGTCCTTGATGGCCTGCCAGATGATGCGGGTCATCTCGTCCCCGTCCAGCTCGACGACAGTACCTGCAACCTTGATCTTCGACAATGGATTCTCCTCAGTGAGTCGGGGCATGGGGGCCGTGGACAATCCTAGCCGAGGGGGGTAATTATCTCGACATCGAGAGACTTGACCGGTGCAGTCGCCGGCGGTCCCCGGTCCTCCATAATCCCGACTATCTGCGCTGTCTGCCGGGCGATAACCTTGGTTGTATGCCTGAACTCCGACTGGAAGAACTGTCCGCGCGAAACATCGTCGCGGCCAACAACCTGAGCCTGAAGCCCGGTCAGGAGCAATTCATCGCCCCGGTCTCGTACTCCGTCGCGGCGTCGGTGATCAACCCGGCCACCGCCTGGCAGCGAGTGGTGCTGCTCGACGGCCAGGTCGCCGGCTTCATCCACGGCAACTTCGACCCGGAGTCCGCCCAGGAAGAATTCCGTGCCTGCCTCTGGCGCATCAACGTGGACGCCGACGCACAGGGTCTGGGCGTGGGCAAGTTCGCCGCCGACGCCCTGGCCGAGGAGGCCAGGCACCGCGGTTTCGAGCGCATCACGGTGATCTGGGAGCCCGGCGAGGACGGCCCAGAGGCCTTCTTCCACCGCATCGGCTTCGTCGACATCGGCGAGACCGAGTTCGGCGAGGTCATCGGCGCGCTCACCCTCTGAGCGTGCGGCTCAGCCCCGACAGCCCGTTCGTGGCGGCGGTCCTCGACATCGTCGACTCCATCCCGGCCGGCCGGGTGATGACGTACGGCGACGTCGCCGCCACCCTCGGCTCCCGCGCTGCCAGGGTGGTGGGCCAGACAATGGCGCAATTCGGGGCGGATGCGCCGTGGTGGCGCGTGATCCGCGCCGGCGGCCACCCGCCGACCGGCCACGAGGCGCGGGCGTTGGAGCACTACCGGGCGGAGCGGACACCGCTGCTGCCCGGTGCCGACCAGGAGTCCGGTTACCGGGTCGACCTCAGCCGCGCACGCTGGCGTCCCTGACCGGCTCGTCCGGGGCCGGGGTGGGCGTGGTCGTGGGCGCGGTCGCCGCGAGCCTGGCCTGCCAGCTGGCCACCTGCACGGCCTGGTCGATGCCCAGCACCGCCACCGGCAGGTCACCGCGGCGGTAGACGGCCAGCAGGTCGCCCGTGTTCACGCTGCCCGCCTCGATCGTGAGCAGCTCGTCGCCGTGCAGCCGGCCGGCGAACTGCACCAGGGCGCCGGCCTGGTGTGAGGTCACGGTGATAGGGGCCAGCGCCGCCCCGGGGTCGACACCGAGCAGAGCGGCCATGGCGATGCCCGGCCGGTCGCGGGTGTCGCTCCAGTGCGGGATGCGCCGGTGCCTGCCGGACACCGGGTCCAGCCAGGCCGCACAGTCGCCGACCGCGACCACGCCGGGCACCGCGGTGGCGCCGACCGTGTCGCACAGCACCGCACCGCGGTCGTCGGGCGCTGGCCGGTCTGAACCGGACGGGCCGGGATCAGCCGAGCCGGGATCGACACCGAACAGGTCCAGCCCGGAGCCGGCCAGCCAACCGACGATCGGCTCCGCACCGATGTCGAGCAACACGACGTCAGCACCGATCTCCTCCCCCGTCGTCAGCCTCACGCCGGATACCCAGCCGGGACCGATCAGTTCGGCGACCCGGAGGTCGGTGCGCACGGTGATGCCCCGCCGCCGGTGCAAGCCGAACACGGCGTCGGCGACGGTGGCACCGAAGGTGGTGCAGAGCGAATCCGTGGTGCTGCCGAGCACGGTCACCTGCAAGCCCAGGTCGTGCGCCGTCGACGCCACCTCGAGGCCCACCACGCCGGAACCGACGACGACCATGCGGGCACCTGGCAACAGTTCTTCGCGCAGGGCGAGGGCATCCTCGACCGTGCGCAGGGTGTGCACCCCGTGCCACGGCTCGCCCAGACGGCGGGCGGCGGACCCGGTGGCGAGCACGACGGCATCGGAGTCGACGGTGCGCCCGTTGGCCAGCGTCACCCGGTGCGCGGCCGCGTCGAGGGCGACCGCGCCGACACCCAGCCGCCAGTCGGCGTCGAGGTCTTCGTGCGGCGCTTCGAGGGCCAGCTCGCCGATCGTGGTCTGCCCGGTGAGAAAACCGCGACCGAGCGGAGGCCGGTCGTATGGGCGGTGACGTTCACTGCCGAGGATCGTGATGCTGCCGGTGTAGCCGAGACCACGCAGGGCGACGGCACTGGCGTGCCCGACCACCCCAGCGCCGACGATGGTAACTGACTCCATGTTGGGTTGATCCCCCGATCAGACAGGCCGGCGCCGGTACGGATGTCCACCGGCGCCGACCGGGAACGAGCGCGCTCGTTCGGACGGTTGGTGTGTTCTGGCTCCAGATTCCCCGTCCGCCAGGGGCGAGTCAAGCGTGTCAGGCGCCTTCCCGGCAGAAGGTTGCCCGCCCTCAACATCCCGGTAACACCCCGGACTCATAGCGCCCGCGGATGACTAGACCAGGGATTCCCGCCAGGCCGCGTGCAGGCGGGCGAACCGGCCGGTGCCGGAGATGAGCATCGCCGGGGTGCCGTCCTCCACGATCACACCGTTTTCCATCACGAGCACCCGGTCGGCGATCGCCACGGTCGACAACCGGTGCGCGATGATCACCGCGGTGCGGTCGCTGAGCAGCGTCTGCAGGGCCTCCTGCACCAGGCGTTCGCTGGGGATGTCCAGCGAACTGGTCGCCTCGTCCAGGATCAGCACCGCCGGGTCGGCCAGGAACGCCCGCGCGAACGAGATCAGCTGACGCTGACCGGCCGACACCCGGCCGCCGCGCTTGTTCACGTCGGTGTCGTAGCCCCCTGGCAGCCCCACGATGAAGTCGTGCGCGCCCACCGCACGGGCGGCCGCCTCCACCTCCGTCCTGGTCGCCTCCGGCTTACCGAGGGAGATGTTGTCGGCGACGCTGCCGCTGAACAGGTACGCCTCCTGGGTCACCATCACGATGGCCCGACGCAGGTCCTTGGGGTGCAGGTCGCGCAGGTCGACGCCGTCCAGCAGCACCCGGCCGGCAGACGGGTCGTAGAACCGGGAGATCAGCTTCGCCAGGGTGGACTTGCCCGCTCCTGTCGAACCGACCAGGGCCACGGTCTGCCCGGGCTCCAGGGTGAGGTCGAAACGCGGCAGGATGACCCGGTCGGCCTGGTACTCGAACTGCACGTTGTCGAAGTGCACCGCTCCGGTCGACGTCCACAGGTCCACCGGTTTCGCCGGGTCCGGCACGCCGGGCTGCTCTTCGAGCACCCCGGAGATCTTCTCCAGCGCTGCCGCGGCCGACTGGTAGGAGTTGTAGAACATCGCCATCTCCTCCATCGGGTCGAAGAACCGGCGGGTGTACAGCAGGGCGGCCAGCAGTGCGCCGATGGCCAGCTGGCCGTCGGCGACCCGGAACCCGCCGACCAGCAGCACGGCGGCGACGGTGACGTTGCCGATCAGGATCAGCCCGGGGTCGAACACCCCGAACAGCTGGATCACCCGGGCGTTGACCAGCCGGTACGACTCCACCAGCTTGCCGAAGACCCCCTCGTTGCGCTTCTCGGTGCGGAACGCCTTGACCGCGCGGATGCCCGTCATGGTCTCGACGAACTGCACGATCAGGCTGGCCGAGGCGGTGCGGGACTGGCGGAACAGGTGCTGCGAGCGCACCTGGAACCAGCGGGTGAGCGCGAGCAGCGGCACCAGCGCGACGAGCAGCACGAGGCCGCTGACCCCGTCGAGGGTGACCAGCGCGATGGCGGTGAAGACCATGTAGAGCAGGCCCTGCACGAGCTGGTTGATGCCGGAATCCAACAGTTCCCTGATCGCATCCAGGTCGCTGGTCTGCCGGGAGATGATGCGCCCGGAGGTGTACGACTCGTGGAATTCGAGGCTGAGCCGCTGGGTCTGCAGGAAGACCCGCTTGCGCAGGTCGATCAGCACGGCCTGGCTGATGCGCGCGGAGAGCACCGTGTACCAGGCGATCAGGAGGGCGCCGGTGATGCCGGTGATGAGGTAGATCACGCCGGTCGCCGCCAGCGGCACCCAGTCCTGGTTGAGCAGGGCTGGCAGGCCCCGGTCGATGCCGAACGCGATCAGCGCCGGGCCGGCCACCTGCGCGGCGGTGGACACGATGACGACGAGCATCGCCATGACCACCGAGCCGCGCAGCGGGAACAGGAGCGAACCGAGCAGCCGCAGCGACCGCCGGCGGATCTGCGCGCTTTCGGCCTTGGTGTAGTCGACGCGTTCTTCGCCCTCGACTCCGGTGACACTCACAGGGATTCCTCCGCTCGGCTGCTCTCTCGGCGTTCTTCGTCTTCCAGGCTGGAGATCACGAAGGTGTAGTGCGGGCTGGTGGCGAGCAGCTCGGAGTGCGTGCCGACCGCGGTGATGCGGCCGTCCTCGAGCAGCGCCACCCGGTCGGCGAGCATCACCGTGGACGGGCGGTGCGCCACGATCAGCGCCGTGGTCTTCACCAGCACCCGGCGCAGCGCCGCCTCGACGAGCGATTCGGTGTTCACGTCGAGCGCGGAGAGCGGGTCGTCGAGCACGAGCACGGCGGGCGCCGCGGCCACGGCCCGAGCCAGCGCCACGCGTTGCCGCTGGCCGCCGGAGAGGCTCATGCCCTCCTCCCCGACGAGGGTGTCGACACCGTCTGGCAGGTCGTGCACGAACCCGGCCTGGGCGATGTCCAGCGCCTCGGCGAGCACCGCGTCGGCCTCGGGGCTGCGCTCGGCGAACTCCGGCCGGCCGAGCAGCACGTTGTCGCGCACGGATGCCGAGAACAGCGTCGCATCCTCGAACGCCATCGCGATGTGGCGGCGCAGCTCACCGCGGCGCACGTCGACCCCGTCGAGGGTCACCGAGCCATCCGTCACGTCGTACAGCCGGGTGGTGAGGGCCGTGAGGGTGGACTTGCCGCAACCGGTGAGCCCGACCAGGGCCATGGTCTCGCCGGGTTCGAGCACGAGGTCCACCCCGTTGAGCAGGTCGGGGAAGCGTTCGGGCGAGTCGGCGTAACGGAAGTGCACGTTCTCGAACGCCAGCCGGCCGCGCGGGCTGGTGATGGTGACCGGGCGTGGCGGGTCGGTGATGGTGTTGGGGGTGTCGAGGATGTCGAAGAACCGGTCGGTGGCGGTGCGGGTGTCGAACGTCATCGACAGCAGGAAGCCGATCGACTCGACCGGGAAGCGCAGCACCGTGGCGGTGGCGAAGAACGCCACCAGTTCGCCGACGCTGAGCTGGCCCTGACTGGTGAGCCAGACACCGGCGACCAGGCAGAGCGCGAACGCCACGTCGGGCACCAGCAGCAGCCACAGCCAGATGCCGGCGATGGCGCGGGCCTTCTCGATCTCGGTGCCGCGCAGCTCCTCGGCCTGGTTGGTGAAGCTCTTCAGCGCGAAACTGCCGCGGCCGAAGGCCTTGAGCACGCGGATGCCGTGCACCGACTCCTCCACGGCGGTCGCCAGGTCCCCGGTCTGGTCCTGGCTGCGCCGGGCGATGACCGAGTACTTCTCCTCGAAGACGTAACCGTAGATCCAGATCGGGATGGAGCAGACCAGGAAGATCAGGCCGAGGATCCAGTTCATCGAGACGAGTATCACCACCCCGGCGACGATGGTGAGGAAGTTGACCACGAGCAGCACCAGGCCGAACGAGATCCACCGGCGGATCATGTTGAGGTCGCTCACGGCGCGCGAGAGCAGCTGCCCGCTCGGCCAGCGGTCGTGGAAGGTCACGGGCAGGTCCTGCAGCCTGGCGTAGAGCGCGTTGCGCATCCGGGACTCGATGTGCGTGCCCGGCACGAGCACGAACCAGCGGCGCAGGGCGATCATGCCCGCTTCGAGCACGCCGAGGCCGAGCACCGTGAGCACGGCGGGCCAGATCGGGGCGGTGTCGCCCTGGCTGAGAGCACCGTCGACGAGCTGCTGCAACACCTGCGGGATAGCCAGGGCCATCAACGACGCGAACAGCGCCGCCAGCATGCCCAGGCCCAGGCGGGGCAGGGCCGGTTTGGCGTACGGGTAGAGCCGCAGCAGGGTGCGGAAGGTGTTGGGGCGCGCGGCGGGTTCTGGCGCGACGTGGGGCGGATGCTGCGGAGCGGTCGTGGTCATGAGAAATTTCTGGCTGGGCCGGCCGCGGCGCGGTGGCGCCGATGGGCGGGATGATGCGTGGCGGGATGGTGCGTGACGGGATGGTGCGTGACGGGTGGGCGCGGCAGCCGCGGGGCAGCGGATCCCGGCGGCGTCGACAGCCGACGGTGGCGGCGCCCGGCGACGGCGCGGCGGCGTGCGCAGAGAATGCGGGCCGTGTCTCCCGCTGAACTGTGCCGGCCCGCGTGGGGCGGGCGGCGGAGGTCTCTGGTCGGGCTCCTAGGCGGAGGCGAGTCGGAGCGCCGGGACGAAGGCAGCGCCGGTCGCGATCGATGCGTACCTGATGCGAGCTGTCTTGGTCATGTCGGCCTCCTGAGCGTTGTCTGTCGTCGTGTGCCCCCCTGTTCAGGCAGCCTTTCAGGATAGGGCCAGGGGCGGCGCGGGCGCAAGCATGACTTTTCGGCGCGCACCGGCCGTCGAGCATCCGCCACGGGCTGGTCAGCGCACCCGCACGCTCAGGCAGGTGACGCAGCCCTCGAGCTTCTCGAACTCGGTGATGTCCACGGTGACCACCGTGTAGCCCAGCCCCGTGAGCAGCGCGGTGGTGCGCGGTGCCGCCGCCGACATCAGCAGGGTGCGCTCGTCGAGAATGACGACCGCCGTGCCCTCGGCCTCCGGCACCGGCAGGAAGCTCTCGAACCGGTCGGCGTCGTCGACGAGCGGCGGGTAGCCGATGACGGTGCCGTCTGGCAGTGCGGTGATGGCGGTTTTCAGGTGCAGGGCGCGGGTCACCGGCACGGTGAGCACCGTGTAACCGAGCGGTTCGGCGATGGCGGCCAGCTGCGCCGCACCGTCGGTGTTGGTGCGCAGGCTCTGACCCACGTAGACGGTCGTGCCGACCTTGAGCACGTCGCCGCCGTCGAGGGTGCCTGGCAGTTCGATGCGGCGCACCGTGAGGCCCAGGGTGCGCACCGCGGCCTCGGCGCCGGCCGTCTCGCCGCGGCGGCTGGGCGCCCCGGGGCTGGAGAGCACGGCGGTGTCACCGAAGAGGATCACGGCGTCTTCGATGAAGACCGAGTCGGGCTGGTCGGGGGCCGGCTCCACCGCGGTGGTGGCCCAGCCCTGCGCCTCGAGCGCGGCGACGTAGCCGTCCCACTGGGCGCGGGCGAGGTCGAGGTCGATCGGCATCCGCTCGATGTGGGTGATCTGGCCCTCGGCGAGGCTGTCGACCGGACGACGCACGAGCGCCCGCCGTCCGGGCCGGATCGGCAGGCTCGCCGAGGTCGGGCCGGTCGACTCAGCAGGGCGCCGAGAGTTGCTGGAGGTTGCCATGCGGACAGCCTAACCAGCGAGCAACTGTTCCCAAACGGGCGATGTCAAGCTGAGTGGAGTCACTTGGGTTAGATATTGACGGTTTCTTTGGGGATGTTGATGCCGACTGT
>NZ_JAIEUL010000008.1 GCF_019599185.1 Cryobacterium inferilacus | reverse complement strand
GCTTTCTCCAGCGCACTGCGCTTACCCGGTGGAATAGTCATACGACCATCTTCGCGCGGGATCAGGCCACGTTCGAGATCGCCCTCGTAAACCGCGCCCTGCCACCGAGCCAACCTACGTCTGGACAAACCGCGCTCCACCAACCACGGCGCTTTCCGGCCATAGGCCAACCCGTCATACTCACGAACGAACTCGCGGATCTCCACCACGGTGAAGCCTGGGGTTATCGACATCACTCTGCCTCCTACTGATCGTGAACTGACTCACAAGCAGCCTGACGCAGAGGGTTCGGGAACAGTTGCGCCGGGTTAGCGGGTCGGGTCGGCCGGGCCGGTCTCGCCGTACGCGGGCGGTGTGGTGGGCGCATCCGTCGGCGGCTCCGGCGCATCCGCCGGCGGCAGCGGCTGCGGCAGGGACCGGGGCGGGTCGGATGGGTGCGGAGCGGGAGCGCCGGCGGGCTCGCCGTGACCGGCCAGCAGGTTGCGGGCCCTGTTCAGCAGTTCCACGTCTACGATCACCTGGTAGTTGCCGGCGATCACCTGCATGGTCGAGGTGAAGTCCTTGCGGCGACGGTTGAGCGCGTAGCTCACCAGTCCGAACAGCATGCCGAAGCCGGCGCCCATCAACACGGCCGCGATCACCAGCGGCAGGCCGGCACCGTCGGGCGAGAAGATGAAGAACAGCAGCCCGAAGAACACACCGAGCCAGGCACCGGATGCGGCGCCGGCCAACGCGACGCGGCTCCAGGTGAGCTTGCCGGTCACCCGCTCCACGGTCTTGAGGTCGTTGCCCACGATCGACAGCTGCTTCACCGGGAAGTCGGACTTCGCCAGGACGTCGACGGCCAGCTGGGCCTCGTTGTAGGTCTCGTACGTGGCCAGGACCTCACCCTTGGGGAGGACGGGATACAGAGCGGAGGCGCGACCACCGAATGGGCTTTGATTGGTCATGCCTCCATTCTTCCACGGCACCGGCGGATTCCCGCCTGGCCCGCTGTGCATCCACGGGGAGAATACCCGGTCACCGGCGTGCCGTCCGGCTCAGCGGCGCAGATGGCCCGGCACCTGACCCGCCACGGCCCGGCCGCCGCCCAGCCGGCACCGACTAAGTTATAGGTGTGGCAAACACCAGAGTCTTCGTCGCCCGATTGGCCGGGTGCAACGTCTTCGACCCCGCGGGCGACCGCGTCGGCAAGGTTCGCGATGTTCTGGTGGTCTACCGAAAAGACGACCCACCCCGCGTGGTCGGCCTGATCGTCGAGATCCCCGGCAAACGCCGGGTCTTCGTCTCCATCGGCCGGGTCACGAGCATCGGCAGCGGCCAGATCATCACCACCGGCCTGATCAACGTGCGCCGCTTCGAGCAGCGCGGCGGCGAGGTGCGCGTCATCGCCGAGATGCTCGGCCGCAAGGTCGCGTTCAACGACGGCTCCGGCGAGGCCACCATCGAGGACGTCGCGATCGAGGAATCCGCCCAGGGTGACTGGGCGATCAGCCAGCTCTTCCTGCGCCGCCCCAAGACCGGCTCCTCGCCGTTCGCCAAGGGGGCGACCGCGTTCGCCAACTGGGGCGAGGTCTACGAGAAGGTCACCGCTGGTCAGTCCCAGTCGGCCGAACAGCTCATCGCCACCTACTCAGACATGAAGCCGGCCGACCTCGCCAACACCCTGCTCGACCTGCCCCGCCAGCGCATGTTCGAGGTGGCAGAGGAGCTGCCGGACGGCCGCCTCGCCGATGTGCTCGAGGAGATGCCGGAGAGCGAGCAGGTGGGCATCCTCACCCGGCTCGGCGACTCACGGGCCGCCGAGGTGCTCGATCACATGCAGCCGGATGACGCGGCCGACCTGATCGCGCAGCTGCCGGAGGAACGCGGCGAGCACCTGCTCGACCTGATGGAGCCAGAAGAGGCCGACGATGTGCGGTTCCTGCTCTCCTACGCCCCCGACACCGCCGGTGGCCTGATGACCACCGAGCCGATCATCGTCTCCGCCGACGCCACCGTGGCCGAGGGCCTGGCCCTCATCCGCCGGCATGACTTGGCGCCGGCCCTCGGCGCGGCGATCTGTGTCACCCTGCCGCCGTACGAACCGCCCACCGGCCGGTTCCTGGGCATGGTGCACTTCCAGCGGATGCTGCGCTACCCGCCGCACGAACGCCTCGGCACCCTGCTCGACCTGGGTCTGGAGCCCGTCACCGCGGACACCTCGGCGGCCGAGGTATCCCGCATCCTGGCCAGCTACGACCTCGTCTCGGTGCCCGTGGTCGATGAGAACCACCATCTCGTCGGGGTGGTGACGATTGATGACGTGCTCGACTACCTCCTTCCGGACGACTGGCGAAGTCACGACGACGGCGACGAGGTACGCAAACGTGCCTCCGCGAGAACCCAGCTGGTAACCGGAAGCATCCCACTGCCTGGACGGAGGCACGGAAATGGCACGCGCTAACAAGAGCGAACTCCGCCTCGACACGCCCAAGGGCCTGCGCACCACCAACCTCGTCGGGCGCAAGCGCGGCCGACGCAGCAACGACAGGTTCGGCCGGTTCACCGAGGCGATCGCGCGCGGCATGGGCACGCCCTGGTTCCTGCTTGGCCTGTCCGCCCTGGTGGTCTTCTGGATCGGCTGGAACACCCTCTCCCCAGAGGGACTCCGCTTCGACTCCATCGAGCTGGGCTTCATCGCGCTCACCCTGGTGCTCTCCCTCCAGGCGTCGTACGCGGCACCGCTGATCCTGCTCGCGCAGAACCGGCAGGACGACCGCGACCGGGTGCAGTTCGAACAGGACCGGCAACGCGCCGAACGCAACCTGGCCGACACCGAGTACCTCGCCCGTGAAGTCGTCGCCCTGCGCCTGGGTATGAAGGACCTCGCTTCCAAAGACTTCCTGCGGGCCGAGCTGCGCGCCCTGCTCGACAACCTCGACCAGCGCGACGAGCAGGAGCGCCGCGAGCGCGAAGCCATCCGCGACCGGGAGAGCCGCGAACTGGAGAGCCGGGAACGCGAAGCCAGTCCCCGGACCGCCCCGCACGAGGTCGACCCGTTTGACTGAGAACCGGGTCCTCGCCGCCCTCGCCCGCGTCATCGACCCCGAGATCCGCAAGCCCATCACCGAGCTGGACATGGTCTCCGGGGTCACGATCGACCCCGACGGCGGCGCGACGGTGGGCATCCGTCTCACCATCGCCGGCTGCCCGGCGGCGACGCGCATCGAGACGGATGTTCGCGAGGCGACCGAATCCGTCGTGGGCGTCGGCCTGGCCCGCGTTGAGGTGTCGGTGATGACCCCTGAGCAGCGCCGCGCCATGACCGAGAAGCTGCGCGGCGGCCAGGGCGCACGCAGCCTGCAGTTCGGGCCGGACTCGCTCACCCAGATCTACGCGATCACCAGCGGCAAGGGCGGTGTGGGCAAGTCCACCGTCACCGCGAACCTCGCCGTGGCCCTGGCCGCACGGGGCCTGCGGGTGGGCATCGTCGACGCCGACGTCTACGGCTTCTCCATCCCGGGGCTGCTCGGTCTGGTCACCCCGCCCGGCATGCCGGATGGTCAGAGCGGCATGGTCAAGCCCACCCAGGTGGGTGACATGATCCTGCCGCCGATCGGCTTCGAGGTGAAGGTCATCTCCATCGGCATGTTCGTCGACGACACCTCCGTCGCGGTCGCCTGGCGCGGGCCGATGCTGCACCGCACCATCACCCAGTTCCTCACCGAGGTCTACTTCGGCGACCTCGACATCCTGCTGCTCGACCTGCCGCCGGGCACCGGCGACATCGCCATCTCGGTGGGCCAGCTGTTGCCGCACGCCGAGGTCATCGTCGTCACCACCCCTCAGCCCGCCGCCGCGGACATCTCCGAGCGCAGCGGCGCCGTGGCCCGCCAGACCGGCCAGAAGATCTACGGCGTGATCGAAAACATGGCCGGGCTGATGCAGCCGGACGGCACCCTGCTGGAGATCTTCGGCTCCGGCGGCGGCGCCGAGGTCGCCGGCCGGCTCTCCGCCGGTCAGGGCAAGCCGGTTCCGCTGCTCGGTCAGGTGCCGCTCAGCGTGGCCCTCCGCACCGGCGGTGACACCGGACTGCCCGTGGTGCTCGGCGACCCCGCCGACCCCGCCGCCGTGGCCATCCAGGCCATCGCCGAGCGGCTGGCCACCCGCGGCCGCGGCCTGGCCGGGCTCAGCCTGGGCATCTCGCCGCGCTGACCTCCCAGCGCTGACCTCCGGGCTCCGCACAGGCAGCCCTGCCTACACTGATCAGCATGAGCGCTCCCACAGTGTCGTCCGTTCCCGTCCCGTCGAACGTCCCAGGTCCGGTACCGGGCACGCCGCTGGATCCGGCGGTCGTCGCCGACCTGCACCGTGACATCCGCTCGACCACCGGACAGACGGACACGGTCATCGCACCGTTCACCGGCGACGGTCTGCACGAGCTGCCGCTGAGCAGCACGCACGACGTGGCGGATGCCTACGCCCGCGCCCGTCTCGCTCAGATCGGTTGGGCGCGTGCAGGGTTCGCCCATCGCCGTCGGGTGCTGCTGCGTGCCCACGACCTGCTGCTCGCCCGCAGGGAAGCCCTGCTGGACACCCTGCAGACCGAGACCGGCAAGACCCGCGGGCATGCGTTCGAGGAGGTCTTCCAGGTACTCAGCGTCACCCGCTACAACGCCGTCGCCGCCCGCCGGGTGCTGCGCGGCCAGCGCCGCCGCTCCGGCCTGCCGGTGCTGGTGCGCACCAGGGTGCGGTACCGGCCCAAGGGCGTCGCCGGGGTCATCACGCCCTGGAATTTCCCGCTCAGCCTGGCCGCGATGGACGTCGTGCCGGCGCTGGCCGCCGGCTGCGCTGTGGTGCAGAAGGCCGACAACCAGGGCGCCCTGAGCATCCTGATGCTGCGTCGCGCCTTCATCGACGCCGGCGTGCCCGCCGACCTGTGGGCCGTCGTCACCGGCGAGGGCGCCGTGGTGGGCGAGGCCGTCACGGCCGGCGCCGACTACGTCTGTTTCACCGGCTCCACCCCCACCGGCCTGCGGGTGGGCCGGCAGGCCGCGAGCACCCTCACCGGGGCGTCGCTGGAGCTCGGCGGCAAGAACCCGATGATCGTGCTCGACGACGTCGACCCGCACCGGGCCGCCGCGCAGGCCGCGTACGCGTGCTTCTCGTCGATGGGGCAGTTGTGCGTGTCGATCGAGCGCATCTACGTGCAACGCGGAGTGGCCGACCAGTTCCTGCGCGAATTCGTCACCACCACCCGTGCGCTGATCCTCGGCTCTGCCCTGGACTACAGCACGGATGTGGGCACGCTCACCTCGCCGGAGCAGCTCGAGCGCGTGACCGAGCACCTGGCCGACGCCGTCGAGCACGGCGCCACGGTGCAGGCCGGCGGGCGGGCCAGGCCCGACCTCGGCCCGTACTTCTTCGAACCGACCATCCTCACCGGGGTCACACCGGCCATGCGCTGCTTCGCCGACGAGACCTTCGGCCCGGTCGTGGCCGTGTACGTGGTCGACACGGAGCAGGAGGCGATCCTCGCGGCCAACAACAGCGAGTACGGCCTGAACGCGTCGGTGCTCAGCGGATCCGCCCGCCGCGGGCTGCGCGTCGCCGAGTCGCTCGAGGCCGGCAGTGTGAACGTCAACGAGGGCTACCGCGGGTCGTTCTCCGCCGTGGACGCCCCGATGGGCGGGGTGAAGGCATCCGGCCTTGGGCGTCGGAACGGCCCGGAGGGGCTCAAGCGCTTCGTCAACCCGGTCACCATCGCCAGCGCGACGGGTGTGCTCGCCCTGCCATCCACCGGCGCGGAGGTCGCCAGGTTGGAGCGCCCGATGGTCCTCCTGGCGCGGGCCCTGAAGGCCGTCAGACGGCGTTGACCCGCCCCGCAGGAACGAACCGGGTCAGGTGGCTTCGGAGTCGAACGGCGCCGGCCCGGTCAGGTCGCCCTCGCGGGCGCGCTTGCGCTGCAGATAGGCGCTGTCGGGGTTCGCACCGGTCCGCGCGAGAACGGCGGACTGCCCCTTCACCGGTTCCTCGATCAGGGCTTCCCTGATGATGCGACGCGGGTCATACTGACGCGGGTCGAGTTTCTTCCAGTCGACGTCGTCGAAGTCCGGACCCATCTCGTCCTTCATGCGGTCCTTGGCCCCGTTGGCCATGTCCCGCAGCTGACGCACCAGCCGGCCCAGTTGCGCCGCGTAGTGCGGCAGCTTCTCCGGGCCGAGCAGGAAGACGGCGATGATCCCGATGAGCAGGAGCTTCTCGAAGGTCAGACCGAACATGCCCTCAGAATATCCCCCCGGCGAGGCGTGCCCTAACCGGGTGCCCGGCCACCGTAGTCTTAACCCCAATCACCTACTGGAGTTGCGGAATGTCTGACAAAGATCTGAACTGGAAATTCGCCGACGACTCGGTGGTGGAGAGCGATGCCCTGGCCCGGGCGAGGCAGCAGTCCCACGAGCTCGGCATCGAGGCCATCGCCCCGTCGGTCGGGGCGCAGTCGGCCGTCATCGCCGCCGCCACCGGTGCCCGCAGCATCCTCGAGGTCGGCACGGGTGCCGGCGTCTCCGGCATCTGGCTGCTCACCGGCGCCCCCGGCGCCACCCTCACCTCGATCGACCTCGAGGTCGACCACCTGCAGCACGCCAAGGCGAATTTCCACGAGGCCGGCATCCCCACCAACCGGGTTCGCCTGATCACCGGTCGCGCCGCCGAGGTGCTGCCGCGCATGAACGAGAACTCCTACGACATCGTCTTCGTGGATGCCGACCCGCAGTCGGTCATCGAGTACGTCGAGCACGGGCTGCGGTTGGCCCGTCCGGGCGGCACCGTTCTCGTGGCGCACGCGCTCTGGCGCGGCCGGGTGGCCGACCCCGTGCAGCGTGACGACGTTGCCACCGGCTTCCGCACCCTGCTCAACGAGATCGGTTCCTCCACCGCCGTGATCAGCGCGCTCTCCCCCGTCGGCGACGGCCTGCTGCAGATCACCAAGCTGCGCGCGTAACCGCATCCGGATACAGCAATCGGCTGTGCGGAACCCGCACAGCCGATCAGCCGAATGAAATCTTTGCTACGTCAGAGCGTGTGGTACTACACAGCCGGTGTGACTACTCCGGCGAGCGCATCGTGAAGCTCCTTGGCTTCAGCGTCGTTCACAGAGACGACGAGTCGGCCTCCACCTTCGAGCGGTACACGCACGATGATCAGGCGCCCCTCCTTTACAGCCTCCATTGGCCCGTCTCCGGTCCGTGGCTTCATGGCCGCCATGAACTCCCCTTCCATTCGTAGTCGTACTACCATTATCGACCATTCGGCCGTCAGACAGTAATTACGGCGGGGTCCAATCGGCCCCGTCCACGCCCCAACAGAGCAAAAGCCAGCCCCATTGGCCGCAGATCAGCAGCAGTGTGACCACAACGCGGTACACGACGTTGCGCGGCACGGCGAGGGCGCCGAGCAGCGGGAACATCGGCATCAGCAGCCGGAAGATGCTCGACTGCGGGAAGAACACCGCGAGCAGGTAGAGCGCGTACGACACCACCCACAGACGCAGATCGACGCCGAGGCCGCGCACCCACGGTGTGAACATCAGCAGCGTGAACCCCACGATCAGCACCAGCACCGCGATGATGCCCAGCGGCTGCCCGAGCCACCACACCCCGCTCTGGAACCAGGCCGTGAACGGTACCAGCTCCTGATAACCGATGTAGGCGCTCCGCCAGGCCAGTTCGGTGTCGGTGTACGCCGTGAGTGAGCCGGTCACCGCCCAGGCCAGGGCCGGCCAGAGCAGCCCCATCACACCGCTGAACACCGCGACGGATGACGCCGTCACCACTTCGCGCACCGGGAACGGGTCGCGGGAGCGGGTGAACCAGCGGTAGCCGACGTGCAGCGCCAGGAACAGGGCGAACGCCAGCCCGGTGGGCCGCGTGAGCGCCATCACCGCGATCACCGGCACCAGCACCAGGTAGCGCCGCTCCAGCACCAGCACCAGTGCCAGGGTGAGCAGCATCAGCTGCATCGACTCCGCATAGCCGAACTGCAGCAGCGGTGACAGCGGGGCGACGCAGAACAGCAGCACGGAGAACAACGCCATCGACTGCGGCTGCACGCGCCGCATCAGCCGGTAGAACAGCAGGGCGGTGGCGAGGCTGCAGGCCACGGACACGAACACGGCCACGGGCTCCCAGGGCGCCCCGGTGAGCAGCATGAGCAGCCGCACCACCACCGGGTAACCCGGCATGAACGCCCAGGCGTTCTCGCCGACGTGACCCTCCGCGGTGACCGGCAGCACCGAGGGGTACCCGCCGACGGCCACGATGTTGTACCAGAGCGAGTCCCACATGGTGGCGAACTCCAGGTAGCCCGGTCTCGCCGGCGTCCACGCGTTCTGCCCCTGCACGCTCGCCAGCACCAGCACCATGGTGGTGGTGATCACCCGGCTCGCCAGCCAGATGCCGACGACCTTCAGCCACCACGGCAGCAGCCGGTAGTGCGCCCGCCACCGGCCGGGCAGCCAGGGGGCCACGGCAGGGGCAGGGGTTCGCGAGCCCGGGGTGTGTGCGGGCGGGGTAGGCGAGGCCGCCATGCTCAGTCGATGGGTGCGGTCAGCCAGGCGCGCAGGGCATCCTCGCAGTCGGTGATCTGGGTCAGCGCCACCCGCTCGTCGTCGGCGTGCGCCTTGAGCGGGTCACCCGGACCGTAGTTGACGGCCGGGATGCCCAGGGCCGAGAACCGGGCCACATCGGTCCAGCCGTACTTGGGGCGGGGCTCAGCGCCAACGGCCTCGAGGAACTTGAGCGCCAGCGGGGCGTCCAGGCCGGGGCGGGCGCCCTCGGCGAGGTCGACGACGGTGATGTCGAAACCGGCGAAGAGCTCCTCCAGGTGCGCCACCGCCTCTGCGGCGGTGCGGCTGGGCGCGAACCGGTAGTTCACGTGCACCATGCACTCGTCGGGGATGACGTTGCCGGCGATGCCCCCGCTGATGCCCACGGCGTTCAGGCCTTCCCGGTAGACCAGACCCTCCACCTCAACCTCGAGGGGTGTGTACGCCGCGAGGATGTCGAGGATCGGGGCGGCCTTGTGGATGGCGTTCTCGCCGACCCAGGCGCGGGCGGAGTGCGCCCGTTTGCCGAAGGTGCGCACCTCGATGCGCACGTTGCCGTTGCAGCCGCCCTCGACCTGGCTGTTGCTCGGTTCGCCCAGGATGGCGAAGTCACCCTGGAACAGGTCGGGCCGGTTGCCGGCGAGCCGGCCGAGGCCGTTGAGGGAGGCATTGACCTCCTCGTGGTCGTACCACATCCAGGTCACGTCGACGCTGGTGTCGGCGAGCTCGGCGGCGAGCTTGAGCTGCACGGCCACGCCGGCCTTCATGTCCGTCGTGCCGCGCCCCCAGAGGTAGTCGACGCCATCCTCGGTTTCGAACCGGGTGGGCAGGTTCTCGTTCACCGGCACGGTGTCGATGTGCCCGGCGATCACCACCCGCTGGGCGCGACCCAGGTTGGTGCGCGCCACGATGGTGTCACCGTCACGAATCAGCTCGAGGTGCGCGCAGCCGGCCAGGGCGGTCTCGATGGCGTCGGCGAGCGGGGTCTCGTTGCCGGAGACCGACTCCACGTCGCAGAGGGCGCGGGTGAGCTCGATCGACCCCACGGTCAGGTCGAGGGCGGGAACGGACGGGTCTATCGTTCTCTCTGAAGGCACCCTACTAATCTAGAGCCATGGTCACCGCGCTTCCCCCCGAACCCCTGTCAGACTCCGCCGCTTCGGCCTCAACCCACGCCTGGGGGTACGGACTGGCCACGATCGCCGGCGACGGCACCGTGCTCGACACCTGGTACCCGGCGCCCAAGCTGGGCTCGCTGCCCGCCGATCGTGACCGCTGGATCGTGCCCACCGAGCTGGAAGAGGCCGCGGGGCCCGACGCCCGACGCAACGTGCGCCTCGAGGCCGTCACCGTCGAGATCGACCTGCAGGCCGCACCGGCCGGCACCTCGGATGCCTACCTGCGGCTGCACCTGCTCTCGCACCTGCTCGTCAAGCCCAACAGCATCAACCTCGACGGCATCTTCGCTCACCTGCCCAACGTGGTCTGGACCAACGCCGGACCGGTGCTGCCCGCCGACTTCGACCGGCTGCGGCCCGCCCTGCAGCGCCACGGCATCACCGCCACCGGCCTGGACAAGTTCCCGCCGCTGCTCAACTACGTCTCCCCTGAGCGGGTGCGCATCGCCGACGCCTCCCGGGTGCGCCTGGGCGCCTACCTCTCCCCCGGCACCACCGTCATGCACGAGGGCTTCGTCAACTTCAACGCCGGCACCCTCGGCGTCTCGATGGTCGAGGGCCGGGTGTCGCAGGGAGTCGTGGTCGGTGACGGCTCCGACATCGGCGGCGGCGCATCGATCATGGGCACGCTGTCCGGCGGCGGCACCCAG
Organism: Cryobacterium inferilacus; assembly: GCF_019599185.1. GTDB lineage: Bacteria > Actinomycetota > Actinomycetes > Actinomycetales > Microbacteriaceae > Cryobacterium > Cryobacterium inferilacus. The sequence goes on along the minus strand of NZ_JAIEUL010000008.1, from coordinate 149,128 downwards.
CGGGTCACGATCGGGCAGCGCGCGCTGCTCGGCGCCAACTCCGGCATCGGCATCTCCATCGGCGACGACTCCGTGGTCGAGGCCGGCCTGTACGTCACCGCCGGCACGAAGGTGGTGCTGCTGGATGCCGCGCAGCCCGCCGACGGCGCCCAGCGCACGGCCAAGGCCAAGGACCTCTCCGGGGTGCCGAACCTGCTGTTCCGCCGCAACTCGCTCACCGGCGCGGTCGAGGTTCTGCCCCGCCAGGCCGGCATCGTCCTAAACGCTGCCCTGCACGCGTAGCGGCCGGCACAAGCGAAAAGCCCCTTCCCGGTGGGAAGGGGCTTTTTCGCATCCGCTGTTAGTGCAGCGGGTAGTCGCGGGCGACGGAGCCCGTGTAGAGCTGCTGCGGGCGGCCGATCTTGAGCGCGGGGTCGAGGTTCATCTCCCGCCAGTGCGCGATCCAGCCGGGCAGCCGGCCGATCGCGAACAGCACGGTGAACATGCGCGGCGGGAAGCCCATCGCCTTGTAGATCACGCCGGTGTAGAAGTCGACGTTGGGGTAGAGCTTGCGCTCCTTGAAGTAGTCGTCGTTCAGCGCGATGAACTCGAGCTCCTTGGCGATGTCGAGGAGGTCATCCTTCACACCCAGGGCTTCGAGCACGGCGTCGGCGCTCTCCTTGACCAGCTTGGCGCGCGGGTCGTAGTTCTTGTAGACCCGGTGGCCGAAGCCCATCAGGCGCACGCCGGCTTCCTTGTTCTTCACCCGCTCGACGTACTTCTGCACGCCCTCACCCGACGCCTTGATGTCGCTGAGCATGGTGAGCACGGACTCGTTGGCGCCGCCGTGCAGCGGGCCGGAGAGGGCGTTGATGCCACCGGAGACCGAGGCGAACAGGTTGGCCTCTGTGGACCCGACCAGGCGCACGGCCGAGGTGGAGGCGTTCTGCTCGTGGTCCTCGTGCAGCATCAGCAGACGTTCGAGCGCCTTGCTCACCACCGGGTTCACCTCGTACGGCTCGGCCAGGGTGCCGAAGTTGAGCTTGATGAAGTTGTCCACGAAGCTCAGGGAGTTGTCCGGGTACAGGAACGCGTGCCCGATGCTCTTCTTGTGCGCGTACGCGGCCATCACCGGCAGCTTCGCCAGCAGGCGGATCATCGACAGCTCGACCTGCTCTGGGTCCTTGGGGTTCAGGGAATCCTGGTAGTAGGTCGACAGAGCCGAGACGCCGGCCGAGAGCACCGACATCGGGTGCGCGTTGTGCGGCAGGGCGTCGTAGAACCGGCGCAGGTCTTCGTGCAGCAGCGTGTGCCGACGGATGCGGGTGTCGAACGCGCTCAGTTCGCTTTCGCTGGGCAGCTCACCGTAGATGAGCAGCCAGGCGGTCTCGAGAAAGCTGGAGTTCTGTGCGATCTGCTCGATCGGGTACCCGCGATAGCGGAGGATGCCCGCATCGCCGTCGATGTACGTGATGGCTGACCTCGTTGCCGCCGTGTTCACGAATCCGGAGTCGAAGGTGGTGAAACCGGTCTGCTTGGTCAGCGTTCCGATGTCGATGCTGGACGGTCCATCTGTACTCGCCAGGATGGGGAACTGCGCCGATCCCCCCGTGTACGTCAGAGTGGCCGTCTGCGGCTCCGATGTGGGCCGCTCGATAATCTCTGGCTCACTGGCTGGTGTTCGCTGCGCGACGTCGCTCACGGCGCCTCCCTGGATTTCAAAGCCTTTCGGCTGTTGGTCTATGGCGGTCCGCCGCAGCACGCTCGTGGTGCTTGGCAACGATAACCCGCGTACAGCCTATTCTGCCGAGGGGCATACTGTTGCATCCGCCAATTTCGGCCAGAGTCCATTGGCACTAGAGCACAGCCGATCCGCGGCCGCCGGCGGCCCCGGTGGGAGCATAACTCCTGCAGAATCCCCGCCGCGGAGGTGGACTCCCGCGTCATTCCGGCATCCGTCGCCCACCCGCGGGGCAAGCTGCAGGAGTTATGCAGCGCGAGCGGGCGAAGCCCGGACTGGGGGCACGGCCGGGCCGGTGGCGGCGAGCCGAGCCGGGCCGGTACGGGCTACGCCGTGACGGATGCCCGCAGCCGGTCGGCGGCCGCGGTGATGCGTTCGTCGGAGGCAGTGAGGGAGAACCGCACGTGCTGGGGGTAGAAGTCGCCGTAGAACGGGCCGGGGCCGGCCAGGATGCCGAGTTCGGCGAGCCGTCGGATGGAATCCCAGGCGTCGACGCCGGCGGTGGCCCAGAGGTAGAGCCCGGCCTCGCTGTTCTCGATGGTGAAGCCCGCGGCGATCAGCGCCGGCAGGAGCACCCGGCGGCGGGCCAGATAACGGTCCCGCTGCACCCGCACGTGCTCGTCGTCGCCCAGGGCGGCCACCATGGCGGCCTGCAACGGGGCGGGCAGCATCAGGCCAGCGTGCTTGCGCACGGTGAGCAGACGGCCCAGCACGTCGCCGCAGCCGGCGGCGAAGGCGCCGCGGTAGCCGGCCATGTTGGACTGCTTGCTCAGCGAGTAGATCGCCACGATGTTGTCGGTGTCACCGTCGGTGACGCGCGGGTCGAGGATGCTGGGGATCGGCTCCCTGTCCCAAGGGGCGTCCCAGCCGAGTTCGGCATAGCACTCGTCGTTGACGATCACGGCGCCCAGCTCCCTGGCGCGGGCCACGGCGGTGCGGAGGAACTCGACGTCGAGCACCCGGCCGTCGGGGTTGCCCGGACTGTTCAGCCAGATCAGCCGGGTTGACTCTGGCCACTCGGCGGGATCGTCCGAGCCGAACGCGTCCGCGCCGGCCATGGCGGCACCGATCGCGTAGGTGGGGTATGCGGCGCGCGGGTGCACGACGGTGTCGCCCTCGCCCACGCCGATCATGAACGGCAGCAGCGCCACCAGCTCCTTGGAGCCGATGGTGGGCAGCACGTTCTTCTCGCTCAGTCCGGTGACCCCGCGGCGGCGGGCGTACCAGTCGATGATGGCGTGCTGCAGCCCAGGCGTGCCGGTGGTCTGCGGGTAGGCGTGCGCATCCGTGGCCGACGCCAGGGCGGCCTGCACGACGGGCGGGGTGGCGTCGACAGGCGAGCCGATGGAGAGATCGACGATGCCGTCAGCGTGGGCCCTGGCCTGCTGCGCGAACGGCAGCATCGCATCCCACGGGTAGTCCGGGAGCGGCTTAAGCACGCGCTAGTGCTGAACCTGGGGCGGGAGCACCGAGATCACCGGGTGGTCCTTGGCGATGACGCCCACCTTGGCGGCCCCACCGGGCGAGCCGATGTCGTCGAAGAACTCCACGTTGGCCTTGTAGTAGTCCGCCCACTGCTCCGGCAGGTCGTCTTCGTAGTAGATCGCCTCGACCGGGCAGACCGGTTCGCACGCTCCGCAGTCGACACACTCGTCCGGGTGGATGTAGAGGGAGCGTTCACCCTCGTAAATGCAGTCGACCGGGCATTCGTCGACGCAAGCACGATCCTTGACGTCCACACAGGGCAGAGCGATGACATACGTCACAGTGGCGGAATTCCCTTCACGAACAGAGGTATCAGTCTACGCGTTCGACCGGCGGGCCGGTATTCGGGGCCAGGCGATGACCACAGCGGCGACGAGGGCGGGCGCCATGGTCCAGACCGTTCCCAGCACACCGGCGGGCACCAGCACCGACCCGCCGGTGCTGCGCAGGGAGAGCAGGAAGACCGTGGCCAGCATGCCGATCGCCGCGGCCAGCACCACGAGACGGTCGTGCACCACCAGGCGCAGTCCCACCAGCAGGGTGCTGGCGGCGATCAGGGACAGCACCAGCCCGACCGGTACGGTCACCGAGCCCAGCTCGACGGTGGTCTGGTGGGCCACGGTGCCCAGAACGGCGAAGAGCGCGCCGGCGGCCAACGCGACCACGGCGCTGACCAGACGGGTCGCCACCGTCGGCGCCTCCGCCGGGTGCGCCACCCTGGTCGGTGGGGCGGGGCGGACGAACGACTCCGAACCGCTCACCTGCACCTCTCCCCCGTCGGCGAGACGTACGACCCGACCGTCAACGAGCCAACGGTGGGCGTATGCGCCGAGCGCGCCGAGCTTGCGGTCGAGCTGATCGCTCACGTCGATGGCCGTGACCCGCTGGCCGTCGGCGGCGAACACCCGGGAGCTGACGAAGACCGGCACCCCGTTGTCATCGGCGGCATCGATCGCCGCCTGCCGCAGCACCGGGTCGGTGGCCGCGGTCACGACGGCGGTCGCCTGCGTCTCGGCGAGGGCGGACCCGAGGGTGGCGCGGCTCGCGACGGGGTCCGGTTCACCGGAGAGCACCCGCCACTGCCCCGCGTCCGGTTCACCGAGCGTAGTGCGGGCCTGCGTGACGGATGCCGCGTCCGCTTCGGCCGCATCCGTCGTACCGAACAGCACGGTCACACTGGCTCCGTCGTCGAGGAGCCTGGCGATCGTGCCGCCGGTGAGGAGCGATTCGTCACCGGGGGCATCGAGGATGAAGACCACTCGTTCGCCGGAACCTGACATGACCATGGAAACTCCTGAGTAACGCGAACGAGCGGGTGGTGACGCAGACCGGCGGGGCGGCGGCGGATCCCTGACAAATCTTAGCTGGACACATCCGGGCAACGAACGTACAGTGGGCGGGTAAGGTTAGCCTTACCAACGATGCCCGTGGTCGTAGTGCCCTGGGCCAGCGCCGAGCCGACCCCACGCTCCCGCGACCCCCCACCCTCACCCACAACCGGGAAGAACCGTGCTCGCAAACTACCTGATCGGCCTGCGTGAAGGCCTTGAAGCGGCCCTGATCGTCACCATCCTGATCGCCTACGTGGTCAAGATCGGCCGCCGCGACGTGCTCCCCCGCATCTGGGCCGGAGTGGGACTAGCCGTGCTGCTGGCTCTGACGCTCGGCGCCGTCCTCACCTTCGGCACCCACGGGCTCAGTTTTGCCGCCCAGGAGACCATCGGCGGGTTGCTCTCGATCATCGCCACCGGTTTCGTGACCTGGATGGTCTTCTGGATGCTGCGCACCGCCACAGACCTCAAGGGGCACCTGCACGGCAGCATCGACAAACACCTGGTGGGCACGGGGATGGGTCTCGTGCTCGTCGCCTTCCTCGCGGTCGGCCGGGAGGGCATCGAGACGGCCCTGTTCATCTGGGCGGCCGTACAGGCGACCGGGCAGACCACGATGCCGCTGATCGGGGCAAGTCTGGGCATCCTCACCGCCGTCGGCCTGGGCGCTCTGATCTACGCCGGCATGCTCAGAATCAACCTCAGCCGGTTCTTCACCTGGACCGGCGCCATCCTGATCATCGTCGCCGCCGGCGTGCTGTCATACGGGGTGCACGACCTGCAGGAGGCCGGCATCCTGCCAGGACTCAACGCGCTCGCCTTCAACGTGACCGCCGCGATCCCCCCGGACAGCTGGTACGGCACCCTGCTCAAGGGCACCCTCAATTTCTCCCCCGCCACGACCTGGCTGGAGTTGTTCGTCTGGATCGCCTACGTGGTGCCCACGCTCACCCTCTTCATCGTCATGAGCCGCCGGGGCCGACCCGCTGCCGCTCCCCGCCAGGCCGCGCCAGCGGTCGCCGCCCACTGACCCCACACCCCACCCCTCTAAGGACACCTATGCGCGCCCGCCTCCTTCCCCTCGTCGCCGTCACGGCCGCCGGCCTGTTGGCCCTCACCGGATGCGTCGCCAACGCCACCGGGTCCGACTCACCCAACGGCGCCCTCACGGTGGACAGCAGCGCGGATGCCTGCACCCTCTCCGCCGCCGAGGCACCGTCGGGCAACCTCAGCTTCACGGTCACGAACTCCGGCGACCAGGTCACCGAGTTCTACCTGCTCGCCGAAGACGGCCTGCGCATCGTCGGCGAGGTCGAGAACATCGGCCCTGGACTCAGCCGCGACCTCGTCGTGCAGCTCCCCGCCGGAAACTACCTGACCACCTGCAAGCCGGGCATGGTCGGCGACGGCATCGACAAGACCGCGTTCACGGTCACCGACTCCGGTGACGACGTCGTGGTGGATGCCGACCTCGACGCCCAGGTGGAGGTCGCGAACACGAACTATGCCGCCTATGTGCGTGACCAGGTGGCGCAGCTGGTCACCGGCACCCAGGCCTTCGCCGACGCCTACCTGGCCGGCGACGACGACACCGCCCGCGCCCTCTACGCCCCCACCCGGGCGCACTGGGAACGCGTGGAGACCGTCGCCGAATCCTTCGGCGACCTCGACCCGCAGCTGGACCTGCGCGAGGCCGACCTCGAGGAGGGCCAGGCCTGGACCGGCTGGCACGCCATCGAGAAGGACCTCTGGCCGGCCGACGCCGAGGCCGGGTTCGCGGCGTACACACCAGAGCAGCGCGAGAACCTGTCCGGGCTGCTCGTTTCAGACACCGAGACCCTGAACGAGAAGGTGCAGGAGCTGGACTTCACCCTGGCCCAGCAGACCAACGGCGCCATCGGGCTGCTCGACGAGGTGGCCACGGGCAAGGTCACCGGCGAGGAGGAGTTCTGGTCGCACACCGACCTCTGGGATTTCCAGGCCAACATCGACGGCGCGCAGGTGCTCTACTCCGGCGTCCGCGACATCCTGCTCGAGGAGGATGCCGAGCTGGCCGCCGACCTCGACGCCGAGTTCGCCGCCCTGCAGTCCCTGCTCGACGCCCAGCGGGTCGGTGACGGCTTCACCCTGTACACCGCGCTCAGCCCGGCCGAGGTCAAGGCCTTCGCCGACCAGGTCAACGCCCTCGGTGAGCCGCTGAACCAGCTGACCGCCACGCTCGTGCTCTAACGAAAGAAACACCATGACCGACTCCCCCGCCCACGCACCGGATGCGCACGCCCCCCGCGGCCTCTCCCGCCGCGGCCTGCTCGGACTGGCCGGGGCGGGGGTGGCCGGGCTCGGGCTGGGCATCGCCGGCGACAGGGCGGCGCTGGCCGTCACAGCGCCGGCTGCCGGCACAAACGCCGGCGCGGTGTACCCCTTCTACGCCACCCACCAGGCCGGTATCGTCACCCCGGCGCAGGACCGGCTGCACTTTGCCGCGTTCGACGTCGCCGACGGAACCAGCCGGGCCGAGCTCATCGAACTGCTGCGGGACTGGAGCGCAGCGGCCGCCCTGATGACCGCGGGCAAGGACGTCGGCGAGTACGGCTCGGTCAACGGGCCATACGACGCCCCGCCAGAAGACACCGGTGAGGCCCTCGGCCTGCCGCCGACCGGCCTCACCATCACATTCGGGTTCGGGCCCAGCCTCTTCCAAACCACGGCCGGCGTAGACAGATTCGGCCTGGCCGCGAGGCGACCGGCGGAACTGGTGGACCTGCCGCACTTCCCCGGCGACATGCTCGACGACGGCAGAAGCGGCGGCGACCTGTGCATCCAGGCCTGCGCCGATGACCCGCAGGTGGCCGTGCACGCCATCCGCAACCTCTCCCGCATCGCCTTCGGGCGCGCCGCCATCCGCTGGTCGCAGCTGGGCTTCGGCCGCACCTCGTCGACGAGCACCAGCCAGGCCACGCCGCGCAACCTGTTCGGGTTCAAGGACGGCACGGCCAACATCAAGGCCGAGGAGCCGGCAGCACTGACCGAGCACCTCTGGGTGGGTTCAGACGACGGCCAGGCCTGGCTGGCGGGCGGCTCGTATCTCGTGGCCAGGCGCATCCGCATGACCATCGAGACCTGGGACCGCACGAGCCTGCGCGAACAGGAGACCGTGATCGGGCGCAACAAGGGCGAGGGGGCGCCGTTGTCCGGCGGCACCGAGTTCACCGGACCCGACTTCGAGCTCGCCGGCCGCGCCGACGAGCCGTTGATCGGCACCGCCGCGCACGTGCGGCTGGCGCATCCCGGCCAGAACGACGGCGTGCGGATGCTGCGCCGGGGCTACAATTTCGTCGACGGGAACGATGCCCTCGGCCGGCTCGACGCCGGGCTGTTCTTCATCAGTTTCCAGCGCACCCCGGCCACGTTCACGGCGGTGCAACTGAACCTGGCCCGCCACGACGCCCTCAACGAGTACATCAGGCATGTCGGCTCCGCACTGTTCGCGGTCCCGCCTGGGGCAGCCCAGGGCTCCTACGTGGGCGCGCCGCTGTTCGCCTGACACCGCTCCGCCTGACACCGCCGGAGCGCTTGTCAGGCGGGGCCCACCGTGTTCAGCACACCGTCGGGAGTGCCCGCGATCGTGACCGTGTATGTGCTGTTCTTCAGTGCCACCACGCCCACGTCGCCCACGTTCGCCGAGTTCCCGGCATCCGGCTCGAACCCGGCGTCGACAAGCTTCTCCTTCGCGTCGGCCAGCGGGTCGGTCGTGGCAGACGCCACGGTCACCACCCAGCCCTGGTCACCGTTGGTGGTGTTCCCAGCGCCGAACTTGATCTCGCCGTCGATCACCGGGATCACGGCGGGCCACCCATCCGGCAGCGCCCCGCCGAGGCTGACGTCGCCGTCTGTGGCCCCCTGCACGGCGCCGTTGACGGCATCCTGCACCTGTGCGTCGGAGCAGCCGGCCAATGCCGGACCGACCGCGAGCACCGCCACCAGGGCCAGGCCCACCCGCAGCGGAGACTTCGTCGACGTGAATGCTGTGGTCATGGTTCCCTCACGTGTTTCGCAACTGACTTGCCTGACAAAAAACCGCAGGCACCCCGCGCCGGAAAACCGGTACAGGGTGCCTGCGATCAGATACTGCTACGGACTAGTTCGCGTCCTGCTTCTTCAGACGCGAGACGTTGCGCTGACGAGCGGATGCGGCGAGTTCGACCTTGCGAATACGAACGACGGCCGGGGTGACCTCGACGCACTCGTCTTCGCGGGCGAATTCGAGGCACTGCTCGAGCGTGAGCTGCTTCGACGGCGTCATCGACTCGAACGTGTCGGAGGTGGACTGACGCATGTTGGTCAGCTTCTTCTCCTTGGTGATGTTCACGTCCATGTCGTCACCGCGCGAGTTCTCGCCGATGACCATGCCCTCGTAGACCTCTTCGGTCGGGTTCACGAAGAACTGCATGCGCTCCTGCAGGGCGATGATCGCGAACGGAGTGACCACACCGGCGCGGTCGGCGACGATCGAGCCATTGGTACGGGTGTTGATCGTGCCGGCCCAGGCCTCGTAGCCGTGGAAGATCGCGTTGGCGATACCGGTACCACGGGTGTCGGTGAGGAACTCGGTGCGGAAGCCGATCAGGCCGCGCGACGGAACGATGAATTCCATCCGGACCCAGCCGGTGCCGTGGTTGGCCATGTTCTCCATGCGACCCTTGCGGGCGGCGAGGAGCTGGGTGATCGCGCCGAGGTACTCTTCCGGCGAGTCGATGGTGAGGTGCTCGTACGGCTCGTGGATCTTGCCGTCGACGCGCTTGACGACTACCTGCGGCTTGCCGACGGTGAGCTCGAAGCCCTCACGACGCATCTGCTCGACCAGGATCGCGAGAGCGAGCTCGCCACGGCCCTGGACTTCCCAGGCGTCCGGACGGCCGATGTCGAGAACACGGAGCGAGACGTTACCGACGAGCTCCTTGTCGAGGCGGTCCTTGACCATGCGGGCGGTGAGCTTGTGGCCCTTGACCTTGCCGATGAGCGGCGAGGTGTTGGTGCCGATGGTCATCGAGATGGCGGGGTCGTCGACCGTGATGGTCGGCAGCGGGCGCACGTCATCGGGGTCGGCGAGGGTCTCACCGATGGTGATGTCGGGGAATCCGGCGACGGCGACGATGTCACCGGGGCCTGCGGACTCGGCCGGGTACCGGTCGAGGGCCTTGGTGATCATCAGCTCGGTAACGCGCACGTTCGAGACGCTGCCATCGTGCTTGACCCAGGCCACGGTCTGGCCCTTCTTGATGGTGCCCTGGAAGATGCGCAGCAGCGCCAGGCGACCGAGGAACGGCGAGGAGTCGAGGTTGGTGACCCAGGCCTGCAGCGGGTGCTCGTCGTCGTAGACGGGAGCGGGGATGTGCTCGAGGATCGCTTCGAAGAGCGGCTCGAGGTCGTCGTTGTCCGGCAGGGAGCCGTTCTCCGGCTTGGTGAGGCTGGCGGCGCCGGCACGGCCGGACGCGTAGACGACGGGCACGTTGAGCACCAGGTCGAGGTCCAGGTCGGGCACGTCGTCGGCCATGTCGGAGGCGAGGCCGAGGAGCAGGTCCTGGCTCTCTTCGACGACCTCATCGATGCGCGCGTCGGGACGGTCGGTCTTGTTGACCAGGAGGATCACGGGCAGGTGCGCCTCAAGTGCCTTACGCAGCACGAAGCGGGTCTGCGGCAGCGGGCCCTCCGAGGCGTCGACGAGGAGCACAACACCGTCGACCATGGACAGGCCGCGCTCGACCTCGCCACCGAAGTCGGCGTGGCCGGGGGTGTCGATCACGTTGATGGTGATGGGGCCATCCTTGGCGTGGATGCCCTTGTAGGAGATCGCCGTGTTCTTGGCGAGGATGGTGATGCCCTTTTCGCGCTCGAGCTCGTTGGAGTCCATCGCACGCTCTTCCGTGTGCGAGTGCTCGGCGAACGAGTTCGTCTGCTGCAACATCGCGTCGACCAGCGTCGTCTTGCCGTGGTCAACGTGGGCAACGATTGCAACATTCCGGAGGTTATTGCGGGTAGCAATCGCCATAAAAATAGATCCTTACGAAGAATGGATGCCGCAGATAATCGCGTGCGGCGAAGAGTGGATGAGTGGGGTCACCATGGACCCAAGGGTCTATCCTACCGTATTCGGCCCACCGGGACTGAAAATGCCCCTCGGCCGGGGCCGAGGGGCAGTCAGTTCGCTGGAACCTAACGCCCGAACTGGAAGTTACCGCCGGGGATGGCGGCGAGCAGCTCCTGCGTGTAGGCCTGCTGGGGGTTGTCGAAGACATCGTCGGTCGACGCGGCCTCCACGATCCGGCCGCGCTGCATCACGCAGACATTATCGGCCACCAGCCGCACCACAGCGAGGTCGTGCGTGATGAACAGATAGGTGAGGCCGAGCTCGGTCTGCAGCTCGGTGAGCAGGTTGAGCACCTGGCCCTGCACGAGCACGTCGAGGGCGGAGACGGCCTCGTCGAGCACGAGCACGTCGGGCTTGAGCGCGAGAGCCCTGGCGATGGCGATCCGCTGACGCTGGCCACCGGAGAGTTCGCTCGGGTAGCGGAAACGGCTCGACCACGGCAGGGAGACCTGCTCGAGCAGTTCCTTGACCCGCGCCTGGCGTTCCTTGGCGGTACCGACGCCGTGCGCCAGAAGCGGCTCGGCGATGGTGTTGCCCACGCTGTACTGCGGGTCGAGGGAACCGTACGGGTCCTGGAAGACCGGCTGCACACGGCGGCGGAACTTGAGCAGTTCCTTGCCCTTGAGCCCGGCGACATCCTGACCGTCGAACTCGATGGAGCCGCTGGTGATGCTCTCCAGCTGCAGCACGAGCTTGGCCACGGTGGACTTGCCCGAACCGGACTCGCCCACGAGCGCCGTTGTGGTGCCCTTCTGGATGCCGAAGCTGACGCCGTCGACGGCGCGCAGCTCGTCGGTGCGCAGCCCCTTCTTGCGGATCCGGTAGACCTTGGAGATGTTCTCGATCGAGATCAGGTCCTTGACCGGGGCGGCGTGTTCACGTTCGGCAGCGCGGGCGACCAGGGTGTCATCGAGTGAATCGCCACTGTAGATCGCGCTGTCGCCGGCCGAGGCGTGTTTGGCCGACTGGATGCGCCGGGAGGCGAGGCTCGGTGCCGCGGACACCAGGCGCTGGGTGTACGGGTGCTGCGGGTTGGCCAGGATCTCCTGCGACGGGCCGGATTCGACGACCTTGCCCTTGTACATCACCACGAGCTGTTCCGCGCGCTCGGCGGCGAGGCCGAGGTCGTGCGTGATGAACAGCACGCTGGTGCCGTAGTCGCGGGTAAGGGTGCCGAGGTGGTCGAGGATCTGACGCTGCACGGTGACGTCGAGCGCGCTGGTGGGCTCGTCGGCGATGAGCAGCTTGGGCCGGGCGGAGAGCCCGATGCCGATCAGCACCCGCTGACGCATGCCGCCGGAGAACTGGTGCGGGTACTGCTTGAGACGGTCCGCAGCGTCGCTGAGTCCGGCTTCCTGTAGCACCTCGATGGTGCGGGCGCGTGCTTCCTTGCCCTGGGCGAGGCCGTTGGCCTTGATCGCCTCTTCCACCTGGAAACCGATGTTCCAGACCGGGTTGAGGTTGGACATCGGGTCCTGCGGCACGTAGCCGATCAGGTTTCCACGCACGGCCTGGATCTCTTTGGCGCTGAGCTTGGTGAGGTCGCGGCCCTCGAACAGCACCTGACCGCCGGTGACCTTGCCCGCACCGGGCAGCAGGTCGATGATGGCCTGCGCCGTGGTGGTCTTGCCCGAACCGGACTCCCCCACAATGGCGAGGGTCTGGCCGGCGTACAGGGTGATGTCCACGCCGCGGACCGCGGGAACGAGGCCGCGCTGGGTCTGGAAGCCCACCTCGAGGTTGCGGATCTGCAGCAGGGGCTGTTCGTCGGCCTGGATACCCTCGGTGCTGCCGACGGGCAGACCCTCTGGGGTGATGTCGATTACGGACTGGCTCATCGGAGCGCCCTCGCCTTCGGGTCAAGCGCGTCGCGCAGAATATCGCCCAGCATCAGGAACGCGAGAACCGTCAGGGACAGGGCTGCCGCCGGGTACAGGAGCACCTGCGGGTTGGTCACCAGGGAGGTCTGCGCCTGGCCGATGTCGTTACCCCAGGACATCACGTTGGTCGGCAGACCGATACCGAGGAACGACAGGGTGGCCTCGGCCACGATGAACGTTCCGAGCGACACCGTCGCGATCACGATCACCGGGGCGATCGCGTTCGGGATGACGTGGCGCAGCAGGATCCGGAACTTGGAGACACCCAGGGCCGTCGAGGCCATGACGTAGTCGGAGTTCGTGGCCGAGAGTACCGCACCGCGCATGATGCGGGCGATCTGGGGCCAGGCGAAGATCGAGAGCACGAACGCCACGGTGGTGGGCGTGGCGGCCGGCAGGACCGACATGAGCACGATGGCGCCGAGCACGGTGGGGATGGCGAAGAAGATGTCGCCGATGCGGGACACAACCGCGTCCAACCAGCCGCCGTAGTAGCCGGCCAGGGAGCCGACGACAACGCCGATCAGGGTGACCAGCGCCGTGGCCAGGAGGCCGACGGTGACGGACGCCTGGGTGCCGTGGATGGTGCGGGAGAAGACGTCACAGCCCTGGCGGGTGAACCCGAACGGGTGCCCCGCTTCCGGTCCGCCGTTGCTGTTGGCCAGCAGGCAGTTCAGGCTGGGCGACACCTGGGTGAACAGGGTCGGGAACAGTGCGACGACGGCAATGAGCAGGATCAGCGCGGACGACACCCAGAACATCGGGCGGCGGCGCATCGCTTCCCAGGCATCAGCCCAGGTGCTGCGGGCCTTCTGGGACTCGTCGAGGCGGTCGACCGCCGCTACCGGCGTGTCTTCCAGTTCGGCGACGAAATGGGCCTGGCCAGGCTTACTTGGCATAACGAATCCTTGGGTCCAGAGCTGCGTACAGCAGGTCGACGAACAGGTTGGCGACCACGAAGATGACCACCATCACGGCAATGAAGGAGACCACAGTGGTGCTCTCGCCGAGGGTGATCGCCTTGAACACGGTGCCACCGACGCCGTTGATGTTGAAGATTCCCTCGGTCACGATGGCACCGACCATGAGTGAACCGAGGTCCACGCCGAGGAAGGTGATGACGGGGACGAGGGAGTTGCGCAGCACGTGCACGGTGACCACGCGCGGCCGGGAGAGACCCTTGGCCGTTGCCGTGCGGACGAAGTCGGCGTTGAGGTTGTCCGCGACGCTGGCGCGGGTGAGGCGCACGATGTAGGCGAATGACACGCTGGCCAGCACGAGGGCGGGCAGCACGAGCTCTCCCCAGGGCGCTTCGCCGCTGACCGTGGTGCGGAACCAGCCGAGCTGCACACCGAAGGTGAGCCTGAAGACGAAGCCGAGCACGAAGGTCGGCACGCTGATGAGCAGCAGGCTGACCACGAGGGCGCTGGCGTCGAACAGCTTGCCCTTGCGCAGGCCCGCGATCAGTCCGACGACGATACCGGCGACGGACTCGAAGAACAGGGCGAGCATGGCCAGGCGGAAGGTGACCGGGAATGCTCCGGCCATCACGTCGCTGACCGGGCGGCCGGAGTAGGTGGTGCCCAGGTCGCCCTGGAAGAAGTTACCGATGTACAGGAAGTACTGCACGATGAACGGCTTGTCGAGGTTGTACTGCGCCCTCACCTGTTCGATCACACCGGGTGCCGGCGGGCGGTCACCGTAGAGCGCCGCGATCGGGTCACCCGGGAGGGAGAAGACCATGAAGTAGATCAAGAACGTTGCCCCGAAGAACACGGGGATCATCTGGAGGATTCGCCTGCCTGTGTACCACAGCATCAGGTGAGCTCCGTAAATCTTTTATACATGAGGATCGCAATCACTGGATGAGTCTAGTCAGTGCAATGTCCGGGGCTTGACGCCCCGGACATTGCACTGCAGGTGGAACTAGGTATTAACCCTTGGTGATCTGGTAGTACAGCGGGACGGAGTCCCAACCGAACACCACGTTGTCGACGGTGTCAGCAGACACACCGTTGACGTTGGAGTACCACAGCGGGATGGACGGGAGGTCCTGGAGCAGGACTTCCTGGGCTTCCTGGTACTTGGCGGTGGCGTCCTCAACGTTGGACGCGGTAGCGCCCTCGCGGAGCAGGCCGTCGAAGGCCTCGCTGCTGTAGTCCTCGTAGTTCGAGCCGGCACCGGTCTGGTACAGGGGCGCGAGGAAGTTGTACAGCGACGGGTAGTCCGCCTGCCAGCCGGCGCGGGTTCCACCGGTCAGAGCGTCGTTCGAGCGGTCTTCGAGTGCAGCAGCGAAGGTCGGGTACGGCTTGCCGGTGGCGGAGATGTCCAGCGTGTTGACGATGCTGTTGATCACAGCGTCGACCCAGGCCTGGTGGCCACCGTCGGAGTTGTAAGCGATGTCGAACGTGGTGTCGCCGTACGGTGCGATGGCGTCAGCCTCTGCCCACAGCTTGACGGCCTCTTCCGGGTTGTATTCCAGGACGTCGGCGCCTTCGAGCGAGTCGGAGTAGCCGTCGATGACCGGGGAGGTGAAGTCGGTCGCGGGGGTGCGGGTGCCCTGGAAGATGACGTCCGTGATTTCCTCGCGGTTGATCGACATCGAGATGGCTGCACGACGCAGCTCGCCCTCTTCGCCGCTCCAGTGCTCGAGGTAGTACGGCATGTTGAAGCCCTGGAAGATGGCTGCGGCCTGGTTCACGGCACGGTCGCCGAACTCGGCTTCGTAGGTTTCGAACGCGGAGTCCGGAACGGCGTCGAGAACGTCGAGGTTTCCGCCCTGGACGTCTGCGTATGCAGCGGCCTGGTCGTTGTAGAAGATGATGTCGAGGCCACCGTTGACGGGCTTGCGCACGCCGTCGTACCCCGGGTTGGTGACGAGGCTGATCTTGTCCTCGTGGACCCAGGCGCCTTCACCGTCGAGCATGTACGGACCGTTGCCGATCGGGTTCTCACCGAAGGCGGCCATGTCGTCGTATGCAGCGGACGGCAGCGGCATGTAGGCCGTGTAGCCGAGGCGCAGCGGCCAGTCGGCCTCGGGCGAGGCGAGCTCGACCGTGAAGGTCTGGTCGTCGACGACCGTGAGGCCGGTCAGTTCGGAGTCAACCTCGTAGTCGAAGCCCACGATGTTGTCGAAGAAGTAGGAAGCGCTCTGAGCGTTGCTGAACAGTGCGCCGTAGTTCCAGGCATCCACGAAGGAGTCGGCCGTGACGGGCTCATCGTTGGTGAAGGTCCAGCCCTCTTCGAGGGTGACGGTCCAGGTGGTGGCGTCGTCGGACTCGATCGACTCAGCGACCTCGTTCTCGATCTCGCCTGCGGCGTTGTAGGAGACCAGGCCGGCGAAGATGGAGGTGGCGATCTTGCCACCGCCGGTCTCGGTGGTGTTGGTCGGGATCAGCGGGTTCTGCGGTTCGCTGCCGTTGGTGCTGATGATCGCTGCGGTGTCAGCCGCCGGAGCGTCTGCCTCGTCGGCGGATGACGCGCAACCCGACAGCGCGAGTGCGCTGACCGATACGAGCGCGAGGGCGCTGAGGCCCATGCGAGATCTCTTCAATTTTCCTCCTGTGCAAAGGTGAGCGCCGGCTCGGTTTGTAACCAAGCGGCGCGCTAGTAATGAAAACCCTAGGTTTGTCTCGGGCCGGGTGCAAAATCTGACGGTAAACGTTACACAGGAGTAACCAAGCGCGCACGATTCTTGCGTGGATGCCCAAAATTGCGTTTTATTCTGCGATGCTCGCGAGATATTCTCACGATGCTTGGACTCTTGGGGGCTCAGGGTCTGCAAGCGGTTTCAAAATCATGGGAAGGGGACGCCAAACCACTGCCCGCGCCGGTGTGGGTAGCGCAAAATAGAGGCATGCCGACTCCTCCGCCCGCCCTGCCGGCGACGCTGATCTTCGACGGCGACTGCGGGTTCTGCACGACCGCTGTGCTCTGGCTGCAGCGCTCCCTCCCCCGGGTCCCGGCGACGGCGCCGTTCCAGTGGACGGACCTGTCCCGCTACGGGCTGGACGAGGAGCAGGCCAGGGCGCGAGTCTGGTTCGTCACCAATGGTCGCCGCTACGGTGGCGCCGCCGCGGTCGCCGCGCTGCTGCGCGGTCAACCGATCGCAGTGCTACGAGTGCTGGGCTGGCTCGCGGCGGTGCCACCGTGGTCCTGGGCCGCAGAGGCCGGCTATCGGGTGGTGGCCCGGTATCGCTATCGCCTACCGGGTGGCACCCCGGCGTGCCGGATGCCGAGCGCCGGATGAGCAGGTCGCCTGCCCGGCTGCTCTGGGAGATCGCGATCGTGCTCGGGCTCTCGCTCGGGGCGTCTGCGGTCTACTCGATCGTCTCGATCATCTCCCGCCTCACCGCGGAGGTCGCCCTGGGCGATCAGTCCGCCACCATCAACGGGTCGCAGTCGACCCGGGAGTGGTTGGACTTCACCTATCAGTTCCTGGGCATCGCGTTCGCACTGTTTCCCGTCGTGCTGGTGCTGTTCCTGCTCTGGCAACCCGGCCGCAGCTCGTTCGGGCTGCTCGGGCTGGATTTCACCGAACCGGGGCGAGACCTGCTGCGTGGCGGCGGCCTGCTGCTGCTCATCGGGATCCCCGGCCTTGGCCTCTACCTGGCCGGACGGGCGCTCGGGTTCACGGTGGCCGTGGTGCCGGCGCCGTTGGACACCTTCTGGTGGACCATCCCGATCCTGGTGTTCTCGGCTCTTCGCAGCGCGCTGGTGGAAGAGGTCATCGTGGTGGGCTACCTCTTCACCCGATTGCGCCAGCTGGGCTGGAACGCCTGGACCATCATCCTCTCTGCCGCTCTGTTGCGCGGCAGTTACCACCTGTACCAGGGCATCGGCCCGTTCGTGGGCAATGTTCTGATGGGAGTGGTCTTCGGCTGGTGCTACCTGCGCTGGGGCCGGGTGATGCCGCTGGTGATCGCGCACTGGGTGCTCGACATCGTGTCCTTCGTCGGGTACCCCCTGGCGGTCCTCTGGTGGCCGGCCCTCCTCAGCCCCGCGTCCTAGACCACGCCGTTGGTCGAGCTTGTCGAGACCAGGTCTACTTCGACAGGCTCAGCACGGCGTCGACAAGCTCGACCAGCGAACGTGCGGAGTGGCTTTACTCGAAGGCCTCCGGCGGCGGGCAGGCGCAGACCAGGTTGCGGTCACCGTAGGCGTTGTCGATGCGTCGCACCGGCGCCCAGTACTTGTTGCGGATGAGCGTGCGCACCGGGTAGACCGCGACCTCGCGAGTGTACGGATGCGTCCACTCCCCCTCGATCACGCTCTGGGCGGTGTGCGGTGCGTTGTGCAGCGGGTTGTCGTCGGCCGGCCACGTGCCGGCGGCCACGGCATCCGCCTCGGCCTTGATGCCGATCATGGCCTCGATGAACCGGTCGATCTCGCCGAGGTCCTCGCTCTCGGTGGGTTCCACCATCAGGGTGCCCGCCACCGGGAAGCTCATCGTAGGCGCGTGGAAGCCGTAGTCGACGAGGCGCTTGGCCACGTCGTCGACGGTGACCCCTGTGGCCGCGGTGAGCGGGCGCAGGTCGAGGATGCACTCGTGCGCGACCAGGCCGTTGTCGCCGGCGTAGAGCACCGGGTAGTGTCCGCTGAGCTGCTTGGCCACGTAGTTGGCGGCCAGAACGGCCGCGCCGGTGGCCTGCTTGAGGCCGTCCGCGCCCATCATGCGCACATACGCCCACGAGATCGGCAGGATGCTCGGGCTGCCGTACGGCGCGGCCGAGACCGGACCTCCGCCGTGCACGACGGTCTCGGTGCCGGTTGCGCCGAGCAGGTAGTGCTCATCGCTCTGCGCCAGCGGGTGCCCTGGCAGGAACGGGGCCAGGTGCGCCTTGGCCGCGACCGGGCCGACGCCGGGGCCGCCGCCGCCGTGCGGGATGCAGAAGGTCTTGTGCAGGTTGAGGTGCGACACGTCGCCGCCGAAGTCGCCGAACCGGGCGAAGCCGAGCAGGGCGTTGAGGTTGGCGCCGTCCACGTAGACCTGGCCGCCGGCGCCGTGCACGGCGGCGCAGATGGTGCTCACCTCGTGCTCGTACACCCCGTGGGTGGAGGGGTAGGTGATCATCAGCGCGGCGAGGTTCTCGGCGTGCTGGGCGATCTTGGCCCGCAGGTCATCGAGATCGACGTTGCCGAGCTCGTCGCAGGCGACGACCACGACGCGCATGCCGGCCAGCACCGCGGAGGCGGCGTTGGTGCCGTGCGCGCTGGACGGGATCAGGCAGACGGTGCGGTCGACGTCGCCGTTGGCGAGGTGGAACCCGCGGATGGCGAGGAGCCCGGCGAGTTCACCCTGGCTGCCTGCGTTGGGCTGCAGCGACACGGAGTCGTAGCCGGTGACATCCGTCAGCCAGGTTTCGAGCTGGCGGATGAGTTCGAGGTAGCCCTCGACGTCGGCCCGGGGCGCGAACGGGTGCAGCCCGCCGAACTCTGGCCAGGTGACGGCCTCCATCTCGGTGGCGGCGTTGAGCTTCATGGTGCAGGAACCCAGCGGGATCATGCCGCGGTCCAGGGCGTAGTCGTAATCGGCGAGGCGCTTGAGGTAGCGCATCATGCTCGTCTCCGAGCGGTGCGTGTTGAACACGGCGTGGGTGAGGTACTCGCTGGTGCGGGCCAGGTCGTCGGGCAGGCCGGGCTGGATCACAGCGAGGTCGACGTGGCCGAAGGCGTCGCGGCCGCCGAAGAAGCCCACGACGGCAGTGAGGTCGGCCGCGGTGGTGGTTTCGTCGACCGAGATGCCGATGGTCGTCGCATCCACCTGGTGCAGGTTGTAGCCGGCGGCGGCGGCCTGCGCGACGATGGCGGCGGCCCCGGCGGGCACGGCGACCCGCACGGTGTCGAAGAAGCTGTCGTTGATCACGTCGACGCCGAAGGCGCGAAGGGCGGCCACGAGGGCGCCGGCGCGTTCGTGCACCTCAGTGGCGATCGCCTTGAGACCCTCTGGTCCGTGGTAGACCGCGTACATGCCCGCCATCACGGCGAGCAGCACCTGGGCGGTGCAGATGTTAGAGGTGGCCTTGTCGCGGCGGATGTGCTGCTCGCGCACCTGCAGTGACAGACGGTAGGCGGGGTGGCCGGCGGCGTCCACGCTCACGCCCACGAGACGGCCGGGCATCTGGCGCTCGAGGCCCTTGCGCACGGCGAGGTAGCCGGCGTGCGGTCCGCCGAAGCCCATCGGCACACCGAAACGCTGGCTGGTGCCCACGGCCACGTCGGCGCCGAGCTCGCCGGGCGAGGTGATCAGGGTGAGGGCGAGAAGGTCCGCGGCGACGATGGCGAGGGCTTTGTTCTCGTGCGCGAGCGCGATCACGCCGGCGGGGTTCCACACCCGGCCGGAGGCGCCGGGGTACTGCACGAAGATGCCGAAGTAGTCGCCGAGGTCCGCCGCGGTGGTGTGCTCGTCCAGGGGCAGCACGACCAGCTCGAGGCCGAGGGCGTTGGCACGGTTGCCGAGCAGCGCGTGGGTCTGGGGCAGGGCATCCGCGTCGACGATGAAGCGGTTCGACGGCGCCTTGGACGCGCGGCGGGCCAACAGCATGCCCTCCACCACGGCGGTGGACTCGTCGAGCATCGACCCGTTGGCGGTCGCCATGCCGGTGAGGTCGGCGACCATGGTCTGGAAGTTGATGATCGCCTCGAGGCGACCCTGACTGATCTCGGGCTGGTACGGCGTGTACGCGGTGTACCAGCTGGGGTTCTCCAGCACGTTGCGCTTGATCACGGCCGGCGTGATCGTGTCGTAATAGCCCAGCCCGATCATCGAACGCTTGACATCGTTCTTGTCGGCCAGGGCGCGCAGCTCCTGGATGGCCTCGCGCTCGGTGGCGGCCGGCGGCAGGGTGCTGTCGCCGGGCGTGCGGAACTGCTCGACCTGGATGGTGGCCGGAACGGCCGCGTTGACGAGCGCCTCGACGCTGTCGTGGCCGAGGACGGCCAGCATGCGGGACTGCGCGTCGGCATCCGTGCCGATGTGACGCTGGGTGAAGGGCTGCGACATGTGTGGAGGGGCTCTTTCCGGGGTCAGTCAGGTCTGGTTGTTGAGTGCGGCGGCTATTCGCCGATGATGGCGGAGTACTCGGCGTAGCTGAGCAGTGTCGGCAGGGTCTCGAAGGTCACCTTGATGAGCCAGCCGTCGCCGAGCGGGTCGCTGTTGACGAGCTCGGGGCTGTCGACGACGGCGTCGTTGATTTCGGCGACGGTGCCGTCGATGGGGGCGAAGAGTTCGCCCACCGATTTGGTCGACTCGATCTCGCCGACGACGGTGCCGGCGGCGAGAGCGCTGCCGACCTCTGGGAGCTCGACGAAGACGACGTCGCCGAGCTTGTCGGCGGCGTACGCGGTGATGCCGACGGTGGCGGTGTCGCCGTCAACGAGCACCCACTCGTGCTCTGCGGTGTACTGGAGTTCGGTCTTGTCGGCCATGGGGTTTCCTCTCAAAGGGCGATCACAGGGTTTATCACTGGGGTTGATCAAGGGGGGGGGGTGGATCAAGTCAGGGGTTGATCAGTTCGGGGATGATGCGCGGATGATTCGGCGGCACCGACGGAGCGGATGCCAGGGGCCGGGCCATCCGCTGAACACGGTTTACTTGCGGCGCTTGTAGAACGGCAGGGCGATGACCGTGGCCGGAGCGCGCGTGCCGCGCACATCGATGAAGACCTCGGTGTCGAGTCGGGCGAGCGCCGGGGGCAGGTAGGCCATGGCGATCGGGTAGCCGAGGGTGGGCGAGAGGGCACCGCTGGTGATGACTCCCTCCGCTTCGGTGGCGTCGGGGCTGCGGAAGATCTCGTAGCCGGCACGGCCGGCACGCTTGCCGGCCGAGACCAGGCCGACGAGCACGGGGGCGTCGCCGGACGGACCCTCTTCGCTGGCGGTGCGGCCCACGAAATCGGTGGGCTTGGCGAGGTTGACCACTCGGCCCAGGCCCGCCTGGGCGGGGTAGGTGGAAGTGGTGAGTTCGTGGCCGTAGAGCGGCATGCCGGCTTCGAGGCGCAGGGTGTCGCGGCTGGCCAGGCCGGCTGGAACGAGGTCGTGCGGGGCGCCGGCGATGACCAGGGCGTCCCAGAGGTCGAGCGCCTGGGCGTTGGGCAGGTAGAGCTCGAAGCCGTCTTCGCCGGTGTAGCCGGTGCGGGCGATGAGCACAGGGGCGCCATTGAAGGTGGCGGTGATGGCGCGGTAGTAGCGCAGGCTGACGAGGTCGGCATGGGTGCTGAGCGCGGTGGTGGCCTGCACGATGGCGAGGGCGTTGGGGCCCTGCACGGCAATGAGGGCGGTGTCGTCGCTCTCGTCGGTCACCGTGACGTCGAACCGGGCGGACCGACTGGTGAGAGCTTCCAGCGCCTGGTCGTGGTTGCCGGCGTTGGCCACGACGAGAAACTCGGACTCGCCGGTGCGGTAGACAACGAGGTCGTCGATGATGCCGCCGCGCGAGTTGAGCAGCAGGCTGTACTTGGCCTGCATCAGGTCGATCGCCGAGAGCTGGCCGGCCAGGGCGTGGTCGAGGAACTCGCCGGCCTGCGGGCCGCTCACCCGGATCTCGGCCATGTGGGACAGGTCGAACAGGCCCGCTGCCTTGCGCACGGCGTGGTGCTCGGCGAGGTCGCTGGAGTAGCGCACGGGCATCTGCCAGCCGGCGAAGTCGGTGAAGCTCGCTCCCGCGGCGACGTGCGCGGCGTGCAACGGCGAGAACCGCTCGGTTGCGGCGGAGTCGTGCGAGGCGGTGGTGTCAGGGCTGGACGAGGTCATGAGTTCTCCGGTTCATCGCCGGGCTGCGTGCCGGACGAGGTGCTCCGGGGCTCGTTCGAACCCCGTTGGGAACTCCCCCTCTGTCGTCAGGCCTGAGAGCTTCGCGGGCGCAGGTGCTGCGCCGCTTTCACCATGGGCGGGACTTGGCAGTTCTGACCGGGTCCCGCACAGGCAGGAGCCGGACGCGCTGTGCTCGTCCGCTTTTCAGAGTGGCCCGTTCGATGCGGTACGAGTACCTGAGAGATTGTCGGGGAGGATTGCTCCTTCGGTGTTCGCTCGTCTGACGACGTCGAACTCTCCCGCATCAAGCGTTTGGCCGGGTCTATTCGGTTATTGGTCGTGCCGGAGAAGTCTAGCCGACGAACCCCGCCCACGAACCGTGCGTCCGGCCCCAGAATCCCGCGAGTTTCGGGCTCCTTTCACGGCTGTCTTCATGGGCTGTTCTGAGGGCTGGCGGGCGAGGCGTGAATGTCGGTGGTAGCTGAGATGATCTCAGTATGAGTAGCCCAGACCAGGCACCACCGCCAGTTCCGGACGATGACGACTACTCTCCGGAACCCGTTCCACCCGGATCCACCCCCGCCCCTGACCATCCGACCGGCGCCGATCGGGCCGGTCCCGACTGGGTGCGCACGGAGCTCGTGCGGCGCACCGAGCTGATCGCGGCCGAGCACCGCGCCATCGCCCAAGCGCAGGCCCGGCAGGCCGAACGGCTGGTCGAACTCCAGCTCTGGAGCGAGGAGCCGCAGGTGGCGTCCCGTCTGCAGGGCAGCCTGGAAGCCAGTCACCTGGCCGACCCGAACGCCGCGACGCTCAGCGCCTGTCAGGCCCGTGCCGTCGAGTTCGGCCGGTGGGAAGACCGCGAGGTCGCGCGGCGCACGATCGTGAGCGAAACCGCGTGCCTGCTGCGGTTATCCGAACGCACCGTGGAACGACTCCTCGACGAGTCGCTCTGGCTCTCTTCCACCACGGCCACGTTCGAAGCGCTCTCGGCGGGTGAGATCAGTTACCCGCACGCCAAGGCGTTGATCGATCAGATGCGCACCCTGCCCGAGGAGGACCAGGCCGCGTTCGAGGAAGCGGTGCTGCCGCACGCGAAAACCCTGCCGGTGGGCCGGTTCGCCAACCGGGCCCACCGGTTGCGGGAGAAGCAGCACCCGGAGTCGATTGTGACCCGCACGAACAACGCTCTCGCCGACCGGCACACCCGGTGGGAACCCGCCGCCGACGGGATGGGCTGGTTGCACTGGTACGGCACCGCGCACGACACCAAATCCGCGTTCGACCGCATCGACAGCACTACCAAGACCTTGCAGAAGCACGGCGACACCGGCTCGGGAACGGGCGAGGGCACGGGGTCGGCGGCTGAGCGGGCCGAAGCCGAACAGCAGCGCAAACGTGGCCTAGCCCAACTCAGGGCAGATATCACCCGGGCACTGCTGCTGGACGGTGTCACCCCCGACGGGCTCGGCGCCGGCATCCGCGGCACGGTCATGATCACCGTGCCGGTACTCACGCTGCTCGGCCAGAGCGATGAACCGGCCACCCTCGAGGGCTACGGGCCGATCTCACCGGAGACCGCCCGGGAGATCGCCGCCGGCGCACCCAGCTTCACCCGGCTGCTCACCCACCCCGAAACCGGCGTCGTGCTCTCCCTGGGGAAAACCCAGTACAAGAACACCAAGGCCATGAAGAAATGGTTGCGGATGCGCGATGAAACCTGCCGGTTCCCCGGCTGCAACCGGCCGGCGGTGAAATCCGATGTCGATCACACCGACGACTGGGCCAACGGCGGAACAACCGACTGCGACAACCTCGCCCATCTCTGCGAAGCCCACCACCGGCTCAAACACCTCTCCCAGTGGCAGGTCGTTCAGGAACCCGGTGGGGTGCTGCTCTGGACCTCGCCGGGCAAGCGCAGCTACCGCACCGACCCGGCCAACCCGGTCGCGCCACCCCGACCCCGGCCACCGGTGGTGACGCCCAAGAAACGCAGACGACCCGCTGCGGCGAGCTACCTGATGCCCGAACAGCAACCGACACGACGTCCGTCACCACCGGTACCCGAGAACCCACCGTTCTGACCGGAATTTGTCGGCATAATCGCGTCCGCTGTTTCCACCGCAACGCGAAGACATCTCACGCAGCAGTCCTGGGAGGAGCGCCTGCACTAGAGCAGCAGCTTGAAACCCACGTGAGAGGAACTGAAACCGAGGCCTTCGTAGAATCTGTGGGCGTCGAGACGGGAGGAATCTGAGGTCAGCTGCACGAGGCGGCATCCGCTGGCGCGGGCATACTCCACCGCCCAGGTGAGCATCGCGCTGCCCAGGCCGTTGCCGCGCAGCGCCGCGCTCACCCGCACGGCCTCGATCTGCAGGCGCGTGGCGCCCGACCGCGCCAGGCCGGGCAACACCGTGAGCTGTTGCGTGCCCACGACCAGGCCGGCCGGATCCTCGACGACCACGAGCAGATGGGCGGCATCGGCGTCGATGGCGGCGAACGCGGTCAGGTACGGCGCCAGGTCGGCTGGAGCCGCGGATTCCTCGGCCGCTCGGAGCTGGTCGTCGGCGAGCAGGCCGACGATCGCGGCCACATCTGTGGCGAGCGCCCGCCGCAGTCTGAACGGTCCGCCGGGCAGTTCAAAAACGGTCTCAGTCATCCGTTCAGCATGCCAGTTCGCCCCCGGGCAGAATGGACCGATGAACAGTGCACCGATAGCGATCGCTGACGTCTCCCCCGCCCAGTTCCCCGCGGTGATTGCCCTGTGGGAGGAAGCCGGACTGACGCGTCCGTGGAATCCGCCGGCCGCGGACCTGCAGCGGGCACTTGAGACCGAGACCTCCACCGTGCTCGCCGCGGTGGCGCAAGGCCGACTCGTCGGCACCGTGATGGTGGGCCACGACGGGCACCGTGGCTGGGTGTACTACCTAGCGGTGACCGGCAGCGAACGCGGCACGGGCCTCGGCCGGCTGCTGATGCAGGCCGCCGAAACCTGGCTGGTCGACCGCCGGGCCGTGAAGGTGCAGCTCATGGTTCGTCAGACCAACACCGCCGTGACCGGCTTCTATGATCGCCTGGGCTACACGGATGCCGACGTTCGGGTGCTCGCCAAACGGCTCGACTGAAGCACTGCCGGCGGCCACCAGATCGCCGTGGGCGCCGGTGACGGATGTCGGTGCCGGTCCACGCTTGGTATTCGGGCGGGAGCGTGCTTCGCTGGGACCATGTCGAATCGAGAAGGCCCGCCCGACGAGCCCGGCACGCCGGACCGCTCGGCCGGAGCACGCGCGGAGGCCGACCCGTCCGGCCTGCCGATGTTCCCGCTCGGTTCGGTGCTGTTTCCCTATATGCCCTTGCAGTTGCGGGTCTTCGAGCAGCGTTACCTGATGATGCTGGCCCGCATTCTCGAGTCCGAACCGGCCGAATTCGGGGTTGTGCTGATCGAACGCGGTCAGGAGGTCGGCGGCGGCGAGCATCCGTTCAGCACGGGCACCGTCGCACAGGTCATCGAGCTGGTGGCACCGGAGGGCTTCGTGGGCCTGGTCGCCCAGGGAGACCGGCGAATCGAGGTCGTCGAGTGGAACGATGACACTCCATACCCGCAGGCTGTGGTTCGCGAGCTGCCGGCCCTGGAATGGGATGACGCCCTCACACCCCTGCGCATCCTCGCCGAGCAGACCGTGCGCCGCACCCTCGCCCTGGCCAGTGAATTCACCGACGACGCCTGGTCGGCGGATGTCGCCCTGTCGGAGGACCCGGTGGAGGCCGCCTGGCAGCTGGCCGGCATCGCTCCTGTCGGTCCGCTCGATCAGGTGGCGATGCTGCGGTCCACCACCATGGCCGGGCTCCTGCGCTCGATCTTCGACCACACCGAGGCGGCGGCAGACGCCTTCCGGCTACCGAGCACCGCTGAAGCTCTCGACGACACCGCGTTCGACGAGAACGGCTTCGACGACACCGGGTTCGGAAGCGACGACGCCGGCCCCGACGATCAGGACCCGCGGAACTAAGCGCCCTGAACTCGCCGACCGAACTCACCGGCAGCGCACCTAGAGCGCTCGGCCGTTCCGGGGCAGCATGGTGGCATGCCCACTCCGCCGTCAGCG
Organism: Cryobacterium inferilacus; assembly: GCF_019599185.1. Lineage (GTDB taxonomy): Bacteria > Actinomycetota > Actinomycetes > Actinomycetales > Microbacteriaceae > Cryobacterium > Cryobacterium inferilacus. Next base: position 122,708 of record NZ_JAIEUL010000008.1, on the reverse strand, counting down.
CCCTCGTCGCCGTCCACGAGTCGTCTCGTCCCCCGGCACGACAGGTTCGCCGACGGCTCCGTTAGAGCCAGCGGCTTCGAGCTCGACGGCGAGCTGCACGGCCACTGGGAGTGGTTCCGCGTGGACGGTTCCCTGATGCGCTCCGGAGAGTTCGACCTCGGCAACCAGGTGGGTCTCTGGCGCACCTGGGACCGCGCGGGTCGCCTGGTGAAGGAGACCTCGTTCGGCCCCGCTTCCTCGCCCCTCGAACCCCTGGACAGTGCCACCGAGGACACCGCCCCCGACCAGGCCGAACCAGCCGCACAGTGACGCCGTGGCCAGGCGGCGAAGTGCACCGACCGCTTCGACGGCTGACGCCGCCTTCGACACCGACGTCCTGATCATCGGCGCCGGCCCCACCGGGCTCACCCTCGCCCGCGAACTGCACAGCCTCGGGGTGTCCGCGCGCCTCATCGACAGTGCGGCGGATGCCGCGCACGAATCCCGCGCACTGGCAATCCAGGCGCGCACCCTCGAGGTGCTGGCTCGCAACCGGTTGGCCGACGACCTCGTCACCGCGGGCAACCCGAGCACCACCCTGCTCCTGCACGAGCGCACCACCGCCGCCACCGGCCGCACCCACGCCATCCCCCTGTTCGATTCGGCGCTCGGCGACACTCGGTTCCCCTTCCTGCTCTTTCTCTCCCAGGCCGCCACCGAACGCGTACTCGTCGAACGTCTCACCAGCACGGGGGTGGGCATCCGCCGCGGGCTCACCCTCACCGGTCTCACCCAGGACCCGACCGGAGTCACCGCTACGCTCGAGTCCCCCGGAGCACCGGCCCGCGTCGTGCGGGCACGCTACCTCGTGGGTTGCGACGGCGCGCACAGCACCACCCGACACCTGGCCGGGATCGATTTCAGCGGCCGGGCATACGCGCAGAGGTTCTTGCTTGCCGACGTGGAGATCGACGGGTTGGAACCGGGCCGGGTGCACGTCTACCTGGCCAGGTCCGGCCCGCTGTTCGTGTTCCCGCTCGGGCACCCGGCCAGCTGGCGGGTGCTCGTGGAACTGCCGAGATCGACCCCAGCCGGGCCGATCACTCTGCCGCTCGTGCAGGCGGCCGTCTCCCGCCACACCAGGGAGCAGCTCGTGCTGCGCGACCCGGCCTGGCTGGCCGAATTCACCGTCAGCAGCCGCCTCGCCGACTCGTTCCGGCTCGGACGGGTGTTCCTGGCCGGCGATGCGGCCCACATCCACAGTCCGGCCGGTGCGCAGGGCATGAACACGGGCATTCAGGATGCGGTGAACCTGGGCTGGAAGCTCGCTCTGGTGTGTCGCGGCGAGGCCCGCCCCGCGCTGCTCGAGACGTACCAGCGCGAGAGGATGCCCGTGGCCCGATCGGTCCTGGCGACCACCGACCGCGCCTTCAGGGTGGCCACGGCCCAGGTGCCCCTCGTGCGCGACCTGCGGGCGGCCCTCGGACCCCGGCTGGCGGCGGTCGTGCTGCGCAGTGGGCTGGTCCGGCGGGCCGGTTTCCGGTTGATCTCCGAGCTGGGCATCCAGTACCGGCGCAGCCCCCTGTCTGTCGAAGGGCAGCCCCGACCCGCCGGCGGTCCGCGGCCGGGCCAACGTTTTCCCCAGCCCGGCATGGGCACAACGACCGGCGTGACTCGACCGGCCGAGCCGCGCCCATCGAGCGCACCGAACGGACCTGGCACACCGAACGGACCCGCGCGACGCCCGCCGGTCTTCCGCCTGCTGCTCTGCGGGCCGGCCGGGAACTGGCCCGCCGCCCGGGTGCGCGAGTTCGCCGCGAACTGGGCGCACCTGGTGGAGGTGGAGCACCGGCCGGACGCCCCACGCTCCCGGTGGTCCGCTGCCCCGCGGGCCGCCGCCACGTCGAGTCGACGCCCCGGTACCGCCCAGTACCTCGTGCGCTGGGACGGCTACGTCGGCTTCCGAACCGGGGGCACCGATCTGGCCGGAGTCGCCGGCTATCTCCGCCGTCTCGGCGCCCGGCCCCGTTCCGCCCCCGAGACGCCCCGCGGCCAGGCCGGATAGCCCCGTCCGATAGCCGCGGCCGGATACGACGCCCGCGACCTGGTCAGTCCACCAGGCGGCGTCGCATCCGCCACAGGGCCGCGCCGAGCGCGAGCATGAACAGAGGCAGACCGACCACGATCGCGACCAGATAGACCGGGTACACCAGATCGGCAATCGATTGTCCGGCCAGACGACCCACCAGCGCGCCCAGCGGCAGGAGTACCACCAGGGCGGGCAGCACGCCGAGAACAAGCACGGCCACGGGCAGCGACCTGGGCCGGGCGGACGCGACGCACAGCCCGGTGCTCCAGAGCGCACAGGCGAAGATCGCGGCGGACAACGCCCCCTGCGTGCCTGACATCTGCACCGCAAGGTAGGCGGCGAGCCCCCAGTCACGGTCGAGGCTGGCGATGTGGGTCACCGTGCCCGGAGCCTGCAGCCGGATCACCCCGGCCAGGAAGAACAGCACCACCGAGATCAGCCCGAGGCCCGTGACGAAGCGGGCGTACAGCGGCCGTGCCGAGCGCAGAGCCGTCTCGGCCACCGTGAGCACCAGCAGCAGCAGCAGGGCAATGGCCGACGTGGAGAGGGCCAAGCCGGACAACGAGTACGCGCTCGGGTTCACGGCAAACAGCGCCAGGCCCTCGGCTGGATTGTCGCCGTCGTCCATACCCTCGGTACGTGCCGTCGTCTCCAGCACAAAACCAGCCGCCCCCGCCAGCACGAAGAGCACCGCGCCGATCACTCCGGCGAGACCCGCACGCTGCTCCCGTCGCGCCGCCGCCGGCGATGTTGGATGAGACATCACCCTCCTCCGCGATCGCCAGCCGCGGGTCAGAGCACGATCGACAGCACGATGCGCAGCACCACCACCGCCAGAGTGACCCCGGACAGCACGAGGGCGGCCAGGCAGAGACCGCTTCCCACCGCGCCGGCGGGAATGACCCGGCGGGCCTGCAGCGTGAACATCAGGCCGACGGCGGCCACGACCAGCGCCGGCACCGGAAACAGCACGGCCAGCATCAGGCCGAGCAGCGAAATCCAGAAGCCGGGCACCCGACCGGGCGCCTTGGTCCAGTCGGCCTGCGGTGCGCCCAGAGAGAGCAGGCGGTTGCCCGCCATTTTGGCACGAGGGTCATCCATTGACTTCTCCTTCGAGGGCCCGTTGGACCGATTCGGCCGAGCCCGCTCTTGAGCCCATTCTCGCGCACTTCGGACGGCCAGGGCCTACGGCATGGTCGGCTTCGCCCGCTACGGACGGCTCCCCGCGGCCCGCCGGCGCCCGGTCCCCGTCTCTACCGCCAGCGGCGTGGCCGCGGCCAGCACCACGTTGAGCAGCTCGATGAACGGAGCCAGCGCCCTGAACCTCTCCAGCACGCGGTCGACGAAGTCGGCGTTCAGCGCCGCATCCCCCGGCATCAGCGCGAATTGCGCCCAGCTGCGCACCCGGAGCAGATCGGCGGCCGGATGCTCGGCGTCGAAGCCCCGCGGCGCACGCAGCAACGGACGCCCGTCGAATGGCTCGGCCAGCCCGGTCAGCGTGGCGTCCGTGAGCAGCGCGCGCACCTCGGCGTGGTGCTCGAGCAGGTACTCCCGAATGGCCCGCAACTGCGCCGGGCCCGGCGAGTACGCACCGCCGGCCACCATCACGCCGTGCACCCCCACCTGCAGGAAGAACCCGGCGCCACCGGCCTTTTCCAGACCCTGACGCGGCCAACTCGCGGCGAGATGGGTCTTGTACGGGGTCTTGTCGTTGGAGAACCTCACGTCGCGGTAGATCCGCAGCATCGCCTTGGCCGGCGGACGCACATAGTCCGGCGCGATATCGCTCAGCCCGGCGTTGATCGCCTCGATGACCTCGAGCATGGGGGCCTTCAGCTCGGTCTCATAGACCGGTTTGTGCTCCTGGAACCACTCGCGGTTGTTGCGATGCTCGAGTTCCTCCAGGAAGTCGAATGCCTGCTCGCTGAAATGGGGACCCACTGCACACTCCTCGACCGGTGACACCATGCCACTCGGCTGCTTCTATTCTCCCGCTCGGGGTGCCATCGCCGGCCGACCTCCGGGGTTGTCTGGGCGCGGGTAGCGGGTTAGATTCGGCGCATCTGTGCCCTCGTCCTCATCGATCCGCCCCACGCCCCACCACGACACAGCGGCCACCACCACGAAGCGGAAGGGACCATTGTGACCCACGACACGCTAACCCCCGACACCATCGTTCTCATCCACGGACTCTGGATGACGCCACGCAGCTGGGAACAGTGGGTTCCCTACTACGAGGCCAAGGGCTATCGGGTACTCACCCCCGGCTATCCCGGCTTCGAGATGGAGGTCGAGGCCCTGCGGGACAACCCCGACCTGATCGCTGACCTCACCGTGCCAGAGACAGTCGACCACCTCGCCGCGGTGATCGAGTCGCTCGACACCCCGCCCATCATCATGGGCCATTCCTTCGGCGGCACCCTGACCCAGCTCCTCACCGCCCGCGGGCTCGGTGCGGCGTCCGTGGCCATCAATTCGGCACCGACGGAGGGTGTGCGGGTCACGCCGCCGTCGCAGATCCGATCGTTCTTCCCGATCCTGTCCAACCCGGCGAACTACCACCGGGCCGTCGGCTACACGGCCGAGCAGTTCCACTACGTCTTCGCCAACACCCTCAGCCGCGAGGACTCCGACGCCGTCTACCAGCGCTACCACATCCCCGCACCGGGCAACTGGGTCTGGGCGTACGGGTTGATCGCGAACTTCAAGCCGGGCAAGCAGGAAACCTGGGTGGACTACTCCCAGAGCGACCGGGCACCGTTGCTCTTCATCGCCGGCGGCGACGACCACATCATGCCGCCCTCGGTGAACCGGTCCAACGCCGAGCACTACGGCAAGTCCACGGCGATCACCGACTACCACGAGTTCCCTGGCCGCTCACACTGGACCTGCGGCGAACCCGGCTGGGAGGCAGTGGCCGACTACGCGTTGGACTGGGCGGTGGAGCACGCCAGCGTCGCGCACATCCGTCGCGACGAACTGGCCTGACCGCCAACTGGCCCGGTCGACTCACCGCCGCACCGGGCGAACCGGCCTGGCCTAGCGGGATTTCTTGGTCGAGCCGGCGGCCGTCTCCTTGGCCGTCGCCTTCGCCGCCCGCTTGCTCTCCCGCACCCTGGCGAGCGATTCTGGGTCGACGATGTCGGCCACCGACCGATGCGAGCCCTCTTCGCCGTAGGGGGCGGATGCCTCGCGCCAGCCCGCCGCAGACACCCCGAGCCGCTTGCCGAGCAGGGCGAGGAAGATCTTGGCCTTCTGCTCCCCGAACCCGGGCAGGGCCTTGAGCCGGCGCAGCACCTCGGCACCGTCGGGATCGTCGGCGGTCCAGATCGCGGCCGCGTCACCGTTCCAGTCGTCGGCGACGACACCGGCGAGGGTCTGCACTCGACCGGCCATCGAGCCCGGGTACCTGTGCACCGCCGGGGTCTGTCGGAAAACCTCCACCAGAGCGTCCGGATCGTAGTCGGCGAGGGTTCTGGGTTCGAGATTGCCGATCCGGTCGCGGATCTTGGCCGGACCGGCGAACGCGGTCTCCATCGCGATCTGCTGGTCGAGCAGCATGCCGAGAAGTAGGGCGAAGGGGTCGTCGCTGAGCAGGGTATCGGCGGCGGCATCGCCGGTGAGATGCAGTGTCATCGGGCCATTCTGCCACCGACCCGCTCGGAGCGGCCGGCCGCATCCGGCCATTCGGGGGTGGCGCGCACCCGTTGGCACCCGGGCGGGTCGATGCCAGCATGGCGATAACCGGCCGTGCGGATCTACGCTGAGCGATCGTGCCGGAGGGAAGAGGTCATCATGTTGGACGTACCCGCCGGAAGCGTGATGCGCAGCTGGACCGGCTGGATCCGGCCGGAAGCCCGCGCCGCATACGCCAGTTACCTCGAACGCACCGGCCTGGCGGACTACCGGTCCACACCGGGCAACCTGGGTGCGGTCACCGTCTTCCGTGATCTGCCCGACGGCCGCTGCGAGGTGCGCACGGTCTCGTTCTGGCGCTCGTACACACACATCGCAGCCTTCGCCGGTGATGACATCGAGCTCGCCGTGTTCTACCCGGAAGATGACACCTTCCTGATCGACCGCGAGCTGATCGTGGCCCACTTCGAGGTCGCCTGACGGCAGCTCGCCGACCCGCACTCGCGCGCACAGCCGGTTCGGGCCGATGATGGCTGCATGGATGCCGTCGACGCCCTCAACGAGATCGCCTTCTGGCTGGAACGCGAACTCGCGCCGGCGTTCAAGGTGCAGGCATTTCGGAGGGCGGCTGGCATCGTCCAGTCGCTACCGGCGGCCGAGCTGGCCGATCGGGCGCGCACCGGGCGACTGACCAGTCTGAAGGGCATCGGCGGCCGCTCCGCCGAGGTGATCGGGCAGGCCGTGGACGGCGTCGTACCCGACTACCTGGAGAACCTCAGGCAGCGCGGCGCCGAACCGCTCAGCTCCGGCGGCCACGACCTGCTCGCCCTCCTCCACGGCGACCTGCATGCCCACAGCGACTGGTCGGACGGCACCACCAGCATCGAGCTGATGCGCGCCGCCGCCACCGCCCTGGGCAGGGACTACCAGGCGATCACCGACCATTCCCCCAACCTCACCGTCGCGAGCGGGCTCGATGCCGAACGGTTGGCCGAACAGCTTGAGGTTGTGGCCGATCTCAACGGCGCCGCCGCCGATGCCGGCGGCCGCGCACGGCTGCTCACCGGGATCGAGGTCGACATCCTCGAAGACGGCAGCCTCGATCAGACCCCGGAGCTGCTCGCCCGGCTCGACATCGTCGTCGCCAGCGTGCACTCCAAGCTGCGCGCGGACTCGCTCAGCATGACCAGGCGGATGCTCGCCGGCATCCGCGCCCCGCACACCAACATCCTCGGCCACTGCACCGGGCGGTTGCTCAGCGGATCCCGCGGCACCCGACCGCCGTCGACCTTCGATGCCCGGAAGGTGTTCGCGGCCTGTGCCGAACACGCCGTCGCGGTCGAGATCAATTCCCGGCCGGAACGTCAGGACCCGCCGGACGAGCTGATCCGGCTGGCCCTGGACGCGGGCTGCCTGTTCAGCATCGACACGGATGCGCACGCGCCAGGCCACCTCGACTTCCTGGCCTACGGGGCCGAACGGGCCGCCGCCGCGGGAGTGCCCGCTGAGCGCATCGTCACCACCTGGCCGGTCGAGAAGCTGTTGGACTGGGCAGGCGCGACACGGTGAGCATCCGCGTCGCCGAGTGCCGCCAGCACCCGGTCAGGATGCTTCGCTAGGTTGGTACCCTGCCGATATCGGCTGCCCCGGCCACTCACGAGGAGCTCCATGCCCATCACCGTCACAGGCGCAATCGCCCGTTCGAAGGGGGCTCCCGTCGAGCTCACCGAGATCGTCATCCCCGATCCAGGACCCGGCGACGTCATCGTCGACATCGACACCTGCGGCGTCTGCCACACCGACTTCCACTACAAGGAGGGCGGCATCAACGACGACTTCCCGTTCCTGCTCGGCCACGAGGCCGCCGGCCGGGTGAGCGTGATCGGTGACGGCGTCACCCACGTCGCCGTCGGCGACTTCGTCGTACTCAACTGGCGCGCCGTCTGCGGCGACTGCCGCGCCTGCAAGCGCGCAGAACCCTGGTATTGCTTCAACACCTTCAACGCCAGCCAGAAGATGACCCTGGTCGACGGCACCGAGCTCAGCCCGGCGCTGGGCATCGGCGCGTTCGCCGAGAAGACCCTCGTGCACGAACGTCAGTGCACCAAGGTGAACCCGGACGCCGACCCGGCCGCGGTCGGACTGCTCGGCTGCGGGATCATGGCCGGCATCGGCGCAGCCATGAACACCGGCAACGTCAGCGCGGGCGACTCGGTGGCCGTGATCGGCTGTGGCGGCGTGGGTGACGCGGCCGTGGTGGGCGCCAAGCTCGCCGGCGCGAGCACCATCATCGCCATCGACCGTGACGCCAAGAAGCTGGTTAAGGCCACCGAATTCGGCGCCACCCACACCATCGACTCCGCTGACCTCGACGAGGACGGCGTGGTCGCGGCCGTGCAGGCGCTCACCGGCGGCTTCGGCGCCGACGTGGTCATCGACGCGGTCGGTCGCCCCGAGACCTGGCGGCAGGCGTTCTACGCCCGCGACCTGGCCGGCACCGTGGTGCTCGTCGGCGTGCCGACCCCCGAGATGATGCTTGAGATCCCGCTCGCCGATGTCTTCGGTCGCGGCGGCTCGCTCAAGAGCTCCTGGTACGGCGACTGCCTGCCGGAGCGGGACTTCCCGATGCTCACCGAGCTGTATCTGCAGGGTCGCCTGCCGCTCGGGGAGTTCGTGAGCGAGCGCATCCGTATCGACGAGATCGAGGCGGCGTTCGACAAGATGGCCGCCGGCGACGTGCTGCGTTCGGTGGTGGTGCTGTAATGAGCGCACGCATCGAGCACCTCGTCACCGCGGGCACCTTCGACCTCGACGGCGGCAGCTGGGCGCTGGAGAACAACGTCTGGATCGTCGGCGACGACACCGAGTGCGTCGTCATCGACGCCGCCCACAACGCCGACGCGATCCTGGCGGCGGTCGGCGATCGCACCCTGCTGGGCATCCTCAGCACCCACGCGCACAACGACCACATCGGCGCCGCCGGGGCCGTGTCGGCCGCCACGGGCGCACCGGTCTACCTGCACCCGGATGACCGGATGCTCTGGGAGGTCGTCTACCCGGATGCCGCCCCGCAGCGGGAGCTCGCGGACGGTGACCGGATCGCGGTGGCCGGCATCGAGCTGCAGGTGATCCACACGCCGGGGCACTCCCCCGGCTCGGTCTGCCTGTACGCGCCCGCCTTCGGCACCCTGTTCAGCGGTGACACTCTGTTCCACGGCGGACCAGGCGCCACCGGCCGCTCGTACAGCGACTTCCCCACCATTATCGAGTCGATCACGGGCAAGCTGCTCAGTCTGCCGGCCGACACCGTGGTGAACACCGGGCACGGTGAGTCGACCTCGATCGGCGCAGAGGCCCCCGACCTGCCGGACTGGCTGGCCCGCGGCCACTAGCCGTCCCAGCCGCCAATCCCCGCCACCGAGGTGCGTTACTGGGTGGCGGTGTTGAGGTTTTCCCCGGCCAGCAGCGCTTCGATGGCGTCGCGGTGCTCGGCCGGGTACCACTCCCACCGGATGCGGGACTGCAGGCCGAGTTCGCCCTTGTACCGTTCGCCGCTGTTGCGCAGCGCGTCCACGATCCCGCCCCACCGGGGCTCGGTCACGATCTCGGGCATCGACCGTGCCCGATAGGCCGGGTGTTTGGCGATGGCGACGGCCCGTTCGTCTTCGATCGCGAGATACCCGCCCCTGTGGTCGAAGTCGCCCACGCTGGTCACCATGCCTCGGCGCACGAGCTCATCCTTCACGGCCGCCGCAACGGCATAGCCGATCTTGGCCAGGTAGCGGTCCGACCGCAGCGGCTTGTTTCGGCCGATGAACGGCTGCAGCGCCGCGTCGTGCACAGGATTGCCGGTGGGGCTGACGTCTAGCCCGACGATCTTCCACGGGGTCACACCGTTGAAGAACGAACGGTCGGCAACCGGGCCGATCTTGCCGAGGAGCACCAGCTCGATGGCTGCGGCGGTCGACGGGATCATCCAGTTGAATTCCAGGCGTCCGGCCTGCTGCACCACCATCAGCTGAGCCCGCTCCCCCATCGTGAGGTCGTCGGGCGTCCAGGTTATGCCCGTCGCCAGCGGATCGGTCTCTTCGCCCCCGTGAAGTGTCATGCCATCGACCTTAGCGATCTCAGGCGTGCTGCTCGGTCTTGGCCAGCTGCCTGGCGAGGTCTTCCGGTGACAGGTTGGCGTCGCGGAACGCATCCGTCAGCGGCAGTTGCAGCCGCAGATCGGTGCCCAGGCAGAGGGCCGCGCTGCCGCTTTTCAGCTTGAAGTCGAGCACGTGACCGCCGCCGGTGCGGTCGTCGGTGATGAAGTGGGTGTGGCAGCCGGGCACGCCGATGCCCTGCTCGTAGAGGGGGGTGCGGAAACCGACCAGGGAGCCGGAGACGTCGTGCAGTTCGACGATGGCGTCCTCGTCGGTCGCCTCCACCATCGGCCGGTACGGCTTTTCCTGCTTCACCACGGTGCGCATCCGGATCCACTCGAAGTCACCGTCGATGCGCAGTGCGTACATGTAGTTCTCGGATGCCGTCATGTGGTCGATGAACGCCGATGCCTCGGAGCGCACCACGTTGTCGGGCAATTGGCTCTCGATGTGCGGCACGAAGTTCGTGACCACGGCGTACGGCGTGTAGGCGCCCAGGTCGGCCTTCGTCACGCCGCCGTCGGCACGCAGCTGGTAGCACTTACCGTCGACGATGAGCATCTCGCCGTCCAGGCCGTTGAAGGTGCCGATGCCGAAGCTGCCGTGACCGAGCAGGTCACGCACCGTCATCTCACCCTCGTACACGCCGTCGAGCAGGGCGCTCATCAGGCTGGTCTGGAAGATCTCGTGCCTGGACACCGTGAATGCGGGTGCCGCGATGTCGTTCACAGCAGCACATCGCTTTCCAGGTCGGCCATGAGTTCATCCCGGTTGTTGCGGTAGTCCACCCGCACGTCGATGATGCTCGGACCGTCTTCGTTCATGGCCTGCTCCAAAACCGCGGCGAAGTCGTCGAGATGGGTCACCCGGTGGCCATGCGCACCGAACGATTCGGCGTACTTCACGGCGTCGTAGTCGCCGAGCTGCACGCCGGAGGTGCGGCCGTACTTGCCCTGCTGCTGGAACGCGACCATGTCGTAGGTGCCGTCGTTGAAGATGATGTGGGTGAATGTCGAGCCCAGCCGCACGGCGGTCTCCAGTTCCATGGCGGAGTAGAGAAAACCGCCGTCGCCCGACACCGAGACCACCGGGGTGCCGGGGCGCACCAGCGTGGCCGCGATCGCCCAAGGCAGCGCAACACCCAGGGTCTGCTGACCGTTGGAGAACAGCAGGGTGCGCGGGTGATAGGTGCGGAAGTGCCTGGCCATGTAGATGTAGTGTGAGCCCACATCGCACAGCACGGTGGTGTCATCGGGTAGCAGGGCGCGCATCCTCAGGGTCAGCTCGGCGGGGTGCACCCCGTCCAGCTCGTCATCCCGGTGGATGGGGTCATCGGCCTCGGCCAGGCGGGCGCGCTCGGTGGCGACAACGGCAGACGCGGATGCCGAGAGGGCGAGGCCATCGATCTGGCGGGCGAGCGCATCCATCGTCTCGGCCACGTCACCGCGCAGCTCGACCGTGGGGCGGTAGTAGTCGTCGAGGTCTGCAGCCAGTTCGTCGAGGTGGATGATGCGGCGCAGGTGGTCCTTGTTCCACTTGGCCGGTTCGTACTCCACGAAGTCGTAGCCGATCGCCAGGATCAGGTCGGCCTTGTGCAGCAGCACGTCGCCGGGCTGGTTGCGGAACAGGCCGACCCGGCCGAGGTAGTGCTCCTCGAGCTCGTGCGAGATCACACCAGCGGCCTGGAAGGTCTCCACCACCGGGAGTTTGGCGGCGCCGAGCAACCGGTGCAGAGCGGCCACGGCCCGGTCGGAACCCGAGCGGGCCCCGGCGAGGATGACCGGGAACTGTGCCGCGCGCAGCAGCTCGGCGGCCCGGGTGATGCTGTCCATCGGGGCGGCACCCATCTGCGGCACGGGGTGCGGCGTCGTCATCGACACCGTGGTGGAATCGGTGAGCACGTCGTACGGCAGCACCACGGCCGCCGCGCCCTTGGGCTCCTGCACGGCCTGGCGGAAGGCGTTGGCGATGGCCTCCGGCACGTTGTCTGCGGTGCCGACCTCGCCGGCGGACTTGGTGACGGCGCTGAGCATGCCAACGGCATCCATCGCCTGGTGAGTGCGCTTGAGCCGGTCGCCGCGCGATACGGCACCGCAGATGGCCACGAGCGGGTCGCCCTCGGTGGTGGCGGTGAGCAGTCCAGTGGCGAGGTTGGCGGTGCCTGGGCCGCTGGTGACGAGTACGACACCCGGCTCGCCGGTGAGTCGGCCGACGGCCGCGGCCATGAAGGCGGCGTTCTGCTCGTGCCGCACCACGATCATCTGCGGGCCGCCGTCGAGGAGGGCGTCGTACACCGGGTCGATCTTGGCGCCTGGCACGCCGAAGATCCACTGCACGCCGTACGCGTTCAGGCATTCCACCACCCGGTCGGCCGAGCGCCGCGAGGCCCCCAGGGCACCGGAGCCGAAGGCGTCGTGGTGCTCGGAGCGTGTGTCGGTGCTCACGGTGCGCTCGGCAGCGCCGGTGTTCAAAACGGGTGACGGGGTCGCCATGTCGTGCCTCCAGGGTGCCGGCCTCACCGGCGTCTGTATCCATCGTCCCGCCGCCACTGATAAGAAACAACGCCGATAACGGATGACAATGATCTGCAAATGAGATGATTGACGGATGGACCTCAGGCAGCTCGAATTCTTCAGCGCCGTCGCCGGCGAACTCAACTTCACCCGCGCCGCCGAACGCCTCACCATCGCCCAGTCAGCGGTGTCCGCCGGCGTGCGCTCCCTCGAGGGCGACCTCGGTGTGGAACTGTTCGACCGCAGTCGTCGGCAGATCCGGCTCACCTCCACCGGCGAGCTGCTGCTCCCCAAGGTGCGTGCTGCTCTGGACGCGGTGAACGAGGTGCGCGACGTGGCCCAGCAATCCACCCAGGCCATCACCGGGTCGATCGTGATCGGCCTGATGACCTCGGTCACGCTGGTGAACGTGCCGCGGCTGCTCGGGCTGTACCGCACCGGGCACCCCGGCGTTGGCGTGCGGCTGCGCGCGGCCAGGCGTGGCTCGGCCGACCTGGTCGACGAGCTGTCCACCGGCGAACTGGACCTGGCCTTCCTCGCCCTCAGCGGCTCGATCCCGGCCACGCTTTCCGCCGTTCCGATCGCCTCCTCCCCCATGGTGCTGGTGGTTCCGGCCCGGCATCCGCTCGCCGCCTCGCCGGGGGTCGATCTGGCCGCCCTGGCCGGTGAGGAGTTCATCGACCTGCCGCCCGGCTACGCCAGCCGTCAGATCGTCGACGACGCGTTCGGGGCCGCCGGGGTGGATCGGCGGGTGATGATCGAGGTGTCCGACATCGGCACCGCCGCCGAGTACGTCAGCAACGGTCTCGGGGTGGCGCTGCTGCCGGAGTTCGCCGCCCACACGGCCCTGAACGTGCGTCTCGTGCCGGTGGCCCATGTGCCCGACTTCACCGTCTACCTGGCCGCCTCCCGCAAACGCCACGCCTCCGCGGCCGTGCGCGCGTTCGTCAACCTGGCCCTCTCCGGCGAGTAGCCGCCCGCCCTTGCCGCGGGCGGGAGCGTCTGCCTATCATTCAGGCAGCCACGCGCACGGAGGGGACACCATGGTGATCGAGGTCACACCGGCGCACGACTTCGCCGACATGGCCACGATGTTCGCACCGAAGAAGCCCGAATCCTCGGTCTGTTGGTGCCTGTCCTGGCGGCTCAGTTCCACCGAGAACCGCGCCCTCACCGGCACCGCCAGGGCGGACAAGGTGCGGGAACTGTGTGCCCGCCCGCTCGCACCCGGTGTGCTCGCCCATATCGACGGCGCGGTGGCCGGCTGGGCGGGTATCGCGCCGCGTTCCGAGCTGCATCCTTTCGCCACCTCGCGCAAGATCCCGCATCTCGACGACTTGCCGGTTTGGTCACTCTGGTGCCTGCGCGTGCGCCCCGGCTACCGCAAACGGGGAGTGACACCGGCGCTCATCGAGGGCGCCGTGGCGTACGCCCGCGCATCCGGGGCACCGTGCGTCGAGAGCTACCCGGTCGACAACGGCGGCAAGCGGGTCGACCTGACCATGGCGTACGTGGGCACCCGTGCCATGTTCGAACGAGCCGGCTTCGTCAAGGCCGCAGACACCGGCTCCGTCGCCGGCGGCTTCCCGCGCATCCTGATGCGGCGGATGCTCGACTGACCGCATTGCTCCCGACCGGAGACGGCCATGCCGGTCGGCCTTGAATTCCTGCGTGCCCAAGGCTTCACTGGCAGGACCGGTTTCCGTTCCCGAACAGAAGGCGACGTGATGGCATCCATCGAGCAGGGTTTCGATCCCACGGCACCACCGAGCGGCACCGGCTGCTCGTCGGCTAGAACACCAGTGACTGGATGACCTCGGCGGGGATGCGCGTCATCTCGGCACCGGTGATGCCATGTGCGGCAACGTGCTCGATCTGCTCCGCCTCGATGCGCTCGGCGAAGGTGCGGGCCCAACGCCCGTTCGATCTGTCTTTCTCGTCCAGAGCCGCGTAAGTTTTCGCTGCGCACCCCGCTACCAACACTTCGTCGAACGTCCAACTCGCATTCAGTCGGGCGACGACTATTTCGCCGACGTCCTCTGGGCTGAAGTCGGGGAACTCGATGGTCAGCGGGATTCGGGACCGCAAACCCGGATTCGCGCTCAGGAACCGGTCCATGTTCTCGGTGTACCCGGCGAAGATGGCGACGAATTTGTCCCGATCGTTTTCCAGACGGGTCATGAACGTTTCAATCGCTTGCCTGCCGAAGTCATTCCTCGAGTCCTCGACATACAGCTGGTAGGCCTCGTCGACAAAAAGCACCCCGCCCATAGCCTCGTCGACGGCCCTGGTGGTGTTCTCCTCGGTGTGGCCGATCCAGCTGCCGACCAGGCTGCTGCGGTCTACCACTTTGACGGTGGCCGTCTCGAGGATGCCGAGGTTGTAGAAGAGCTGCGCGATGATTTTCGCCACAGTTGTCTTGCCAGTGCCCGGGTTTCCTGCGAAAACCATGTGGTATGTGGGCCGGGCCACGCTACCGTCCAGCCGCATGCGCTGTTGGTCAACCGCGACCCGGTTCACTAGTTTCCGCACCCAGTCCTTCACAACCGTCAGCCCGGTCAGGGCATCCAGCTGTTCGAGGAGCACTTGTACGTTTGCGTCCTTCTGGCCGGAGTCGCCTCCGACAACCAAGTAGATGTCGTCGTCTGTTATCCGGGCCAAGTCGTCGAAGTCCTGCGTCCGGTCATTCACCACGCGGCGCGCCATCTGAGTGATCAGATCCTGGTTGAAGTTCCGAACCCACCTGCCGTTGCTCTTATCGGTGGTTCGGCCATATCTGTCGGCGACCACGCGCTGGTACAGATCCTCGTCGATTGTGTAGTCCTCCCGCAGAAGGCTCTGGTAACCGATGTCAGCGACTTCGGCCGGGGAATAGTCCTCGAAGTCGAACCGGTTCGGAACTCTGGATTTGAGGCCCGGGTTCATGGTCAGAAAGTCCTGCATCCGGTCGGTATAGCCGGCGAAGATGATCACAATGTCGTCGCGGTTATTCTCCATAAACGCGAGAATGGTATCGACAGCCTCCTGCGCGAACTCGTTGTTGTTCTTCTGGTGAAGCGCGTAGGCCTCGTCGATGAAGAGCACTCCCCCGCGCGCACTCTCGAGAACGTCCGAAGTCAGGTTTGCGGATGCTCCGAGATGCTGACCGACCAGGTCTCGGCGCCCGACCTCGACGAACACGTCCCGTTGCGTCGCGCCGGCGTGGAACAGTGCCGTGCCGAGCAGACGCGCCACGGTGGTCTTGCCGGTGCCCGGGTTGCCCAAGAACATGCTGTGCATGGTCATGTCGGTGCTCTTGAACCCTCGCTGTGCACGCATTTGGTTGAACTGCACCATCCGGGTGAACGCTTGAATCTGGTCCTTGACCGTCGCCAGTCCGGTCAGCGCCAGGATCTCGTTGAGGGGGTCGAGCAGTGGGGCGATCTCGACTTCAACGGCTCGGTCGAGCGCGGTCTCGGTCCCCTCGATCGCGGGCTCTGGCGCGGGCTCGGCATCAGGGTCGAAGATCGTCACGACGGGGCTGTCCGTCTCGACGAGCGCGCGCCCCTTTTTGTAGACCACGTAGGTCTGATCGTCGGGCACCTCCACCCGACCGATCCGCAGCACACTGGCATCGCAGAGTCCCTCCCAGGGCCCCTGTTCAGCACGCAACGACTCCACCGCGCAGACGGACTCGTTCTCGATGATGAGGGAACGCTCACCCTCGGCTGGGGTGACCGACAGCACGCCGTACGCCTCAATCTGACCGCGCATCTGGCCAACAATGTTGAAGGCGCTGGCATTGATGAGCACAGCTTTGGCGCCGATGACGCGCAGCCCGGCAACAGTCGAATCGGTGGCGTGCAGCAGCGCGTTGTTCTCGATAACGACCCCCGCCGACGAAGGGCTGAATCTGACAGTGCTGCGCCGCATCACCACAGTGCCCGCACTGCTGTAGATCGCCGGGTATTTCCATGTCGGCTCGCCGTACACGGTGGTGCCGTCAAGCTCGACATGGGCGTCGGCGGTCTTGAGATGAATGGCGTTGTGAAAGGGCGGCGCGCAGATCGTGGCGTTGGTGATCTTGCACCTGCCCTGGATATCGAAGTAGCCGCGTAAGACGACCTTGCTCGGATCACCGCTACCGATGATCTCCAGATTCGCGATGTACACCGAGTCCACCCTGTGCTCGCCCTCGCTCAGAACCAGCACGTCGCCGGGCTTGGATTTCTTCAAGGCGTCGAGAAAATTGAGCCCGAATCGACCGTTGCTCACCCGAATTTTCGCCACACAGATCTCCTTCGTGCCTCATCGTCCGCTGGCCTCAGCCTCCCACACGATTGCCCGGCGCTGCGGCCGCTCAGCGCGGCGACAACGCCAGCAACCCGGTGTCCTGCCCCGCGTCCAGGAGCGCCGCGGCCCGGCGGCGGTGGTCGTCGCGCTTGGTCGCGTCCATCCCGTCCAGCAACGAGACGACCATCCGCGTGCGCGGGTTCGCCGCGAAAACCGCACGGTGGTCCTCGATGAAGGTCCAGTACAGCCCGTCCCAGTCGGCCATCCATTCGCCGGCCGGCAGGTCGGACATCTTGCGCAGGTAGTTACTGCCGGACACGTAGGGCTTGGTGGTGATCTCGTCGCCCGCGGCGAACTGGCTCATTGCATAGACGTTGGGCACCATCACCCAGTCATAGGCGTCGATGAACATCTCCATGAACCACTCGTAGACCGCGTCGGGGTGGATGCGCAGCAGTGCCATGGCGTTGCCGAGCACCATCAGCCGTTCGATGTGGTGGGCGTACCCGGTGTCGAGCACGCGGGACACGACCAGGTCCACCGGCGCCAGCCCGGTGCTGGCATCCCACCAGCCGTCCCCGAGCGCCCGCTGGTGGTCGAGTCGGTTGGCGGTGCGCATCTCACGGCCGCGGGTTCGGTAAGTGGCGCGCATGTACTCCCGCCAGCCGATCACCTGCCGTACAAACCCCTCCAGCGAGGCGAGCGGGGTGTTGCCGTCGGCGCCCTCCAGGACCGCGTCAACAACATCGCGCGGGTCCAGCAGCCCGACATTCAACGCGCCGGTGAGCAGGCCGTGATTGATGAACGGATGCGTGGCAGAGATCGCGTCCTCGTACGGGCCGAAGTCGGTCAAGCGGTCCCGCACGAACTCCTGCAGGTGCTCACGGGCTTCGGCGGCCGTGGTCGGCCAGGCGAACAGGTGCGGGTCGCCCGGCGCATCCGGGAACTCGGCGCTGACCCACGCGATCGCGCGGGTGACCTCGTCGGGCACGTCGACGACCACCGCGTCCGCCGCGTCCGCCGCGAGCGCGTCGAAGTCGAAGGTGCCCTCGCGCTGCAGCACGGGGTGACGGGCAAAGCGGCCCACGGGTTGGGGGGTGTACCCGCGCGGGAGTTTCTTGCGATTGTCGGCGTCGAAGGACCACTTGCCGCCAACCGGCCTGCCGTCGTCGAGCAGGATGTCGAGTCGACGTCGTTGCCAGATGTAGAACTCCTGCATGCGGGGGTTGTTCTCGGAGAACCACTCATCGATCTGAGCCCGATCGGTGAGGAAGTTCGGCGTCTCCAGCAGGTCGTCGCGGCGCATCCGGTAGCCGCCGTCAGCCAGAGCTGCGAGCAGGTCCTTCTCGAGCCAGTCGTCGACGACGTCGAACCAGGTCACCCGAGCCGGCGTGCGGTGGCGCACGAACTCGGCGAGCTGGTCGTGCGAGCTACGGGAGGCATCACTCTGGAGCTCGACAACCTCGTAGCCGTGCTCGCGTAAGCGGTCGGCGAAGCGTGCCATCGAGGCGCGGTGCAGCACCAGCTTGTGAGAGTGGAACCGGTACTGACGGAAGAGCAGGTCGTGCTCGATCAACACGAACACCGCGCCGTCGGCAGCGTCGAAATGTTGACCGAAGAGCTGGTGCGGTAACACGACACGCACGCTCGGGCCGGGACTCATACCCTCACGATAGACGGACAGCGCCGGATCAACGCGGCTGGGTCGGGGCGAGGATGAAGACTGACCTCTTTCCGCCGGCCTCGAAGAAAGCCCGGTAGGCGGGCCAGATCTGTGTCAGCCGCGGCCAATAGCGGTCGATCTCCTCAGCGGTCGCCTCGCGCGCGGTCACCGCAAAGGTCTCCCTACCCACCTGCACCGTGGCGCGAGGCCGGGCTCGCAGGTTGAGCACCCACGGGTTGGGACCCTCAAAGCCTGGATTGACGTTGCAGACTACGAGGCACCCGCTGGCGCGCAGATAGAGCAGCGGGACCGTGCGCTCAAGTCCGGTGCGACGTCCAGTCGTTGTCAGCAGCAATACTGGTGCCCGGCCGGTCAACGAGATGCGTCCGCCGGTGGTGCGATACAGCCAGCGCTGGAGCGGCGAGACCACGCGGCCAATCGCCACGACGCCCAGGCGGGTGCCACCCAGACGTTGGGCAAGGCGTCGAAGAGTCCGTCCAGGCATACGTCAATGCTGGCCTTCTCCGAGCCGCGCCGCCACGCCCACAACCCGTGAGACAACGAACCGTGGCCCACGGATCACTCCGACAAGAATCTGACCCGGAACTTCTGCGGTCGCCCGTAGAATTGGTGAGCGACCTGAGGCGTCCCCCCACGCCACTGGTCGCGTTGCGTCCCGCCGCGTCCCCCCACGCGGCGGGACGTTCTGGATGGAACGCAGCCCACCACAAAACCGTTGATCACAGAGTGCGCCGTCCCCCCAAGAACCGTCCCCTGGTTCCCGGTGCACCTCTGCCCTTGTCCCCCCTTGGACATGTCTAACCCTACCTCTATCGGCACGGGGACCACCACCCTGCCTACCGCTGGTCCGGCGCCGCGTTCTAAGCGGTTTCTATTCGGTGGGGGCGTGCGGCTACTTGTCGGTCAGGTCCGAGCGGTCGGGCAACCCGTTCTCAAGAAGCTTCGTGATCTCTCGAAGAGCTTCTGGTGACGTATCCCCCAGGGTGCGGGCCGCGAAGTTGATGACTCGCTTGACTCGGATCATGCGGACCAACTCCAACTGTGAGTCGATACGCTCCGGCAGATCATCGTCTGACCCGAGCAGGTACTCCGGGGCAATCCCGAAAAAGTGTGCGATCTCAGTGAGAAGCGGCACGTCACTGACCAGCGGCCCCTCTCCCCTGATCATGTACTGCCAGCGGGCCCTCGAAAGCGAAACCTTCTTGGTGGTGAGACCGGCGGCGATCTCCCGATAGGTATAGGGCGTGTTTCCTTCGGCAACGACGACGTCAAGCAACAGGTTCAGCTTGCGTGCGAGCTCCTGTTGCGGCGTGGGCGGTGGGGATCCCGCCCCACCCGCTCCATCAGGCATTTTGGTAATCATCGGTCCTCGAGTCCTTGGTGGTTCCGCGGGATGCAGCTGATGCCAGACGAATGTGCTCTTCGATTCTCTCGATGAGTGTGACCTCGCCTGCCGACAGTGAAATGTCGGGGTTCAGAAGAAGACAGTCGCGCACCTCGACGTAGCGTCGGTGGAGGTGCACAGCGTGGCTTCCGCGGATGCAGAGCGCAACCCGCGATGTCGATACTTCAATGCTGAGTTCAGGTCGATCAGCAAGCAACCGCTCCCAGAGGGGGGTGACCTGCCACAGCAGCCGCCGGCTCCTGGCCGCATCGCTCAGGTTCTGGGAAGCTCCGATCAGCAGGCGGAGACCGAGGCCGAGCGCCAGAAAGAGGGGAGCGAGAAGCGAGCTGGTCACGGACAAGAAGTCAACCGTCGGGCTGAGAGTGGTGCCGCCTGTGGCCCGGTCAATCGCCACACCCATCTGGATGACGACGTAGAGCGATACGACCGCGCAACCGGCTGAGATGATCACGAGGGCGCTCTTGAGCGATGTGTCCGACTGACGCTTGAAATCCGTCGAGCACGCGGCGATTGTCGAAAACGCGAGAACGATCAGGGCAATCCAGGTCGTGAAACTGTAGACCAGCTGACTCCAGTCGCCGGGGCCGATCAACTGGATATTGTCGATCTCCCAATCGTTGGCGAAGAACAGACCGGCCTGGAGAAGGATCAGTCCGGTCGCTCCCCACAGGGCCCATCGTTTTCGAATCGAGGTCAGCCCGGCCCGGGAGACAGCCGTTTGGATGAGGGTGTCGAAGAGGGCGACACAAATGATCACCGTCGCATGGAGGATGAAATATGTGATGTCGGCTCCGCCCAGGAGCTCATCGACGACCGCATACGGTTCGTCGGAGACCAGCGACATGGTGACGGCGAAGGCCAGCATGAACCAGAACAGCAGACGTCGTTTCCCGCGGAGCGCGCTGGGCGCAAGCAGAAGGGTCGTGCCCCACAGCGCTGCGAGCATCGCAGTTTCGATCAGCGCGAACATCAGAGAATCTGCCCGAATCCGGTCTCGGCGTCGCGCCGGCTCATGGATGCGTCCTTCCGAAGGATCATCGCGAGTTCGTCCCCGATGGCTTCCGCCAGTGCTTCTTCTTCGTCGGTGAAGCTCCCTCTGGAGAGGGCAGAGACGATGGCGTGCATCGGGACGAGGGGTGCGAGAAGTGCGACTCTGTCGGCGGGCATGATCACCTTCTTGTGATTGAGGATCATGTGACCGAATTCATGATTCACGAACTGCTGCCGGTGTACGGCCGAGTCCGTTGGCGCGTAGTGGATTCGCTCGAATCCCTCACCCGATACCTCGAGCCAGAGCGCGCAGATTCCTTGGTCGACCATCCCCTGCGGTGCCTGCATGATGACGATCTTCTTCTCACGGATCTGCTCCATGTGGTGGTGCAGGAGTTCCGAGTTCAGGGGACGCGGAAGGCCTATCTCCTGCACGAGTTGTTGAGCCCGTTGTTGCCGTGCCGCGTAGTCCACTCTGGATCCGATTCTCGTGTCGATCCGCTGTGTCCCCGAACCGGATCCAGCGCACCTGAGACATGTGTGACGGCCGTCAGCATGTGATTCCTCAAGGTCCCTATGATAGCGACGAGCCGCCGCCGATGGCCTCCGCAGCACGAAGTAGGGCTTCTGGGTCCGCAGACATCCTTGGAGAGGGACACGTGCCTGGCGTTCTACGGCGCGATACCGTGGGTACATGGCTGAAATTCACGGACTGGACGCCCTTTTGACGGCGTTGAACTCCGGGGAGACGATCCCCGGAGGCTCGCCTCACCACGCGGCCATGCACGCTGCAAGCCAGGAGTCGCTGCGGATCACAGCCGAGCTCAACGGGCGCTATCACTCCCCCGATGAGGTGAGGGCCCTCATGAGCGAGTTGACCGGGCGCCCAGTCGCCGGCTCCTTCCGGCTCTTCCCGCCGTTCAGCGCCGACTTCGGCAAGAACATCCGTTTCGGTGAGGATGTCTTCGTCAACAGCGGCTGCCGATTCCAAGACCAGGGTGGAATCGAGATCGGCGACGGATCCCTCATCGGTCACAACGCCGTCATCACGACGTTGAACCACGACATGGTGCCGAGCCGACGAGCTGACATGCATCCAGCGCGTGTCGTCATCGGCCGGGGCGTCTGGTTCGGGGCCAACGTGACGGTGCTCCCGGGTGTGACCATCGGCGATGGCGCCGTCGTGGGCGCAGGGGCCGTCGTCACCAAGGACGTGCCGGCGAGGGCCGTGGTCGTTGGCGTACCGGCGAAGCAAGTGAGCACCGTTCCTGACCGGTAATCGAAGCACTACGCCTAGCAAGAACAGGTTGTTGCAGCGGAACTCCACCGCTTTGCGGTACAGCCAAAGTCTTGGGGCGGGTCAGTCTGCAAGTCCAAGAAACACCATCACCAGGCGTTCGAGGTCAACCAACTGCCTGGCCGATAGACGCCCGACGCGCTGTGACACGTTCGACCGTCGCACCGTTGTCATCTTGTCGACCATGACAAAACTTGCGGCGTCGAGACCGGACAAGACATCCGCCCCGAGCGGCAATCGCATCAGAGGAGCGGAAACATCTGTCGACGTCAACGGACACACGGTTACAGCGTCTGTGCCGTCAAATCGATCGTCTTGCAGGATAACCGCGGGACACGGCTTGGAACTGTAAACTCCACCCGCGACCGTCCAGATCTCGCCCCTGATCATTCGTCCCACTCGACCGATACGGCTTCGATGAAGGACTGGTCGTCGGTCGCACGTTCCGCAGCAGCTATCGCTATGGACTGCCGATGGGCTTCTGAGGCGAATGTGTCAGACCGCACATCAGGAACCCACACCTGCACGAGTCGAAACCCTCGTTGGCGCATCCGATCCCGATGCGCTCCTACCCGCTCGTTGACTGCCATAGCCGGATGTTACATGTAACGTCAGGCCGTGGCGAGGGGGGCAGGTGCTGAGTTGTAAGACCTGAATTCAACGACGTCGCCACACTGAGCAGCATCTGGCGCGCCACGGCCCGGGATCTCGGGATCTTGCGCATGGGTGATCGGACTGCCAGGTTTCGTGCAGCAGAGCCGTCGGCCCAGTCGCTAACCGATCATGTACACGAACCCGCGATTCGACGCCGCGACCTGCGTCAGGAACTCCACAGCGCGTTGCAGGAAGTCGAGAACGTAACGCACGTCCTGGTCCGTCGCCCTGTCGTCGCTCACACTGTGCTGGAATTCAACGAGATCTTCGGCAATCTCCACGGCCTCCTCAGGTGTAATCGCTCGCGTCCAGGGAAGCCATCCATGGCCGTTCATGGTGACCTGCCCCTCGAACATTCGGTAAGCGGGTCGGGGCGTCTCACCTGCCCTACTCGGAGCAGTCAGCACCTGCATCGAGGACCATGCCTTGTCCAGGTACAACATGTCCGCCTTAGGCACCGACTGCACGAAGCTCGTGACGGCCACCTGCGCACCGTGAGGCATGCCCCAGGCGTCAGCCAGTGGGTCGTCGCTGATGAAACTCAGCGGATCTGCCAGCGCGAGTGCGGTCATGTCTGCGTCGAATGCGTATGCGTAGTATCTGATTCCCATGTGTCGATCCTGCCGAGTGCGCGACATCTCACCGGGCCTAACCGGGGATCTGTGGATAACCCTTCGGTATGCCGCGGAGTGGATAACCTGCGAGGCGAGACGTCACTCTGCATTGCCTAGTGCGACATACGCACTCAGAACGCTGACCTCCAGCGCATTCCGAAGTCGAATCACCGGTCCCGCGAGCGGGAGAGTCGTACCCAGTTCGCACACGGTTTAGTCGAGCCCCGTCGCGTTGTTGCGCACGGGGGCATCGTGTCGGGCGGCTTGGCATCAGCCCACGCGCCATAACCGTCCGAGTCGACGGATTCATACGCCTGCGTCCACAGTCGTGGGGCGGGCTCGTAGGTATTCATGAACATCTCGCAATCGCAACAGCACGCGCCCATCGCCGAGAGCCGCGCGAGCAGTGCGGTGGCGCGAGGGGCAACGCGATCTCGATAGTGGGATGCGAATCGGTGGGTGCTGTTGCACCCGAACTCGTCGAGTTGGCGAGCCACGAAGCAGACGAGACATTCGCCGGCAGCGGGAGTCATGAGCGTCGAGGCGACGTCGTGAAGGATCCGCTCGGCCTGTTCGGTGATCGATGTGGGTTCCATGCGGACACAGTGCCACGAACCACAGACATCGCTTCTGAAGGTCACGTGACTGGCTGTGGCGACTCGGACACGGATTGTCGGTGGTGCGGTTACAGAGAAAAGCAGCGCAGTCGAAGTGACCGGCTGCGCTGCGTTAGTGTCCAGCCAGAACTACACGTTGAAGCGGAACTCCACCGCGTTCCGATGATTTCGGAACATTTGGTGCTAAGGCTGTTCCCCGGCTAACAGATGCAGTCTGACCTGGGTCTTTAGTGCGAGGAATAACTACGCAGAGGGAGACCTGCGCCAGTTGGAGCACCAGAGACCAGATTAGCATCCGGGGCTCGTCGAGGTCATCCCGAGGACGGGCGTGAGGAACGGATCGGTGACAACTGATCGTTAGCGCCGCGAGGCGCTGACGGGGAGGATGTCATCATGCCCGGTCCCTATTCCAGAGAGTTCCGCGAGGATGTCGTCGCGGTCGCTCGTAGCCGCGAAAGCGGCATCACCATCAAGCAGATCGCCGTCGACTTCGGTATCAGCGAAGCGACGTTGCAGAACTGGCTCCGCCAAGCAGACGTCGAGGACGGCAACCGTCCCGGTCAGACGGCTGCGGACGCTGCCGAGGCTCGCGAGTTGAAGAAGCGGGTCCGGTTGCTCGAGCAGGAGAACGAGGTTCTCCGGCGGGCGGCGACGTATCTGTCGCAGGCGAACCTGAAACTCGGTGGCTCCCCAAAATGACGTACCCGCTCGTATCTGAGCTCGCCGCGGACGGCATCCCCGTCTCGGTGTCGTGCCGGGTTCTGAAGCTCGCTCGCCAGCCCTACTATCGGTGGCGCAACGCCCCGATCCGGGATGCGGACGTGCTCCGCGCGTATCGGATCAACGCGCTGCACGACGCGCATCACGACGATCCGACGTTCGGCTACCGATACCTCGCTGACGAAGCGCGGCGGGCTGGGTGGCGGATGAGCCGCCGGACGGCGTGGAAGTTGTGTTCTCAGGCTGGGATCCTCTCGTCCGCGCAGCGCCGCCGGCGCGGGAAAGGTAAGAAGGCTGGCCCTCCGGTGTTCGATGACCACGTGAAGCGCGTCTTCCGCGCCGACGCACCGAACCGGGTGTGGCTGACCGACATCACCGAGCACCGCACCACCACCGAGGGCAAGCTCTACTGCTGCGCGATCAAGGACGTGTTCTCCAACCGCATCGTCGGTTACTCGATCTCGGATCGGATGACCGCGAAGCTGGCCGTCGACGCCGTCCGCAACGCCGTCACTCGCCGCGGTGAGGTTGCCGGCTGCATCCTGCACGCCGATAGGGGCAGCCAGTTTCGAAGCAGGGCGATGGCTCGCGAGTTGCGACTTCACGACATGGTCGGCTCGATGGGCCGCGTCGGCGCGGCCGGCGACAACGCGGCCATGGATAGCTTCTGGTCCCTGCTTCAAACGAACGTGCTCAATCAGCAACGGTGGACGACGCGGCAGGAGCTGCGGCTGGCGATCGTCGTGTGGATCGAGAGGAAGTATCACCGCCAGCGAGCCCAGGACGCCCTCGGCGGCTTGACGCCCATCGAGTTCGAAGCGAAACTAACCGAGCCGCTCACGCTCGCGGCCTAAACCGAACCTGTCACCAGTTCGTTCCTCACGCCCTTCCGGCACGGAGCAACCTCTGGGTCGAGCGGCGATGGTGCCGCCCGCTCGACAAAAACCGTCGACAGGCTTCGCGTCGTGGCAGAGTTCGTGCGATGACAGCAGAAAGTGAACAGCGGGAAGCAGCCGTCGCCGATCTCTGGGGGCGCTTCGACTCCTTCGATCGAGAAGGCGGCGTGGCAGCGATGCAGGCTTTGGCTGATAGATGACCGGCTGAGGGCGGCAGGGCGGCGTTCGAACTCGCGGGCATGTACGACTCCATGGGATTCGAGACTGAAGCCGGCACAGAGTACGAGCGCGCTCTTGAGCTCGGTCTCAACCAGGACAGGCATGCACAGCTCGCCGTCCAGTATGGATCGACACTCCGTAATCTCGGCCGCCTCGACGAGGCAATCGCCGTGCTGCAAGCCGCCCCGATGCACGCAACGACGGGCTCAGCGCCTCGTGTCGGGCTCTCTCTGGCTCTCCACAGAGCTGGACGCCAGGACGAAGCCCTCCGGGTCGCGATCGAGGCACAGATAGACGCATTGCCGCGCTACCAGCGCTCGATGCACAACTACGCCGCCGCACTCACCGAGTCTGCAACGTCAGACGAATCGGCCAAACGTTGACGCGGAACTCGGTCGCATTCCGGTACGTACAGCCATCTAACTGCCACCAGTGCCATTCGCTATGCATCCCTTCCCGCAGGACCTGCGCGGCTCTCCGCCTTTCATCAGGTCTCAGTATCCCGACTCGCTGTCCACCTCCGCGGCGCGCTTATCGTGGGGCCACGCCCCCGCCGAGCTGGTAGCGTGAACGTCCATGTGCGCGATCAATCTCTGGGCGGTGAACGCCGCGGCCTTCACCACCGAGTTCCAGCAATTCACCACGGAACGGCTCGGCGTCGCGCCCGTCGACGAAGAGATGAGCATCGGCTCGAGCCGTGTGCGCGGTTCTTCGCGCGTCTTCACCCTGACAACACGCATGTGCGACTGCGACTCACTGATCGGCCGGCGGGCCGATCCTGCGTGCGAGGACGAGATCAGCGCGGAACGCTGGCTCGGCTGGCTTCGCGAATTGCCCGATCATGTCCCGCATGTCTCCCGCATCGCCGTCCTCCGCGCGTGGAGCCCCGACGACGATGTCGTCACCCCGCAGCGCTCTCGCGGCATCCGGATCGGCGAACTCAATGAGACGACTCTGCGCGACATCCGCGACGACATGCTGCTGACGCTCGACTACCCGCGGGCCTGGTAGAAGGCGAACACCCCGGCCGTCATCGACGACCGGGGCGATGCACGCAGAAGCGGCAGTTCACACGTTGAACCTGAATTCAACCACGTCGCCGTCCTGCATGACGTATTCCTTGCCCTCGATGCGGGCCTTGCCTTTGGCGCGGGCTTCGACAACGGATCCGGCGTCGATGAGGTCCTGGAACGCGAAGACCTCGGCCTTGATGAAGCCTTTTTGGAAGTCGGTGTGGATGACTCCGGCGGCCTGCGGGGCGGTCCAGCCCTTGTGGATGGTCCAGGCCCGCGTTTCCTTGGGACCGGCGGTGAGGTAGGTCTGCAGACCGAGGGTGTCGAAGCCGATGCGGGCGAGCTGGTTGAGCCCGCTCTCCTCCTGGCCGGTGGAGGCCAGCATCTCGGCTGCGTCCTCTTCGTCGAGTTCGGCGAGCTCGGATTCAAGCTTGGCGTCGAGGAACACGGCGTTGGCCGGAGCGACGAGGGCGGCCAGGGTGGCGAGCTTCTCGGCATCCTGCAGCACGGCCTCGTCGACGTTGAAGACGTAGATGAACGGCTTGGTGGTGAGCAGGCCGAGTTCACGGATGGGCTCCACGTCGATCTTCGACGCCGACAGCGGCTTGCCGTTGTCGAGGAACGTCTGCGCCTCGAGCGCGGTCTTGAGCACGCTGGGGTCGAGCTTGCGGCCCTTGGTCTCCTTCTCGTACCGCACGATGGCCTTTTCCAAGGTCTGCAGGTCGGCGAGGATGAGTTCGGTGTTGATGGTCTCCATGTCGCCTGCGGGGTTGACCGCACCGTCGACGTGCACCACGTCGGGGTCGGCGAAACCGCGGATGACCTGCGCGATGGCGTCGGCCTCACGGATATTGGCGAGGAACTTGTTGCCCAGGCCCTCACCCTCGCTCGCGCCGCGCACGATGCCGGCGATGTCGACGAACGACACCGGGGCCGGCAGCAGACGCTCGCTGCCGAACACCTTGGCCAGCTTCGCCAGGCGGTGGTCGGGCAGGTTGACGATGCCAACGTTGGGCTCGATGGTGGCGAACGGGTAGTTCGCCGCGAGCACGTTGTTCTTGGTCAACGCGTTGAAGAGGGTGGACTTGCCGACATTGGGCAGTCCGACGATTGCAATAGTAAGAGCCACGAGAGTCCATGGTACCGGCTCAGCCCCTTCGGCGTTCTGCCGCGTCATTTCGGGGCTCGCGCCGGCCGGCGAGCGGGGCGACGGATGCGGCCGGTAGGGCGGCGCAGGGACCTTCGGATTCCGGCAGCGTCGGTGGCGCGTGAGAGCATGAGGCGTGCCCGTCAATTTCACCGCCATCGATTTCGAAACCGCCAACTCCTCGGCCGCCTCCGCCTGTTCGGTCGGCCTGGTGAAGGTGCGTGACGGCGTTGTCGTCGACAAGATCGGCTGGTTCATCAAGCCGCCCCTCGGCCACGACCTCTTCCAGGAATGGAACATCAAGATCCACGGCATCCGCCCCGAGCACGTGGCGGCGGCGCTCAGCTGGTCGCAGCAGTTGCCCAACCTGGTCGACTTTGCCGACGGTGACCTGCTCGTGGCGCACAACGCCGGCTTCGACCTCGGCGTGATCAAGACCGCCTCCGCGATCACGGGCATGACCGTGCCGGATTTCCGCTACGTCTGCAGCCTGCAGGTGGCCCGCAAGACCTACCACCTCGACTCCTACCGGCTGCCGGTCGCGGCGATGGCCGCCGGCTTCGAGGACTTCTCGCACCACAATGCCCTGGCCGACTCCGAGGCCTGCGCGGCGATCATGATCCACGCGGCCGATCGGCACGGCGTCGACAGCATCGAAGACCTGGCCCGCATCTGCGGTGTCAATGTGGGCGTGATCGGCCCGGTCGCCACCCGTGAGCACCGTGCCACGCACGGCCCGATGGCGCTGAACTAGCCGCGCCCTCGCGACGCGCGCGCGGCCTGCCGGCCGTGTCGGTGCCCGCTGTCAGACTGGCCGCATGGACATCCTCGCGCTTCTCCTCGGTCTGATCCTCGGCGTGGTGCTCGGTGCGCTGCTGTGCGCCGTGCTCCTGATGCGCCGCCGGTCGGCCGGCCCGACCGGCGACGACCCCGCCGTACTCGAGGCCCGGCACCAGATGCTGCTCACCGAGACCCGCGCCAGAGAGGCCGGCGTGCAGTCGCTGCTGCGGGAGGAACTCGCCTCGATGCAGGCCACCGCCGACGGCCTGCGCGACCAGATCGCCGACCAGAAGCGGCAGTACCGGGAGATCGTCGACCGGCAGCGCGACGACCAGGCCGCCCGGGCGCAACTGGACCGGCAGGAGAGCCAGGTTCTGCAGGCCCTCGCCCCGGTGAAAGACAGCCTGGCGAACATGCAGCAGAAGGTCGCCGAGCTGGAGCAGCAGCGCAGCCTGCAGCACGGTGAACTCACCGAACAGCTGAGGGCGGCTACCGAGTCCGAGGAGCGACTGCGCAGTACCGCCGAATCGCTGGCCTCGGCCCTGCGCGCCAACAACACCCGCGGGGTCTGGGGCGAGACCCAGCTGCGCAGCGTGGTCGAGGCCGCCGGGCTCATCGAACGGGTCGACTTCGACGTGCAGTCCAGCATCAGCTCGGATGCCGGCGCCGGCCGGCCGGACATGGTCGTGCACCTGCCCGGCGGCAAGAACATCGCCGTCGACGCGAAGGTTCCGTTCACCGCGTTCCTCGAGGCCAGCCAAATCCCTGCCACGGCGACCGGGGCCGATGGCGCCCAGCGCGCGGTGTTCATGAAGGCGCATGTGAAGGCCGTGCGCGACCACGTCACCGCCCTGGGCAGCAAGGCCTACTGGCAGGGCCTGGAGGCCTCGCCGGAGCTGGTGATCGCGTTCATCCCGAGCGAATCGCTGGTGTCCTCGGCGCTGGAAGCCGACCCGTCGCTGATGGAGTTCGCGTTCAGCAGACGGGTGGCGCTGGCCTCCCCCGTCACCCTGTGGTCGGTGCTGAAGACCGTGGCGTTCAGCTGGCAGCAAGACGTGCTCACCCACGACGCCCAGGTGCTGTTCGATCTCAGCCGGGAGCTGTACTCTCGGCTGGCCACGACCGCTACTCATATCGAGAAGCTCGGCCGCGCCATCGAGCGCACGGTGAAGGACTACAACGGCTTTGTCGGCTCAATGGAGCGCCAGGTGCTGCCCACCGCGCGCAAGCTCAACGCGCTCGACGAGTCCAAGGTGCTGGCTCCCCTGGTGGGCATCGAAGAGACCCCGCGCGAGCTGGCCGCATACGAGTTCGTGGCCGCGCTGGAGACCGACGCGCTCGAGTCGATCCCCACCCGGGACTAGTCAGCTCGGCTCCACTCCCGACCGGAGCCGCGCAGACCCCAACCGGGCGAACCCGCTTCCGCGGCGCCTTCCGCCCGGCGATGCGCGCGCTGGGCGCATGAGTCGGAACTCGCAGATGAGTTGCCCGGTCAGGCCCCTTCACCGGCCGCGACGGGGGCCAACGACCATATCGCCGGCAGGCCGACCTCTCGCCGAGATGCCGCAAGATGCCCCTTCCACGCCGGCGAAGGGTGCCTTTGCGGCAAGTGGAGGTGGTGTGCCCCGGCGACATGCCCCAAAGTGCCCCTTCAGCGCCCGGGAAGAGCACTTATGCGGCAAGTCGGCGGGGGCTCCCTCCGAGCCGGGTGCGCGGGGCGGGCGCTACGGGCGTCGTTGCGAACCGGCGCGCACGGATGACGCGGGGCGCCGGCTACGGGATGGCGCGGGCGGTTCGCTCCAGGTCAGAGACCGGTTGTTCGCGCTGGGTGGCGATCGCCGCTCCGGCCGCGACACAGACCACGAGGATGGCGACCTGCTGCTGCAGCAGCAGGCTCTCGCCGAGCACGAGCACCCCGAAGACCGCCGCGATGACCGGGCCGAAGCTGGTGATGATGGCGTAGAGCCGCGGGGTGATCCGCCGCAGGATGAAGGTGTCCAGCGTGTACGGGAACGCCGAGGACAGCACGCCCACGGCCACGAGCAGCCCGATCACACCCCAGTTCAGCGTCGAGTAGTCCACCGTGAACACAGCCAGCGGCACGAGCAGCACCAGACTGACCAGACTGGCGATGGTGATGCCCTCCAGGCCGGGCAGCTGAGTGGCCACCCGCCGGGTGAGCAGAATGTAGCCCGCCCATGCCGCCGCCGCGGTGAGCGCCAGGACGATGCCGAAGGGTCGAGCGTGCCATCCGACCACGTCAGCAGGAAGACGCCGCCCGCCGCCGCCGCCGCGCAGACGAAGTCGACGAACCGTCGCGACGCCGCCAGTGCCACGGCGAACGGGCCGAGAAACTCGATGGTCGCCGCCACGCCCAGCCCGAGCCTGGCAACGGACTCGTAGAAGGTGAGGTTCATGACCGCGAGTACCACACCCAGCATCAGCGCCGGCCACAGCCTGGCCCAGGTGAAGGTGACGAACTTGGGTCGGTAGAACGGCAGCACGGTGATCGCCATCACGAGCTGGCGCACCGCCACGACCACGGGCGAGCCGACCATCGGTATCAGCAGACCGGCCAGCGACGAACCGTAGTTGATGGTCACCTCTGTGACGAGCTGGGCTCCGGCGCCGGTGAGACGGTCACGCTTGGCTGTCACTGTTCTCCTTCGCCGAGCGGATGCGGCCCTCCGACGACATTACCGGCCAGCTGGCAACCGGTCGCCCCGTGCCGCGCCGGGTCAGCCGCGCCGGTAGCCCAGTCGCCCCAGCGCCGCCGGGTCGTCCTCGATCTCGGCAACACCGTCGAACGCCGCGTCGGCCGGGTAAACCAGCAGCGGCACGCCCGCCACGACCTGGATGGTGACGTCCAGCAGTCGGTCGGGGTCGGTGGTGTAGCAGCGAATGGGGAAGAATTCTCCGAGCGGCTTGCCCGCGGTGACGGCGTCGTTCAGGTAGCTCACCAGGGAGTCCGCGAATCGGTTGGAGACGGTGAAGCTTCTGCCGTAGTAGTCGATGCGTTTCATGGTTGGAACTCTACCGAGCGCAGACAGTGGAACACCGGTCAGTGGAACACCGAGCGGGCGACGGCGGTCACGTCCATCGGCAGGCCATCCGGCACGAACAGGGTGAGCACCGGCGGTCTCCACCAGGCCTGCAGCGTGACCGTCGCGCTCTGCCCGTCCACCGTGTCGGCGCGGGTCACCACCACGTTCTCCAGGTTCGGATGCGGCGCCGCGGCGAGGTACGCCGTGGCCGCTGCGCGAATCTCCGGGCTGGTGAGGGCGGCGTGCAACTCGCCGGAATCGATCGCGACCGCGTCGAGGGCGAAGGATTCCGCGCCGGCGAGCGCCGCACCATCCGCCAGCGTGAACAGCTTCTTGCGTTCGAGGTACAGGCTCGTGGCGGCGACCACGATCAGCACTACCACCAGGGCGAGGAACCCGTAGAAAATCGTCAGCAGCAGGGTCGACCCTTCCTCGCCGTGCGGTGCAGGCCGGTTCGCGGGACGTGCCGGTGGCCTCATCCTTCGCTCCAGAACCTGGACACGGTCTGCGTCGCCGACGCCTGGAGCGGCACGCTCCCGCCGTGTGACTGCGTGAGCACGGCGGGCACGAACGGGAGGTCCACCCGCACACGCACCGTCACGGTCACGACGCTGCGGCGGGACAGACACTCGGCGCCGGCCGCACAAGCGATACTCACCTCGGCGGCGGCCGCATCGATGCCGTAGTCGGCCAGGCCCACCAGAACCGCCCGCTCCGCGCGGGCCTCGGCTTCGCCCGCGGTGGGCGCTTGCACGTAGACCCTGGCGGCCTGCCTGGCCGCGCCCTCCACGGCGAACGCGCCGCCCTGCAGCACCGACATCGCCAGGACGAGGTAGACCAGCGGCACCAACAGGATCAGGCCCACCGTGATGAACTCCAACGACGCGGATCCGGTGTCGCCGGCGAGCTGGGTCTGCCAGCCGGCCAATCGCTCGCGCCATCGCACGGGTCGCCGCGGCACACTCCGCTGTAGCTGCTCACTCGTCGTCCAGCCCCTCGACGACAGCATGTCCTTCCACCTCCAACCCACGGGTCATGCCGAGCAGGCCGAACACCGGCAGCGGGGCCAGCACCCGCACCCTCACCCCGGGTTGACCGGCGACCTCGGTGTAGCTGGCCGAGACCTCAGTGGCGTAGGCCGGGCCGAGCACCGCCGTGATCAGGTCCCGGCTACGCGCCGCACCACGGTCGAGCCCGCTGTCGGCCAGGGCGGCGTACCTGGCTCCCTCCGCGGCGGCGTCGAGCACGGTATTGCGGATGTGCAGCGCCAGCGCCAGCTGCAGCACGGCCAGGGTCAGCGCGGTCAGCAGGGCGGTCACCATCACGAACTCGGCGACCACCGAGCCCCGTTCGGTGTCCTCAGGCCAGCGCCAACGATGCCGCATGGCCGGCTAAATACCGCTGACCCGGTCGATGGCCTGCTCGAAGATGCCGCTGAGGGCGGGTCCGGCGAGGCCCCAGATGATCATGACAAGCCCCGCTGTCATCAGGGTGATCAATACCCACCCGGGCACGTCCCCCCTCTCGTCGTGCAGCCCGCTGCGGAAACGGTTCTTCAACTGGTTGATGAGACTCACGGTGTCCTGCTTTCTTCTGGGTGGTGCACGGCTGGTACGGGATGGTTCGGGTCGGGTTGGTCTAGAAGCCGGTCTGCAGAACGAACAGTCCGGGAAAGATCGCAAAGACGATGGTCATCGGCAGGATGAGGAACACGAGCGGCACCATCATGGCCACCTCCTTCTTGCCGGCCGCCTCGAGCAGCTGACGCTTGGCTTCCTCCCTGCCGTCCTGCGCCTGCGCGCGCAGCACCTCGGCGAGCGGGGAGCCACGGTCCATCGCCCCGACGACCTGGTCCACGAACCTGGTCAGCGAGGTGAGCCGCATCCGGCGGGAGAGGTCGGTGAGGGCCTCGGTCACGGAGACTCCCGCGTGCACATCGCCGATCACACCGGCGAACTCGCGGGAGAGTTCACCGGAGGTGCTGCGCGCGACCCGGCGCAGTGCATCCAAGATGCCCTCCCCTGCCGCGAGGGACAGGGTCAGGAACTCGAGAATGGTGGGCAGTTCGCTGTCCATCCGCGCGAGCCTGGCGGTGGCCGCGCGGGTGAGTTGCAGGTCTCGCAACATGACTCCCGCAGCCGCCGCCAGGAACGGCGTGGCCACCTGCACCACCACCGGCCAGGCGCGACCAACCGGGGTGCCGAAAACCGTGAGAACCGCACCCGCCAGGCCCAGCAGTCCCCAGACCAGCTGCTCCGACCGGAAAGCCTCGACCGACCGGGTCGACCCCGATTGGCGCAGCCGTCTTTCGATCACGTCGGCACCGCCGAGCACACCGGCGAGGGCTTGCGCGAGAGCGTCGAACACTGGCGAGAACATCGTGCCGAGCACCGGAATCGGGTCGACCGACCGCCGACCGACGAACAGGCGGGCTTCGGCAGAGACGTCGAGCAGATACGGCGCGAGTCGGTTCGCCAGCCTGGGCCGGCTCAATCTCGGCGTCAGGCTCACAAGGGACCAGAGCCCGAGGCCGAGCACCGAACCGAAGAAGGCTCCCCAGGCAAGCGCGCTCATTGGAACCACCGCCGTTCCTCCGGCAGGCGTCCCAGGGCGAGCATCACTCGGTACGCGATCACCGACACCGTCAGGCCGCCGAGGATGACCACGGTGCCGGCCTCCGTGTTGAACGCCTGTGCCGCCTCTGGCCGGGAGCTGATCAGGACGAGCACGATCCACGGCGCCGCCACTCCCAGCCTGGCGGCGTTCACCACCCAGGACTGTTTGGCCTCCACCTCTGCGCGCACGGCGGCGTCCTGGCGAAGCCAACTGGACAGGCTGCGCAGCACCACGGTGAGGTCGCTGCCGCCGACCTCCCTGGCCATCCGCAGGGTCTCGAGCAACCGGTCCGCGAACGGGTCGGCGAGGGATGCCTTGAGCCTGTCGACGCTGTAACCGAAGTTTCCGGTGGCCCGGTATTCCCGTTCGAACTCGGCGAACGCCGTGCGGGTGACAACCGGACCGGCCTGGGCAAGGCTGCTCACCGCGTCGGGCAGGGCCAGGCCGGACCGCACCGCCGAGACCAGGTGGTCGACGACGTCTGGCCAGACGGCTCGGTTGAGCCTGCGCCGGGAGCGCGCCCGCCACAGCACGATCAGGGTCGGCAGCACCAGCCAGACCAGTCCCGCAACCGCGGTCAGGGCGCGCACGCCCAGCAGCGCCTCGGCGAGCGCTGCCGCCGCCACGGCGAGCAACCCGGAGAGCGTGGCGAACACCGACAGCGGCAGGCTGGCGAAACCCGCCTGAGCGAGACGGGCCCGCCAGGCGGCGAGCATCCTGCCGCTGCGGGTGTCGCTTCGGGTGGTCGGCCACAGCAGCGGCGCGCTCATCAACACCAGCCCGGCACCGAGCAGGCTGCCCAACACCAGGATCATACCGACCCCCTCCGCAACACCTCGACCGGGTCAAGGCCGGCGGCTCGGAACTTGGCGAGCTTCGTGGGAAACCCGCCGGTGTGCTCCAGCACCCCGTCCTTCATCAGGAAGAGCGGGCTCGCCTCGATCGTCGAACCGGTCAGCGTTCCACTCGGTGCGATGATCTCGGTGACCCGGCGGCGGCCGTACCGGTCGATTTCGCAGTGCACGACCAGATCGATGCAGCCGGCCACGGTGGGCAGCACGAATGAGGAATCAATGTTGCGTCCGGCCAGCAACGGCAGGGTGGACAGTTTGCCCAGGGCGTCCCTGGCGCTGTTGGCGTGGATCGAGCACATGCCGGGGAGCCCGCTGTTGAGGGCGATGAGCAGGTCCAGGCTCTCCGCCTCGCGCACCTCCCCCACGACCAGACGATCGGGCCGCATCCGCAGTGATTCCTTGATCAGCCGGCGCAGGGTGATCTCGCCCGCACCCTCCAGGCTCGGCTGCCGGCACTGCATCGCGACAACGTCGCGCGCGCCCACACTCAGTTCGAAGGTCTCCTCCACGGTCACGATGCGTTCGGTGCGGCGGGTGGCCGTCAACAGGGCGTTGAGCATGGTGGTCTTGCCGGTGTGGGTGGCCCCGGAGACCAGGATGTTCTGCCCGCCGCGCACGCAGACCCGCAGGAAATCGGCGGCCGGCTGGGTGAGCGCGCCCAGCGCCACGAGTTGGGTGAGGTCGCGGATGCGGCGGGTGAACTTGCGCACGTTCACCGCCCAGTGCTTCTGCGTGATGTCGGGGATCACCACGTGCAGCCGCGACCCGTCCGGCAGGGAGGCGTCCACAAACGGAGAGGACAGGTCCACCCGCCGCCCGGAGGCCTGCAGCATCCGCTCGACCAGGTCGCGCACCTCGCGTTCGGTGAGCACCATCGTGGTCAGTTCGGGCACGCCGTCCCTGGCAACGAACACCCGGGTGGGTGAGTTGATCCAGATCTCCTCGATCTCGGGGTCGTCCAAGAACGGCTGCAGGGCTCCGAAGCCGGTCAGCGATGCGACCACTTCCCTAGCCGCCTGGAACTCGTCGGTGATCAGCGGCATCGACCCGCCGAGGGCCCGCTCGCTGTAGCGGCGCACCTCATCGCGCACGTATTGGTCGGCCAGACCCACGTCGGCGGCAAGATCGACGCCGTCGCGGCGCACGCGCAGCCGGACCTGCTCGGTGATGATGCGCACGGCCTCACTCATAGTGGAATCCTGCGGCACGAGCACGCCGGCGTGTGCAAGTTATCCACAGGATGCCGGGAGGTTGGTCGTCGCGGCTGCGACGCCGGCCGGGCGAGCCCTCGATTCGACGGCCCGCACGCGCCGTAGACTGGAGCGGCACTCGCGGGAGTGGTGAAATTGGTATACACGCAGGTTTTAGGTACCTGTGCCGAAAGGCGTGAGGGTTCAAGTCCCTTCTCCCGCACCGACGGGCTCCG
This sequence comes from Cryobacterium inferilacus, assembly GCF_019599185.1. Taxonomy (GTDB): domain Bacteria; phylum Actinomycetota; class Actinomycetes; order Actinomycetales; family Microbacteriaceae; genus Cryobacterium; species Cryobacterium inferilacus. The sequence continues at coordinate 86,098 of NZ_JAIEUL010000008.1, read as the reverse complement.
GAACCGGCGCTCAGATGCCGTCCGGCTCCGCTGTAAACGAGAATTCTCTCCAATTCCGACGACCGCGGAGCGGGTAAGTTAGGATTGCCTTACTCCCACCAGCAGATCGGTTCTCATGACCGCGATCCCCGTCAGCCCCCAGCATTCCGATGGCACTCAGCCCGTCTCAGAGGCGCAGCCCGGTCTGGCCGAACACCTCCGGGCAAGTTCGAGCGGCCAGCACCGCGACACCGAGACGCGTTCGTTCATCACCGAGCTGCTCAGCGGCGAGCTTTCCCTCGCGGACTACACCCGCTACCTGGGACAGTACGCCTGGGTCTACGAGGCCCTCGAACAACTTGTCGACCGGGTATCGCAGGTCGATCGCATCGAGGTGTTCGACCCGGCCCTGGAGCGACTCCCCGCCATTGAGAGCGACCTGGCCGCGCTCGGGGTGCAGGACTGGCGCCGCGAACACCCGCCGCTTCCGTCGACGACGGCGTACATCACGCACCTGCAGTCCCTCACCAGCGCCGACAGCGTGCGCTGCCTGGCCCACCATTACACGCGCTACCTCGGCGACCTTTCCGGCGGTCAGGCCATCGCCGCGCTGGTGGCCCGTCACTACGGGGCCGTTCCGGAACAGCTGGGCTTCTACCGATTCGACGCGATCAACAACATTGTGGAGTACAAGCGCGCGTACCGGGACAGGTTGAACAAGCTGCGCCTCGAGCCCGGCGCGGTGGACACCCTCGTCGCCGAGGTTGACGCGGCGTTCACCTACAACGGCGCCGTCTTCGACGGGCTGGCCCGCTAACCATGCTGCGTGCCGCGGCGCTGGACGGGCAGCTCAGCGATTTCGTCGCGAGCGCAGGCGTAGTGGTGTTCTATCTGCTCGTCTGGACGCTCGTTTTCGCCGGTACCGCCCTGTTCCTGGGCGTGTTCATTCCCTTCATCACGGGCGATTCCCTCCTCTTCGGGGCCGGCCTTGTGGCCGCGTCCACAGCGAGCCTGAACATCGTTGTGCTCGCGGTCGGCGTCGGCGTCGCCGCCTTCCTCGGCGACCAGGTCGGCTTCCTGCTTGGCCGACGGTACGGTCGCGGCTACCTCGACAAACGCGGCGGCCGGCGCACCCAGGCCGCGATCGTGAAGACCGAGTCGTTCTACCTCAAGTACGGCTGGTGGGCCGTTGTCGTGGCCAGATTCATGCCCTGGGCGCGCGTGTTCGTGCCCGTCGTGGCCGGTGTCGGCCGGATGAACTACTACAAGTTCGTCTCCAGCAACCTGGTCGGCGCCCTCGCCTGGGGCGTGGGAATCACTCTCACCGGCTACTACGCTGCGGCGATCCCCGGGGTGAAAAGCGCGGCGTACATCATCGCCGCCTTCTTCATCACGGCATCGATAGTCTTCGGGTTACGCACCTGGCTCGCCGACCGGGCGAACAACCGGCTCGAGGTCCGCACCGGCACAGGACCTCCCAACACATTGGGGGGTTAGCCCACCCCTTCATCAGGGCTTCCGATGCCAGAACGCGGTAACCTGTAGCGACGCAAGCGATCACCGCCGACTGGCCGATCTAGCCGCCGACGACTGGAGTTTTCTTCGTGATTAACACCGCACTCATCCCGTGGCTCGACCCTGAGGTGCTCATCAATGGATTCGGTCCGTGGGCTTTGCTGGGCGTGTGCGCGATCGTGTTCGCCGAGACCGGTCTTCTGATCGGATTCCTGCTGCCCGGCGACACTCTGCTGGTGATCACCGGCCTGTTCGTCTTCTTCGACATCATCACCATCGACATCTGGTGGGTCGCTCTCGCGATCGGCGCCGCCGCCTTCATCGGTGGTGAAGTGGGGTACCTGATCGGGCACAGGCTGGGCCCGCGGGTGTTCGAACGCAAGGAATCCGGGCTGTTCAGCGTCAAGAACGTGCAGCGAACCAACGCCTTCTTCGTCCGCTTCGGCGGTTTCGCCGTGATCGCCGCCCGATTCGTGCCGATCGTACGCACCTTCGCCCCGGTCGCCGCCGGCGTGGGACACATGAACTACCGCAAGTACACCCTGTACAACTTCATCGGCGCCATGATCTGGGGCGCCGGCCTCACCTTCTTCGGCTATTTCCTGGGCTACATCCCGCCGCTGGCCGACTTCGTGCGCGATTACATCGACCTGATCCTCATCGGCGCCGTCGTGCTCACCCTGATCCCCACGATCTACCACTACGTCCAGTCCACGGTGAAGGCCCGCCGCGAAGCCCGTGCCGGCGTCACCGTCGACCCGGCGAAGCTCGTGCTCGACCCGGACACGTTCGACACCAACAACGACGGCAAGCACGAGGCCTGACCCCGGCTGACCGACCCGCTCGAGCGGTCAGCGGTGCGAGTGGTGCTCGTGTTCCGCATCCGCCGCGTGGTCGGCCGGTTCGAGCTGGAAGGTGGAGTGGTCGACGTCGAAGTGGCCGGACAGGCACCCCGAGAGTTCACGCAGCAGCTCCCCCGATCGACCCGCGGCCAGCACCTCCGGTTCGACCACGATGTGGGCGCTGAACACGTGCGAGCCCGATGTGATCGCCCACACGTGCACGTCGTGCACCGCCACGACTCCCGCGGTGCCCTCCAGGTGCTCCCGGATGGCGCGCATATCGGTGTCAGCCGGCACTGACTCGCTGAACACCTGCACGACATCGCGCAGCAGCCCGAATGCCCGCGGCACGATCATCGCTGCGATCACCAGTGAGGCGATGGCATCCGCCTGTGCGAATCCGGTGGTGAGGATGACGACGGCCGCGATGATCACGGCCACCGAACCGAGCGCATCCGCCAGCACCTCGAGGTAGGCGCCGCGCATGTTGATGGAGCCGGCGGCGGCGGGACGCAGCAGCAGGATGCCGACCACGTTGGCGAGCAGGCCGATCACGGCAACGACCAGCATCGGCGCGGCCAGCACCTCGGCGGGAGCGTCGGAGAACAGCCGACCGACGGCGCCGGAGACAACGAACCCGGCCACGACGAGCAGGATCAGCCCGTTGATCATCGCGCCGAACACCTCGGCCCGCTGGTAGCCGAAGGTCTGCCGGTCGGTGGCCGGCCGGGCGGCAACCACGGTCGCGGTGAGAGCGATGATCAGGCCGGCCAGGTCGGAGAACATGTGCCCGGCGTCCGCGAGCAGGGCCAGCGACCCGGTGAACCAGGCACCCACGATTTCCACCACGAGCACCGTCGCGACCAGGCCGATGGCGATCGACAAACGCGAGCGATTGCTCGTCGACGTGGATGCGTGGTCGTGGCCCATGATTCAACGCTACGAGCCCCAAGGAGGGAAAGCCAGCCCGGCCGCTAGTTGGGAATGAGTGCCGTTCTCAGCTCGCCAGAAGCGCGTTAGCCGGCCAGGAGCTCCGTCAGGACCGGTCCGAGGGCGGTGAAGGCGATGGCCCGGTGACTCACGGCATTTTTCACGTCTGCCGGCAGCTCGGCGGCCGAGATGTCGTGCCCGTCCGGTTGGAAAATCGGGTCGTAGCCGAACCCTCCGCCGCCGGCGGGTTCGCGCAGGATCCGGCCAGGCCACTCCCCCGTCACGGCTCGCTCCACCCCGTCCGGCATCGCCAAGGCCGCCACGCAAGTGAAGTGGGCGGCCCGGTGCTCGTCGGTCATGTCGCTGATCTGCCAGAGCAGCAGGCGCAGGTTCTCCTCGGAGTCCCTGGCCGGGCCGCCCCACCGAGCGGAGAAGATGCCGGGGGCGCCGCCCAGCACGTCGACGCAGATGCCGGAGTCGTCGGCGATGGCGGGCAACCCGGTGTGCGCGGCGGCGGCGCGCGCCTTGATCAGGGCGTTCTCGGTGAACGTTGCGCCGTTCTCGACCGGCTCAGGGCCGTCGTAGGCCAGCACCTCGAGGCCGGGCAGCATCGGCGCGAGGATTCGGCGCAGCTCCTCGACCTTGTGGGCGTTGTGGGTGGCGAGAACGACGCGCACGTCAGCGGCCCAGGGTGGTCTTCTGCAGTTCGGTGAGCGTGATCGCCCCACCGAGCGCGAGGTCGAGCAGGGAATCCAGTTCGCTGCGGTCGAACGGTGCGCCCTCGGCGGTGCCCTGCACCTCGATGAACTTGCCCCGCCCGGTGACCACGACGTTCATGTCGGTCTGGGCACGCACGTCTTCGGTGTACGCCAAGTCGAGCATCGGCACTCCGGCGATGATGCCGACCGAGACGGCGGCAACGCTGTCGGTGAGCGGCTGTGCCTTCTGAGCGATGAACTTCTTCTCCTTGCCCCACTCCATGGCGTCGGCCAGGGCCACGTATGCACCGGTGATCGCCGCGGTGCGGGTGCCGCCATCCGCCTGCAGCACGTCGCAGTCGATGACGATGGTGTTCTCGCCGAGCGCCTTCATGTCCACGACGGCGCGCAGGCTCCGGCCGATCAGCCGGCTGATCTCGTGGGTGCGGCCGCCGATGCGGCCCTTGACCGATTCGCGGTCCATGCGGGAGTTCGTCGAACGGGGCAGCATCGAGTACTCGGCGGTGACCCAGCCCTTGCCCTTTCCAGCCATCCAGCGCGGAACGCCGTTGGTGAACGACGCCGTGGCGAGCACCTTGGTGCGACCGAACGAGATCAGGGCAGATCCTTCGGCCTGGTCGCTCCAGCCGCGTTCGATGGTGACGGGGCGCAGTTGGTCGTTGGTGCGGCCATCGGCGCGCAGGATGTCGGTCACGGGTTCTCCTTGAAAAGACGGGGCGTGGTGGACGCGGCGGCCAGTCTGGCCACCTCGTGAAGGCTGATGGTGCCCGTCGCTACCAGGTCGACACGGGCGATCTCCGGGCCGAGCAGACGGTGGGCGAGGCGGAGGAAGTCATCCGCGCTGGCACCGGTGGCTTCGTAGCGGTAGCTGGGCGGCGTGTTCACAACCCGTTCGAGGCCCTGGCCGACCAGCACCCGGTACACGTCGTTCGCCGTCTCGGTGTGGCTTGAGACCAGCGTCACGGCGTCCCCCATCACGTAGGAGATCACCCCGCGCAGGAACGGATAGTGGGTGCAACCGAGCACCAGCGTGTCCACATCGGCGGCCTTCAGTGGCGCCAGGTATTCCTCGGCGACCCGCAGTACCTCATCGCCGGTGGTCACGCCGGATTCGACGAACTCCACGAACCGCGGGCAGGCCTGGGAGAAGAGCTGAATGTCGGTGGCGGCGGCGAAGGCATCGTTGTACGCGCGGGAGTTGACGGTGCCAGCGGTGCCGACCACTCCGACCCGGCTATTGCGGGTGGTGCCGACGGCGCGGCGTACGGCGGGCTGGATGACCTCGATCACCGGCACGCTGTAGCGCTCCCTGGCGTCGCGCAACACGGCGGCGGATGCGGTGTTGCAGGCGATTACCAGCAACTTCACATCCTGGGCCACCAGGTCATCAAGAACGGCGAGGGCGTACTCGCGCACATCGGCGATTTTCTTGGGTCCGTATGGTGAATGTGCCGTGTCGCCGATGTAGAGGATCGACTCATTGGGCAGTTGGTCCTTGATGGCCCGGGCGACGGTTAGTCCGCCGACCCCTGAGTCGAAAATCCCAATCGGTGCATCAGTCACGTCGATCAAGCCTAGCCGGGTTCGACCGTTCGGCGATGTGACACCCCTTATATGCCGAGAACCGCCCAACGTACGTGGGCCGGAATATAGCCGTAACTACACTCGGCATATGGGCCAGGCCAACCAGGCAGAGCCCGCACCGGAGACGTCCCTCGCGCCGTCTGAGGAGATGATCGTCATGAATGATCGAGTCGTAATCACTGGTCTGGGCGCACTGACGCCCCTCGGCAATTCGTGGACCGAGACCTGGGACGGCCTGACCAACGGCCGCAGCGGCGTTGCCCGCATCACCCAGTTCGACGCCACCGACCTGCCCACCCAGATCGCCGGCGAGGTCAAGGACTTCGACCCGGCCACTCGGATGTCGATCAAGCAGGTGAAGCGGGCCTCCCGTGCCTCGCAGCTGGCGATCGCCGCAGCCAGGGAGGCCGTCGCCGATGCCGGCTTCGGACCGTCCATGGAGGGCATCCACACCGGCGTCATCGTGAACAGCGCCGTCTCCGGCTACGCCGAGATCCAGGATGCCACCGAACACGTCAACGCCGGCAGCCCCCGCCGCATCTCCCCTCGCTTCGTTCCGTCGTCGCTGATGAACATGGCCGCGTGCGAGATCGCGATCGATCTGGGCGTGCACGGGCCGGTGAACGCGAGCGCACTGGCCTGTGCCAGCGGCGCCTACGCGCTCCTCGAGGCGCGCACCATGCTCATGACCGGAGACGCCGACGTGGTCATCGCCGGCGGCGTCGAAGCGGCGATCACCCCGGTGATGTTCGCCGGCCTCAACGCCATGCACGCCGCATCCACCAACAACGACGCACCCGCAGAGGCCAGCCGGCCCTTCGACGCCAACCGCAACGGCCTCGTCTTCGGCGAGGGCGCCGTGGTGTTCGTCATGGAGCTGCTCTCGCACGCCCGTGCCCGCGGCGCCCGCGTGTACGCGGAAGTTCTCGGCGGCGCCCTCACCAGCGACGGCTTCAGCATCGTCGCCCCCGACCCGTCCGGAAAGTACGCCAGCCAGGCCATCACCCGAGCGATGGACAAGAGCCGCCTCAACCCGGCCGACATCGACATGATCGTCGCCCACGGCACCTCGACCCAGGCCAACGACAAGGCCGAGACCCTCGCCATCCGTGAGTCGCTGCGTCACTTCGCCGACAAAATCTCGATCACCGCGCCCAAGTCGATGACCGGGCACATGATCGGCGCGGCCGGAGCGCTCTCGGCCATGATCGGGGCGCTGTCGATCAAGCACGGCATCGTGCCGCCCACGATCAACCTGCGCACCCCCGACCCCGACTGCACCCTCGACTACACACCGTTGACCGCGCGCATCCAACCCATCAAGCACGCTCTGGTGAACGCATTCGGCTTCGGTGGGCAGAACTGCATCGTGGCGTTCGGCGCCCTGTAGGCAACACCCGCGAAACGCCGGTACCGCCCCCTTCGGAGCATCTGCAGGTGCCGGCGATGCGGGTCCCGCTAGGCTTGCCGCGTGACCGAGTCTTCTGCGCTTCGAACCGACCGTTATGAACTCACCATGGTGGATGCCGCGATCCAGAGCGGCACCGCCAACCGGGAGTGCATGTTCGAGGGCTTCGCCCGGCGGCTGCCCAACGGGCGCCGGTACGGGATCGTCGCCGGTACAGGTCGGCTGCTCGACCTGATCAGGGACTTCCGTTTCCACGACGCCGAGCTCGACTGGCTGCGCGACAACAACGTGGTGCGCCCGCCCACCCTCGACTGGCTCGCCGACTACTCCTTCAGCGGCAACATCTGGGGTTACCGCGAGGGTGACGCCTACTTCCCCGGCTCGCCGATCATCCAGGTCGACGGCACCTTCGCGGAGTGCGTCGTGCTCGAAACCCTCATCCTGAGCGTGCTGAACTACGACAGCGCCGTCGCCAGCGCCGCAGCCCGCATGGTGTCGGTGAGTCTGGGTCGCCCGTTGGCCGAGATGGGTTCCCGCCGCACCGGCGAGTACTCCGCCGTGGCCGCGGCCAGGGCCGCCTACATCGCCGGATTCGGCGCCACAAGCAACCTCGAGGCCGGCCGCAGCTGGGGTGTGCCCACCATGGGCACGGCCGCGCACTCCTTCACCCTGCTGCACGACAGCGAGGAGGACGCCTTCCGCGCCCAGGTCGACGCGTTCGGCGCATCGACGACCCTGCTCGTCGACACCTACAACATCGAACGCGGCATCGAGCTCGCCGTCGCCGTCGCCGGCACCGGCCTGGGCATGATCCGGATCGACTCCGGCGACCTGCCGACCGTCGCCGCGGCAGCCCGCGCCCAGCTGGACGCTCTCGGCGCTGTGAACACGGGAATCACCGTGACCAGCGACCTCGACGAATTCTCGATCGCCGCGCTGTCGGCATCGCCCGTGGATGCCTTCGGCGTGGGCACCTCGCTCGTCACCGGTTCCGGCGCTCCGGCGGCGGGCATGGTGTACAAACTGGTGGCGCACAAGAACGCGAACGACGAGTGGGTGTCGGTGGCGAAGACCTCAGCGTCGAAGGCCTCCGTCGGCGGTCGCAAGAGCGCGGTGCGCAGTCTGGACGCCAGCGGCACCGCCCGCGAAGAGATCGTGCGGGTGGATGCCGACGGGCCGTCGACTGCTGCCGACGCGGTCGTCACCGACGCGTCCGGCGCCAGCGAGCGTTCCCTGCTCGTGCCGCTCATGCAGGCCGGCGTCGTCGACGAACGTTACCTGGGCGCGGCCGGTACCAGACTCGCCCGCGAGCAGAACGCCGCGTCGATGCGCGAACTGCCCATCGACGCGTTCCGGCTCGGCCGCGGCGACGTCGTCATCCCGACGGTCTACCGCTAGCCGCCGGGATTCCGCCCCAGCTCGGCACTTCGGCGATGCGCGGGTCAGGCGCTGTTTCGCGGGTGGCATGCCACCCGCGAAGCGGCGTATCACCCGCGATACGGACTGCGCGAGGGAGCCGAGGGCGAGGTCGCGGTCAGTCCTGCTTCATCTTTTCGTAGATGGCCTTGCAGGTGGGGCAGACCGGGAACTTCTCCGGGTCACGGCCCGGCAGCCACTTCTTGCCGCACAGCGCCTTGACCGGCTTACCGGTCATCGCGGACTCGAGGATCTTGTCCTTCGGAACGTAGTGCGAGAAGCGTTCGTGGTCGCCTGGCTCGATCTGCTCCTGATTGAGGAGTTCCTCGAGCTCACGGTCCAGGGTTGACGTTCCGCCGCCGGTTCCGGGGCCCTGGCCGGGGTCAGCAATGCTCGCGCGAGTGTCGTGTGTCATGACTACAAGTGTATGCAGCTACGCGCGCAATGCGGAGGAGAGCATCTCGGGCCCGCGGCGTTCGAAGGTGCGGGACCCCAACCACACGCCGCCGATCAGCATCACGAAACCGATGCCCAGGCCCCAGTAGAGGGCAGGGAGATTCCAGATCGGGTCGACGAAGATGCCGAGCACGGCGCACACGATGGCCGGAATCGCGACCACGATCGATCCCACGAAGGTCAGCGACTGGATGATCGCTGCCGCGGTGTCCGAGGACTGCGGTTGGGCGAACGGGCTGTCGCCTGGCTTCGTTGCCGGGTAGGGGAACCGTGCCGACGTGTAGCTGGAGAATCCCAGCCCGGCCAGCAGGATGCAGGTGCTCACACCGAGCAGCCCGGGGAGCACCGCCCAATCGCCGTGCACGCTGACGCTCACGGCAGAGCCGAGACCGATCAGCGGGATCCCGACGAAGAGCGCCGGGACAAGCCGGCCGACCCGGTCAGCCACGCCGCGCGGACCGGAGACCACGTGCAGCCAGATGGCGGTGTGGTCGTAGGCCACGTCGTTGTGCAGGGTCCAGCCCAGGAACACGCACATCAGCGGCACGGGCACGAGAACCAGGTACTCGAACGGCATCCCAGCGAAGACCAGCGGCAGAACCACCAGAACGGGCACGATCGGGATCATGATCAGGGAGACCCAGTACCGCGGGTCTCGACCCCAGTAGGTGATGCTGCGGGCGGCTATGGCGCCGATGGCGTTGTGCGGCATCCGGTCGAACCAGCCCAGCCCGCCATAGGCGCGGGCCTGCGCCTCCCGGCCAGGGGTGACGAGCATACGGGCCACCAGGCCCTGCCAGGCCAGCCAGAGCAGGTAGGTGGTCGCCGCGGCGATGAGCAGTCGGAGGATCGACGCCCCCCAATTCCCGAGGGCGGCATCGCCGGGAACGGCCCACCCGGCACCGAGCGGTGTCCAGGCGAGGATGGCCGCGAACCCGCCGAGCAGGTCGAGACCGTACCTGCTCCAGTCGACGTTGAACAGCAACACGACGACGGGGGTGATCATGACGATGAGCAGAATGCCGAGGATGCCGGTGAACTCGCGGGCCCGCCTGGTGGAGAGCATGAACGCTGCCAGCGAGGTGCTCACTCTGGAGGCCAGCATGCAGGTGGCCAGCAGCAGTGCGGCCGCGAGGATGGCGAGCAGGATCTCCCCCGGACCCCTGGACCAGGTCACGATGGTGCCGATCAAGACCAGCGCCAGAGTGGTCGCTGGCACGCCGACGAGCGAGGTGACGGCGAGTCCCAACGCCAGTTGCTTGTTCGGGATGCCCATGGTGTTGAACTTGCGGGGGTCCATGCTGTCGTCCACACCGAAGACCAGCGGGACGAGGAAGAAACCGAGCACCACAATCGACCCCGCCACGATCAGGCCGTCCCGAATGGTGCGGATGTCGTCGACGGAGCGGAAGGTCACCAGCATCGCCACGAGGGCGCCGGCGACGAGCAGTCCGTAGAGCAGGCCAAGCGCAACTCCCACGACCTGCCAAGGACTACGCCGGAAGAGGTTGGCGAGGAGCCTCAGCTTCAGTCCGAGAAATTGTGCAACCACTCCAGGCCCTCCGCAACCTTTCGTCCGCCGGCCAGGTCCACGAACCGCTCTTCGAGCGACACGTTGCCGCGCACCTCGTCGATGGTTCCGGACGCCAGGACCGAGCCCTGCACGATGATCGCGACGTGGTCGCAGACGCGCTGGATGAGGTCCATCCCGTGGCTGGAGAGGATCACCGTCCCCCCGCTGGCGACGTAGCGCTGCAGGATCTCGGTGACATTCACCGCCGACACCGGGTCGACGGACTCGAACGGTTCGTCGAGCACGAGCACCCGCGGCGAGTGGATCATGGCGCAGGCGAGGGCGATCTTCTTGGTCATACCGGCCGAGTAGTCGGCGACGAGGCGGTTGAGTGCACTCTCCAGACCGAACGCGGCGGCGAGGTCGGCCGAACGGGCGCGAACGGTCTCGGCTTCCAGCCCACGCAGCACGCCGGAGTAGTACAGCAGTTGAGCGCCGGTGAGGCGGTCGAAGAGGCGCAGCCGGTCCGGCAGCACCCCGATGGCCTGTTTGGCGGCGATCGGATCGGCCCACACGTCGATGCCATGCACGTGGATCGTGCCGGAATCCGGACGAAGCAGACCGGTGATCATCGACAGGGTCGTGGTCTTGCCCGCTCCGTTGGGGCCGACGATGCCGTAAAAAGATCCGGCCCGCACCTCGAGGTCGACGCCGGCGACGGCCACGTTCTGACCGAACCGCTTGTTGAGACCGCTCACGGCGATCTCGACGGGCGCATTGGCGTTGACGACGGGGGTTGCGGCGGTGCGCGGAGCCATCGGCTTGCGGACGACAGGAGCCGCGGGCGGCGCCGTCTTCGTGACGGGCGCAGCGGGCGCTTCCGTTGGCTCGGGTGCGGTGGTCGCTTCGGGCGCTTCGGCTGTCGCTGAGTCGGCGGATACGCTGCTGACGGCGGGTGCCGCGACCGGGGCGTCCTGCGTGGGCTGACCCTGTTTGGACGCAGTCCGGTTCAGCCGCCAGAACGGGCGCCGTTCGGTGCGCACCGGCTCGGCGGCGGTGCCTGGCGTGGACGCGCCATCGGCAGTGTCGCGGTCGCTGGCAACTGCTGTCGGCGCGAGGGCAGCGGTGATCTCCTCGATCGCGTTGACTTCGACGGCCGTTTCAGCGCCGACGCTGTCGTTCGCAGTGCTGTCCTGTGCCGGGCTGTGCTGCACCGGGCTGTGCTGGACAGGGCTGTCGGGCACCGAGGTGTCCTGTGCAGAGCCGTCCGGCGTTGCTGTCTCGTCGATAACGGGCTTGTCGGCGGCACCGTCCGCGGTGGCGCGTGCCGTCGCGGCGGCGGCGGCAGCCGTGGCGGCCCGCGAGGCAGCGGTCGCCGAGGTTCTAGCGGCGGCGGCCTTCGCGGCCGCGGCCTTGGTCGCTGCGGCGCGCGCTGCGCCGGCCTTCGCGGCTGACTCGGACTTGGCTGCCGCTGCCTTCGCGGCCGCGGCCTTGGCTGCGGTGGGCCGACCAGTTGCGGGGCGGGCGGTGTCGGGCTGGCCGCTCGCGGGTGAGGCGGTCGAGGCGGCATCGGTCGCGGTCGCCTCGGCGGCGGCCTCGACGGCGTCGGCGGTGTCTGCCGTCGGAGTTGTCGTGGCGGGCAGTCGGGTGGCACGTGCCGCTGGCGCCTTGGCGGGCGACTTCGACGGGGTCTTGCGTGCGGCGGGAGTACGCGCAACCGCGACCCGGGCGGCGGCTGTGGCGGGTTCGGAGCGATCCTCGTCGGCAGACTGCGACGCTGTTGCCTCCGGTACTGCGGTTGTCTCAGACGCTGCAGGTGACCCTGCTGCCGTCCCCGGTGCGGCCTTCTTCTTGGCGGGGGCGCGGGTGCCGGTGGCGGATGAGCGCGGCGTCGCGGGAGTGCGCGGTGCGCGGGTGGTGCTGCGCGGCGCCGGCTTCGGCGCGGCGGCCTCATCGGAATCCGCCGCTGGCGCGCCGGCATCCGGGGTTGCGGGGGCAGCGACGCGGGGCACGCTGGTGCGCGGCGCACGCTTGACCGGGGTCTTGCGGGGTGGCTTGACGCCGGCTGTCGGCTCGGCCGCAACAGGTAGAGCAGGCTCATGGGGGCGGTCCGCAGGGGCGTCCGTTTCAGGGGCGCTACCCTCGCGTTCCGGCTCCGTATCGGGAACGGGCAAGACCGGGGTCTGCTCGTCGGGCTCGGAGTTCGGAGGCACTGGAGTCACCCCGCTAACCTACCAAGTACCGTCTGACCTCGCTGGGTCGCAGACCGGCTCGAGGCGGTATTCCCGCGGAATTCCCGGGCAGATTCGTCTGCCTCGACCGATACCGTAACGGGGCTGCGAATCGTCACGATCAGGACACGCATCGTGGTTTCTCTTCCCCCAGTAGAGGGTATGCGGCTAGTCTGAGGGTGGCATAACGGAGTGTCTATACGTGAACTTAGGGGTGAACCGCAGGCAAACTCGGCTGGAACGCCAGTGCCGCGGGGCCACCCAGATCTTTCTTAGGAGATATTCGTGACCACCCAGGTAGTAATACTTGCAGCAGGAATGGGCAGCCGTCTCGGCCGCTCGCTGCCCAAACCCTTGACCGAACTGAACGACGGCCGCACCATCATGCAGCAGCAGTTCGACAACATCGAGCACGCCTTCGGCAAGAAGACCAAGGTCACCATCGTGGTCGGCTACAAGCTCGAGCACATCATCGAAGCGTTCCCGCAGGCATCCTTCGTGTACAACGAGCAGTACGACGTGACGAACACGTCGAAGAGCCTCCTCCGCGCCCTGCGCGCGTCCGGCTCCGGCGGTGTGCTGTGGATGAACGGTGACGTTGTCTTCGACCCCGCAATTCTCGACCGCGCCGCTTCGATGATGAAGCGCGACCAGTCGTTCGTGACGGTCAACACGTCCAAGGTTTCCGACGAGGAAGTCAAGTACACCACCAGCGCCGAGGGCTACATCAAGGAGCTCTCCAAGACCGTCAAGAACGGTCTCGGCGAGGCCGTCGGCATCAACTACGTGTCTGCCGCCGACAAGGCAATGCTCATCCACCACCTCAGCAAGGTGGACGACCAGGACTACTTCGAGCGCGCGATCGAGCTCGCCATCGAGAAGAACCGCCTGCTCGTCGAGCCCGTCGACATCTCCGACTTCTACGCCGTCGAGGTCGACTTCGCCGAGGACCTCGAGCGCGCCAACCTCTTCGTCTAATCGTCTCTCGCGGGTGGGGCACGGTCGCCGTTGGCGTCGTGCCCCGATCTGCTCCCATACGATAGAGCGCGTGAGTAGTTACGCTCAGGTGCGTCCTGAACAGCGCACCCCGTTTGCGCGTTACCGTCATTCGCTGTGGTTGCTGACCCAGCGTGACCTCCGCGTTCGGTATTCAACGTCGGTCTTGGGCTATTTCTGGTCGATCCTGGACCCGCTGGTCATGGCCGGTATCTACTGGTTCGTCTTCACCCAGGTCTTTCAACGCAGTGTCGGCAACGAGCCGTACATCGTCTTCCTGCTCGCCGCATTGCTGCCGTGGATGTGGTTCAACGGCGCCATCTCCGACTGCACCAGGGCCTTCCTGAGGGAAGCCAAGCTCATCCGGTCCACCCGGATCCCCCGCACCATCTGGGTCAACCGTCTGGTGCTCTCCAAGGGCATCGAATTCATCGCCGCGGTCCCGGTCCTGGTCATCTTCGCCATCATCACCGAAGCCCAGGTCCATGTGGAAGCCGCGTACTTCCCCCTGGCGATCCTGATCCAGGCCGTGCTCACCGCCGGTGTGGGACTCATCGTCGCTCCCCTGGTGGTGTTTTTCCGCGACCTCGAACGCGCCGTGAAGCTCATCCTGCGCTTCCTGTTCTACGCGTCGCCGATCATTTACGGAACCAGCGACCTGCCTGAGCAGCTGCACTTCTGGGCCGCCTTCAATCCGCTCAGCGGAATTTTCAGTCTCTACCGGGCCGCGTTCTTCCCCGACGAACTCGACTGGTTCGTCGTCGGCGTGAGCGCCGCCATGTCGTTGGCGTTCCTGGCGATCGGGCTGCTGGTCTTCTCCCGCACCGAACGTGCCGTCCTGAAGGAGATCTGATGAGCGACACCGTCATCTCCCTCCACGACGTCGGCATCCGCTTTCGCCGCAATCGCCGCAGCCGCCGCAGCTTCAAGGACCTCTTCGCCGGCCGCCGCCGCCGCACCCGGTCCGGCGAGTTCTGGGCGCTGCAGAACGTGTCCTTCAGCGTGCAACGCGGCGAAGCCATCGGCGTGGTCGGTCGCAACGGCCAGGGCAAGTCCACCCTGCTCAAGCTGGTCACCGGTGTCGTGTTGCCCGACGAGGGCACCGTCACGGTCGAGGAGGGAGTGGCCCCGCTGATCGAGATCACCGGCGGCTTCGTCGACGACCTCACCGTGCGCGACAACGTCTACCTCACCGCCGGCCTGCACGGCATGACCCGCAAGCAGATCGACTCCCGGTTCGACGACATCATCGAATTCGCCGAGATCGCGGACTTCATCGACACCCCGTACAAGCATCTCTCCAGCGGAATGAAGGTGCGCATCGCCTTCGCCGTGATCTCCAGGCTCGAGGAACCGATCATCCTCGTCGATGAGGTCCTCGCCGTGGGCGACAAGGCGTTCAGGGAGAAGTGCTACCGCCGCATCGAGGAGCTCCTCGCCGGCGGCCGCACCCTGTTCTTCGTGTCGCACAACGAGCGGGACCTGCGCCGTTTCTGCGCCAGGGGGCTCTACCTCGACAAGGGCGCACTCGTGCTGGACGGCCCCATCAACGAGGTGCTGGCGCGGTACAACGAGCAGTACGGGATCAAACCCGCCTGAGACGTACCGAGAGCATGATTCGTCACGCCGGATGCCCACCAATCTCGCTGGGAATTACCACGAGGATGCTCAGTTTCGGCCCGTAAACTCGTGCTTTGCGCACCCGAGGAGGACTGCTTTATGGCTAAGAAGCCCACACCGTTGCTCTCTCCCACCGGCGGGACTCCGCGAGGCGGCCCGCTCCCCTCCGGAGTCGTGACCGGATTCGATCGGGTCATGGCCATTCATCGCCCCGCCGTGCTCGCGCACATCCGCAGTATCCGGCGCCGTCACCCGGATGCGTCGCCTGAGCAGATCGTGCGCATTCTGGAACGCCGCTACCTGGCCGCGGTGACCAGCGGCGGTGCCGCCGTCGGCGCGACCGCCGTCATCCCCGGCGTCGGCACCGGCATCACCCTCGCCCTCTCCGGCGTGGAGACCGCCGGATTCCTCGAGGCGACGGCGCTCTACGCGCAGTCCGTGAGCGAGGTGCACGGCATCACCGTCGACGATCCCGAACGTGCTCGCGCGCTCGTGATGACCATGATGCTCGGCCACGAGGGTTCAGACCTCGTGCGGCAGCTGGCCGGCCAGGTCAGCGGTGGCGGAGTGGCCCGCAACGCCTACTGGGGCGAACTCGTCACCACCAGCCTGCCGCGCGCGATCATGGGCCCGCTCACCGACAAGCTCAAGCGCACCTTCATCCGTCAGTTCGCCGCCAAGGGCGGGGCCAGCCTGATCGGCAAGGCCGTGCCCTTCGGCATTGGTGCCGTCATCGGCGGCATGGGCAACCACATCCTCGGCAAACGAGTCGTCAGCTCCTCCCGGCTCGCGTTCGGTCAAGCCCCGGACGTGTTCCGGCTCGAGCTCGACCCGAAGGGCCACACCATCACACTGCAGGACGGCGCTCTGCCGTCGGGTGGCCGGATGTCCCGCCTGGGTCACAGTGCGCTCCGCGCGCTCCCCCGGCCGTCACGCCGCCGTACCCCGGTCGAGAAGGCCGGCGCCGACTCCGACGAGACTCCTGCGCCCGAACCGACGGTACCGGCGCAGCCCACCTCGTAGGAGCGTCAGACCTCTTCGATCTCGCTGATGTCCTCGATGAACTCGGCGAGGCCGTCGTCGTCGGCGGCGTGCAGGGCGGCGAACCGCTCCCAC
The DNA here is from genome assembly GCF_019599185.1 of Cryobacterium inferilacus. GTDB lineage: Bacteria > Actinomycetota > Actinomycetes > Actinomycetales > Microbacteriaceae > Cryobacterium > Cryobacterium inferilacus. The sequence goes on along the minus strand of NZ_JAIEUL010000008.1, from coordinate 69,773 downwards.
TCGGTCATCAGGTGACCGATCGCGGCGTGAAAACGCGCGGTCGGGGCCCCGGGCGTCGGATCGCCGAAGTACTGCTCGACCCAGCCGCGCAGCCGCTCCTCTGCCGAGTCGTCGCCGATGAGCTGATCGAGGGCCGCCACGATTCCGGCGGTGTCGCCCGCGCCGAGCCACTCGCACGCGGACAGGTAACCGCTGGTGTCGATGGCCGCGAGCGGATTCGCGGGCCGGGTGACCATGAGCGGTTTGCCCGACGCGAGCCGGTCGTAGACCATGGCGGAGATGTCGACAATCGCGACATCGGCGGCGGACAGCTGCCAGCCGAGTTCGGGACCGGTGTCGACAATGTGCTGGGCGGATGCGTCACGGGCGTTGGCCGCGGTGATCGCGGCGATGATCTGCCGGTTGGCCACGCCGTACTCGTGGTCGACCACGCCGCTGCGCGGGTGCGGGCGGTAGATCACGCGGTGCCGGGGGCTCGCCAAGAGGGCGGTGACGAGGGAGACGCCGTGCGTGGCGATGGACCCGTAGGCCGCGGCGGCCCTGTCGCCCTCCCAGGTGGGCGCGTAGAGCACCACGGTGCGGGCATCCGGGGTGTACGGCAGCACGCCGGAGTAGTGGTCGGCCTGCGGACGGCCGATCATGACGGCGCGCTTGTCGAAGTCGTAGTCCCAGAGCACCTTGCGCAGGCGCTCGACCGCAGCCTGCCCGGCCACGAACGAGTAGTCGTAGGCCTTGAACTGGTTCGTCGTCATGTACATCTTGTCGCTCTCACCGTGGTTGATGAAAACGTGCCAGCGGCGCCCGTAGCGCATCATCTGGAAGTTGCGGGAGTTCTGGTTGACGTAGAGGACCACGCGGATGTCCTGCTCGGCGATCGTCCTCTCCAGGTCGACGACCTTGCGCACATAGGCGACAGGGACCGGGCTCTCGTCGAGCAGCTTGCGCGTGCCGCCGGCGGTGCGGCTGAGGATGACGACCGGCCAGGTCTCGGCCAACGTGGCGAGCGGCTTGTACCACTGGCGCATCTGGTAGAGGTTCACCGGCCCATCCGCGAAGTACACGGCGACCTTGAAGGTATGCGCGGGCAGCGGCCCGCGAACGGCGAGGCGCTCGGTGAGCAGGCGCTGGGCCTTGCGTGAACCGAGCACATCCTTCACGAGCTTCACTGCGAGTCGGATGTCTTTGCTGCTTACCACTGCTCCAGCCTACCGACCGGGGTGGGACCTGTGGCCTGCCCACCCCCGAACGAGGTTCACCGGTAGCCAATCGTTAGGCGCCCGGATCAGATGACGGCCGATTCAGATGACGGGAGGGCGGCCCGCGCGGGTCATCCGCCAGATGGTGCGTGCGGCCAGCGGGCGCCGTTCGCCCGGGTCGGTGCGCCAGCCTTCCCACCAGCCCCGGAACCATGCTCCGAGGGCGGCCGGGTTGCGCGCGCCGCGCAGCACCTGAATGGCCGTCCAAGAGGCGACGTAGACGGGGATCAGGGGCACGGGCAGGTTGCGGCGGGCGATCCACACCCGGTTGCGGGCGTTGAGCCGGTAGAAGTCGGCGTGCCGGGTAGGCAGGATCACCGGATGGTTGGCGACCAGTTTGCCGGCGTACCAGGTGCGCAAGCCCTGATCCCAGACCCGCCAGGCGAGCTCGATGCCCTCGTGAGCGTAGAAGAACGGCTCGGCCCAGCCGCCCGTGCCGTCGAAGACCGGTCGGGGCAGCAGCACGGCCCCCTCCCACACCGAGAACACGGCGCTCGAGTGCCCGGCGTCGCCCTTGCGGATGCGGGGAATCCAGCGCCGCGGCGCGGTGAGCCCAGCCGGGTCGACCACCTGCGGTTGGAGCAGGCCGATGGTCGGGTCGGCGCGGAGCACGCCAACGGCCTCGATCAGGAAGGCGGGGTCTGGCAGGCTGGCGTCGTCGTCGAGGAAGAAGAGGTACTCACCGGTGACGTGCTCGACTCCGCGATTGCGTCCGGCCGGAATGCCGAGGTTCTCTGGCAGGGCGAGCGCGGCGACCCCGTCGGGCAGCCCGGTGGGCTGCCAGCCGTTGCCGACACAGACGATGTCGAGCTGAACATCCTGTTGGGCGAGCAGGCTGCGGATGCCGCGGTCCAGGTCGTCTGGACGGCGCCCCTGGGTGAGCACCACCACGCCGATAGTGACGGGTGCCGACGCTGTCGGCGGCTGCGAATCGGGCATGGTGCGGATCAGGGGCGTACGCGCTTGGACGCCATGATCGCGAGGAAGTGGCCGATCAATGCCAGGAAGGCGAGCGGCAGGAGTACGGCCAGGAAGACCCGGTCGGTGATGGGCTGGCCGACGAAAAGACCGATCACCGCGGCGACGAAGATCACCATCGTCATCTCGACCGAGTGGTAGAGACGGTGGAACGGCAGGAATCGGGCCAGGCGGCGCAGCGTGGCGATCAGGCCGGCCTGCGGCACCTTCTCACCCTTGTTGTCGGCGAGCTTGGCCAGGCCGGCATTGGCGCGGGCCACGTGCACCATGTCGTTGAGGGCCTTGTTGAGCACGATCACCAGGGCCAGGGCGAGCCCCAGCGTGGTGAACAGGAAGTCGGCGGGCGCCTCGAACGGGTAGGCGGCGGCGCGGATGCCCAGGGCGATCGGGATCAGGGCCTCGGTGGAGTAGTGCCCGACCTTGTCGAGGAACACCCCGGCCGGCGAGGAGGTCTTGCGCCACCTGGCGACCTCACCGTCGCAGCAGTCGATGAGCATCTGCAGCTGACCGAGCACCAGGGCGAGCAGCGCCCCCCAGATGCCGGGAATGAGCAGGGCCGCCGCCGTGGACCAGCCGACGAGGATCATCAGGCCGGTGACACCGTTGGCCGAGATGCGTGTCTTCAGCAGCATCCAGGTGAGGTACGGCGACAGGTCACGCAGGTAGAGCGACGCCGTCCAGTGCTCGGCGTTGGCGCGCAACCGCACCTCTGGTGGCTGGGCGACGGCACGAAGCTCGGCGATTGAAGAGGGCCGAGCCGTGATGGGCGAACCAGACGTCATTGATGTCTTCCCGTGTGTGCCGAGATGTTGGTGGTGAGCTTGAGGTAACCGAGCAGGAAGCCGATTCCCCAGCAGAAGTGAATGCAGGGCAAGACTACGAGAAACCAGAGCGCGACACGAACCCCGTCGGCTCGGGTGGACGCGACCGTGGCGGCGGCGACGATGAGGAAGTAGGCCAGCGGGATCAGGAAACCGAGCAGCAGCCAGCCCGGGCCGCCCAGCAGCAGCTGCACCAGCCCGACCAGACCGACCAGGACGCCGGCAGTGACCCCGAGCACCATCACCGGCGGTGCGAAGTAGCGCAGGCCGTTCGACTCGGGGTACCGACGAGCCAGTTCACCGCGCCAGAGCCCCGTGGAGACCATTTGGCGGGCCAGACGCGACAGGCTGGGCCGTGGGCGGTAGATGACCTTGAGCGCGGGTGTGAACCAGACCGAGCCGCCGTGTTCGCGCAGCCGACGGTTCAGTTCCCAGTCCTGACCGCGTTTGATGCCCTCGTCGAACATGCCCACGCGCAGCAGGCTGTCGCGGCGGAAGCAGCCGAGGTACACGGTCTCGGCCTCGCCCTCTGGGCCGCCGACGTGCAGTGGCGTGCCACCCAGGCCGATGCGGGTGCCGTATGCGCGGGCGACGGCCTGCTGGAACGGAGCGGTGCCCTGCGCATCCATGATGCCGCCGACGTTGTCTGCACCGGTGCGCTGGAGCGTCTCGACCGCGATGCGGGCGTAGTCGCGGGGCAGTACGGAATGCGCGTCGACGCGAATCACGACAGGGTAGCTGGACGCGCGAATGGCGATGTTCAGGCCCGCGGGCGTTGAGCCGACGTCGTTGGCCACGACGCGGATGCGCGGGTCGACCGCGGCCATCTCCTCGACGAGTTCGGTGGTGCCGTCGATGCTCGGGCCGAGGGCCAGGGTGACCTCGAAGGGACCGTCATAGTCCTGCTCGAGCAGGCTCTGCACGGCGGCACGCACATGACTGGCCTCGTTGAGAACCGGCATGATGTAAGAGACACCGGTCAACTCTGTGTCTGCACTCTCCTGCACGGGGCTGGCCATCTTTCCACTCATTCGGACAATCGACTGAGCCTAGCAGCCGAGCCTTTTCTCTCGACTGTGCACACGCTCCGGGTCACGCGACGCACTCGCCGCACACAGCACTGCGCCGCCGGCACGAGGCCGGCGGCGCAGAAGGAAGGAGCGTGCTGGGGGGCTTAGCTGGTGAGCTCGCCGACCGTGACCTCGACGGTGACGGACTCGCCGTCGCGCACATAGGTGAGTTCGGCGGTGTCGCCGGCGGCGAGACTGCGAACCTGCGCGGTGAGGTCGGTCGCGTCGGTGATGGGCACGTCGTTCAGGTTCGTCACCACGTCACCGGCCTGGAGCCCGGCATCCTCGGCCGCTCCCCCGGGCGAAACCTCGCTGATCAGGGCGCCGACCGTGGCACTGTCTTCGCTGGAGGCGCTGGTCACACTGGCGCCGAGCAGCCCGTGCGACGCCGAACCGGTTTCGATGATCTCGTCGGAGACCCGCTTGGCCAGGTTGGCGGGGATGGAGAAGCCCACGCCGATGCTTCCCGCTGTAGCCGCCGACGAGTCGCCGCCCGCGTTGGCGATGGCCACATTGATGCCGATCAGCTCGCCCTTGCTGTTCAGCAGGGCACCGCCGGAGTTGCCGGGGTTGATTGCCGCATCAGTCTGGATGACCGACAGCGAGATGCTGCTCTGCGCGCCCTGCGGCGCCGGCGTACCGGGCAGGTCGTAGTTGAAGTAGTTGTCGTCGTTCTCATCGGGGGTCGTCTCGTCCGGCGTGGTGGGGGCCGCGGAGGACGCCACCGTGATGCTGCGGTTGAGTGCGCTGACGATGCCGTTGGTGACAGTGCCGGAGAGGCCCAGCGGTGCGCCGATCGCGATGGCGGTGTCGCCCACGTTGAGCTCGCTGGAGTCTGCCCACTTGATCGGGGACAGGCCGGAGGCGTCGTTGAGCTTGATCACGGCGAGGTCGGAGACCGGGTCGGTGCCGACCAACGTGGCGGTGTAGAGCTTGCCGTCGCTGGCCTTGACCTCGATGGCCGCGTCGGACGAAGCACCGTCGAGGGTGACCACGTGGGTGTTCGTGAGGATGTAGCCGTCCTCGGTGAGAATGACACCGGAGCCCGTACCGCCGGAATCGGCGGAGGCGACCTCGATCGTGACGACGCTGGGCGATGCCTTCGCGGCCACTGCGGTGATCTCGTTGACGCTGTCGGTGTTGTTGACCACAACGGTGCTCGGGCCCTCGGCCTGGCTGGCGGGGGTGCCGTTGCTCTGGTTGGAGACCACATAGGCCGTGACGCCGGCACCGGATGCGCCGCCGACGAGGGCGCCGATGGCGAGCGCGGCAATGAGGGCCACGCCGCCCCTACGACGGTTGGGGTCCTTGGGAGCCTTCGGGGCGGGCTGCGGGGCGTAGCCATTGGCGTTCGCGTTCGCGTAGGCCTGCTGCTGCGCCGGGGTGGGAGCGTAGATCGGGGTGCGACCGTCGGGGCCCGGAATGGGCCGACCGAAGGCATCCGTGGCGTACGCCTGCTGCTGGTGGCCGTAGGACTGAGTGGGCTGCGCCGGCTGGGTCTGGGCGGCAGGTGCCGGAACGGGAATAGGCGGAGTGTTCGCCTGCGGGGCGCCGGCCTGGGGAGCAGCGGGCTGTGCGGCGACGGTGCCGTCTGCAGAACCGATGACCTCGGTGGCCTGGTTGTCGGCAGGGTGCGGAACGCTCGGCTGCACGGCGGTGGTGTGGTCTGCGGTAGGGGTGTTCGCCGACGCGGCGGTCGTGTTCTGGGCCGCTGCGGAGTCTGGGGTCGCTGCGGCTGCCTCGCCGGACGAATTGACCTCGAACGGCGTGGTGTCCTGCGGCTGGTCCGGAGTCTTGTCCGGGTCCTGAGTGCTATCGGTCATGGTGTGCTCCTTCCAAGCGAAATTAGCTTCTCGCCTGAACCTGAACGTTTGATATGCGCAGACTGGGAGCAGTCAATGACGAAGCCGTGACCTTGCCGGGTCCGCGCACCGCAGAAATTCGGCGGCACGTTCATGGTCGCACTCTTGCCCGACACTTTGTCGTGAGGGCCGCATCAATTCGTCACCGGCAGCCCGGGCCGCCGGGGTTCGCCGAGCACTCCTCGGCCACCAGCACCGTGCCCGAGCGGTCCGCGATCGCTGTCATCGGGCTGCCAGACACCTCGAGAAGACCGTCGACGGGGCGCCAGGCACCGCCGTCGAAACGGTACTCGGCCGCATAGGACACGGTGAGCCCGATCGTGAGGGTGCCGGTGCTCTCGTAGATGTGACTAGTGGAGGTCTCCGAGAATTCCGGCAGGCCCTGGGCCGCCCAACTCGCGCCACCGGTCGCCGTACTGCCGGAGGTTCCGTCACCGTAGTCCCAGGTGTAGCCGACCGGCATGAAGCGCACCTCGGCCGGAGAGCCGAGCAGCGGCCCGGACCGCGAGTGTGGCGCTGCCGACGCGTAGAAATTCGTCGGGACCCCCACGACCAACCAGCCGTCGGGTTCCATCCCCTGCGTGGGTGGATCAGCGTCAATACTCACCAGGTCGTTGACCCGAACGACCAGTGCTGGGTCACACGGCGTCTGCGGTTGACAGACCGGGGCTTCGGGCGCGGCAGCCGGGTCACCCGGCACCGGCAGAACCAGCCGGGGCACGGTGCCGTTCACCGGCCCGCCGCCGTCTGCATCTGCCGCCACCGGCACCCAGCTCAGCCCGTCCGGCACCGGTTCGTCTGCGCCTGCGCCACCGCCATTGCCGGAGCCGAAGCCGTTGCCGTTGCCGTTGCCGAAGCCGCCCCCGCCGAACCAGTCACCGCCACCGCCGCCAGCACCGCTCCCCGGCGACACCTCCTCCCAACCCGCGCTCACATCGACCCCACCGTCGCCCACTGCAGCTTCCACCTCCGGGCACTCACCGCTCGCGCCATCCCAGGCACCACACCCGGGTCTTGCCGGCATGCTCTGAGCCGACATCGATCCTGCGAGCGCTGCAGAAATCACTGCGGTGAGCAGAAGCTCTCGCCATCCCATGTTCGAGTCCTTTCCAGGAGCAACTGGCGGCTTTCATCGTCATAGATGAAAGCAATCTCAAGGGGAAGTCGCTCTCTGCGGTCGCCAGTTAGGACACTCGTGCCAGTTGCATCGACCACATCAGTCGCAGAAACATCAAGGCACACGTACGCGGAGACGGAGCCTGAAGATAGCTCGGCCGATTGAATCGTGAACGTATCGAACTTCAATTCGCCAACGCCCGTAGTCCCGGCTTCGGACAAGCGCTCCATTGACTGAATCTCAGTATCCAGCGCCTCTCCAGTGGTGACTTCGGAGATTCGCTGCGCGTCATTCCCACCCGCATGAGCAATAGCGCTCGAAAGCGCTAGGTAGTTGGCGTAGGCCTCGGTCGCCGCGGCGAGCGCTTCCTCGTCAGAGGCGAAGACGGGCGCGGCCGTGGGAACAGTGGAGGTTTGCACCGGCTCCGGAGCGGTGGCGCACCCCGCGGCGGCGAACAGGAGTAGACCGGCACCGGCGACCGCGACCATCCGTCGTCTGTGCTGTCTCGTACCCCCGCGGATCGTCATGAGGTCACCGTATGCGTAAGCGCCCCACCCCGGTGCAAGTTATCCACAACCCCGCCGCGAATCCGCTGCCCTCATCAGGGTCTGCGGTGCACAACTCCTGCTGCATCCACTCCGGCAGAAAGTCACCCGCGTGATTCCGGGGTCGGCAGACTGCGGGGCAGAAAATTGCCGGAGTTATGCACGCACGACGAGGGAGGTGGGCGGGGGCCGGGCGGGGATGTCGTAAATTTGGGGCATGCAGGTCACCACATGACGATTTCAGGCGCCTGGCAGCGCACCGCCCGCGGCGCGGGCCTCCTGGGCGCCGACGGCAGCATCTCCGCCAGCATTTTCGCCGAGATGTCCGCTCTCGCCATGCGCACAGGGGCCATCAACCTGGGCCAGGGATTCCCCGACCAGGACGGCCCGGCCGTCGTGCTCGAGGCCGCCCGCCAGGCCATCAGCGATGGCCTCAACCAGTACCCACCCGGGCGGGGCATGCCCGTGCTGCTCGACGCGATCGCACGCCACCAGCAGCGTTTCTACGACATCGCCCTGGACCCGCACAGCGAGGTACTGGTCACCGCCGGCGCCACCGAGGCGTTGTCCGCCACCCTGCTGGCCCTGCTCGAACCCGGCGACGAGGTCGTGACCTTCGAGCCGTTCTACGACGCGTACGGCGGGCTGATCGCCCTGGCCGGCGGGGTGCACCGCACGGTGCGACTGCGCTCCCCCGATTTTCAGCCCGACCTCGACGAACTCACGAACGTCGTGTCCGACCGCACCCGGATCATCCTGGTGAACAACCCGCACAACCCCACCGGAACCGTCTTCAGCCGCGAGACCCTGGACCTGCTCGTGGAACTGGCGAACAAGCACGACGCGCTCATCGTCACCGATGAGGTGTACGAACACCTCACCTTCGGTGTCGCCCACGTCCCGATCGCGACCCTGCCCGGCGCGCGCGAACGCACCGTCACCATCTCCTCCGGCGGCAAGACCTTCAGCACCACCGGTTGGAAGATCGGCTGGCTGAGCGCCCCGGCGGCGATCGTCACGGCGATCCTCGCCGTCAAGCAGTTCCTCACCTACGTCAACGGTGCGCCGTTCCAACCCGCCACGGCGCTCGGACTCGACCTGCCCGACTCCTATTTCACCGGCATCGCCGACGACCTGGCGGCCAAACGCGACCTGCTCGCCGGCGGGCTCACCGCGGCCGGGTTCACGCTCACCGTGCCGCAGGGGTCCTATTTCATCGTGGCGGATGCCGCCGCGCTCGGTCACGCCGACGGGGTCGAGTTCTGTCGCGCCCTGCCCGACCTGGCCGGGGTGGTGGGCATCCCGATCAGCGCCTTCTGCCTACCGGAGCACAAGCCGGAGTACGCGTCGCTGGTGCGGTTCGCGTTCTGCAAGCGCGTGGATGTGCTCGAAGAGGCGGCCTCCCGCCTCGCCCGGCTGTAGCCGCCACACGCCACAACAGCGTCGACTGACGCCAAACTGCCCCATGAACGAGGTTCATGGGGCAGTTTGGCAACTCGGCGGGACTTAGCCGGCGTAGGCCGGGTAGTCGGTGTACCCCACGGCATCCGGGCCGTAGAACGTCAGCGGGTTGGGCTCGTTCAGCGGCAGGTCCTCGAGCCAGCGGCGCACCAGGTCGGGGTTCGCGATCACGGCGCGGCCCACGACCACGCCATCGCCGTGGCCGTCGGCCAGCATCGCCGCGGCCTCGTCACGGGTGGTAACGGTGCCGAAGCCCGAGTTCACCAGCAGCGGTCCACCGAAGCGGGTGCGGAGGGTCTGCACGAGCTCGCCGGCGGGATCCTGGTGCAGCACGCTGAGGTAGGCCAGGCCGAGCGGCGCCAGGCCGTCAACCAGCGCACCATAGGTGGCCAGCACATCGGCGGAGTCGGTCTCGACCGCATCCTGAATGTTGTGCTCGGGCGAGATACGGATGCCGACCCGGTCGGCGCCGATCGCGGCCGCCACGGCCGTGGCCAGCTCGATCACAAACCGGGCCCGGTTCTCGGGCGAGCCGCCGTAGACGTCGTCGCGCACGTTCGATGCCGGGGAGAGGAACTCGTGCAGGAGGTACCCGTTGGCACCGTGGATCTCGACACCGTCGAGTCCGGCCGAGATGGCGTTGCGGGAGGCCTGCACGAAGCCGGCGATGATGCCGGGCAGTTCATCGGCCGTGAGCGCGTGCGGCACGGGGTAGGGCAGCTTGCCCTTGTAGGTGTGGCTCTCGCCCTGGATCGCAATGGCGCTCGGGGCGACGACGGTGAGGCCGCCGTTGGTCTCCTCGTGGGTGACCCGGCCGGCATGCATGACCTGCGCGACGATGCGGCCGCCGGCCGCGTGCACGGCGTCGGCCACCTTGGCCCAACCGGCGATCTGATCGGGCGTGACCAGCCCGGGCTGGCCAGGGAAGCCTTGCCCGGCCTGGTCGGGGTAGACGCCCTCAGACACGATGAGCCCGAGGGTCGCCCGCTGTCCGTAGTGCTCCACGTTCAGTGCCCCGGGGATGCCCTCAACGCCGGAACGCATCCGGGTCAGGGGTGCCATCACCAGTCGGTTGGGCAGGTCGAGGGCGCCGAGTGTCAGCGGGGTGAAAAGACTCACGTAGTGCTCCTTGTAGATGGTGGGGATGGGCGCGGTGCGTGCACGATCAATTCAGCGCCGACGAATCCGCGTCCCGTTCTGGCAACAGTGCAGCCCCTCCGGCTATTCCGGGTTCGCCAGAACGGCCAGGCCTCGGCCAGACTCACCCGGCGGGCAATCCGGACCCTGCGCGGCGACGAACCCTGGATATGCGCATCCCCACGGCCGAACCGGTCACCATCGCCACCGAAACGGACTACAGCCCGTTTCCGCTGGGCGGCGACCCGACAAGATGGGGCCTGCACACCAGTCTGATCCCCACCGCGCTCGGCCCGGTCACCGTGCGGCACGGCCGAGCCGGTGGGCCGGTGGCGACCATCCTGCTGCACGGTGCGGCCGGATCGTGGACCACCTGGACGCCCGTGCTCGAGGCCGCTGACCAGGGCGACGCTGCCCCGCTGCGGGACGTCGTGATTCCCGATCTGCCCGGTTGGGGCGACACCCCGCTGCCCGAGGACGCCGCCACGGAAACCATTCAGGCCCTGGCCGTCGACGTGGCGGACATCGCACAGTTCCTGGGCTATCAGCGGTGGCGGGTCATCGGCCACTCACTCGGTGGGTTCGTGGCACTGGAGCTCGCGGCGAGCGCCCCCGACCGCACCGAGCATGTGGGCCTGGTGTCCGCGACCACATACGGCGTGATCGCGAGCGCCCGGCAGCCGTGGGCTGGACTGGCCGTGCTGCCCGGGTTCACGGGTCTGCTCGGTGTGATGCGGGCGCTGGCGGGTCTCCGCGACGAGGGCCGCGGGCTGGTCGGCGCGCTGCACCGACGTGGCCTGATGCGGGCTCTCGTAGCACCGCTGTTCGCCCACACCGACAGGATCGACGCCACCGTCGTCGACGCGCTGGCCGCCGAGGCCCGGCCGCGCGCGTTCGCACTGGCCGCGGCCCTGGCCGGGCGCTACGACGCCGACCGGTCGTGGGCCCGCATCGTGTGCCCGGTTCGGGCCGTGCACGGTGACCGTGACGTCTTCGTCACGACAGGTGACGATCGGCGGATGGCCGCGGTCATCGCCGATTTCGCGGTGACCGAGCTCGCCGACACCGGTCATTTCGGGCACATCGAGCGCCCGCTCGCCGCTCTGCGCGGCGTGTGGCCGGCCCGGCCGTGACGGTCTCGATCATTCGCCGAATCGCTTGCTCTTTGCACCGCAACGGAGGAGAATTGACAAATACTCCGGTTCTTCTGTCAGTGACCCATCACCGCTCCCACCCGTTCCCGGCACCGCGCACCACACAAGTGAAAGTGAACGTGACAGCTCATGGGAACCCTGTCGTATGACCGGGTCGTTGTGGAGTTTGACGACAGAATCCTGACGCACCTGCAGGTTGTGATCGTGCAGAAACTCCGTCGAGGTGAGAGCTTCCTGTTCTCGTGGCGCAACGCCGTCGAGGTTGGTGACGGGCGCAGTTCGGCGTGGATGAATCCGGCGATTCCGCTGTACTTCAAGTTCACCGGCGGCCATACCCCCACCCTCAATCCGGACTGGATCGCGCAATTGACTCGCTCGGCGAACAGCTCCCAGGGGCTCATCGCCACCAGTGAGGAACGCTGTGTCGACTCCGGGCACTCCGGGCACTCCGGCGGCACCGAGGTGTCGTTCGCGGTCAAGTCTGCGGCGACGCTGCCGAAGTCGTCGATCGCCTCGCCGGAGTAGGCGGAGTAGGCGGAGTAGGCCGCGTCAGTCCTCGGGCACAGGGACGACTCCGAACCGGCGCAGAGCCAGAGCCGGGTTGATGCGGCGAACCTCGGCCAGCCGGGTGTGTGAAATCCACGCGAGCGCGACATCCGTCGTCACCCCGAGCGTGGCCAGCTCCACCCCCATTGGATCAACCACCATACTCGCCCCCACCCCGCCGGGCGGGGCGTGGTCGGCGGCGGCCAGGTAGATCGTGTTCTCCAACGCGCGGGCCGTGACGAGGGTGCGCCAGTGCTGCTCCTTGAGCGGGCCGGGCACCCACTCGGCCGGCACGAGCACGAGGTCGGCACCGGCGTCGACCAACCTGCGGGTCACCTCGGGGAACCGGATGTCGTAACAGGTCTGCAAGCCCACGGTGAAGCCCGCCACCTGGAACGTCTCTGGCGCCTCGATCGCGCCGGCCCGCACCCGGTCCGACTCCCGCGACCCGAAGGCGTCATAGAGGTGCAGCTTGCGGTACCGGGCCACGATTCCGCCGGTCGGGTCGATGGCGACGATGGTGTTCTGCACCCGGGTCGGGTCTGGGCTGCTCTCCAGAAGCCCCGCCACGATGTGCAGGTCGAGGTCGACGGCCAGCCGGGCCAGCGCCGTGACAAAGGGGCCGTCCAGCTCCTCGGCGGCCGCCAGGGAGGCTTCACCGAGCGCGCCCTCGAAGAACGACGAATACTCGGGGAAGACCACCAGGCGCGCCCCGCGGGACCGCGCGGTCTGGGCCAGTGTGCGCATCTGGGCCAGGTTCACCGACGGGTCGGTGCCTGGCGCGAACTGCGCCACCGCCACGCCGAGGTCGCCTGGGCTGCTCGATTCCACCATGGCGTCAGCCTACCGGCGGGTTCCCAGCCAGTGCGGCGGCCGGTCGCAAGCAGTTCGCGGGGCAACGTGTCAGCATGAGAACCTGAGGTGAGCGAAGGGTGGCCGAATGAAGATCTTGGTCGTGGAAGACGATGACCAGATGGGCGCACTCATCGAACGAGGACTGCAGGCAGAGGGGTACGGGACCACCCGGGTGTCCAACGGTGTCGATGCGCTGATCGCGCTGTCCGGGGACGGCTTCGGCCTGGCGGCCATCGACGTGATGCTGCCGCAGATGTCCGGCTTCGAAATCTGCCGGCGCATCCGTGAATCGGGCAGCACGATGCCCGTGCTGCTGCTCACCGCCAGGGACACCGTCGATGACCGGGTCTTCGGCCTCGACAGCGGCGCGGACGACTACCTCACCAAGCCGTTCGCGTTCGCCGAACTCTCCGCCCGGGTGCGTGCGCTCCTACGCCGGCACTCCATGGGCGCCCCACTCACGGTGGAGATCGGCAACCTCGTGCTGGATTCCCGCGACCTGCGCGTCACCGTGGCCGGCCGGCCGGTCTCGATGAGCCCCAAGGAGGTCGCCCTGCTCCGGCTGCTCTGCAGCCGAGCCGGCAGCACCGTGGATCGCACCACCATCCTCGAGGAGATCTGGAACGGCACCGACCACATCGATCCCAACATCGTCGACCAGTACATCAGCTACCTGCGCCGCAAGATCGACACGGATGCCGCCGGCGTGCGCATCGTCACCGTGCGCGGAGCCGGCTACGCCGTGGAGCTCGTCGAATGAGGCGGCACGGCCGGTGAAGCCGTTTCGCCGCCGATGGCTACGCCCCCTGTCGATCCGGGCCCGGATCACCGCCGGCAGCCTGATCGTCGCGACCGTGCTGTTCAGCATCGCCGCGTTCTTCTTCCGTCTCGAGGTCGAGTCGATCCTCACGGAGACGAACGAGACCATGCTGCAAAACGATGCCGAGCCCTGGATCAGCCAGCTGGCCGCCGCACCGACCGACGCCATCGAGGCCGCCTCAGAGGGCCAGCTGCTCGCCATCGTCGACCCCGGCGGCACCGTGCGCAAGACGTCGCTGCCGCGCAGCCTCGACCGGCAGCTCGAGGCCCTGGCCGACCTCGGCCCAGACCCGCAGACCGTGGACACCCCGGCGGCGGCGTACCTGGTCTCGGCCACCACGGTGAACACGGACGGCGGCGACTGGGTGGTCGTCGCCGCCCGCAGCCAGCAGTCATCCGGGTTGCTGCTCGACGAGCTCACCGGGGTGCTGACCCTGGGAACCCTGGTTCTCACAATCGGGTTCGGCTGGGCGTCCTGGCTGCTCACCGGGGCGGCCCTGCGCCCGGTCACCCGGCTGCGCGAAGAGGCCGAAAGCCTGAGCGCCACCGGATCGTCTGCCCAACTGCGCGTACCCGCCGGACACGACGAGGTGAGCCGGCTCGCCCGTACCCTGAACGTCTTCATCGAGCGGCTGCGGCGCGGTGTCGATCGCGAGAAGCAGATCGTATCGGATGCGAGCCACGAGTTGCGTACCCCGCTCGCCGTACTCCGCGCCCAGCTTGAACTGGCCCACCTGGATTCCGGGGATGCCCCGGCGCTGGAGCGGGACATCCGCGACGCCGCGGTCACCGCGGAACGGCTCAGCCGGCTGGCCACCAACCTGCTCGAGCTGAGCAAGCTGGAGAGCGAACAGGTGCCGCCGGAGACCGACTGGGCTGAGCTCGTCGGAGAGATCACGGCCTCGGTCGACCGGGCCAGGGTCATGCGAGCCGGTCAGGAACTCGAGGTCGTCTACCGCATTGACGGCGACGACGACACGGGCCGGTACGGCATCTCGGGGACGAACCTCGGCCAGCTCCTCGACAACCTCATCTCCAACGCCGCCACCGCGATGGGCGGGCACGGCAGCATCACCGTCACCCTCGGACGCGAGGGCGACGGCGTCCTCCTCACCGTCGTCGACACCGGCCCAGGCCTTCCAGAGGATTTCATCGAGTTGGCCTTCGACAGGTTCTCCCGCCCAGACAACGCCAGGTCGAGCAGTGCGGGCGGCTCGGGCCTCGGCCTGGCCATCGTGCACGCCATCGTCGAACGCGCCAATGGCACTATCGTGCTGCGCAACACCGGCGGCGGCCTTGCGGTCACGATTCGGCTCCCCCGACACACCCGGTGACGGGGTCAACGTTCACCTGGGCGTTCTACTCTTCAACAGCATCCGCGCCCCGCCGTTCGATCTTCAAACTGACAAGGTAGATTCATGCCAGCCACTGTGGTCATCATTCCCACATACAACGAACGCGAGAACGTCGGCCTGATCGTGGGCCGCGTGCGGGCCAGCGTGCCCGACGCCGAAGTCCTCATCGTGGACGACGCCTCCCCCGACGGCACCGGCGCCATCGCCGACCGTCTCGCCGCCGACGACGACCTGGTGCACGTGCTGCACCGCACCGCGAAGAACGGCCTCGGAGCGGCCTACCTCGACGCCTTCATCTGGGCACGGCAGCGCGGCTTCGAATACCTGGTTCAGCTCGACGCCGACGGGTCGCACCTGCCGGAGCAGCTGCCAGCCCTCCTCGCGGCAGCGGGCAGCGCCGACGTGGTGATGGGGTCCCGCTGGATCCCCGGCGGCCGGGTGGAGAACTGGCCGTGGCACCGCCGGATGCTCTCCCGTGGCGGATCGCTCTATTCGCGCCTGCTGTTGCGATTGCCGCAGCACGACGTCACCGGCGGCTACCGGGTATACAGCTCGGACGCGCTCGAACGGATGCAGCTGGGCAGCGTGGACAGCCTCGGCTACTGCTTCCAGATCGACATGCTGCTGCACGCCGTGCGCGCTCGCCTGCGCGTGGTGGAGGTTCCCATCACCTTCGTCGAACGCACCCTGGGCAGCTCCAAGATGAGCGGCGGCATCGTGCTCGAGGCCATGGGCCGGGTGACAATGTGGGGCCTGACCGGGCATGGCGCCCGGCACTCCAACCCCGCCATCGCACCACGACCCACCGAGGACCGCTGAATCGGCGACCATCAGCGGCCGTCTGCACCGGGGCGCCCCTGGGCGCGGTTCTCCTTTTGGTCAAAATGACTATATGATGGGCATCACGTTAGAGTCACACTGACTCTTAGTAGAGGATGTTCCGATGACCGAGATCCAGCCACCCGCACTCGCGGTGTCGACGGTCATCTTCGCTCTGCGGCCAGACCTCGAGTCCGGCTTCATGACGCTCTGGTTGCCGCTGGTGCGCCGCACTCGCGAGCCGCACCTTGGCCTCTGGGCGCTGCCGGGCGGATGGCTGCCCAGCGACGAAGAGATGTCCGCGGCCGCCGCCCGCACCCTGCGCGAGACGACGGGGCTCACCCCCAAATACCTCGAGCAGCTGTACACCTTCGGCGACGTCGGCCGCTCCCCCGGCAACCGGGTGATCTCGGTCGTCTACTGGGCGCTGGTGCAATCCGGCGAGGCCGACCTCGCCGCGGTCGACGACAACGTGCAGTGGTTCCCCGCCGACCGCCTTCCGGCGCTGGCCTTCGATCACAATCAGATCGTCGACTACGCGCTCTGGCGCCTCCGCACCAAGGTGGAATACTCCCGCATCGCGCACGCCTTCCTCGGCGAGACCTTCACCCTGGCCCAGCTGCGCGACGTGCACGAGGCCGTTCTGCGCCGCGCCCTTGACCCGGCGAATTTCCGGCGCACCATCGAGGCATCCGGCACCGTCGTCGATACCGGTCTCCGGCTCGCCGGGGTGCCGCACCGGCCGCCCCGGCTCTACCGGTACAACGACCTGCAGGCCCTCGCCGAACAGGGCCCGCTCGCGCCGGCACTCGGCCTGAACGACACTCCCCTCCAATCCACACCGCACCCCCCGAGGAGCACGACATGACCATCGCATCGGTCGACCGCACCATCCGTCTGATCAGCACCGGCAAGACCGACGGCAGCACCTGCACGCCCGACCTCGCCGTCGATCCCTGGTACTTCGACGCCAAGGAGCCAGGCTACGGTCCTGGCTCGTCGATGGGCGATGTCATCCCCACCGGCTCTCCCCGCCAGGGCGAGCTGCCGGCCAAGTACCGCACAGCGTCCAACGGCGAACTGGGCGACTGGATCCGCGCCGCCAAGGCCACCCTCGGCGACCGTGTCGTGGTGCTCGGACACTTCTACCAGCGCGAAGAGGTGCTCCAGCACGCCGACTTCATCGGCGACTCCTTCCAGCTCGCCGTCGCCACCCAGAGCAAGCCGGACGCCGAAGCCATCGTCTTCTGCGGTGTGCACTTCATGGCCGAAACCGCCGACCTGCTCTCGACGCCGGAGCAGGCCGTGATCCTGCCCAACCTGGCCGCCGGCTGCTCGATGGCCGACATGGCCGACATCGACTCCGTCACCGAGTGCTGGGAGCAGCTCGAAGAGCTCTACGGCACCGAACCGGATGCCTCAGGTCGCGTGCCCGTGATCCCGGTCACCTACATGAACTCCTCCGCCGCCCTCAAGGGTTTCTGCGGCGAGCACGGCGGCATCGTCTGCACCTCCTCCAACGCCGAAACCGTGCTGGAGTGGGCCTTCGAACGCGGCCAGCGGGTCTTGTTCTTCCCCGACCAGCACCTGGGCCGCAACACGGCCAAGGCCATGGGCGTGCCCCTGGAGCAGATGCCGATGTGGAACCCGCGCAAGCCCCTCGGCGGCAACACCGAGACCGAACTCGAGGACTCGCGGGTGATCCTCTGGCACGGCTTCTGCAGCGTGCACCGCCGCTTCACCGTGGACCAGATCGACACCGCCCGCGCCGAGCACCCCGGCGTGCGCGTGATCGTGCACCCCGAGTGCCCCATGGCCGTCGTCGACGCCGCCGACGAATACGGCTCCACCGACTACATCGCCAAGGCCATCGCGGCCGCCCCGGCCGGGTCGACGTTCGCGATCGGCACCGAGATCAACCTCGTGCAGCGCCTCGCCGCCCAGCACCCCGAGCACACCATCTTCTGCCTTGATCCGGTGGTCTGCCCGTGCAGCACCATGTACCGCATCCACTCCGGCTACCTGGCTTGGGTACTCGAGGCGCTCGTCGGCGGCGACGGCGTGCCGGCAGAGGTGCTCAACCGCATCACGGTCGCCGACGACGTCGCCGGGCACGCCAGAGTGGCACTCGAACGGATGCTCGCGGCCAAGCCGCCAGCGGCCGGTCCCGTCGCCCCCGTGTCGGCGGGCGCCTGACCATGACCGACGTGCTGGTCGTCGGTAGCGGGCTCGCCGGCCTCCTCGCCGCGGTGCGGGCCACCGATGCCGGCCACCGGGTGACCCTGGTGACCAAGGCGGCGCTGCCAGAGAGCAACACCCGCTACGCCCAGGGCGGGATCGCCGCCGCCCTGTTCCCCGATGACTCCACCGACGCCCACATCCTCGACACCCTGCGCGCCGGTGCCGGCCTCTGCGACCCGGCCGCCGTCACCGTGCTCTGCGAGGAAGGCCCGGCCCGGGTGCGGGACCTGATCCGGTTCGGCGTCGACTTCGACCGCGACGAATCCGGTATCACCCGCGGCCTCGAAGCCGCGCACTCCCGTTCCCGCGTGCTGCACGCCGGCGGTGACGCCACCGGTGCCGCCATCGAAGCCGCCCTGGTGGCCACGGTGCGGGAGCGCGCCAACCGCGCCCACGCCCTCGGCGGCGACCAGATCACCATCCACGAGCACACCATGCTGGTCGACCTGGTGGTCGACGCCGGCCGGGTGTCCGGGGCCACGCTGCTCGGCCCGCACGACCGGCGGCGCACGGTGACCGCCGACGCGGTGATCCTCGCCACCGGCGGCGCCGGCGCACTCTACCGGCACACCACCAACCCGGCCATCGCCACCGGTGACGGCGTCGCCGCCGCCTGGCGGGCCGGTGCGGTGATCGCCGACGTGGAGTTCTACCAGTTCCACCCCACCGCCCTCGCGGTGCCAGGCACCCCGTTGGTCTCCGAGGCCGTGCGCGGCGAGGGGGCGGTGCTGCTGGGCAGCACGGGCGAGCGCTTCATGCCCGCCATCCACCCGGATGCCGAGCTCGCGCCGCGCGACATCGTGGCCCGCAGCATCGCCGCCCAGATGCAGTCCCAGGGCGGCGCCCCGGTGCTATTGGACGCCACCGGGCTCGGCCGCGACCTGCTCGAAAGCCGCTTCCCCACCATCACGGCCGCCTGCCGAGCCGCCGGCCTGGACTGGGCACTCGAACCGATCCCCGTCGCCCCCGCCGCGCACTACTGGATGGGCGGGGTCGCCACCGACGTCTGGGGCCGCACCTCCCTGCCCGGCCTGTTCGCCGTCGGCGAGGTCGCCCGCACCGGAGCACACGGCGCCAACCGACTGGCCTCGAACTCGCTGCTGGAGGCCGCGGTCTTCGCCGACCGGGCCGTGCGGGCGCTGGCTGAGACCACCGGCCGGCATCCGCACTTCGACACCGAACTGCACCCGGCGCACCACGAGCCCCCCGCCGGCAGCGCCGATGCCGAGCCCGTGGTCGTGGAGCGCACCACCCTGCAGAACCTGCTCTGGGAAGCCGCCGGCGTGCACCGCGACGGCGCCGGCCTCGCCGACGCCGCCGCGACCCTGGCCGGCTGGCGCTCGGTCGACCGGGCCGAGGCCGGTGTCGCCGAGCTCGAGACCGGCAACCTGCTCGACCTGGGCCGGCTGATCGTGGCCGCCGCCCTCGCCCGCGAGGAATCCCGCGGCGCCCACCACCGGGCCGATTTCCCCGACACCCGCCTGGAATTGGCCCGGCCGCGCTTCACCGTGCGCGCCGACGCCCGCACCCTGGTCACCGCTTCATCAACCGCCTCGGAGGCCATCGCATGCTGACCACGTCCGCCATCGACACCGTCGTTCGCGCGGCCCTCGACGAAGACGCCCCCTGGGGCGACCTCACCAGCGAGATGCTGATTCCCGAAGACGCCGTCGCCACCGCCCAGCTGGTGGCCAGGGAGCCCGGCGTCTTCAGCGGCGGGGCCGTGTTCGACGCCGCCTTCCGGCTGGTCGACCCGCGCATCACCGTGCGCCTGCTCGCCCGCGACGGCAGCACTTTCGCCGCCGGCGATCTGCTCGCCGAGGCATCCGGCCCGGCCAGGGGCATTCTGCAGGCCGAACGCATCGGCCTGAACTTCGTGCAGCGGATGAGCGGAATCGCCACCCTCACCGCCCGGTACGTCGCCGAGGTCGCCGGCACCAACGCCCGCATCGTCGACACCCGCAAGACCACACCCGGCCTCCGCGCGTTCGAACGCCAGGCCGTGCGCGACGGCGGCGGCCACAACCATCGCTTCAGCCTGTCCGACGCCGTGATGGCCAAGGACAACCACCTGGCCGTGCTCAGCGCCGGCGGCACCGACCTCACCGAGGCGCTGCGGGCCGTGCGAGCGAAGCTCTCGCACACCACGCACTTCGAGGTGGAGGTGGACACCCTCGAGCAGATCGAACCCGTGCTCGCGGCCGGCATCGACACGATCATGCTCGACAACTTCGACCAGGGTGACCTGCGTGAGGGCGTGCGGCGCATCGCCGGCCGGGCGATCGTGGAGGCCAGCGGCGGTGTCTCCCTGCAGACCGTGAAACGCATCGCCGAGTCCGGTGTCGACGTCATCTCCGTCGGCGCGCTCACCCACAGCGTGCGTTCCCTCGACCTCGGCCTCGACGTCGTCATCCTGCCAGAGGCCGTCTTCCCCACGGCCTGACCGCCGCCCCGTCCATCCACCCGCCAGCCGCCAGGAAGCCGCCATGATCTACCTCGATAACGCCGCGACAACGCCGCTGCGCCGCGAGGTCGCCGAGGCGATCTGGCCCCTCCTGACCCGCGGCTTCGGCAACCCGTCCAGCCACCACCGGGTGGGCGAGGCGGCCGCGGCCGCACTCACGTCTGCCCGCACCCGCATCGCCAGGGTGCTGGGCTGCCGCCCGGGCGAGATCACCCTCACCAGCGGCGGCACAGAGGCCGACAACCTGGCGATCAAGGGCCTCGCCCTCGGCAACCCGCGCGGCCGCCACATCATCACCACCGCCCTCGAACACGAGGCCGTACTCGAATCCTGCGACTACCTGCACCGGCTGCACGGCTTCGAGATCACGATGCTGGCCACGGATGCCGCCGGCCGCGTCGACCCGGTCGAACTCGCCAGGGTCATCCGCCCCGACAGCACCCTCGTCACCGTGCACTACGCCAACAATGAGATCGGCACCGTGCAGCCGATCGCCGACCTGGCCGCGGTCGCCCGCGCGAACGGTGTGCCGTTCCACACCGATGCCGTGCAGGCCGCCGGCTGGCTACCGCTGAACGTCGCCGACCTCGGTGTCGATGCCCTGAGCATCTCCGGGCACAAGCTCGGCGCGCCGCAGGGCGTGGGCGCGCTGTTCATGCGCGGCCGGCTCACCGTGGAACCGGTGCTGCACGGCGGCGGCCAGGAGCGCGGCAAACGCAGCGGCACCGAGAACGTGGCCGGCGCCGTGGGCCTGGCGACAGCCCTCGATCTGGCCGAGACCGAACGCCTCGAACTGGCCGAGCGGCTGGCCGGGCTGCGCGACACCTTCGTGGCCACGGTGCTGGCCGGCACCCCGGGTGCCGCCCTGACCGGCGACCCCGTGCACCGCCTGCCCGGCCACGCCTCGTTCACCTTCGCCGGCACCGGCGGGGAGGCCGTGCTGCTCGAGCTGGAGCGCTTCGACATCGTTTGCTCGAGCGGATCGGCGTGCGCCGCCGGCAGCGACGAGCCGTCGCACGTGCTCACCGCGCTGGGCATCCCGGCCGACCTCGCCCAGACCGCCGTGCGCTTCACCCTCTCGGCCACCACCACGGCCGCCGAGCTCACCGAGACCGCCGCCCGCGTGCACGACGCCGTGCTCGCCGTGCGCGGCCTCGCCCGCTAGCCGCGCCCGGCCCGCCCCGCCCGGCCCGCCCGTAACTGTTCCCGAAGCGGACAAATGGTCCCGGTGCGCCGGGCGCAAATGTCCGCACGGGCAACAGTTGCGGATGGCTGGACGTGGGACCTTTGGCCCGTGTTTCCGGCGTTTATGGAGCCTATGTTTGAACCAGAGACAAAGATCCCAGATCGGGTTGTCCAGGAGGAAAACTATGACGATCACAGACCAACCAGTCGCCACTCCCATAGCTACGCAGATCGACACCTTGGTTGCCGCCGGCAACGTCGCGCTGAAGGATTACGCTGACTTCACTCAGGAGCAGATCGACTTCATCGTCAAGAAGGCCTCCGTCGCCGCGCTGTCCCAGCACGCCACGCTCGCCGTTCACGCCGTCGCCGAGACCGGCCGTGGTGTCTTCGAAGACAAGGCCGTGAAGAACCTCTTCGCGTGCGAGCACGTCACCAACTCCATGCAGAACCTCAAGACCGTCGGCATCATCAGCCGCGACGAACTGACCGGCATCACCGAGATCGCCGAGCCCGTCGGCGTCATCTGTGGCATCACCCCGGTCACGAACTGTACCTCCACCGCGATCTTCAAGTCGCTCATCGCGCTCAAGACCCGCAACCCCATCATCTTCGGCTTCCACCCGGCCGCGCAGGAGTCCTCCGCAGCCGCCGCCCGCGTCGTCCGCGACGCCGCCATCGCAGCAGGCGCACCCGCCAACTGCATCCAGTGGATCGAACAGCCCTCCCTCGAGGCCTCCACCCTACTGATGAACCACCCCGGTGTGGCCCTGATCCTCGCCACCGGCGGAAACGCCATGGTCCGCGCCGCGTACTCCTGCGGCAAGCCCGCCCTGGGCGTCGGCGCCGGCAACGTGCCCGCCTTCATCGAGAAGAGCGCCAAGCTCAAGCGTGCCGTCAACGACGT
Organism: Cryobacterium inferilacus; assembly: GCF_019599185.1. Lineage (GTDB taxonomy): Bacteria > Actinomycetota > Actinomycetes > Actinomycetales > Microbacteriaceae > Cryobacterium > Cryobacterium inferilacus. The sequence goes on along the minus strand of NZ_JAIEUL010000008.1, from coordinate 47,181 downwards.
CGTGCTCTCCAAGGCCTTCGACTACGGCATGATCTGCGCTTCGGAGCAGGCCGTCATCATCGAAGAGCCCCTCTACAACGAGGCCATGGCCGAGTTCGCCATCCTGCACGCCTACCGCACCAACAAGGAAGAAAAGGCCCTCCTCGAGGAGTTCATCTTCGGTGTGCAGGCCCACTCGGAGAACTGCGCCGGCGCCAAGCTGAACCCGAACGTCGTCGGCAAGTCGCCGGTGTGGATCGCCCAGCAGGCCGGTTTCAGCGTTCCTGACGACACGTCGATCATCCTGGTCGAGGTCTCCGGAGTCGGCCCGCACGAGCCGATGACCCGCGAGAAGCTGGCCCCGGTTCTCGCCGTCATGCACGCCAAGGACGCCGAAGAGGGCATCTCGCTCTCCGAGCAGATGGTGGAATTCGACGGCCTCGGCCACTCCGGCTCGATCCACAGCGAAAACCCCGCGATCATCGAGGAGTTCGGCAAGCGCGTCAAGGCCGTTCGCATCATCACCAACGCCCCCAGCTCGCTCGGTGGCATCGGTGACATCTACAACGCGTTCATCCCCTCGCTCACGCTCGGCTGTGGCTCGTACGGACACAACTCCGTCTCGAACAACGTGTCGGCCATCAACCTGATCAACGTCAAGCGCATCGGCCGGAGGAACAACAACTTGCAGTGGTTCAAGATCCCCGCGAAGACCTACTTCGAGCCGAACGCGGTGCGCTACCTGGCCGACATGCGCGACGTCAGCCGGGTCACCATCGTCACCGACTCGACCATGACCCGCCTGGGCTTCGTCGACAAGATCCTCGACGTGCTCAACCGCCGCGAGGGCCGCGTCGCCCTGCAGATCATCGACAACGTGCTCCCCGAGCCCACCGTTGCCGCCGTCGAGAAGGGCGCAGAGGAAATGCGCGCCTTCAAGCCGGACACCATCATCGCCCTCGGTGGAGGTTCGCCCATGGACGCCGCGAAGGTCATGTGGCTGCTGTACGAACACCCCGAAATCGAATTCGCCGACATGAAGGAGAAGTTCTTCGACGTGCGCAAGCGCGCGTTCAAGTTCCCCGACCTCGGTGAACTCGCCAAGCTGGTCTGCATCCCGACCACCTCGGGTACCGGTAGCGAGATGACCCCGTTCGCCGTCATCACCGATGACGTCACCGGAGTCAAGTACCCGCTGGCCGACTACGCGCTGATCCCGTCCGTCGCGATCATCGACCCCGTGCTCACGGCCATGATGCCGTCGTTCCTCGCCGCCGACTCCGGCTTCGACGCCCTGACCCACGCCACCGAGGCGTACGTGTCGGTATACGCGAACGACTTCACCGACGGTCTCTGCCTGCACGCGATCAAGCTGATCTTCGAGAACATCGAGGCCAGCGTCAAGGGCACCGTCGGCAGCACCGATGACACCGTGATCAAGGCACGCGAGAAGATGCACAACGCCGCCTCGATCGCCGGTATGGCCTTCGGTAACGCGTTCCTGGGCATAGTCCACGCCATGGCGCACGTCACCGGCGCGCAGCTGCACCTGATCCACGGCCGGGTCAACGCGACCTACCTGCCGCACGTGATCCGGTACAACGGCACCGTCCCGACGAAGCTGACCAGCTGGCCCAAGTACGAGCACTACATCGCCCCGGAGCGCTTCCAGGAGATCGCCAAGCACCTCGGCCTCCCGGCCTCGACTCCCGCCGAGGGCGTCGAGTCGTACGCCAAGGCCGTCGAGAAGCTGCGCGACCAGGTCGGCATCAAGCCGTCCTTCCAGGCGCAGGGCGTGCCGGAGGCCGAGTTCATCGGCCGTCTCGATTCGCTCGCCATGGGCGCATACGGCGACCAGTGCGCACCCGCCAACCCGCGGATGCCGATGCTGGACGACATGAAGACCCTCATGGAGGCCGCGTACTACGGCACGTCGTTCGCCGAGGTTCGCGCCGGACGCGCAGCCGTGGTTGACGCCGCGCTCGAGACCGGTGCAGAGGGTGCCGCCCCGGCCGTGGACGCCAAGAAGCCGGCCCGTAAGGCCGGCAAGTAGGCTTCACCGCTTACGGCAGCATCCGTTCGACCTGCACCACAACGGCCCCGCACTCACGTGCGGGCCCGTTCTGCGTGTGCGGGCGCCCGCGGTTGTCTTAGACGCCGACCACCATCAGCCAGCCGGCGAGGGTGACCAGGCTGATCAGCAGCACCGGGATGGTGAGCACGATGCCGGTGCGGAAGTACCGACCCCAGCCGATGTGCATGCCCTTCTTGTCGAGCACGTGCAGCCAGAGCAGCGTGGCCAGGCTGCCGATCGGGGTGATCTTCGGGCCCAGGTCGGAGCCGATGATGTTGGCGTAGACCATGGCCTCATGGGTGAGACCGCTCGCCCCGACGGCGCCGATGGCCAGGGCGGCGATCAGCACGGTGGGCATGTTGTTCATCATCGAGGCGAGCACCGCGACGACGATGCCGGTACCGAGGGCGGCCACGAGCACACCCTGGTCGTTGAACGAGCCGAAGACCTTGGCGAGTTCATCGGTGAGCCCCTGGTTGCGCAGACCGTAGACCACGAGGTACATGCCGATGCTGAACAGCACGATCTGCCACGGTGCGTTCTTCACGACGGTGAGCACCGAGATGCGCTTCTGAACCGTGACGCCGGCCTCGGCGGCCAGCGCCGAACGCTCGGCGTCGGCGACGACGCGGCGGAACAGGAAGCGGGGCTGGCGGGCCGCGACCAGGATGAGCACGATGGCTGCGCTGCCGGCGATCACCGACAAGGGGATGCCCAGGGGGTCTGCGCTGAAGTAACCGATCAGCAGCAGAGCCAGCACGATCCAGCCGGCCCGGAAGGTGACCACGTCGGTGACCGCGGTGGCCGGCGCCGGCAGGTGGGACACGTCGTAGGTCTTGGGGATCGTCTTCCGGAAGTAGAGGAACAGCACGGCCAGGCTGGCGAGGACGGTGACGATGCCGACCGGCACCATGACCAGTGCGTATCGGGCGAAGCTGATGTCGAAGTAGTCGGCCGAGACGATGTTGACCAGGTTCGACACCACCAGCGGCAGGCTGCCGGCATCGGCGATGAACCCGGTGGCCATGACGAAGCCCAGTGCTGCCGACGGCGGGAACTTCAGCGCCAGGAGCATTTGGATCACGATCGGGGTGAGGATCAGCGCCGCACCGTCGTTGGCGAACACGGCCGCGATGACGGCGCCCAGCAGCACGATCAGAACGAAGAGCAGCCGCCCGTTGCCTCTCCCCCACCTGGCCACGTGCAGGGCAGCCCACTCGAAGAACCCGCTCTCGTCCAGAATCAGCGAGATCAGCACGATCGCCACGAAGGCGAGGGTGGCGTTCCAGACGATGTCGATGACCGTGGGGATGTCGGAGAGCTGCACGACCATGGTCACGAGAGCCAGGACAGCCCCGCCCAGGGCGCTCCAGCCGATGCCCAACCCCTTGGGTTGCCAGATGACCAGCGTGAGGGTGAGCACAAAAATGAGAATGGCGACGACGGCCATGGTGGTACTCCTGCGGTAGGGCTACGTGTGCGAGCGGCTCAGGCGGGTAAGGCCTGCGGCTCGACGCCGACGCTGTTCAGCAAGACAACCACATGGGCACGAATTTCTTCACGGATGCCTCGCACGGCGTCCAGGGACTGGCCGGCCGGGTCGGCCAGTTCCCAGTCCTGGTAGCGCTTGCCCGGGTAGACCGGGCAGGCGTCGCCGCAGCCCATCGTCACCACGACGTCGGCGGCCTGCACCACGTCGTCGGTGAGCGGCTTGGGGAATTCCTCGCCCAGGTCCAGACCCAGTTCGCGCATGGCCTCGACCACGGTGGCGTGGATCTCGCCCGAGGGCATCGACCCGGCGCTGCGCACGTGCACCCGACCACCGGAGAGGTGCGCGGTGAGCACCGCGGCCATCTGGGAGCGACCGGCGTTCTGCTCGCAGACGAAGAGCACCTCCGGAACGTCCCTGGCGATTGCGCCCTTGGCCTGGGCGAGAGCGGTGAGCCGGTCGGTGGCGAACCGCACCGTGCGTGCGGCCACGTGGGCCCGCACCGTGGAGCCCCGCAGAAGACTGGTGTACGACTCGAGCACGTAGCGTTCCACGGTCTCGAGCCCGAAAATGCCGGAGAACTTCAGTGACAGCTCGTCGGCGAGACGGTGCAGGTACGCCTCCGGGTAGGTGAGGCCGGGCAGGGGGCGACGGTCCGAAACATCCATGTGCGTTTGCGCCTTGTCGTTGGGAGTGGGACTAAGCCGAGGCGGGAAGGATCTCGGTGAGCAGTTTCTGGATGCGCGCCTTGATGTCGTCGCGGATCGGCCGCACCGACTCGATGCCCTGGCCGGCCGGGTCCGCCAGTTCCCAGTCCTCGTAGCGCTTGCCGGGGAAAATCGGGCAGGCGTCGCCGCAGCCCATGGTGATCACGACGTCGGAGTCCTTGACGGCTTCGACGGTGAGGATCTTGGGCACGTTGTCGGCGATGTCGATGCCGTCTTCGGCCATGGCCTGGATGGCGACGGGGTTGATCTGGTCCTTGGGCTCCGAGCCCGCGGAGAGGACCTCGACGCGACCGTCGGAGAGCGCGGCAAGGTATCCGGCAGCCATCTGGGATCGGCCGGCGTTGTGCACGCAGACGAACAGAACGGTGGGCTTGGCCGCGGACGGGTCGGTGCTGATGTCAGACATGGGGCTTCCTTCGGTGGAGATTGATCGACACCTGTCAATATAGACGGTTCACGATCGGTTCGGCGGCGTCGGAAGCTTCGACCACCACTCGACACCCGTTGTTCAACGGCCGTTCACCTGTCGCCCTAAATCGATAGGCATCGATATGATGGGAGTGCTGGACGGGCGACACCGTGTCGAAGCATCCGGCGGATCAGAGGCTCCCATGACGACCATCCAGATCTTCGAACCCGGCCTGTGCTGCGGCACCGGCATTTGCGGCGTCGACGTCGACCAGCAGCTCGTCACGGTGTCGGCCGACATCGACTGGGCCACCTCGGTCGGCGGTAGCGTGCGCCGGTTCAACCTGGCCCAGGAGCCGCTCGCGTTCGCCGAGAACGAGACCGTGCGCGCCTTTCTGCACACCGTGGGCCAGGAGGGCCTGCCGGTGACGATGGTCGACGGCGCCACCGTGCTCACCGGTCGGTACCCGTCCCGCCCCGAGCTGGCGAAGTGGGCCGGTTTGGGTGCCCCCGCGGCCGAGGATCGGCCGTCGCTGCTCACCGCAGCTCCGGCCGCCGCCGACGGCTGTTGTGGCGGGGCCGCCGCCGAGAGCTGCTGCTGATGTCCCTCGGCAGCGCCACCCTCTCCGACACCGACGCCCGCGTTGCGCCGGCCTTCCTGACCGATGCCCCGCGGTTCCTCTTCTTCACCGGCAAGGGCGGCGTGGGCAAGACCTCGATCGCCTGCGCGAGTGCGATCCGGCTGGCGGTGAGCGGCGCATCCGTGCTGCTGGTCAGCACCGACCCGGCCTCGAACGTGGGCCAGGTGTTCGGCGTCAGCATCGGCAACACCGTCACACCCATTGCGGCCGTGCCCGGCCTGGCCGCGCTGGAGATCGACCCGGAGCAGGCCGTTGAGCAGTACCGCGAACGCATCGTGGGCCCGGTGCGTGGGCTGTTGCCCGCCGCGGAGGTCGCCTCGATCGAGGAGCAGCTCTCTGGCGCCTGCACCACCGAGATCGCGTCGTTCAACGAGTTCACCGATCTGCTCACGGATGCCGCTTGGACGGCCGCGTACGATCACATCGTCTTCGACACCGCGCCGACCGGGCACACCATCCGGCTGCTGCAGCTGCCCGGCGACTGGACCGAGTTCCTCACCGCGGGCAAGGGCGACCCGTCCTGCCTGGGTCCGTTGTCTGGCCTGGAGAAGCAGCGTGCGGTGTACGCGCAGGCCGTGGCCGCGCTCGGCGACCCGGAGCGCACCCGGCTGGTTCTTGTCGCCCGGGCCCAGCAGTCCACCCTGGCCGAGGCCGCCCGCACTCACGCCGAGCTGGCTGCCATGGGCATGGCCAGGCAGTACCTGGTGGTGAACGGGGTTCTGCCCGGCGAGGCAGCAGACGATCCACTGGCCGCCGCCATCCGTCGACGCGAGCAGCGCGCCCTCGACGCCCGCGACCCCACCCTGGTCGATCTGCCCACGGACTACCTGCCGCTGATGGCCACCAATATGGTGGGGCTGCCCGCGCTCCGCGCGCTCCTCCCCCACGCCGCCGCGCCCACCACCGACCTGCCCGCATCCGGGCGAGCCGCGCCGGCACACCGGGGCAGCTCGTCCGAAGCGGGGCAGGTCGGCGAGCGGAGCCTGGCGGCGCTGGTCGACCAGATCGCCGCCGACGGCCACGGTCTGGTGATGCTGATGGGCAAGGGCGGGGTGGGCAAGACCACCCTGGCGGCCGCAGTGGCGGTGGCTCTGGCCGATCGCGGATTCGCCGTGCACCTCACCACCACCGACCCGGCGGCGCACCTGTCCGACACCCTCTCCGGCGAACTCGCCAACCTCGAGGTCTCCCGGATCGACCCGGCGGTGGAGGTCGAGCGCTACACCGAGCACGTGCTGGCCACCAAGGGCGCACAGCTCGACGAGCAGGGCCTGGACATGCTGCGGGAAGACCTGCGATCGCCGTGCACCGAGGAGATCGCCGTGTTCCAGGCCTTCTCCCGGGTGACCCGGGAGGCCAAGAACAAGTTCGTGGTGCTCGACACCGCGCCCACCGGGCACACGCTGCTGCTGCTGGATGCGACCGGTTCGTACCACCGCGAGGTCTCGCGTCAGATGGGCAGCACGATGCACTTCGTCACCCCGATGATGAAGTTGCAGGACCCGGCCCAGACCAAGGTGCTGCTGGTCACCCTCGCCGAGACGACCCCGGTACTGGAGGCCGCCGGCCTGCAGGACGACCTGCGCCGGGCCGGGATCGAACCGTGGGCATGGATCGTGAACAATTCCATCGCAGCGGCCGCGCCCACCTCGGCGCTGCTGCAGCGTAGGGCCGCGAACGAACTGCCCGAGATCGACGAGGTGTGCTCTCGTCTGGCCGAGCGCACGGCGATCGTGCCGTTGCTGCCGGAAGAGCCGATCGGCATCCCCGCGCTGGCCGCCCTCTCCAGGGCGTAGCACTCGTGGTTAACGCAAAAATCCCGGCCTCTTTCGAGACCGGGATTTTTGTTTCTGTTGCGGGGGCAGGATTTGAACCTACGACCTCTGGGTTATGAGCCCAGCGAGCTACCGAACTGCTCCACCCCGCGCTACAAGAACTAAGTTACCACAGTTCCCCAAGCCCCTCGAATCGGTGCCCCGTCCCGGGCGCGTCGCGCTCCGGGCCACAGCAAAGCGGGTGCCGCGCCGGGAGGAACCCCGGTGCGACACCCGCTAGGGGCGTGCTGGTTACTGCTCGCCGAGCAGTGCCAGCATGCTGTCGACGGTCTCGGAGAGCTTCTCGTCTGCGACACCGTATGCGGCGAAGTCGCCGGCCGTCAGCGCGGCCTGCTTCTCGGCCATGGCCTGCTTGGCCACGTCGAGGAGCGTCTTCAGCTGCGCATCCGTCGCCGGGTCACCGGTGTCGGTGCTGGGCGTCTCGGTGCCGTCGCCATCCGTCTCGGGGGCTGTCTCGCCGTCGGTCTCGACGGCCGGCGGAACGTCCGTGTCGCCGGCGTTCGCTCCCGATTCGCCCTCGAACAGCACGTTGAGCGCGCTGTCCAGGGTGTCCTCGAAGGCGATCTGGTCGCCGAACGCGACGAGCACCTTCTGCAGCAGCGGGTAGCTGGTCTCACCGGTGGACCGCACGTAGACGGGCTGCACGTAGAGCAGGCCACCACCGACGGGCAGGGTGAGCAGGTTGCCGTTGAGCACCGTGGACTGGCCCTGACGCAGCAGGTTCAGCTCGGCGGAGATGGTGGGATCACCGTTGAACTGCGCCTGCACCTGGCCGGGGCCGGGCACCGTGACGTCGTTCGGCAGGGTCAACAGCCGCAGTGCGCCGTAGTCCTCGTCCCGTTCGCCGTCGACATTGCCCGCGTCGGCATCCGCTGCCAGGTAGCCCGTCAGCACGTTACGGGTGGTCTCGCCGGTGGCGTCAGGGATGAACGTGGAGTACAGCGAGAACGACGGCGACTCCTGGCCGGGCATCTGCATCGTCAGGTAGTACGGCGGCTGCAGAGTGGTGTTGGTGCTCGGCGACACGGGGTCGTTCGGAGTGGTCCAGGCGTCGTTCTCGGAGTAGAAGGTACCGGGGTCGGTGACGTGGTACTTGCCGAGGATGGCGCGCTGCACCTTGAACATGTCCGCCGGGTAGCGAACGTGGCTCATCAGGTCACCGCTCATCTCGCTCATCGGCTCGACGGTCGACGGGAAGATCTTCTGCCAGGTCTGCAGCAGCGGGTCCTCCTCGTCCCAGGCGTACAGGGTGACGGAGCCGTCGTAGGCGTCCACCGTGGCCTTGATCGAGTTGCGCATGTAGTTGATGTTGTCCAGCGCGAACGGCTGCTCGGGCGTTTCGGTGTCGGCGATCGCGTCGCTCAGGCTGACTCCGGTGGAGTACGGGTAGGTGGCCGACGTCGTGTACGCGTCGACAACCCACTTGACCCGACCATCGACGACCGTGGGATACGGGTCGGAGTCGAGGGTGAGGTACGGCGCCACCTTCTGCACGCGCGTGATCGGGTCACGGTCGTAGAGAATCTGCGACTCGTCGTTGACGGCGTTCGCGAGGAAGATCTGCTCGGACTGGAACTTGAGCGCGTAGATCAGCTTGTTGAAGGCACCGTTCAGGCTGGGCCCACCGTCGCCGCTGAAGGTCGTGTAGGTCTGCTGGGCGCCGTCCTCACCGGACGGGTAGTCCAGCTCGACCGGGTCGGTGCCCTCTGGGGCGCCGACGATGGAGTAGGTGGGCGAGGATTCGCCGAAGTACACCCGCGGCTCGAAGTCGCCGAGCGCACCGGAGGTGGGGATGCCGCCCTCGAGGAAGACCGGCTGGCCGTCGGCCGAACGCTGGTTGCCGTAGGCGGCGACCACACCGTACCCGTGCGTGTAGACCACTGTGGAGTTGACCCAGGTCTCGCTGCTCAGGCCGGAGAGGTCGAGGTCACGCACGGCGACCACGGTGTCCTGGGATTCGCCGTCGATCGTGTAGCGGTCGACGTCGAGGTTGCTCGGGAACTGGTAGAACTGGCGGAACTGCTCGAGCTGGGCGAACGCGTCACTGACCAGGGCCGGGTCGAGGATTCGGATGTTGGCCGTGGTCTGGGCGTCCTCGCGCAGGGCGCCCGCGGTGGCTTCGGTCTCGGCGGTGTAGGGAATCTCCTCGATGTCGGCCACACCGTAGGCGTCCCGGGTGAGGTCGATGTTCTTCTGAATGTACGGAGCCTCGAGGGTTCTGGCGCTCGGGTCGACCTGGAAGCGCTGCACGACCCAGGGGTAGAGCGAACCGATCAGCAGGCTGCTCACGATCAGCAGCGCGGTGCCGATCACCGGCAGACGCCAGCGGCCGATGAAGGCGGTGATGAGGAACAGGATGGCGACGAAGACCGCGGCACCGGCGAGGATGGCCCGGCCGGGGATGGTGGCGTTGACGTCGGTGTAACCGGCGCCGGTGATGAGTTCGTTGGCCTGGGTGAGGGTGGAGTACTGGTCGAGCCAGATGCTCACAGCCTGCAGCAGCAGGTAGACGGCCGCGGTGACGGCGATCTGCACGCGGGCGGCCTTGGCCACGTAGACCTCACGGCCGGTGACGCGGATGGCGCCGTACAGGTACGAGGTGGCCAGCGCGACGAGGGCGGAGATGAGCACCACGGCCGAGCTGAACGCCAGAACCGACTGGTAGAACGGCAGGTCGAAGAGGTAGAACGACACGTCGAAGCCGAACTGCGGGTCTGTGGTGCCGGCCTCCGTGCGGTTGAGCCACATCAGAATGGTCTGCCAGCGCGTCGCGGCGGCGACGCCGGCGAAGAGACCGAGCAGGGCGGGGATGCCGTACATCGCGAGGCGCCGCAGCGGCTCGATCACCTGCTGGTAGCGATCAACCGAGGAGTTCAGCTTCGCGTAGACGGGGCGCATCCGGTAGGCGACCTGGATGCTCACCCAGACCGGCACGGCCATGCCGAGGAACCCGATCACGAACAGAGCGGCGCCGGCGATCCACTGGGTGGTCAGGACGCTGAGGAAGCCGAGCTGATCGAACCACAACACATCCGCGTACAACCCCGCGAAGATGAAGAATAAGATCACCAACCCGGCGATTATCGCTGCCGTGATGGCGAGCGGGGCACGGCTCCGACGTGGAGCGCTTCCGGCGGATGATGTGGTCACGAATTGGCCTCTTGCTCTGATAGATCGGGGGTCAGACCCTCATTCTATGCAAGCCTCCTCTGGGCAAACCCCCAGTTCGCTGAGGGCTCACCCAGAACCGCCTCCGCTATCAGGCCGCGGGGCAGGTGGGCAGGGCGCTGGTATCCGCGTCGGTGCGGATGGCTTCCAGCGCCGTAAGCGCCTCGTCAAGGGTGCTCACGGCCAGCACGGTCAGCCCGTCCGGCACATGGCCGGTGACCTCGTCGCAGTTCGCGGTCGGGGCCAGGAACCACTCGGCCCCGGCGTCCTGGGCGCCGAACAGCTTCTGCCGGATGCCGCCGATGGCGCCCACGGCGCCGGCCTGGTTGATTGTTCCGGTGCCGGCGACATCCGCCCCGCCTTGAATGGCCCCCGGGGTGAGTTTGTCGATGATGCCCAGTGCGAACATCATGCCGGCGCTCGGGCCGCCCACCTTGTCGAGCTGGATCTCGACGTCGACCGGGAACTGGTAGTCGGACTTGACGTTGATGCCCAGCACCACGGCGCCGTCGACCTCGACGGGGGTCACGTCCACGCTCAGGTCGGCACCGTCCCGGGTCAGGCCGATCGTGGCCGGCCGGTCTGCGCCGCTGGCCGTCAGCGCCTCGCGCAGGGCGGTGATGTCGGCCACGCCCTCGCCGTTGACGGCCGTGATCAGGTCGCCGGGTTCGATCAGGCCGGTCGCGGCGGCGTCATCGGCCAGCGACACGACGCTGAGTTCGCTCGGGTACTCGTAGCCCAGGCTGGTCAGTGCCGCGGCGATGGAGTCCTGCTGGGAGTTGACCATCGCCACCTGGTTGGCCTCTTCGCGGTCCTCGGTGGTCTCGTCGGCCGGGAAGACGGCATCCATCGGCACGACGGCCTGGCTGGGGTCGAGCCAGGCGGCAGCGACGGTGAGCCAGTTCAGGCGGTTCTCCGGGTTGCCCAGCACCGACACCGTGAGCAGGTCGAGGGAACCCTCTGTGGGGTAGACGGTCTCGTCCGGGATGGAGATGAGGTCCCGCTCCTCCCCCTCGTAGTCCGCAGCGCCGAGGGTGTTGTACACCGGGCCGGGCTTTTCGACCACGTACGGTGACGGCACGATCGCCAGGGCCAGCCCGGTGACCAGCGCAATGCCCAGCACCACCCAGCCCGGCCGGGAGCCACGGTGGGTACGGCCGGGGCCTCGGGGTGAATCATCGGTGAAGAGGGCCACCAGGCTCCTTAAGAGGCGTGTACGGGGTCTGCCGGGTGTTCGCGACAGGCGGACACCGTAAGGACCCAGCGTAGGTCATTTCCCAGTTCTGGCCGGGGTTCTCGGGCTAGCGTAGAGGCAAGCAACTGAGAGGTGCCTGAAGTGGCCGATGACTCCCGACCCGACGACGGTCAGAACCCAGAAGACGAATTCCAGGACATGCTCCGCGACATACTGTCGGGCAAGTCGTCTATCGACCCGAGCCAGCTGGCCGGTGCTGCCGGGCTGCCCAACGATCCGGCGAGTGTGGCCGCACTGATGCAGCAGCTGCAGGGCGCTCTGCGCGCCGGCGGCGACGGCAGCGGCGGCATCAACTGGGACATCGCGCTGCAGCAGGGCCAGGAACGCGCGGCCACCGGGCAGCAGAGCACCACCCCGGCGCAGCGCGCCGAGCTGGAGCAGGCCTTCCACATCGCGGCCCTCTGGTTGGACGACGTGATCTCGGTGGCCGAACTCACCGTGGAGCCGCGGCTGATGACCCGCAAGGAATGGGTCACCGCGACCATGCCGCTGTGGAGCCAGCTCGCCGAGCCCGTGGCCACGAGCATCTCCGACTCGCTCACCAAGGTGCTCACCGAGCAGGCCCCCGAGGAGCTCAGGGGCATGCTGGCCGGTGCGAGCCAAATGATGCGCAGCCTCGGCGGCACCCTGTTCGCCATGCAGCTGGGTCAGGTCGTCGGCCAGCTCTCCAGCGAGGTCGTCTCCGGCGGCGACATCGGCATCCCTCTGTTCGGCGACCAGCAGGCCGCGCTTCTCCCCCAGAACGTCGCCGAGTTCGGCGAGGGCCTGGACGTGCCCGTCGACCAGGTGCAGATCTACCTGGCCGTGCGCGAACTCGCACACGCCCGCCTGTTCCGGCACGCCAGGTGGCTGCGCCTGCACATGATCAGCTCGATCACCGACTTCGCCCGCGGCATCAGCATCGACACCGAACGGCTGGAATCCCTGGCCGACGGCTTCGACCCGTCGAACCCGGAGGAACTGCGCGACGCGATGGTCAACGGCTCGCTGATCCCGCCCAAGACCGAGGCGCAGCTCGCCGCGCTCGGCCGGCTGGAGACCATGCTGGCCCTGGTCGAGGGCTGGGTCGACGTGGTCACCCTCGAGGCCACCAGCCGGCTGCCCCGCGCCGACGCCATCAACGAGACCGTCAAACGGCGCCGCGCATCCGGCGGACCGGCCGAGTCGGCCTTCGCCACCCTGATGGGCCTCGAACTGCGGCCGCGCCGGCTGCGTGAGGCCGCCGCAATGTGGCAGGCCGTGACGGATGCCGTGGGCAATGAGGCCAGGGACGCCCTCTGGGCACACCCCGACATCCTGCCTCGCGACGAAGACCTCGACGACCCAGCGGCCCTGGTCGCCCGGCTCAGCAGCGCCGCGAAGGGCGAGCCGCCCGTGCTCGATGACGTCGACCAGGCCCTGGCCGACCTGCTCCGCGACGACACCCCCGACCGCCCGCACGAGGCTTAGTCCTCCGCTCGCGGGCGGTCAGGGCGTCTGGAGCAGAGCCGCGGCCGTGTCTTCGTCGGTGATCAGGACCGTGCACAGGCGGGAGAGCACCACCGAGCGCGCAATGGCGTGCTTGCGTGGACCGGCGATCACCGCGATGGCGGTGGTGGCGCGGCGCAGGTGCTCCAGCGGGATGCCGAAGGTGCGTTCGTTCAGGGCCGGGTCGACGATCTGCCCCGCACTGTCGATGAACCGGCCGACGATGTCGCCGACGGCGCCCTTCCGCACGAGTTCGTCGATCTGGTCGACGGTCAGGTAGCCGCTGTCCACGTGGGCGGAGCCGGCATCCGCCTGCCCGGCGCTGAACAGGTAGGCCGATGCGGCCGACCCCATCTCGAGCACGGCGGTGACCGACCGGTCGGTTGCGATGGCGTGTTTGGTCTCGACGCGTTCCAGGATGGCCGGGCTGGGCAGCAGGGTGAACTGGCCGCCGCCCTTCTGGGCGATGTTCACCGCGGTGGCCGCCGCCGTGCCCGGCCGGGCGTTCAGGCTCACACCCCCGTTGATCTGCACGACGTCGACACCGCTGGCCCAGCCGGGCTTGAGCTGCACGGAGATGTCGTGCAGGGTGCGGCCCCAGCTGATGCCGAGGGTGCGCGGCACCGGGCGGAGCGCGGTGAGGTAGTCGGCTGCGGCCAGCGCGGTGCGCTTGTGCAGATCGGTCTCATCGACGAGGCCGGCCGTGGACACCACGATGGCATCGGTCAGTCCGGTCTTCTCCCGGAGCGCGCGTTCCAGGCCGAGTCTTCTGGCTCGGGGATGCACGATCTCGATGCGGATGAAGCCGTTGGCCTTGGCCTGCGCGAGCAGCCGGCCGACCTTCCACCGGGTGAGCCGGAGGATCGTGCCGATCTCGTCCTGGGTCTTGTCTTCTTCGTAGTACAGCTCTGCCGCCCGAATGGACAGGAGTTCGTCGATGTCGCTCATTCCTGATGCCTTCCCGATGACCCCAGCGTAGGGTTGTGCCCGCATACCGGGCAACACACGTTGGCGATCTTGCTCATATGAGCAGCTGCTAGCTGTGGCGGCGCTCCAGGTCGTCCTCGAGCAGGTGCGGGCGGGCGATCACGGCGCCGGCGACGCTGATGGCCAGCGCCGTGCAGATCAGGAAGATCAACGGTGCCGTCCAGCCGCCGGTGAGCTCGTGCAGCAGGGCCACGCTCAGTGGACCGAGGGCGCCGAGCGTGTACCCGACGCTCTGCACGAACCCGCTGAGAGCCACCGAACCGGCGTGGGTGCGCGTGCGCAGGTTGATCAGCACCAGCACCAGCGGGAAGAGCAGCGGCCCGAGTCCGGCCATGACCACCCACAGCCAGGTCAGCGTGGCCGGCGCCAGCAGCAGGCCCAGGTCGCCGATGAGGAACACGGCGACCCCGAGGTACACCAGCACCGCGACGTTCTTCAGCCGCGCGGTCAGCCAGGGAATCAACAGGGCGCACGGGATGCCCATCGCCGCGTAGACCGACAGCAGCGTTCCGGCCTGGGCCGGGGTCACTCCTGCGGTGTCGATGAGCAGCTGCGGTAACCAGGCGAACATGGCGTAGGCATTCAACGATGATGCCGCGAACACCACGGCGAGGGCCCAGGCGATCGAGGAGCGCCAAATTCGGCCGACCAGGGCCGGTTCGGCCTCCTCGACGATGGCTCCAGGGGTGACCTGCACGCGGTGCCTGACGAACATGGTCAGCCAGGGCACGAGGGCGATGACCACGGGCACGAGCCACATGCCGAGAGACACCCGCCAGCCGGCGGCATCCGCGACCGGCACCGCGATCAGCGGCGGGAACAGGGTGCTCAGCGACAACGTCGTGACGTAGAGGGAGGTGATCAGGCCGACCCGGTCGGGGAAGTACTTCTTCACCAGCGGCGGCAGCAGCACGTTGCCGACGCCGAGCCCGGCGAAGGTGATGACGCTGCCGATCAGCAGGATGGTGAGGGAGCCGGCCAGGCCGCGAGTGAGGTGCCCGATCAGCATCGCGGTGAGCGCGAGCACCAGCACGTTCTCCAGCCCCAGCCGGCGGGTGTACACCGGGGTGAAGATGCCGAAGACCGCGAAGCACACCGGCGGCAGCATGCCGAGCACGCCGATGGCGGTTGAGCTCAGCGGGATGTCGCCGGAGATCTGGCTGACGATGGGCGACATGCCCGCCACCGCGGTGCGCAGGGTGGCGGCGACGAGGATGATGCCGACCAGCGCCAGGGTGCGCCCGGCCCAGAGGGAGCGGGGCGGGGTGGCTGACACTCAGCAAGTCTAGGCTGGACGGCATGGCAGAATTCGCGCGTCACCTCCCCCTGAGCCTGCGGAGCGTCGGGAACGAATCCGGTGTGAACGCGCGGTGGTCAGGGCACGTCGGCGCGACCGTCACGGCCATCGCCGACCTCCTGGCCGAGCTCACCCCCGAGCAGTGGGAGACGGCGAGCCTATGCGGCGGCTGGCGGGTGCGGGATGTGGCCGGTCACCTGGTCTGGCGGCTCGGCAGTAGCAACCGCGAACTGCTCGGCAGCGCCGCCCGCGCGTACCTGGCCGACGTCTGGCACCCCGGCCGCGCCATCGACGCCGTGAGCCGGGCGGCCGCGGAGGCCGAACCCGACGCCCTGATCGCCAGCCTGCGCGAAATCGCGGCCGCCAAGACCGCCGGTGTGGGCCGCGGCGGCATCAGCGAGTTGACCGAGGCCGTGGTGCACGGCCTCGACCTGGCGCGGCCGTTGGGCCTCAACCTGCCCATCCACGCCACCGCCGGCGGGGCCGTGGCGCTGCGGCGCAGCCTCACCGCGCCCACCGAGATCAAGGGCGTGCTGCGCATCCGCCGGCTGGTGGCGACGGATGCCGAGTGGAGCGTCGGCCACGGCGCTCCCCTGCGGGGAACCGCCGCCGAGTTGATCGTGTTCCTGTTCGGTCGCGGCCCGCTGCCGGCGGAAACGGCCGGCATCCCGCCAGAACCGGCCTAGTCGAGGGGGCGGTGCAGGATCGCGCGGGTCTTCACGACATCGTCCTGCATCTGCCGGATCAACGGTTCGATACCGGTGAACGCGACCATGCCACGGATGTGTTCGACGAAGGACACCTCGACGACGTGGTCGTACAGGTCGATCTCCTGATCGAGCACATACGCCTCCACCTGCTTCTGCGCCACACCGTCGAAGGTGGGGTTGTTGCCGATGGAGATGGCGGCCGGGTAGCGCTGACCGTCGTCGGTGAGCCAGCCGGCGTAGACACCGTCGGCGGGGATCAGCCCCTCGGACAGCCTGGAGAGGTTCGCGGTGGGGAAACCGAGTTCGCGGCCCCTGGCCGCGCCGTGCACGACCTCGCCGCGCACCGTCGGGGCGTGCCCGAGCAGCCGGGTGGCGCTGCGTACATCCCCTTCCGCGAGCAGCTCGCGGATCCAGGTGGACGATACCCGGCGCTCCCCCTGCGGCATCACGTCGTCGATCGGTCGCACGTCGAAACCGTACTGCCGGCCGAGAGCAGTGAGCAGCTCGACGTCGCCGGCGCCGCGGGCACCGAACCTGAAGTCCCGGCCGACGGACACGTGCCGCGCGTGCAGGGTGTTCACGAGGATGTCCCGCACGAAATCCTCCGGCGGCAGCGACGACAACGCCGTGTCGAAGGTGAGCAGGAGGGTGGCGTCGAGGCCGGTCTCGGCGAGCAGGTCGAGCTTCTGCTGCACGCTGATCAGCTCGGTCGGGCACCGCTCCGGGTTGAGCAGGGCGAGCGGATGCCGGTCGAAGGTGACCACGACAGCGGCCAGGCCCTCCCGGCGGGCGAGGGTCTTGAGCTCGCCGATGATGGCCCTGTGGCCGGCGTGCACGCCGTCGAACTTGCCGATGCTCACGGCGGAGGCCGGCCACTCTGCCGGCACGTCGTCGAGCCCGTAGAGCACCGTCATGGGCGACTTCGGTGCGGCGGTCATGCGGCGGCACCGTCTCGGGCGGTGCGGGCCGGCGCGTGTCTGGTCAGCCACCACATGCCCAGGATCGGCAACACCAGTGGGATGAACAGGTAGCCGCGGCCATAGAACGACCAGACGGTGTCGTGCGGGAACAGCTCGGGGTCGACCAGGCTGAGGGTGCCGATGACGAGCACACCGAGAAGTTCGAAGCCGATGGTGATCCAGGCCACCCGGTACCAGGCCGCGCCGCGGTTGATCAGGGCGATCGTCGCCACGATGTAGACCACGGCGGCCAGGGCCGACAGGGCATACGCCACGGGGGCCTCGTCGAACTTGCTCACGATCTGCACGAACGAGCGCCCAGTGGCCGCGAGGGCCAGCACGCCGTAGACCGCGATCAGCACACGGCCGATACCGGTCACCCTGGCGGGGGTCTTCGTGCCAGTGGACGTGTCTCCGGAGTCGGTTCGCAGCTCATTCATCGCTCAGTAATTATCGCAGCATCCGCGACCGCCGTGTCGCCGCCGCGGCCGGGCGCGCTCGTCGGCGGATCAGACGCCCTGCACCGTCCAGATCTGCAGCATCCGGTAGACCATCACGGCCACAGACAGGCACACCACACCCAGGATAATGGTGCTCCAGCGGCTGCGTTCGATCAGGGCCCACGCGGCTCCGGCCAGCGGCAGCAGGATGGCGCTGACTAGGTAGGTGTAGAACTCCAGCAGGCTGCCCGTGGCCTGGTTGCCGGTGAACGGCGCCACGATGGCCACCACGAGCTGCACGATCAGCAGCAGTTCGACCAGTGCCGTGGCCCCCATGCTGAGGTCGGTGGGTTTGCGGCCGGCGATGCCCAGGCCCAGGCAGAGGAGGCCTGCGATGATGGCGACACCCAGCTGCAGGTAGGTGAACCACTCGATCACGAGGCGGCCCCTGCCTCGGCGGAGGCGGCCGGTTCGGCCGATGCCTCCGGTTCGGCGGTGTCCGCGGAGTCGGTCGGAGCGGCAGGCGGCGCATCCGGCGGGAAGTTCACGATCGACTTGGCGCGGCCGTCGCGGTATTCGGCCAGGCCGACGAGCCGACCGTGCGGGTCGACCGCGGCGACGGGACCGCCGTCGACGGCGCCGGCCGGCGCGGCGATGCGTTTGCCCTGGCTGAGGTCGATGGCCTGCTGCTCATCCAGGTCGAACCTGTCGAAGAGCCGGCTGGCCGCATCCGCCGGACCGATCATGGCCCGGCCCACGTCGAGCTGGTCGAGCGGGTCGGCGTCAGCGATGCCGAACGGGCCGATGCGGGTGCGGCGGAGGCTCGTGAGGTGCCCGCCGACGCCGAGACCGGCGCCGAGGTCGCGGGCCAGCGCCCGGATGTAGGTGCCGGAGGAGCAGACCACACGCACCTCGAGATCGAGGAAAGCGTCGACCGGGGTGCTGCTGACCAGCTCGAATTCGGTGACCGTGACGGGCCGCGCTGGCAGTTCCACGTCTTCGCCGGCCCGCACCCTGGCGTAGGCACGTTTGCCGTCCACCTTGATGGCGCTCACGGCGCTGGGCCGCTGGCTGATGTCACCGGTGAGCGCGCGGATGCCGGCGGTGATGGCTGTTGCGGCCAGGGCGTCGATCGCGCCGGCGGGCGCGCGGGTGAGCTCCTCCCCCTCGGCGTCGTCCGTGGTCGTCGCGGCACCGAGCCGAATCGTGGCCAGGTATTCCTTGTCGAGGCCCACCACGTAGGTGAGCAACCGGGTGGAGCTGTTGATGCCGAGGATCAGCAGGCCCGTCGCCATCGGGTCGAGGGTGCCGGCGTGGCCGACCTTGCGGGTGTTGGCCAGGCGGCGGGTGCGGGCGACGGCGTCGTGGCTGGTCCAGCCCTGCGGCTTGTCGATCAGTACGAGGCCGCTCGTGGTGCTGCTCGGTTTACGGCGGGGCGCGTTCACTGGGGGTCCTTCGTGGGCTGGGTCAGGCCGTGCTCCTCTGGAAGCACACACATCGAGCTTGCCACGGAACCCGACCACCCCGGGCGCGGAGCACCTCGCGAGAGCGGTGACTCTAGGCTGAGTGCATGCGAATTGCTGTGATCGGTGCCGGCGCCCTCGGCGGAACATTCGCCACTCTGCTCAGCGCGGCGGGCCACGAGATCACCGTCACGGCCCGCGGGGCCGGGCTGGCCGCGATCCGCGACCGGGGCATTCGGCTGGAGGGCGGATTCGGCCAGGCGACGGCGCATCCGCGTGCCCTCGAGCGGCTGGTCGAGACACCCGATCTGGCCCTGGTCTGCACCAAGGCGCAGGATGCCGAGGCGGCCATCAGCGAGAACGCGGCCGTGCTCGACGGGGCGGCGGTCATCGTCATCCAGAACGGCCTCGACGGTGTCGACACCGCCAGGCGGTTGCTGCCGCGCTCGGACTGCTTCGGCGCGCTGTCGATCATCGCCGCCAACTACACCGAGCCCGGCCTGGTCACCGTCACGACGGCGGCGCCCACCTACCTCGGCCGCGGCGCCGGAGCGGCCGATGCGGCCACCCGCCGCTGGCAGGGCGTGCTCGCGGAGGCCGTTCCCTGCGTTGTCATCGACAATTTCGTGGGCGCCCAGTGGACCAAGCTCGTGGTGAACATGCTCAATGCCCTGCCGGCGATCACCGGGCTGAGCGTTCAGGCCGTCGTCGCCGATCGGGGTCTGCGCCGCGTGATGACCCTGAGTATGCGTGAAGCCGTGCGGGTCGGCATCCGCCGCGGCATCCGCTTCGGCGCCATGCAGGCCCTGGGCGACCGCCGACTGCGGCTGTTCTCGCTGGCGCCGGCCTGGGCCGGTCAGGTGCTGCCGCTGAGGATGCGCGCCCGTATGGGCGATGTGCCCAACCTGGGTTCGACCCTGCAGAGCGTCACCCGCGGCCAGCGCACCGAGGTCGACTACCTCAACGGCGCCGTGGTGCGTGAGGGCGGTGTCGCCGGCGTGCCGACGCCGGTGAACGCGCTGCTCACCGCTTTGGTGCACGAGGTGGAGGAACGGGGCACGTTCTACCGGCCGGAGCAGGTGCTGGCGCGGTTCAGCAGGAGTCGCTGAAGACCCGCTGCGGCTGGTGCCTCTCGCTGAGGTCGATCACCGCAGACGCCACCTGGCGGGGGCGTTCCTCTTTCTGGTAGAGGTAATCGGCCTCAGAGGTCGCTTCGCTCTCCAGCAGGATCCGGTAATTCCAGCCGTCCCGCAACTCACTGCGCAGGGCGAACTCGCCGTCGATCACGAGGAAGGCATCCGTCGGGGCGGTCGTCCAGGTGGGCTCGATCCAGGTATCCCGGTCGGGGTCGAAAACCTGGGTGACGAACGCGGTGCTTCCGCCCAGCCGGAACGGTTCGAGCAGCACCCGGCGCAGCGAGGAATAGTCGTAGCCGTGCCGGTAGAAACGCTCGGGCGTCTCAGGCCCGAACTCGGACTGCCCATCCCTGGAGCGCTGGAAGTACCGCAGTGACGCCCGGAACGCCGGCTTCTCGGCCTCGTCGAACACTGCCGCCAGGTCGTCGGCGAAGGCGGTGCGGGCGGCGTGGTCCGCGCCGTCCACGGCCACGATCACCCGGCCCCGACCGTTCAGGTTGAGGATCTCGGCCGCGAGGGTACGTAGGTACTCGACGCGCGGGGTGGAAACGAGCTTCATGAATCGAGCCTAGGTTAGAACGGATGAACGTCACAGCCCGGAGCGTCTCCCCCGACCTCAGCCACACCATCAGCGCCTGGTTCGGCGAGAATGCCCGCGACCTGCCGTGGCGGCGCGACGGCTTCAGCGCCTGGGGCACCCTGGTGAGCGAGTTCATGCTGCAGCAGACGCCGGTCAGTCGGGTGATTCCCCGCCTGACCGAGTGGTTGGAGCGTTGGCCGGCGCCGGCCGACCTTGCCGCGGTGCCACCTGGCGAGGCCGTGCGGGCGTGGTCCAGCCTGGGCTACCCCAGGCGGGCGCTGTGGCTGCACGCCGCCGCCGTGCAGATCACCGAGCGGCACGGCGGGGTTGTGCCTGAGGACATCGACGAACTGCTGGCCCTCACCGGCATCGGCGACTACACGGCCAGGGCGGTGGCCGCCTTCGCGTTCGGCCACAGGCATCCGGTGGTCGACACCAATACCCGCCGGGTGATCGCCAGGGCCGTAGGCGGGCAGGGCGAACCGGCGCCGCCCAGCCGCGCCCGCGATCTCGACGCGATGTCGGCGCTACTGCCGCAGGAGCCCGTCGCTGCCGCCGTGTTCAACGCGGCGATCATGGAGCTGGGCGCCGTGGTGTGCACCAGCCGCAGCCCGCGCTGCGAGGCCTGCCCCATTCGGGATGCCTGCGCCTGGCGCGCGGACGGGTACCCGCAGTACACCGGACCGAAGAAGGCGGTGCAGAAGAAGTTCGAGGGCAGCGACCGGCAGGTGCGCGGCCTGATCATGGCCGAGCTGCGCGCCACCCATCACCCGGTGACCCGTGCCGAGATCGACGGGCTGTGGGCTGAACCCGTGCAACTCGAACGCGCTCTGGCCGGGCTGCTGAGCGACGGCCTCGCTGTCACCGTCGAGGCGGGGATGTACGCTCTTTCGCAGGGGTGACAACCCCGCGCATACTCCGAGAGAAGTGGTTTCGATGAAGAACTGGGCCGGCAACGTCGAGTACTCGACACACGACGTGAGGCATCCCACCACTCCGGCCGAGGTGGCGGAGATCGTGGCCGCGGTGGACGCCGCTGACGGACAGCTCAAGGCCCTGGGTTCCCGGCACTCGTTCTCCCTCATCGCCGACACGGCCGGCACCCTCGTGGCGCTGGACGAGCTGGTGGTCGAGCCGACCCTGCAGCTCGGCGACGACGGCGTCGCCGTCAGCGTTCGGGTGGGTGCCGGCAGCACCTACGCCCAGGTCGGCGCGTTCCTCGCCGCCAACGACCTGGCTCTGCCCAACCTCGCCTCCCTGCCACACATTTCCGTGGCCGGAGCAGTGCAGACCGGCACACACGGTTCGGGAGTGCGCAACGGCTCGCTCGCCTCGTCGGTTCTGGCGCTGGAGATCGTGCGAGCCTCCGGGCAGCTGGAGATCGTGCGTGAGCACGACCCGGACTTTGCCGCATCCGTGGTGGGACTCGGCGCCCTCGGCATCGTCACCGCGGTCACCCTGAGGGTGCAGCCGCACTTCGAGGTCGCTCAACACGTGCACGAGGGTCTGCCGTGGGCGGCCGCCCTGTCGAACTGGTCGGCGATCATGTCCGGCGGCTACAGCGTCAGCGTGTTCACCACCTTCCAGGGCGAGAACACCCACCAGATCTGGTCGAAGCGCCGGCCGGACGTGGACGGGCCAGAGGTCGACCTGGTCGCCCTCGGCGCCACAGAGGCCAGCGTGACCGTGCACCCCCTGCCCGGTGTCGCCGCTGACAGTGTCACCGCCCAGCTGCGCGAACCCGGCCCCTGGAACGAACGTCTCGCGCACTTCCGGAGCGAGTTCCAGCCCAGCCACGGCGAGGAGATCCAGTCCGAGTACCTGATTCCCGCCGAGCACGCCGTCGCGGCGATCACGGCGCTCCGCGCCATCGGCGACCGGATCGCCCCGCTGCTGCACGTCTCCGAGCTGCGCAGCGTCGCCGCCGACACCGCCTGGCTCAGCCCGAGCTACGCCCGCGACTCGCTCGCCATCCATTTCACCTGGAAGCCGCTGCCCGAGGCCATCCTGGCCGTGCTGCCCCTGATCGAACACACCCTCGAGCCCTTCGCGCCGCGCCCGCACTGGGGCAAGGTCGCCACGATGTCCCCGGCGGGCCTCGCCAGGGCATACCCCCGTCTGGGCGATTTCGCGGCGCACGTGCGCCGGGTCGACCCGGCCGGCCGGTTCATGAACCCCTACCTGAAACGAGTGCTGCCCCATGACTGACGCCGCCGTCACCACCGACACCGATCTGACCGGCACCGGCGCGGATGCGTCCGTGCTGCCCCTCTCCGGCCTGCAGTACACGATCAGCCACGGTGACTACTCCGCCACGATCGCCAGCATCGGCGCGAGCCTGCGTCGGTTCACCTGGCAGGGTCGCGATCTGGTGGTGCCGTTCGACGTGGACGAGGTGCGCCCCGGCTACCGTGGCGCCGTGCTGGCGCCCTGGCCGAACCGGGTCGTCGACGGAAGCTACACCTTCGACGGCGTCGCCTACCAGCTACCCCTCACCGAGCCCAGCCGCTCGCACGCCCTGCACGGCCTGGTCTGCTGGGCGGACTGGTCGCTCGAAGCCCGCACCACCGACGCGGTGACACTGCGCACCACCATCGTGCCCAGCGATGGTTACCCGCATCGGGTCACGGTTGGGGTCACCTACCGCCTCGACGATGACGGCCTGACCAGCAGGGTCACCGCCGACAACCTCGGCGCCACCACCGCCCCGTACGGCACGGGCCCGCACCCCTACCTCGTCGCCGGCCCAGGCTCCGTCGACGACTGGACGCTGCAGTTCCCGGCCGACAGCTACCTCACGGTGACGCCGGAGAGGCTCAGCCCGGTGGCGGTGGCCTCGGTCGATTCCACCCCCGAGTTCGATTTCCGCGCTCCCCGGCTGATCGGTGACACCTTCATCGATCACGCCTTCACCGCCATCGCCAGAGACGCGGATGGCGAGGCGAGCGTCACAGTGACCAGCCCGGTCGGTACCGGGGTGCGCATGAGCTTCGGCGCCGAGCTGCCCTGGCTGCAGGTGCACACCGCCGACCGGCCGGCACCGGAGCCCAGCCGCATCGGCCTGGCCGTCGAACCGATGACCTGCCCACCGGATGCCTTCTCCACCGGCGAGGACCTGGTTCGTCTGGCCCCCGGAGCCTCCCACTCCGCCAGCTGGACCATCGCGGCAACCGAGGCCTGACCCCAACTGCCGCCGGCCGGTAGCGAGAACGCGCCCGCGACATCCGCCGAACGCCCCTTTCATAAGCGCTGAAGGGGCACTTCGCGGCAACTCGCGGGAACATCGCACCCCGAGATGACGCAGAAGACCCCGTGACGAGTCGTCAAGGGGCCTTCTGCGGCAGGTCGCGAGTGGTTACTGCGCGTCGGGCTCTGTGTCCGCGACGTGACGGCCGGTGCGGGCCGGGGCGGCAGGCGCCTCGTCCTCGTCGGTGTCGTCGTCCTCGACGTCGTCGTCCTCGTCTGCCCATTCGCGGGGCTTGACGTACGGGTCTTCGTCGCCGGCGTAGACGGCGGCACGGGCCATCTCTTCAACCTGGGTGTCGCGTTCGCGGGCCTCGCGCAGCAGGTCGTCGATGAGGGCGGCGTTCTCCGGGATGCCGTCTGCGATGAATTCGATGGACGGCGTGAGCCTGGCGGTGATGTTCTTGCCGACCTCGCTGCGCATCATTCCGGTGGCGGCCTTGAGCGCCGCGGCGCTGTCCTTGCGCTCCTCGTCGGAGCCGTAGACCGTGTAGAACACCGAGGCGTGCTGCAGGTCGCCGGTGACCTTGACGTCGGTGATGGTCACGAAGCCGAGCCTCGGGTCGCGGATGCCGCGTTCGAGCCGCTTGGCCACGATGACCTTGATGCGGTCCGCCATCTTCCTAGCGCGTGCCGGATCTACCATGTCGAACTCCTAGTTTGTGGGTACTTCAATAGCTCTTAAGCCCTCCCCCACCATCGATTGACGGATGATGTCTCGGGGAGTGTGGGTCGTAGCTTGATCCCCCTAAAAAGGGAATCGGGGTAGGGGTCCCCGCTCTCTTCCCTTTTTAGGGGGATCAAGCGGAGACCCCGTACCACCGAGAGGTTATTAACCTCTCGGCTTTTCCTTCAATTCGATCGTCTCGATCTCATCGCCGATCTGAATGTCATTGAACTTACCCAGTCCAATACCCGCCTCGAAGTCCGTACGGACCTCGGTGACGTCATCCTTGAAGCGACGCAGCGATTCGATGGCCAGGTTGTCGCCCACGACGATGCCGTCGCGGATGACCCGCGCCTTGGCGTTTCGCGTGATCGTTCCCGAACGCACGATGACACCGGCGACGTTTCCGAACTTGGACGAGCTGAAGACCTCGCGGATCTCGGCGACACCACTCTGCACCTCTTCGAACTCGGGCTTGAGCATTCCGGTGAGGGAAGACTCGATGTCCTCGAGCGCGTTGTAGATGACGGAGTAGAAGCGCACGTCCACGCCTTCACGAGCCGCACGTTCGCGCGCCTTCGTGTCGGGGCGAACGTTGAAGCCGATGATGATGGCGTTGTCGACGGTGGCGAGGTTGACGTCGCTCTCCGTGACCGCACCGACACCGCGGTGGATGATGCGCAGCTGAACGGAGTCGTCGACCTCGATCTTGAGCAGCGATTCTTCCAGCGCCTCAACGGCACCGGACACGTCACCCTTGATGATGAGGTTGAGCGATTCGACCTTGCCCTCTTCGAGTGCACGGGTGAAGTCCTCGAGGCTGATGCGCTTGCGGGCCTTGGCCAGCAGGGCGTTGCGCTCGGCGGCTTCGCGCTTCTCGGCGATCTGACGCGCGGTGCGGTCTTCCTCAATGACGAGGAAGGTGTCACCGGCGCGGGGAACGCTCGAGAGGCCCTGCACCTGAACGGCACGGGACGGCACGGCGGCGAGAACGGAGTTGCCGTTTTCGTCGGCCATGGCACGAACACGTCCGTAGGCGGTACCGGCGACGATCGAGTCACCGACCCTCAGCGTTCCGGACTGGATCAGCACAGTAGCGACAGCACCGCGGCCCTTGTCGAGCTTGGCCTCGATGGCCACACCGCGGGCATCCTTGTTCGGGTTGGCGCGCATGTCGAGTCCGGCGTCTGCGGTGAGCAGAACGGCGTCCAGAACTTCCTGGATGCCGACCTTGTTCCGAGCAGACACGTCGACGAACATGACGTCTCCGCCGTACTCTTCGGCGACGAGGCCGAATTCGGTGAGCTGCTGGCGCACCTTCTGCGGGTTGGCGCCTTCCTTGTCGATCTTGTTCACTGCGACCACGATCGGCACGTTGGCGGCCTGCGCGTGGTTGAGCGCCTCAATCGTCTGCGGCATGATGCCGTCATCGGCGGCGACCACGAGGATCGCGATGTCGGTGACCTGCGCACCACGAGCACGCATGGCGGTGAACGCCTCGTGACCGGGGGTGTCGATGAAGGTGATGGCACGTTCGATGCCCTCGTGCTCGGTGACGACCTGGTAGGCACCGATGTGCTGGGTGATGCCACCGGCTTCGCCCGCTGCCACCTTGGCGTTACGGATGGCGTCGAGCAGCGCGGTCTTACCATGGTCGACGTGACCCATGACCGTGACGACGGGAGGACGGACTTCGAGCTCTTCGTCGGTCTCGTCGGCCAGTTCCTGGTCGATGTCGATGTCGAAGGCGAGCAGCAGTTCGCGGTCCTCGTCGTCGGGCGAGACCATCTGGATCTTGTAACCCAGCTCGCTGCCCAGCACGTCGAAGGTGGCCTCGTCGAGCGACTCGGTTGCCGTTGCCATCTCACCGAGGTGGAACAGCACGGTGACCAGGTTGCCCGGGCTCGCGTCGATCTTGTCGGCGAAGTCCGTGATCGAGGCACCGCGGCGCAGACGCACAACGGTTCCGCCGTCGCCGCGGGGGACGCTGACGCCACCCAGCGACGGGGCCTCGCGCAGCTCGAACTCGGCCCTCTTGGTCCGCTTCGACTTGCGTGCCTTGTTCTTGCCGCCTCCGCGACCGAACGCACCAGCGGTTCCACCACCGGGGCCACGGCCACGACCGCCTGCGCCGCCGCCACCGGCGGGGCGGGGCGGGCCGAAGCCGGGAGCACCGGCAGGTGCACCTGGACGGGTGAAGCCGGGGCGTGCGCCACCGGCGCCGCCCGGAGCGCCACCGGGGCGCTGGAAGCCACCCGGACGCTGGCCGAAGCCGGTCGGGCGGGGTGCCTGGCCGGGTCCACCCGGACGCGGGGCGCCGGGGCGGGGTGCGGCAGGGCGCGGGATGTTGCTGGGCGAGGCGGAGGACGGCGGACGCTGTCCCATGCCCTGCGCGCTCGCGAACGGGTTGTTGCCCGGACGCGGGGTGGGGGTCTTGCCCATGCCCTGGTTGCTGGCGAACGGGTTGTTACCCGGACGAGCTCCCGGACGCGGGACGGTTCCACCCGGCTTGGCGGCCGGAGCAGCGTCGCCGTCGGCCTTGGCGGCCGGCTTGGCCGCGTCGGGGGTGGTCTCGGTGCTCGTGCTGGCGGGCGCCTCTGCGGCGGCCTTCTCGGTCGCAGCGGCCTTTTCGGCTGCTGCGGCCTTCTCGGCTGCTGCGGCCTGACGCTCCGCTACGGTGAGCGGCGCGGCGGGCATGGGCGGGGCATCCGCTGCGGGAGCCTCGACGACGGGTGCGGGCACCGGTGCGGCGGGACGTGCGGGGGACGGACGTGCGCCACCGGGCTTGGCCGACGTCGCCGGCTTCGCGGCGGCGGCGGGTGCCGCGGGGGTCGCAGCTGCGGCACCGCCGGTGGCGGCCCCATCGGCCTCGAGTGCTGCACGCAGACGGCGCGCAACGGGGGGCTCAACGCTACTGGACGGTCCCTTGACGAACTCGCCCATTTCTTTCAATTTAGCAAGGGCTACCTTGCTGTCGACACCGAGCTCAGTTGCGATCTCGTGTACGCGTGGTTTCGCAGCCACAATTCTCCTGTTCCGGGCCTGCACCCGGAAAGGGGCAGGCCGTTAGTAACGGACGGGTCTCATTTCGAGCCGCTCATTAGTTATCCATTAGCCAAGTCAGCCTGTTCTCTAGTTGATTTGCGTCCAGGGGGCTGGTCACGCGGAGGGCACGCCCAAAAGCGCGCCTCTTTACGGCCTCCTGGAAGCACGCGATGGTGGGATGAATCCACGCACCTCGCCCAGGCAGGGTGGCGGTCTCATCGACCACCAGCAGCGAATTCTGGGCGACAACCCTCAGAAGAGAGGATCGCGAGGCGCGGGAACGGCATCCAATGCACGTTCTAACGGGATCCATCGTACCCCCTATTCGTCATCCTCCAGAATGCTGTCCGGCTGGATGTCGATTTTGGCACCGGTCAGCTTGGCGGCGAGGCGGGCATTCTGGCCCTCCTTGCCGATCGCGAGCGACAGCTGGTAGTCGGGAACCAGGGCCCGCACCGCCTTGATCGACTCGTCGATGACGTAGGAGCTGGTGACCTTGGCCGGGGAGAGGGCGCTGGCCACGAAGGTGGCCAGGTCTGGCGAGTAGTCGACGATGTCGATCTTCTCGTTGTTGAGCTCCACGGTCACCGCGCGAACGCGCTGGCCGAGCTCGCCGATGCAGGCGCCCTTGGCGTTGACGCCGGGCTCGGTGGCGCGCACGGCCATCTTGGTGCGGTGGCCGGCCTCGCGGGCCAGCGACACGATCTCCACGACGCCGCTGGCGATCTCGGGGACCTCCAGGGCGAACAGTCGACGCACCAGCGACGGGTGGGTGCGCGAGACGGTGATCTGCGGGCCCTTCATGCCGCGGCCGACGGCCGTGACGTACACCCGGATGCGTGCACCGTGCACGTAGCTTTCGCCCGGCACCTGCTCTTCTGGGGGAAGGATCGCCTCGATGGTGCCGAGGTCGACGTGAATCATGCGGGGGTTGGGCCCCTGCTGGATCACGCCGGCGACGATCTCGCCTTCGCGACCCTTGAATTCGCCAAGCACCGCGTCATCCGCGATGTCGCGCAGACGCTGGTTAATGACCTGCTTGGCCGCGAATGCGGCAATACGACCGAAGTCGTCTGGGTTGTCAACGGCTTCGCCGATGATATTGCCCTCGTCGTCGCGCTCAGGAATGTAAATGTCGACGTGACCGGACTTGCGGTCGAGTACGACGCGAGCTCCGGGTTCTTCTTCCGCAGCCTGCTTCAGTGGCTCACCCTGGTGGGTGTGCTTGAGGTAGGCCGTCAGAATTGCTTGCTCGATGATCTGCACGAGTTCCTCAAAGGGAATCTCTTTCTCGCGCTCCATCAGCCGCAACACGCTGAGGTCGATGTCCATGGCCGGCCTCCTCTATTCAGATCTTGCCGCCGCGAAACCGCGCAGCGGGCTTCTCCCTACGGTACCGGAATCCCGCGGTGCCCGTCACCCGTACGGTGCCACTAGCGGCGACTCACCAGCCGCATTCTGGCGGTTGCGCGGGCCCGCACGGTTACGATAACCCGATGAACACTCGATCCTCGGCAGAGTCCGGCGCGCAATCGGCCGGCCGCGCAGCCCAAAGCGCCGGCAACAACCCGCATTTGAAGACCCTGGCCAAGGTGGGTTACGCCGTCAACGGGCTGCTGCACGCCCTGATCGGCGCCATCGCGATCGGCCTCGCCGTCGGTGCGGGCGGCGAGAGCGCCGACCAGTCCGGCGCGCTCGGCCAGCTCGCCCAGTCCCCCGGTGGCGTGTTCGTGATCTGGACCATCGTCGTCGGGCTCACCGCCCTCGGCCTGTGGCAGCTGCTGCAGGCGTTCCTGGTGCCAGGCAGCGACCCGAAGAAGGTCTGGGCTCACCGGCTGAAGGAGATCGGCAAGGGCGTGGC
This sequence comes from Cryobacterium inferilacus, assembly GCF_019599185.1. Classification (GTDB taxonomy): domain Bacteria; phylum Actinomycetota; class Actinomycetes; order Actinomycetales; family Microbacteriaceae; genus Cryobacterium; species Cryobacterium inferilacus. Next base: position 17,749 of record NZ_JAIEUL010000008.1, on the reverse strand, counting down.
GTACCTGTTCGTGGCCGGCACGGCCCTGACGGTGGCGCTGACGGGGTCTGCGGACTCGTCGGGCAGCACGTCGTCGGCCAGCGCATCCGTGCTCGCCCTGCCCGGCGGGCCGGTGCTGCTCGTGATCGCCGGACTGGCCGTTCTGGCGATTGGCGGCTACTTCGTCTACAAGGGTGTGGCGAAGACCTTCACCGAAGACCTGGCCGTGCCGACTGGCACGCTGGGCCGGGTCACGGTGGGGCTGGGCGTGGCCGGGTACATCGCCAAGGGCATCGCCGTCGGCGTTGTCGGCATCCTGGTGATCGTGGCCGGCTTCACGGTCGACCCGAGTCAGTCCACCGGGCTCGACGGTGCGCTGCGCTCGCTTGCCGCACTGCCGTTCGGCGTGGCCATCCTGGTGCTCGTCGGTCTGGGCCTGATCGCGTACGGCCTGTACTGCCTCTTCCGGGCCCGGTTCGCCCGCCTCTGACTACGGGCGCGAGGCGACCAGACATTGGTCGAGCTTGTCGAGACCCCGCACGAGGTCTACTTCGACAGGCTCAGCACGGCGTCGACAAGCTCGACCAGCGAGCGAGCGGTCAGGCGAAGTGCGCGGCCAGCTCGGTGACGGCCACCTGGGTGCGCTCGCCAGAGCGGCGGTCCCACAGTTCCACGATGCCGTCGGCCGCGCCGCGGCCCACGATCACGATGGTGGGGATGCCGATCAGTTCGGCGTCACCGAACTTCACGCCGGGCGACACCTTGCGGCGGTCGTCGTAGAGCACGTCGCGGCCGGAGGCCTCGACCATGGCGGTCACGGCTTCGCTGGTCTCGAAGACGATCTCGTCGCGACCGGTGGCGATCACGTGCACGTCGAACGGGGCAACCGCCTCCGGCCAGATCAGGCCCTTGGCATCGTTGTTGAGTTCGGCGATCACGGCCAGCGCGCGGGTGACGCCGATGCCGTACGAACCCATGGTGACGGTGGCGAGCTTGCCGTTCTCGTCGAGCACCTTGAGCCCCAGCGCCTCGGCGTACTTGCGGCCGAGCTGGAACACGTGACCGATCTCCATGCCGCGGGCCAGTTCCACCGGGCCAGAGCCGTCGGGGGCGGGGTCACCCGCGCGCACCTCTGCGGCTTCGACGGTGCCGTCGGCGATGAAGTCGCGCCCGGCGACGAGTCCGAAGACGTGCCGGCCGGCCTCGTTGGCGCCGGTGATCCACTCGGTGCCGTCGACCACGCGCGGGTCGACGAGGTATCGGATGCCCGTGGCCGACTTCTCGCCCAGCATCGCGCCGGCCGCGGCCCACGGGCCGATGTAGCCCTTGACCAGGCCGGGGCGGCCCTCGATCTTGTTGAGCTTGGCGAAGTCGCCGTCATTGGCGGCCTCCACCTCGGCGGGAGCGACGGCCACCTCGACGCGCTTGAGGTCGACCTCACGGTCGCCCGGCAGGCCGATGACCACGATCTCGCGGGTGCCGTCCGGCTGCACGAGAGCGAGCACGACGTTCTTGAGCGTGTCCGCTCCCGTCCACTCGCGACCGTCGGGGCGCGGGTGGTTGGTGTTGGCCGAGTCGACCAGGGTCTGGATGGTGGGGGTGTCCGGGGTGTCGTGCACCTCGGCGGCCGGGACGCCGGTGAAGTCGATGGCCTCAGGAACCAGGGTGCGGAACGCCTCGACGTTGGCCGCGTAGCCGGCGTCGTTGCGCACGAAGGTGTCTTCGCCGACCGGGGTGGGGTGCAGGAACTCTTCGCTCTTGGACCCGCCCATGGCACCGGCATCCGCCTGCACCACAACGTACTCGAGGCCGAGGCGGGTGAAGATGCGCTCGTAGGCGTCGCGCTGGGCCTGGTAGCTCAGGTCGAGTCCGGCGTCGCTGATGTCGAAGGAGTAGGCGTCCTTCATGGTGAACTCGCGGCCACGCAGCAGGCCACCGCGGGAACGGGCCTCGTCGCGGTACTTGTCCTGGATCTGGAAGATCGACAGCGGCAGGTCCTTGTAGCTGTTGTACAGGTCCTTCACCATGAGGGTGAAGACCTCTTCGTGGGTGGGGGCCAGCAGCAGGTCGCTGCCCTTGCGGTCCTGCAGGCGGAACAGGCCGTCGCCGTATTCCTCCCAGCGGCCGGTGACCTCGTAGGGTTCACGCGGCAGCAGCGCCGGGAAGTGCACCTCGAAGGCGCCGGCTGCGGCCATCTCCTCGCGGATGATGGTCTCGATCTTCGCCTTGACCTTGAGGCCAAGCGGCAGCCAGGCGAAGATGCCAGGAGCCTGACGGCGGATGTAGCCGGCCCGCACGAGCAGGCGGTGGCTGGTGACCTCGGCATCAGAGGGGTCTTCGCGAAGGGTTCGGAGGAAGTAGTTCGACATACGAATAGGCACGCACCTACTTTACGGCGCGCGCCGGTCGCCCGTCGGCGCGCGGCATCTCACCGCCCGCGGCGAGATCTCGCTAGCGGGAGCCGACCGTGACCACGGGGGCGCCGAGGCTGTCTTCGCTCGGCGGCATCTCGGCGGCCATGCGGTTGGCCTCCTCGATCAGGGTCTGCACGATCTCGGACTCCGGCACGGTCTTGATGACCTCGCCGCGCACGAAGATCTGGCCCTTGCCATTGCCGGATGCCACGCCCAGGTCCGCATCGCGGGCCTCGCCCGGTCCGTTGACGACGCAGCCCATCACGGCCACGCGCAGCGGCACGGTCATGCCCTCGAGACCGTCGGTGACGTCGTTGGCGAGCTTGTAGACATCCACCTGGGCCCGGCCGCAGCTGGGGCAGGAGACGATCTCGAGCTTGCGCTCGCGCAGGTTCAGCGACTGCAGGATCTGCAGACCCACCTTGATCTCTTCGGCCGGCGGTGCCGACAGCGACACCCGGATGGTGTCGCCGATGCCCTCGCCGAGCAGGATTCCGAACGCCGTGGCGCTCTTGATGGTGCCCTGGAAGGACGGGCCGGCCTCGGTCACACCGAGGTGCAACGGCCAGTCGCCGCGCTCGGCGAGCATCCGGTAGGCCTTGACCATGACCACAGGGTCGTTGTGCTTGACCGAGATCTTGAAGTCGTGGAAGTCGTGCTCTTCGAACAGGCTGGCTTCCCAGACGGCGCTCTCGACGAGGGCCTCCGCGGTGGCCTTGCCGTACTTCTGCAGCAGGCTGGGCTCAAGCGAACCGGCGTTGACGCCGATGCGGATGGAGACGTCGGCGGCCTTCGCGGCGGCGGCGATCTTGCCGACCTGGTCGTCGAACTTGCGGATGTTGCCCGGGTTCACCCGCACGGCCGCGCAGCCGGCGTCGATGGCCTGATACACGTAGCTCGGCTGGAAGTGGATGTCGGCGATCACCGGGATCTGGCTCTTCTTGGCAATGATCGGCAGCGCCTCGGCGTCGTCACGGCTCGGTACGGCGACGCGCACGATGTCACAGCCGGAGGCGGTGAGCTCGGCGATCTGCTGCAGAGTCGCGTTGATGTTCGTTGTCGGCGTCGTCGTCATCGATTGCACGCTGACCTGCGCGTCTCCGCCGACAAGGACCTTGCCGACCTTGATCTGGCGGGACTTGCGTCGGGGAGCGAGGATTACGGGGACTTTGGGCGTACCCAGGTTTATAGCGGCCACGGATGTAGCTTACGCGTCGTCGATCCAGTGAAGCTGAACCCTTCCCGAACGGTTTGCCGCCGCGCCGGATCAGCCCGCGCCGGGTCAGCCGAAGAGGTTGACCGGCTTGACGATGTCCGCGTAGATCAGCAGCAGGCTCATCCCGCCGAGCACGATGACCACGGCGAAGGTGAGCGGCATCAGCTTGGCGGTGTCGATGGGTCCGGGGTCTGGGCGCTTGAACAGCTTGGCGAACCAGCGGCGGATGCCCTCCCACAGCGCACCGGCGACGTGGCCGCCGTCCAAGGGCATGAGAGGCACCAGGTTGAACACGAACAGGGCGATGTTCAACGAACCGAGCAGGCCGAGCAGGCTGGCGGTCTTGCTGGCCAGCGGGATGGTGTCGATGCTGGCGATCTCGCCGGCGACCCGGCCGACGCCGACGACGCTGATCGGCCCGTTCGGGTCGCGCTCCCCCGGCCCGAACGCGGCGTTGGCCACGTCGATGAGCCGTTCGGGCAGGTTCAGGATCATGTGCACGACCCCGGCGATGTTCTCCCCGATGGCGGGCAGCACCGCGGTGATCGGCTGGGGCACGAGTTCACCGGCGGGGCCGATGCCCACGAAGCCGACATCCACGGTCTGGGGCGTTCCGTCGGCGTTCATGACGGTCTCGCCCGCGTCATCCGTGACGTAGCGTTCGGTGAGTTTGGGGGTGATGACGAGGTTCTCTTCGGCACCGTCGCGGTCGACGATGACCTGCAGCGGTGTGCCGGCGGACTCGCGGATGATCGCGGTGGACTGCTCCCACGTCGTGATGGTGGTGCCGTCGATGCTCACCAGCCGGTCACCGGGCTCGAGGCCGGCGGCGGCGCCCGGCGCGGCTTCGTCACCGTCGGCGCAGGTCTGCCGGTCGCTGGTCGCGGGCAGCACGCAGGCGCTGACGCTGCCGACCGTGGTGGTGGCCTGGGTGCTGCCGAACCCGGTCAGCAGCACGGTGAACATCACCACGGCGATGAGCAGGTTCATGAACGGGCCGCCGAGCATGATGATCACACGCTTGAATACCGGCAGCTTGTAGAAGGCGCGGTGGTCCTCGCCCTCGCCGATGGTGTCTGCGCTGGCCTGGCGGGCATCCTCGACCAGGGTGCCCAGTGCGCCGGGCTTCTTCTCCGGTTCACCCTCCTGCACCAGTTGCTGAAAGAACCCCGTGCTGTTGGACCGGGCGACCGCGCCGTCCTTGGCCGGTGGGAACATGCCGATCATGGAGATGTAACCGCCCATGGGGATGGCCTTGACGCCGTACTCGGTCTCGCCCTTGCGCTTGGACCAGAGGGTGGGCCCGAAGCCGATCATGTACTGGGTGACCTTGACCCCGAACAGCTTGGCGGGCACCAGGTGGCCGATCTCGTGCAGGCCGATAGAGAGCGCCAGGCCCACGACGACCACGGCGACGCCCAAGATGTACAGCAGCACGTTTTCCACAGTCGTAGATTATCCTTCTCTAGCTGCAAGGCTGCTGGTCGTTGACCGGCAGCGAGGCAGGCGCAAGACTGGCCCACTACCCGCGCATCGCCCAATCCAGGAGGATTCCCTGTCTGTTCCAACCGAGCCCGCCGATGATTCGACGCGGACCGACGGCCTGATCGGACTCGTCCTCGCCGACCGCTTCCGCCTCGACCGGCTGATCGGCACCGGTGGTATGGCCACGGTGTATCAGGCCGCCGATCTGGCCCTGGGCCGCACTGTCGCGCTGAAGCTGTTCCGCATGGACACCTCAGACGACTCCGGACCCGAGCGGCAGAGCGGTGAGGTCATGGTGCTCGCCAGCCTCAACCACTTCGCCCTGGTCACCCTCTTCGACGCCGGCGCCGAGTACGTGAATGGGGCCTCGCGCTCGTTCATCGTGATGGAGTACATCGACGGCTCCGACCTGCGCAGCCGAATCGGCGACGGTCCGGTGGCCTCCGTCGAGGTGGCGAGAATGGGCGCAGACCTTGCCGAGGCGCTGCACTACGTGCACGCCAAGGGCATCATCCACCGCGACATCAAGCCCGCCAACGTGCTGCTGGCGCCGTCGGACTTTCCCGGCCGGGTGTCGCACGCGAAACTGGCAGACTTCGGTATCGCCAGGCTCTTCGACGCCACTCACCTCACCCGCACGGGTGCCGTACTCGGCACCGCCGGCTACCTCAGCCCCGAGCAGGCCCTGGGCCACCCGATCGGCCCGCCCAGCGATGTGTACTCGCTGGGCCTGGTGTTGCTGGAGAGCCTCACCGCCGTCCGCAGCTACCCCGGTACTGCAGTCGAGTCGGCCATGGCCAGGCTGCAGCGTCAGCCCGAGATTCCCGCAGAGCTCGGCCCCGACTGGCAGGCCGTGCTGGCCGGCATGACCGCCCGCGACCCGGCCGAGCGACTGTCGTCTGCGGATGCCGCCGTGCTCCTGCGCGACCTCGTTCCCGGTGGTGGGAACCAGGGCGCACCCGTGGCACGGCCCGTTGATCAGGCAACCGCTCTGATGGCCGCCCCCGCCGCCGGCACCGCAGAGACCCAGGTGTATCCGACCGCCACCGGCGACGAAGCCACCCGGGTGATGGCACACGCCGGCCAGACGGCACAGACCGCCCAGACCGCCCAGACCGCCCAGACGGAACGGTTCGCCCGGCCGGCTCCGGCCACGCCCGCCCCCTCCGGCCGCGGGCTGAGCGCTGAACGGCCCTCGTCCACCGACCGATCCCGGCCCCGTGTCGGCCGCCGGCCGTTGATCATCGGGGCGCTGCTGGCCGTGGCCGCGGTGATCGCTCTGGTGTTCTTCGTCCAGCCGACCGATCCGGCCACGGCGCCTCCGGACTACCCGGCGGTCGAGGGCGACCTTGGCACCCACCTCGAGCAGCTTCAGGAAAGCGTGAACCCGTGAGTAACACCTCCACCTTCCGCACCCGGGTTGTGCTGGCCGTGGCCGGCATGGGACTGGTCGGCGGCATGCTCACCGGCTGCGCCGCATCCGGACTGAACGCCGACACGGCTGCCGGCCTGCAGGACGGCGTGCTCGCGGTGAGCACGGCCGCCGCCGCCGCGGACTTCACCGGCGCACAGGCCGCGCTCGCGGACGTTCAGGCCGACCTGACCGCGGCGAGCGCCGCCGAGGGAGTCACGGAGGCCAAGGCCACGCAGATCCAGTCCGCGATCGACCTCGTCGCCGCCGACCTCGCGGCCGCTCTGGGCACCGAAGCACCGGCAGAGACGCCGGTGGAGACACCAGAGGACGCCCCGGTGACTCCAGAGCCCGTCGACACTCCGACGGAGGAACCCGTCGAGCCCACCCCTGTGGTCACCGAAGACCCCGCGATTCCTGAGGACTCGGAGGATTCCGAAAACCCAGAGGACTCCGAAGATTCCGAGGACTCCGAGGACTCCGAAGACGTCGAGGACGCGCCAGGGCCCGGCTCCGACAAGCCCGGCAAGGACAAGCCCGGCAAGGACAAGACCGGCCCCTGCGGCAAGAAGGACACCTGCGAGTAGGCGCTTCGGCGCCCCACCCCGCACCAGCCATACCCGTCACACCAGAGCCGGAGGCCGCAATGCCCACACATCTCATCGTCGGTGCCGGCTGGATCGGGCGCGAACTGGCCCGCCAGCTCGTTGCTCGAGGAGACAACGTGACCGTGGCCACGCGGTCGGGTACGGCCGTTGCCGGCGGCACCGCCCGGATGCTCGACGCATCCGATCCGGTGGCCTTCGTCCTCGCGGCGGAACGCATGGACACCATCTTCCTGTGCACCAATCCGCCGTACCCGGACTGGGCCAGGCGGTGGCCGCCGGTGTTCGCTGCGGCGATCGCCGCGGCATCCGTCACCGGAGCCACGCTGGTGTCGATGGGCAACCTCTATCCATACGGTTCACCCACCGGCCCGATGACGGAGCACTCCCCCGAGACCACGACGGAGTCGAAGGGCCTGATCCGCCGCGCCGGCTGGCGACGGATGCTGGACGCCCACGAGCGTGGGGAGATCCGCGCCGTCGAGGTGCGCGCGAGCGATTACTTCGGCCCAGGTGTCAGCGGCACCGCCCACCTCGGTCAGGCGTTTTTCAGCGCGGTGCTGGCCTCCAAGACCGCCAGGGTCGTCGGTCGCGGCGACCTCGTGCACAGCTGGAGCTACATCCCGGACATCGCCGCCACCCTGATCGCCGCGGCCGGGTACACCGGATCGTGGGGTCGGATCTGGCACGTGCCGAGCGGCGCACACAGCCGCACCGAGATCGCCACCCAGCTGAACGCCCGCTACACCAGCCACGGTGTCGTGGCCGGTTACCCCGACTGGATGCTGCGCTCGCTCGGCGCGGTCAGCCCACTGATGCGCGAGGTCTACCGGTCCAGCTACCAGTTCCAGGTGCCCTATGTGATCGATTCCCTCGAAACCGAGCGGGAACTGGGCGTGGCCGCCACCGCATGGGATGAGGCCCTGGTCACCGTGGCGGAGAGTTACCGCCGGTGACGCCGGCGGGCCCGGTTCACCGGGCGATTCGGTCGATGATGGTGTCTGCGGCGGCGCGAGCCCAGTCTTCGGCCTCGGCGAGGGACTCGAGGGTGAGCTTTCCCTGACTCTCGTGCGCCTCCACCACCCGCTGTACGGTGTCGACGATGTCGAGGTAGCCGATCCGGCCGGCGTGGAAGGCCAGAACGGCCTGCTCGTTCGACGCGTTGAACACGGCCGGGTAGGTGGCGCCGGCGCGGCCGACCTCCTTGGCCAGCTCCACCGCGGGGAAGGCCTCATCGTCGAGCGGTTCGAAGGTCCAGGTGTGCGCGGTGGTCCAGTCGATCGGGACGCCGACGGCGGCCACCCGGTTCGGCCAGTCCAGGCCCAGTGAGATGGGCAGGCGCATGTTCGGCGGCGACGCCTGGGCGATGGTGGAGCCGTCGATGAACTCGACCATCGAGTGGATGAGCGACTGCGGGTGCACGACGACGTCGATGCTCTCGTACGGCACGTCGAAGAGCAGGTGCGCCTCGATGATCTCCAGGCCCTTGTTCACCAGGGTGGCGGAGTTGGTGGTGATGACCAGCCCCATGTCCCAGGTGGGGTGGGCGAGGGCTTCGCGGGGCGTCACATCCGTCAGCTCGGCACGGGACCGGCCGCGGAACGGGCCACCGGATGCCGTGAGCACCAGCCGGCGCACCTCGTCTGCGGTGCCAGAGCGCAGCGCCTGCGCGATGGCGGAGTGCTCGGAGTCGACCGGCACGATCTGACCGGGGGCGGCGAGGGCCTTGACCAGGTCGCCGCCGACGATGAGGGACTCCTTGTTGGCCAGCGCCAGGGTGCGGCCGGCCGTGAGCGCGGCGAGGGTCGGGCCCAGGCCCACCGAACCGGTGATGCCGTTGAGCACGACGTCGGCATCGACATCCCGCACCAACTGCTCGGCCTCTGCGGCCCCGATGGCGGTGTCGTCGACGTGGAACTCTGCGGCCTGCTCGGCCAGTAGGTCGCGGTTACTGCCCGCCGAGAGGCCGACCACCTCGAACCGGGTGGGGTTGGCTTTGATGACGTCGAGCGCCTGGGTACCGATCGAGCCCGTGGACCCGAGAATGATGATTCGCTGCACGAGCCCATGCTAGGCGCACCGTCGATATATGCCGGGTGCGACTTACCTGCGCTGTAGGGTCGTGGAGTGACCGGAGCCAAGCACGACCCAGCAGCCGAGCCCGAATCCACGCCGGCTGTTCCGGTCGAGAATGTGCCGGCCGCCGACGAGATCGTCGAGCTGCCCGCAAAACCCAAGCGGCCGGGCTTCGTCTATTTCCTCGGCTACGGCATCATGGCCCCGATCGCCCGTCTGGTGTTCCGACCGCGCATCACCGGCAAGGAGAACATCCCCCGCGAGGGCCGGGTGATTCTCGCCAGCAACCACCTGTCCTTCATCGACAGCATCGTCATCCCCCTCACCGCGCCGCGCCGCGTGCAGTTCCTGGCCAAGTCCACCTACTTCACCGGCACCGGTCTCAAGGGTTGGGTGTCGAAGCAGTTTTTCACGTCCATCGGCGCCATCGGCGTGGAGCGTGGCGCGGGTCAGGCCGCCCAGGTGGCCCTCGACGCCGGCAAGGAAGTGCTCGACGTTGACGGCGCTTTCGCCATTTACCCCGAGGGCACCCGGTCGCTGGACGGCCGCCTCTATCGTGGCCGCACGGGCGTGGCCTGGCTGGCGCTGACCACGGGAGCCGTGGTGGTGCCGGTGGGCCTGATCGGTACGCAGGAGATCATGCCGGTGGGCTCGAAGATGCCGCGCATCCGTCGCATCAGCGTGAAGTTCGGCGAGCCGATCGACGTGAGCGTGCACGGCACGGCCGACTCCGGCCGCGCAAGGCGCAAGGCCACCGACGAGATCATGACCGCGATTCACGCTCTGACCGGTCAGGAACTCGCGCACAGCTACAACGAATCCCCGCCGACGACCGTGGTACAGCGGGTGAAGCGGGCCATCTGGTGGCGTGAGCTGCGCTAGCGACGATCGATCACACGTCACTTAGCCGTTGCGCTTAGTGACAGCGCCCGCTAACTTAGCCGTATGGCTCAGCATTCAACCCTTGACGGTGTCTTCCAGGCCGTGTCCGATCCCACCCGCCGGGCCGTGATTGGCCGCCTCGGCACAGGCCCGGCCAGCATCGGCGAGCTGGCCGCACCCTTCGACATGGCGCTGCCGTCGTTCATGAAGCACATCGGCCACCTCGAGAGATGTGGGCTGATACGCACCCGAAAGTCCGGACGCGTGCGCATCTGCACCCTCGAGCGCGACACCTTCACGCTGATCGAGAAGTGGCTGGGCGAGCAGCGCAGCATCTGGACGGGCCGCACCGACCGGCTCGAGGAGTTCGTCGCATCCGCCCTCGAAACCGGCCATGACAATCTCGAAACCGATCCTGACAAGGAGTCCCCCGCATGACCGCCTCCGTTCACCCCGAGCTCGACCTCACCGTCTCCCGCATCATCAAGGCCCCGCGCGCCGCGGTATGGAACGCCTGGGCCGACCCCGCCAGCTTCGAAAAGTGGTGGGTGCCTGCGCCCACGGCCTGCAAGGTGCGCGCGATGGAACTGCATGCCGGCGGTTCCTTCCGCACCGAGATCAGCGAGGACGGTCTCGCCTTCGGTTCGCACATCACCGGCTGTTTCCTCGCCGTCGACGAACTCGAGCGGATAGTTTTCACGGATGCCCTCGTCGCCGGCTGGCGCCCAGCCGAAACCGCGTTCGTGACCGCCGTGATGACCTTCGCGGACCACCCCGACGGCACCGAGTACACCGCGACCGCGATGCACCGCAGCGTCGCAGACCGCGACCAGCACGCCGACCTCGGCTTTCATGACGGCTGGGGCACGGTCATCCGTCAGCTCGCCGAACTCGTCGAATAGCGGCCTGCCCGCCGTCATCCCCCGGTGAACATGTTGACGGCCGTCTCGCCACTACCGCTCGACGTCGACCCACTCGTGCCCGAGAGCCTGCAACTCTGTCGCCCCCGCGGTCACCTGGGCGACGATCGCGCCGAGCTTCTCCGCATCGTCGCCGGCGATGCTCAGCATTGCCTTCTCGGCGTAGCTCGTGCCCAGGATGAGCACCCCGCGCTGGCGTAATTCGGCCTCGATACGACCGGCATCCGCGTGGGAGAGGGCGAGCCGGAACAGTTCACGGCGCTCACGCGCCACCAGCAGCCTGCGGGACTGGGCCAGGTCGATCGTGCTGAGAACGGCGTCGGAGTATGCGCGCACGAGGCCGCCGGCACCGAGGAGCGTGCCGCCGAAATAGCGCGTGACCACCGCCACGCAGTCCACCAGCCCACGCCCGGACAGTGCCTCCAACATCGGTCGGCCCGCGGTTCCGGATGGCTCGCCGTCGTCGTTGGATCGGCGCACCTGATCGGGGCTGCCGTTCGGCTTGACCACGAAGGCCGAGCAGTGGTGGCGGGCGGCCCAGTGCTCAGAGCGCGCGGTGTCGATCACGGTGCGCGCCGCATCCTCGGTGTCGACCCTGACCAGCCGGCAGAGGAATCGGGATCTCTTCACGTCCGTCTCGGCCGTGACCTGGCTGCCGACGCCGCCGCGCAATGTGAGATCCGGCATGGGCCCAGTCTCTCGCATGCCCGACCCAGCCGACGTCCGTAAGCTGGGGCCATGTCTTCTTCCTTCTCGATCAGCCAGGAGCGCAAGCTCGTCACCGCCCTCCCGGGCCCACGGTCAATCGCGCTGCAGGAACGACGCGTTCGCGCCGTGTCTGCCGGTGCCGGCACTCTCGCCAACATCTACATGGACCACGGCGCCGGGGCGATCCTGGTGGATGTGGACGGCAACCAGATCATCGACCTGGGTTGCGGCATCGGCGTGACCACCATCGGCCACGCCCACCCGGAGGTCGCCGCTGCCGCCGCCGAGCAGGCCGGCAAGCTCACCCACACCCTGTTCACCGTGACCCCGTACGAGAACTACGTGCGCGTGGCCGAGAAGCTTGCAGAGATCACCCCGGGTGACTTCGAGAAGCACTCGATCCTGGTGAACACCGGAGCAGAGGCCGTCGAGAACGCGGTCAAGATCGCCCGCAAGTACACCGGCCGTCGCGCCATCGTGAGCCTGGACCACGCCTTCCACGGCCGCACCAACCTCACCATGGCGATGACCTACCGCCCCTGGCCGGAGCGCGCCGGAATGGGACCGTTCCCCGGTGAGATCTACAGCGTGCCCACCAGCTACCCATACCAGGACGGCCTGAGCGGCGAGGAAGCGGCCGAGAAGACCATCGACTACATCCAGACGCACATCGGCGCCTCCGAGATCGCGGCGTTCTTCGTCGAGCCGATCCAGGGCGACGGCGGCATCGTCATCCCCGCTCCCGGCTACTTCAAGCGCCTCAGCGAGTTCTGCACCGAGAACGGCATCGTCTTCGTCTCCGACGAGATCCAGGCCGGCATCGCCCGCACCGGAGCCTGGTACGCCATCGAGCACCACGGTGTGGTGCCCGACCTGGTCACCACCGCCAAGGGCATCGCCGGCGGCTTCCCACTGGCCGCCGTCACCGGCCGCGCCGAGATCATGGATGCCGTGCAGCCCGGCGGCATCGGCGGCACCTTCGGCGGCAACCCGGTCTCGACCGCGGCGGCCCTGGCGGTATTCGACATCATCGAACGCGACAACCTGCTCGACGAGGCCAAGCGGGTGGAGAAGGCCCTCTGGGCCCGGATCGGCGACTGGGCCGACAGGTTCGACATCGTCGGCGACGTGCGCGGCAAGGGCGCCATGTTCGGCGTCGAGCTGGTGCACCCCGGCACCAAGAAGCCGTTCCCCGAGGCGCTCGCGTTCGTGCTCAAGCACGCCACCACCAACGGCGTGATCGCGCTGGATGCCGGCAGCTGGGACTCCGTGCTGCGGATCATGCCGTCCGTGGTCATCTCCGAAGCCCTGATCGACGACGCCGCCTCGGTGCTCGAAGAGGCCTTCACGCTGTTCGCGGCCGCCCAGAAGTAGCTCAATATCTCGCGAAAGCGGTCCTGTGGTCACCTCCGCTTGCGGAGGCAGCCACAGGGCCGCTTTGGCGGTTTGTGCGGGCGGGCGGGCGCGGGGCGGGGCAGCCGGTCAGGCGAGCCTGGCGAAGCGGCGGGAGGCTCGGCGCAACCAGGCCGTGCGGGTGAGCGCGTCGGAGCGGGAGATGTTGCCGTGGCTGAGCCACCGGAGCCTGCGCACGCCGATCAGCCCGAAGGTGCCGGCGAAGAGCGCACGCACCGCCGGACGCCCGAACAAGAGGTGATACCACAGCGTCGGCGTGGTGCTGGTGGTCAGCAACGTCACCGAGGTCAGCGACCCGTAGCGCCCCACCAGCCGGCCGCCTGGCTTGGGCTCGTCGTACGAGACACCGGGCAGCAGCACCTTGTCGAGGAACCCCTTGGTGCCAGCCGGCATGTTCATCCACCAGATCGGGAAGACGAAGGCCACGTGATCCGCCCGACCGAGCTTGGCCTGGTAGTCGAGCACGAGCGGATCCAGTGACTCCCCCGATCGCCACGCGTTCAATTCCGGCGCCGTCATCGCCGGGTTGAACTTGTCGGCGGCGAGGTCGATGAGGTCGACGTCATGACCGGCCTGCTCCGCGCCGGCCATCGCCGCCGCCAAGAGCGCTCGGGAGAAACTGCCCTGATAGGGATGATCGATGATGAAAAGTGTTCGCATGCAGCAAACGTTACACTCGCAACCGTTCGATGTGCAACCATTCGATGCGCAACTGTTTAGTGGTGCTCGCGGCGTAGACTGGCCCGGTGACGAACAGCGCAGCCGAACCTCAGGATCCAGGGTCGATGGACCCGCCGGCCCAGCCGGCCGCGTCGACGAACAGCGACCCGTTCGTCGAGTGGTGGTTGGCCCTGCGTCACAGTGCCGCCCTGCTGGACCGCCAGGCCGAAGATGCAGTCAGGCGCTCCACCGGGCTGAATCTAAGCCAGTTCGCGGTGCTGCGCACCCTTGACGCCGAGAACGATTGCCTCAAGCAGCAGGACATCGCCACACTCCTCAACCTGACGAAGTCCACCATCAGCCGGCTGGTCGATGCCGCCCTGGCAGACGGGCTGGTCGAACCGGACCCGGCGCCGCATTCCCGGCGGGAGCGACGCATCCGGTTGACCGATGCCGGTCGCTCGACGGTTCGTGCGGCCGACGACGCGATCTGCGCCGCCCAGCTGCAGACGGCCGCGCGGTTCACCCGCACCGAGCTGGACCGTGCGGTGACGACAACGACGAAGCTGGGCGAGGCACTCGCCGCCACCGGCGCGACACTCGGCCCGCAGGCTCCCGCTTAGAGCAGCGAGGCCGGCTCGGCGACGGTGGTCACCGGCTCGTGTCCGACCGGGAAATTGACCGATGCGGCGATGAAGCAGGCCTTGGCGGCCTCCGCGTGCAGGGACTGAGCCAGCTCGACCTGGTCGGGATCGGCGATGATGACCCGAGGACGCAGGGTGGCGGCGGTGAAGTGGCCACCGCCATCCGTCGTCTGGGCCATGGTGCCGATGGCATTGTCGGTGTAGCCGAGAACGACCAGCCCGTGGTTCGCGGCCACGTGCAGGTAGGACAGCAGGTGGCACTGGCTGAGGGCGGCCAGCAGCAGTTCCTCCGGATTCCACCGGTCAGCGTTGCCGTGGAAGGTTCGGTCGGCCGAACCGAGGATCTGGTGCTTGCCCGGTGACGAGAGGGTGTGCTCGCGTCCGTAGGCCCGATAGCTGCTGGTGCCGGTTCCCCGATTGCCGGTCCATTGGATCTGCACCGCGTAGTGATGTGCGCCGATCATGGTGTCTCCTTCGGGTTTCACGCTTACTGTCAATTCTCGCAGGGAATAGCCCGGGTGCCGCGCCGGGCTGGCGGTAAACTGGCCGGATCATGACTGACACGTTGACTGATCCCGCAGCCGCCTCCTCCCCCTCGTCCCCGGTCTATTCGGTGACCCAGGAACGCAAGATCGTCACGGCCATTCCGGGCCCGCGATCCACGGCTATGCACGAGCGACGCCTGGCGGTGGTGTCCACGGGTGTCAGTTCGGCCCTGCCCGTGTACATCACGAAGGCCAGCGGGGCGATCGTCGTCGACCTCGACGACAATCAGTTCATCGACCTCGGCGCGGGCATCGGCGTCACCACCGTCGGCCACTCCGAGACCAGCGTCGTCGCCGCGGCGACCGGGCAGCTGAACGATTTTGTGCACACCCTGTTCACGATCACGCCATACGAGGAGTACGTGCGGGTGGCCGAACTCCTGGCCGCGCACACCCCTGGCAGCTTCCCGAAGAAGACCGTGCTGATCAACTCGGGCGCCGAGGCCGTGGAGAACGGCGTCAAGATCGCCCGCAAGTACACCGGCCGTCGCGCCGTGGCCGTGCTCGATCACGCGTACCACGGGCGTACGGTGCTCACCATGGCGATGAACTACAAGGCCGCCCCGTACGCCACCGGGTATGGCCCGCTGGCCAGCGATGTCTACCACGCCCCGAACTCGTACCCCTATCACGACGGCCTCACCGGCCAGCAGGCCGCGGCCCGCACCATCGCGTATCTGGAGAAGGTCATCGGTGCCAGCGACCTGGCCTGCCTGGTCGTCGAGCCCATCCAGGGCGAGGGCGGCTTCATGGTGCCGGCCGAGGGCTACCTGGTGCTGCTGCAGGAATGGTGCACCGCCAACGGTGTGGTGATGATCGCAGACGAGATCCAGAGCGGCATGGCCCGCACCGGCCGGTACTTCGCCAGCGAGCACTTCGGCTGGGAGCCCGACCTGGTGCTCGTGGCCAAGGGCATCGCCGGCGGAATGCCGCTGGCCGCTGTCACCGGCCGCGCCGAGATCCTCGACGCGTCCCAGCCCGGCGGGCTCGGCGGCACCTTCGGTGGCAACCCGGTCGCCTGTGCCGCCGCGATCGCGGTGTTCGAGGCGATCGAACGCAACAACCTGCTCGACGAGGGCGCCCGCATCGAGAAGACCCTCCGGGCCGGCCTCACCGCCCTGGCCGAGAAGTACGACATCATCGGCGACATCCGCGGTCGTGGGGCCATGATCGCGATCGAGCTTGTGGAGTCCGGCACCAAGGACACCGCCAAGGTGCCCAACGCCCCAGCGGTCACCGCGATTGCCGCGTACGCGGCGCAGCACGGCGTGCTGCTGCTCACGGCCGGCACCTACGGCAATGTGCTGCGGTTCCTGCCCAGCCTGGCCGTGACGGATGCGCTGCTGGCCGACGCCCTGTCGGTCATCGACGACGCGATGGCGACCCTGTAACCGTGACGACATCGACTCCGGCCGCTTTCAGCGCGGCAGCCCCCGCCACCGCGGGCACCATCGAGGTCATCGACGCCGTCGAACTCGCCGTCGTGGAACGCTCCGGCTTCATCGAGTCCCGCCACGCCGGTGCGGCCGTCGTCCTCAGCGGCGACGGCGCTGTGCTGCGCGCGCTCGGCGACGTGACCGCTCCGGTGTTTCCGCGGTCGTCGATGAAACCATTCCAGGCGATCGCGGTGATGGCCAGCGGCGTGGTGCTGCGCGGTGAGGATGCCGCGATAGCGACGTCGAGCCACTCCGGCACTCAGAAGCACACCGACCTGGTGCGCGGGCTGCTCGCCCGCGCCGGCCTCTCCGAGGCCGACCTGGGTTGCACGCCGACCTGGCCCGGCGACTCCGGCACCAGGGATGCCCTGGTGCGTCAGGGCCTGGGCCCCGCCCCGATCTACTCGGATTGCTCCGGCAAGCACGCGGCCATGCTCGCCGCCTGCGTGCAGAATCACTGGGTGACGAACGGCTATCTCGACCCCGAACATCCGTTGCAGAAGCGCATTCTCGACGTCGTCGAGAGGTTCACCGGTGAACGGCCTGCCGCCAGCGGTGTTGACGGCTGCGGCGCCCCCGTGCACGCGCTGTCACTGACCGCGCTGGCCCGCGGCATCGCCCGCATCGCCACGTCGAAGTCCAGCTCCCCGTTCGCGATCTACCGGGAGGCCGGTTTCCTGGCCGAGGCGGTGCGGGAAAACGGTTGGGTCATCGCCGGGCCTGGCCTGCCCGATTCGATCGCCATCGAACGCCTGGGCCTGTTCGTCAAGGGTGGTGCGGAGGGCATCATGGTGGCCTCGGCCGAGAACGGCACCACGGTGGCGCTGAAGATCCTCGACGGCAACCTCCGGGCGGCCAGCATTGTGGCGCTCAGCCTGCTGGCGGATGCCGGTGCCGTGCGTCGCGCCGATGTCGACGCCATCGCGCCAGAGCTCAAGCTCGCTGTGCACGGCGGCGGTAAGCCCATCGGCCAGATCCGCGCGAGCTACGTGTAGCCGCCCGCTGCGCCCGTAACTGTTGCCGCTGCGGACAATTGCGTCCGGCACACCGGGACCATTTGTCCGCAGTCCCTCTGCGTCAATCTGGTTGTGAGTCAGTTCACGATCAGCAGGAGGCAGGAACATGTCGATTACGCCAGGGTTCACGGCGGTGGAGATCCGCGAGTTGGTCCACGAGTACCACGGGCTTTCGTACGGGCGGAAAGCCGTGTGGTTGCTTGAGCGGGATATCTCACGGAACAGGTTGAGGCGGTGGAGCGCCGCGGTGTATGACGGTGACCTCGAACGTGGCCTGATCCCGCGCGAAGATGGTCGTATGACTATTCCACCGGGTAAGCGCAGTGCGCTGGAGAAAGC
>NZ_JAIEUL010000007.1 GCF_019599185.1 Cryobacterium inferilacus | reverse complement strand
CAACACCCGCACCCGCCGGCACAGTCGGCATCAACATCCCCAAAGAAACCGTCAATATCTAACCCAAGTGACTCCACACAGCTTGACATCGCCCGGAAACGGACAATTGCGCCCGGCGTACCGGGCGCAATTGTCCGCTCGGGGCACAGTCGTGCGGGGAGGGGTGCGCGGCGGTTAGGCCTGCAGGGCCGCCATCCAGGCCTCGACCTCGGCGGAGCCGCGCGGGATGCCGGCGGAGAGGTTCTCTGCACCGGTCTCGGTGATCAGGATGTCGTCTTCGATGCGCACACCGATGCCGCGGTACTCCGCGGGAACGGTGAGGTCGTCCGGCTGGAAGTACAGGCCGGGCTCGATGGTGAAGACCATGCCTGGCTCGATCACGCCGTCCATGTACATGTCCCGGCGGGCCTGGGCGCAGTCGTGCACGTCGAGGCCCAGGTGGTGGCTGGTGCCGTGCACCATGTAGCGGCGGTGCTGGCCGTTCTCCGGCTGCAGCGCCTCCTCGGCGGTGACGGGCAACATGCCCCAGTCCGCGGTGTGCCTGGCGATCACGGCCATCGCGGCCGCGTGCACCTCGCGGAAAATGGCGCCGGGCTTAGCGACCAGGAACGCGGCGTCTGCGGCCTCACGCACGGCGTCGTACACCCGGCGCTGCACATCGGTGAAGGTGCCGTCGATGGGCAGGGTGCGGGTGATGTCGGCGGTGTAGTAGCTGTCCACCTCCACACCGGCATCCAGCAGCATCACGTCGCCGGGCGTGACCGGGCCGTCGTTGCGGGTCCAGTGCAGGATGCAGGCGTGCGGGCCTGAGGCCGCGATGGTGTCGTAGCCGACGGTGTTGCCGTCGGCGCGGGCACGGGTGTTGAAGACACCCTCGACCAGGCGTTCGCCGCGCTGGTGCGTGCTGGAGCGGGGCAGGTCACGGATGACGTCCTCGAAACCGCGGGCTGTGGCCGCCACTGCGAGGCGCATCTGGCCGATCTCGTAGGCGTCCTTGACCAGCCGCAGCTCGGACAGGTCGCGGGCCAGGCCGGCATCCGCGTCGTGCGCGCCGTTGATCTCTACGCTGAACGGCGCGTCGGCGGCGTTCGTGGTGAGCATCCGCTCTGCGGCGTTGCGCAGGCGCGCGTCGTCGACCTGGCCGGTGAGGAACGGGTCGGCTTCGCGCACGAGCAGGGTCTCGCTGTCGACCCGGCGGAGGACCTCGGCGAAGTCGTCGATGCCGCGCACGGTGAGGCCGAGGTCGCCGGCGACCTGGGCGATGGATGGCCGCGGTCCGATCCAGAATTCGCCGATTTCGGAGTTGGCGTAGAACTCGTCGGAGTCGCGGCCGGCACGCTCACGGAAGTAGACGGTGGTGTCGTGCCCGGTGGCGGTGGGTTCGAAGACGAGCACGGCGCCGGGCTCTGCGTCGGTTCCCCAGCCGGTGAGGTGTGCGAACGCGCTGTGGGCGCGGAACGGGTAGTCGGTGTCGTTGGCGCGCTGCTTGAGCCGGCCGGCCGGCACGATCAGGCGGTGGCCGGGGTGCAGCCGGGAGACACGCTCACGCCTGGCGGCCGCGAACGGGGCCTGCTCACGGGCGGGAGGCACCTCCTCGGTGCGGTCGGCCCAACCGCTGGAGATGTACTCCTTGAACCCTTCCGAGCCGGGCGTGGTCGACCGGTTCTCGTTCGACCTGGCGGCGGGGGCCGAGACGGTGGTGGCGGGGGCGGATGCGGTTTCGGTGGAGTCAGCCATTCCACCATTGTCCCACCAGGCCACGGTGCCCGCGCCGGGAGCGGCCCGCGGCCTTGGTCGGAGTGCGCTTCTCAGCCGGTGGTCAGCGTCGCCACGATCGGGCGATGGTCGCTGCCGGCGTTGTCCTCGGTGTCGATGACCCGCATGGCCTGCACCCGCCAGTCGGCCGTGGCGAGCACGTGGTCGATGGGGGAGCCGAGCAGCGGCGGCGCCCAGGTGGGCCAGGTGCCCACGGCCGCGGTTCCGGCAGACGCAGCCGCATCCGCACAGTCGCCGAGCACGGCGTTCGTGCCGGTGCTGCTCGTGCCGCTGCCGCTGGTGCTCTCTCGGCCGGCGAAGTGGTCGAGGGTGGCGTTGAAGTCGCCCGCCATGATCACACCATCGGTGCCGGGGCCGGTCGCGTCGCACTGCTCGGCCAACCAATCCAGATCGGAGCGCCAGTTCGACATCTCGAACTGGATCGGCGCCACGGCGTGCACGGCGATGATCGTGGGGCCGTCGCCGTCCACGGGCTTGGCGACCACGGTGGGCAACGTATTGGTGTTGCCTGGCGGGCCGGAGCCGGCGCTGGACGTGACGGTGTAGTCGCCCAGCTCCGGGCTGATCAGCAGGGTGGTTGACCTGGCCTTGGAGATCAGGTCGAACGACACCGTGTGCACCCACATCGGCCTGCCGGCGGCGCGCATGGCCTCGGCGATGAGCACCCCGGTCTCCTCGGTGGTCTCCGGCAGGGTGATCACGTCGGCGTCCTCCGCCAGCGCGAGCGCGGCGATGTTCTCTGCTCCGGGGGCGTCGCCCAGGGTGTTCCAACTGAGCACAGTGATCGATGCGGCGGTGTCAGCGGATGCCGCGGCGCCGGCGTCGGTGTCGGCCGTGCTGTCGGCGGCTCCCGCCGCATCCGTCGCCGTGCCGCCGATACCGCGGTGCAGCAGGATGCCGGTGTTCACGGCGCCGAACAGCAGCAGCAAGACCATCAGCACGGTGGTGATGCCCCGCAGTGACCGCACCAGCAGCAGGGGGATCGCGAGCACGGCGAGCAGGGCGACGGCAACGACCACGGCGAGCCCGCGCAGCGAGACCGCGTGCGCGATGACCCAGGTGCTCTGCAGCCCGAAGAACTGCGGCCAGGCCAGCACCACGAGGACGGCCAGGGTGGCGAGGGCCAGGAGGCCGCGGAACAGGACGGAGAACATAGATGAGTCACTGTAGGCGACCAAGCTGGATTCCCGCGCCAACTAGCATGGGGGAATGGCAGTCGAACGGCGTTCCACGGGTCCGATCGACCTGCACACCCACTCCAGCGTCTCCGACGGAACCGAGACCCCGTCGCAGCTGGTGCGCGCCGCCGTCGCCGCCGGTTTGGGCACCGTGGCGCTCACCGATCACGACTCCACCGCGGGTTGGAACGAGGCCTCGGTCGCCGCTAGGTCCGCCGGCATCACCCTGATCCCCGGGATGGAGTTCAGCACCCGGGTCGGGCACACCAGCATCCACCTGCTGGCCTATCTGTTCGATCCGTCGGACGCGGGCATCGTGGCCGAGACCGCGCACATCCGGAAGGCCAGGCTCACCAGGGCAGAACAGATGGTGGCCCGCATCGGCGCCGACTACGAACTGACCTGGGACGATGTGCTGGCCCAGACCACCACGGGCGGCACCGTCGGCCGGCCGCACATTGCCGACGCCCTCGTCGCCAACGGGCTCGCCCTCACCCGCAGCGAGGCATTCGCCGGGATCCTGCACTGGGAAGCGGGCTATTTCCAGCCGCACTACGCTCCAGACCCGCTGCGCGCCGTGGCGCTGGTTCGTGCGGCGGGAGGCGTGCCGGTGATCGCGCATCCGGCCACCCGTGGCGTCGCCGATGTGATGGCCGAGAGCCGTCTGGCCGCCCTGGTGGACGCCGGTCTGTTCGGCCTGGAGCTCGGTCACCGGGAGAACAAGCCGGAGGCCACGGCCAGGCTCACCATGCTCGCCGAGAAGTACGGCCTGATGATCACCGGCTCCAGCGACTACCACGGCGAGGGCAAACCCAACCGGCTCGGGGAGAACACCACCAGCCCCGAGGTGCTCGAACGTCTCATCGCTCAGGGCCACGGGTCGATGCCCGTCAACGTCGCCTGATCGCCTGCCCGCTGGTGCGTGGAGTGCTCGCTGCATACGAGTTGCGGCGAAGTACCCCTTCCCGGGGGCGGAAAGGGCATTTTGGCGCAAGTGGGCGCAGCGGCCGCACGTTACTGGCTCTTCCCAGATGAAGGTGTAGGTCGGCCGGGCGCGTCGGTCCGCAGATAGACGTCGAGGTCTCCCGACGATGGAGGTTCCTACGCCATCCATCCGAAAGACCTCGACGTGCCCGACGCTACCCCGCCGGCCGGCTTCGGCCGCCCTGACCTAACCGCCTTCGCGGCTCATCCCAATCGGCTCTGATCGGGTCTGCTGACCCTCTCGACGAGAACGCAGCGACATCACAGCCACCCAACCCCGACCGTCCGGGAAGCCGGGGCACGTCACATGGGCTGTGCTGCGGGCGTGTCGAGTGGGTAGTCCAGGGGCGACGCAGGAGCGTCGACGCGACGTGCTGAGAGGTGGTTCCAACCGAGCGTTAGGACACAAGCTACAGGCATGGCGATAGGTCAGGAACGGCGTCGCTCCCTGCGCAGGAGGGAGCGCAGAGTCTCGGCGTTTGCGTAGCCGACCCGTAGCGCGATCTCGGCGGAGGTGAGGTCCGTGGTTGCTGAGAGGTGTCGAGCTCGTTCGGTGCGAAGCCGTTGGACGAAGCCGAGCGGAGTGAGGTTGAGCGCCGCACGGACTCGTCGTTCGAGGGTGCGCCGGCTGGTGCCGAGCGACTGCGCGACGAAGGCGACGTTGAACGGTTCGTCCAGGCGGGCGCGCACGAAGCGTTCGAACTCGACGACGATCGGGTCCTCGTGCCGGAGATGTTCGTAGGCGACGAAAGCCGCCTGCGACGGGCGCTCGTCGATGATGAGGAGCTTGGCGACATGTTGGGCCAGGTCGGGGCTGATCGATCGCACGAGTGAGAGCGCGAGGTCGATGTGGGCGAAGGCGGCGCCGGCGGTGACGAGGTTCCCGTCGACCACGACCATGGTGTCGAGATCGAGGGCGACGGTCGGATAGCGCTTCCGGAACTCCGGCCCCAGGAACCAGCTGGTCGTCGCCCGCCGATGATGCATCCGTCCTGTCTCGGCGACGGCGAACACGCCGGTGCACGCCGCAGCGATCCGGGTGGTCGCCTCGTCGAGGCGCCCGAGTGAGGCGATGACCGAACGAGCATCTCGACTCTGGAGGGCGTCGTGGGTCGCGGCGGCCGTGAGGGTTCCAAGCGCAGGGACGACGACCACGTCGAACTCTCCGGACTCCGGCAGCGGGTGGTCCACCGACAGGGTCATCGATGCCGTCGTGGTCACTCGCCGTTTCGGTCCGAGGATGGCGAGTTCGATCGGGTCGATCCGCGGGTCGACATCGCCGCGGGCTCCGTCGGCCACCCGCACGATGTCGATGATCGACGCGATAGCCGAACCGAAGCAGCCGTCGATCGCGATCAGTCCGATACGCATGACGTAAACAATAGCAATACTGCCGTATACGCCACTCCCCACCGGCCCTCGCTCGTCATAGGCTGAACTCGTCCCACGAAGAACCCCGACGTCAAGGAGAGTCCCTCATGTCCACACCCGCATCACTTCCGTATGCCTTCGTCGCCAAGATCGTCGCGGCCGATGGACAGCACGACGCGGTCGCCGATCTGCTCGCCGGCGCTGTCGCACTCGCCAACGAAGAAGTAGGAACGATTGTCTGGTTCGCGGTCAGGACCCACGCCGACACCTTCTGGATCTTCGATGCATTCCCCGACGAAGCCGCTCGCGACGCCCACGCCAACGGCGCCATCGTCGCAGCCCTGATGGCCAACCAGCACCTCCTCGGCGCAGCACCCGAGATCCTGGCGGCCGACGTCCTCGCGTCCAAGCTCCCGTAGTCCGCCAACGCACGAGACGATCGCGCCCCGCCGAGTCGGTCCGCAGATAGACGTCGAGGTCTCCCGACGATGGAGGTTCCTACGCCATCCATCGGAAAGACCTCGACGTGCCCGACGCTACCCCGCCGCCCGGCTTCGGCCGCCCTGACCTGACCGCCTTCGCTCGACTCGACGGCCTCGGTCTGAGCGTGATCGGGCAACGACTTGAACCGGATCGTGCGGTCCTCGCGTGCCGCGTGGTGGAACCAGATCAGTGGTGCCGACGGTGCGGCAGCGAAGGCGCCGCTCGTGACACCGTGATCCGGCGGTTGGCCCACGAGCCGCTGGGCTGGCGACCGTGCTGGAAGTTGTAGTGCGCCGCTACCGCTGTGCAGACTGCGGACACGTGTGGCGCCAAGACACCAGCGCCGCGGCGGAGCCACGCGCGAAGCTCTCGCGCACCGGGCTGCGGTGGGCGCTGGAAGGGATCGTGGTCGCACACCTCACCGTCGCCCGTGTCGCCGAGGGACTCGGGGTCGCGTGGGACACCGCCAACAACGCGGTCCTGGCCGAAGGCAAGCGGCTGCTGATCAACGACCCCACGCGGTTCGAGGGCGTGAAGGTGATTGGCGTCGATGAGCACGTCTGGCGCCACACCAGGCGTGGCGACAAGTACGTCACCGTGATCATCGACCTCACCCCGGTCCGCGATGGCGCCGGCCCAGCAAGGCTGCTGGACATGGTCGAGGGCCGGTCGAAGGCGGCGTTCAAGACCTGGCTCGCCGACCGCGACGACGCCTTCCGTGACGCGGTCGAGGTGGTCGCGATGGACGGCTTCACCGGGTTCAAGACCGCCGCTGCGGAGGAGATCCCGGACGCGGTCACGGTGATGGATCCCTTCCACGTCGTGCGCCTGGCCGGTGACGCCCTCGACAGGTGCCGGCGCCGGGTCCAACTCGCGATCCACGGGCACCGTGGGTTCAGGGACGATCCGCTCTACAAGTCGCGGCGCACGCTGCACACCGGCTCGGACCTGCTCACCGACAAGCAGAGCGACAGGCTACGCGCGCTGTTCGTTGATGACGCTCACGTCGAGGTCGAGGCGACCTGGGGTGTCTACCAGCGGATGATCGCCGCCTATCGCCACGAGGACCGGCAACGTGGCCGCGAGCTCATGGAGAAGCTGATCACCGACCTCAGCGCCGGCGTCCCCAAGGTGCTCACCGAGCTCGCCACCCTGGGCCGGACCCTGAAGAAGCGAGCCGCCGACGTGCTCGCCTACTTCGAACGACCCGGCACCAGCAACGGGCCGACCGAGGCACTCAACGGACGGCTCGAACACCTGCGCGGCTCCGCACTCGGGTTCCGCAACCTGACCAACTACATCGCCCGAAGCCTGCTCGAGACCGGCGGCTTCAGACCCCAACTCCTACACCCCCGATTGGGATGAGCCACGTTACTGAGTTACCGCGAACGGCCCCATGACACGAAGTCATGAGGCCGTTGCGCTCGCGGATGCGCGGAAGGCGGGAGCGCTAGGCGGTCGGTGCCTGCGGGGAACGGCGACGGGTGCGGCTGCGGCGACGCGGCGCGCTGTTGCCGTCGTGGTGCTCGGCTCCGCCACCGTCGTGGGTGCCGGCCGCCGGGGTCGCGGCGGGGGCATCAGGGTTGGTGCTGGAGCCGACCCTGGTGCGCGGGCGTCCGCCGGATTCGCCGGAGCGACCCGAGCCAGAACGGCCCTCGGAGCGTCCGTCGGAGCGTCCGTCCGAGCGGCCGCCTGAGCGGTTGTCGGTGCGGCCGCCGCGACCGGAGTCGCGGCCGGACGCCGTTCCGGGGACGGTCTCCTTGATCGGGGTCGCGCGCAGGCGTCCCTTCGAGCCGGCCGGGATGTTCAGGTCGGTGTACAGGTGCGGTGAGGACGAGTAGGTCTCCTGCGGTTCGGGGGTGCCGAAGTCGAGGGCCTTGTTGATCAGGGTCCACTTGGGCATGTCGTCCCAGTCCACGAAGGTGACGGCGATGCCGGTCTTGCCGGCGCGGCCGGTGCGGCCCACGCGGTGCAGGTACGCCTTCTCGTCTTCGGGGATGGTGTGGTTGATCACGTGGGTGACGTCGTCGACGTCGATGCCGCGGGCGGCGACATCCGTGGCGATCAGGATGTCTTTCTTGCCGGCCTTGAACGACGCCATGGCGCGCTCGCGCTGCTCCTGGTTGAGGTCGCCGTGCACGGCGGTGGCGTTGAAGCCGCGGTCGCCGAGCTCCTCGACGAGCTTGGCGGCGGCCCGCTTGGTGCGGGTGAAGATCACCGTCTTGCCGCGGCCCTCTGCCATCAGGATGCGGCCGATGACCTCGTCCTTGTCCATGTTGTGCGCGCGGTAGACGAGGTGCTCGATGTTGGCCTGCATCAGGCCCTCGTCGGGGTCGCTCGCGCGGATGTGGATGGGCTTGGTCATGAACCGTCGGGCCAGCGCCACGATCGGGCCGGGCATGGTGGCGGAGAACAGCATGGTGTGGCGGGTGGAGGGGGTCTGCGAGAAGAGCTTCTCGATGTCGGCGAGGAAGCCGAGGTCGAGCATCTTGTCGGCCTCGTCGAGCACCATTTCACGCACGTTGCTGAGGCTGAGCAGGCGCTGGCTGGCGAGGTCGAGCAGGCGTCCTGGGGTGCCGACGACGATCTGCGCGCCGGCCTTGAGCTGCTCGATCTGGCCCTCGTAGGCCTTACCGCCGTAGATCGAGACGATGGTGGTGCCACGGTTGCTGGCGGCGAGTTCGAGGTCTTCACTGACCTGCACGCACAGTTCGCGGGTGGGCACGACGACCAAGGCCTGCACGCCGGGCTCCGGGTTCAGTCCGAGGCGCTGGATAAGAGGAAGACCGAAACCGAGGGTCTTGCCGGTGCCGGTCTTGGCCTGTCCGATGATGTCCTGGCCGCTGAGGGCGAGGGGGATGGTCTGGGTCTGGATGGGGAACGGCTCCAGGATGCCCTTGGCGGCGAGAGCCTCGACCATGTCCTGGTCGATATTGAGTTCGGTGAAGGTCACTGTGTGTTTGCCTGTCTAGCTGGAAGCGGGATGCGCCCGTCTTTTGCTTCAGGCGCAAGTTCACCGATCCGACGCCGGTGAATGACACCAGACTATAGGGCGGTCCTGGGCGCACGCCGGTGATTGCCCGGCGAGCCCACGCCAAGACACACCTCGAACGGGGAGGTGGACCTATGCTTGGCTGGTGATCTCGTGGTTAGGTGAACGTCCCAAACGGGCAGAGTCGCCCCGGCTGTCGGCCAGGGCAGACCGGCGAGCGACGACGAAGGTCGACATCACCGAGTTGGTGCCAGACCTGCTCACCTACCTCGGCCAGGTCGCCTACTTCGAGTTGGGCATGTTCGAGAGCCTGTCGACGGCCGTCATCACGGCGCCGACGCTCGCCGCGAAGGAGGGCCTGAGCCTGGCCGCCGGGCGGGCGCTGTCCAAGCACCACGGCCTGATCGATGAGATCCGCCGCCGCGACGGCGAACCGGCCAGCGTGATGAGCCCGTTCGTTCCGGCCCTCGACCACTTCCGTGCGGCCACGGCCGGTGCCGACTGGCAGGAACTGCTGCTGAGCTGCTACCTCACCGGTGGACTGCTGGACGACTTCTTCATGAGGCTCTCCGACGCGCTGCCCGGCGACATCGGTCCGCGCGTCGCCCACCTGCTCGGTGAGCACGGCGGAGCAGACGTGCTGGTGCACGAACTCAACGCGGCGATCGCCGCTGAGCCGGCACTGGAATCCCGTCTGGCCCTCTGGGGTCGGCGGCTGGTCGGCGACACCCTGCTCGTGGCCCGCTCGGCCCTGGCCGTGGCGCAGGACTCCCGCATCGAACCGGTCTTCACCGAACTCATCGCGGCGCACACCCGCCGCATGGACGGGCTCGGACTCACGGCGTAGCGCCCGCACACCACAACACCCTCATCACGCGTGATGAGGGTGTTGTGGTGTGAAGCGGATGATGCGACCAGGGTAGGTCAGGCCGGCTGACCGGTCTTGGTGATCCGGTGCAGCATGGCCAGGTCGGCCGCCTCGCGGCGCTTACCGAGCAGGATGTCCGCGAGCACAGCGGCGATACCGGCCACGATCAGGGAGACCCACCAGATCCACCCTTCGTTCCATGCCCAACCGAGCCAGGTCAGGGCGACCCAGACCAGCGCCGCAACCCCGGTGCCCACCGCCGGCACCAGCACGGAACCGTGCGTGAGGCGCCTGGGCAGGGCGTAGCGCACGATCAGCCCGAGGATCGCGCCGCCGAGGGCGACGAACATGAGCTCCACGGCAGGTCTTAGGCGACGAAGCCGACGCGACGGGAGGACTCGGAGCCGAGCTCGACGTACGCGAGGCCGATGGTCGGCACGATGTAGACGTGCCCCTTCTTGTCGCTGAGCTTGAGGTAGCCGGTCTGCCCGGCGAGGGCGGCGGCGACGGTCTCCTCGATCTCAGTGGCGGGCTGGGTCGTCTCGAAGCTGATCTCCCGGGGGGAGTTGAAAATACCAATGCGAATGTCCACGGATGCGCCTTTCGGTTGCCTGTCCGCCCAGATTACGACATGCCCGCAGGTCGGCCCGCCACGTTCACTGTCGGCGCAACCCGTTACCGTTGGAGCGTGATGAACCCGGTGTCCGAACTCCTCGATGAGCCGCCCGTCTCCACGCCCGCCCACCCCGACTCCGCCCACGATTCCACCGCCATCCGGCCCGTGGTTCTGGATGCGTCGCAACGCGCCGTCTTGGAGCTGGCCGGTGACCGTTCGGCCGCCGTGATCGGCGCGCCTGGGTCTGGCAAGACCCACACTCTCGTCGAATTCGTGGCCGACCGGGTGCTCACCAGGGGATTCTCGCCCAGCGAGGTACTGGTGCTCGTGCCCACCCGCACCGGCGCCACCGCCCTGCGGGACCGGCTCGCGTTGCGCCTGCGGGTGCCCACCAACGGGCCGCTGGCCCGCACCATGAACTCCGTCGCGTTCCAGATCGTGCAGGGCGCCGAGGTCGCCGCCGGCCGCACCAGCCCCACCCTGCTCACCGGCGGCGAACAGGACCAGATCATCGCCGAGATCCTCGCCGGGGACATCTCAGAGGGCACCGGTCCCGCCTGGCCGGCCCCCCTGGACGCCGAGGTGCGCAGCCTCCGCGGGTTCCGTACCGAGCTGCGTGACCTGATGATGCGCGCGGTGGAATACGGCGTCACCCCTGGCCGGTTGATGGCCCTCGCCGCAGACAACTCCCGCCAGGAGTGGGCAGCGGCCGCCGAGTTCATCCGCGACTACCAGGACATCAAGGACCAGAGCCGGCCCGGCCAGTTCGACTCCACCGAGCTCGTGCAGTTCGCCGCCGCGATCGTGCAGGACGCACCGCGCCGTAGCCTCCGCCAGGACTCGCGCCAGGGCCAGACCGTGGAGGCGGTGACCGTCGGCAACCCGCTCGGTGCACTCGGCGCGCTCAGGCTGATCGTGCTCGACGACGCCCAGGAGGCCACCCAGTCCACCCTGGCCCTGCTGGCCCAGTTCGCCGCCCGCGGCGTGACCGTCGTGGCCTTCGGCGACCCCGACCTGAGCACGGGGTCGTTCCGCGGCGCCCACCCGGATGCCCTCGGCCGGCTCGGCCACTACCTGGGCCTGCCGGAGGTGGCCACCCTCACGCTGGACACCGTCTACCGGCACGGCGCGGAGCTGCGCGCGGTGATCCGCGAATTCACCGGCCGGATCGGAGCAGCGGCCGCCGGCACCCAGCGCGCCGCCGGCGCAGTGGGCGAGGTGCGGGGAGGGGAGGCTGCCACGGCCGCCGACCCCGCCGGGACGGCCGAACCCGTTGAACCCTCCGCACCCGCCGACACTGCCGGCCCTGCTGACATTGCCGACCCCGCCAACCCCGACCCTGCCGACCCCGACCCTGCCGACCCCGACCCTGCCGACCCCGACCCTGCCGTCCCAGACACGGTGCCAGGCGCCGTGCAGACCGTGGTCACCGCCAGCCCGGCCGATCAGCTCGCCGTGATCGCCAGGCGGCTGCGCGAACGGCACGTGCTCGAGGGCCTGCCCTGGGGGCGCATGGCCGTGATCGTGCGTACCGGCGCTCTCGTGCCGGCCCTGGCCAAGGGGCTGGCCGCTCTCGAGGTGCCCACCCAGGTGGCCGCGGCGACGGCGGCCCTGCGCGACGAACCCGCGGTGCGCGCGTTCATCCTGGCCCTCGACGTGACCCTCGGCCGCCGCCCGCTCGACGCCGACGCCGCGGTCGAGCTGCTGCGCGGCCCGCTCGGCGGCCTCGACCCGATCACGCTGCGCCGACTGCGCGCGGCACTGCGGCAACAGGAACTCGGCCGGCCAGGCACACAGGACAACGCCCCGGACGACGACGGTAGGACCGACAGTCAGACCGACGGCACGGCCGGCGCCCGCACCGCCGACGAGCTGCTCGTCGAGGTGTTCGCCAACCCGACCCTGCTGGAGAGCATCGACAACCGCACCGCCAGGCGCGCCGCATCCTGCGCCAGAAACCTGCGCCAGACCCGCACCGCGTTCGCCGCCGGCGCCACCATCGAGGAACTGCTCTGGGGCCTCTGGCAGCGCAGCGGCCTGGCCCCGGCCTGGGCGGAGCAGTCCACCGGCACCGGCATCGACGCCGACGAGGCCAACTCCAACCTCGACGCCGTCGTGGCCCTGTTCTCGGCCGCGCAACGCTTCGTCGAGCGCACTCCGGCGGCGCCGCCCGTTCTCTTCGTCGAACACCTCGTCGACACCGATGTGCCGGAGGACACCCTCGCCCCCCGCGCCCTGGCCGAATCCGTGCTCGTCTCCACGCCCAGCGGCACCATCGGCCGCGACTACGATCTGGTGGTGCTGGCCGGCGTGCAGGAAAACGTCTGGCCGGACCTCCGCATCCGCGGGTCACTGCTCGGCGCAGGCGACGTGGCCCTGCTCGCCGCGGGGGAGAGGCCGGACCCGGCCGGTGCCCGCACGAGCGTGCTGCACGACGAGCTGCGCATGTTCGCCCAAGCCGCCTCCCGCAGCACGGCCGAGCTGCTGGTCACCGCCGTCGACAACGACGACAACCAGCCGAGCGCGTTCCTACGACTGCTGCCCGACCCAGACCCTGCCCCGCTGGCCCGCTACCCGCTGTCGCTGCGCGGACTGGTCGGGCGCCTCCGCCGCGACCTCACCCAGACCCTGCGGCCCCGGCTGCAGCCGGCCGAGCGCACCGACCCCGATCCCGTCGCCGCCCTGCCGGCGGTGCTGCCGGTGCGAGCCACGGATGCGGCCGCCACGCTCGCCCGTCTCGCCAGGGAGAAGGTGCCAGGCGCCACCCCCGACGAGTGGTACGGGCTGCGCGCGGCCAGCACCGACCGGCCGCTCAACGACCCCGACGCCGGAGACGGCCCCGTGCGGGTGTCACCGTCCCGCATGTCGGCGTTCGAGACCTGCCCGTTACACTGGCTGATCGGCCAGATCGGCGGCGGCGACTCCAGCACCGCGGCCAACCTGGGCACCATCATCCACAAGGTGATGGAGGACGCCACAGACCCTGAGCTGCCTCAGAACCCGGCATTGATCAGCGCCGAGGCGCTGTGGGCCGGCGTCGAGGCGCGCTGGGGCGAACTGGTCTTCGACGCCGACTGGCAGTCCAGGGTGCAGAAGACCCAGGCCCGTGAGCTCACCGACCGGCTCGCCGCCTACCTGGGCGACGGCGCCCGCGACGGCACCCGGCTGCTCAGCGCTGAGGGCAGGTTCGCGCTCGAACTGGACGGCGCCGTGCTCTCCGGCACCATCGACAGGGTCGAACGGCTACCGGACGGCCGGGCCGTGATCGTCGACCTCAAGACCGGCAAGGGCGACGCCACCAGCGACGCCGGCGTGGCCGACCACCCGCAGCTCGGCGCCTACCAGCTGGCCTTCTCCGCCGGTGTCATCGACGGCCTCGAACCGGGCATGGAACTGGCCGGCGCCCGCCTGGTCATCGTGTCCTCGGGCACCCAGAAGCAGAATTACCGCAATCCCACCCAGCCGGCCTTCACGCCGGAGGAACTCGCGGCGTTCAGCCAGCGGGTCAGCACCGATGCCGCCGGCATGGGTGCGGCCACCTTCGTGGCCGAGATCGCCGACCACTGCCTCGACCCCCGGTCATACGGGTCGTGCCGCATCCACGTCATCAAGCAGGTCAGTTCATGAGCCAGGTATCCGCAGCAGCCGCACCGAGACGGCCCGTCTCCGCCCTCGACATTGCCGAGGCCCTGCAGATGTTCCCACCCACCAGCGAGCAGCAGGCCGTGATCGAAGCTCCGCTCAGCCCCACCCTGGTGGTGGCGGGGGCCGGCAGCGGCAAGACCGAGACCATGGCCAACCGGGTGCTCTGGCTGCTGGCCAACTCGCACGCCAGGCCCGACCAGATCCTGGGGCTCACCTTCACCCGCAAGGCCGCCGGCGAACTCGCCGAACGCATCAACGGGCGCATCCGCCAGCTCAGTGAAGCCGGGCTGATGCCCTCGAGTTCCGTGCAGACGGCGCACGATCCGGGTGCCGAGAGTGCAGCCACCCCGCATAGCCTCGACTCCGCCGACCTGTTCAACGCCCCCGCCGTCTCCACCTACAACTCCTTCGCCAGCCGGCTGTTCACCGACAACGCCCTGCTGCTCGGCCGTGAACCCGAATCGGTGCTGCTCAGCGAAACCAGCGCCTGGCTGCTCGCCCGCCGGGTGGTCGTGGCCCACGGCGACGGCCGGCTGGTGCGGTACGGCAAGAATGTCGACGCCGTCACGGATGCCGTGCTCTCGCTCAGCCGTGCCCTGGCCGAGAACCCGCCCCCGTTCGTGCCCGGCGAGGACCCGGTGCCGCACGACCTGGCCAGACTCGCGCAGAGCTTCGACTACCTCGCCGAGCTCCCGTACGGCAACCCGCGCAAGAAGAAACCGTACGACTCGGTACTCGAGGCCATCGCCGCGGCGGCGCCGTTGCCGGTTCTGGCCGAGCTGGCGGATGCGTACCAGGCGGAGAAGCGCCGCCAGGGGCTGATCGAATTCTCCGACCAGGTGGCCCTGGCCCTGCAGGTCTGCCGCAAGGTGCCGGCCGTGGTGACCCGCTACCGCGAGCAGTACCGGGTGGTGCTGCTCGACGAATACCAGGACACCTCGGTGCTGCAGACCGAGCTGCTGCGCACCCTGTTCGCCCACCACCCGGTCATGGCCGTCGGCGACCCGCATCAGTCCATCTACGGCTGGCGCGGCGCCAGCTCCGCCAACCTGCTCGGCTTCTCCACCGACTTCGCCGACCTGCCCAACACCGAGGCGCCGTCGATGTCGCTCTCGTTCACCTGGCGCAACCCGGTCACCGTGCTCGACACCGCCAACGCCCTGGTCGCCCCGCTCAGCGCCGAACTGCGCGCCAGGCCGAACGGCATCCAGGTGGAGACCCTCAAGGTGCCGCCGGGCAAGGCGGCCGGCCGGGTAGACGCCCAGATGCACGAGAGCATCGCAGAGGAAGCCGCCTCTGTCGCCCGCTGGTTCGCCGCCAGGCTCGGTACCGGTACCGGCACCGGCTCCGCGCCGGCCGGCGACACGGCCCCGGAGTCCGGCGCCATGCTCTTCCGCGCCCGCCGCGACATGGAGTTCTACGCCGAGGTGCTGCGTGAGCACGGCGTGCCCGCGCACGTTCTCGGCCTGGGCGGTCTGCTCTCCACCCCAGAGGTGGCCGACGTGCTCGCCGTGCTGCGGGTCGTACACGACCCCTCCGCCGGCAGCGATCTGATCCGGCTGCTCACCGGCGGCCGCTGGCGCATCGGCGTGCGCGACCTGCAGGCCCTGGCCGGCGTGGCCGGCTGGCTGGCCACCCACGACTGGGCGCAGAAGGCCGTGCCAGACGAACTCAAGGCCAAGCTGCGCGCCTCGGTGGCCACAGAGGAGACCCGCTCGCTCGTGGACGCCCTCGACTTCGTCGCCTCCGCTCCCGAGACGCACGGGCAACTGGCCGCCTTCAGCGCCGACGGCCGGCAGCGGCTGCGCCAGGCCGGCCGGCAACTCGCCTGGCTCCGCAGCCGCGCGGGCCTGGGCCTGCTCGACTTCGTGCGCCTGATCGAACAGGAGACCCTGCTCGACCTCGAACTCGTCGCCAACGAGAGCCACGGCCGGGCCCTGGCCAACCTCTACGCCTTCCACGACGCCGTCTCGGCGTTTCTCGACAGCGACGAGCTGGGCACCCTGGCGAGCTTCCTGCGCTGGCTGGCCCGCGCCGAACGCCAGGACGACCTCGGTCCGCGCGGCGAGGCCGCAGAACCCGGCACCGTGCAGCTGCTCACCATCCACGGCTCGAAGGGCCTGGAGTGGGACTACGTGGCCATCCCCGGCCTGACCGAGAAGAACCTGCCGGCGCCGTCCAGGGAGACCACCGGTTGGTTGCGCTTCGGCGAACTGCCATACCCCTGCCGCGGCGACCGCGCCGAGCTGCCTGAGCTGCGCCGGCTGGGCCACGACACCCAGCTCTCCTTCGACGAGGACTTCACCCTCTACAAGGACCAGCTCGCCCACCGGCACGACGCCGAGGAACGCCGGCTGATCTACGTCGCCACCACCCGCGCCCAGCAGGAACTGCTGCTCACCGGTGCGTTCTGGGGCGGAGGGACGACCGTGCGGAAGCCCAGTCGTTACCTGCTCGAACTGGCCGAGGCCGGGCTGATCGGCGAGCTGGCGGAGGGCAGCGAGTTCGACCAGAAGCCCGCCACCGACGAGGACGCCAGCGAAGTCTGGCCGTTCGACCCGCTCGGCGCCCGCCGCCGGGTGGTCGAGGCGGCCGCCGCGCTGGTGCGCGCGCACGACGACCGGGCACCGGATGCGCCCGCCGCCGGCCCCGCCGCCGACCGCTCCGACACCGACCACGCGCCGACACCCACCGAGACGCCCTGGTCGCGCGAGGTCACCCTGCTGCTCGCCGAACGGGCCGAGCGCCTTGCCGGGCCCGGCGCCCTGACGGTGCCCACCCGCATCCCGGCGTCGCGGTTCAAGGACTACGTCGACGACCCGGCAGCCGTGCTGGCGAAGCTGCGCCGACCGATGCCCGAACGGCCATACCGGGCCACCAGGCTCGGCACCCTGTTCCACTCCTGGGTGGAGCAACGCTCCACCGGGGCGTCCTTTGGTGACCTGATCGATGCGGGTCAGGGCGAACTCGACATCGACATCAACGCGGACATCGACAGCGACCTCGGTACCGAGTACGACGCCGTGACCGGAACCGGCGAGGGGATGACGCAGGAACTGGACCAGCTCGAGAGGTTCAAGGCCACCTTCGAGAGGTCCCCGTGGGCGACCCTGGCGCCGGAGGAGGTGGAGATCGAGATCCACCACGTCATCGGTGACCAGGTCTTCATCTGCAAGCTCGACGCCGTCTACAAGACCCCCACCGGCTACCAGGTGGTGGACTGGAAGACCGGCAAGGCGCCCAAGGACGCCGCGGACCTCGAGCTCAAGCAGACCCAGCTGGCGCTCTACCGGCTGGCCTACGCCAGATGGAAGGGCATCGACCCGGAGACGGTCGACGCGGTGTTCTACTTCGTCGCCGACGACCGCATCGTCGCCCCCGAACGGCTCTACTCCGAGGACGACCTCGTGCGGGCCTGGTCGTCGGTGGCCGCGTCATCCGTCGCGCCCTCTGACGAGTCAGCCGGCGCCTCGTCCTGACCCTCGAACCCGGTGCCGTCGAAGCTCGTCACCCGGGCGAAGGACCCGGTCTCGGCGAAGTCGCTGGTGCCGTAGTCGTCGTTCTCGAAGTCGTTGCGCCTGGCCGACCCGGTGTCAGGCGTGCGCGGGGTGTCCGCGAGCATCGACTCCACATCGGTGACACTGAGGATCGGGCCGGTGTCGGGGGAGAGCGAGTTCATGGTGTGGCTGTGCACGTTGTCCACCAACCCGTCCAGCATCGACACGGCGTCCTCGACGATGGCCTCGTCGTGGGTGTCGACGCCGTGTAGCAGCCAGCGGGCCAGCTCCAACTCGGCGTAGAGCATCGCCCGCTGGGTGATCAGCGGGTCGTTGCCCTGCCTGGTCGCCGTGTAGGTGGCGATGGCGGTTTCCGCGGCGTCACCGCGCGCGGCGAGCAGCCAGTTGATGTCACGGGCAGGGTCGCCCACGCACAGGTTCGACCAGCCGAGCACACCACAGACGGCGTCGTCGCTGATCAGGAAGGACTCCGCGGAGAGGGACCCGTGGATCACGGTGGGCGTGAACTGCCAGAGCGCGTCGTCGTCGGTGGCGAGCTCCCAGCGGCGCAGCAGCGCGGCCGGCAGCTTGCCCGTGTTCGCGGCCCGGTCGATCAGGTCGATGGTGGCGGTGCGGCAGTCCATGGCGCTCTGCTGCACCAGGCCGGCGTCGCCGATGAATGCCGTGGGCAGGCCGTGGATGGCGGCGATCGCGCGGCCGATCGAGCCGGACACGCCGACATGGCCGGTGAGCGCATCCGCATCGTAGGAGGCACCGGGTACCCGCTCGTAGACGACGGCCCTGGTGCCCTCGAACGGGGCCTGCCCGACGAACACCGGCACGTCGAACGGTAACCGGCTGCGGTTGCCGGTGGTGAGCGCGCGCAGCGCCACCAGGTCGGCTGACTGCTCGGTTTCCGCCGCCTGCGACGTGGGAACCCTGATGATCAGCTCCTTCTCGTCGCGCGTGACCAGCAGGGCAGAGTCGAACGACCCGCCGCCGCCGAGGCTGTGGTTTCGGGCGTGGGCGACGTCGAGCTCAGGCACTGCATTGGTGGCCAACGCGGCTAGAGTGAGATGGGATCTGGCCATGCCTTATAGGTTAGGTCGACTTCCTCCCGGTGGGGTCATTCGCCACGCCTGCAGTCAACTTCGGCACGTGTTGCCCGATTCTTCGAGGGGTCTCATGTCGTTCAGGTTCACGGCCCGGTTGCCACTGTCCAGGCACGCCGTCGATCGCGACCACGACGCCAGGGCGGAGCCCGAGCTGTTCGACCGGCTGTGGGCTGATGCGGGCACCCGGCTGCTGCCGCTCTGGAAGGGCAAGGTGCTGCTGGCGGACTCCGACGCGGCTCTCGGAACGCCCCGACTGACGTTGCTGCCCGCCGCTGACCTGGCCGACCTGGACGCATCCGCCCTGCGGGTGTACCTGGGCAAGTCGCTCGCCGAGGATGCCGCTGAGCCCGTGGGCACCGCCCTGGTGGCCGTGCCGCTGACCGACGACCAGGCCCAAGGGCTCGAACCGGACGAGTCCGGCTGGGTCGGCCTGCGCGCGATCGCCACCCGCCTCTCCGACCGGGATGCCGGAATCCTCACCGAGGCCCTCGGCATTCTGAACTGGCACGACTCGCACCCGTTCTGCCCGCGCTGCGGCGAAGCCACCGAGGTGCGCTCCGGCGGTTGGGTGCGGCACTGCCCGGCCGACGGCAGCCAGGTCTTCCCCCGCACCGACGCCGCCGTGATCGTGCTGATCACCGACGAGCAGGACCGCGTGCTGCTCGGCTCCAACGCCATGTGGGAAGCCAACCGGTACTCCCTGTTGGCCGGGTTTGTCGAGCCGGGCGAATCGTTCGAGGCCGCCGTCGTGCGGGAGGTCTTCGAGGAATCGGGCATGCGCGTCGCCGACCCGGTCTACCGGGGCTCGCAGCCGTGGCCGTTCCCGGCCTCGATCATGGTGGGTTTCACCGCCAGACTGGCCGACGGTCAAACCGCCGGCGGGCTGGTGCCGGACGGCACCGAGATCCTTGACCTGCGCTGGTTCAGCCGCGCCGAGCTGACCGACCCCGACAGCGGCATCACGCTGCCAGGGGCATCGTCGATCGCCCGCGCGCTGCTGGACGACTGGCTGGGCCAGCCGGCCGGCGTGCGCGGTGGCGGCGACCCCGGGCAGGTGCCGCAGGGTGTCTGACCCGGTGACACCCGGGTCGATCAGCCCCGAGCCGCTGACGCCCACGGCCGAGTCCCTGCTCACCGGCCTCGACGAACAGCAACGTGTGGCCGCAGAGGCGCTGATCGGGCCGG
Organism: Cryobacterium inferilacus; assembly: GCF_019599185.1. GTDB lineage: Bacteria > Actinomycetota > Actinomycetes > Actinomycetales > Microbacteriaceae > Cryobacterium > Cryobacterium inferilacus. Next base: position 159,956 of record NZ_JAIEUL010000007.1, on the reverse strand, counting down.
TCTGCATGCTCGCCGGTGCCGGAACCGGTAAGACCAGGGCTATCACGCACCGCATCGCCTACGGCGTGATGAGCGGCGCCTACTCACCCAACCGGGTGATGGCGCTCACCTTCACCGCCCGCGCCGCCGCCGAACTGCGCGGCCGGCTGCGCCAGCTCGGTGCGGGAGGGGTCGCCGCGCGCACCTTCCACGCCGCGGCGCTGAGCCAGCTGAACTACTTCTGGCCGCATGTCGTCGGCGGCCAGGCGCCCCGCATCCTCGAGGGCAAGGGCCGGCTGCTCGGCCACGCCGCCGAGGTGCTCAAACTCAAGCTCGACACCGCCACCCTGCGCGACCTGGCCGGGGAGATCGAGTGGCGCAAGACCAGCGGGCTCAGCCTCGAGCAGTACGCCACGGCCGGCCGCGCCCTGCCAGGGCGGCTCGACATCCACCAGGCCATGGACATGCAGGCCGGGTACGAACGGCTCAAGGACGATCGCAAGCAGATCGACTTCGAAGACGTGCTCCTGGCCATGGCCGGCATGATCGAGGCCGAACCGTCGGTGGCCCTGCAGGTGCGCGAGCAGTACCGGTTCTTCGTCGTCGACGAGTTCCAGGACGTGTCGCCGCTGCAGTACGACCTGCTCAAGCTCTGGCTGGGCGACCGGCGCGACCTCTGCGTGGTCGGCGACGCCAGCCAGACCATCTACTCCTTCGCCGGCGCCCGCAGCGACTACCTGCTCGACTTCCCCAAGCACTACGAGGACGCCACCGTGGTGCGGCTGGAGCAGAACTACCGGTCAACGGCCGCGATCGTTGCGACCGCCAACCAGCTGATGCGCGGCCGCCCCGGCGCACTGTCGCTGCACGCCGCCGTCGCCGAAACCGGTGTGGAGCCCGCTGTGCGGGACTACCCCAACGACATGGCCGAGGCCCGCGGCGTGGCCCAGAGCATCTTCGAACTGATCGAGGCCGGCCTGGCGCCGGAGAACATCGCGGTGCTCTACCGGGTCAACGTGCAGGCAGCCCTGCTCGAGACCGCCCTCGGTGACGTGGGGGTGAGCTATCAGATCCGCGGGTCGAAGCGGTTCTTCGACCTGCCTGAGGTGAAGCAGGCGGTGATGTCGCTGCGCGCCGCATCCGTTTCGATCATGGGCGAGCCACTGTTCAAATCGGTCAGCGACGTGCTGCGCGGCCTCGGCTGGAGCCAGCGGGCGCCCGAGGCCCGCGGTGCCGTGCGCGACCGGTGGGAGGCGCTGAACGCGATCATGGGGCTCGTCGACCAGGCCGCGCCCGGCACCACCTTCCGCCAGTTCACCGACGAGCTGATGGAGCGCCAGGCCGGCCAGCACGAACCCACCGTCGCGGCCGTGACGCTGGCCACCCTGCACTCGGCCAAGGGCCTGGAGTGGGACGCCGTCTTCGTGATCGGCCTCTCAGAGGGGCTGGTGCCGATCAGCTACGCCGGCACCTTCGAGCAGGTCGACGAGGAACGCCGGCTGCTCTACGTCGGGGTCACCCGTGCGCGCAAACGGCTCTCGCTCAGCTGGTCCGCCGCCGGAAGCCAACAACGTTCCCCGCGAGAACGATCACGTTTTCTGGCAGAAATCGGCATCCGCACCGCTCGTGCGGCCGGTGCGCGCGGCGCCTGACCGTCAGCGACTCCGCGTCGATGGCCAGGGAGACCGCCGCGAACTGGTTCGAGCCCGCGAACACGCGATCGTGCACCATGCCGGCGACCGTCGCGGCGACCTGGATGCCCAGCCTGGTGCTCTCGGTCGGCGCGGTGCGGTGCAGCAGCTGGCAGGCGATCGCCGGCCAGGCCGGGTCCTCGTCGACCCGCTCGAGCTCCAGACAGGTCAGGCACGGGCCGGCGCCGGGCTCCACCAGCGGGCCGATGCGCACCTCGGCGTCGCTGAACAGCACCGGCAGGTGCGGCACATCGCGGCGCAGCCACCGGCCGTGCCGCGCAGGGGAGAGCACGAAATGGTCCACAATCACGGTCAGGTCGGGCGCGGGGCTGGCTTGGTCGTGCGCCGGGGCCGCCGGCACGATCTCCGCGGTGGGCACGACGGTGATGCCCAGGTCGGTCACCAGGCCGCGGATGCGGTCGGCCGTGACCCCGTCCCCGTCGACGCAGACGACCCGGCGCCGCGGACTGCCCGGCTCGGGTGCCGCGCGGTCGAACCACGCAGCGGCACCGTCCGGCGGCTCCGGACGGGGATCGTCGGCGAGCAGCACGGGCGCCAGGGCCCTGAGCAGGGCCGACGTCGCCGCATCGGTCGCACCGGCCTGACGACCCAGCATCAACGCGCCGGACTCCGGCACCCCCACCCGCAACGCGGCGATCACGGTTTCGAGCGGGCCCGTCACCCCCGGCACGATCGCCAGGGGTCGATCGATGCCCAGCTGGATGGTGTCGGGGGTGCGCCACACGAGCGGATACCGCGGGTCGAGTCGGAGAACCATCCGGCGATCTTCCCCCAGACCGGCCGGCGCCGTCGGATTCATCCACAGGCGCGACGAGACCTCCCGTATCCGCAGGTCCAGCCCAGACTCCGGCCCTAGGCTGACGCAATGAGTGACAACCACGCAGTGCCGCAGGATGACGCCGTGACCGACAGGACCGCACGACGGGTGCTGGTCACCGGAGCCACCGGTTATATCGGGGGACGGCTCGTTCCCAAACTCCTCGAGACCGGGCACACGGTACGGGTGCTCGTGCGTTCACCGCAGAAACTCACCGACGTGCCGTGGGCGGCCGAGGTCGAGATCGTGCAGGGCGACCTCGGTGACCTCGCCTCCGTCGCCAGGGCGAGCGTGGACATCGACGTCTTCTACTACCTGGTGCACTCGATGGGCGCCAAGGGCGATTTCGAGCAGACCGAACGCACCGCGGCCCGCAACGTGGCCACCGCCGCCGCCGAGGCCAAGGTGGCCCGCATCGTCTACCTCGGCGGGCTGCACCCCGACAGCGACACCCTGTCACCGCACCTGCGGTCCCGCGCCGAGGTCGGTCGGATCCTGCTGGAGTCCGGTGTCCCCACCGTCGCCTTCCAGGCCGGGGTGGTCATCGGCTCCGGGTCGACGTCGTTCGAGATGATCCGGCACCTCACCGACGTGCTGCCGTACATGCCGGCGCCGCGCTGGGTGCGCAACTTCATCCAGCCGATCGCGGTCCGCGACGTGCTCTACTACCTTGTCGCCGCCGCCGGTGTGCCCGCGGAGGTCAACCGCACCTTCGACATCGGCGGGCCCGACGTGCTCCGCTACGGCCAGATGATGAACGGCTACGCCGTCGAGGCCGGCCTGCACCAACGACCCATCGCCCCGCTGCCGGTGCTCACCCCGTGGCTCGCGTCGCAGTGGGTCAACCTGGTCACCCCCATCCCGCGCAGCCTCGCCGTGCCGATCATCGCGTCGCTGCAGTACGACTGCGTCATGCACGAGCACGACATCGACGCCGTGATCCCGCCGCCGGAGGGCGGCCTGACGACCTACCGACGGGCCGTGCGCCTGGCGCTCGGGCGGATGCGTGACGGCGACGTGGAGACCAGCTGGCAGAACGCATCCACCGAGGGCGCCTCGAGCAACCCCCTGCCCAGCGACCCCGAGTGGGCAGGTCATCTGGTCTACACCGACCTCAAGGAGAAGCGCACCTCGGCCGACCCTGCCGACCTGTGGCGGGTCATCGAGAGCATCGGCGGGGAGAACGGCTGGTATTCCTTCCCGCTGGCATGGGCCGTGCGCGGCTGGATGGACAAGGTCGTCGGGGGAGTGGGCCTGCGCCGTGGCCGCCGGCATCCCGACCGTCTGCAGACCGGTGACGTGCTGGACTTCTGGCGGGTCGAACGCATCGATCGGGGCAGTTTCCTGCGGTTGCGCGCCGAGATGCGGGTACCGGGCCGGGCCTGGCTCGAGATGCGGGCGGAACCCACCAGCGACGGTGGCTCCGTGTACCGCCAGCGCGCGGTGTTCTTCCCCCGTGGCCTCGGCGGCAGGCTGTACTGGTTCTCGATCCTGCCGTTCCACGGGGTGATCTTCTCCGGCATGGCCAACCGCATCACGGCCGCAGCCGAATCCGAGGCCGCCGAGGTGAATGCCGACGCCGATGCCGTCGTGGCCGCCGCCGAGGCCGTCGCCGCTGAGGCGACCCTGCGCTGAGATGACCTAGCGCTGAGATGACCTAGCGCTGAGGTGACCGCGCTGACGGCACCACCCTGACGGAACCTTGTCGGTTTCGACCCTAGCCAGCATCCACCGGTGAGCGCATCATGGAGGCTGAGCGTTGAGGAGTCGAGATGTCCGGAGTGGTGGTGTTCGTCGGCGACGGCCTCAGCGGTGGTGCCAGGTGGGAGGAGAGATTCCCCGAACTCGATGTGCACAATCTCGGCGTGAACGGGGACACGACCGACGAGGTGCTCGGCCGGCTCGACCAGGTCGTCGAGACCGACCCCGATGCCGTCGTGCTGCAGGTGGGCACCAATGATGTCGGCTGGAACCGCTCGGACGAGTACATCGTGCGCAACATCGAAACCATCCTCTGCACCCTGCGCAAACGGCTGCCGGGCGCACGGGTGCTCGTGCAGTCCGTTCCCCCCAGGGAGAAGGAGTTCGTTCCCCTGATCCGCTCGGTGAACCGGCACCTGCGGCAGTTCGCGCCGACCGTCAAGGCGCGTTACCTGGACCTGTGGCCCATCCTCGCCGATGACGAGGGTGTGCTCAGCGGGGAATGGTCCACCGACCATCTGCACCTCACCGAGGCCGGGTACGTCGTCTGGCTCGCCGAACTCCGGCCGGCACTCATCGACCTGCTCGAGCATCCGCCAGAGACCCTCTCGGTCAGCAGGCATCCCGCCTGACGCTGCCCGTTCGCACGACGTGCGCCGCCGGTGCCCGAGCCGCCTCGCTAGCATGAGAGCATGCGCCGATCCGATAGTTTCCGCCTGCGACTGTCGTTGGCAGCGACTCTCATCGCCGGTCTCGCCGTGCTCACCGTCAGCCCAGCGCTTGCCGTCAGCCCCGCCGCTGCCGCACCAGCGGCCCCGGTGGCACAGCTGCTCTCAGCCGGTGTGGACGACTTCGCCTTCGACTCCCTGCACGCCGACTACACCCTCGGCCGCGATGACGAGGGCCATTCCACGTTGGTCACCACCGAGACGTTCGTGGCCAGGTTCCCCGAGACCGACCAGAATCGGGGCATGCGGCGGTTGATCCCCACGCACTACCGGGGCGAGCCCACCAATCCGGTCGATGTGAGCGTCACCGACGGAAACGGCAACGAGCGGGACTTCGACACCGACACCGACGATAACGACGACGGTGACGAGTTCCTCATCGTCACCATCGCCGCCGACGACTTCGTGCACGGCGAGCAGACCTACGTCATCAGCTACACCCAGACGAACGTCGCCCATTTCCCGGACGACACGACGGATGAGGAGTTCTACTGGGAGGTGAACGGCACCGGGTGGGCGCAGCCGTTCGGCACGGTGTCGGCGACCGTGCGCGTGGAGCCCGACCTGGTGCCCGCGCTCACCGGGCAGACCGCCTGCTACCAGGGCGGGTCGGCCTCAGGGGCCACCTGCGACCTGCTCGAGAGCGCCGCAGACGGTGACGGTTGGCTGATCGCGGCCGTCGCCAACGACCTGGGCCCACACGAGGGCCTCGCGCTGGCCGTGGGCTTCGAGGCGGGAACCTTCGTGCCCAGAGACGATTCGTTCACCGCCAATGTGTTCCCGTCCCTCGCGCTGCTCGCGGCCCTGGCTGCGCTGGGCACGGCCGTCACCGGCGTCATCCTGCGCACCGGCCGCTGGCGCAACCGGCCCGGCCGGCCCACCATCATCGCCGAATACCTGCCGCCGGCTGGGGTGAACCTGCTCCAGGCCGGCGGGGTGCTCGGCGCCAAAGCCGCAGGCAAGGCCCTCACCGCCCAGTTCCTGCAGTTCGCCGTGAACGGCAATGTGCGCGTTCTCGAGGGCGAGGGCACGAAGCACTACCTGCTGGAGCTGCGTAGCAGGGATAGCCTGGACAGCACCGAGACCGCGGTGCTCGACGCCCTCTTCCCCCTCGATCAGAGTGTGGGCGCAACCCGCGACTTCACGAAGACGGATGCGAAACTGGGCACGGCCCTGGCCGCTGCCACGACCGCCGCCCGCGCACGCCTGCTCACCGACGGGTTGCGCGAGAAGAAGGGCGCCCCCCTGAGCGGCTGGCTGCTCGGCGTGGGCATCGTCGCCGGATTCGTCGCCGTCATCGCGAGCATCGTCGCTTTCGCGACCGAGGTCGCCGGCGCCTGGCCTGCCCTGTTCCTGATCGTGGGCCTGCTGGCGGCGATCATGACGATCACCGTGACCGTCGACGTGCGCCCTCTCACCACCCGTGGTGCCGAGCTGCGCGACTACCTGAAGGGTGTCTCCCTGTACATCTCACTGGCCGAAGCCGATCGGCTCCGGGTGCTGCAGAGCCCCACCGGAGCCCTGCGCACCCCCGACCGACCCGACTCCGCCCGGTCAAGCGTGGCCACCGAGCCCGTGCAGGTACTCAAGCTCTACGAACGGCTGTTACCGTTCGCCGTGCTCACCGGCCAGGAGAAGGAATGGTCGGCGGTACTCGGTGACTACTACGCCGGTGCCCACCAGCAGCCGGACTGGTACGTCGGCACCGCGCCGTTCAGCGCCGCCTACTTCGCCACCGGAGTGTCGGCGTTCGCCGCCTCGGCGTCGACCGGCGTCGCATCGAGTTCATCCGGCTCCGGCTCAAGCGGGGGCGGCTCCGTCGGCGGCGGAGGCGGCGGCGGCGGCGGGGGAGGAGTCTGATGGGAACCCCGGCGGAACCTACCTTCACCCGGCCGGCACTGGCTCCCGGCCTGCTCGGCGCGATCGCCCTGCTGGCCGGCCTCGCGCTGCTGGACAGCGGCGGCTTCGTCATCATCCGCTACGTCGTGAGCATCCTGGCCCTGATCATCTGCGTCTTCGTCATCCAGGCGAAGTCCTGGTGGTGGCTGATCGGACTGGTGCCCATCGTGGTGCTGTGGAACCCGATCGTGATCATCGACCTGCACGGTCAGGGCTGGGTGTCTGCGCAGTTCATCGCCGCGCTGGTGTTCATCATCAGCGGCATCCGCACCAAGGTCCCGACCACGATGCACCGCTGAATCCGGGTGCGGGCATAGACTGAAGGCACGTCTGGAGAACCCGGTTAGGGTCTCGACCGTGGCCCCGCAGCGATCAGCGCATTCGTGCCTGACCAAAACGGCGTCACGTTGCTCGATTCTGGGGTTCGGCGTATCGATCGCAAAGGCATCCTGCGGATGCGCAACACGACGAGCGCGCATGTTTGTACGCGCTGGTGTGAAGTGGAGAAAAATGGCCTACACCCGCCCCAACGGAGCGGGCCGCGCTGGCGCCGGCAGCGGTCGCACCCGTCAACGTCCGCGCTCCCGCGACGACGACGCGCCCATCATCCCGATCCTCGCCCGCAAGGTGCGCGAGGTCGAGGCCAAAGCGCAGAGCGGTGCCAAACTCGGCCCCACCAACCGCACGAAGTACCAGGTCATCGCCCTGCTCATGCGCGAGGAACGCGCCAGGGTGAAGGCCGACGGTGAACTCACCGACGCGAACCGCGCCGAACTGCTCAAGCGCCTCGACGGCATCGCCCAGATCCTCGCCAAGACCGCCGCCCGCGACACCAGCCTGATCACGCTGCTCGAACCGGATGCCGGTGTCTCCACCGTCGCGCAGCGTTTCCGTCGCGATTGGCTGCTGGAATCCGGCGCAGAACTCAGCCCGGATGAGCTCATCATCACCCGTGAACCCGAGGCCAAGCCGGAGGTGCCGCAGAACCAGGTCATTCCGCAGTCCGTGCGCGCCCGCCAGCTGGCCAACCCGTTCCTCGCCCCGGACTTCAGCGCGGCGCAGGCGGCCCCGGCGTCCTCCGCCCGCCGGCTGGCCAACTGGGAGCTGCTCGGCCCGCTGTTCAAGGCTTTCGAATACGGCTCCGGCGGCCAGGCCGCCAGCATGGAGCTGCCCCCCGCCCCCGCCGTCGACAGGTTCTCCCCGCGCGGCATGGAGCTGATGCGTCACCAGGCACGGTTCATCGAGAGCGCCCGGCTCGGCCATCGCAGCTACCTGCTCGCCGACGAACCCGGCCTCGGCAAGACCGCGCAGAGCCTGCTCGCCGCCTCCGTCGCCGGCGCATACCCGCTGCTGGCGATCGTGCCCAACGTCGTGAAGATGAACTGGGTGCGCGAGGTGGAACTGTGGACGCCGCACCGCCGCGCCACCGTCATCCACGGTGACGGTGACACCCTCGACGCCTTCGCCGACGTGGTCGTGGTCAACTACGACGTGCTCGACCGCCACCTGGCCTGGTTGGGCACCCTCGGCTTCAAGGGCATGGTTGTCGACGAGGCGCACTTCATCAAGAACCTGCAGTCCCAGCGGTCCAAGCACGTGCTCAGCCTCGCCGAGCAGATCCGCCGGCGCACCCCTGGCAACAACCCGCTGCTGATGGCGCTCACCGGCACCCCGCTGATCAACGACGTCGACGACTTCCGGGCGATCTGGCAGTTCCTCGGCTGGATCGACGGCGACAAACCCACAGCCAAGCTCATGGCCCGCCTGGAGGAAACCGGGCTCACCCCCGCCGACGCCGGCTTCTACACCGCGGCCCGCTCCGCTGTGATCGACATGGGCATCGTGCGCCGACGCAAGGTCGACGTCGCCGCCGACCTGCCCGCCAAGCGGATCGCCGACCTTCCCGTTGAGCTCGACAGCGAACTGGGACGCTCCATCCAGAAGGCCGAACGTGAGCTCGGCGCACGCCTGGTCAAGCGTTACAACGCCCTCGTGGCCGCCCGCCACCCCGGCGTGAAGGCTCCCGTGCTCACCGACGACGAACGAGGCGCGTACATCCGCGCCGTCGCGCACGCGGACCTCGAAGAGTCCAAGGGCACCAGCACCGGTGAGAACGTGTTCACCATGGTGCGCAAGATCGGCCAGGCCAAGGCTGGGCTCGCCGCCGACTACGCCGCGCAGCTGGCGCACTCGGTGGGCAAGGTCGTGTTCTTCGCCAAGCACATCGACGTGATGGATGCCGCGGAGGAGATCTTCGCCAAGCGAGGCCTGCGCACCGTGTCACTGCGCGGCGATCAGAGCGCGCTGGCCCGCCAGGCCGCGATCGACTCCTTCAACACCGACCCGGAGGTGGCCGTGGTGGTGTGCTCGCTCACCGCCGCCGGCGTGGGTGTGAACCTGCAGGCGGCATCCAACGTGGTGCTCGCCGAACTCAGCTGGACCGCGGCGGAGCAGACGCAGGCCATCGACCGGGTGCACCGGATCGGCCAGTCCGAACCGGTCACGGCGTGGCGGATCATCGCCGCGCACACCATCGACGCGCGCATCGCCGAGCTCATCGGCAGTAAGCAGGGCCTTGCGGCCCGCGCGCTCGACGGAGCGGACGACGAGGTGTCGCCGGCCGATTCCGTGCAGGCCAGTGCGCTGGCGTTCGTGCTCACGCAGGCGCTCGACGGAGAGCTGTAACACCGGGCCGGAAGTCCCTATCCCTGAGCAGCGCCGCCGGTGTTGACTTGATCCAGGCACGAGTCCGCCACCATGATGGGGACGGGCACCTGCCGAAACACAACATGCATGCACTAAAGGAGTAGCCAAGAAATGAAGATCGGTATCCTCACCAGCGGTGGAGACTGCCCGGGCCTCAACGCAGTGATTCGGGGTGCTGTCCTCAAGGGCGGCCGCGCCTACGACTCCGAGTTCGTGGGCATCCGCAACGGCTGGCGCGGGCTGGTGAAGGGCGAGTTCATGAAACTCGACCGGCACAGCGTTCGTGGCCTCTCCCGCCAGGGCGGCACCATCCTCGGCAGCTCCCGCACCAACCCGTTCGAGGGCGAGAACGCCGGCCCGGAGAACATCCAGAAGACCATGGATGCCGAGGGTATCGACGCCATCATCGCCATCGGCGGCGAGGGCACCCTCACCGCCGCCCGTCGTCTCACCGACGCCGGCATCAAGATCGTCGGCGTGCCGAAGACCATCGACAATGACCTCGCCGCCACCGACTACTCCTTCGGATTCAACACCGCCGTCGAGATCGCCACAGAGGCCATCGACCGCCTCCGCACGACGGCGGACTCGCACGGCCGCTGCATGATCGTCGAGGTCATGGGCCGCCACGTGGGCTGGATCGCGCTGCACTCCGGCATGGCCGGCGGCGCCCACGCCATTCTCATCCCCGAGCAGCCGCAGACCATCGAGCAGATCTGCGCGTGGGTCGAAAGCGTCCGCGACCGCGGCCGTGCCCCGGTGCTGGTCGTCTCCGAGGGCTTCACCCTGGCCGAAATGGGCGAGGCGCACTCGCACAAGGGGCTGGACGCGTTCAACCGTCCCCGCCTCGGCGGCATCAGCGAACTCATCGCCCCCATGGTCGAAGAGCGCACCGGCATCGAGTCCCGCGCCACCGTGCTCGGCCACACCCAGCGCGGCGGCGCCCCGTCCGCCTACGACCGCGTGCTCGCCACGCGCCTCGGCATGGCGGCGGTTGACGCCGTCGTCGACGGCAAGTGGGGTTCGATGGTCTCCCTCAAGGGCACCGACATCAACACCGTCAGCATCGCCGACGCCACCATGGACCTCAACCGGGTCACCCAGGCGCGTTACGACGAAGCGGCCGTGCTCTTCGGCTAAACCCGCACCAGTATGCAGAATTGCCCGGGCGAGTCAGGTCGCCCGGGCAGTTCGCTGTCTGGGGGTGGGGTGGGCGGCTGGCCGGCTGGTCGGCTCAGGCCGCGGGTGCGAGCTTGGCCTGCACCTGCGCGAGCGACGGGTTCGTCGCGGCCGAGCCATCCGGGAACAGCACCGTGGGAACCGTCTGGTTGCCGTTGTTCAGGCTCATCACGAGCTCGGGGGTGCCGTCGACCTCTTCGATGTTCACCTCGGTGTAACCGATGCCATTCTTATCGAGCTGGGTCTTCAGTCGCGAGCAGTAGCCGCACCAGGTCGTGGTGAACATCGTGATCGTTCCGGTCTCAGGCACAAAATTCATGCGTACATCGTAACCTCCCCGGCTGGAAAACGCTTGCGAGTAGCTCACGTTGGCTCCTCGCTACGATTGAGGCCATGACCGACCTTCCCCAGGTGTGCGTGTGTTACCTCACCCGCCTGTCTGCCAGCGGTGAACCCCAGGTGCTGCTCGGCCGCAAGAAGAAGGGCCTGGGCCTGGGTAATATCGTTGGGCTCGGCGGCAAGCTCGAACCCGGCGAATCCGCCCTGGACGCCGCCGTGCGCGAGGTCGAGGAGGAGTCCGGCCTCACGGTCACGGCGGATGCGCTCACGCCGATGGGTGTGCTCACCTACCTGTTCCCGCACCGGCCGGCCTGGAGCCAGCGCTCGAATGTGTTCGTCACGGACCGGTTCAGCGGCATCCCGCGGGAGTCCGACGAACTGAACCCGGTGTGGTTCACCATCGCCCGCCTCCCCGTCGACGAGATGTGGGACGACGCCAGGCATTGGCTGCCGGGTGTTCTGGCCGGCCGCCCGGTGGAGGCCACCTTCACGTTCGGCGAGGACCTGGCCACCGTCGTCGCCCGCGCCTGACCCGGATCCGCCAATCTGAACGGCGGGTAAACGGCAGGTGAACGTGCCCTGAATTGACCTGTCGGTCCGGGGCTGTCAGGATCAACGAGGCCCGGTCTCGGGCCAGTCATCTCCCTTGCGTGCCCGGTGTCTTCCCCCTCGCCACGGTTCGGGTTGAAACACAAGGAAAAGACGCTGGTGGATTTCTCCCTTATCGTCGTGCTGGTCATCGCTCTGGCACTCATCTTCGACTTCACCAACGGGTTCCATGACACGGCCAACGCCATGGCCACCCCGATCGCCACCGGGGCCATGAAGCCCAAGGTCGCCGTCGGCGTCGCGGCCGTGCTCAACCTCGTCGGTGCGTTCCTGTCCACCGAGGTCGCCAAGACGGTCTCCGGCGGCATCATCAAGGAGGGCGACGGGGGCATCCAGATCACCCCGGAGATGATCTTCGCCGGACTGATCGGTGCGATCGTCTGGAACCTGATCACCTGGCTGCGCGGGTTGCCGTCCAGTTCCAGCCACGCCCTGTTCGGCGGCCTGATCGGGGCCACCATCATCGGTGTCGGCTCGCAGGCGGTGGCATACGACGTTGTCCTGGCCAAGGTGATCCTGCCCGCTCTGATCGCGCCGATCACGGTCGGCATCGTCGCGTTCCTGGCCACCCGACTCGCCTACGCGATCACCCGCCGCGACGCGGGCAAGCCGGATGGCCGTGGCGGGTTCCGCTACGCGCAGATCTTCTCCTCGTCACTGGTGGCCCTGTCACACGGCACCAACGACGCGCAGAAGACCATGGGCGTGATCACCCTCACCCTCATCGCCGGCGGCTACCAGGCCGTGGGCTCAGGGCCGCAGTTCTGGGTCGTCGCCTGCTGCGCCTTCGCCATCGCGATCGGCACGTACACCGGCGGCTGGCGCATCATCCTCACCATGGGTCGCGGTCTCACCGAGATCAAGCCGGCGCAGGGCTTCGCCGCCGAGACCAGCACCGCGGCCACCATCCTCGCGTCCAGCCACCTGGGCTTCGCACTGTCGACCACCCAGGTGGCCTCCGGGTCCGTCATCGGCTCCGGCCTGGGCCGGCGAGGCTCCACCGTGCGCTGGGGCATGGCCGGCCAGATCGCCCTGGGGTGGCTGCTCACCCTGCCCGCATCCGCGATCATGGGCGCCTTCGCCGCCGGCCTGGCGCTGCTGGGTCCGATCGGCATCCTGCTCGACGTCGTGATCGGCACCGTCGTGGTCTTCGTGCTCTTCCAGTGGTCCAAGCGGGACAGGGTGTCGCACGACAACCTGCACGACATCGACGATGCCGGGCACGTCGTGAAGATCAAGAAGACTCCACGCAAACCGTCCCGCAAGGACCGACAGAAGGTATCACTGTGATCGACTGGGCCGCATTCCTCGTTGTCGCGGTTGCCGCACTGGTCTCGTCGGCCGTCGTCGTCTCGCTCTACTCGCTGGGACTGCGCCTGCTCACCACGGCCGGCCGCATCCCCACCGTCGAGCCCGCAGAGTTCACCGGCGCCCTCGCCGTCGTGACACCGGCCAGGGCCGCGAAGAACGCCAAGAAGGCCAGGAAGGCCAGCAAGGCGAACCCGCTCACGGCCGGGCAGAAGCGCCTGGCCCAGTACTCCGGCTACCTCTGCTTCCTGCTCTGCGGCCTGATCGTGCTCTACGGCGTCTACCTGATCGTCCCCGCCCTGCACCGCTGACGCAGCAGCGTCCGTGCACCGCAGCAGCGCCCGCGCACCGCTGGTGCGCGGACGTGCCGCTACCGCTAGGCGGTGCGGCGGGCGCGGGCCACCCAGGTCATCACGTGGTAGATCACGATCGCCGCGAGGGTGCCGAGCGCGATGCCGTTGAAGGTGAGCGTGCCGGCGCTGAAGGTGTAGTCGGCGATGCCGATGATCAGCGCGGTCGCGGCGGTGAACTGGTTGACCGGCTTGGAGAAGTCCACCTTGTTGTCGAGCCAGATCTTCACGCCGATGATGCCGATCAGGCCGTACAGCGCCGTCGTGACGCCGCCGAGCACGCCAGCGGGAATGGTGCTGATGACGGCGCCGATCTTGGGGGAGAGGCCGAGCAGCACCGCGGTGATACCGGCCACCCAGTACGCGGCAGTGGAGTAGATGCGGGTGGCGGCCATCACGCCGATGTTCTCGCCGTAGGTGGTGGTGCCTGAGCCGCCGCCGAAGCCGGCGAGCACGGTGGCCAGGCCGTCGGCCAGCAGCGCGCGACCGGTGAGCTTGTTGACCGAGCTGTCGGTCATCTGCGCGACGCCACGGATGTGGCCCACATTCTCGGCGATCAGCACCAGCACCACGGGCAGGAACGCCGGCAGGATCGCCCAGACGGCCGGGTTCTCGAACGGGTTGGTCGGCAGGGTCAGCGGCGGCAGGCCCACCCAGGCGGCGTCGCCGACGGCACTGAAGTCGACCTCACCCTGGATGACGGCGGCGATGTAGCCGACGATCACGCCCAGGAAGATCGACAGCCGGCCGAGGATGCCGCGGAACAGCACGGTGGAGAGGATCACGGCGGTGAGGGTGATCACCGCGGTGAGCGGCGCCAGGGTGAAGTTGTCCCTGGCGACCGGCGCCAGGTTGAAACCGATCAGCGCGACGATGGCGCCTGACACCACTGGCGGCATCAGCGCTTCGATCCAGCCGGTCCCGGTGAACTGCACGATGGCGCCCACCACGGCCAGCAGCAGGCCGACCGCGAGGATGCCGAACAGTGCGCTGCCCATACCGGCGGTCGCGGTCGCGGCGGTGATCGGCGCGATGAACGCGAACGACGAACCCAGGTAGGAGGGGAGCCTGTTGCGGGTGATCAGCAGGAACAGGAGCGTGCCGATGCCGGAGAACAGGATGGTGGTGCTCGGCGGGAAGCCGGTGATCAGCGGAACCAGGAAGGTGGCGCCGAACATCGCGACGACGTGTTGCGCGCCGATGCCGATGGTGATCGGCCAGTTCAGCCGTTCGCCCGGGGCCACGACGTCGGTCGGGCCGACGGTTTTCCCGTCGCCGTGCAGGGTCCAGGGCAGTGCCATTGGTAACTCATTTCTGTTCAAGCCGGTCGGCCGCCACTGGCGGCCCTAGCTGAGCGTAGTTGCTCCGCGGACCGGCCACGCTCAGTGCCCGCCGTTCAGCCGACCGGTTTAGGATCGGCCCATGACGTCGGACACCGGAACCCGCGCCCAGAATCCGCTCGAGGTCAGGGTCGCCGGCGGGCTGGTGCGCGGCGTCAGTGTTCGCGGAATCCGCGCCTGGCGTGGCATTCCGTACGCGGCCGCGCCGGTGGGTCCACGACGGTTCCGTGCCCCGGAGCCGCCCGCGGCGTGGCCGGGTGTGCGTGACGCCGCCGGATTCGGCCCGGTGGCCACGCAGAGTCACAAGGGCCAGTTCATCGGCGCGCACCCTCGCATCCCGCAGAGCGAGGACTGCCTGAACCTCAACGTGCTGGCGCCGGATGCGCCGGTGGACCCCGCGTCGCTGAGGCCAGTGATGGTCTTCGTGCACGGCGGCGCGTACAGCGTCGGCTCCTCCAGGGAGAACCCCCGCCAGGGCGAGGGTCTCGTGCGCCGCGGCGGCATCGTCTACGTGAGCATCAACTACCGGCTGGGGGCGCTGGGCTACCTCGACTTCAGCCGCTACTCCACCCCGGAGCGCCCGTTCGAGAGCAACCTCGGGCTGCGCGACCAGGTCGCCGCTCTCGCCTGGGTACGCGACAACATCCGTGCCTTCGGCGGCGACCCGGATGCCGTGACCCTGTTCGGCGAATCGGCCGGCGGCAACGCCGTGACCACCCTGATGACCGTTCCGGCCGCAATGGGCCTGTTCCAGCGCGCCATCGCGCAGAGCGCCCCGCCCAACGCGGTCTACCCGCCGAGCCTGACCGCGGAGTGGGCGGAGTCGTTCGTGGAGATCCTCGCCGAGCAGGCCGGGGGCGACGCCGTCACCGAGCGCCCAGCCCCACCCGCTGCCGGCCTCGCCCACGCCGACGCCGTGCGGCTGCTGCTGGAGGCCGATCCCGCCCGGCTGGCCGAGGCGACCACCACCCTGACCGTGCGTTCGCCCGACCGGCACCCCGGCACCATTCCGCTCTGCCCGGTCATCGACGGGGAGTTCCTGCCCGAGCGCCCGCTGGACGCGTTCAAGGACGGCCGGGCGCACCGCATCCCGCTGATCATCGGCACCAACCAGAGAGAGGGGTCGCTGTTCAGCGGCCGCATCGACATCCTCGCGTCGACCCCGCCACGGATACGCGCGGTCTTCAAGAACACGAAAAAGAAGGCCAAGAAGGCGCTCAAGGCACAGTACCCGGGCATTCCGGCGCCCCGTGCAGCGCTGGACTTCGGTGGCGACTACTCGTTCTGGTACCCGAGCGTGAAGGTGGCCGAGCGGCACTCCCGGTACGCCCCGGTGTACTTCTACCGGTTCGACGCGGCACCGCGGCTGCTGAGACGGATGGGCCTGGACGCCACCCACGGCCTCGAACTGTTCCCGCTCTTCGACCGGCTCGACGGCTGGTTCGGCCGGGGGATGACGGCGCTGGGCGGCCGCCGGGCGTTCAAGGCGATCGGCAGGCGCATGCAGGGCTGGTGGTTGGCTTTCGCCGGCACCGGCCTGCCGGATGCCGCCTGGCCCGTTTACACCGAGGCCGAGAGGCGCACCCTGATCATCGACACCCACGACCGGATCGAGTCCGACCCGCAGGCCGAACGGCGGGTGGCGTGGGGCAAGTTCGTGCCGCACGTTTGACCAGACGCAGTGCACGGTTTTCCCGGCCGGGGGCCACGTCGTAGACTAAGGCGTTTGGCACCTCGCCGCAGACCGACCGGGAGAGCATCATTTCCGCATCAGAGCACGATTCCAACGCCTCGACCGGCACCGCCGCCACCGACACCGCCGCCGTCACGGCCCCGGCAGCGCCTCGGGCCGAACCGACCGGGCGTGGCACCAAGTCGGTGCTCGACCGCTACTTCGAGATCACCCGCCGCGGGTCCACCTGGAGCCGGGAGGTGCGCGGCGGCCTGGTGACCTTCGTCACCATGGCGTACATCGTCATCCTCAACCCGCTGATCCTCGGCGGCTTCAGCGCCGACCAGGCCGCGGTGGACGTGGCCGGCAACTGGCTGCCCAACGGTCAGGTCGCCGCCGTCACAGCGCTGACCGCCGGGGTCATGACCATCCTCTTTGGTGTCATCGCCCGCCTGCCGTTCGGCTTCGCCGCCGGGCTGGGCATCAACTCCTTCCTCGCCGTGAGCGTCGTCGGTCAGGTCACCTGGCCGGAGGCCATGGGCCTGGTCGTCATCAACGGCCTGATCATCGTGCTGCTGGCCTCGACGGGCCTGCGCGAAATGATCTTCACCGCCGTGCCGCGCCAGCTCAAGATCGCCATCACCGTGGGGATCGGCCTGTTCATCGCCTTCATCGGCCTGGTCGACTCCGGGTTCGTCCGTGCCAGCGGCGTCGCGTCCCCGCCCGTGCAGCTCGGCGAGTCCGGGTCGGTCGCCAGCCTGCCCACCGCGGTGTTCGTGATCGGGCTGCTGCTGATCGGTGTGCTCGTGGCGCGCAAGGTCAAGGGCGCCCTGCTCATCGGCATCGTCGGCACCACGGTGCTCGCCGTCATCCTCGAGGCCATCTTCAAAGTCGGCCCGTCGCTCGGCACCAACCCGGCCGGCTGGAACCTCAACGCGCCCGTGCTGCCGTCGAGCTTCGTCGCCCTGCCCGACCTGTCCCTCGTGGGCGAGGTCAGCTTCGGCGCGTTCGAACGCATCGGTATGCTCGCGGCAGTGATGCTGGTCTTCACCCTGGTCTTCACGAACTTCTTCGACGCCATGGGCACCATGACCGGGCTCTCCAACGAGGCCGGGCTGGCCGACAAGAACGGCAACTTCCCCCGGCTCAAGTCGGCCCTGATCGTCGAGGGTGTCGGCGCCGTTGTCGGTGGCGCCTCGTCCTCGTCGTCCAACACGGTCTTCATCGAGTCCGGCGCCGGCATCGGCGAGGGCGCCCGCACCGGGTTCGCCAACGTCGTCACCGGGCTGCTGTTCCTGGCCGCGATGTTCTTCACCCCGCTCACCCAGATCGTTCCCCTCGAGGTCGCCGCCGCGGCCCTGGTCATCGTCGGTGCCATGATGGTGTCCCAGATCCGGTTCATCGACTTCAGCGAGTTCTCCATCGTGCTGCCGGTGTTCCTCACCATCATCGTGATGCCGCTGAGCTACTCCATCGCCAACGGCATCGGCGCGGGGTTCATCAGCTGGGTCATCGTGCGGGCCCTGTCCGGCAAGGCCCGCGAGATCAGCCCGCTGCTCTGGGTCGTCGCGGTCGGCTTCCTGGTCTTCTTCGTGCGTGGCCCGGTCGAGGTGCTCTTCGGCGTCTAGGCGGATGCGTGCTGTCGCCGCGAGCCGTTCCCTCGCCTGCGTTTAGCTGCGGCACCCCGCCAGGAGGCGCTGGTTCCTTGCGTCGAGCCGGCGAAATGTGCAGTTTGGGTGTGGGTCTCGGCCTGCGCGATAGAGTGAATCGGTCATGAGCCACGAGCTCTTCACCGACGGCAATGGAGCCAGCGTGCACACCACACCCAGCATGTCCGCAGCAACTGAAACGATGAACACCGACGTGACCCACGACACGCCCGCCGCCTCGCCCCCGGCTTCGGCCGGCTCATCTGATCTGGCCGCCGACGTGCCGACGGCCACACCCGGCTTCCGCATCGAGCGTGACTCGCTCGGCCGGGTCGAGGTGCCGGCCGACGCCTACTGGGGGGTGCACACCAAGCGGGCGCTCGAGAACTTCCCGATCGCCAAGCGGCCGATCTCGGTGTACCCGGACTTCGTGGTGGCCCTCGCCTCGGTGAAGCAGGCCTGCGCCAGGGCGAACGCGGAGGTGGGCGCGCTCAGCCAGGAGCGGGCGGACTGGATCGATGCCGCCTGCCAGGAGATCATCGAGGGCAAGCACCACGACCAGTTCGTGGTCGGGGTGATGCAGGGCGGTGCGGGAACCTCCACGAACATGAACGCCAACGAGGTCATCTGCAACCTCGCACTGGAGAACGCCGGCTACGGCCGCGGCCGGTACGACATCCTCAGCCCGATCGACCACGTCAACCGCAGCCAGTCCACCAACGACACCTACCCCACGGCCATCAAGATCGCCCTGGCCTTCTTCCTCAAGCACCTGCTCCGCGAACTCAAGGCCCTGCAGGGGTCGTTCTCGGTCAAGGCCGGGGAGTTCGACCAGATCCTCAAGGTGGGACGCACCCAGATGCAGGACGCCGTGCCGATGACCCTCGGCCAGGAGTTCCACGGTTTCGCCACCACCCTGGGCGAGGACTACGACCGGCTCACCGAGACGATCTGGTTGCTCGCCGAGATCAACCTGGGTGCCACCGCGATCGGCACGGGCATCACGGCCGATCCCGGCTACGCGGCCGCGGCCATCCGTCACCTCAACCTGATCACCGGGCTCAAGCTCGAGGCCGCGCCCGATCTGATCGAGTCGACCAGCGACGCCGGCAGCTTCATGTCGTTCAGCGGCAACCTCAAGCGCAGCGCCATCAAGCTGTCCAAGATCTGCAACGACCTGCGTCTGCTCTCCTCCGGCCCACAGGCCGGTTTCGGGGAGATCAACCTGCCGCCGCGTCAGGCCGGCTCGAGCATCATGCCCGGCAAGGTCAACCCGGTGATCCCCGAGGTGGTCAACCAGGTGGCGTTCGCCGTGGCCGGGGCGGATGTGACGGTGACGATGGCCGCGGAGGGCGGGCAGCTGCAGCTGAACGCGTTCGAACCCGTCATCGCGCACTACCTGTTCCAGAGTCTCACCTGGATGACCCAGGCGATGTGGACGCTGCGGGTGAACTGCATCGACGGCATCACCGCCAACGAGGAACGGCTGGCCGCGATGGTCGGGTCCAGCGTGGGCGTGATCACCGCGCTCATCCCGCACATCGGTTACGCGGCCGCGGCGGCTCTCGCCCAGACGGCGTTGCTGACCGGTCGGAACGTCGCCGACCTGGTGGTGGAGGCCAAGCTGATGACCCGCGACGACGTGATGCGCGAGCTCGAGCCGGCCAGGCTCTCCGGCATGCTGCCGGACACCGGTACCTCGTCCATCCCGATCATCGAGTAGACCGGCAGGCCGGCGCAGCAGGTAGCGCCGCCGATCGGCGGGCGGCGCTACTCTGGTGCCGTGTCCCTGCGTGTGAGGCAGCAGAACCGCCGGCACGAGACGGTCCCTGGCGACCGTCTCGCGGCTCTCGATGCCGCGCTGGGTGACCTGGACTGGACCGTGCTGCCGTTGGGGGCGCAGACGTACGCCGTGCCTGCGCCCAGCGGTGACCGGGCCGCGATGGCCCTCGGCCGGCCGGGTGACCCGCGGGTGCTGCTGGTGCCGGGGGCCACAGGGTCGAAAGAGGACTTCGTGCTGCTCGCGCCGATCCTCGCCGGTGCCGGGTACCGGGTGGAGAGCTACGACCTGGCCGGCCAGTACGAATCGGCGGCCGCCGGACCCTCACCCGGTCGGCACTTCGACTACGACCTCTTCGTGTCCGACCTGATCACGGTGCTGGAGTCGGGGGACACCCCGGTGCACGTGCTGGGCTATTCCTTCGCGGGCCTCGTCGCCGAGCTGGCCCTGGCCAGGCGGCCGGACCTGTTCGCCTCGCTGGTGTTGCTGACCACACCACCGGGGCAGGGGCAGACCTTCAGGGGTGTGCGCTGGCTGGGACCGGTCAGCGGCCTGGTCCCACCGCACACCATCGCCAGCCTGATGGTCTGGGGCATCGTCACCAACCGCAACCACACCAGCCCCGGTCGGCTCGCCCTGGCCCGGATGCGGTTCGGCCACACCCGCCGGACCAGCCTGAACGACATCATGCGCCTGATGAAGCACACCCCAGACGTGCAGGGCGCACTGGCAGAGAGCCCGGTGCCCAAGCTCATCGCCGTCGGTGACCGGGACCTGTGGACGCTGCGCCTGCACCGCCTCTTCGCCGAGCGAATCGGCGCGGAGCTGCGCGTGTACCCGGCCGGGCACAGTCCCTGCGAGACCACACCGCACCAGCTGGCCAGGGACCTGTTGGCGCTCTACGCGCGCGGCCGCTGAGCGAGTCGGCAGGATTTCTCGCGAGTTGCCGCAAAACTCCGCTTCAGCGCGTACGAAGGGGACGTTTGCGGCGACTCGCCGACCGGTGGCGGATGCGCCACGGCGAGTAGTCCGGCCAGCCGGAGAAGAGCGTGCGACCCGCCCAGGCCACTCGTCGGCCGAGCCCGCCGGCGGTCTCGAACGGGCGGGAGGAGATGGCGACCCGCAGCGTCCGGTCCAGGACGACGCGTTCGTCCGGCCCCAGGTGCATGCTGAAATCGAGGTCGTCGTGCACGTCGTTGCTCCGGCGGCGCACCCGGTCCCGGTTGGCGGCCCAGACCCGGCTGCGCATGGCGAAGTTCGACCCGAACAGCGGGTAGTGCCCGAGCCACAGGCCCATCCAGATGAAGTAACCGCCGATGTACACGTGGTTGCCGAGCCAGGCCGTGACCGGGCCGCAGTTGTAGAAGTCGCCGGGGCCGGTGTAGACGGCGGTGTCCGGATCGGCCGTGAACCTGGCCTCGATCCGTTCGATCCAATCCACCGGCGGGACGGAGTCGGAGTCCAGCCTGGCGATCACGTCGCCGGTGGCCGCGTCGTAACCGGCGGACGTGGCCGGCCAGATGCCCCGCAGCGGCTCGGTGACCAGGCGCACACCCGCGGCGCGCGCAACAGCGGCCGTGTCATCCGTGCTGGCGTTGTCGACCACGATGATCTCGTCGGCCGGTCGGCGTTGCTGTGACAGCGCGCGCAGGCAGGTGCGCAGGAAGTCGGCGTCGTTGTACACCGGGATGACCACCGAGATCGTGATCGGCGACCCCGGGCCGGCCGGGTCAGATCTCACGATGGTCAGATCTCACGGCAGTGAGTGGTGAGCAGTCCGATCCGGTCGATGGAGACGGTGACCGTCGAACCGTCCTTGAGGAACACCTGCGGCTTGCGGCTGTAACCGGCACCGCCGGGGCTGCCGGTGGAGATGAGCGTGCCAGGCAGCAGAGTCGAGGTGAGGGAGAGGTACGCGATGATCTCGGCCACGGTGCGCACCATGTCGCCGCTCGACGCGTCCTGCAGGATGCGGCCGTCGACGTGGGTGGTCAACCACAGGTTCTGCGGGTCGGCGATCTCGTCGGCGGTGACGACCAGCGGGCCGGTGGGGGTGAACCCGTCGAAGGACTTGCAGCGCGACCACTGCGCTTCGGAGAACTGCAGGTCACGGGCGGTGATGTCGTTCACGACGGTGTAGCCGAAGACGTAGTCGAGGGCGTTCTGCACCGAGACGTTGCGGGCGGGCCGGCCGATGATCACGCCGAGTTCGGCCTCGTAGTCCACCTGGCCGGTCAGGTCGCTGGGCCAGGTGATGATCGACTCGTGCCCGGTGAGCGAGTTGGGCCAGAGCGAGAACACGGTGGCGGCGGTCTCGCTGCGCAGCTTGAGCTCGGAGGAGTGGGCGGCGTAGTTGGCGCCGATCGCGATGATCTGCGGGGGCCGGAGAACAGCTGAGGAGTGCCGCAGCTCGTCGATCGGGGTGAGGCTCGCCCCGTGGGTCAACGCGTGGGCGGTCAGCGCGCGCACCCGGTCGTACTCGGCCGTGCCCTTTTCCAGGAGGTCCTGCAGGTCGCGCGGAGCGTCGTCGAGCACCTCGTCCAGGAACAGCGCTGAGTCCTCGACCACAACAGCTAGACGGGGGACGGATTGGCCTTCGACTCTGAGATGCGCAAACTTCACCTGTTCAGCGTAACGGCGCGGCCCCGTTCCCGCTGGCAGCGCGCGGGCCGGCCGTGCCCTCCGGCTTCTGGGGTGTGGCCGCGGCCGCAGACCGCCAGAGGTGCATGCCGGCGTAGCTGCGCCAGGGTGCCCACCGGCTGCCGTGGGCGGCGAGGTCGGCCGCCCGCGCCGGCAGGCCGAGGCGCTCCGCTCCTTGCCGCAACGCAAGATCGCTGGTGAGCAGGATGTCGGGGCTGCCGAGCACGCGCATGGCCACGTATCCGGCCGTCCACGGGCCGATACCGCGCAGCGCGGTGAGCCTGGCTGTGAGGTCGGCGCGGGATTCGCCAACATCCAGCACCAGCTCGCCCGTCGCCAGCGCCTCGGCCACCCGCACGATCGTGTCGATGCGCGCGGCCGGGCCGCGCAACATCTCGCGGCCGTCGGCGGCGATGCGCGCCGCGGTGGGAAAGAGCAGGGTCGGGGCGGTGCTGTCGGCCTGCTCTGGTCGTGGGTGCTCGGGTGCGCCGGACGCGGCCGCGGTCTCGCCAGCCGGGTCGCCCGCGATCCGGTCGCCGAGGGCGCTAGTCAGGCGACCGAGCGCGGTCCGGGCGGAGGCCACAGACACCTGTTGGCCGAGCAGCGCCCGGAACAGCGTCTCCTCGGGGTCGAGGCTGCCCGGCACCCGCATCCCAGCGGTGGTGCGCACCGACCCGGCCAGCGCGGGATCGTCGGCCAGCGCCGTGTCGATGGCCTGCGCATCCGCGTCGAGGTCGAACAGTCGCCGCACCCGGCTGACCAGGGGGGCGAGGTCGGCGAGGCTGTCCAGCCGGGCCTCGCAGGCCAGGGCAGGGGCGGCGCTCGTGCCGGTGAGGGTCACCCAGAGGGTCGCCGAACCGTGCGGGAGCCGCAGGGTGCGTTCGTAGCCGTCCGTCGTGCACCGTTCCACGCCGGCCACGGCGCGTTGCCGGAGGAACCCCAGCAGGCCCGGCCCGTCGAACGGTGCCCTGGCGGGCAACAGCAGGCGGATGGCCGAGCCGGGCATTGCGGCGTCGTCGCCGGGGGTGCCTGCGCGATCGGCCACTCGCGCGCCGGCGCGCAGGGCAGACGGGGTGCGCTCGTAGACCGCGGTGATGGTGTCGTTGAATTGCCGCACACTGCCGAAGCCGGCGGCGAAGGCGACATCGGTGATCGACAGGTCGGTGCCGGTGAGCAGCACCCGGGCGGTCTGTGCCCGGTGGGCGCGGGCGAGGGCCAGGGGAGAGGCACCGACCTCGGCGACGAGCACCCGGGTGAGGTGCCTCGCGGTGTAGCCGAGCCGGTGGGCCAGCCCGGGCACGCCCTCCCTCTCCACGGTGCCGTCACCGATCAGCCGCATGGCCCTGGCGGCCAGGTCGTCCCGGATGTTCCAGTCCGGCGACCCGGGCACGGCGTCTGGCAGGCAGCGTTTGCAGGCTCGCAAGCCCGCCTCGTGGGCCGCCGCGGCGGTGAGGTAGAACGACACGTTCGACGGTTTGGGCGTCATGGCCGGGCAGCTCGGTCGGCAGTAGATGCCCGTGGAGTGCACACCGGTGATGAACTGGCCGTCGAAACGAGCATCCCGTGACGACATCGCCCGGTACCGCTCGGCGAACACGGGATCGTCGACGCTGCCCCTGGCCGACGCTGCCGGCGGCGGGGCGGCCGGGGTGCGGGGGCCGGAAGTTGTGCTCACCCCTCCAGCCTGACACGACCGTCGCGCGGTCGGTAGCGGAAATCGGACACGGCCGTTTCGGCCGTACCCCTAAACTGACTCGCATGACCTTCGACCCGACCGGCCGGACCACCGCCGTCCCCGCCCAGGATGCGCCCATCTCGACCCCGGTCTGGAGCGCGCCCGTGCAGCGGCACCGCACCAGCACCGTGATCTGGGCCAGCCTCGGGATCGTGGTGGGTGCGCTGGCCGTGCTGCTCGTGCTGGTGTACATGGCCACCTTCCTCGGGGCGGCCGCGGTGGGGATCTGCCTGGTGCTGGCCCTCATCCCGCTGACGCTCGTGATCCTGGCCGTGCGCTGGGTGGACCGTTGGGAACCCGAACCGCACCCGGCGCTGTGGTTCGCCTTCCTCTGGGGTGCGGGCGTGTCCGTGGTGTCCGCGCTGGTCTTCGACCTCGGCGTGCAGATATACGCGGCCGCCAGTGGGACCGGCCCAGGCGGGGACTTCCTGTCCGCCGTCGTGCAGGCACCCCTGGTGGAGGAAGCGGCCAAGGGCTTCGGCCTGCTGCTGTTGTTCTGGGTGATCCGGGCACAGTTCAACGGTCCGATCGACGGGCTGGTCTATGCGGCCGTGATCGCCGCCGGCTTCGCCTTCTCCGAGAACATCCAGTACTTCGGTGTGGCCATGCTCGAGGGCGGTCTCGGCACCCTCGGGGTCACGTTCCTGCTTCGCGGGGTGCTCTCGCCGTTCGCACACGTGTTGTTCACGGCCTGCACCGGGTTTGCCCTGGGTCTGGCCGCCCGGCGTGCCACCGGCTCCGGCTACATCGGCACGGTCCTGATCGGCTTCGTCGCGGCGGTGCTGCTGCACGCGCTGTGGAACGGGGCGTTCTTCGTCCTCACCACGGATGGGTCCCTGCTCGGCTACTACCTCCTGGTGCAGGTGCCCATGTTCCTCGGCGCCATCCTCACCGTGGTGCTGCTGCGCCGGCACGAGGAGAAACTGACCGTGCAGCGACTCGGCGACTATGCCGCCGTGGGCTGGTTCACCCCCGCCGAGGTGCAGATGCTCGCCACAGGTCACGGCCGTAGGCAGGCCCTCGCCTGGGCGCACGCCCAGCCGACGTCGCGACGACTCGCCATGCAGCGGTTCATCGTGGATGCCGCCAGGCTGGCATCCGTGCGTCATCGCCTGATCGCGGCCCAGGCCAAGCCCGTGCGCGCCGCGACGGCGGGCGTCTCACCGGACCAGGCGGAGGAAACCCGGCTGCTGGGCCTGCTGATGGCCGACCGGGCCGAGATACTGAACTGAGCTGTCGGCGCTGACCTGTCGGCGCTGAACGGAAAAACTCGCCGCCCGGTGGTGTGGCACTGCCGACAACTCTCCCGGTGCGGCGAGTTTCTATGCATAAAGAATGCACCTCGCCTCCTCGTTCGCGCAAGGGGGAATTTCGAGGTAGGCACCGAGGCTCCCGATCCGGTTGGATGGTCTTATGACCGATCTCAACAGCAAGCCAGAACTCGACTTCCCGGAGGGCCCCGCGCCCGAACAGCTCGACATCGTCGACATCGTGGTGGGTGACGGGGCCGAGGCCACCGCCGGCGCCACCGTTGACGTGCACTACCTCGGCGTGGAGTACGACACCGGCGAGGAATTCGACTCGTCCTGGAACCGTGGCCAGTCCATCAACTTCCCGCTGCGCTCCCTGATCGCCGGCTGGCAGCAGGGTATCCCCGGCATGAAGGTGGGCGGACGACGCAAGCTGACCGTGCCTGCGCACCTGGCCTACGGCCCGGCCGGCTCCGGGCACCGCCTGTCCGGCAAGACCCTGATCTTCGTGATCGACCTGCTCGGCGTCAGCTAAGCAGCCCCTGTGAGTGGCCCCGGAGAACGCCGAGCGCTCTCCGGGGTACCCGACGGCGTGCGGGTCCTCGCGCTCAACGCTTCCCGTGCCGATAATGGGACATGATCACAATCGACTGTGCCCGGGCGTTGCAGCAGGCCGGATTGCGTTGGCGTCCGGCATCCGGTGATTCGTTCAGTATCGAACGGCCGGGATTCGACGCGGACGTGTTCACGGTCAGCGAGATGACCATCGAGGCGCACGAGTTCGACACCGGCACGATTCTCGGCTTCAACGGCACCACCGAGTGGGCGCTCGATTCCCTCGCCCTGGAGGATGCGCTCTGGTTGCCCAGGGAGGACCAGCTTCGCCAGCTGCTGCGTGGCACCTTCCGCTCCCTGCACCGGCAGGGCGACGACAGCTACCGGGTGAACGTTCATGTGTCCGGCGTCGACGAGTCGTTCCAGGCATCGACGGCCGAGGATGCGTACGGCACCGCCGTGCTCATGCTCATCGGTCGTGCCGGTGCGAGCCTGGTCGCCGGGGCGTAGCTCAGCCAGGAGAACCTAGTAGCGCTCTGGCTCCGGTTCGAGGCTGAACCGGCGACCGGTGATCTCGGTGGGCGTGATCTCGACCCAGATGTACTTGAGGGTGGGGATGAGCGGGCGCAACGGCAGCTCGTTCGCGGCATCAATCTCGGCCTGGGTGTCCAGGATCCGCGCGATGCCCTTGACCACGACACTCCAGGCGTCTGCGCGGCCGATGTCGTCGGTCTCCAGGGCGACCCGGTTGTTCACGGTCAGTGCGAGCAACTTGGTGCCCTCTGCGGTGCGGAAGAGCAGGCGCTGATCCGCGGCGACGAAGTTGAGTGGGAAGATCTCGATGTCGTCGGCGACGCTCGCCGCGAGACGGCCGAAGCTGGAGGAGAGCAGCAACTCCCAGCACTCTTCTTCGCGCAGAATGCGGACGGGATTAGCGTTGTCAGTGGCCATGCCCCATGTTCCCACTTTGCGGCCCACTCGGCGAGTGTGCCGAGTGGGCCGCGGCGTGTCGGTGCAGCCGGTGCCAGGACGCTCAGGGAAGCGCCGGATGGGCGTACCGGGGTCAGGACCGGCGGGTCGGGTTCTGGCCGGTGCGCCGACGGACGAGCATGACGGCGACCAGGATCCCGCCGACCAGCAGCGCTCCAGCGGCGATCAGGAAGACCGGTAGTGGATCCACACCGGTCTCGGCCAGTTCGGTGCCCTGCTCTGCGCCCGGTTCGGTGTCCTGCTCAGCGCCCTGTCCGGCACCGAGTCCGCCGCCCTGGTCGGCTCCGACGGCCGGAATCAGGGGGCTGGCTGGGCTGGTGGACGTCGGCGTGGGTGACGGGGACGCCGGGACGACTGGGACGACCGGGCTGGCCGTTTCAGTGGGCGCAGGGGTGGGCGTCGGGGTCTCGGCGGGAACCGTCGCGGTCGGGGTCGGGGTCGGGACTGGAGTGGCCGACGGGGTGGCGGAGGGGCTGGACGTCGGCGTGCTGGTGGGCGTGGCCGTCGGTGTCGGCGTCGGGGTGGGTGTGCCGGTGGGGGTGGGCGTGCCCGTCGGGGTCGGGGTCGGGGTGGGCGTGGGCGTGGGCGTGGGAATCACCGTGCCGGCCGGCAGCAGGCGGTGGGTGAGCGATGCGGTGCAGGTGACGTACGAGCCGGGTGCGGTGACGTTGCCGTTGTTGCACTGGGTGATCGTCACCGGCAGTGCCGTGCTCTGGGTGGAGGGATCGACGACACAGGTGACCCGGCGGGTTCCGCCACCGCCGTTGGCGGCTCCGTTGCACTGGGTGATCGTGGCGTTCGTCGTCGACTGGACCGGGCTGCAGTCCAGGGTGGGCTCTGTGCCGCCGCCCGCGCCCGAACCGACGCACTGGTTCACGGTTGCGGGGGTGAGGGTGGTGTCGCCGATGATGTTGTTGACGACCCTGACCTCGCAGGTGACGGTGGCCCCGCCGCCCTGGCCGGAGGCGTTGCACTGGTTCACCACCGTGGTGGCGGTGGGAAAGGTGATCGGGAGGACCGTGCAGGTCGGCTCGGCGTTGGCGGCACCGACGCAGGCACGCGCCACGATGGTCGAGCTGGTGAGACCGGTGGCGACGTCGAGGTAGTTGGTGACGGTGACCTGGCATTCCACGGCCCGGCCGCCGCCGTTCTCGATGCCGTTGCACTGCTCCGTGACGCCGGGTCCGACCGCGGCCGAGGCCGGGGCCTGGGTCGTGCCGAGCATCGCCGCGGCGGCGACCACGATCGCGAAGGTGACCGCGAGGCCGGAACGCAGGACGAAGCGCGATCGACTGCGCTTGTCAGCGCCCGAGGCGGTGGTTGTGGAATTGGTCGATCGTGCAGTCGCCACTGGAGGCCCCCCTGTTCGGAGGTGCCGTTACCCCCGTACGGGTCGCGTTACCAGTTGCGGCATCCGCACCCATTACGGAACGATGACGGTATCGATTTCCCGGTGCCCTGTGGTGTCCAGCTCTGCTCCCGCGAGAGGGCGCCCGGCTGGTCGACGACGTGTGCGGGTCAGCGTTCGCTGACGGCGCGGACCCGGTCGATGAGGTCCTTCCACGGGCCGTGCACCTGCGGCTCGGCGAGAACGACCTCGTGCGGGGCGCAGCGGATCCGGTAGACGAAGCGGTCGGGCGCCGGGGTGGTGTCCTCGGCTTCGTCCCAGGGCAGCTGCTGCAGAAAGGCCATCCAGGCGGCCGCATCCGGCTGATCGTCGACCTGGACGTCCCAGGTCACCCGGAGTCCGGCGAGACCTCCGCTGCGTGAGACGACGACCTTCATGGCCCCCATGCTACGTCCGGGAGCGCCACGATCGGGGATGTCGGGCTGATCGGCAGTGCCTTCCCAGTCACCCACAGGTTCAGCGGCCCGTCGGCCGACTGTCGGCCGCCAGGCAGGCGACGTCAGGCGTGGTCCGGTGCGGTCAGGACGCCGCCCGGAGGGGTGACAGGGGAAGCCCCACACCATCCCAGCCCGTGCGCACGGCTTCGTGTTCACGGGAACCGCGACCGAAGCGGGCGACGGCGGCCGTCTCGGTGGCGCGGGCGAACACGGCGAAGGTCGAGGTCTCGGTGAGGTCGGACCCGGTGAGGGTGTCGTACCAGATCTGTCCGGGTGCCTCCCAGGCGTTGCCGCCGATGGCGGCCGCGACCAGGTAGAACGCCCGGTTCGGGATACCGGAGTTCAGGTGGACTCCGCCGTTGTCGGCGTCGGTGTCGATGTAGCCGGCTATGGAGCCCGGTTGCGGGTCGGTGCCGAGCACGTCGTCGTCGTACGCGGTGCCCGGCGCCTTCATCGAACGCAGGGCCTGCCCCTGCACCTCGTCGGTGAACAGGCCTTCGCCGATCAGCCAACTCGCCGAGGCCGTGTCCTGGCCGGCGGCGTACTGTTCGGCGAGAGCGCCGAAGACGTCGGAGACGGACTCGTTCAGGGCGCCGGATTGGTTGCGATAGGCGAGGTTGGCACTGTACTGGGTGACACCGTGGGTGAGTTCGTGGGCGATGACGCTCAGCGAGAGGGTGAATCGGTTGAAGACCTCGCCGTCACCGTCTCCGAAGACCATGCGCTGACCATCCCAGAATGCGTTGTCGTAGGCCTGGCCGTAGTGCACGGTGGCGTCCAACGGCAGGCCCCTGCCGTCGATGGAGTCCAGCTGGTAGCGGCTCCAGAACAGGTCGTGGGTATCGCCGAGACCGGTGTATGCCTCGTTCACGGTCACGTCGGCGACCGGAGGAGCGCCCTCGGTGCGCACGATCCGGCCGGGCAGGGACTGCAGGTGATCGGCGTCCCAAATGGTGCGGCGGACGACACCGGCCATGCCCGGTGCGGGGACAGCCGGGCGGGCAGTGGGGCGATTGTCAGACGAACGGAGGCTGCGAATCGGGGCGTCCACCCGCAGGGACCGCCTGGCGGCCTCGGCTGCGGCCGAGAAGCGTGGATCGTCAACGGTGGCCAGGTGGGCGAGGAGATACGGCGGCACGATGCCGCAGTGCACCGGGCCGACGGCCTGAGACGGGACGGCGCTGGACGGGACGGGGCGGCGAGTGTGGTCTGTGCCTGTCATGCCGAGAGTCTGCCAGCCCCCACCGACATCCGCACCTGGAGATTTTCGCGGTCCGGCAGGACCGCGAGTCGCGCGCAGGAGGTTGCGATGCTGCGCTCGGTTCGGTGCGATCGGTTTGTAGACTGCCCTCATGCGCCACGGAATCGTCATCCTGCCCCAGTTCGAGTGGCGCCAGGCCCGCCGCCGATGGCAAGCCGCAGAGGACTACGGCTTCGACCACGCCTGGACCTACGACCACCTCTCCTGGCGCAGCCTCGCGAGCGAACCGTGGCACGCCACGACCCCCACGCTGGCCGCGGCCGCGGCCGTCACCGACCGCATCCGGCTGGGTACCTTCGTCGCGTCGCCGAACTTTCGGCATCCGGTGCCGTTCGCCAAGGAGATCGCCACGGTCGATGACATCTCCGGAGGCAGGTTCACCCTCGGGGTGGGTTCCGGCGGCACCGGCTTTGATGCGTTCGTGCTCGGCCAGCCTGCCTACTCGCCCCGCCAACGGCACGAGCGGTTCGCCGAGTTCGTGACCGACCTCGACCTGCTGCTGCGGCACGAGGCCCCTGGTGCGGGTGGCGTGAATTTCTCCGGCGACTGGTTCACGGCGGTGGACGCGCGCATGGTGGGCCGGCCGGCGCAGAACCCCAGGGTGCCGTTCGTGATCGCCGCGAACGGCCCCAAGGGCCTGCGGATCGTGGCCGAGCACGGGGCCGGCTGGGTGACCACGGGCGCGGACGGCGCGGTCGGCGAGGAATGGTGGACCGCGGTGGCCCGGCTGGTGAGACGGCTCGACGACACCCTGGTCGCGGCCGGCCGTGACCCCGGCACCGTCGACCGGCACCTATCCCTGGACAGCGGTGGCAGTTACTCGCTGCAGAGTGTCGCCGCCTTCGACGACGCCGTGGGGCGCGCAGCCGAGCTCGGTTTCACGGATGTGATCAGCCACTGGCCCCGGCCGGACGGCATCTACGCCGGCGCGGAGTCGGTGCTCGACGAGGTCGCCGCCCGCCTGTCCTAGCCCGCCCCACCCCGGCCGCCCCGTGGTGCACGTGCATAACTCCTGCAATTTTTCCCCGAGCCGGGCAACTGTGCCGCAATCTCGCGGAAGTGCGCCGCAGGGATCAAGAATCTGCAGGAGTTATGCTCCCCGGCGAGAGCTGGGGCGTCGATTCGGGCGTCATTCGGACGGGGGAGCTAGATGTCGATGCGGTAGCCGCGTTTGATGACGGTGGCGACGAGGGCAGGCACCGGTAGGGCCTGGCGCAGCCGGCTGATGGCCACATCGACGGCGTGGTCGTCCTGGATGTCTGGCAGGGCGGCCGTGAGGTCGGCCCGGGAGAGCACAGTGCCGCGCGCGGCCAGCAGGGCACGCAACAACGTGAGCGAGGTGGGCGCCAGCAGGGCGGATGCGCCGCCCACCCTGACCAGGCGACCACGCAATTCCACCGCGCCGTGCCTGGTGTCCAGCCTGAGCACCCTCTCCTCGGCCAGGTAGTCGCAGACCAGCTTGATCAGCGCGCCCATGCGGAACCGCTCGGGCACGATCGGGGTGATGCCCGCCGCCACCAGGGGAGCGGCCGTGACGTGCCCGACGGCCGCGGCCACCACCGGGCCGCGCAGGGCCTCCTGCAGCGCCTCGAGCTTGCCGACGCCATCCGCCGCCCCGAACAGAGCCTCGACCGCGGGCGCGCTGGTGAAGGTGACGGCGTCGAGCGTGCCCGTACAGACGGCGTCGATGAGTTTGAGCACCCGGCTGGAGTCCTCCGGCAGCAGCCACCGGTACGGCGCGACGGTGAGCACGGTGACCCCGGCGTCCTGCAGCCGCTGAATCTGGGACTCGTCGGTGAAGCCGTGCAGCTGCACGGCCACCGTCAGCCCGTCCGCGCCTTCAGCGAGAACCTTGTCCACCAGCGAACGGGTGGTCTCTTCGTCGCTCATGCCGGAGTCGTCGAGGTTGGCCGCGCGGATGGCACCGCGCGCCTTGGGACCGCGCACGAGGATGCGGCTGTGCTCGAGGGTGGTGGCGAGCTCGTGGCCGAGCCCGGCCGCATCCGCCGCCTCGAACCAGCGCCGCACGCCGTACGACGTCGTCGCCAGCAGCACGTCGGGGCGGGCGGCGATGATGGCCGCGGTGTCCACGGTGATGCGGGCGTCGTCCGCTGCGGCCGCGATCCGGATGGCCGGGGCGTGCAGCACATCTGCGCCGCGCCGCTCGAACGCGGCGATCAGGTCTTCGCTGCGGCGGTCTGAGGTGACGCCAATGCGGAAGCCCTCGAGCTGGTCCGGTCGGAAGCCGGGCAGCCCCGATTCGATTCCGATGTCGTTAACGGTGTCTCCGATGGTCTGGGGCAGAGTTGTCTGGAACAGGGGAGCGCTCAGGGGATGGGTACCCGTCTGGGCAGCGTTACCTCTGGCCTGTGAGTGTAGCGGCGTTTGCGAGCTCCGCCACGGCGGCGGCGTCGTCGCACTGGGCCAGGCGCACGACCTCGCCGATCACGAGCACGGCGGGGGAGCGGGCGCCGACCTCGCCGGCGACGGTGACGACGGTCGAGATGTCGGCCACGG
Organism: Cryobacterium inferilacus; assembly: GCF_019599185.1. Taxonomy (GTDB): domain Bacteria; phylum Actinomycetota; class Actinomycetes; order Actinomycetales; family Microbacteriaceae; genus Cryobacterium; species Cryobacterium inferilacus. Next base: position 127,395 of record NZ_JAIEUL010000007.1, on the reverse strand, counting down.
TGGTGCGCTGCTGGGAGGAGAAGCCGCGTTCGATGATGGCGATGGGCATGTCGGCCGCCATGCCGTGCCTGGCCAGCCCGCTGGCCAGGTGCGGCAGCGTGCCCACCCCCATGAGCACCACGATGGTGCCGCCCAGGCCCACCAGGTGGGCCAGTTCCTCCTCGCTCAGCGGCACGTGGCCGCTCAGCACGGTGAACAGGCGTGAGACCTCACGGTGGGTCACCGGGATGCCCGCCAGCGCCGGCACCGAGATGGCGCTGGTGACCCCGGAGATGACGGTGACGCTCACTCCGGCGGCACGGCACGCCGCCACCTCCTCGCCGCCGCGACCGAACACGAACGGGTCGCCGCCCTTGAGGCGCACGACGGTGAGGCCGGCGAGGGCGCTGGCCACCAGCATCCGTTCGATCTCGACCTGCGGCACGGCGTGGTGACCGGGCTGCTTGCCCACGTTGACGTGTTCGGCGCCCGGGGCCCACTGGTCGAGCAGGTCGTGCGGGCCGAGCCGGTCGTGGTAGACGATGTCGGCGCCGCGAAGCGCGTTCAACGCGCCGACGGTGAGCAGGTCGTTGTCGCCGGGGCCGCCGCCGACGAGGGTGACGTGGCCGGGCCGGGAGACCGGTGCCGCTGCTTCCCTGGTGAGCCAGACCGACCGGTCGGCGCAGGCGGCGACGAGCAGCGGGTCGGACTTGGGCGGCAGGTCGACGGCCACGACGAGGTCAACGGCCGAAACGAGGTTGCGCCAGCCGGCCGGTGAGCGCGGCCACTCGACCGGGCGCACATCCGGGTGGGGCACCTCGTAGGTGTCTGCGGCCAGGAAGACGATGGCGCCGGCAGCCAGGTACCGGGCGATCACCCGGCGGGCCAGCCGGCTGCCGCCGACGATGAGCACGCGCCGACCGGTGACGTCGAGGCTGAGATCGAGGGAACGGTGGGACATGGCCCTATTCTCCAACTTCTGCCGTCGAGGCGGAATGTGCGTGACGCGGGGCGTCATCCGCGGGGCGCAGCGGGATCCTGGCGCCGGAGAGCAGCACCGGCCCGGTCGGTTCGGCGTCATCTGACGGTTCGTTGACGCTGACGCCGAGGTACTCGGTCGGCCGCGCCGACGCATCCGTCGCGCTCGCCGTGGCGAGGTTCTGAGCCGCATCGCGCTCGCCGGGCCAGGCCGGGCGGGGCTGGCCGCGCTCGAGCACCTGCACGACGGCGGGGTCGGCGGTGGTGGGCGCGTTCACGAACGAACGGAACCGGCGCAGCCGCTCCGGGTCTTTCAGGGTGGCCGCCCACTCGTCCTCGTAGCTGCCCACGTGCGCGCTCATCGCCAGTTCCAGCTCGGCGGCTAGGCCGAGGCTGTCGTTCACGACCACGTCGCGCACGTGCTCGAGCCCGCCCGGCAGTTCCTCCTGCCAGCGCGCGGTGCGCTGCAGCCGGTCACCGGTGCGGATGTAGTACATCAGGTAACGGTCGATGTAGGCGATCAGGGTGTCGTCGTCGAGGTCCTGGGCGAGCAGCTGAGCGTGCGCCGGCTGGAAACCGCCGTTGCCGCCCACGTACAGGTTCCAGCCCACATCCGTGGCGATGATGCCGATGTCTTTACCGCGAGCCTCAGCGCACTCGCGGGCGCAGCCGGAGACGCCGAGCTTGAACTTGTGCGGCGAGCGCAGCCCCCGGTACCGCAGCTCCAGCTGGATGGCCATGGACACGGCGTCCTGCACGCCGAACCGGCACCAGGTGCTGCCCACGCAGCTCTTCACGGTGCGCAGGCTCTTGCCGTACGCCTGACCGGACTCGAACCCCGCGTCGACGAGGATCGTCCAGATCTCGGGCAACTGCTCCAGCCGGGCGCCGAACATGTCGATGCGCTGCCCGCCGGTGATCTTGGTATACAGGTTGTACTGCTCGGCGACCTCGGCGATCACCTTGAGCTTGGCCGGGGTGATCTCCCCGCCCGGGATGCGCGGCACCACCGAATAGGTGCCGTCCTTCTGCATGTTGGCCAGGGCCCTGTCGTTGGTGTCCTGCAGTCCGCCTCGGCCCGCATCCAGCACATAGCCGTTGGTCTGGCTGGCCAGGATCGACGCGATGGTGGGCTTGCAGATGTCGCAACCGAGGCCAGTGCCGAAGCGCTCCATGATGTCGTCGAACGAGGTGAGCTGCAGGATGCGCACGCTCTCGAACAGTTCGCTGCGGCTGAACGCGATGTGCTCGCAGAGGGCCTTGGAGACCTCGATGCCGGCCTTCTTCAGCTCGGTCTCGAGGATCTTCTTGACCAGTGGCACACAGGAACCGCACTGGGTGCCTGCGCGGGTGCACGCCTTGAGCGGGCCGAGTTCGGTGCAGGCCTCGGCGTGGTCGCCGCGGATGGCTTCGCGCACGGCGCCGACCGACACGTTGTTGCAGGAGCAGAGCTGCACGTCGTCGGGCAGGTCGCTGCCCGCCGGCGGTTCGGCGCCGGCGGCGGAGAGGTACGCGCCGGGTTCAGCGGGAAGCTCCCGGCCGAGGAGGGGGCGCAGCGACGTGTACGGCGAGGCGTCGCCGACGAAGATGCCGCCGAGCAGGGTCTTGGCATCACCCGTGACCACGATCTTCTGGTACAGGCCGCGGGCGGGGTCGGCGTAGACCACCTCGAGGCAGTGCTCGGTGCGGCCGAGGGCGTCGCCGAAGCTGGCGACCTCCACCCCGGAGAGCTTGAGCTTGGTGGCGTCGTCGATGCCGGGGAAGACCGCTTCGCCGCCGTGCAGCCGGTCTGCGGCGACCTCGGCCATGGCGTTTGCGGGGGCGACCAGGCCGACGCAGATCCCGTTGATGTTGGCGACCTCGCCGATGGCCCAGATGCCGGCGGCGGAGGTGCGGCAGTCGTCGCCGATGACGATGCCGCCGCGCGGGCCGAGGTCGAGCCCGGCGGAACGGGCGAGTTCGTCGCGCGGGGTGATGCCGATGGAGAAGACCACGAGGTCGGCATGCAGCTGGCTGCCGTTGGTGAGGGCGACGCCGAGCACCCGACCGGTGGGGGAGAGCAGGATCTCGGTGGGTCGGGTGCCGAGCGCGAGGGTGATGCCCTGCGCGCCGATCAGCCGGCCGAGCGCCTGGCCGGCGCCCTCGTCGAGCTGCGCGCTCATCAGCCAGTTACCCGAGTGCACCAGGGTGGATGCCGCGCCGAGCCTGGCGAGGCCGCCGGCGGCCTCGAGGCCGAGCAGCCCGCCACCGACGACGACGACGTTGGCCGGGCGGCCCAAACGTTCCTTCAACCGGGCGACCTCGCCGACCAGGAAGTCGACGTCCTCCAGGGTGCGGTAGACGTGGCCGGCCTCGGCGCCGGGGATGGGCGGCACGGTGGCGGCGGACCCGGTGGCGAAGACCAGGTCGTCGTAGCCGACGCGTTCGCCGGTGTCGAGGGTGATCGCTTGGGTCTCCGCGTCGAGGCCCACGACTCTGCTGCCGCTGCGGTAACTGATCGCCTCGGACTCCCACAGGGCGGTGTCGCCCAGGGTGAGGTCTTCGGAGTCGACCAGGCGGCGGGACAGCGCCACCCGGTCGTAGGGCAGGTGCGGCTCCTCGCCGAACACCGTCACGGTGTGTTCCATGGTTCCGGCTGCGGTGGCGCGGGCGGACATGGCTTCGGTGAATCGGTGCGCGGCGGGGCCGCCGCCGATCACCACGACGCGTCGCGGCATGCCGGAACCATCCGGGGCGGGGGTGACGTTGTCCATGGGAAACCTTCCGAGTGACGAGCTGTTCCGTCAGCCTAAAAGTCGGCGATTTCCCGACCGTGTCCCTTACGTAACGGAGTGTGACGGGCGTCTCACGACCATTTCGCTAACGTGAGAGGTCTTCGTTACGCGATCGTCACGGCCCCGCACGACGACCGACACGGGGGCTGCTTACCGTTGGCAGCACGGAATCGTCCCCCGACGTTTTCGTCATCGCCACACACTGGAGGAACCCGTGCACACACCCACCCACTCGCACGACTCCGGCGGCGCCCCGGCGGACTGGACCAGCGTGTGCGCCCTGGACCGGCTCGAACCGCTGTGGGGCGAGGCCGCTCTCATCGACGGCGTGCAGGTCGCGCTGGTTCTACTGCCCGACGGCAGCCTCTACGCCGTCTCCAACCAGGACCCGGCCACGGGCTCGTACGTGATGAGCCGCGGCATAGTCGGTTCGCGTGGCGCCCGTCCCACGCTCGCATCGCCCCTGCACAAGCAGATCTACGACCTCGAGACCGGCGAATGCTTCACGTCGGCCGACTACAGCCTGCGCACCTTCCCGGTGCGCATCGACCACGGCACCGTGCAGATCCAGGTGCGCGAGCAGGTCGAGGCGAGCGAGCCGGCCGCCAGGGGCGCCGACGTGGAGTTCGTGGCCGCATGATCACGGTTCCCACCCGCACGGCGCCTGTGCGCACGGTTTCCCCCGTCGTCGCCCCGGTGCTGCTGGCGACCTCACACGGCACCAGCGACCCGGCCGGGCAGCGCGCGGTCGTGGCGCTGGTCGACGCCGTGACCGCCGCGGCCCCGCACCTCACCGTGGTGGGCGGCTACGTCGACGTGCAGAGCCCGGATGTGCCCACCTGCCTCAGCGGCATCGCCGACGGCTCTGCCGGCGCGGCCGAGTCCGCCGGCTCTGCGGAGTCCGCCGAGTCTGCCGGGCGGCCCGTCGTGATCGTGCCTCTGCTGCTCTCGGCGGGGTACCACGTGCGGGTCGACCTCGCCGAGGCCGCCGCGGAGGCCAGCCAGCCGGTGCGGGTGACCGGGGCGCTCGGCCCCGACCCGCGCCTGGCGCGCATCCTCGCCGACCGCCTGCACGAACTCGACCTGCGGCCAGACGACACCGTGGTGCTCGCCGCCGCCGGGTCCACCGACGCGAACGCCGTCACCGACTGCCACACCACGGGTGCCCAACTCGCCGCGGTGCTCGGCCGGCCGGTGAGGGTGGGGTTCATCTCCGCCGCCGAGCCGCGCCTGGCCGATGCCGTCAGCACGGCTCGCGCCGGCGCACCGGTGCGCGTCGTCGTGGCCACCTACCTGCTGGCCCCCGGCTACTTCGCCGGCCTGGCCGAGAACTGCGGTGCGGATGCCGTGAGCCGCCCGCTGCTGGTGGACGGTGAGGCCCCGCCGCGACTGCTCGTCGACGTGGTGCTCGACCTCTACTCGTCGACGGCCCGGCTGGAGCAGGCGCTCGCCGGCCTGCCCTGGTCGTTCAGCCCCCGCCCCTGACCCCTCGACGCGACCCGCCCGCGCGCATAACTCCTGCAATTTTTCGAATCAGGCCCTGGATCTGCCGGTTGACCGGGCCGGCCGAGAATCCAGCAGGAGTTATGCACCCCCGCGGGGGCGACGCGCTCATGTGTCCGACATGTAACAGCGGCCTATCAGGGGCAGTCGCCTGAGGTGACAACACGGTGACCAGAAGGTAACTGCGCCAGCGTTCCGCCGAAACACCGGATGCGTAGCGTCGAAGACACACGGACCGCAGCACGTCCGGTACCACCACCTCGGCACCACACCCCGGCACCACATTCTTGAGGAGAACCTGATGACCCCGACCAGCGCCCCGCCCTCTCTCAGCATGGAGGCAACGACCACGGCTCCCGCCGCGTCTGCCGAGCTCGTCCACCGCCCCGGCCGGTGGATCGACAACTGGAACGCCGAGAACCCGACGCAGTGGGCCAACGGCGGCAAGGTCATCGCCTCCCGCAACCTCAAGTGGTCGATCTTCGCCGAGTTCCTCGGCTTCGTGATCTGGCAGCTCTGGAGCATCGTGGTGGTGCAGCTGCCGAACGCCGGGTTCACCTTCGACATCGGCCAGATCTTCTGGCTCATCTCCATCCCCACGCTCGTGGGTGCCACCATGCGGTTCCCGTACACCTTCCTGGTGCCCAAGTTCGGCGGCCGCAACTGGACCATCATCTCCGCCGGCCTGTTGCTGATCCCGTCGATCGCCCTGGGCTTCGCGGTCGGCAACCCGGACACCCCGTTCCCGGTGATGCTCCTCATCGCCGCGCTCGCCGGACTCGGCGGTGGCAACTTCGCCAGCTCGATGTCGAACATCACCTACTTCTACCCGCAGAGCCAGAAGGGGTACGCGCTCGGCCTCAACGCCGCCGGCGGCAACCTCGGCGCGGCAGTGGCCCAGCTGGTCGTGCCGATCGTGATCACCCTCGGCGCCCTCGGCACGCTCAACCTGCCGCTGGCCGGGTTCTTCTGGGTGCCGTTCATCCTGCTCGCCATGTTCGGCGCCTGGAAGTACATGGACAACCTCTCCAACGCCAAGGCCGACTTCGCCGGCTCGATCGCCGCCGTGAAGGAACCGCACCTGTGGATCATGGCGTTCCTCTACATTGGCACCTTCGGCTCGTTCATCGGCTTCGCCAGCGTCTTCCCCAAGCTCATCGCCGACCAGTTCCCCGACTACTCCTCGTTCCAGGTGGTGTCCGCTTCGCTGTCGCTCGCCTTCCTCGGTGCCCTCACCGGTTCCCTGGCCCGCCCGTTCGGCGGTCGCCTCGCCGACCGCTTCGGTGGTGCTCTCGTCACCGTCGTGGCCTTCGGCGTGATGGCTGCCGGTGCCGTACTGGTGAACCTGGTGCTGCCACTGGGCAACTTCTGGCTGTTCCTGGTCACCTTCCTGCTGATCTTCGTGGCCACCGGCGTCGGCAACGGCTCCACCTACCGCATGATCCCCAGTGTCTTCGCCGCCAGGAGCGGGGTGGCGAATGCGCACACGGACTCCGGCGACGTCGGCACGCAGCGCAAGACCGCCGCCGCTCTCGGCCTGATCTCCGCGATCGGCGCCTACGGTGGGTTCGTCATCCCGCAGGTGCTCGGCTTCTCGAAGACCTCCACCGGCGACTACTCCAGCGCGATCTACGCCTTCGCGGGCGCCTACGTCGTGATGATGGCCGTCACCGCTTTCGTCTACCTCCGCCGCGGGTCCTCCGTCGCCGGTCACCGTATCTAGTCCAACCCGCTCGTCACCATCCGCTGGTTGAGCTTGTCGACTTGCACTGAGCTTGTCGAAGTGAACCCCTCACCGGATCTCGACAAGCTCGATCAGCGGGTCTCGACAAGCTCGACCAGCGATACGAAAGGCACCACCGTGAACCCCGTCGACACGCACTGCCCGTACTGCGCTCTGCAGTGCGCGATGACGCTCACGCCGGCTGCCACTCCCGGTCGCCCGACGGATGCGATCAGCCTGCCGGTCAGCATCGCCGGCCGAGCCTTTCCCACCAACCGCGGTGGGCTCTGCAAGAAGGGCTGGACGGCGGCGGAGCTGCTCGACTCGGCCGATCGCATCCGCGAACCCATGCGGCGCCGGCCAGACGGCAGCTTCGCACCGGTCTCGTGGGCCGAGGCTCTGGACCTCGTCGCCGAGAAGCTCCTGGCCGGCCGTGCCGAGCACGGTGCAGACTCGGTGGGTGTCTTCGGTGGCGGCGGGCTCACCAACGAGAAGGCCTACCAGCTGGGCAAGTTCACCCGGCTGGCCCTCGGTTCCTCCCGCATCGACTACAACGGCCGGTTCTGCATGTCCAGCGCCGCCGCCGCGGGCAACCGGGCGTTCGGCCTCGACCGGGGCCTGCCGTTCCGGGTCGAAGACCTCGACGCGGCCGACACCATCCTGATGCTCGGCAGTAATGTGGCCCAGACCATGCCACCGTTCATCGGTCACCTCGACGGCGCCCGGCAGGCCGGCGGCCTGATCGTGGTCGACCCTCGCCGCACCGCCACCGCCCGCCTCACCGACGACGGCGCCGGGATGCACGTGCAGCCAGCGCCCGGTACCGACCTGGTGCTGCTGCTCGGCCTCACCCATCTGGTGCTCGCCGAACGCCTGGCCGACACCGACTACCTGGCCCGGCGCACGACCGGCCTCACCCAACTGCGACTCAGCGTGGCCGGCTGGTACCCGCACCGGGTGCAGGAGCACACCGGCGTGCCGGTCTGGCAGCTGCGTGAGCTGGCCAGGCGGCTGGCCGCGGGCCGGGGCAGCTACATCCTCACCGGTCGGGGCGTCGAACAACACGTCGACGGCACCGACACCGCCACTGCCGCGATCAACCTGGCCCTGGTGCTCGGCCTGGTCGGCACGACGCACTCCGGCTATGGCACCCTCACCGGTCAGGGCAACGGGCAGGGCGGCCGCGAACACGGCCAGAAGTGCGACCAGCTGCCCGGCTACCGCAAGATCACCGACCCCGCCGCCCGCGCCCACGTCGCCGGCGTGTGGGGCGTCGACCCGGCGGTCATTCCCGGTGCGGGAATCCCCGCCGTCGAACTGCTCGGCGCGCTCGGCCGGCCGGGCGGCATCCGTACCCTGCTCGTGCACGGCGCGAACGTCGTGGTCTCCGCGCCGGACGCCGACAGTGTGCGCCGGGGCCTGAAGAACCTTGATTTCCTCGTGGTCTGCGATTTCTTCTTCTCTGAGACCGCGGCGCTGGCCGATGTGGTGCTGCCGGTCACCCAGTGGGCCGAGGAGGAGGGCACCATGACCTCGCTCGAGGGTCGTGTCATCCGTCGCCGGCGGGCGATCGACCCGCCCGCCGGGGTGCGGAGCGAACTGTGGATCTTCCAGGAGCTGGCCCGCCGCCTGGACGCGCCCGGGGTGTACAGCGCCGAGCCCGGCGAGGTCTTCGATGAGCTCTGCCGGGCGTCCGCGGGAGGTGTCGCCGACTACTCCGGCCTCGACTACGCGCTGCTGGACACGGGGGAGCCGGCCTACTGGCCGTACCCGGTCGGGTCCACGGGCACCCCACGGTTGTTCCTGGACCGGTTCGCCCATGACGACGGCCGGGCCCGCATCGTCGCCGTCACACCCCGCGCCGTGCCGGCGCCCGCCCAGACGCAGGGCGCGCTCACCCTGATCACCGGCCGCCTGCTCGAGCACTACCAGTCCGGTGCGCAGACCCGGCGGGTGCCGGAGCTCTCCGGCGCCCAGCCGGAGGCCCGGATGCAGGTGCACCCGGCCACGGCAGTGGGCCTGGGCGTGATCGACGGCGGCTGGGTCGAGCTGACCAACGAACGCGGCGTCGTGCGGTGCCGCGCGCAACTCAGCACCGACATCCGACCCGACACGGTTTTCCTGCCGTTCCACTTTCCAGCCGACCAGCGCGCCAACCTGCTCACCGCGGCGGCCACCGACCCGATCTCCGGCATGCCGGAGTTCAAGCGCACGGCCGTGCGGGTGCGGGCGATTGCGGCGCCAGGCCGGCCGGCCACCGACCACGAAAGGGTGATGGCGGATGCCTGAGCTGACTTCATCTGGCCCGACGTCACCTGGGCGCCCCGCCGCTCCCGAACGCATCGTCGTGGTCGGCTACGGACCGGTCGGCGCCCGGTTCGTCGACGAGATCCTTCCGCTGGTGGAGGCCGGCCTGGCCGAACTCACCGTCGTCGGCGCCGAGGCCGTGCACGCCTACAACCGGGTGCTGCTGGCCGACTACGCGGTGGGCCACACCGACCGCGACACCCTCGACCTCACCGACGGCGGCCGGGCCATGGCGGCCGGGGCGCGCATCCTCACCGGCACCACCGTGACATCGGTGAACCGCACCATCCGCACCGTCAGCCTCAGCGACGGCAGCACCCTGCCATACGACCGGCTGGTGCTGGCCACCGGCGCCCGCGCCAACGTGCCCACCCTCGACGGTGTCAAGCGGGTGCGGCGGGCCGTGATGAAACCCGGTACGGATGCCGCCGGCCTCGACGCCGCGGCTCTGGACTGGGCGGATGCGCCGCTGCCCCGCGGGGTCAGCGCTCTCCGTGACCTCGCCGACGCGGCCGTGGTGCTCGCCGCCGTGCAGGCCGGCCGGCGCATCGTGGTGCTCGGCGCCGGGGTGCTGGGCATGGAGATCGCCCTCGCCGCCGCGGCGGGCGGCGCCCAGGTGTGCGTGGTTTATCACGGCGAGATCCCGATGAACCGCAATCTCGACCGCGGCGGCGGCTCGGTGCTCACCCGCGCCGCCCGGCGCGCCGGCGTCACCATGGTCAACCACGCCAGGGCCGAGAGCGTGCTGTTCCAGCACGACGACGACGGCGTGGAGCGGTTCGAGGCGCTCATCTGCGCCGACGGCAAGCAGATCAGCGGCGACCTGCTGCTGCTCTCCTGCGGTGTGGGGGCCCGCACCGAACTCGCTCACCTGGCGGGGCTGCCCGTGTCCACCGGCATCCTGGTCGATGAGTCGTTGCAGAGCTGGGCGGATACGGCCATCCACGCCATCGGGGACTGCGCGCACGTGGCCGCCCGGCCCGCCGACGCCGACCTCGGGGCCGCCTGGAACGGGGCCCGGATGGCGCCGGCCGGCGGTCCGAGCGGACTGATCGGACCCGGCTGGCGCCAGGCCGACAGCCTCGCGGCCCGGTTCAGCGCCGAGATCCGGGCGGGCGTCGCCGGAACGGCCACCGCGAGCCCCGCGTCGGCTGCTCTCGTCGAGTCGGTCGCCGCGGGTGTTACGCCGGCCGGCCCGGCACCCGTGGCGTCGATCCAGGCGCCGAACGTCGCGGCCGGACCCGGCGCATCCGTGGTGATGCTCAAAGCCGAGGGCATCGACGTGGTCGCGGCCGGGGACACCGCCGCGGACCCGTTCGACGTCGACGACTCCGCGCACGCGCACGGCTGCGGCACCGGCGCCCCCGCTCCGCTGGCCGTGGCGCAGTGGGCCGTCCCGGAGCACGGCCGCTACGTGAAGATGGTCACCCGCGGCGGAATTCTCACCGGCTTCGTCTGCGTGGGTATGCCCCGCACCGGTGCCGAGCTCACCCTGTTGTTCGAGCGCGGCAGTGAGCTGCCCGCCGACCGGTCGGTGCTGCTTCGGTTCGACGGCCCTGACTACGACCCGGCGAGCGCGGGCGACGCCTTCGCGCCGGAGTCCACCGTGTGCTGGTGCAACGGCGTGACGGTGGAGGCGATCACCGCCTCGGCGCACGCTGGCAACGACACCGTCGCCTGCATCGGATCGGCGACCAGGGCCGGCACCGGGTGCGGGGGTTGCAAGGGTCGGATCGGGGAGGTCCTGGAACGCGTCGCCGCCCAGCCGGTCGCCTGAGCCCGAGCCTGCACCTGCCCGAGCCGCCCTCCGCTGAGCCGCCCTCCGCTGAGCCGCCCTCCGCTGAGCCGCCCTCCGCTGAGCCGCCCTCCGCTGAGCCGCCATCCGCCGAGTTGCCGAAAAAGCACCCCTTTGGCGCATCCGAAGGGGCTGTTCGAGGCAAGTCGGTGCAGCCCGCACCGCCCACTTGCCGCACAACGCCCCTTCAGCCCGCTGGAGGGGTTGCTTTGGCGCAAGTCGGCGCGGCGAGCCGGGCCGAGCGGCTCTCGCCCCGGAGTGTGCCCTGAACGTTGCCTGGTCCTTGCCGTGGGCAGCGGATGCTGATAGCTCTGAGAGGGTAACTCCAGTGTTTCCGGGGGCCGGTGCGTCAGCGCCGGACTCCCACTGCGAAGGGATGCCCACGATGACGCCCAAGAAGCCCACCACCAACCCGGCGGAGCACAACGCCAGTCCGGTGCACCTGGATGACACCGATGAGGTCGGTGAATCCTCGCTCGAGGTCGGCTCTCCGAAATCCTGGGCCGCTGGGCTCCCGGGGGTGCTGCACTCCACCATCCCGGCCCTCGAAGGGATGGGGTTCAGCCGCACCCGCAAGACCCTGCTGGCGATGAACCAGAAGGACGGCTTCGACTGCATGAGTTGCGCCTGGCCGGACCCCACCCACCGCAAGACCTTCGAATTCTGCGAGAACGGCGCCAAGGCGGTCACCTGGGAGGCCACGCCCATCACCATCGGCAGGGAATTCTGGGCCGAGCATCCGCTGAGCGACCTGCAGGAACGCACCGATTACTGGCTGGGCATGCAGGGCCGTCTCACCGAACCCGTCTACAAGGCCGCCGGAGACGACTACTACCGTCCGGTGAGCTGGGCGGATGCGTTCCGGGTGATCGCAGACAAGCTCAACTCCCTGGACTCACCCGACCAGGCCGCCTTCTACACCAGCGGCCGCACCTCCAACGAGGCCGCGTTCGCGTACCAACTGTTCGTGCGTGCCTACGGCACCAACAACCTGCCGGACTGCTCCAATATGTGCCACGAATCGTCGGGATGGGCGATGGGGCAGACCATCGGCATCGGCAAGGCCACCATCACCTACGACGACTTCGGCCAGGCCGACCTCATCATCGTGATGGGACAGAACCCGGGCACCAACCACCCGCGGATGCTGACGGCCCTGGAAGAGGCCAAGGAGAACGGTGCCGAGATCGTCGCGGTCAATCCCATGCCGGAGGCCGGACTGAAGCGGTACAAGAACCCACAGCGGGTGAAGGGCATCGTCGGGCGAGGCACGGACATGGCCGACCAGTTCCTGCAGATCCGGCTGGGGGGCGACATGGCGCTGCTGCAGGCGGTGTCCAAGCGGGTGCTCGCCGCCGAGGCCGCGAACCCGGGTACCGTTCTCGATCACGACTTCCTGGCCGAGCACTGCCACGGGTTGGAGGAACTCAGCGCGCACCTGGCTCAGGTCGATGAGGCAGCCGTGCGCGCCGCGACCGGGCTGAGCGCCGTCGAGATCGATGAGCTGGCCGAGCGTTACCTCCGCGCGGAGAAGGTGATCATCACCTGGGCGATGGGGCTGACCCAGCAGAAGAAGGGGGTGGCCACCATCAAGGAGATCATCAACCTACTGCTCTTGCGCGGCAACATCGGCAAGCCGGGCGCCGGCGCCTCGCCGATCCGGGGCCACAGCAACGTGCAGGGCGACCGCACCATGGGCATCTGGGAACAAATGCCGCCGGCGTTCCTCGACTCCCTGCAGCGGGAGTTCGGCTTCGATCCGCCCCGGGAACACGGGCTCGATTCGGTGCAGACCATCGAGGGGCTGCGGGATGGCCGGGTCAGGTTCTTCATGGCCATGGGCGGCAACCTGGTGTCGGCGATCAGCGACACCCAGGCCGCAGAGGCCGCGATGCGCGGTGCCGAGATGACGGTGCAGGTGTCCACCAAGCTCAACCGTTCACACGTGGTTGTGGGCGATGAGGCGCTGATCCTGCCGACCATGGGCCGCACCGAGATCGACCGGCAGGCCACCGGGGTGCAGTTCGTGTCGGTGGAGGACACCGTCTGCGCGGTGCATCCGTCCTGGGGCACGGTACCGCCGGTCGCGCCAGGTCTGCTCTCGGAGGTCGCCATCGTGAGTCGCCTGGCGCGAACCGTGCTCGGTACAGACGTGGACGTGGACTGGGCTGGTTTCGAGCGCAACTACGACCTGATCAGGGAACACATTTCGCATGTTGTGGCCGGATGCGCGGACTACAACACCAGCATCCGCCTGGACGGCGGGTTCCTGCTGCCGAACGGGCCGAGGGACTCCCGCACCTTCCCGACACCCACCGGCAAGGCCATGCTCACGGTCAACGACCTCGAGTACCTGGACCGACCGGAGGGCACGCTGATCCTGCAGACGCTGCGCTCGCACGATCAGTTCAACACCACCATCTACGGACACGACGACAGGTACCGCGGCATCAAGAAGGGCCGGCACGTGGTGTTCGTGAACCCCAACGACCTCGTCGAGCTCGGCCTGGCCGACGAGCAGCTGGTGGATGTGCACGGGGTGTACGACGACGGCGTCGAGCGGGTGCTGCGCGGGTTCCGGGCCGTGTCCTACCCCACCGCGCGGGGCTGTGCGGCGGCGTACTACCCGGAAGCGAACGTGCTTGTACCTCTCGACCACGTCGCGGAGGGCAGCAATACGCCGGTGTCGAAGGCGGTGATCGTGCGGTTGGAGCCGGCGCGCACGGTCGAGGCGGTGCTGACCACGTAAGGGGGCCGGCGCTGCACCGACGGCTACTGCACCGACGGCTACTGGGCGGTGTTCGCCCACCCGTCGTCGATGCCGCCGTCACCGGTCTTCCGGGTGGCCTGCCTGGCCACGCCGACGGCGCGCTGAACGGCGTCTGTGGTGGCCGGTTTGCCGGAGGTGCTCGTCATACCGGCCGCGTATCCCACCAGGAAGGTGCTGATCGGTCCGCCGGCCGGACCCACGGCTCGGGTGGTCTCGGCGGCCAGGCCGAGCAGCAACGGGTAGTCGACCTCGAGGTCGAGAATCTGCAGCGCCTGGGTCAGACGTCGGCTCAGGTCGTCGAGCCGGCCGGTGTCGTTTGCGGGGTTCATGGGTCTCCTGCGTCACTTTCTCGAACTGGGGTCCTCGTCACCGATGTGTCCAGGTGCGTTCGCGGTGAGCACCCGCTGCACGAAAGCCGAATATTCCTCCATGTAGTGGCGAAGGAATGACCGGGTGCCCTCATCGGTGACCTCGCCGTTGGGACCGTAGGCGGCAGCGTCAAAGCTGATGTAAGCCTCTGGCGAGTTCAGCTGAGGCGCATCGAGGAAGCTCAGGACGCTGCGCATCGACGACTGCATGACGGCGGTGCCGATGCCGCCCGGAGACGCGCCGATGATGCCGGTGGGCTTGCGCGCGAAGGAGTTGGTGCCCCACGGCCTGGACCCCCAGTCGATCGCGTTCTTCAGTGCGCCGGGGATTGAGCGATTGTATTCCGGGGAGACGAAGAGGATTCCGTCCGACGAGTCGATGGCCGCCTTGAGAGTGCGGCCGGCCGGCGGGAAGTCCGTGTCGAAGTCCGGGTTGTACAGGGGCAGGTTCCTGATCGGGATCTCGGTGAATTCGAGTTCCTCAGGGGCGAGAGCGATCAGTGCCGTGGCCAGGGTGCGGTTGATGGAGGTACTGCTCAGGCTGCCGACGAAGTAGCCGATTGTGAAGGTCGCCATGTCTGTCTTCTTTCCCGAATATGTCGACAGGGAATCTGACCTTCACGCAGCGGACCCACGGCCTCGATCTCTGTCGATCCCCTTCGGTTTAGCACGCCGACCCGGTCACCGACAAGGGTGTGGCACACCGGCTACCAGGGCAGCGGAACCGTGGCGACGGGTTCGGGGGAGCACGCCCCGCCGGCCGGCACCACGGCAACACCGTCGGCCTCGGCGAGCCCGCGCAACATGCCGGAACCCTGACGTGCCGTTGGCACCGCGCCCTCGTCCGTGAGCCGGTACGCCACCAACCGGGTCGACCCGCTGAGGTTGGCGACGTCGTGTGCGAGGGTCACCCGGCCCAGCGGCACCAGCGGGCGGCCGAGCATCCCGTCGATCAGCGGAATACCCAGGCTGGCCAGCACGAGCATCGCGGCCAGCGGGTTGCCGGGCAGGCAGAGCATCAGGCGGCCGTCGATGAGGCGGGCGAGCATCACGGGGTGCCCGGGGCGCATCCGCACACCATCGATGAGCACGGTGGCGCCGAGCGCGTTGAGCGAGGCGCGCAGGTGGTCGGCCGGGCCGCGGGCACTGCCGCCGGTGCTGATCACCAGCGCGGCGGTGCTCGACCGGATGGCGTCGATGGTCTGCTCGAGGTCATCGGGCAGCCGCCGCAGCGCGCTCAGCCGCACGCCCAAACCGCTGAGCAGGGCCGGAAACTCGGGGGAGTACGCGTCACGCACCTGGCCGGGGCCGGGAATGCCGGACTCGATCACCTCGGTGCCCAGCAGCACCAGCTCCACGGTCGGCGGTGCCGTCACGGTGAGGGTGTCGTGGCCCGTCACCGCCGCCAGAGCAACCCGCGGGGCCGTGAGCAGGCAGCCGGGCTCGAGCATCCGTTCGTCGAGTCCGCACTCCTCGCCGCGGGCGCGCACGTGCTCGCCGGGCGCCGGCTCGTGCGCCCCGGTGTGCGCCGCGCGGATGAGCGTGGGCACGGTGCCGGCGGCAGACACCAGCTCACCGTTCTCAGAGCGCAGGATGCCGTGGGTGCCGGCGGGCACGCAGGCGCCGGTGGCGATGGGCCGCGCGGTCCCCGGCGCGAGGATCGCCGTCGTCGGAGTGTCGCCGGCCAGGATCGGTTCGCCGAGCAGCCACGGCTCGTCGCCGCTGACGGCCCAGCCGTCCATGGCCGAGGACGCGAAGCTCGGCAGGGCGGTCAGCGAGTGCACCGCGCCGGCAAGGGTGCGTCCCACGGCGTCCGTGAGCGGCACGATCTCGGTGGTGCGAGGCATCTCCGCGCCGAGCCGATGCACCGTGGCTCTGGCCTCCGACCACTCCATCAGAGGGCCGATCGGCCGGTGTGGATCATGGGCATAGCGGACTCCTCGAGGATCGTCGACGACGGTGTCGTCTGAGTCAAGGCTAGCCAGTCACCGCTCGTGCTGCGGGGTGCCCAGCGGTGCGGAGGGAGGGGGAAGGACAATGCCGAGCCTCGCCGCGTCGGCCGGGGTGTCGACGTCGTCGGCCAGGGCGTCGGGCAGGCGCAATTCCACGAGGTTGAGCGGGCCGATCAGGCTCATCACCGAGAGGTTGTCCGCCGCACGCAGCAGCGCGGAGGAGTGCAGAGCCGCACGCCGGTAGACGGCGAGCAGCGGCTGGCGCCGGCCGCCGGCATCCACACTGATCAGGCCGTCGATGGTTCGGTGGGCCGCGGCGCCGGCCTGCGCGGCGGTCAGAAGCCTGTCGAGTTCGGCCAACAGGTATGGCACGGCCTCGTCCGCTCGCACCAGGTCGCCGGCGAGGACGACGACCCAGTCCGCTCCCGCCGAACCTGTGCCCGCTGAACCTGCGCCAGGGGAGACGTCCCCGGATTCGCGGGCCAGGGCGTCGAGGCCGGCCACCATCGCCGCGGCCGGGCCGCCCCAGCGAGGCTGCTCGACCGCGCGCACCACGTCAGCGGGGAGGTTCGCGTCGGATCCGACCACGCAGGTGCGCCGAGAGCCGGTGCTCGCGGCCACCACGCCGTCGAGCAGGCTGCGGCCCCGCCAGACCAGGGCGGTCTTGTCGATGCCGCCCAGCCGCTTGGCCCTGCCGCCGGCGACGATGATCGCATCCCAGCGCAGGCCGGAGCCGCCTCTCCGTTCAGCCTCGGATGGCGTGGAGGGGGTGTCTGTGCGGGGCATCGGGGCCGGTCCTTTTGCTCGGAGCCGCGGGCATGCGACCAGATCAGGCTACCCGCGCCCGGCGCGACAAACCGGGACCGGGCCGCGTGATGCCGCCCGATCCCGGTCGCTGCCTACAGGCTAGCCAGGTCTGAATTCACTCAGTCCTTGAGGTAGCCGTTCGGGTTGAGCACGTACTTCGTCGCCGCACCGGCGTCGAACTCGGCGTACCCGCGCGGGGCATCCTCGAGGCTGATCGGCTGTGCGTGCACGGCCTTGGCGATCTGCACCTTGTCGTGCAGGATCGCCATCATCAGCTGCCGGTTGTACTTCATCACCGGGCACTGCCCGGTGGTGAACGACAGCGACTTGGCCCAGCCGGTGCCCAGGCTGATCGAGAGCGATCCGACCTTGGCCTCCTCCGTGGAGGCGCCCGGGTCGCCCGTGACGTAGAGCCCGGGAATTCCGAGCGCTCCACCGGCCGCGGTCACCTTCATCAGCGAGTTCAGCACGGTGGCCGGCTTCTCCTTGCCGGCGTCCTTTCCGTGGCCGTGCGCCTCGAATCCGACGGCGTCCACCGCCGCATCCACCTCGGGCACACCGAGGATCTGTTCGATCTGATCCTGCGGCTCACCCTTGGTGAGGTCCACGGTCTCGCAGCCGAAGCTGCGGGCCTGCTCGAGCCGCTCCGGGTTGAGGTCGCCGACGATCACGACGGCCGCTCCGAGTAGCTGTGCCGAGACCGCCGCCGCGAGGCCCACCGGGCCGGCGCCGGCGATGTAGGCCGTGGAGCCCACGCCGATCCCCGCCGTGAAGGCACCATGGAATCCGGTCGGGAAGATGTCCGACAGCATGGTGAGGTCGAGGATCTTCTCCAGGGCCTGCTCCCGGTCGGGGAACTTCAGCAGGTTCCAGTCCGCGTACGGCACCAGCACGTACTGCGACTGCCCGCCGACCCAACCCCCCATGTCGACATAGCCGTATGCGCTACCCGGACGGTCAGGGTTGACGTTCAGGCAGACGCCCGTCTTGCGCTCCTTACAGTTGCGACAGCGACCGCAGGAGATGTTGAACGGGACGGACACGATGTCGCCGACCTTGATGAATTCGACGTCGCGGCCGACCTCCACGACCTCACCGGTGATCTCGTGGCCGAGCACCAGACCGGTCGGGGCGGTCGTGCGGCCGCGCACCATGTGTTGGTCCGAGCCGCAGATGTTGGTGGTGATGGTTCTCAGGATGACACCGTGCTGAACCTGCCGGCCGACATTCGCCGGGTTCACGCCGGGTCCGTCCTTCAGCTCGAAGGTGGGGTAATCGATGTCGATAACGTCGACCTTGCCCGGTCCCTCGTAAGCAACTGCCCTGTTTCCTGCCATTTTGTATCCTCCTTGATACCTGTCCTGACACCTGAACCGGTCGGTTCGCGCTTGTGGCGCACGGCATCCTCTGTGGTGCTTCTCGGTGGTTCGTTCTCGGCAACAGACCGCGCCGGAACACCCTCCACTGCACTCCACGACGCTGGGAATTTCACGGGTGTCGCAGAGTGAAAACCTGTGTATTGTATGAACGTCGAGGGCAAAAATTCGCTTCGTTCTCACCACGATCTCTGCGCGTTATACCCGGATCTGCCCCGAATCCTTGTTTAGGGTGGTGACATGCGAATTCCCGACAACTCCGGCGCCCGTCAGGCCGTTCCCCAGACATCCGCCCCGACGACGCTGCGCACCCTGCTGACCGACAAGCTGGGCTGGCTCGGACTGCGGAGCGCACAGATTCTGTTGGCGCTCGCGCTGGTGGCCGTGATCGTGTTCATCCTCGTGCAGGTGAAGCTCGTGGTGATCCCGGTGTTGATCGCCATCATCCTCGCGTCCGCACTGAGCCCGGTCGTCGGATGGCTGCGCCGCCGTGGCCTGTCGCCCATCGTGGCGACCTGGGTCACCCTCCTCACCGCCATCATCGTCTTCGGTGGCATTGTGACCCTCATCGTGGTCGCCGTGGAGAATCAGTGGAGCGAGCTGGCCACGAGCGCCTCCGACGGTATCGACCAGCTGTTCACCTACCTCACCGAGGGTCCGCTGGCCATCGACGCCACCCAGCTCGAGGACTTCCGCGACCAGGGCGTCGAGTTCCTCACCAGCAGCCAGTTCGGTTCGGGCGCCCTCGCGGGAGCCGCGGCGGCCGGCGAATTCTTCACCGGTCTCGTGCTGGTCATCGTGATCCTGTTCTTCTTCCTCAAGGACGGCGACGTCATCTGGAAGTTCTTCCTCAGCCCGTTCCGCGGGGAGCGCCTGCAGCGCGGCCGTCGCATCGGCACCACCTCGGTGCGCGTGCTCGGCGGCTACGTGCGGGGCACGGCCATCGTGGCGTTCGTCGACGCCGCGGCGATCGGCATCGGCCTCGCCATCCTCGGTGTGCCGCTGGCGCTGCCGCTGGCCGTCATCGTCTTCCTCGCGTCGTTCATCCCGCTGATCGGTGCGACAGTGGCCGGCATCCTGGCTGCGCTCGTCGCCCTGGTCGCGAACGGTCTCGTCGTGGCGCTGATCGTCGTCGGCATCGTGGTGCTGGTGAACCAGCTGGAGGGCAACTTCCTGCAGCCCGTGGTGATGGCCCAGTCACTCAAACTGCACCCGCTGGTCATCCTCGTCGCCCTGACCGCCGGTACCGTTCTGGCCGGCATCATCGGTGCGGTGCTCGCCGTGCCCATCGCCGCCGTCGGCTGGGCCATCGTGAAGACCTGGAACGAGCCGGGGCTCAGCAAACAACCCGCGCTGGCTTAGCTGGCGCCCGCGCCACCGTGCCCCACCCTCGCAGCGCAGGGTGGTGCTCGTAGCGGGGGATAACTCGCGCATTACCCTGCGCCGCGAGCACACAGGTGTGCTGCGAGCGTGGAGGTGCGCCGTGAGAGCGATGGCGCGCTGCCCGCTGCCCTTGCCGCATTGCGCGCTGCCCATTGCCCGTTGCCCGGTTGACGCCTACAGTCCCCAGCAACACGCGAGGAAGCGAGGCGCACATGGCCGTGAGCACTCTCAAGGAGATCGTCGATCGTGCGTTCGCCGAGAAATACGGCGTTCCCGCGATCAACATCGTCAACGACCTGACAATGGAGGCGGTCCTCGCCGGGGCGGTCGAAGCGCGCTCGCCGGTGATCGTGCAGACGTCGGTGAAGACCGTCAAGTCGATCGGGTCAGACGTTCTGTTCGCGATGTGGTCGGCGATGACCGCCGGCATCGAGGTGCCGGTGGCGCTGCACCTGGACCACTGCCCCGACCGGGACGTGATCACGGAGTGCCTCGAGCGGGGCTGGAACTCGGTGCTCTTCGACGCATCCACCCTGCCGGTGGAGGAGAACCAGCGCCAGACCATCGAGGTGGTGCGGCAGGCCCGCAGCTTCGGCGCCCACGTGGAGGGCGAGATCGAGTCCATCACCGGTGTGGAAGACGGCGTCGGCAGTGACACCGAGGCCGCCAGACAGAGCCTGGAGGTGTCACTCAGGTTTATCGAGGCCACCGGTGTGGATGTGTTCGCGCCGTCGATCGGTAACGCGCACGGCGTCTACAAGCGGGAACCGGTGCTCGACTTCCAGCGGGTGAGCGACCTCGTCGCCGCCCACCCCATCCCCATCGCCCTGCACGGCGGCAGTGGCATGACCGACGCCCAGTTCACCGATCTGATCAGTCGCGGCTGCGCCAAGGTGAACATCTCCACGGCGCTCAAGATCACCTACATGAAATCCAACCTGTCCTTCCTCACGGATGCGCAGGCCCGCGACAAGTGGGACCCGCCGTCGCTGTTCGCCAAGGTGCGCACCGACATCGTCAACCTCACCACTGGGCTGGCCGAGCAGTTCGGCAGCGCGGGGAAGGCCTGAGATGCCGGCGTTGATCTTCGACTGCGACGGGGTGCTCGCCGACACCGAACGGGACGGCCACCTACCGGCGTTCAACCAGACCTTCGACGAGTTCGGGGTGCCCGTGCACTGGAGCGACGCCGACTACGCCGAGAAGGTGAAGATCGGCGGCGGTAAGGAACGGATGACCAGCATCCTCACCCCCGAACTGGCCCTGGAGCTCGGTCTGCCAAGCGATCCGGCCGGCTGGGCCGACACCATCCGGGCCTGGCACGCCCGCAAGACCGCGATCTACACCGAACGGGTGGCCGCCGGCGTCCTGCCGGGCCGGCCGGGTATCCGCCGGCTCACCGAGGAGGCCGCCCGCGCCGGCTGGACCCTCGCCGTGGCGTCGACCTCCGCCGACGCGTCGGTGCGGGCAGTGCTCACGCATGCCGTGGGAGCCGAGCTGGCGGAACGCTTCCGGGTGTTCGCCGGCGATATCGTGCCGGCCAAGAAACCCGCCCCCGATATCTACCTGCATGCCCTCAGGGAACTGGGTGCGACCCCCGCAGAGACCCTCGTGATCGAGGACAGCGCCAATGGACTGCAGGCGGCGCTCGCCGCGGGTCTGACCACGGTGGTGACGGTGAGCAGTTACACCGCCGAAGAGGACTTCGCCGGCGCCGCCCTCGTGGTCTCCTCCCTGGGGGAGGCGACCGGCCCCGCCGCCGAGGTGCTGCGCGACCCGCTGGGAATACGCCCGAGGGGGTACGTGCGCCTGAGCGATCTGGCCGCGATCCTTCTGGCGGCACCCGGCGCATCCGCCAGCACGGCGCAGACAGAAGCGGCCCAGACAGAAGGCGCCCAGACAGCCGCCGCCCAGACAGAGAGTGAGACCCCATGACCAGCCTGGCCGACACCGAATTCGTGGTGCACAGCATCGCCTCGACCTGCGTGGACAACGAGAAAGAGTTCGGTGACCTCGACGCTGTCGTCGGCGATGGCGACTTCGGCTACTCACTCGCCCGCGGGTTCGAGATCGTGCTCGCGGACTGGGACGAATACGACCGGTCCAGCCCGAGTGCGTTCCTGCAGAAGGTGGGCAGGGTGATCTCCGGGCGTATCGGGGGCACCTCCGGGCCGCTCTGGGGAACAGCGTTCCTGCGCGCGTCCATGGCCGTCAAGGGCAAGGACGAGGTGACCGGCAGGGACGCCCTCGACATGCTGCGCAACGCCATCGACGGCATCAAGACCCGCGGCCACTCCGATCTGGGCGACAAGACCCTGCTCGACGCCCTCGTTCCCGTGGCGGCGGCGTTGGAGAGCGACCTGGCGGCCGGTACCGACGCGCCCACCACCCTGCGGCACCTGGCCGGGGTAGCCAGGCGGAGCGCAGACGAAACCTCGATGTTGCAGGCCCGACGCGGCCGCGCCAGTTACACGGGGGAGCGCAGCATCGGCTCGCCGGACCCCGGCGCGGTGGCGGTCGCGGTGATCCTGGAACGGCTCAGCGCCGAGTGGGCCGACCGGGTCGAGACCGAGCGGCCGTCCAGCCACACCGACTGACCGAACCGACTGACCGAACTGACTGACTCGCGCACCGACTGACCGCACTGACTGCTTGACCTCAGCACTGCCAGCAACTCAGCACCGCCAGCACCGCCACCGCCAGCACCGCCCAGAGAGGGAGCCATGAAGAAATTCGTCAACGATCCGAAGCAGTACGTCCCCGAGATGCTCAAGGGCATCGCCCTGGCCAACCCGGACACGCTGAAGTACGTGCCCGCTTACAACCTGATCATGCGCGCCGACAGCCCCAGCCCCGACCGGGTGTCGATCATCCAGGGATCCGGCTCGGGGCACGAGCCGGCGCACGTGATGACGGTCGGCAGGGGCATGCTCGACGCCGCCTGCCCCGGTGACGTGTTCGCCGCACCGCCGATGGACTACGTCTACGAGACCACCAAACTGCTGGCCTCGCCCAAAGGGGTGCTGCTGCTGGTGAACAACTACACCGGCGACCGGATGGCCTTCGAAATGGCGCAGGAACTCAGCGCCGCCGACGGTGTGAACGTGAAGACCCTGTTCATCGACGATGACGTCGCCGTGCAGGACTCCACCTACACGGTGGGCCGGCGCGGGGTGGCCGGTAACTTCTTCGTGATGAAGGCCGTCGGCGCAGCCGCCGAGCAGGGCGCTGACCTGGACGAACTGGTGCGCATCGGCGAGAAGGTCGACAGCGTCACCCGCACCATGGGTATCGCCCTCACCTCCTGCACGCCACCCGCGAAGGGCTCACCGCTGTTCGAGCTCGGCGACGACGAGATCGAGGTGGGCGTTGGCATCCACGGTGAACCCGGCCGGCGCCGCGCCAAGCTGACCAGCGCCAACGAGATGACCGACGAGATGCTGGATGCCGTCGTCAACGACCTGCCATACGTGGCCGGTGACCGGGTGGCGCTGATGATCAACGGGCTGGGCGGTACCCCGATCAGCGAGCTGTACATCCTGTTCGGGCGGGCGCACGAGCGGCTCACCGAGCTGGGCATCACGGTGGGACGCAGCTATGTGGGCGAGTACTGCACCTCGCTCGACATGGCCGGGGCGTCGCTGACGCTGGTGCGGCTCGACGACGAGATCGAGGCGTTGCTGGGGGCGCCGGCCGAGATCGCCGCACGGGTGTTCTGACCCTGGCGGCGAGAGGAAACGGGGCCGCCCTGTACCCGGGGAGCACGGTGCCGCTACTCTGGCGGCATGAGTGAGACTCCGCGGAACTGGACAGACATCGTGGTCGCTTTCGACGCGGCCACCAGGTGGTTCGTGTCGGTGACCGCCGGCATTGCCGAGCGTGCCACCGACGAGCCGGCCGGCTGGAACGAGGTGGGCCTGGGCGAATGGAGTGTGCGGGACCTCATCGGGCACACCAGTCGCGCGCTCTCCACCGTCGAGACCTACCTCGACCTGGCCGCCGAGAAGGATGCCGCCGGCAGTGCCGCCCCGGTGGAGGTCACCTCCCCGGCCGCGTACTTCGCTCGAGCGCTCGCCGCCGGCACCCCGGAGATCATCGCCCAGCGCGGACGGGAGACCGCCGCCACCCTGGGCGCCCAGCCGGCGGCCGCCGTCGCCGCGATCGCCGCCCGGGTGCTGGCCCGGGTGGCCACGCTGAGCGGTACCGAACCGGCGGACACCCCGGCGGGGCGCATCCGGATTGCCGAGTACCTGCCGTCGCGCACGGTGGAACTCACCGTGCACACCAGCGACCTGCTGCAGAGCCAGGGCGTGCCGGCCGCCGAGCAGACCGTGCCGGCGGCCGCCGCGGCCGCGACCCTGCACGTGCTCGCCGACCTGGCCGTGCACCAGGGGGTGGCCGCGCCGCTGCTGCGCGCCGCCACCGGCCGGGCGCCGCTCGCCGCGGGGTTCACCGTGCTCTGAGCTGCGCTGTTGTCGCGGCACGTGGTGTTCCCGGCGGCACGCGTTGTGCCCGGCGGCCCAGGTTGGAACACGTGCCGCCGGGACGAACGCGTGCCGCGAGCGTGCAGCTAGGCCAGCGCGGCCGCCTCGTGCGCCTGGCGGGCGGCATCCAGGGCGTTCAGCCGCTCGGCGAGGCGGTCGAGCACGGCGTCCCGGTCGCCCAGCCACTCCGGCATCCACACCCGTTCCACCGCCGGCCAGCCCATCAGCCGGGAGAGCACCTCGACCGGCAACCCGTCCCGGTCGGAGACCGTGCGGCGGGCGGCCCAGGTGGGACCGTCGAGCAGTATGGCCATCACCGGATGCGTGGGCGCCCCGATGGTCGCCACGCTCAGGTCCACCCGGAAGTCGGAGAGTCCCACATCCGTGTGTACCGCGAAGCCGCGCTCGCGCAGGGACTCGGCGATCTCCTCCCGGTGCCGGTCCAGCGCGCCGGACTGCCGCAGCGGGCTGGCCAGCCCGTCGGAGCCGCCGGCGGCGAGGTCGAGGTAGGCGCGCAGGTCCTTCACCCCGGCGGAGATGGTCTCCTCCGCACGCAGGTCGGCGGGCGCGAAACTGCTGAACACGATCACCTGGCGCCTGGCCCGGGTGATCGCCACGTTCAGGCGGCGCTCGCCGCCCGGCAGGTTGAGCGGACCGAAGTTCAACGGCAGCCGGCCGGAGGCATCCGCGCTGAACGCGGTGGAGAACAGGATGGTGTCGCGTTCGTCACCCTGCACGTTCTCGAGGTTCTTCACGAACAGGCCGTCACTGTCGCTCTCCAACGCACTCACGATGCGGTGATCGCCGCTGTCGCGCAGGCTTCCCTCGATGAGGGCCCGCTGCTGCACGTTGAAGGTGATCACACCGATCGAGGGCACGCCGTCCGGGTCGGCGGCGAAGCGGGCCACGATCTCGGCCACGATGGCCTCGGCCTCGACCGGGTTGGTGCGCAGGTTCTTACCCTTTCCGCTGCGCAGGAACGAGCCGTCGACCCGGCGAAGGCTCACACCGTAGCCCGCGACGCCGGCGGCGGCATCCGCACCGGCACTGTCAGTCAAGCCGGCACTGCCAGTCGAGCCGACACTGCCAGCAGAACCGTCGGTGACCCCGCCGTGATGCGGCGCCGGGAACGACGACAACCGGTCGCGGTAGTACGCCCGGTTGCTGAACGCGATCAACGACTCGTCCTGGCTGCGGTAGTGCCACGACAACCACTTGCTGGGCACCTGCGCCTGCACGCACTCCGACAGGATCGACTCCTCGTCGCGCACGAACTCGAGGGTGTCGCCGTCGTCGTCGCCGGAGCCGATCGCGGACTCGGCGAACGAGGTGGGCGGCATCTGCTTGCTGTCGCCGACGACCACCACCGACCGGGCCCGACCCATGGCACCGACGGCATCGGACACCCGCACCTGCGAGGCCTCGTCGAAGACCACGATGTCGAACAGGTCGGCCTGGGCGGGGAAGAACCGCGCCACCGACTCCGGGCTCATCAGCATGCACGGCAGGATGTCGGTGATCAGGTCGCCGAATTCGTGCATCAGCTCGCGCACCCCCATGCCGCCGCGCTGCCGGTCGAGCTGACGCTTGAGCAGGCCCAGTCTGGCCGTGCTGGCGGCATCCGTCTCAGCCGTGGCATCAGCCACAGCACCTGCCGTGGCGCCGATGGTGCGCCGACGCAGCACGCTGTACGGGATGAAGGTGGGCAGGTGCCTGCGCACCGCGCCCGAGGAGGTGGTGAAGCGGGTGATCGACCGGTTCTGCGCGGCCGGGTCGAACTGGTCCAGGGTGGTGGCCTGACCGCGTTCGGCGACGGATGCGATGGCCAGGCCCTTCTCGAACGCCAGCCCGGCGTCGTCGGCGTCGACCTCGCCGCGGAGGATCGCGGCGTGCGCGGCCGTGAGCCCGAGCCGGCTGAGCGGCTGCAGGTGTTCGAGCAGCGCCACCCACCGCACCAGGGTGGGCAGGCCGGGGGCCTGCGCGTCGCGTTCGTCGGCGCCGCGGCTCCACACCGACACCAGTCCGCCGTCTGCGGCCCAGGCGGTGACGGCGGCCGGCCCGGCCCCGGTGGCGGTGAGCACGGCCTGCAGCGCGAGCAGGGCACGCTCGAGTGCGGCGGCCAGGGCGGCATCGGGCCTGGCCGGGCTTGCCGGGTTCTCCGGCTCCAGGTACTCGCGCAGCGCGGCCACGAAATCGGCGCCGAGCTCCCGGTGGTCCGGCGCCACGACGCCACCTGCCCAGCGCAGCCAGGCCAGACGGCCGACCAGCAGGTCGCGGCCGGTCTGCGGGGTGTCTCCGGCGAGCGGGTTCCAGTCGTCGTCGATGCTCACGCCGTCCACGGCACGCACCGTGGCTCGCAGGGCCAGCAGTTCGGCGTGGCTGTCGGCGAGCTGACCGGTGACGGTGGAGAGCGCGCCGAGGGGCAGCTTCGCGCCTGGACGCAGGTCGCCGGTGAGGCGGGCGAGCACGGCCTTCCGGCGGCCGCGCCGACCGAAGAAGCCCGACGCATCCGCCGCCTGGGCGTCACGGTGCAGGGCCGCGGCGTCGAGCCGCAGGGCGCCGGGGGTGAGCACGGTCAGTGCCGGGTGGGCGCCCTGGCTGAAGGCCGTCGTGGCCTGTTCGGCGGCGGCAGCGGCGGCGACCCAGGCAGGGGTGCGGGTGCCGTCGAGCGTCGCCAGGGGTACCCGATCGGCGGCGGCGAGACGACCGAGGGTGACGAACTCGGTGGGGCTGGCCACGGTGGCGACCACCGCGGCGGCGGGGTCGGTGTTCGTCCCGGCGGTGTTCGTCCCGTCGGTGCGGGGTAGGGCCGCCAGCGCCTCGTCGAGCGCGGCGGCGGCCCTGGCCACCTGGGCCGGGTCCAGTGGGGTGGCCGGCGGGGCGGTCACGAATGCCCACGGATGCTGCGGCCGCGGCCGCACCGGATCGGTCACGTCTGGCAGGTCCCGCAGCATCCGTCGCAGCTCGGCCAGCTCGTCGGCCGTGATGCGCGCGGGCAGGTCGGCCGGCACGGGCAGCGCCCGCACGTCGTCGTCGGCGGTGAGCTGCGCGGTGCGGGCGGAGTAGAACGACAGGCCGGCGTTGTTCTCCTCGTGCAGCCGGTCGGTGTACCTGGCCAGGCCGCGCCTGGCGGTGCCGAGCACGTCGAGGTCGTTCTTCAGGCCCTGGCCGTCCACGGTCACCTCGTGTTCGAGGGCCTGCCGGATCTGGGCTCGCACGGCCGCCGGCTTGCTGGCCTTGTCGTGCAGGTCGAGGGCGAACGGGCCCATGCCCACCTCGTTCAGGCGGGCCTGCACCACCTGCAGGGCGGCGCGTTTCTCGGCGACGAAGAGCACCTTCTTGCCCTCGTAGACGGCACGGGTGAGCAGATTGGTGATGGTCTGCGACTTGCCCGTGCCCGGAGGGCCCTCGAGAACGAAGGTGCGTTCAGCGATGGCTTCGGCCACGGCGGCGAGCTGCGACGAGTCGCCGGGA
Organism: Cryobacterium inferilacus; assembly: GCF_019599185.1. Classification (GTDB taxonomy): domain Bacteria; phylum Actinomycetota; class Actinomycetes; order Actinomycetales; family Microbacteriaceae; genus Cryobacterium; species Cryobacterium inferilacus. The sequence goes on along the minus strand of NZ_JAIEUL010000007.1, from coordinate 99,722 downwards.
ACGGGGCACTCGGCGCCGAGAGCGTCGAGGTCGACGGCGTGCGGCAGCGGCACCGGGTCGACGAACGGCTGGGTTGGGGTGTGCACGAGGTGGTTGACCAGGGAGTTCTGCGCCAGGGTCTGCCAGTTCTCGTCGAGGTCCTTCCAAAGCCGGAACTTCGCGAACTGCAGAATGGACAGGTCGAGGGTCTCCTCCACCCGGAACGGCAGGCCGGCGGTCAGCAGGGCTTCCCTGGTGGCGCGGAACGCGGCGGCCAGATCGATGCCGGCGGCATCCTCCGCCGGAGTGGCCAGGCCAGGGATGGTGAGGCCGTGCAGCTGGCGCAGCTTCTCGAGCAGGCAGTAGTTGGGGGTGGAGGCGCCGGCCTCGTCGAGCCGCACCCGGTAGTCGCCGCCTCGGCCGGCCGGTTCGAGTACCACGGGCACGAGCACCAGCGGGCTGCGCAGCTCCCGGTCGTTCACGGTCCAGACCAGCGACCCGAACGCCAGGTAGAGGTTGTTCGCGCCGGTCTCCTGCACCACGGTGCGCGCCTTGTAGGCCAGCGCCCGCAGCCTGGTGGCGTATGCGGCATCGGTGACGTCGGCGTACACGGCGTGCTTGTCGTTGAGCACGGCCGTGAGCTGGTCGACGGGCAGGTCCCGGCCGAATCGGGTGCCGCGCTCCTTGTCCGTCGTGCTCATCCGGTCCGCGGGCAGCAACGAAAGGCCGGTACCGTCGGTGACGAGGTCCTCCACGCCGGCCAGCTGCTGGTCGGGCACGGTCATCGCGAGGGCACCGCGTTCGGTGAAGTTGATCAGCCGGTTGCGCAGGCTGAGGTCGAGCAGCGCATTCTTCCACTGGCTGATGCGCGGTGGGGTGGCCAGCTCGGCGGCCGCTGCGGGGGCCGAGGTCGCGGTGGTGGCACCGGGCGGGGTTCCGGCGGGAGTCGTATCCGTCGTACCGGGGGCGGTTGCCGAGGTGGCGGCCGGTTCGCCGGGCCGGTACTCGGTGACGATCACGGTGCCGTCCGCGGCCACGGTGCGGGCCGGCAACGGCCGAATGTGGGTGCGGCGCGCCTGCACCACATCGACGACGCCGATCACGGTGCCGAGGTCGGCGAGCCACTGCAGGTAGGGGGAGCGCTGTGCCTGCGCGAAGCTGACCGGAGTGCCGGCGTGCCGGTCGGTGACCGCGGTGGTCTCGAGGAGGCGGATCAGGTCGAGGTCGATGAGGTTGATCACCTCGGCGACATCGGTGAGCGCGGGGGCATTGAGGGTCTCCTCCTCGCGCCAGTAGCCGAGGAACGCGTGCCCGGCGACGACCCAGAGCAACGGATGCAGCCCGGCCCGTTCGAGGGCGGCCGCCAGGACGACCACGGTGTCGAGGCAGGTGCCCACGCCGCCGGTGGGCAGCGGGCCGGACGGTGAGCCTGCCGTGAGGTTTGCCGTGGTGTCTGCCGCGATGGGCGCGTCGCTCTCTGGGGCCTCGTCCGCGCCGGCGGCCGGCTGCGTGCTGCCGAGCACCTCGCCGGGGGTGCGCACCTTCTGGCCCTCGTCGGCCCAACTGGCCGGTGGGGTGGCATAACGGATACCGCGGGCCCGCATGGCGTCGAACACGGCCTCGACCACCTGGTCGACCCGCTCGGGCCCGTGGCCGTAGCCCGGCATCGCCGCCGAACCGGTTCGCGCTTCGAGCAGCTCCGCGGCCTCGCCCAGCAGGGCAGGGATCTCCGGGTGGTTCGGCAGCACGTGCGCGGAGAGCATCTCCAGCGCGAGCTCCACGGGCTGGGCGATCCACTGCTGGGCGGCGAGCAGCTGGATGGGCGTTGCGGCCTCGGCCAGAACGGTGCCGCCGACCAGCAGGCTGGCGCGGATCTCCGCCGGGCGCTGTTCCTCGATGAGCAGCATCGCGGCGGGGTCGACGGTGAGGGAGACATCCGTGAAGGTGGCGGGGCGTTCGGCGGCGAGGTCGACGAGCAGGTCGCGTGCGCTGCCGACGGTGTCGCCGGCGCTGACCACCTCGAGCCGCAGCACGGCTTCGCGCAGGGCAGGGCCGCGGTTGTCGACGCCCACCCGGCCGACCACGTTGATGCGGTTGTAGGCGAGGGCGTAGCTGAGCACGGGCGTCGCCGAGAGCGACAGGGTGATATCACCGGATGTCGGAGTGCTCGCCGGCGAGGTGGTCACGGGGGAGGCGCTCTGGTTCACGCTGTTCGATGCCATCGGGAGTGCTCCTCGTGTCGTGCGGCTGGTGCTCGTGCTGATGCTGTGCATCCCCCACGCGGGGGAGGACTATTCAATCATCGGCGAGTGTGAGCGCGGGCTCGCCCAACCCGCGCTTGATGTGGTGGTTCGCGCGGGGAGGAACCCGCATCCGGCGGGGGAGGGTCAACTCTGCTAAGCTCTTGAGGTTGCCGTTCAACGGCCGCGGATAAAGAGAGCTCAGGCATTCTGCCCCGAGCACCGCGCAGTGAGAGAAAGGGGATCCCATCTATGGCACTCGAAGCTAATGCTAAGAAGGCGATCATCGAAAAGTACGCTACCCACCCGGGCGACACGGGTTCCCCCGAAGTCCAGATTGCAATGCTTACGCAGCGCATTCTCGACCTCACGGAGCACCTCAAAGAGCACAAGCACGACCACCACTCGCGTCGTGGCCTGCTCCTCCTGGTTGGTCAGCGTCGCCGTCTGCTCGGCTACCTGTCCGACGTGGACATCAACCGTTACCGCTCGCTCATCGAGCGTCTCGGCCTGCGCCGCTAGGTAGTAGCCGAATGGTTCGCTGATAACGCGATCTTCTTCGAAACGGGCCGTCACCCTCGGGTGGCGGCCCGTTTTGTGTGCCCGGATGCCGCGGGTCAGACCGGCTCCGCCGGCGCATCGAGCTCCCGGGTGTAGTAGCCCCACGGGAAGGTCGTCTCGCGCACCAGGCTCCAGCCGTCGGCCTCGAGGTGCCGCCGGGCGGCATTGCCAGGGGTCCAGAGCAGTCGGCGGTGCTCCCACTGCCGGTCGGAGGCCTCCAGCACGTGGAACAGGGTGCCGAAATCCACCACGTGCCAGCCGCGGCGGCCCTCGGCGGCCAGCAGGGCCATCTCGTCGAACGCGGTGACCGGGCTCAGCACCTTGCGGGCAGGCTGCCCGGCGTCTGCCGAGCGCGCCGGCGCCGGCTGGCTGGTGCTGGAGAACCGCTGCTGAGCGGCCTGCCGGCTCACGCCGAGGAGTTTGCCCAGGGTGTCCCAGCTGTGCCCAGCGGCGCGGGCGCCGTTGATCGAGTCCCGCAGGATCCGACTGGTTTCCTCCGCGGCCGTCCGGCTGGCACTGACCAGGCGGAGGTAGGCATCCGGGTCGCGCTCGAGATCGGCACGCAGGCCGGCCGGGGCGCCGAGCACGGCCTCGGCCACGGCGTCCCGCACCGCGGTGGCCTCTGCGGTGGTGAGCAGGGTCGGGATGCGTCCCTCGGGCTGAACCGTCATCGCTCGGTGGTCTGGCTGCGGCTGGTCGGGGCGGCCACACCGGTGTCTGAGGCGGCACGGAGGGGCTCGAGCGCGTCGAGGGCCGCCGCGTCGCGCATGCGGGCCAGCCGGTACCGGCCGATTTCGACCCAGAGCACCGCGGCGAGCAGCAACGCGGCGAGTATGCCGGTGAAGAAACCGAAAACACCGTCGGCCAGGTCGTCGTCGACCAGTGCGGCGGCGGCGGAGAAGCCGGCGATGGCGAGTACGGCACCGATGACGGCGGCGGCGTACCAGCGTGGACGTGGGAACTCGGTCGTGGTCTTCATGTGTCAAGAATGTCTTGACGAGCACCCTGATGTCAACCCTGCCTTGACATCTTTTTCTCCCGGCACGCGGGGCGAAGGGGGTGCGGCGGGGCGCGCATGCGGCCACAGTGGAGAGATGACCGACTTCGGCGCAGACCCCCGCGGCTTCAACAAGCGTCGCCACGGCGCACCGTCCGGCTTCTTCGAGGCCGAGGCCGCCGGGCTGGTGTGGCTGGCGGTGCCTGGCGGAGTGCGCACGGCGCAGGTGCTGGACCTTGAGCCGGGTCACATCGTGCTCGAGACCGTCGACGAGGTGCCGCCCACCCGGGCCGCCGCGCGCGCGTTCGGCGCCGCCCTGTCGGTCACCCACTCGGCCGGTGCGACGGCTTTCGGTGCGCCACCGGATGCCTGGAGCGGCCCGTTGTTCATCGGCAACCGCAGCCTGCCGGCCGCCGAGGAGCCCACCTGGGGTGCCTTCTACGCGCGCTTCCGGGTGCTGCCATACCTCGACATCGCCCTGGACGTCGGCGGGATCACGGCGCGCCAGTCCGAGGTCGTGCACGCCGCCTGCGCCCGCATCGAGGCCGGCGACTTCGACGACGGCGCCCCGCCGGCCCGGTTGCACGGTGACCTGTGGACCGGCAACGTGCTGTGGTCAGCGGACGGGGTGGTGCTGATCGACCCGGCCGCGCACGGTGGTCACCGCGAGACCGACCTGGCGATGCTCGCCCTGTTCGGCTGCCCCTTCCTCGACGACATCACCGCCGGCTACGAGTCGGCCGCACGGTTGGTGCCCGGCTGGCGGGCACGTACCCCGCTGCACCAGCTGCACCAGCTGCATCCGTTGGCCGTGCACGCCGCCGGTCACGGCGCAGCCTACGGCCGGGCCCTCGAGCAGGCCGCGGAGGCCGTGCTTCAGCTGCCCAACGCCAGGCGTCCCGGCTGAGCGGCTACAGCGTCTGACCGGCGTGTGCGCCCTCTGTGATCTCTTCGATCACCTTGGCGTTGAACGCCGGCAAGTCGGCCGGGGTGCGGCTGGAGACCAGGCCCTGGTCCACCACCACCTCCTCATCCACCCAGGTGGCGCCCGCGTTGACCAGGTCGGTCTTCAGGCTCGGATAGGAGGTGAGGGTGCGCCCCTCGATCACGCCGGCCTCGATCAGGATCCAGGCGGCGTGGCAGATGGCCGAAACCGGCTTGTGCGCGGCGAAGAAGTCCCGCGTGAAGGCGATCGCGTCGGTGTCCATCCGCAGGTGGTCGGCGTTCACGACACCGCCGGGGAGGACGAGGGCATCGAAGTCGTCTGCTTTGGCTTCGGCCACGGCGAGGTCGACGTACTGGGAATGTCCCTTCTTGCCCGTGATGCTGCCGGTGGCGGGGGAGACCAGGACGGCGGTGGCGCCGGCATCCGTCACGGCCTGCCAGGGGCTGGAGAGCTCGCTGTCTTCGTAACCGTCGGTGAGCAGGAAGGCGATGCGCTTGCCGGAAAGTTCGGTGGTCGTCATGTGTTCTCTCCTTCTGATCGGGTGATTGATCGGTGGTCGGCGGATCCGACCGGAACCCGACACCCATTCCACGTTAGCCAGAGGCGGATGCCTGCGCCGGGATACTCACGAAACGTTGAGGTTGCCTGCCGGGACTTTCGGTCTGCCCAACGGGCACACGCGGCCCTAAACTTGAGCTTTACACGGAACGGATACACCCATGAGTCTCTGGCGGACCAAGAGCATTGAATCCTCGATCGAGGATTCCCTGGAGAAGGGGCACAGCCTCAAACGCACCCTCGGCACCTGGGACCTCATGATCATGGGAGTGGCGGTCGCCGTGGGTGCCGGCATCTTCTCGGTGGGCGCCAAGGCGGCCGGCAGCTACGCCGGTCCGAGCGTGACGCTGGCCTTCATCCTGGCCGCGGTCACCTGCGCCCTCGCGATCATGTGTTACGCGGAGTTCGCCTCAGCGGTGCCCGTCGCCGGCTCCGCGTACACCTTCACCTACGCCACCCTCGGCGAACTGCTGGCCTGGATCATCGGCTGGGACCTGATCCTGGAGATGCTCACCGCCGCCGCTGTGATCGCCAAGTACTGGGGCATCTACCTCAGCAACGTCTTCGCGCTCTGGGACTGGGACATCCCCGCCACCATCAACGTGATCGGCCTGGATGTGAGCTGGGGCGCTTTCGTGATCGTCGCCATCTTCACCACCCTGCTCGTGCTCGGCACCCAGCTCTCCGCTCGGGTGGCCAGCGTGTTCACCATCGTCAAGGTGGCGATCGTGCTGTTCGTCATCATCGTCGGCGCGTTCTTCATCAACCCGGCCAACTACTCGCCGTTCATCCCCGAGGCCGTGCCCACCACGGATGGCGTCGGCAGTGACGTCTGGACCCAGTCGCTGTTCTCCTTCATGACCGGTGCCGCCCCCGCGCAGTACGGCGTGTTCGGCCTGCTCGCCGGCGCCTCGCTGGTGTTCTTCGCCTTCATCGGCTTCGACGTGGTCGCCACCAGCGCCGAAGAGGTCAAGAACCCGCAGAAGACTCTGCCGCGCGGCATCTTCGCGGGCCTGGCCATCGTCACGGTGCTCTACGTGGGCGTCAGCCTGGTGCTCACCGGCATGGTGCCGTACACCGTGCTCGCCGAAGACCCCAACGCCTCGCTGGCCACCGCGTTCATCGCCGTAGGTGCCGGCTGGGCCGCCCAGGTCATCTCCATCGGTATCCTGGCCGGCCTCACCACCGTGATCATGGTGCTGCTGCTCGGCCTCAGCCGGGTGCTGTTCGCCATGAGCCGCGACGGCCTGCTGCCGCGCTGGCTCAGCGTCACCTCGGAGAAGCGCCGCACGCCGGTGCGCATCCAGATCATCACCGGTGCCGCCGTCGCGCTGATCGCCGGCCTCACCGATGTGGGCGTGCTCGAAGAGATGATCAACATCGGCACCCTGTCGGCGTTCGTGCTCGTGAGCATCGCCGTGGTGGTGCTGCGCAAGAAGCGCCCGGACCTCAAGCGCTCGTTCCAGGTGCCGTGGTCGCCGTTCCTGCCGATCCTCTCGGCCGTGCTCTGCTTCTGGCTGATGCTCAACCTCACCACCCTCACCTGGGCGCGGTTCGCCATCTGGCTGGCGCTCGGCTTCGCCGTGTACTTCGCCTACGGCCGCCGCCACTCGCTGGTGGGCATCAACGCCAAGCTCCTCGTCGACGCCACCCGTCGCGAGGAGATCGAACGCGAGGAACGTGCGCTCCGCGGCGAGAAGTAGCCCGCCCAGCTCCCCTCACCTGTTCCCGAATCACAGAAGCGGCTCTGTTAGAGCCGGTAGAGGCGGGCCTCCCAGGGGCGCAGCGCGGCTGACCCGTCACCGGGGTAGTTGCCCAGCAGCAGCGTCGCCCCCGAGATGTCGTCTGGCAGCCATTCGCCCTGCACCGTCAACGGCGCATCCGACACGTTCGCCAGTACCAGCAGGGTCTGACCGTTCAGGATGCGCGTGAACGCGTACAGCTGCTCGTGGTCGGGTTCGATCAACTGAAAGGCCCCGAGCGCCACCACCGGGTCGGTGTGGCGCAGCTCGATCAGGCGCTGGTAGAACGCGAAGACACTGCGCTCTGCGGCCCGGTCGGCCGCGACGTTGATGCGCGGGTAGTTCGGGTTCGCCGCCAACCACGGGGTGCCGGCGCTGAAACCGGCGTGGGCGGAGTCGTCCCACTGCATGGGCGTGCGCGCGTTGTCGCGGCCCATGGCGTGCACCCCGGCCAGAACGCTGGCCGGCGACTGGTCGAATTGCTCAACGGCCTCGCGATAGTGATTGAGCGATTCGATGTCGCGGTAGTGCTCGATGCCGTCGAAGCGCACGTTGGTCATGCCGATCTCTTCGCCCTGGTAGATGTAGGGCGTGCCACGGTGCAGGTGCAGTACGAGCGCCCACAGGGTGGCCGACTCGTAGCGGAACTCCTCGTCGTTGCCGAATCTGGACACCAACCGGGGCTGGTCATGGTTGTTCAGGTACAGGCTGTTCCAGCCGGTCTCGGCCAGGCCGTCCTGCCACCGGGCCAGGCTCTTCTTCAGCGGCACCAGGTCGCGCGGCAGCGGGTCGAACTTGTGCGTGCCCTGATCCAGCGAGACGTGCTCGAACTGGAAGATCATGTCGACCTCGGCGCGCGCCGCATCCGTGAACAGCACGGCGTCGTCGATGCTCACGCCGGGCATCTCGCCCACGGTGAGGTGCTCACCGGTGCGCCCGGCGAACACCGCCAGGTGCATTTCCTGCAGGTAGTCGTGGATCTGCGCTCCCATGGGGGAGCCGCCGCGGGTCGACGCTTCCGGCCCGCTGACCAGCTCCAGCTGCTTGGCGATGAAGTTGATCACGTCCATCCGGAACCCGTCGACGCCGCGGTCCAGCCACCAGTTCATCATCGTGTACACGGCCTGGCGCACCTCGGGGTTCTCCCAGTTGAGGTCGGGCTGCTGCGTGGCGAACAGGTGCAGGTAGTACTCGCCTGTCGTCTCGTCGAGGGTCCAGGCCGGGCCGCTGAACGCGCTGCCCCAGCCGTTCGGCTCGCCGCCGGCCGCGCCCGGCTGCCGCCACCAATACCAATCGCGCTTGGGGTTGTCGAGTGACGAGCGCGACTCGACGAACCACGGATGCTCGTCGCTGGTGTGGTTCACCACCAGGTCCATGACGATCTTGATGCCGCGCTCGTGGGCCTCGGCCAGCAGCAGATCGAACTCGGCGAGGCTGCCGAACACCGGGTCGATGTCCTGGTAGTCGCGGATGTCGTACCCGTTGTCGTGCTGCGGGGACGGGTACACCGGCGAGAGCCAGATCGCGTCGATGCCGAGCTCGGCCAGGTAGTCGAGCTTGCCGCGCACCCCATTGAGGTCGCCGATGCCGTCACCGTTGGAGTCCGCGAAGCTGCGCGGGTAGACCTGGTAGACCACGGCAGTGGTCCACCACGGCGCCGCCGTCGCGGCGGGCTCTGGCTCGGCTGCTGTGGGCTCGGTGGGGGTGCGGTCGTCGACACTGGTCACGTGGGGTCCTCCTGGCCGGGGAGTCGTCCAGGCAGACGCGCATCCAGCGGCTCGAATTGGTTTTCTGGTGGAAAGAAGTCCTCCGCCCAATCTAGCGGGTCACCCCCGGTGGGCGGCAGCGGGTGCGGGTGGGCCGGTATGTCAAGATGAGACGCTACCCGCTCGGGAGCCAGGGAGGCGATCATTTTGTTCGGGAATACCGACGCTAGTCCGCCCCTCCAGCAAGCGCCGCTCAGTGAGTCCGCCCTGGCCCTGGCCCGGGCCGTCCTCATGCACGGCCCGATCTCCCGCGGGGACCTCGGGCGCCGCCTCCAGCTCTCTCCGGCCAGCCTCACCCGGCTGAGCCGGCCGTTCTTCGACCGGGGGCTGTTCGTCGAGGTCAGCGACGAGAGCACCACCGGGGTGGGGCGGCCCACCCGGCCGCTGGATGTGCGGATGGACGGCCGCCGGTTCGTGGGTATCAAACTCACCGCGGACGAGGCCTTCGGAGTTCTGACCGATCTGCGCACCACCGAGCTCGGGTCGGCCGAGCGCACCCTCGCCGCCCGCACGGTGGACTCCGTCGTGGCCGACCTCGTCGCGCTGATCGGCGAGCTCTCCGCCACCGAGACCGTCGCGGCGGTCGGTGTGTCCGTCGGCGGCAACGTCACCGGCGCCCGCGTCGTCACCCGCGCTCCCTTCCTCGGCTGGCGGGACGTCAACCTGGCCGACGCCCTCGAGGAACGCCTGGGCGTGCCGGTGCTGATCGAGAACGACGTGGCCAGCCTCGCCGCCGCCGAGCAGTGGTTCGGGGCCGGGCGGAGGGCCGCGAGTTTTGCGGTGCTCACCATCGGCGTGGGGGTGGGCTACGGGCTCGTCGTGAACGACGCGGTCATCAGCACCCGCAACAGCGGCCTGGGCCTGGGTGGCCACGTGCCACTCGACCCCGACGGCCCGGTCTGCGAAGCCGGCCACCCGGGCTGCTCCGATGCCATGCTCACCGAGTCGGCCATCCGTTCAGAGGCGGGGCGGCTGCTGGGACGCGAGGTCGGCTACGCGGAGGCACTGGCTCTCGCTGGAGCCGGCGACCCGCTCGCGCTGGGCGTGCTGCAGGCGTCCGGCCGGGCGTTGGGCCGGCTGGTGGCGCTGATCACCAACCTCGCGATGGTCGACACGATCGTGCTCTCCGGTGAGGGGATGGGGTTGTGGAACATCGTGTCGGCGGAGATCGTACAGGCGGCGCGTGCCGGTCGCGACCCTGAAGCCACCCCGCTGGAAATCAGCGTGGATGACGGCGGCACCTCGTCCTGGGCCAGGGGCGCGGCGGCCGTCGCGATCCAGCACACCCTCGCCCGCCTCACCCTGGACCCCGATCCCAGGGAAACCGGGTGGCCCCGCCGCTAGCCACGCCGCTAGCCACGCCGCTAGCCACGGCGGGAGCAGCGCGGGGAGCGGCGCCGGGAATAAGATCTCCCGGACTGCCGTTGTCACCCACATACATGCAAACGCATTGAGTCTTGGAGGCTGGAAATGCAGTTCGGAATCTTCACAGTCGGCGATCTGACCACCGATCCCACTACGGGGCAGACCCCCACCGAGCACGACCGCATCAAGGCCATGCTCACTATCGCGCAGAAGGCCGAAGAGGTCGGACTCGACGTCTTCGCCGCCGGCGAGCACCACAACCCGCCGTTCGTGCCCTCGTCGCCGACCACCATGCTGGGCTACATCGCGGCCAAGACCGAGCGGATCATCCTCTCCACCGCGACGACGCTGATCACCACCAACGACCCGGTGAAGATCGCCGAGGACTTCGCGATGCTCCAGCACATCGCCGACGGGCGGGTGGACCTCACCCTGGGCCGCGGCAACACCGGCCCGGTCTACCCCTGGTTCGGCCAGGACATCCGCCAGGGCATCCCGCTCGCCCTGGAGAACTACGCCCTGCTGCGCCGTCTCTGGCGGGAAGACTACGTCGACTGGGAAGGTCAGTTCCGCACCCCGCTGCAGGGCTTCCAGTCCACACCGCGCCCGCTGAACGGCGTGCCGCCATTCGTCTGGCACGGCAGCATCCGCAGCCCAGAAATCGCCGAGCAGGCCGCCTACTACGGCGACGGATTCTTCTCCAACCACATCTTCTGGCCCGCCTCGCACACCGCGAAAATGGTGAAGTACTACCGCAACCGCTTCGAGCACTACGGCCACGGCACCGCAGCGCAGGCCATCGTCGGGCTCGGCGGCCAGGTCTTCATGAGCAAGAACTCGCAGGACGCCAAGCGTGAGTTCCGGCCATACTTCGACAACGCCCCGGTGTACGGCAACGGCCCCAGCATGGAGGAGTTCACCTCGCAGACCCCGCTCACCGTCGGCAGCCCGCAGGAGGTCATCGACCGCACCCTCGGCTTCCGCGACTACGTGGGCGACTACCAGCGCCAGCTCTGGCTGATGGACCACGCCGGCCTGCCGCTGGCGACGGTCCTGAAGCAGCTCGACATCCTCGGCGAGGAGGTTGTGCCGGTGCTGCGCCGTGAGTTCGCGAAGAACCGCCCGGCCGATGTGCCGGATGGCCCCACCCACGAGTCGCTGCGGCTGGCCGCCGAGCGCTCCTCGTCACCCGCGGCCGCGGCATCCGGTGTGCGCGACGACCTCGACACCGCCGGCGCCATCGCACCGCACCGCCGGGCGACCGGGGCCGCGTTCGGCCTGGCCGGCGCCGGCAAGACCGGGGCGTAGTCGTGACCGAGCGCACTCTGGCCGTCGTTTCCGCCGGGCTCAGCCAGCCCTCCTCCACCCGGCTGCTCGCCGACAAGCTCGCCACGGCCACCGTGGCGCGGTTGGCCGACGAGGGCGTCACGACCCGGGTGGTCACCTACGAACTGCGCGACTACGCGCAGGACGTGATGAACAACATGCTCACCGGTTTCGCCAACCCCAGGCTTGAAGAGGTGATCGAGGCCGTCACCGCAGCGGATGGCCTGATCGCCGTGTCGCCGATCTTCACCACCAGCTACAGCGGCCTGTTCAAGAGCTTCTTCGACGTCATCGACAACCGCAGTCTCACCGACCAGCCCGTCTTGATCGGCGCGACGGCCGGAACGGCGCGGCACTCGTTGGCGCTGGACTACGCGATGCGGCCGATGTTCACCTACCTGCACGCCGTGGTGGTGCCCACCTCGGTGTTCGCCGCCTCTGAGGACTGGGGCACCGGCGACGGCGGACGCATCGATAGCCGGGTGCAGACCCTGCCGGCACGCATCGAACGTGCCGCTGGCGAGCTCTCGGCCCTCGTCGCCCGCTCCGACCGTTCCAGCCGGGTGCGCGACCCGTTCGAACTGCCAGCGGACTTCAACCCCGCCGGCATGTTCCCGCCCCGCTAGTTCAGTGCGTGGCCGGGCATCCGAGCGAGCAGCTGCCGGGACTTTCGGCTCTGCTGACGGCGCGGGGTGCGCGGCAGACTGAGTCGCGGTGCGCCGGAGAGAGTGCGTCCTGAGAGACGGACGCCGTGACAACCGCGCAGACAGGTCGTCACATGGTCGCCGTACGTTCAGACACCGACCAGCCGGATGCCCGCGCCGCGTTCTTCGCCGCCGCGCCGGTCGGTACGGCAGCCGGTGCCCCCGCCGTTGACCTCTCCGTGCGCATCGGCAACCTCACCCTGCACACCCCGGTCATGCCGGCATCCGGCTGCTTCGGCCCGGAGCTCGGCGCGCTCATCCCCGTGGGCGAACTCGGCGCCACCGTCACCAAGACCGTCTTCGGCTCCGCCCGCGGCGGCAACCCCGTGCACCGGCTCACCGAGATCCCCGCCGGCATGGTCAACAGCGTCGGCATCCCCAGTCGCGGCCCGGCCGGCTACCTGGACGAACTGCACCCGCGCTACGCGGCCCTGACCGTGCCCACCATCATCAGCGTCGGCGGGCACCGGGTGAGCGAATACGCCCCGGTCGTCGCCGCCCTCGGCGAGCACGGAGCCGCCTACGAGCTCAACGTGTCCTGCCCCAACCTCGACCGGGACGGCACCGACATCGGCTCGGACCCCGCCGCCATCCGCGCTGTCGTTGCCGCCGTTCGCCTCGTCACCGATCGGCCGATCATCGTCAAACTGCCGGTGCTGGTCGCGTCCATCGCCGACTGCGCCCTGGCCGCAGAGGAAGCCGGAGCGGACGGGGTCTGCGTGGCCAACTCCATCCCCGCGATGCCGCTGGCGGCGCTCACGCGCCGGCCGATTCTCGGCAACGTCATCGGCGGCCTCTCCGGGCCGGCGATCAAGCCGATCGTGCTGCGCCTGGTCTGGCTCGCCTCGCGGGCGGTGCAGATCCCGGTGATCGCCTGCGGCGGCGTCGAGAGCGTCGAGGATGCCCTGGATTACTTCTCGGTGGGCGCCAGCGCCGTGCAGGTGGGCACCGCGAGCTTCGCGCGGCCGTTCGCGGCGGTGGAGGTGGCTCGGGGGTTGCGGGAGCGGTGCCTGATTGCCGGCCTCGGCAGTATCCGCGAGTTGCTCGAGTTGGAGGCCGCACTGTGAGCATTGACACGCTCGACGAGCGCAGGACCGCTGACGCGGCGCGCCGGGCGGCCGCCGCGCAGGCGCGGGTCTGTGCCGAGGCGGATGCCGCGGCGTTGGACGGACTCATCTCGGTGCGTCCGCGCCAGGCCGGGCCACGCCCGCAACCGGTCTGGGACGACGCCGAGGTTCTCGTGCACGAGCCGGTGGGGGAGCGCTACCGCCGGCTGGTCCTGGCCAGCAGCACCATCGCGCACACCGCGCAGGCCGGCCAGTTCGTGATGCTCACGGTGCCGCCCAGCGGCGGCGACCGCATCCTCCTGCCGCGCCCAATGGCCATCCACCGTCGCCGAGCGGCCATCGCCGGCACACCCGAAAGACCCGGAACGCCCGGCACCATCGAGTTGATCTACGGCATCGTCGGCCGCGGCACCCGTGCCCTCGCCGCCGTTGCCGTCGGTGCGACGCTGCAGGTGACCGGCCCGCTCGGCCGCGGCTTCGAGTTCGCCGCCGGTGCCGCATCCGCCCTGTTGATCGGCCGCGGCGTCGGTATCTGCGGCGTGATGGGCGCCGCCGAGGATGCCGCGGCTTTGGGCATCCGCACCACCATGGTGCTCAGCGGCCAACGCCCGGAGCAACTGCTCGGCCGGGCCGACTGCGCCGAACTGGGTGTGCGGGTGCTCGAAGCCACCGACCGAGACGGTTCTAGCGCCCTGACCACCCTGGCCGCCCGGCTGCGCGACCACTTCGACGCATCGACTCCGGAGCGAACCCCGCCCGATGTCGTCATGGTTTGCGGCGCCGGCGTGCTCGCCAGGCTGGCCGCCGAACTCGGCGCCTTCTGGGGCGTGCCGGTGCAGGCGTCGCTGGAGGCGCACATGGCCTGCGGCCTGGGCTACTGCCACGGCTGCGCCGCCCCTGTGCGCACCGACGCGAGCGTGGAGGGCCCGCTGGTCTGCGCCGACGGACCGGTCTTCGACGCCCGCATCCCTATCGTTTAAGCCCTGCTCTGCTAGGCTTGACGAGGTGGATCTTCGGATTCACCGCGCAACACCCGGAGCAGACTGGCAAGACGCTGGTCCTCGGTGGTGGTTTCCCAACACGCCTGACCAGGCGCCGTTGGTGAATTTCTACTGGTGGCCAGCAACGTCAGCGCCCAACACATGTTCGGCAGCTAGTCCTGCCTGATCCTGCTCCGATGTCCCACTCGCGCGCCACACGGGCAAACGAGTCTAAACAAAGGAGAGAACCCCCATATGGAGGGTCCAGAAATCACGTTCGCCGAAACCGTTATTGACAACGGCAAGTACGGCAAGCGCACCATCCGTTTCGAAACCGGGCGTCTCGCCCAGCAGGCACAGGGCTCAGCCGCCGCCTACATCGACGAAGAGACCATGCTTCTCTCCGCCACGAGCGCCAGCAAGCAGCCGAAGGACAACTTCGACTTCTTCCCGCTGACCATCGATGTTGAAGAGCGCATGTACGCCGCTGGCCGCATCCCGGGCAGCTTCTTCCGCCGCGAAGGTCGCCCGTCGACCGAAGCGATCCTCACCTGCCGTCTGATCGACCGGCCGCTGCGCCCGTCGTTCGTCGACGGACTCCGCAACGAGATCCAGGTTGTCGTGACCGTTCTGGCCATCGCGCCCGACGAGTACTACGACGTGCTGGCCATCAACGCCGCGTCCATGTCGACCCAGATCGCCGGCCTGCCGTTCTCCGGCCCGATCGGTGGCGTCCGCGTCGCCCTCATCCCCGACGACAACGGCTCCGGCCAGTGGGTCGCCTTCCCGAAGCACTCGCAGGTCGTTGACGCCGTGTTCAGCATGGTCGTCGCCGGCCGCGTTGTGACGGATGCCGATGGCAGCGAAGACGTCGCGATCATGATGATCGAGGCCGAAGCGACCGACAACGCCTGGACGCTGATCCAGGGCGGCGCCATCAAGCCGAACGAAGAGGTCATCGCCGAGGGCATCGAGGCGTCCAAGCCGTTCATCAAGCAGCTCGTCGTCGCCCAGCAGCAGGTGGCCGCCGCGGCCTCCAAGCCCACCGGCAACTACCCGCTGTTCCCGCCGTACACCCCCGAGACCTACGACGCCGTCGCAGCCCTCGCGTACGACGGCCTCAAGGACGTCTACCTGATCGCCGACAAGATCGCGCGTCAGGATGCCGACGACGTGCTCAAGGCATCCGTCAAGACCGCCATCGCGGCCAAGGTCGAAGCCGGCGAGCTGCCCGCCACCGCCAACAACCAGGTCGGCGCGGCATACAAGTCCGTCACCAAGCTCGTCGTGCGCTCCCGCGTGCTCAACGAGGGTGTTCGCATGGACGGACGCGGCCTGGCCGACATCCGCCCGCTCGACGCCGAGGTTGCGGTCATCCCGCGCGTGCACGGTTCCGCTATCTTCCAGCGCGGCGAGACCCAGATCCTGGGTGTCACCACGCTGAACATGCTCAAGCTCGAGCAGACGATCGACTCCCTGAGCCCGGTCACCAAGAAGCGTTACATGCACAACTACAACTTCCCGCCGTACTCCACCGGTGAAACCGGTCGGGTCGGCACGCCCAAGCGTCGCGAGATCGGCCACGGAGCGCTCGCTGAGCGTGCCCTGGTTCCCGTGCTGCCCAGCCGGGAGGAATTCCCGTACGCCATCCGTCAGGTGTCCGAGGCGCTCAGCTCCAACGGATCCACCTCGATGGGTTCCGTCTGCGCCTCCACCCTGTCGATGCTGAACGCCGGAGTGCCGCTGCGCGCACCGGTCGCCGGCATCGCGATGGGCCTCATCTCCGACACCGTCGACGGCAAGACCCGCTACGCGGCTCTCACCGACATCCTCGGTGCCGAAGACGCCCTCGGCGACATGGACTTCAAGGTTGCCGGCACGGCCGAGTTCGTCACCGCGATCCAGCTCGACACCAAGCTCGACGGCATTCCCGCGTCGGTCCTGGCCGGCGCGCTGACGCAGGCGAAGGATGCTCGCACGACGATCCTCGCCGTGCTGAACGCCGCGATCGACGCCCCAGACGAGATGGCACCGACCGCGCCCCGCGTGATCAGCGTGCAGATCCCCGTCGACAAGATCGGCGAGCTCATCGGCCCGAAGGGCAAGATGATCAACTCGATCCAGGACGAGACCGGAGCCGACATCTCGATCGAGGAAGACGGCACCGTGTACATCGGCGCTGTCGATGGTCCGTCGGCCGAGGCCGCTCGCATCATGGTCAACTCCGTCGCGAATCCCACCAACCCCGAGGTCGGCGAGCAGTTCCTCGGAACTGTCGTGAAGATCGCCGCTTTCGGCGCCTTCGTCTCGCTCCTCCCGGGCAAGGACGGCCTGCTGCACATCTCTGAAGTGCGCAAGCTCGCCGGCGGCAAGCGCGTGGAGAACGTCGAAGACGTCCTCGGCGTGGGCCAGAAGGTCCTCGTTGAGATCACCAAGATTGACGACCGTGGCAAGCTTTCGCTCGCTCCGGTCCTCGCCGATGAGGCCGACACGCACGGTCGCGACGCCGCATCAGAGGGACCCGAAGCTCCGGCCGAAGGTTAGTCACTAGTTCTGCCGACCACCTCTCGCCAGGTGCGTCGGTAAGACAGAAAGCCCGTCCTGCTTCGGCAGGACGGGTTTTTTGCGCGTGCAGCGGATGCGGCGGCCGGGGCTGGTGCGGTTGGTGTGGTTCAGCCGCGCGGCTGCACACCGCGCTCGAGCAGCGGTGTGACCCGGAACGGGATCAGCTCACCCATGGCGAGGGAGGTTTCGGTGCGTTCCACCCCGTCGCAGGCGAGGATGGTGCGGTCGATCCGGAAGAGGTCCTCCGCGTCGGCGCACGCCACCCGCACCAGCAGGTCTGCGGCACCGCTCATGCCGTGCGCCTGCACGATCTCGGGGATCTGCGTGAGCGCGGCGATGATCTCCGCCGCCTGTTTCTGCTCGATGTACACCTCGATGAACGCCGTCAGCGGGTAGCCCAGCGCCGCGGCGCTGATGCGACGGTCGAAGTCGAGGAACACCTGCGACTCCTCGAGCCGGGTCATCCGCGCCTGCACGGTGTTGCGGGACAGTCCGAGGGTGTGGGCAAGGCTCACGAAGCTGCTGTGCGGTTCGGCGCACAGCGCCCGGAGGAGTTCGAAGTCGACTTTATCCAGACGGTGCATACTGCCTGACGCTAGCACGCACAATGTCCCTCGAACAGGGCACAATGCGCACTGTTGCGGGATATGGGTGCGCGAGGCGGAAGCGGTCGGCTTTTCGCGGGTCGCCGAACCTGCTCGCGCCAGCCTCGGCGAAGACCACCAGGCTTGACCCGGTGCACGGGGAGCGGGAGAGTGGTCGGGTGACCGACAGCCGCGAGACCCTGACCCCCACCCAGACCCACTCGGTCCTCGCCGGGGGAGACTTCATCCACCTGGAAGGTTCCCTGTACGCCGGCTACCGCACGCGCACCTTCGCGGCGGGAGTGGCCCTCGTCGACGCCGTCGCGGCCGAGGCCGATGCGTTGAACCATCACCCCGACGTCACCCTGACCTTCGGTGAGGTCGGCTTCACGCTGAGCTCCCACGATGCCGGCGGGGTCACCCAGCGGGACCTGAACCTCGCCCTGCGCATCCAACAGCTGGCCGCGGCCCAGTCGATCGAGGCGACGCAACTGCCGCCGTCCCGCACCGACGTGGCCATCGACTGCAGCGACGAGGAGGCGGTCCGGCCATTCTGGCGGGTCGGTCTGGGCTACCTGGAATCGGGCCAGGCGGGCGACATCGAACTGCTCGACCCGCGTGGCACGGGGCCGCGCGTGTGGTTCCAGCACATGGAGATCCAGCGCACCGAGCGCAACCGCATCCACCTGGACGTGTACGTGCCGATAGCCGACTGCGAACAGCGGGTGCAGGACATCGTCGATGTCGGGGGAGTACTGCTCACCGACGAACACGCGCCGGACTGGTGGGTGCTCGCCGACCCGGAGGGTAACGAACTCTGCGTGTGCAGCTGGGACGCCTGACCGGCCCGCTCAGGCGGCCTTGTCTGCCAGCGCCTTCTCGATCGCGGCGACCAGCTGGTCAGACTCCGGTTCCACGGTGGAGGCGAACCGGTCGACCACGACGCCGTCCGCGTTCACCAGGAACTTCTCGAAGTTCCACTTGATCAGGCCAGGCAGCACACCCTTCTTGAACGCGGTGAGTTCGGCGTAGAGCGGATGCTGGTGCTTGCCGCGCACGTCGATCTTGGCGGTGAGCGGGAAGGTCACCCCGAAGTTCAGCTGGCAGAACTGCTGGATGTCGTCTTCGCTACCGGGTTCCTCGCCCATGAACTGGTTGCACGGCATTCCGAGCACGACTAGGCCGTCGTCGGCGAACCGGCGGTACAGGGCTTCGAGGCCGGCGTACTGGGGCGTGAAACCGCACTTGGAGGCCACGTTGACCACCAGCACGGTCTTGCCGGCGAATCGGCCGAAGGTGGTGGGGGTGCCGTCGATGAGGGTGAGGGGGATGTCGTGAAGCGCGGTGGGTGACATGCCGAAAAGACTACTCTCGCAGCCGGACCGGCGGCTGGGAGCGCCCTTCCTGGGCTGTTTCGGTGGGTATCCCGCACGTTTCGGTAACGCTTACCGCGCGCCCCCAGCGGAATACGCGGATCGGGTTATTCTCGGCTGTATAGAGCGGTTGGCGCGGCTGAATGACGGTAGGCAGGACGGTTGGTGATGGTGGTCAGGGGCGGTGTGAGCACTCACGGGGTGCAGGCGGGCAACGTGGGCGTCGAGGTCACATCAGCGGGCCTGCTGGACTCCGCATCGATCGCCAGGACACCCGCAACCGCTCGCATCCCCCAGCGTGCTCTGCGCCGCACCATCGGCGACACCAACCTCAGCGTGCACCCGCTTGCACTGGGCTGCAGTGTGTTCGGCTGGACCACCGACGGTGACACCGCCATGGCGATCCTGGACCGGCACTACGAACTCGGCGGCAACCTCCTCGATACGGCAGACAGCTACGCGGCCGGTCGCAGCGAGGTCGTGATCGGTTCCTGGATGCGCACCCGCGGGGTGCGCGACGACATCGTCATCTCCACCAAGATCGGCCGCAACCGCGACAACCCCGGCCTGTCTCCCCGCAGCATCGTCGGTGCGGTCCACGCCTCCCTCGAACGCCTCGGCACCGATCACATCGACCTGTTGCACTTCCACTACGACGACCTGGACGTGCCGCTGGAAGAAAGCCTCGGTGCGATGGAGACCCTGATCCGCAGCGGCACCGTGCGCCACCTCGCCGCCTCCAACTTCACGGCCGAACGCCTGATGGAGGCCAGGGTGCTCGCCGCGAACGGGCTGCCCCGCTTCGTCGCCATCGAGACCCCGTACAACCTGATGAACCGGGTCTCGTTCGAATCCGCCCTGGCCCTGGTCACCCATGCGCAGGGCCTTGCGGTGATGCCGTACTTCGCGCTCGCGCACGGTTTTCTCACGGGCAAGTACCACTCCAAGTCCGACCTCACCGACACGGTTCGCGCCGGGCGCGCATCCGCATACCTCAACCGCGCCGGACTCAAGGTGCTCGCCACGGTGGAGCGCATCGCCGATGACCACGGTGTGGCGCCGTCGAGCATCGCCCTGGCCTGGCTGCTGGCCCAGGCCGATGTGGTGGCGCCCGTGGCCAGCGCGAGCCGGCCGGAACACGTGGACGCCCTGGTGGCCGCGGCGTCGGTGCGACTGGGCCGGGCCGACATGGTCGATCTCGGTCGGGTGTCCGCGTAAGCTCGCGGGCACCGGCATCGACAGGGTGCCACCGACGGGGTGCCACCGACGGGGTATCGACGACGGGGTGTCGACACGACTGGGTGTCGACACGACAGTGGCCGGCCGCCAGGGCGACCGACCACCATCGGATCGTGCCGGGCGCTAGGGTCGCCCGGGTACGGCTGTTGTGCGGCGTCCTCCCGGTTCGGCGGGAGGCGTCGAACCCGGCGTTTTGGGGAGGGCACCGGCCTTCGACAGCGCGACAGTAACACGACCCGGCGCCGGGCAATAGGGCACCGGGAGCCGCCGGTTTCCCCCGTCGGCCCGGTGCAACAGGTTCCGCCCGGCGCGGTGTCGTAAGGTGGAAGGGATATGAACGGTGCCGTTGAATTTCCTCTTGACCTGACCGAACTATCGTTTCGGGCCGCTGGCGAGTCCCTCGTGCGACGGACCGTTCTGCCCAGCGGTGTGCGCATCGTGACCGAGCAGGTGCCAGGCAGTCGCAGCCTCACCATCGGCTACTGGGTCGCCGTGGGCTCTCGCGACGAACAGCCAGGCCACTTCGGCTCGACCCACTTCCTCGAACACCTGCTGTTCAAGGGCACCAAGCAGCGCACCGCACTCGACATCGCCATCGCCTTCGACGCCGTCGGCGGCGAGCACAACGCGATGACCGCCAAGGAATACACCTGCTACTACGCCAAGGTTCAGGACCGCGACCTGACCATGGCCGTCGAGGTGCTCACCGACATGATCACCTCGTCGCTGCTCGACCCGGCAGAATTCGAGACCGAGCGCGGCGTCATCCTCGAAGAACTCGCGATGGCCGATGACGACCCGGCCGACGTGGCCAACGAGAGGTTCTTCCAGGCCGTGATGGGCGGGCATCCGCTGGGCCGCCCGATCGGCGGCAGCCCAGACACCATCCGCGCCGCCAGTCGGGACGCGGTCTGGGAACATTACCGGGCCAACTACCGGCCGCAGGATCTCGTGGTCACCGTGGCCGGTGCCGTCGACCACGACGTGCTCGTTGCCGCCGTCACCCGGGCGCTGCTGCAGGCCGGCTGGGATCTGAGCGAGTACGCCGCACCGGTCGGGCGTCGCTCCGGCACCGCCGCCGTGATCAGCCAGGGGCAGCCCATCTCGGTGGTGCACCGCCCGCTCGAGCAGGCGAACCTGCTCATCGGCGTACCGGGGCTCGTCGCCGCCGACGACCGCAGGGTCGCGATGAACGTGCTCACCTCCATCTTCGGTGGCGGCATGTCGTCCCGCCTGTTCCAGGAGGTGCGCGAGAAGCGCGGCCTGGCCTACTCGGTCTACTCGTTCGCGCCCGGCTACTCCGATGCCGGAATCTTCGGCATGTACGCCGGCTGCACGCCCACGAAGGCCGGGCAGGTCGCCGAGATCATGCTCGACGAGCTGCACCGCCTCGCCGAACACGGTGTGACCGCGGACGAGATGACGCGAGCGTCCGGCCAGCTCTCCGGCGCATCCGCCCTGGCCCTGGAAGACTCAGACACCCGGATGTCCAGGCTCGGCCGCTCGGAGATCACCCTGGGCGAGTTCGTGGACCTGGACGAGGCGCTGCGCCGCCTGGCGCTGGTCACTGCGGACGACGTGCAGCAGCTCGCGGTGGAGATGTCCTCCCGGCCGTTCTCCGTCGCCGCCGTCGGTGCGCTCGACGACACCGTCTTCGATGGCATCGTTCCGCGCCCGGTGGCCGCTCCGCCGGCCTGACCCGCTCTACTGACCCCCCTGCGCGACCTGACCCACCTGACCAGCCGCTCCACCTGAACCAGACGCTCCACAGCAGTCCCAGACCCGGCTCGCTCCACCGAATGCAACCGAAAGGGCGATGATGCCCCAGTACCTCTACCTTGTGCGACACGGCGAACAACAGGATGCCGAATACGGCCTGCCGGACGGCCCACTCTCGCCGCGCGGGAAGCGCCAGGCCCACCTCATTGCCGAACGCCTCGGCGGGGTGCCATTCACCGGGGCCTGGCACTCGCCGCTGCAGCGTGCCGCCGAGACCGCGGACATCATCGCCGACCGGTTGCCTGCGCTCACCCCGGTGGCCTCACCGTTGCTCTTCGACTGCGTGCCGACCGGGCGCGCCCCCGAGATGCCGCAGTCGTACTCGCCGTTCTTCAACTCGGTCAGCGAGGAGCAGATCGATGCCGGCCGCGCCCAGATGGACGACGCCGCGGCGGAGTTCCTGCATCCGCAGCGCGGCCCCCGGCACGACCTGCTGATCACCCACAACTTCGTAATCGGCTGGTTCGTGCGCGAGGTGCTTGGCGCCCCGGACTGGCGGTGGATCAGCATCAACCAGGCGAACTGCGGTCTCACCGTGCTGCAGCAGAAGCCCGGCCGGCCCTGGTCGCTGGTCACCCACAACGACCTCGGCCATCTGCCCGTCGAACTGCGCACCGGCCTGCCGGAACCGCTCCTGTTCTGAGCCGCTGCCGCTGCCGCTGCCTCGCCCCACCCGGCCGTTGCAGAGCATAACTCCTGCAGAATCTTGCCGGCGCGATAGCAGTTCCGCGTGATTCCGGCATCCGTCGGCTGGCGCCGCGGTGAACTGCAGGAGTTATGCCGGCGCGGACGGCCGCACTGGGGCCTGGCGGCTGGGAAGGTCAGACGAGGAGCTTGCGGTACCAGTTGGTGGCGTTGGGATTGTCGTTGTACGGCGGCACATCCTCGTAACCAGAGCGCTGGTACAGCGCACCGGCCGCCTCGAGGCTGGCGTTCGTGTCGAGCACCATCTCCGTGGCGCCGAACCCGCGGGCCCGCCGCTCCAGCTCGGCCAGCAGCAGACGCCCCCAACCGCGGCCGCGCACCTGCGGCTGCAGCCAGAGGTGCTTCGCCTCGTAGCGCACCGCGCCGTTCTCGCCGTCGTCGATGCGACGGATGCCGCCGCAACCCACGAAGGTTCGCGGCAGGACGTCCTCGCTGACCAGGAGGAACAGGCCGCGCGGCGGCACGAACTGCTCTGGCGGTGGAAACGTCGTGCGGTAGCCTCCCGAGCTCGGGAAGGTGGAGGCGCGGTCGCTGAAATACTGAGTGAGCAAGGCGATGGATCCCGCATCGGTGACCGGTACTTCCGTGAACTGTGGCATGGCTCAAGGGTACGTGGCGCCGCTGCCGTCAGGCGCAGTGTCGTCCGGCCACGTTGCCGTGGCAGGGCCGAAGACGATGTCGCCGGCTTCAGTGCTCCGGTCTGGCACAGTGGTCGGTGCTTCCAGGTGCACGGCACCGCTGGGCAGGATGCCCGCACCGCCGAAACGTTCCATCACCCGCCATTGCGCCGCCACGTCCTCGCCCACGTGAGCGGCCGGCAGCGTGCTCCAGAAGTCAAACCCGCCGCATTCGACCAGAAGCCGCCGCCGGAACATCACACAGCCGCCCACCCAGGCGATCTTGTACGCGAGCCAGCTGCCGGTGTCGAGGGTGAGTTCACCGGCCAGATGGGTGAGGTTGGCCGCGTTGTGCAGGGTCATCCGCTTGACCAGCGGAGAACCCCTGCGCAGCACCTCCGGTCGCACGGAGGCGCCCCAGGGCTCGAACGGTTCCCGTTGCGCCGGCCTGCTGTCGTTCAGATAGGAGAGCCCCTGCACCGCCGCTCCGACGAAACCGCATCGCAGCGTGTCCAGGGCGTCCGAGAGTCTCGTCAGCATGCCCGGCTCCAGCCACACGTCGTCGTCGAGGAAGAGCACGCTGTCGGCTACCGATTGGTCGAGGAGGAACTGCCGGTGTTCGGCGAGTCCGAGCCGGGGCCGGTGCTCGAGGTAGCGCACCTCCCTGCCCTGGGCGCGGAGCACCCGAATCATGGCATTCACCGCCGCACGGGACTCGGTGCTGGTCTCCGACTGGTCGCTCACGGTGACGCTGAACGGCGGATCGTCCTGGCCGGCCAGACCCGCCAGTGTCACGGCGAGCTCCGCGGCCCGGTCCACCGTCGGGATGAGCACCTCCAGGTTCGCCGAGGACGGCTCGGGCGGCAAAGCCCAGTCACCGGACCAGCGCCGGGAGATCACGAGTCGGCCGCGGCGGTCCGCACCGACGCCGAACCGAGGATCCGGTTGACGATCGCGGTTGTCGAGTGCGCGGGCACATAGTCCAGGATGCGCACCTCACCCCCGTAGGACTGCACCACCTGGGCCTCCTCGAGCATGTCGGGAGTGTAGTCTCCACCCTTGGCGTACACATCGGGACGCAGGGCTTCGATCAGCGGAATCGGTGTGTCGGTGTCGAACACGACGACGTAGTCGACACAGCCGAGCGCCGCCAGCACGGCCGCCCTGTCGGCGACCGGGTTCACTGGCCGGCCCTGGCCTTTCAACCGGCGGGTGGAGTCATCGTCGTTGACCGCGACGACGAGCAGATCGCCGAGCCGGCGGGCCTGGCGAAGATAGGCGACATGGCCGCGATGTAGCACATCGAAACAGCCGTTGGTGAAAACAACGCGGCGGGCGGACTGACGTTCCACCCGCATCCGCTCTGCCACGGCGTCGGATGTCAGAACCTGGTCGCTGCCACCGCCGAGCGCATAGACCAGATCGGCGGTGGAGCAGACGGCGGTGCCGGGCCGGCGCACCACGACATCGGCGGCCGCCTGAGCCAGGTCCGCGCTGACCGGCCAGGAGAGGCCTGCCGCACGCGCCACTGTCAGCGCTGCGACGTAGGTGTCGCCGGCGCCAGCGGCGTTCTGCTCCGGAGCGGGCAACGCGGCGGTGCGGTACCTGGAGCCGTCCGGCCCGAGAAGCACGCTCCCCTCCACGTCGAGGGTCACGGCGACCACGTCGGCACCGGTGCGGCTGCGTAGTTGTTCGGCGTGCTCGAGGTAGAAGTCGGCGCGGTGGTCGACGGGGACCGGACGGCCCAGCGCCCTGGCCGCCTCGGCGGCGTTGGGGCTCACCAGCTGGGGGGCCAGGACGGCAAAACGCGCGACATCGTGCGCGTCGACCACGGTGAGCGGCGCCACGGTGTCGTGACCGGCCAGTTCCCGGATGCCGTCGGCGTCGAACAGGCCCAGTCCGTAATCCGCGAAGACATCGGCCGTGGAGACCAGCCTGGCGCGCTTGGCTGCGTCGAGCACCGAACGTCGGGCGTCGTCTGGCAGCGCACCCCGGTGCGCGTCATCGACGCGCACGAGCGTCTGACCGCCGCTGACGATGCGGGTCTTGGTGGTCGTGCTCACGCCGGGGTGCACGACCAACCCGGTCACGTCGATGCCGGCGTCGCCGAGGGCCCGGCGCAGGGCCCGACCGGCGTCGTCCGCACCCACCAGCCCGACGACGCGCACTCTGGCGCCGAGGGCCGCGAGGTTCATGGCGGTGTTCGCCGCACCGCCTGGCCGGATCACTCGCGCGGCGAGGTCGACCACCGGCGCCGGCGCCTCCCGGCAGAGCCTGTCGCTGGTGCCGCTCCACCACACGTCGAGGAGGTGGTCCCCGATCACGGTGATCGCGGGCGCGGCCACCCTGAGTTCTGCGGGCAGGTCCGGCCGCAGCGGACCTGACCCGCGCCAAGCGGCGTCGGGCCCCAGAGGGTGCGAGCCGTGGGTGATCAGTCTGTCCTTCCGGTCTGGTGGGTGGCGATCGCTCTGGATCCGGTGCCCGGGTCAGGGGCCCGGTTTGTGCTGCGTGGTATGCGGAGCCTGCTGGTCCTATACCCCTATCCGCCCACGCGCACACCCGGGTTTCGATTCCGGATTCCGGGGGCACAACGAAGACTAAGGACCCGGCCGCGATTGCCGCCTCCGCCCGATCCGAACGAACGAACGAACGAAGGAGTGTCAGTGGCTGACCGGCAGGACACCCGAGGCAGACTGCCGGCGCCCTTCGGCCCGGTGGCGGCCCGGTTCGACGGCGTTCGGCGCATCCTGGTACTGCGAGGGGGTGGGCTGGGCGATCTGCTGGTGGTCGAACCCGCCCTCGCGGCCCTGGCCGCGGCCTACCCCGGCGCGGAGCTGACCCTGCTCGGAACCGGTGCGCACCACCGGCTCCTGAGGGCGCGTCCTGGCCCCATCCACCACGTGGAGGAACTCCCGGCCGGGCGGGAGCTGCGCGCCGGAAGCGAGCACGCCGCCGGGCACCTTCGGCTCGTGCAGCGGCTGCGCCGGCAGGAGTTCGACGTGGCGGTGCAGCTGCACGGCGGTGGCCGCGAGTCGAACCCGTTCCTGCTCGAGATCGGAGCCCGCCATGTGGTGGGGATGGCCACGCCTGACGCGCCGACGCTGGAGCGCACCCTGCCGTACGCCCAGACACAGCACGAGCTGGTGCGCGCCCTCGAGGTGGTGGGTCTGGCCGGAGCCGCGCCGGTGACGCTGGAACCGTTCCTCGCGGTCACTGGCGCAGAGCGCCGCAGGGGCACGCAGCTGTTGCCAGCCGGGTCCGGGCCCGTCGTGGCCATCCACCCTGGCGCGACGGACCCCAGACGGCGCTGGCCGGCCGAGAGGTTCGGCCACGTGGCCAGGGCCGCGCTGGCCGCCGGAGCGCGGGTGGTGGTGCTCGGCGACGAAGCCGAGCGTGGACTCGCCGACGCCGTGCTGGCTGCCGCAGTGCGGCCTGCCAGTGTGCCGTCTTTCTCCGGACCGGCCCAGCCGGTGTCGCTCGCCGGCAGGATCGACCTGGCCGGCCTCGTCGGCGTGCTCGCCGAAACCGACATCCTGGTCGCCAACGACAGCGGACCGCGTCATCTAGCGCAGGCCGTCGGAACGGCCACAGTGAGCCTGTTCTGGATCGGCAATCTGCTCTCGGCAGGCCCGCTCATGCGTGCCCGACATCGCGTGCACGTGTCCTGGACGATGACCTGCAGCCGATGCGGGGCCGATTTCAGCGGTCCGGTGCGCTGTGTCCACGACGACTCGGTCGTCGCGGGTCTGCAGGTCGAGCCCGTGATCGACGACGTGCGGGACCTCATGGCCAGGAATCATCCTCCTCGTGGGTGATGACAAGCTCGCGCACCTCGCACCCCGTCGGCTGTGCCAACGCGAAGGTGACGGCCGCGGCGACCCTGGCGGGGTCGTTCAGCTTGGAGTCGTCCTTCGGGCGGTATTTCTCGTCTCGGTCGTCGAAGAACCTCGTGCGCATACCGGCGGGAATCAACGTCGTCACCCCGATCTGCCCCCGAGTCTCCGCCGCGAGCGCCCGGGTGAAGCCGATCACGCCGAACTTCGACGCGCAGTACGCCGTGGCATCCGACACCGCCTTCAGGCCCAGCGAGGACGCGACCGTGACGACGCGACCGTGGGTCTGGCGGAGGTGCGGCAACGCGGCCCGCACGACGTTCACCGTGCCCAGCAGGTTGACCATGATCACCCGCTCCCACTCGGCGGCCTCCACCTCGTCCAGCCGCCCGCATCTGTCGATGCCGGCCGCCGTCACCACGGCATCCAGACCGTCGAGTGCGTCGGCCGCCTCGAGCACCGCGGCCCCGACGGCGACCCTGTCGGACACGTCAACGGCGAAGGAGAGGACCCCGTCGCCGGGCACGGGGTCCCGGTCGAGCACGATCGGCTGGCCGCCGGCCGTGCGCACCGCGTGCACGACGGCGGCGCCGAGACCGGATGCGCCTCCGGTGACGAGAACGCGGCCGGGGCGGGGGAACGTGTCATTCATGAGGGCTCCTCGGGTGTCGGTATCCGGGTCGGTATAGGGTCTGTGTCGGGGATGCGGGTGTACGGACGGCTGGCTGGGCGGTAGGGCGGTGTCGGCCACCACTCAGCCGACCCTGGCGAGGGCACCGGCCAGCAGGGTGGTGGACCGGGCCGCGATGTATGGCACGGTCACACTCTGCCCGCCCCAGCTCTGCATCAGGGCCGACTCCGGCAGGGTGGCGCCGGTGTAGTCGCCACCCTTGACCCAGAGGTCTGGCCGGATGCTCTCCAACGCCTTTTCGGGTGTGTCCTCGTCGAAGACCAGCACGGCGTCGACACACTCCAGGGCCAACAAGAGGTCCACGCGGTCCTGCTGGGCCAGGATCGGACGGTTCTCGCCCTTGAGCCTGCGCACGGAGTCGTCGGAGTTGAGGCACACGATCAGGCAGTCACCCAGACGCCGGGCCGCCGCGAGAGTGCGGGCATGGCCGGCGTGCAACAGGTCGAAGCAGCCGCCGGTGGCCACGACGGTCCCTCCGGCGGCGCGGACTGTGCCGGCCAGGGTCGCGGCGCTGCCGGCAGCATCCGGGGGAGGTGCGGCCGGTCGGCCGAGGGCGGAGACGCCGCCTGCGGTGAGGAAGGCGCCGGCCGCCCGAACAGCCACCCTGACGGAGTCCGACAGGCCGGCATCCCGTGCCAGAGCCAGGGTCAGCGATGCGGCGAACCGGTCGCCGGCCCCGCAGGCATCCGGGACGCCGACCGGAACGGCAGGCACGAACAACGGGAGGGGGCCGGCCGGCCCGCCAGCGTACGGCGATGTGAGCAGGAGCGCGCCGAGAGCGCCCAGCGTGACCACAACAGCGCCGCACCCCCAGGCCGCGGCCAGGGCGCCGGCGGCCTCGCCGGCGCCGGCCACGCCCTGCGCCGGCCTGCCGGAGAAGAGTGCCGCCTCGGCGAGGTTCGGGGTGACGACAGTGGCCGACGCCACCGGCAGGGCGCCGCGTGGGTGCGGATCCCACACCAGGGGAATGCCGGGACGCCGCCCGTCGAGGGCTTCGCGTACCGCCGGATCGGCAGCCAGTCCACGCCCGTAGTCGGCCACGACTATCGCATCAGCCGCTGCGACGGTTTCGAGCATCGCGGCTGTGACCTGCGGGGCGGCCACAGGCCCACAGCCCTCGTCGATACGGGTCACGGCGTGGTCATTGGTGCGCACGCGCGTCTTGACCGGGGTAGGACCCGGTGAATACCCGGCGACGGTGCGCACGCCGGCGAGGGCCCTGCGCAGGTCACGGGACCTGGCGTCGTCTGACACGGCGGTGACCAGGGTGACCTCCGCGCCGTCAGGTCCGGTTGCGCTGTCAGCGGCGAGCAGAACCGCGACCAGGCCCGCGCCGCCGGCACGCATCGAGGAGGTGGTGACATCGACGACGGGCACCGGGGCATCCGGGCTGAGCCGTTCGCTGGTGCCGGCGATGTCCACGTCCAGGAGCACGTCGCCGACCACCACGATCCTCATGATGCCCACCCCGTGCCGGACCGGCTGCGGGCGAGCTGTTCCTCGAACGCGAGACAGAGCGCGTGCACCGCGACCAACTGCACCTCCTGCACGGTGGCGGCCGGTCCTGGCAGCAGAATCCGGTCGTCGGCGATGTCCGCCAACGGGTTCGGACCCGATCCGGTGAGCGCCCAGACCACGGCGCCTGCGGCACGGCCCGCCTCTGCGGCACGCACCAGGTTGGGACTGCGGCCACTGGTGGAGAGCAGGATCAGCACATCTCCGTTGCGGGCGTGCGCGCTCACCTGCCGGGCGAAGATCTCCTCGAAACCGTAGTCGTTGCCGATGGCGGTCAGACTGGAGGTGTCGGCGTGCAGGGCGATGGCTGAGAACGGCGCCCGCTCGCCCTGATAGCGGCCGACCAATTCGGCCGTGAGGTGTTGGGCCTCGGCAGCGGAGCCGCCGTTGCCTCCGGCCAACAACCTGTGCCCGGCGAGCAGCCGTCGGCAGAGCTCCCGGCCCCAGCCGTCGAGCCGCTCGGCCTCCGCGGCGAGGGTGGCGGCGACGGCGGCAAGCTCCGCGATGTGCGCGGTGACAACGACGCCGGGAGCCGCTGCCGCCAGCGATCGCGGCTGGGTGGAGGGGCGGGGGCTCATGGCCGGCGCTCTCGTCGGGTGACCACGGAGGCCTGTGGAGCAGCGAACGCAGCGGCCGGTGCGGCCGGCGTCACGGTGGGTCCTGGCGTGACGTTCGGCACCTGCGCGGAGAGCACGGTGCGGTAGACGTCGACGGTGGCCGCTGCGATGCGATCCCAGGAATAGCCGTTGGCAACCCTGGCACGTCCGGCCTGGCCCAGGGCCGCAGCCCGATCGGGATCCTCGAGCAGGCTGCGCACGGCGCCGGCGATGGCGGGCACGTCGCGAGACGGTACGTGGATGCCGGTCACGCCGTCGACGACGCTGTCGGTGAGCCCGCCGACCTTCGCCACGACGACGGGCACTCCGCAGGCCATGGCCTCCAGCGGCGTGATCCCGAACGGTTCGTACCAGGGAGCGCAGACGACGACGGCGACCGAACGCAGGATGGCCGGCAACTCAGCCTGCGGCACCTGGCCGCGCAGGATCACCTGGCCGGACACCCCGTGCTCCGCCGCGACTCCGAGGAGCCGCACGCCGTCGGGATCCTCGTGCATGGCATCCTGGGGACGTCCGCCGCCGACGATGAGGAGGTCGACGTCGTCCCTGCCGGCGTCCCTGAGCAGGGCCAGGGCTGCGATCACCAGCTCCACACCCTTCCTCGGCACGAGGCGGCCGACGACGGCGAGCCTGGTCCGGGTCGCCGGCACCTGCTCGCGCGGGCCGTCCGGTCTGAACAGGGACAGGTCCACTCCGCACGGCACAACCGATACCGTCGACGGGGCCACCCCCATCGCGCTCAACTCCGTGACCTCGTCGGAGCAGGTGGCGATTATCGCGTCCACCGTCTGTCCCACCCAGGGTTCGAGGGTGCGCCGTTCCCGGGGACTGGTGTCGTCCGGGCCCTGGTACCGCCGCTTGACGGTACCGAGCGCGTGGAAGGTCTGCACCACTGGTATGCGGGGTCGGCCGGCGTCGGCCACCGTCTGAACCGCGGAAATGCAGATGAGCCCGGACATCCAGAAGTGAGCGTGCACGACGTCTGGAGCGGTCCGGGCCCATTCGGCGGCGAGGCCGGCGGCCAGTTCGGGAAGGTAGGGGAGAAGGTCGTCCTTGGGCACGGGTACCGGTGAACCAGCGTTCAGGTGCACCACCTCGACGCCAGGCGCCGCGTCCACTCGGTCGGGCAGGGAATCGTCGTCCCTGCGCGTGTAAACCGTCACGGTGTGGCCGAGTCTGGCGAGTGCGCAGGCGAGGGCGGCGACATGCACGTTCTGCCCGCCGGCATCCACGCCGCCGAGCGCGGCGAGAGGACTCGCGTGTTCGGATACCAGGGCGATTCTCATCGTCGACTCCCGTCTGTGCCGGCGGCCGCGGTCTGCGCTGTCGTCGGCGTGTCGTCTGGTGCGGCGGTCGAAGAGGCGGGTCGCGCTCGCCGGGTCAGCTCACCCAGTACCTCACCCCACCGGTCGATGAACGTCGGCAGCCCGTAACGCTCCAGCGCCGCAGCCCGCGCCAGTAGGCCGCGGCGCCGGGCCTCATCAGGGTCCGCCAACAACACGCGGGCCGCGGCGAGAAGGTCCTCGACGTCGGTGGAGATGGCACCCGCTTCGGCCGGAACGGCCCTGACCGCCTCCGTGCTGGCGAGGACGAGCACGGGCATGGCGAGCTGCATGGCCTCGATGAGCGACAGGCCGAGCGAGGTCCAGCGCGCCGGGTGCAGGTACAGCCTGCGCCTGGCGAGCTCGGCATGCAATCGCCCGGTGGGAAGGTCGCCGCGGTGCTCCACCCCGCCGGAGGGAAGCGCCCCGTCGGGGATCCCGAAGACGTCGACGGGGCCCGCGGCGCCGAACCGGGGGAGCAGGTCGGTTCCGGTGACGCGCCACCGCCGATTGGGTTCGTTGATGACGGCGGCCATCCGGGGCAGCTCACCCGTGTAGAGCGCGCCGGGGTCGATGATGCCGTGTTCGATGACCGTGGTCGGCGCGCGGCCGCAGTCCCAGAAGAGGTCGTTGAAGTGGCTCACGTGCACGATAGGGATGTCGCTCTGGTCCGCGAGCGGATGCCTGGTGTTGGGCACGTCGGCTCGGGGAGTGTTGTGCTCCAGGAACACGGCCGGCAGGTCCCGGCCCGGGCGGCGGCCGAGCCAACGGGTGCACAGCTCGATTTCCCGTGGGCGCTGCAGAACGACCGCATCCACGTCGGTGTTGCGCAGATCCGCCACGTTCACCTCGCGGGCACCCTCCGGCCAGACGCGACCGGAGCGGCCGAG
Organism: Cryobacterium inferilacus; assembly: GCF_019599185.1. Lineage (GTDB taxonomy): Bacteria > Actinomycetota > Actinomycetes > Actinomycetales > Microbacteriaceae > Cryobacterium > Cryobacterium inferilacus. The sequence continues at coordinate 67,761 of NZ_JAIEUL010000007.1, read as the reverse complement.
TCCCCAGGGGTCGCCGGGCAGGGTCACCGGGAACACGTAGTCGTGCCCGCCCCGTACGAAGGCATCCGCCCAGGTGCCGTGCACGTGCCAGAGCAGAATCCTCATGCCGCCCCCTCTCCGGTCGTGGTGACCGACGACGCCGCACCGGCCTTCCGCCCGCTGTGCCGTCCGGTGCGGGAGAGCAGGCGCAACGTCGCCCCTACGGCATCCGTCGGCGAGACGCCGGTGAGGCACGGATGCCCGGGCACCGGACAGGTGCGGGCACGGCTGCCACGGCAGGGCGCATCCTGATCGCCGAGGATCTCACAATCGACCCCGTACGGTCCCCATCGCACGAGCGGAACGACCGGGGCGAACAGACTGACAACGGGCGTGCCCACCGCGGCTGCGAGATGGGCGGGCCCGGTGTTTCCGGTGATCACGGCGGCCGCACCGGCCAGCAGCGCGGCCAGTTCGGCGGCGTCCGTGCATCCGCCCAGGTCGACGCCGTCGACCCCGCACACGAACCGGGTCAGCTCCCTCTCGCCGGGCCCACCCGTCACGGTCACCCTGAGGCCGCGGTCCGTCAGCATCGCCACGAGCGCCCTGAAATGCTCGGCCGGCCAGCTTCGCGCCGGCGCGTCAGCGCCCGGATGCACAACGAGGTATGACCCGGCGGCAGAAACCGGGGCAACCGGCAGCAGGCGCAGACGGCCGTCATCACCGGAGGGCAGCGTGTACCCCAGGGCGGCGACGATACGCAACGCTCTGAGCACCTCCGGCTGGTCCTCAGGGAAGTCATCACCAGGCCGAAGTCGCAGGTCCAGGAGAGTGCCCGCGTAGTCCACTGACGCGCCGACGATGGGGGAGACTCCGGCCAGGCGCAACAGCAGGGCCAGGGGGAGCGGCGACTGGTGGAAGGAGGTGAGGATCACCGCCTCGTCAGGGTCGCAGGAGCGCACCAGCTCGTGCAGCTCGTCGACCTTCTCCGGCGTGGGTGCAGGGGCCGGGTCTGCTATCCACGGGCAGGACCAGGTCAGAACCTCGTGCACGCCCGGCAGGAGCCGACCGGCCGGGGCTCCCCGGGGGCCGCACAACAGCCACACCTCGGTGGCTTCGCCCGGCCTGCCTGCCGCGACGGCCCGCACGGCGGGTCCGGCGAGCACGACGTCGCCCAGGCTGTCCAGCCTGGCCACGAGTACGCGGCGGGTCACGTCCGTCTCCTGCAGGGCAGGTCGGCGAGGAGCTCGTCGACGGCGGCGAAAAGGTCCGGCGCGACGACAGGCGCCCCCAAGATCTCGCCGAAGCGGGTGTGCGGGGTAGGCACCAGGATGGACCGGGCACCGGCGGCCGTGGCGGCATCGACATCGGAGCCGATGTCGCCGATCACTACCACCTGAGCAGGGCTGAGCCCGAGCCGGTCGGCCGCGCGCAGGATCAGTCCTGGCTTGGGCTTGCGGCAGGAACAGTGTTCCTCCGGTGCATGTGGACAGACGCACCACACGTCGAAGCCACCGAAGATCTCATCGACGCGCCGGTTGACCCTGTCTGAGTCCTCATGGCTGATCAGGCCGCGGGCCACGCCGGACTGGTTCGTGACGATACCGGCCAGCAGCCCGCATTTGCGCAACAACCTCACGGCCGGGATCGCCGTCGGCATCGGCTCGACCCTGCCGGGATCTGTGTTGTAGGGCACATCGACCACCACAGTGCCGTCCCTGTCGAAGAGCACAGCACGGGTGCCTGCGAATCCTGCCTCGGTCATGGTGAACCTGTTCCCCCGGCGGAGCCGGGCTAAACGTCCGCCGGACCGTACTGGCGTGACGGCCGAACGCTGCCATGGTGGTGGCATGCCAGATGCATCCGCAGGCCCGCCGGCTGATCCGGGCCGACCTGTGCTCCTGGTGTTGCGCGCCCTGGGCCTCGGGGACCTGCTGACCGCGGTGCCGGCCTTCCGCGCGCTGAACAGGAACTGTCCGGAACATCGGCTGGTGCTCGCGACGCCCGATTGGCTCGAGCCCGTGGTGGACCTGATCGGGGGTATCCACGCTGTGCTGCCGACATCTGGAATTCAGGCGCCGATCAAAATGCGCGCCGGAGAGGCCGATGTGGTGGTGAACCTGCACGGTCGCGGTCCGGTCAGTACGCGCCTGCTCGACGCGCTCGCGGCTCGACGCAAGATCGGGCACCGCGAGCCGGGCTGGGCCGGACCTACCTGGCAGGATGGCCTGCACGAACGGGTTCGATGGAGCCGGCTGATGGACGCCCACGGCATGCCTGCGGACCCCGCCGAGGTGGCGATCGCCCGGCCGGCTCTGCCCGGAGTGGTGCCCGGAGCGGCAATCGTGCACGTGGGCGCGGCTTACGCCTCCCGGCGGTGGCCGGCCGACCGTTTCGCGGCGGTGGCCAGAGCCCTCTCCGACGACGGCCGACAGGTGCTGGTCACAGGCAGCGAAGCGGACCAGACCAGGGCCGCGGCCGTCGTGCGGGCCGCAGGTCTGCCGGGCAGGGCCAATCTCGCAGGGCGCCTTGGCCTGGCCGAGTTCGCCGGGCTCATCGCCGATGCCGACGTCGTGGTCTCCGCAGACACCGGCGCCGCCCACCTGGCCAGCGCCTACCGCACGCCCTCCGTGGTTCTGTTCGGGCCGATGCCGCCGTCCCTGTGGGGGCCTCCGGCCGACGGGCCGCATATCGCCCTGACCGGCGACCGTCACCGGACCGGTGACCCGTTCGCCTCTCAGCCGGACCCGGCGCTCCTGGCCGTGACGTCGGCAGAAGTGGTCGCCGCCGTCGAGTCCCTCGGCCGGCCGCGTTGACCGTGCCGGGGCCCATCAGGGGCTGCCGGTGGTGCTGGCGCCACGCCCAGCTCCCGACGCAATTTGACCAGGATGCCGCCGAGTAGGCGCGACACCTGCATCTGGGTGACCCGCAACTCCAGGGCGATCTGGGCCTGGGTCCAGTCTTCGAAGTACCGCCGATACACGATGTGGCGTTCCCGGGCGGTGAGCCCCCGGCAGGCCTGCACCACGAGCACCCGCATTTCGGCTTGCTCCAGCACGGCGTCATCGCTGGCGAGCACGGCCAGCAGGGAGCGCGGGTGCGCGAGGTCGTCACCGTCGGCGTCCGGGCCGATGTCCAGCGACACCGGTCGCAGGCTGCCCTCGCTCTGCAGCGCCTCCGTGACCTGGCCCACCCTCACCGACAGTGCGCTGGCCAGGTCGCGAGAGGATGGCTCGCGGCCGAGGGCCTGCGCCAGACTCTGGCTCTCTTCGGTGATTCGGGCGCGGAGGTCCTGCACCGCGCGTGGTGGCCTCACGAACCAGCCGTGATCACGGAGGTGACGCTTCACCTCGCCGGCGATGGTGGGCACACAGTAGGCGACAAAGTCACTGCCCTTGGCCAGGTCGAAGCCCTTGACGGCCTTGATCAGGCCCAGGCTCGCCACCTGTTTCAGGTCGCTCCAGTCCGAGCGCGGGCCGGCGTAACGCTTCGCCACGATCTCGGCGATCTCGAGGTGGTCGAGCACGATCCGCTGGTGGATGCCGAGCCGGGCCTCCGCCGAGGAGTCGGCCGCGGCGGCGAACAGGGCCGCGGTGCGCAGTCGCCTGAGTTCATCCTCTTCCCGGCGGCGGGATGCAGACCGATCTCCCGGCTGGCCGGGCACGTTTCCGGCGGATGGATCGGCCACGTTGACACCTCTTCCGGCTCGGTGCGGAAAGCGCCATCGAACTTCTGCGCTGGGACTGGGGACATTGCAGTGTTACCCGACAGATAGAAGCACCGGTTCTCGGCCTTCTCAACCCGGGGGCGTCGTCGTCGGGCCGCGCCGGGCTCGCAGCAGCTGGGCTGTCGACGTCGCATCGGCCGCGCGCCGGCGAAACCGCTCCTGCCGCTTGGTAGATTGGCCGTATGACAACACGGGTGGCCATCGTCGGCGCAACGGGCAAGATGGGGCGCCTGGTCTGCGACCTGGTCGAGAAAGAACCGGGCTACGAGGTGGTCGCCAGACTCAACTCGGCCAGCGAACTGAGCGAGATGCTCGGCGCCGACATTACGATCGACCTCACGATGCCGTCGGTCAGCCAGGGTGTCGTCGACTTCGCGCTCGACAACGGCATCCGGGTGCTGGTGGGCACGTCCGGCTGGTCCCAGGCCCGCATCGACGCGCTCGGTCACAAGCTCAAGGGGCGCAGCGACGTCGGCGTCGTCATCATCCCCAATTTCTCGCTCGGATCGGTGCTGGGCACGGCGTTCGCGGCCCTCGCCGCCCGGTTCTTCGACTCGGTCGAGATCGTCGAGGCGCACCAGGCCGCCAAGGTCGATTCCCCGTCGGGAACCGCGGTGCGCACCGCCGAGCTGATGGCGGCCGCCAGGGCCGGCCTCGGCCCAGTCGCCGCACCGTACATCGACCAGCGTGCCCGCGGCCAGCAGGTGGCCACCGTGCCCGTGCACAGCCTGCGTCTGGCCGGGGTGCTCGCACGCCAAGACGTGATCTTCGGCGGCGCGGGGGAGACCCTCACCATCACCCACAACACGCTCTCAGCGGATGCGTACGAGCGCGGCATCCTCGTGGCCCTGGCCGCCACCCGGGACTGTGTCGGCGTCACCGTCGGCCTCGACCGGCTCATCGACCTCGGACTGGGCGGCGAGACTGCCGACGCAGCGCCGGCGCAACCGGTGCCTCCGGCCCGGCCGGAAGAGGCAGAGATGGAGCCCGGCGAATGAAGGGTCGCATCGCCGTTGTCGTGATGGCCGTTCTGCTGGTGTTCTACCTGGTGCTCGTCGGCTGGCGTGCGGTGCTGTTCGTGCAGAGCGGCGAACCCGAAGGCATCCTCATCGGGGTCGCGCTCATCGTGCTGCCGATCATCGGCGCCTGGGCGCTGGTGCGGGAAATTCTGTTCGGTGCGAGGTGCGAACGCCTGGTCAAGCAGCTTGATGCCGAGGGCGCACTGCCCATCGACGATCTGCCGACCCGGCCGAGCGGGCGACCGTACCGGGAGGCCGCCGACGCGCAGTTCCCCGAGTTCCGTGATGCCGTGGATGCCGCCCCGGAGGACTGGCGCGCCTGGTTCCGGTTGGGGCTCGCCTACGACGCCTCCGGCGACCGCCGCCGTGCCCGCGGTGCGCTCCGCACCGCGATGGCCCTGGAGAAGTCGGCCTCCTAGCGCCCCTGCGCCCCTCCGGCCGGCTCTGTGGGGTTCCGCTCCGACGGGCACCCGCATCGCCGTTGCCGCGGTGTCCAAGGCCTCAGCCCATCAGACGCGGACGGCCAGGCTCAAGGCCCAGCACGGCGAGGCGGGCCGTCAGGCGGGGCACACTCATGCCCGTGCTGTGGTCCCACCGCACAAAGCCGGTGACCTGGCGTCGGATGGCGTCCTCACGCAGCTTCTCCTCGTAGACCACCTCAGCCGGTGTGCGCCCGGCGAGCATGACGGGGTCGAAGTACTTCACCCGACCGTCGCTCTCGCCCACGCCGCGTCTGGACGGCCAGAAGAAGTCGGTGTACACCTCCCGATCGTCGACGACGAATCGGTACTGGAGCAGCGGATCGGGCAATCCGGCCAGCGCGATCGAGACGCGGCTGCCCGATTCATCGGGGATCCGGAGAGATCCGTGGCGAAGTCGATCACCGTGCGCGCCCGCACGGATCCCCGGAAGGGCAGCATCCGTTGCCAGGTCTCGAGCAGGGCCGCCCGGTCGGTGAGTGGTGGGGTGCGGCCTGTGCGGTCGACGGCCAGGGCCCGGTCGGCCGCGGCGACCGCCGAGCGTAGGTCTACCACCGTGGCCAGTTCGATGACCGTGCGGGCGATGGACGTCACGAGCACCCCGTCGCGCAGCTCGACGTCCTGGTCGTCGAAGCCCACCGCGTGCTTGCGGATGCCCGGGTCCGACCGGCCACCGGACGCACGCTCGGTGAGGAAATGCACCTCGTGCGGCCAGTGCGCCAGCAGCGGCAGCCCCCACAGTGCCGCGGCCGAGTGGTGCGAGAGCGGGAACGCACCCGTTCGGCTGTGCGCTGCCGCGCGCACCGTCACCGCGTACCGCTGGTCGCGGTTCAGGCCGGCCCAGACCTCCGCCGGAGTGTACTGACCCCGCCCCAAGCGGTGCAGAATGCCACGTTGGGCACCTCGGCGCAGGCGCAGGTCGACGCCGAACGCGTGCCGGAAATCGGCGGCAAGGATCACCTCGGGGAGGTGAGCGGGCTGGGGGCGGGGGTCGGTCATGGAGGGACTCTGCCCGCACGGACCCGGCCGAGGTACTCCGGGCCGGGAACGGTGCACAACGTCGACCCGGAGCATCGGGGGAGGAGGGCCCATCGGCCGCGCCGGGTGTGGACCCCGGGGTGCTGCGCGGGTGCAGCGCCGCCTCGCGGGTGGCGTGGAGGCTGTTGATTATTTGTGTCGGTGGTCGGCTGGTTTTTGGGCTCGGGTGGTCGGCGGCGGCGACCTTGTCTTTTGAGGCGGATGCGGCTGATCGCCGGCCGTTTTCGGGCGTGGTCGGCCCCGTGTTGGCCGGTTTCTCTGCCGGAGCCCTGGGTTCCCAGGGGCTGTTAGGTCGCGATTCGGGCTGGTTGCCAGACCTGGGTGAAGAGTTTCATCAGGTTCGTGGTCATCGCGTCGAAGTTGAGCTCGGCATCAACAGCGGCGAGGCCGCGGCGGCCGAATTGCCGCAGGCGACGCCGGTCTTTGAGGTGCCCGTTGACGGGTTCAACGATCGGTGAACGCCGGTTATAGATCTCTTGATTGCCCGGCAAGGCGAGCTTGGTGAGCATCGTTTGAGCGGCGCCGGTGATCTTGTGGCCCTCCTGGCCCTTCACTTTCCCAGCCCACTTGCCATCCTTCATCGTGCCGCGGCCCGGCGCGATCAAACGGTCGTAACCGGGTGCGGCGACGTTGTCTTCGGAGAGGTATCCGTTGTCAAACACGACGGTCCCAACGTCCAGATCGGTGCGGTCCGTCACGGCTCGGCAGTGCTGCAGGGCCGCTTCAACTTGCCGCATCATGGGCACGAGTTGTTCCTGATCGTTCGGGGCATCCGTCGCGCTCACGGCGACGATCAACTGGCCCTCAGCGACGGCGAGTTGAGCGTTGTAACCCATGATGTAACCGTTCCGGGTGTGCATCATCCGGGCCTGCGGGTCGGTGGTGTTGCGCTGCAGAATCCGCCGGGTCCGGCGGATCCGATCCGCCTCGCCCGAGGCTTCCTTCGCCGCCTGCGCGGCAGAACGCGCCAGGAGCGTGTGCGCGTGAGCGACGCCCTTCCGGGCATCCTGAAGCCGGGTCGTGTCCGGCCGCGGTGCGGGCCGGGTCGGCCGGTTATTCGCAACCGCGTCGTCATACTTCTGCTGCAGAGCCGCCCGGTTCGCCTCCAACCGGGCCAGCTTCGCCTCAGCCTTAGCCAACCGTTTCTCCAACGCGTCGTCGTGGGGTTTGTTCTCGTCCTCGACGACCTCTTCGAGGTCCTTGATCGCCGCCCGAATCCTGGACCGGCGATCCGACCCCGGCTCGAACCCCGGCGGCAGGTCCTCGCTCGCGGACGGCACCAGGGCGGCGTCCTCAGCCTCGTCGACGTCGGCAGCGGCGGCCAACTCTTCCGCGGCAAGCTCACGCAACTTCTTCAACGTGCGCATCTTCTCTTTCGACGCGTTCGCTTTGATCTTCGTCCCATCCACCGCAATCACCCCAAACCGGCCCAAACCCCGACCAACACACAACGCCAACACCTGCGCGAACAAGCCAGCCATCGCATCCTGGTGGGCCTGGCGGAACTTCGCCAACACCGTGTAATCAGGCACGTCCTGGGCGCATAACACCCGAAACGCAACATCCTCCGAACACGCCCGCTCGATCTGACGAGACGACCTGATGCCCTGCGTCGAGGCGTAAAACAACACACCCAACAACATGTCCGGGTCATAGCCTTCACGGCCCGTGCCACCGCGCTTGGACTTCGCGTGCAACACGCTCGTGTCCAACTCCGCGACGACCTCGAGGACGAACCACACCAGATGATCCGCCGGCAACCACTCCCGCATATCTGGCGGCACCAGAAAAGGTTGATCACGATCCACAGGACGATAATTGCGAGCCATAATCAATTTTCCCCGACCATCCAAACACGGTCCGGAACGCCACGCCCAAAAATCAACACCCTCCGTGCCACCCGCGAAACGGCGCGCGACCCGCGCGTCGCGAAAAGCGGGATACGGCGGTGAGGCTAGCGCAGCATCCAGGTGACCGCTTCGGCGGCCGTGCGGTGCGTGAACCTGAAGCCGTCGGCCTGCAGTCGGGCCGAACTCACCCGCTGGTCGGAGAGCAGCAGCTGCTTGGCGGCATCCTGCAGCGCCAGCGTGAGCACCTTCTCCGGCACCGGAACCAGGAACGGACGGCGCAGGGCCGTCGCCACGGCCCGGATCACGTCGTTCGCGGTGGCCGGAGCGGGCCCGGCGATGTTCACCGGACCGCTCAGCTCGGAGGTGAGCAGGTGCACGATCGCGGCCGCCTCATCGTGCAGGCTCACCCACGGCCAGGTCTGCGTGCCACGGCCGAGCGGCCCGCCGAGACCGAGTTTGACGATTGGCAGCAGCGGCTTGAGGGCACCGCCCTTGGCCAGCACCAAACCAGTACGCAACATGACCACCCGAGTGGATGCCGGAGCGAGTCTGGCCTCCGCTTCCCACGCCGTCACGACGGTGGCGAGGAAGTCGGTGCCGTGCGCTGACTCCTCGGTGAGCTCTTCCCCTGGACGGTTGCCGTACACGCCGACCGCTGAGGCGTTGAGCAGCACCGCCGGTGGTGTGGCGGCCAGGCGCATCGCGTCGGTCAGCGTGCGGGTGGCCTGCACCCTGGACTCCATGATCTGGCGACGATACGCCTTCGTCCAGGGCAGTCGTCCGATTGACGCCCCGGACAGGTTGACCACGGCATCGATGCCGTCGAACGCCGTCGGATCAAGACTCAGCGTCGCCGGATCCCAGCGGATCTCCGAGGGACCGCGCGACGGGCGTCGCACCAGACTGACGACGGAGTGCCCCGCGGCCTGCAGCTGGCGGCGCAGTTCGGTGCCGACCAGCCCGGAGGAACCGGAAATGAGTATGCGCATGGGAGTGTCCGGCTGCCGCTCAGGCCAGTTCGGCTTCGATGGTGATCGGGATACCGGTGAGGGCCTGCGAGATCGGGCAGTTCACCTTGGCGTCTTCGGCGAAGGCCTCGAACTGTTCCTCGGTGATGCCGGGCACGCTGGCACTGACGAGCAGGTGGCTGCCGGTGACGCCGGTGCCGGCGACGAACGTGACGGCCGCGGTGGTCTGGATGCTGGTGGGCGCGTGACCGGCACTGGTGAGGATGTTGGCCAGGGCCATTGAGAAGCAGGATGCGTGAGCGGCGCCCAGCAGCTCCTCGGGGTTGGTCGTGTTCGCCGTGCCCTCCGCCCTGGCCTTCCAGTTCACCGGGAAGGAGCCGGCGTGCGAGGAGTCGAGGGTGACGGTACCGGAGCCGCTCATCAGGTCGCCGGTCCATACGGTGGTTGCTTCGCTGGTCAAAGCCATGGTGATACCTCCTGGAAAGTGGATCACCAGCCTAACCGGCACGCCTGTACGCTCCCAGGAAATTCCCGGGCGCCATTCGTGAACTGCCCGTCAGGCGGGCAACTCGCGGTCAGGCGGAGGGTCAGGCGGAGCTGGGAGTGCGGCCCAGGATGCGCGCCCGCACCAGCAGGAGGTAGAGCTGGCAGCCCAGGCAGTAATCGAACACGGCGTTGAGGAACGCGGCCACGAACGCGGCAGCGGCGGCGATGGGCACACCGAGCGGCACCCCGGCCAGGCCGAGGACCACGCCGGTCAGGGCCACCGCGAGCCCGACCCCCTGGGCGAAGGTCGGCGGCGCCGGGTCCTCGAGCTCGGCCGGCGGTCCCAGCCGCGGGCGCACCAGGCTGCGGTAGAGCAGCCCGTACGGATGCCGCGCCACGCCGGCGAAGGTGCCCCACGCGAACACGACCGTCTGACCGGCGAGCACGACCAGGGCGGCCCCCGATGCGCCCACCAGCGCGAGGAAGATCACCACGAGCAGCACGATCGCGGTGATCAGCGCCCCGAAGCGGGGCCCGCGCGGGTCGATTCCGGTGGGCTGTCGGGCTGGGCTGGTTGGATCGGTCATGGGGAGGTTCCTGCTCTGTGGGGAAGTGAACGGACGGCGGGCGGCTCAGCCGACGCGGGACAGGTCGTCGAGGTGGGCGAGCAGCGCGGCCCGGTTGGGTACCCCGCCCACCCGGGCACGCACCCGGCCGTCACGGTCGAGGACCAGGGTGGTGGGTGTTTGCAGGATTTTGAACCGCTGCGACAGATCGGCCCGGTGGGTGAGGTCCACGTCCAGGTGCGCCACACCGGGCCGCTCCCCGGCCACACCGCGCAGCAACACGGCAGTGCCGGGGCAACGGGAGCAGAACTCGGTCGAGAACTGCAACAGTGTCGCCTGCTGTCCCAACGACGCCGCGCTGCCGAGCTGGGCCGCGGTCACCGGTTCACAGGCGTCCCGGCCGGACCCCGCCGTGAGCCGGCCCTGCCGGCGCCGCCAGAACAGGCCCAGCCCCGTCGTGGCCGCGACGAGCAGCACGATCAGGAGCAGGGCGGCGGCAGGATTCATGCCGAGAGACTACGCCAGGCGCGCCCACCGGGGGCTCGTGTGACGCCAGATGACACCGGCACGGCCCGGTGCGGGCGCCGTGAACCGCCGCACGGCCGGGATCTGACGTGCGCGAGAACCCCGCGAGCGGCGCGCGCGGCCGCCGCAGACGATACCCTGTAAAACGTGTCTACTCCTTTCAACCCGTTCGGGCAGGTCCTCGTCGCCCTGGTGACACCATTCACGGCCGATGGCGAGGTGGACTGGGCCGGTGTGGAGAAGCACATCGACGACGTCATCACCGCCGGAGCGGACGGCATCGTCGTCACCGGCACCACCGGTGAGACCTCCACGCTGACCGACCCGGAGAAGCTCCGCCTGGTCGAGGTGGGCAAGGATGTCGCTGCCGGCCGCGCCAAGATCATCACCGGCGGCGGCTCCAACGAGACCGCGCACGCGATGCAGCTCGCCAGGCAGAGCGAGAAAGCCGGCGCCGACGGCAACATGATCGTCACGCCGTACTACAACAAGCCCACCCAGGCCGGTGTGCTCACGCACTTCCGCATGATCGCGGATGCCACCGACCTGCCGGTGATCCTGTACGACATCCCGGGGCGCACGGGCATCCCGATCAACTACGAGACCATCCTGCGTGCCGCGAAGCACCCCAACATCCTCGCGGTCAAAGACGCCAAGGGCGACCTGGCCCAGGTCAGCCGGGTGCTCAACCAGACCGACCTGCTCTACTTCTCCGGTGACGACCCGAACGTGTTGCCGCACCTGTCGATCGGTGCCACCGGCCTGATCGGCGTCACCGCGAACATCGCGGCCAAGCCGTACCGCCAGATGGTGGATGCCGTCAACGCGGGCGACCTCAAGGCTGCGACGCTCGCACACCAGCAGCTCGAACCGCTCGTGCGCGCCGTGATGACCCACGTCCCCGGCACCGTCGCGGCCAAGTACATCCTGCACGGGCTGGGCCGCATCGGCAGCCCCCGCGTGCGCCTGCCGCTGGTCGGCCCGGAGGAATCCGAGGCCGCGATGATCGAAGACGAAATCGACCTCGTCCGCAACATCCCCGGTGTCGACTTCACCAACTTCCGGCCAGACCGCAACGCAGCCGCCGGTGGCGCGCTGCCCAAGGTCGCCGGAACCACACGCTAAAAGATAAACAGCACCACCACTTCCAGACCCACCAATTCCACACTAGGAGGGCTTATGCCCAACGACGTATACGCACCGCCCGCGCTCCCCAAGGGAACTCTCCGCGTCACGCCCATCGGCGGACTCGGCGAAATCGGCCGGAACATGACCACCTTCGAGATCAACGGCAAGATCCTGATCGTCGACTGCGGCGTGCTGTTCCCCGAGGAGCACCAGCCCGGTGTCGACCTCATCCTGCCGGACTTCTCCCCGATCAAGGACCGCCTCAAGGACATCGTCGGCGTCGTGCTCACGCACGGTCACGAAGACCACATCGGCGCGGTGCCCTACCTGCTCAAGCTCCGCCAGGACATCCCGCTGATCGGCTCCGGCCTGACGCTGGCGTTCATCGAGGCCAAGCTCAAGGAACACCGCATCACCCCGTACACCCTGCAGGTGAAGGAGGGCCAGAAGGAACGCCTCGGCCCGTTCAACCTCGAATTCGTCGCGGTGAACCACTCGATCCCCGACGCCCTCGCCGTCGCGATCAAGACCGAGGGTGGCAGCGTGCTGCACACCGGTGACTTCAAGATGGACCAGCTGCCGCTGGACAACCGCATCACCGACCTCCGCGACTTCGCCCGCCTGGGCGAAGAGGGCATCGACCTGTTCCTGGTCGACTCCACCAACGCCGACGTTCCCGGCTTCACGCCGAGCGAACGCGCCATCGGCCCGGTCCTGGAAGACGTCATCGCCCGCGCCCCGCGCCGTGTCGTCATCGCCAGCTTCTCCAGCCACGTGCACCGGGTGCAGCAGGTGCTCGACGCCGCGCACGCCAACGGCCGCCGCGTGGCGCTGCTGGGCCGTTCGATGGTGCGCAACATGACCATCGCCGCCGACCTCGGCTACCTCAAGGTGCCGGATGGCGTGCTGATCGACTTCAAGAAGGCCGGGAACATCCCGGACAACAAGATCGTCTACATGTCCACCGGGTCGCAGGGCGAGCCGATGGCCGTTCTCAGCCGCATCGTCAACAGCGAGCACCAGATCGAGGTCGGCCCTGGCGACACCGTCATCCTGGCGTCCAGCCTGATCCCTGGCAACGAGAACGCGGTCTACCGCATCATCGACGGCCTCACCAAGCTCGGCGCGAACGTGGTGCACAAGGGCAACGCCAAGGTGCACGTCTCCGGACACGCCGCCGCCGGCGAACTGCTCTACGTCTACAACGTGCTGCGCCCGAAGAACGTGCTGCCTGTGCACGGCGAGTACCGCCACCTGGTGGCCAACGCCAAGATCGCCGTGCAGAGCGGGGTGCCGGTCGACCGGGCCATCCTCGCCGAGGACGGCACCGTGCTCGACCTCCGTAACGGCGATGTGAAGAAGGTCGGCCAGCTCGACCTCGGCTACGTCTACGTGGACGGCTCCACCGTCGGCGAGATCACCGAAGCCGACCTCGTCGACCGCCGCACCCTGTCGGAGGAGGGCTTCATCTCGATCATCGTCGTGGTCGACAAGTCCACCGGCAAGATCATCACCGGCCCGGAGATCCACGCCAAGGGCTTCGCCGAAGACGACTCGGTCTTCGATTCCGTGCGACCCAAGATCGAGGCCGCACTGGCCGAGGCCGCCCAGAGCGGCAGCCACGACACCTACGCGCTCACCCAGGTGGTGCGCCGTACCGTCGGCCGCTGGGTGCAGTCGTCCTTCCGCCGCCGCCCGATGATCGTTCCGATGATCATCGAGGCCTAAGCAGCCGGTCCACCCGCACCATCCGTCAACCCCCGACCGCCCTCGGCGCCGGGGGTTGACGCGTTCGCTCACCCCGCCGAAAGGGGGGTCATCCTGCAGGAGGATATTGCCCGAAACCCGCCCCGACGGCCCTGGCCAGCCCCTAGGCTCGAGCCAGCCGCACCGCGCAGGTGCAACCGAAGCCTTGGGGGATGTCCGTGACTGTGATGCGCAAGTGGGTCTTTCCGATCCTCCGTTTGCTGGTGGTTGCCGCCATCGCCGTGGCCCTGGTGAAGCTGGCGTTCTTCGCCGACACCGCGGAGGCCCTCGACCCGGCGCAGCCGACCGGGCAGGTCGTCGAGCCGCAGGTTCCCGTGGCCCTGGGCACCATCACCAACGACGTCACCCTGCCTGGCACGGTGTCTGCCGACGCCGCAGTGCCGGTCAAGGCCGTGGCCGTCGGCACCGTCGACGAGATCTTCTTCGCCGCGGGCCAGACCGTCACCGCCGGCGACAAGATCTACGACATCAAGGTGGAGACCGTGCTCGACCCGGTCGAGACCACCGATGAGACCGGCATGGTCACCATCACCCAGCCCAAGCCCGCGATCAGCTTCGAGAAGGTGTTCGCGCCGGCCGACGGCGTGCTCAGCGCCCTCACCGTGATCCACGGCCAGTCCGTCGCCATCGGCGAGATCACCGGCCAGGTCGCCCCGCCCAGTTACTCGGTGAGCGGCTCGCTCAGCCCCGAACAGCAGTACCGGCTGGTCACCCAGCCGACCGAGGCCTCCATCGCCATCACCAACGGTCCGGCCCCGTTCACCTGCACCGGCCTGCGCATCAGCACACCGCTGGCGGGCGCGGATGCCGATGCGACGGGCTCAGACGGCGCTCCGGCCGCCGGCGGCACCGGCACCACCGTGAGCTGCTCGATCCCGGCCGAGGTCACCGTGTTCCCGGGGCTCGCCGCCGAGATCACCATCGCCGGCGGCAAGGCCGAGAACGTGCTCGTCGTGCCCACCACGGCGGTGAAGGGATCCGCCGAGACCGGCGTGGTCTGGTTCGCCCTCGAGGACGGCAGCACAGAGGAACGCCCGGTGACCCTGGGCATGAACGACGGCACCAACGTGCAGGTCGTCGACGGCCTGGCCGAGGGCGACCTGGTCAACCAGTTCGTGCCGGGCGCCGTCGCCCCGACCATGGACGGCTGCACCGTCATGCCGGATGGCAGCACCTTCTGCGACGACTCCGGGGTGATGATCCAGTGACCCTGCTGCACCTGGCGGGCGTGACCCGCACCGTGCAGCTCGTCGACGCACCCCCGCTGACCATCCTCAGCGGCGTCGACCTCGACGTGGCCGTCGGCGACCGGGTCTCGATCGTGGGCCGCAGCGGATCGGGCAAGTCCACACTGCTCAACCTGCTCGGCCTGCTCGACAACCCCACCACGGGAGTCCTCGAGTTCGACGGCCGCCCGGTCAAGTCGTTCTCCTCCGCCGAACGCGACCGGGTGCGCGGCCGCGACGTCGGCTTCATCTTCCAACAGTTCAACCTGCTGCAGGGCCGCACGGCGCTGGAGAACGTGATGACCCCGCTGCTCTACGCGCAGGGCAAGCAGTTCTGGCAGCGGGCCCGGATCGCCACCGAGATGCTCGACCGGGTCGGCCTGGGCCACCGGCTCGGCGCCATGCCAGACAAACTCTCCGGCGGCGAGCAGCAGCGGGTGGCCATCGCCCGCTCCCTGGTGCGCGGCCCGCGACTGATCCTCGCCGACGAACCCACCGGCGCGCTCGACCTCGAGACCGGCGCGGATGTGATGGCGTTGCTCGACGAGGTCGCCACCGGCTCAGGCGCCGCGCTGATCACCATCACCCACGACCCCGCCATCGCCGCGCTGGCCAGCAGGCACCTGCGGCTCGACCACGGCGTGCTCACCGTCACCGACTCATCCGTCGAACCGGATGCGCCGCAGCACCAGCTCGTGGCGGTGCCGGCGTGAACCGGCTGCTCAGCAACGTCGTCGGTTCGTTCGTCGAGGCCTGGCAGGAGCTGCGCATCCACAAGACCCGGGTGATGCTCTCGCTGATCGGTGTGGCCGTCGCGGTCTGCGCCATCACCACCGTCGTCGGCCTCGGCGCCGTCGCCCAGCAGTCCATCGTGGAACAGAACGAACGCAGCGGCGGACGCAGCGCGACCCTGTCGCTGTACGTGTCGACGAGCGACGGCAGCGCCGTCGACGCCGACGCGATGCAGGACTTCTGGAGCACGTCGCTCGACCGATACGGCATCGACTACGCCAGCCGAGTGCTCTACTCCACCCAGACCGTGCAGTTCACGGATGGCGCCGTGCCCGTTCAGGTGATCGGCGTCGACCAGCCATACGGCACGATGCACCGCGTGACGATGTCAGAGGGGGCCTGGTTCACCGCCGGCGACGCCGAGCGCCTCGCACCGGCCGTGCTGATCAATGAGATCTTCTACGACCGGCTCGGCCGCCCCGACCTGGCCACGCACCCCACCACCACCCTGCTGGGCGGCACGCCGACCACCGCGGTGATCACCGGGGTCTACCCGGTGAACACCTGGGAAACCGAACCGGGTATGTACCTGCTGATGGACACCCTCACGGCCCTCACCACGCCCGAGCAGCTGGCGTCCGGCGGGAGCATCCCCAACTACGAGCTGTGGGTGCCTCCGGCGATCAGCGACGACCTGACCGCTGCGCTGCAGCGCGACGCGGTGGGAGCGCTCGGAGAGGGCACCCAGGCGTCGGCGAGCCGTCAGGACTACGCCGCGTACGCCGAGGACCCGTTCGCGTCGATCAAGCTGCTGGTCGCCGGAGTGGCCGGCCTGGTACTGCTTCTCGGTGCCCTCGGCCTGGTGAACATCGCCCTGGTCACGCTCAAGCAGCGCATCCGGGAGATCGGCGTGCGGCGCAGCTTCGGCGCCACCGCCGGCCGGGTGTTCTTCTCGGTGATGATGGAGAGCATCGTCGCCACCGTCGTGGCCGGCGTTGTCGGGGTGATCGGGGCCGTCCTCATCGTCACCAACCCCACCGTGCAGGGCTTCATCGGCCAGGGCATGGTCACCGACTTCCCGCCGTTCCCGGTCGAGGCGGCCCTGCTCGGCCTCGCCTGCGCCACCGGAGTCGGCGCCCTCGCCGGCCTGCTGCCCGCCTTGGTGGCGGTGCGGGTCAAGGTCATCGACGCCATCCGTTATTGATGTTTCGCGAAAGCGGTCCTGTGGTCACCTCCGCCAGGCTGAGACCGCCACACGACCGCTTTCGCGGGCCGGATTGGGCGTGGGCTCACGCCGATGTCGGCGACCGGCGGTACCGTGGGACACATGGCTACGAGCACTAAGTCGACCGGGCGTGCCCGCAGCACGCCTGCGCGCGGATCCGGAACGACCGCGCGCGGCAAAGCCGGCACCACCACCTCCCAGAAGACCGTGAAGTTCCCCGCGGCCGAGACCAAGCCCGGCCTCGCCGTGCGGCTGTGGATGGGCCTGGCCCACGTGGCCGGTGGCGCCGCCCGCGCGCTCGGCCCCGAGCAGCTGTCCAAGGAGGAGCGCCGCGACGGCCTGCCCTTCTTCCTGGTGCTGCTGGCGATCGCGGGTGCCGTGGTCGAGTGGTTCCTGATCAACGATCCCATCGCCCAGACCCTGGATGCCTGGACCTTCGGTGCCCTCTTCGGCCGACTGGCCTTCGCCCTGCCCGTGATCTTGCTGCTGTTCGCCGTCTGGCTGTTTCGCAATCCGAGCTCCGTGCACGACAACGGCCGCATCGGCATCGGCCTGTCCCTGCTCCTGGTCACGGTCTCCGGCCTCTGCCACATCTTCGGCGGGCAGCCGGAACCCACCCAGGGCGTCGAAGTGCTCGCGCTGTCCGGCGGTGTCCTCGGCTGGATGATCGCGGCTCCGCTGATCTTCCTCATCACCACGGTGGGCGCCGCCATCGTCGTGATCCTGCTGCTGATCCTCAGCCTCTTCATCATCACCAAGACCCCGCCGAACAAGATCGGCGAACGCAGCCGCGAGCTCTACGGCTGGTTGTTCGGCACCCCGCTGCCCGCGCCGGAAGAACGCGCGGCCGCCAAGGAGATCCGCCAGGAACGCATCCAGGCCCTCAAGACCAAGCAGATCGAGCTGGACGGCCTCGACCCCGCCCAGGACGACGACACCGACGAGGGTGTGCTGCCCTGGTGGCGCCGCAACACCAGCAAGCGGGAGGAAGATCCCGACTTCTCCAGCGCCGTCTCCTCCGCGTCGAGCGGCCAGGCGGCCCGCGACCGGCACGAGGCCGACCCGCCGGCAGCCGACCCGCTCAGCACCCTGCTCAACCGCGGTCCCGAGGCCGCCATCGGCGGCTTCGACACCGCCCTCGAGCCCGCCGAACCGCCGGCTGTGCGCGGTCAGGACCACTACGGCACCGAGGTTCTCGAAGACCTGCTCAAGGCCGAGGAAGCCATCAAGCGGTACACCGGAGAGGTCGAGGCACTGCCGCGGGCCACCGGCCTGCAGGCCGACGACCCCACTGACCCCACCGACGTGCTGTCCGGCCTGGACGAGCTCGACGCGGCCGCCACGGCGGTCGACCGGTCCGCGACCGAGATCACCTTCGGCGAACAGCCCGTGCTGCCCTACGTGCTGCCAGCGGCCACCACCCTCACGGCCGGCCCCCCGGCCAAGGCCAGATCGGCGGCCAACGACGAGGTCGTCAAGTCCATCACCGAGGTCCTCAGCCAGTTCTCGGTGGATGCCAGGGTCACCGGCTTCTCCCGCGGCCCGACGGTCACCCAGTACGAGATCGAACTCGGCCCTGGAGTCAAGGTCGAACGGGTTACCGCGCTGAGCAAGAACCTCTCATACGCCGTGGCCTCCAACGAGGTGCGCATCCTCTCGCCCATCCCCGGCAAGAGCGCCATCGGTATCGAGATCCCCAACACCGACCGGGAGATCGTCACCCTCGGCGACGTCCTCAGGTCCGCCACGGCGACCAACAGCACGCATCCGATGACCATCGGCGTTGGCAAGGACGTCGGCGGCGGATTCGTCATCGCCAACCTCGCCAAGATGCCCCACCTCCTGGTGGCCGGTTCCACCGGCTCCGGTAAGTCCAGCTTCGTGAACTCGATGATCACGAGCCTGCTCATGCGCGCCAAGCCGAGTGACGTGCGCATGGTGCTGATCGACCCCAAGCGGGTCGAACTCGCCGCATACGCCGGTGTGCCGCACCTGATCACGCCCATCATCACGAACCCGAAGAAGGCAGCTGAGGCGCTGCAGTGGGTCGTGAAAGAAATGGACATGCGCTACGACGACCTGGCCAGCTTCGGCTTCCGGCACATCGACGACTTCAACAAGGCCGTGGTGAACAACGAGATCGTGCTGCCGGCCGGCAGCGCCCGCAAGCTCAAGCCCTACCCGTACCTGCTCGTAGTGGTGGATGAGCTCGCCGACCTGATGATGGTCGCCCCGCGTGACGTCGAAGACTCCATCGTGCGCATCACCCAGCTCGCCCGCGCCTCCGGTATCCACCTGGTGCTGGCCACCCAGCGACCCAGCGTCGACGTGGTCACGGGTCTGATCAAGGCCAACGTGCCCTCCCGCCTGGCCTTCGCCGTCACCAGCGTCACCGACTCCAGGGTCATCCTCGACCAGCCCGGCGCCGACAAGCTGATCGGTCAGGGCGACGCCCTGTTCCTGCCGATGGGCGCCTCCAAGGCCCTGCGGGTGCAGGGCGCCTGGGTGAACGAGGCCGAGATCGAACGGGTCGTCAAGCACGTCACCCAGCAGGCCAGGCCCGACTACCGGCCAGACGTCTCCGCCGAGGCGCCCCGCAAGGAGATCGACTCCGACATCGGCGACGACCTCGAGGTGCTCCTCGCCGCCGCCGAACTGGTCGTGTCGACCCAGTTCGGGTCGACCTCGATGCTGCAGCGCAAGCTCCGGGTGGGCTTCGCCAAGGCCGGCCGCCTGATGGACCTGCTGGAATCCCGCGAGATCGTCGGTCCGTCTGAGGGCTCCAAGGCCCGTGACGTGCTCGTCACCGCCGAACAGCTGCCCAGCGTACTGGCCAAGCTGCGCGGGTCGGATGCCGAACAGCACGCCGCCACCGCCAAGTCGCAGTTCGAAGAGTCCCAGCGTTCGCAGGCGCACGAGCAGTCCTCGCCCGACCCGCGCTACGCCGACGACCCGGTCGCGAAAATGAGTGACGGGTACGCTGAGGAAGAGGGCGACTCGGACGAGGACGCCTGGCAACTCACGGACAGGGACTGACCCATGGCAACCCCGACCACCCCGGCGGTGTCCTCGAACTGGAACCTGCCGAACATCATCACCGTGGTGCGCATCCTGCTGGCACCGCTGTTCTTCTGGATGCTGCTGGTCGACGACGGCGCCGACGGCGCTCTGCGCTGGTGGGCCGCCGTGCTCTTCATCGTGGCGATCGCCACCGACGGCATCGACGGTGCCATCGCCCGGCGGTACAACCTCGTCACCGACCTCGGCAAGCTGCTCGACCCGATCGCCGACAAGGTCCTCACCGGTGCCGCGCTGATCGGCCTGTCCATCCTGCTGGAGCTGCCCTGGTGGGTCACCATCCTCATCCTGGTGCGCGAGATCGGCATCACGGTGTTCCGCTTCGCCATGCTCAGCGACCGGGTCATTCCCGCCTCCCGCGGCGGCAAGCTCAAGACCATCGCCCAGTCGGTGGCGATCTCGCTGGCGCTGCTGCCGCTCTGGCTGATCCTCGGCGACTGGATCCACTGGGTCAACACGATCACCATGACCATCGCGCTCTTGCTCACGGTCTACACCGGCGTCGAATACCTCGTCGCGGCCCGCCGGGTCAACCGGCAGCCGCACCAGTCCTGACGTGACCGCCCGCACGGATGCCGCATCCGGCCTGATCGCCGACCTCACCTCCGCCGGCCTCACCATCGCGGTCGCCGAGTCCCTGACCGGTGGCCTGCTCGTGGCCGATCTGGTGCGCGTTCCCGGTGCATCCGCGGTCGTGGTCGGGGCAGTGGTGGCCTACGCCACCGCACTCAAGCAGTCGGTGCTGGGCGTGGACGCCGCACTGCTCGCCGAACACGGCGCCGTGCACCCGGAGGTCGCCCGGCAGATGGCGATCGGTGTGCGGTCGGCGCTGGCCGTCGACGGCCGGCCGGCCGACATCGGCGTGGCCACCACGGGTGTCGCCGGACCGGACGAACAGGACGGCCGCCCGGTCGGCACGGTGTACCTGGGCGTGGCCACGGGGGACCGGTCCTGGGCGCTCGCCCTGCTGCTGCACGGCGACCGTGCCGGCATTCGCGCGCAAACCGTTGCAGCCGCCATCGAAGCTGTGTGTCGGCTGAGGGAAACCGGAAAGCCGGAATTGTCGGAATAGTTCGTGTTACCACCGGGTTACAGAACACATATTCACAAGAAAAGTCCAGTCACCGTTGGGTACTCTCAAGGTGTCGGATGGATAGAGTACTGTTGGCCATCCGCCACACGAAACTGACCGGTTGAGTGGGCCCCAGCAGTTCAGACAGCACGAAGAAGGAGGTTCCGATGATTCTTGTTCGTCAGGAAATCGGCGATGTGCTCAGGGACTTCCGTCTGCAGAAGGGGCGCACACTGCGTCAGGTTGCCAGCAAGGCCAGCGTGGCCCTCGGTTATCTGTCCGAAGTGGAACGCGGCCAGAAGGAAGCCTCCTCGGAGATTCTCGCTTCCGTCGCAGAGGCGTTGGACACCCCCATTTCAGTGATCATGCGCGAAGTCGGCGACCGGTTGGCCGTCATCGAGGGAATCGATCGATTCCCCGACACCGTGCCGGACGAACTGGTGGCGAAGTTCGATGCCAGCATGATGGTGCGCTAGTCCCGTTCCCCCACGGCGGCGCCCAAATGCCCCCAGCAACTGGAAGTACAGCAGCATGCGATTGAGCGAGTTTCGCCAAGCGTTGAACGACGAGTTCGGCGAGGGCTACGGCCGGGTTCTCACCCGCGACCTGGTCCTCGGTGCGCTCGGACGAACAGCGGACCAGGCCCTCGCGAGCGGAGTCCCCGCCCGCGACGTCTGGCTCGCGCTCTGCGACGAAACGGATGTGCCGCCGGCCAGGCGCCACGGCGCCGGCCTGCCGCCCGCTCGCACCTGACTCGCCCCGACGTCGAACGTCCGCTCGGGATATATCTGCGACACACCGTGACAACGTCGAATGCGTGTTCGGTTGTTGGTAGGCTCCTCCACAGTAGAGGTCGAAGACGGATTATGCACCGTCGTGGCATTCCCCGGCCAGTGTCTGGGGTGCTGCGTACAGTCGGGTTTGTCAACGACACAGCGCACCTGCCTTGTCGAAGACGGTCACCGGGGTCCTCCCGGCAACCGAAACGACAGCCTATAGGCGCCACGCGCACGACCCAAAGGAGCACACCATGGCATCAGCAGCAGACCGCGAGAAGGCACTCGACACCGCCCTCGCCCAGATCGACCGCCAATTCGGCAAGGGCTCGGTCATGCGCCTGGGCAGCGACGAGCGCGCACCCGTCGAGACCATCTCCACCGGGTCGATCGCGCTGGACGTGGCGCTCGGTATAGGCGGGCTGCCCCGTGGCCGCATCGTAGAGATCTACGGCCCGGAGTCCTCGGGTAAGACCACCCTCACCCTGCACGCCATCGCCAACGCGCAGAAGAACGGCGGCATCGCCGCGTTCATCGACGCCGAGCACGCCCTCGACCCCGAATACGCCAAGAAGCTCGGCGTCGACATCGACGCCCTCCTGGTCTCCCAGCCCGACACGGGTGAGCAGGCCCTCGAGATCGCCGACATGCTCGTGCGAAGCGGCTCGATCGACCTGATCGTGATCGACTCCGTGGCCGCCCTGGTGCCGCGCGCCGAGATCGAGGGCGAGATGGGTGACTCCCACGTGGGTCTGCAGGCCCGCCTGATGTCGCAGGCCCTCCGCAAGCTCACCGGTGGCCTCAGCCAGACCAACACCACCATGATCTTCATCAACCAGCTGCGCGAGAAGATCGGCGTGATGTTCGGCAGCCCGGAGACCACCGCCGGCGGAAAGGCGCTGAAATTCTACGCTTCCGTGCGTCTGGACATCCGTCGTATCGAGACCCTCAAGGACGGCACCGAAGCCGTCGGTAACCGCACCAGGGTCAAGGTCGTCAAGAACAAGATGGCGCCGCCATTCAAGCAGGCCGAGTTCGACATCATCTACGGCGTCGGTATTTCCCGCGAGGGCAGCCTGATCGACTTCGGTGTCGACCAGGGCATCGTCAAGAAGTCCGGCGCCTGGTACACCTACGACGGGGACCAGCTCGGCCAGGGCAAGGAGAACTCGCGCAACTTCCTGCTGCGCAACGCCGACATGGCCAACGAGATCGAGACCAAGATCAAGAACAAGCTCGGCATCGGGGCAGAAGGCAAGGCCGCGAAGAAGGCCACGGATGACGCCGCTACCGCTGCGGCAGCGGCCGAGGCGACCGGCGCGGCAACGGGGACCGACGGCGCCAAGGTGCCCAGCATCGCGTCCAAGGCTGCGTCCCGTAAGGGCGCCTAGCCGCCATGGTGCACTTCGAGCCCTCGTCTGATCGGGCCGCCGCCGGTTCCCGGGCGGCCCGAGGCGGCCTCGCCCCGGTGACCTACCTGCCGGGGGCGAGCCCGGCCGAGCAGGCCGACGACGCGGCGGACCTGGCGGTGGAGGAACGCGAGCACGCGGAGAAGATGCTGCTTCAGCGGCTCCGCGGCCGCTCGCTGTCCGTCGTCGAGGCCGAAAAGCTGCTGCGGTCCACCGATATCGACGAGGAGGCCGTGCAGGAGATTCTCGAGCGCTTCGCCGAGCTGCACTACCTCGACGAGGAGAAACTCGCCGATCAGATCATGCACAGCCACCATGAACGCAAGGGCCTGGGACGCAGCGGTGTCGCCGCCGAAATGCGTCAACGCGGACTCGACGCGGAGCTGATCGCCGAGAAGCTCGAGGAGATGCCGGACGACGAGGCCGAACGTGCCACAGAGCTCGCGCTCAAACGGGTGCAGCAGCTGGACAGGTTCGACGATGCCACCATCGATCGACGCCTGACCGGGTTCCTGATGCGCAAGGGCTACGCCTCCTCGGTGGTTCGCGATGCCGTCAAGGCGGCACTGGCGTCCCGGCGTGGGTCCGGCCGCACGTCGACCGTCCGGTTCCGCTAAAGAACGTTCCGCGTGCACGCGTAAGCTGGGGGAACTATGAGCAGCGTCACCGCACCATTCCTCGCCACCCCGTCGCCCCCCGAACCGTCAGTGCACGAGGCCACCGTGATCGCGCCGTCTCCGGCGGCGAGGGACGACGAGGGCCGGGCGCGCACCTACGAGGTGCGCACCTTCGGCTGCCAGATGAACGTGCACGACTCCGAACGGCTCAGCGGCTCCCTCGAAGCGGCCGGCTACGTGTCGGCCGACGGCGCTGAGGCCGACATCGTCGTGATCAACACCTGCGCGGTGCGGGAGAACGCCGACAACAAGCTCTACGGCAACCTCGGCTACCTCGCCTCGGTCAAGCGCAAGCACGCCGGCATGCAGATCGCCGTCGGCGGGTGCCTGGCCCAGAAGGACAAGGCCACCATCCTGGCCAAGGCGCCCTGGGTAGACGTCGTGTTCGGCACCCACAACATGGGGTCGCTGCCGAGCCTGCTCGAACGGGCCCGTCACAACGGTGAGGCCCAGCTGGAGATCCTCGAGTCGCTCGAGACCTTCCCGTCCACCCTGCCCACCAAGCGCGACTCCAGCTACAGCGGCTGGGTGTCGATCTCGGTCGGCTGCAACAACACCTGCACGTTCTGCATCGTTCCCGCCTTGCGCGGCAAGGAGAAGGACCGCCGCCCCGGCGAAATCCTCGCCGAGATCCAGGCGCTCGTCGACGACGGTGCCATCGAGGTCACCCTGCTCGGTCAGAACGTCAACTCCTACGGCGTCGAGTTCGGCGACCGGCTCGCCTTCGGCAAGCTGCTGCGCGCGGCCGGCCAGATCACCGGGCTCGAACGCATCCGCTTCACCAGCCCGCACCCCGCCGCCTTCACCGACGACGTCATCGACGCGATGGCCGAGACCCCCGCCGTGATGCCGCAGCTGCACATGCCGCTGCAGTCTGGCTCGGACAAGGTGCTGAAAGACATGCGCCGCTCCTACCGGTCCACCAAGTTCCTCGGCATCCTCGACCGGGTGCGCGCACAGATGCCGGACGCCGCGATCAGCACCGACATCATCGTCGGCTTCCCCGGCGAAACCGAGGAGGACTTCCTCGAGACCATGCGGGTGGTCGAGGAGTCCAGGTTCGCCACGGCCTTCACCTTCCAGTACTCGATCCGCCCTGGCACCCCCGCCGCCACGATGGCCGACCAGGTGCCCAAGGCCGTCGTGCAGGACCGGTACGAGCGCCTGATCGCGCTGCAGGAACGCATCTCCTGGGAGGAGAACCGCAAGGTCATCGGCCGCGAGGTCGAGCTCCTCGTCGCCAACGGTGAGGGCCGCAAGGACGGAGCCACCCATCGGCTCAGCGGCCGCGCACCCGACAGCCGCCTCGTGCATTTCGACGTGCCCGCAGGCAGCGACCTGCCCCGCCCCGGCGACATGGTCACCGTGACGGTCACCCAGGCCGCACCGTTCCACCTCATCGCCGACTCCCTCGACGGTGCGCCGTTGCGCATCCGCCGCACCATCTCCGGCGAGGCCTGGGACCGCGCAGAGGCCGAGTCCTGCGGAGTCCCCGCCCCGGCCGCGTCCGCCGGCGGCGCCGTCTCCCTGGGCCTGCCGACCCTGCGCGTCGGCGGCCCGTCGGCACCCAGCCTCAACCTCAGCAACCTGAACCAGCACGGCGGCGCCACCACCATCCCGATCTACCCCGTCGACGACGCGGAACGCTAGCCCCGGTGCTGGTTGTCATCGTCGGGCCCACCGGTACCGGCAAGTCCGAGCTGTCGCTCGACCTGGCCACCCGCCTGATCGAGGCCGGCCGGCCGGCCGAGATCGTGAACGCCGACGCCATGCAGCTCTACCGCGGCATGGACATCGGCACCGCCAAACTGCCCCTGGCCGATCGCCGCGGAGTGCCGCACCACCTCCTCGACGTGCTCGACGTGGCCGACGAGGCCACCGTCGCCCGGTATCAGGGGGAGGCCAGGGCCGCCGTCAGCGACATCGTCGACCGTGGGGCCGTGCCGATCCTGGTGGGCGGTTCCGGCCTCTACGTCTCCTCGGTCGTCTACGACTTCCAGTTCCCCGGCACCGACCCAGAGGTGCGCGCCCGCCTCGAGGGCGAGCTCACCGACCAGGGCCCAGGAACACTCTACGAGCGGCTGAAGGCCGTGGACCCGGAATCGGCCGCACGCATCGGTGCCAGCAACGGACGCCGACTCGTGCGGGCGCTCGAGGTCGTCGAGCTGACCGGCGCACCGCACGTGGCCGTGCTGCCCGGCGACCCGGTCTATTGGACGCAGTCGGTGACCCTGGGGCTGCGTCTGCCCCGCGAGGTGCTCACCCCCCGCCTCGATGCCAGGGTCGAGCGGATGTGGGCGGCCGGCCTGGTCGACGAGGTGCACGGGCTGCTTCCCGCCGGCCTGGAGACGGGCGTCACCGCGAGCCGGGCCATCGGCTACGCCCAGGCACTCGGTCAGCTGCGCGGCACCCTGTCGCGGGCCGAGGCCGTCGAGGCCACCCAACAACTCACCCGCCGGTACGCCCGCCGACAGGTGAGCTGGTTCAAGCGTGACCCGAACACGCACTGGATCGACGCCGACGATGCCGACCGGGTGGACCAGGCCGCGACCCACCTGGCCGGAGACGGCGCACCGCTGCCGAGTCCCTAAACTGGGCAGATGGGCATTGATCTGCAGTTCACCAAGGGGCACGGCACCGGCAACGACTTCGTCCTGGTCGCCGACCCCGACGGACGGCTCGACCTGAGCCCGGAGCAGATCCGGGGCATCTGCGACCGCCAGTTCGGCGTCGGCGCCGACGGCATCATCCGTGCCGTGCGCTCGGCCAACCTCGACGCGGGCGCCGCCGCCCTGGCCGAGGACGACACCGCCGAGTGGTTCATGGACTACTGGAACGCCGATGGCACGGTCTCGGAGATGTGCGGCAACGGCATCCGCGTGTACACCCGGTTCCTGCTCGACCAGGGCCTGGCCGAGCTGGGTGCGGGGGAGACCCTGCCCATCGGTACCCGCAGCGGAGTGCGCGACGTACAGCGCAACGCCACCGGCTACCAGGTGGACCTGGGCCGTTGGCGCCTGGAACCGGGGGAGACCCTGGTGCGGGCTAAGAACCTCGCCGTGGCCCGCCCGGGGCTCGGCATCAACGTGGGCAACCCGCACGTGGTGATCGCCCTCGCCGATGAAGACGAACTCACCGAGGTCGACCTCACGTTCATCCCGCAGCTGGACCCCGACCCCGCCGGGGGCGCCAACGTGGAGTTCGTGCTGCCGCACGACCCGCTGGTGGTCGACGGCGTCGGCCGCATCCGCATGCGCGTGCACGAACGCGGCAGCGGAGAGACCCTCTCCTGCGGCACCGGCGCCGTCGCCGCTGCCCTGGCCACCCGGCACTGGGCCGGCGCCGGCGCGCCCAACCAATGGCGGGTCGAGGTGCCTGGCGGTGTGCTGGGCGTGCGGATGTTCCCCACCGAGGACGGCGAGCACGTGAGCCTGTCCGGCCCGGCCGAGCTGGTCTTCACCGGCACCCTGAAACTCGCCTGACCGCGGGCTGACCCGGGTTGCCTCCGTGAGGCAGCCGTGCTGCAGGTCAGGCGGGATTGTGGACGTTGAGGATGCGGAAGCCCTTGTCGGTGGCGTAACGCTCGATCTCGAGCGCGCCGGGCTGGCCGGGGAACTCCTCGGCGATCCAGCGCTGCAGGGAATCGGAGCCCAGGTTGCGCTGCACGACGAGCCAGGCATCCGTGCCGGGCGTCAGGCGCGGCAGCCAGCGCTCGAGCATGGCGTGCAGCTCGGCCTTACCCACCCGGATGGGCGGGTTCGACCAGATGCCGGCGAAGGACACCGAGTCGGGAACATCCTGGGGCAGAACGGCGTTGATGTTGGTGAGGCCGAGGTTGGCGGCGTTCATCCGCACCAGTTCGAGGGCTCGCTCGTTCACGTCCACCGCCCACACCGTGGCGGACGGGTCGGCCAGCGCCAGGTGCAGGCTGATCGGACCCCAGCCGCAGCCGAGGTCGAGCACATCACCGCCGCCGGAAGGCAGCGGCGCTTCGCGCATCAGTACCTTGGTGCCGGTGTCGATGTGTTCGGGGGAGAAAATCGCGTTCGCGGTCGTGACCTCGCGGATCGCACCGGCGATCTTCACGGTGATCTTCCGCAATTTCAGGTCGCTGCCCGGAGTCGACGAGAAATAGTGTTCGGAAGCCATACAGCGAACTTATCGAAAAAAGAGGAACTAGAGTTAAAGCAATGACTGATATAAACGCTCCACACGACGACGATGACGTAGTTGCGCGCGTGCTGGCCAGTGCCGAGAGCCGGTCGACCGGTTACTCGCTGTTCGCGAGCGGAACGGCGCAGGCGCTGTCCGCCCGCCCGGCCGACGGCGGCTTCGATGGCGGCGACCACGACGGCGAACAGACCGAGCGTGAAGACCGCAACGCGCTCCGCCGCGTGGGCGGGCTCTCCACCGAGCTCCAGGACGTCACCGAGGTCGAGTACCGGCAGTTGCGCCTGGAGAACGTGGTTCTGATCGGGGTGTACTCCGCCCGGAGCCTGCTCGACGCCGAGAACTCGATGCGAGAACTCTCTGCCCTGGCCGAAACCGCCGGAGCGACGGTGCTCGACGGCCTGCTGCAACGCCGCGCCACCCCAGACCCCAGCACCTACCTCGGTAAGGGCAAGGCGCTCGAACTGGCCTCCATCGTGGCGGCGCTCGGCGCCGACACCGTGATCGCCGACACCGAGCTCGCACCCAGCCAGCGGCGCGCCCTCGAAGACGTCGTCAAGGTGAAGGTCATCGACCGCACCGCCGTGATCCTCGACATCTTCAGCCAGCACGCCAAGAGCCGGGAGGGCAAGGCGCAGGTCGAACTGGCCCAGCTCGCCTACCTGCTGCCCCGCCTCCGCGGCTGGGGTGACTCGATGTCCCGCCAGGCCGGTGGCCAGGTCGGTGGCGCCGGCGCCGGCATGGGCTCGCGTGGCCCCGGTGAGACGAAGATCGAACTGGACCGTCGCCGCATCCACACCCGGATGTCCAAGCTGCGCAAGCAGATGGTCGAGATGAAGCCGGCCCGCGAGGCCAAGCGGGCCAACCGCAAGCGCAACGCGGTGCCCTCCGTGGCGATCGTCGGCTACACCAACGCCGGCAAGTCCAGCCTGCTCAACCGGATCACCAAGGCCGGCGTGCTCGTGGAGAACTCGCTCTTCGCCACCCTGGATGCCACCGTGCGGAAGTCCACCACCGAGGACGGCCGGCTGTACACCCTCACCGACACCGTCGGTTTTGTGCGCAACCTGCCCCACCAACTGGTCGAGGCGTTCCGGTCCACCCTCGAGGAGGTCGCCGACTCCGACGTCATCGTGCACGTCGTCGACGCCTCCCACCCCGACCCGGCCAGCCAGCTGGCCACGGTGCGGGAAGTCATCGGTGAGGTCGGTGCCAGCGCCATCCCCGAACTGGTCGTCTTCAACAAGAGCGACCTGGTCACCGACGACGACAGGCTCGTGCTGCGCGGACTGTCCCCGCACGCGATCTTCGTCTCCGCGCGTTCCGGCGAGGGCATCAGCGCGGTCCTCACCGCCATCGAGACGATGCTGCCCCGGCCGGAAATCCGCCTGGACCTGCTGATCCCGTACGACCGGGGCGACCTGATCCCGATTCTGCACGAACAGGGCAAGGTGCTCGCGCTCGACTACGCCGAGACAGGCACCCTGGTCACCGCGCTGGTCTCGCCCGGCATCGAGGCCCAGTTCACACCGTTCGTGGTCGCCCCGGCCATCGCGCCGTAACACCAGCAGACCGCAACACCGCACCATTGGCACGCCCCCGGGCGGCACCCGCATCCGCTCGACGGAGGGGGTGCCGCCCGCTGTCGTTAACGCGTAGCTGCCCCGGAACGTAATATTCGCCCATCCTGCTGGGCTGCCCCGATGACCGCCGTTAGAGTCATTGCATCGTCGCCGGGAGCACCGCCGCCCGGCATGGAGCGACAGCCGAGCCCGGCACCCGCCCGCGAGCATCCGCCTGCGCTCAGGGCGGTCCGCGGCCGCCTGGCCTTCGCAAGCGTCACCGACCATGCCGAATGAGGAATCATGACAGCGTCCATCGAGTCCACGTCCGCGGACCCCCGCTGTCCGCCGAACACACCCTTCTCGTTCGAGCTGTACCCGCCCAAAACGGAGGCCGCCGAAACCGCACTGCACGGCACCATCGACACGCTCGCCGCGGCCGGCCCCGACTTCATCTCGGTCACCTACGGAGCGTCGGGCTCGTCCCGCACCTCGTCCCTGGATGTGCTGCGATACATCCGCCGCCACACCGGGGTGGACCCGATGGCCCACCTCACCTGCGTCGGGTCGTCTCACGCCGAGGCGAGCAGCCTGATCCGAGAGTTCCTCGACGCCGGCGTGCGCAGCTTCCTGGCCCTCCGCGGCGACCCACCGGAGGGCCTGAGCGAGGGCGACTCCTTTCTCGGAGACCTGCACAGCGCCGGTGAGCTCGTGCAGCTCATTCACCGGGTGCAGGCGGAACGAGTGCCATACCAGGAGACCCCCATCCCCGGCCTGCCCCGCGCGCGTGCCGTCAAGACCGAACGGGAGCACGTGCGCATCGCCGTGGCCGCGTTCCCGAACGGGCACCCCCGCTCCCGCTCAACCGCCCAGGACATCGACACGCTGCTGGCCAAACAGGCCGCGGGCGCCAACCTCGCCATCACCCAACTGTTCTTCCACGCCGACCACTACCTGAGCTTCATCCAGCGGGCCAGGGAGGCCGGGGTCGAGTTCCCCATCCTGCCCGGCATCATGCCCGTGACCAGCCCGGGGCGGCTGCGTCGGATCCTCGAGCTCTCCGGCGAGGAGCTGCCGAGTGACCTCGCGATTCAACTCGAGGTCGAGCCGACCGTCGAGGGCCAACGGGAGATCGGCATCATTCACGCCGCCACCCTCGCAGCCAGGCTCGTGGCCGGCGGTGCTCCCGGCGTGCACCTGTACGCGTTCAATCAGCACGCGACGGTCCTCGCCGTTCTCGAGCGTGCCGGCATCCTGTCGGCCGCCGACACCCGGCGCACCCACTCCACCCGCCCAACCGGTGGCTCTGCCGCCGGCAGCCACCCCACGAAGGACAAGTGATGACAACGACAGACACTCCTGCGTTCCCCAGCGGCACCATCCTCGGGTACCCGCGGATCGGGCGGCGCCGCGAACTGAAGAAGGCCGTCGAGGCGTTCTGGGCCGGACGGATCGACGCCGCGGAGCTGGAGGCCACCGCCGCGGGACTGCGGCAGGCCACCCGTGAACGCCTCTCCAGCCTGGGCCTGGGTCGCACCGACTCGTCGATCCCGGAGAGCTTCTCCTTCTACGACCAGGTTCTGGACGCGCAGGTGGCCGTCGGGGCCATCCCCGCCCGGTTCGCCGACCTCGTCGACGGCGACGGGCATCTCGACCTGGCCGGCTACTTCACGCTCGCCCGCGGGGCGGGGGACAACCTGCCGCTGGAGATGACCAAGTGGTTCGACTCGAACTACCACTACCTGGTTCCGGAGATCGGGCCAGAGACGCACTTCCACCTCGCCAGCGACCGGATCGTGCGGGAGTTCGAGGAAGCCGTCGCCAACGGTTTCATCACCCGACCCGTGATCGTCGGGCCGGTGACCCTGCTGCTCCTGGCCAAACCGTCCAGCGACGCGCCCGCCGGCTTCCACCCGCTCGACCGCCTCGCCGACCTGCTGCCGGTGTACGCCGAGCTGATCGAACGTCTCGCCGCCGCGGGAGCCCAGTGGGTGCAGCTGGACGAGCCCGGCCTGGTCAGCGAGAGCATCGATATCCCCCGAGACGAAACCCTCGCCGCCCTCGCCCAGGCATACGACGCCCTCGGCGGCCTGACCACCCGGCCCGCCCTGTTCGTGGCCGCACCCTACGGCAGCCTCGATGACGCCCTGCCCGTGCTGGTCGCCACCCCGGTCGAGGCCATCGGCCTGGACCTTGTCCGCGGCACCGTCCCCACCATCGTTCCCGGCCTGGCCGACGTCACCCTGGTGGCCGGCGTCATCGACGGGCACAACATCTGGCGCGGCGACCTCGCCGGCGCCTTCGACACCCTCGGTGAGCTCAGCGCCCTGAGCGAGAACATCGCGGTCTCCAGCTCCACCTCGCTGCAGCACCTGCCGCACGACGTCGAGGACGAGACCAAGCTCGCCGCCGAGCTCACCGGGTGGCTGGCCTTCGCCGACCAGAAGATCGGTCAAGTCGCCACCTTGGCGCGCGGCCTCACGTCGGGCCTGAGCGCCATCCGGGCAGAGCTCGATGCCGCCACCGCATCGCTCGCGGACCGCCGAGGGTCACCTGGCGTGCGCGACGGCGCGGTCAGGGCCCGCCTCGACACCCTCACCCCGGCTGATTTCAGCCGCGGCGACTACGAAACGCGCCTCGCCGCCCAGAGCCAGGCCCTGCGCCTGCCGCCGCTGCCGACCACCACCATCGGCTCGTTCCCGCAGACCGGTGACATCCGCCGGGCGCGCGCCCGACTGGTCTCCGGTGAGCTTGCGGCCGAGGACTACCGCGACGTGATGCGCGCCGAGATCGGACGGGTCGTGCAGTTGCAGGAGGACCTGGGCCTGGACGTGCTGGTGCACGGCGAACCCGAACGCAACGACATGGTGCAGTACTTCGCCGAGAACCTGGACGGGTTCGCCGTGACGGAGAACGGTTGGGTGCAGTCGTACGGCAGCCGCTGTACCCGGCCGTCCATTCTCTGGGGTGACGTGTCCCGGCCGCAGCCCATCACCGTGGAGTGGAGCAGCTACACCCAGACGCTCACCGAGAAGCCGGTCAAGGGAATGCTCACCGGGCCGGTCACCATCCTGGCCTGGTCGTTCGTGCGTGACGACCAGCCGCTGGGCGACACCGCCCGGCAGGTGGCGCTCGCCCTGCGCGACGAGATCACCGACCTCGAAGCCGCGGGCATCCAGGTGGTGCAGGTCGACGAGCCCGCACTGCGGGAACTGCTGCCGCTGAAGAAGAGGGACCACGCCCACTACCTGGACTGGTCCGTCGGCGCGTTCCGGCTCGCCACGGCCGGAGTCGCCGACCGGACCCAGATCCACACCCACCTCTGCTACTCGGAGTTCGGCGCCGTGATCGATGCGATCCGGAACCTGGACGCCGACGTGACCAGCATCGAGGCCGCCAGGTCGAAGATGGAGGTCGTGCAGGACATCCAGACCAGTGGGTTCGATCACGGCATCGGCCCTGGTGTCTACGACATCCACTCGCCCCGAGTGCCGGGGGTCGCGGAGATCACCGAGCTGCTCGAGCGGGCGCTCCAGTCGATCCCGGCCCGCCAAGTCTGGGTGAACCCGGACTGTGGACTGAAGACCCGCGGCTACGCCGAAACGGTCGCCTCGTTGGGCAACATCGTCGACGCCACCCGCGCGGTGCGGGCCACGCTGGTCTGACTCGCACGCTGACACAGCAACAGGCCAGGTCCCCTCGCGGGGGCCTGGCCTGTTGCGGTGGTGCGGGGATCAGACGGAGCGCAGCACCGCGACGACCTTGCCGAGCACCTCGGCGTAGTCGCCCAGGATCGGCTCGAAGTTGGTGTTGCGGGGGAGCAGCCAGGTGTGGCCGTCGCGCTGGCGCAGCACCTTGACGGTGGCCTCGCCGTCGAGCATGGCCGCCACGATCTCGCCGTTCTCCGCGGTCTTCTGCTGCCGGATGACGACCCAGTCGCCGTCGCAGATCGCGGCGTCGATCATGGAGTCACCGACGACCTTGAGCATGAACAGTTCGCCCTTGCCCACCAGCTGGCGGGGGAGGGGGAAGATCTCGTCGATCTGCTGGTCGGCCATGATCGGGATACCGGCCGCGATTCGCCCGACGAGCGGCACCATTGCCGCGTCACCGACCTGGATGCCGGCCTGGTAGTCATCCGGGGCGCCCGGGGTGACCTCGTCGGTGGACTGCGGCAGCTCGATCAGGACTTCGAGCGCGCGGGGCCGGTTCGGGTCACGACGCAGGTAACCGCTCAGCTCGAGCTGGTGTAGCTGGTGGGTGACGCTCGACAGTGAGGAGAGGCCGACGGCGTCACCGATCTCGCGCATGCTCGGCGGATACCCACGGTCACGCACCGACCGCTGGATGACGTCCATAACGGCACGCTGTTTATCGCTCAGGCTCTTACGGCGCCGAGTGGTGCCCTTGTCCCGAGGTGTGCTCTCCTGTGCCACGTTTGTCGCTCCTCTTGGTAGATCGGTTCGGTGCCGATGTGTCGGCCCGGGTGGTGTCTCGGTGCTGCCTCGGCGATCCCCGCGACGCCGTCGGAAGCCAATGTCGGTGGTGTCTGTTTGAGTACTGCTACCCAATCGAAACTGTAGCCAAACCGGCGGAGATTACAAGACATGCATTCGAGTGTGTTGTGAAATCTCTTTTCATAATATCGGGAAACAGGGTTGATTGTTCGAACACTCGAAGATATATTCGGAACATAGATTCGCATCCGGCCCTCCCGGCCGAGGGCCGGATGCGTTACCAGGAGGTCTGACATGAGCGCAGCATATGCAGTGAAGCCCGGCACGATCGCCGTCGATCGGTCGACCCGCACCATCGGCCACGCCACGGCGCCGGTCGCGCCCCGAACGCACCTGCGACTCACCCGCCGCGGCCGCGTCGTCCTGACCACCCTCGCCGCCCTGCCCCTGGTCCTGGGGTCCGTCGCCGTTGCCGTCAACGGCGGCGTCGCCGCCGCCGAGGGCACCTCGAGCGTGAGCGCCGCGGCGTTCGAATACATCACCGTCGAATCGGGCCAGTCCCTGTGGGAGCTGGCGCAGTCCATCGCGCCCAAGCAGGACCCGCGCGACGTGATCGCCGACATCGTGAACCTCAACCAGCTCGCCTCGGACGCCGTGCAGCCCGGTCAGCGTCTCGCCCTTCCCGCCGCCTACTGACCCGGTCCGACCGAGGTGCCCGGGCCCGCGCAACTAAGCTTGTTCGGGTGACCAGCCTCGACGACCTGCCCCTGCGTGCCAACCTCCGCGGAAAAATCCCTTACGGTGCACCGCAGCTGCACGTGCCGGTGGCTCTGAACGTCAACGAGAACACCCACCCCATCCCCCCTCATGTCGCCGCCGACATCGCCCAGGCCCTCGCGGACGCGATCCTCACCGTCAACCGCTACCCGGACCGTGAGTTCACCCCGCTGCGCGACGCCCTCGCCGGGTACCTCGGTCAGGGGCTGACCCGCGACAACATCTGGGCCGCGAACGGGTCCAACGAGGTGCTGCAGCAGGTGCTGCAGGCCTTCGGCGGACCGGGCCGCACCCTGCTCGGCTACGCGCCCACCTACTCGATGTACTCGATCCTCGCGTCCGGAACCGACACCGAATGGATCCCCGGCGGGCGCGACGCCGACTTCGAGCTCACCCCGGACACCGCGGTGCAGTGGGTGCGCCAGACCACGCCGGACGTCGTCTTCCTCTGCTCGCCGAACAACCCCACCGGCACACCGCTGTCGCTGGACACCATCCGGGCCGTCTACGACGCCACCCCGGGAATCGTGGTGGTGGACGAGGCCTACGCCGAGTTCGCTCCTGACGGGACCGAGAGCGCGGTGAGTCTGCTGCCCGGCCGGGAACGACTGCTGGTCTCCCGCACCATGAGCAAAGCCTTCGCCTTCGCCGGTGTGCGACTGGGCTACCTGGCCGCCGACCCGGCCGTCACGGATGCGCTGCGGCTGGTGCGCCTGCCGTACCACCTGTCTGCGCTCACCCAGGCGGCCGCCGTCGCCGCGCTCGCCCACAGCGGCGAGATGCTCGCCATGGTGGACGACATCCGACGGCAGCGCGACCGTCTGGTGACCGAATTGGGCCGGTTGGGCTTCCTGCCGCTCCGCAGCGGCAGCAACTTCGTGCTCTTCGGCGGGGTGGCCGATCCCCGGGCCACGTTCGAGGCGCTGCTGGCCGAGGGCATCCTGGTGCGCGATGTCGGCATCCCCGGTCACCTGCGGGTCTCGGCCGGCACCGAAGCGGAGACCACCGCGTTCCTCGACGCGATCGCACGGCTTCGTCCGTCAGCCGAATAAGCTAGCGGCATGAGTACTGTCACGCCCTCGCCCCGTCGCGCCCACCTGCAGCGCGAAACGAGCGAATCGAGCATTGATCTCTCGATCAATCTCGACGGAACCGGGGTGAGCGACATCCACACCAGCGTGCCGTTCTACGACCACCTGCTGACGGCGTTCGCCAAGCACTCCCTGACCGACCTCACGGTGCGCGCCACCGGTGACATCGAGATCGATGTGCACCACACCGTCGAGGACATCGGCATCGTGCTGGGCCAGGCCATCAAGCAGGCCCTCGGCGACAAGTCTGGCATCTCCCGGTACGGCGACGCCCTGGTGCCGCTGGACGAAGCCCTCGTGCAGGCCGTCGTCGACATCTCCGGCCGCCCGTATCTCGTGCACACCGGCGAGCCGGCCGGATTCGAGTTCCACCTCATCGGCGGGCACTTCACCGGCTCGATGGTGCGGCACGTGTTCGAGGCCATCGCCTTCAACGCCGGCCTCACTGTGCACGTGACCGTCGTCGGCGGGCGGGACCCGCACCACATCGCCGAAGCCGAGTTCAAGGCATTCGCGCGCGCCTTCCGCCAGGCCAAGGCCTACGACGCGCTCGTGAGCGGCATCCCCTCGACCAAGGGTGCGCTATGACCAGCGTCGTCGTCCTCGACTACGGCACAGGCAACGTGCACTCCGCCGTGAAGGCGCTGGAGCTGGCCGGCGCCGACGTGACCCTCACCGGCGACCGCAAGCTCGCCCTCGAGGCGGACGGACTGCTCGTGCCCGGCGTCGGCTCATTCAGCGCCGTGATGGCGGCCCTGAACGCCGCGCACGGCGGCGACATCATCGACAAGCGCCTCTCCGGCGGCCGACCGGTGATGGGCATTTGTGTGGGCATGCAGGTGATGTTCGAGCGCGGCGTCGAGCGCGGCGCCGACACCGAGGGGCTGGGCGAATGGCCGGGCACCGTCACGGCGCTGCCGGCGCCCGTGCTGCCGCACATGGGCTGGAACACGGTCACCCCCGACCCCGACTCGGTGCTGTTCCGCGGGCTGGAAGAGGAACGGTTCTACTTCGTGCACTCCTACGCCGCCCAGAACTGGACTCTCGACGTGATGCCACCGTTCCCGGTGCCCCGGCTCACCTGGGCCGAGCACGGTGCACCGTTCCTCGCCGCCGTCGAAAACGGCCCGCTCACGGCCACCCAGTTCCACCCGGAAAAGAGCGGTGACGCGGGCATCCGCCTGCTGTCGAACTGGCT
Source organism: Cryobacterium inferilacus (assembly GCF_019599185.1). Classification (GTDB taxonomy): domain Bacteria; phylum Actinomycetota; class Actinomycetes; order Actinomycetales; family Microbacteriaceae; genus Cryobacterium; species Cryobacterium inferilacus. The sequence continues at coordinate 30,779 of NZ_JAIEUL010000007.1, read as the reverse complement.
CGACACCCTTCGCGACTAACTTTCCCACCAGCCGGTCGCCGCGCGCGGCCGCACGAACACGAAAAAGGCACTCCCATGAGCGAGTTCACCAAGACCCCGAAACTGGTCCTCCTGCCCGCCGTCGACGTTGCGGGCGGCAAGGCCGTGCGCCTGACGCAGGGTGAGGCCGGCACGGAGACCAACTACGGCGACCCGATGGATGCCGCCCTGGACTGGGCGCACCAGGGTGCGGAGTGGATCCACCTCGTCGACCTCGACGCTGCCTTCGGCCGGGGCAACAACACCAGCGTGCTCAAGAAGGTCATCAAGCAGCTCCGCGGCGTGAACGTGGAACTCTCCGGCGGCATCCGCGACGACCGTTCGCTGGAAGCGGCGCTGGGCACCGGTGTCAAGCGCATCAACCTGGGCACCGCCGCGCTGGAGAACCCGGAGTGGGCCGCGAGTGTGATCGCGCAGTACGGCGACGCGATCGCCGTGGGCCTCGACGTGCGCGGCACCACCCTGGCCGCCCGCGGCTGGACCAAGGACGGCGGCGACCTCTGGCAGGTGCTCGAGCGTCTCGAAGAGGCCGGCTGCACCCGCTACGTGGTGACCGACGTCACCAAGGACGGCACCCTCAAGGGACCGAACATCGAGCTGCTGCGCGAGGTCATGGAGCGCACCCACCGGCCGGTGATCGCCTCCGGCGGTGTCTCCAGCCTCGACGATATCGCCGCCCTGCGCGAGCTGGTTCCGCTTGGCCTGGAAGGCGCCATCGTGGGCAAGGCCCTGTACGCGGGCGCCTTCACCCTCGCCGAGGCGCTGGATGTCTCCGGCGCGTAACCTCGGCTCGACCGGCCGACCCGAGGGGTCGGACGGTCTTCCCGGGGCTCCGGCCGGGGATTCCGCCGGCCAGCCGTGGGCGGGCCGGTCGGTGGACCCGACCGAGTTCGACGACGACGACGGCCTCGCGCCACCCGCCCTGCTCGACGCCCTGCGGCGGTTCCGCGCCAGGGAACTGGGGGAGGAGGGCGTCGTGGACGTCCTGCGTTCGGCGCGCCTGCTCATCCCGCTGGTGACCGCTCTCGGCGCCGACGACGCGGATGCCGCTGCCGCCGACGGTCTGGGCCCGCACGGCCTGCGGGTCGACAAGACCCAGGAACTGTCGATCATCACCGTCGCCGGCCCGGACGGCAGGGCCGTGCTGCCGGTGTTCTCCTCCGCCGAGGCCATGCTGGCCTGGAACAGGGCCGCCAGGCCCGTGCCCGCCGACGCGGTGCGGGTGGCTCTCGCCGCCGCGCAGGAGGACACCGACCTGGTGGTGCTCGACCCCACCGCCGACACCGAGTTCGTGCTGCGCCGGCCGGCGCTCTGGGCCATCGCGCAGTCCGCACCGTGGACCCCGAGCTACGCCAGCCGGCAGGTCGCCGCGGCCTTCGAGGCATCCATCACGACCGAACTGGCCGCCCTCTCGGTGCAGCTCACCGCCGGTGACCCGCACGCCCGGCTGGCCGGCCCCGAACTGATCGTGGTCCTCGAACTCGTCGACGGCCTCAGCCGCGCCGACCTCGACGCCACGCTGGCCAGGCTCGCCGCCCGCTGGGCCGCCGACGATGTGATCGCCACCGGGGTCGACTCCCTCCGCGTGCAGCTGGTCGCCTCCGCCTGACCCGCCCCGCCCGCTGCCAGCGACAACTGTTAACGAAGCGGACAATTGCGCCCGGTGCGCCGGGACCATTTGTCCGCACGGGGAACAGTTGGCGGCGGTGTTCGGGGCAATGTCGGGGGGATCGGGGAGGATAGGGAGATGACGGAGATCCTCCAGCGCCTCTCGCCGGCCACCCGCACGTGGTTCGACGGCGCCTTCGACGCGCCCACCGAAGCGCAGCTCGGCGCCTGGGATGCCATCTCCCGCGGGTCGCACACCCTCGTGGTCGCACCCACCGGGTCCGGCAAGACCCTGGCCGCGTTCCTCTGGGCCCTCGACCGGCTCTACTCCGCGTCAACGACAGACAGCACGGATGCGCCCGCGCCCACCGGCACGCGCGTGCTCTACATCTCGCCGCTCAAGGCCCTCGGGGTGGACGTGGAGCGCAACCTGCGCGCCCCGCTGGTGGGTATCGGCCAGGCCGCCGAACGGCTCGGCCTGGCTCCCGTGCGCGTGACCGTGGGCGTGCGCAGCGGCGACACGCCCGCCGCCGACCGGCGCGCACTCGTGAAGACCCCGCCGGAGATCCTCATCACCACCCCGGAGTCGCTCTTCCTCATGCTCACCTCGGCGGCGCGCGAGTCCCTGCGCGGGGTCGACACCATCATCATCGATGAGATCCACGCCGTGGCGGCCAGCAAGCGCGGCGCGCACCTGGCCGTGTCGCTGGAGCGCCTGGACGCCCTGCTGGCGAAGCCGGCGCAACGCATCGGCCTGTCCGCCACCGTACGGCCGGCCTCAGAGGTCGCCCGGTTCCTCGGCGGCCAGGCCCCGGTGGAGATCGTGGCGCCGAAGAACGAGAAACGGTTCGACCTGCGCGTGGTGGTGCCCGTCGACGACATGACCCAGCTCGGCGCCGTGCCAGCACAGGAAGGGTCGACCTCGGCGGCGGCCCCGCAGACCGGGTCGATCTGGCCGCACGTCGAAGAAGCCATCGTGGACGCCGTGCTCGCGCACTCCTCGTCCATTGTGTTCGCGAACTCCCGTCGCCTGGCCGAGCGGCTCACCGCCCGGTTCAACGAGATCTACAGCGACCGGCTGGCCGTGGCCGAGGAGGCCGAACTGGTGCTCGCGGGTGCCCCCGCGGCGGAGGGCACGGCCGACCCCGCCGCATCCGTCGCCCGCCAGAGCGGTGCGCCCACCCGCCCACCGGCGGAGCTGATGGGCGGCAGCGGCCAGAGCGAGGGCGCAGAGACGCTGCTCGCCCGCGCCCACCACGGCTCGGTGAGCAAGGAACAGCGCGCCATGATCGAGGACGATCTCAAGTCCGGGAGGCTGCGCTGCGTCGTGGCCACGTCGAGCCTGGAACTCGGCATCGACATGGGCGAGGTCGACCTGGTCGTGCAGGTGGAATCGCCGCCGTCGGTGGCCAGCGGTCTGCAGCGGGTGGGCCGGGCCGGCCACCAGGTCGGCGAGATCTCCCGCGGCATCATCTTCCCCAAGCACCGTGCCGACCTCATCCACGCCACCGTGGCGGCCGAGCGGATGGTGTCGGGCATGATCGAATCGCTGCAGGTGCCCGCCAACCCGCTCGACATCCTCGCCCAGCAGACCATCGCCGCCGTCGCGCTGGAGCCCATCGACGCCGAGGAATGGTTCGACGCCGTGCGGCGCAGCGCCCCGTTCGCCACCCTGCCCCGCTCGGCGTACGAGGCCACCCTCGACCTGCTCGCCGGCCGGTACCCGTCCGACCAGTTCGCTGAGCTGCGGCCGCGCATCATCTGGGACCGCGACACCGGCCTGCTCACCGGCCGGCCGGGCGCCCAGCGGTTGGCCGTCACCAGCGGCGGCACCATCCCCGACCGCGGCCTGTTCGGCGTCTTCATGGTCGGCGGCGACTCCGCCACCGGCCGCAGGGTCGGCGAGCTCGACGAGGAGATGGTCTACGAGTCCCGGGTCGGTGACGTCTTCGCGCTCGGCGCGACCAGTTGGCGAATCCAGGAGATCACCCACGACCGGGTGCTCGTACTGCCCGCGTTCGGCGAGCCCGGCCGGTTGCCGTTCTGGAAGGGTGACGGCCTGGGCCGGCCCGCCGAACTCGGCGCTGCCATCGGCGCCTTCCTGCGCGAGATCTCGGCGCTCTCACCCGAGAAGGCCAGGGCGCGCTGCACCGCCGTGGGCCTGGACGACCGCGCGGTCACCAACCTGCTGGTCTTCCTCGACGAACAGCGCGCGGCCACCCGCCACCTGCCCACCGACCAGACCCTGGTCGTGGAGCGGTTCCGCGACGAGCTCGGCGACTGGCGGGTCATCCTGCACTCACCGTTCGGCCTCACCGTGCACGCCCCCTGGGCCCTCGCCGTTGGCGCCCGGGTGCGTGAACGCTTCGGCATCGACGGCGCCTGCGTGGCCAGTGACGACGGCATCGTCGTGCGCATTCCCGACACCGAGTCCGAACCGCCAGGCGCCGACCTCTTCGTCTTCGACCCCGACGAGCTCGAACAACTGGTCACCGACGAGGTCGGCGGCTCCGCCCTGTTCGCGTCCCGGTTCCGCGAGTGCGCCGCCAGGGCCCTGCTGCTGCCCCGGTACCGGCCGGGCAGCCGCTCGCCGCTCTGGCAACAACGCCAGAAGGCATCCCAGCTGCTCGACGTGGCCCGCGAGTACCCGTCGTTCCCGATCATCCTCGAGACCATCCGCGAGTGCCTGCAGGATGTCTACGACCTGCCCGCCCTCGTGGCCCTGGCCAAGCAGGTGGCCAGCCGCGCGATCCGGCTGGTGGAGACCAGCACCGACTCGGCCAGCCCGTTCGCCAACGCACTGCTGTTCGGCTACGTGGCCGCGTTCATGTACGAGGGCGACTCGCCGCTGGCCGAACGCCGGGCCACGGCCCTGTCGATCGACTCCGGCCTGCTCGCCGAGCTGCTCGGCCGGGTGGAGCTGCGTGAGCTGCTCGACCCCGTGGTGATCGACCGCACCGACGCCGAGCTGCAGCGGCTGGCTCCCGACCGCCGGGCCAAGGGGGTGGAGGGCGTCGCCGACCTGCTCCGCGGCCTCGGGCCGCTCACCGTGGCCGACGTCGCCGCCCGGCTGCAGGCCGCCGGCGTGGCCGAGCAGGCTGACCCGGCGGATGCGGCGGGGGAGCCGGAGCCTGACGGCGCCGACGCATCCGCCCCGCCCGCCGCCGGCCTCGCCGAGGCGCGCGCTCACCTCGAGACCCTCACCCGTGCCCGCCGCGCCCTCAAAGTGGGCATCGCCGGCGAGGAACGCTGGGCGGTGATCGAGGACGCCGGGCGGCTGCGCGACGCCCTGGGGGTACCGCTGGCGCCCGGCATCCCCGAGGCGTTCACCGAGAGCGTCAAGGACCCGCTCGGCGACCTGGTCAGCCGGTACGCCCGCACCCACGGTCCGTTCACCACCGCCGATGTCGCCGCCCGGTTCGGTTTCGGCACCGCCATCGCCCTCGGCGCGCTGCGCCGGCTGGCGGATGCCCGCAGAATCGTCGAGGGCGAGTTCCGCCCACACGGCAGCGGCAGCGAGTGGTGCGACGCCGAGGTGCTGCGGCGGCTACGCCGGCGCTCGCTCGCGGCGCTGCGGCACGAGGTGGAGCCCGTCGACCAGGCCACCCTTGGACGGTTCCTGCCGGCCTGGCAGCACGTGGGCGGCAAGCTGCGCGGCGTCGACGGCGTGGTGTCGGTGATCGAACAGCTCGAGGGCGCCAGGATCCCGGCCTCCGCCTGGGAGACCCTGATCCTGCCCGCCCGGGTGAGCGACTACAACCCGGGCATGCTCGACGAACTCACCAACGCCGGCGAGGTGCTCTGGGCCGGTGCCGGCACCCTGGCCGGCAACGACGGCTGGGTGAGCCTGCACCTGGCCGACACCGCACCACTCACCCTGCCCGTGCCCACCGAACTGGACACCACGCCGCTGCAGCGGGAGATCCTCGCCACCCTGGGTGGCGGCGGCGGGTACTTCTTCCGCCAGCTGGCCGACTCGGTCGGCAGCCAGGATGACGCCGCCCTCGTCGACGCCCTCTGGGACCTGGTCTGGTCGGGCCTGGTGAGCAACGACACCTTCGCCCCGGTGCGGTCGCTGGTCTCCGGCGGCAAGACCGCGCACTCCACCCGCCGCGCCGCGCCGCGGGCCCGGCTGCACCGCGGCCGCGCCCTGCCCCGGCCCAGCATCCCCAGCCGGCAGGGCCCGCCCACGGTCTCCGGCCGCTGGTCGATCGTGCCCGTCGCCGACACCTCCGCCACCCGCCGCGCACACGCGCTGGGCGAGACTATGCTCGAACGCTACGGGGTGGTCACCCGCGGTGCCGTGATGGGCGAGAACGTACTCGGCGGTTTCGCCCTGGTCTACAAGACCCTCAGCGGCTTCGAGGAGATGGGCCGCTGCCGCAGGGGCTACTTCGTCGAGGGTCTCGGCGCCTCCCAATTCGCCACCGCGGGCACCATCGACCGGATGCGCGGCTACGTCGACCAGGTCGAGCGCGCCGAACGTGGCGACAGGTCGGCACCCACCGCGGTGACCCTGGCCGCCACCGACCCGGCCAACCCGTACGGTGCCGTGCTGCCTTGGCCCGCCCTGCCGGAGGGCACCGGTCACCGGCCTGGGCGCAAGGCCGGTGGCCTGGTCGTGCTCGTCGACGGCCACCTGGTGCTCTACGTGGAGCGCGGCGGCAAGTCGGTGCTGGTGTTCGACCCGGCCGCCGCCGGTACCGGCGCCGAGGGCGCCGAGCCGGACCAGACCGGAGCGGGCACGATCCCCGCTGCCGACCCCGCCCGCCCGGTGGTCAAGGCGGGCACGCCGCGAGCGGCGCCGTCCGAGACCGTGCTCGCCGCCACCCGGTCGCTGGCCGCAACGGTCACCGCAGGGCGGGTGCCCAAGCTGGCCGTGGAGACCGTCAATGCCGACTTCGTGCTCGGCACCATGGTGGGCGATGCCTTGCGCGCGGCCGGGTTCACCGAAACCCCGCGGGGGCTGAGGCTCAGTGCCTGAGGGCGATACCGTCTACCGCAGCGCCCGCAGCCTCGACGAGGCCCTGCACGGCGCCACGCTCACGCGCTGCGACATCCGCGTGCCCGCCTACGCCACCGTGGACCTGACCGGCCAGGTTGTGCACGAGGTGATCAGCCGCGGCAAACACCTGGTGGCGCACGTGGGGGAGACCAGCATCCACTCGCACCTGAAAATGGAGGGCAGCTGGCACCTCTACCGGCACGGCACCGCCTGGCAGCGACCCGCGTTCCAGGCCCGCATTGTGCTCGAGACCGCGGACTGGGTGGCCGTGGGCTTCGAACTGGGCACCCTGGAACTCTTTGCCACCGCGGACGACGAACAGCACCTCGGCTACCTCGGCCCCGATCTGCTCGGGCCGGGCTGGGACTCCGCCGAGGCGGTGCGCCGGCTGCGGGCGGCGGGGGAGGCGACCGGCGATCCCGCGGTCGGCGACGGCGAGGGGGAGCGCCCGGTGGCCGTGGCCCTGGGCGACCAGCGCAACCTCGCCGGGCTCGGCAACGTCTACGTGAACGAACTCTGTTTTCTGCGCGGGGTGCTGCCCACCCGTCCGATCACGGCGGTGACCGACGTGGAGGGACTGGTCGCGCTCGCGCACCGGCTGATCACCGCCAACCGGGATCGCTCGGAGCGCACCACCACCGGCAATCTGCGCCGGGGCGCGCGCACCTTCGTCTACGGGCGGGAACGGCAGCCCTGCCGGCGGTGCGGCACGCGCATCCGCTCGGGCGAATTGGGCCGCAGCGAACTGGAAAAGCGGGTCACCTACTGGTGCCCGCGCTGCCAGACCTGAAGTGCGCACGGTCGCGCCCACACGTCGGTAGAGCTTGTCGAGACCTGGTGAGGCCGGCTCACGGGGTCTACTTCGACAGGCTCAGCACGGCGTCGACAGGCTCGACCAGCGACGTGGTGCGGTGTAGAGGGAGGGCTAGTTGACCGGGCCGGTGAACTTCTCCCCCGGGCCCTGGCCGATCGGGTCGGGGATGCTCGACGCCTCACGGAACGCCAGCTGCAACGAGCGCAGGCCGTCGCGCAGGCTGCGCGCGTGCATGTCCGAGATGTCGGGGGCGGATGCCGTGATCAGGCCGGCGAGGGCGGTGATCAACTTGCGCGCCTCATCCAGGTCGATCTGCGTGTCGGGGTCGTCGGCGAGGCCGACCTTCACGGCCGACGCGCTCATCAGGTGCACCGCCGCGGTCGTGATGATCTCCACCGCCGCCACATCCGCGATGTCCCTGGTGGCCTGGCCGGACTGGTCCTGGTCGATATTGTCGCTCACTGGTTTCCTCTGCTATGCTTACCCGGGCTCCGAGATGAAAGTCTCGGTACGAAAGTGGATAATCTCCCACCCGCGCTTGACCGCTTCATAAAGGTTACCGGGTAGTTTGCACTCCGCCGTCGCTCGCTGGTTACCAGCAGGCACGGCAGATAGGGTGCCGCACGTGATTGATGAGTGACGGAACAAGGAAATGTTCCAGATCCCGGGAATTGTGTGCGCGATTGTCTCCTCTTCGTCTCCGGACGACATCCGTTGTCAGGCTGTAGCCACGATGCTTGAGTAGAGGAGAGACGCATCAGCGATCCCCGTACAAATGACCGTATCCGCGTCCCCGAAGTCCGTCTCGTTGGTCCCAACGGCGAACAGGTTGGGGTCGTGGCGATTGATGTCGCCCTGCGCCTGGCACAGGAGGCTGACCTCGATCTGGTCGAAGTAGCCCCCACGTCCAAGCCGCCGGTCGCGAAGATCATGGATTACGGCAAGTTCAAGTACGAAGCTGCGCAGAAGGCGAAAGAAGCCCGGCGCAACCAGGCGAACACGATCCTCAAAGAGGTTCGTTTCCGTCTCAAGATTGATAAGCACGACTACGAGACCAAGCGCAAGCGCGCCGAAGGCTTCCTGAAGGCCGGCGACAAGGTCAAGGCCATGATTCTGTTCCGTGGCCGTGAACAGTCCCGTCCCGACCAGGGTGTACGTCTGCTTCAGAGATTTGCCGAGGATGTGGCGGAGTTCGGTTCCGTGGAATCGAGCCCGACCATCGACGGTCGAAACATGGTCATGGTGATTGGCCCGCTGAAGAACAAATCAGAGGCCAAGGCAGAGGCCAATGCACATAGAGCTGCAGATAAAGCAGCCAAACAGGAGGAAAAGAATGCCTAAGCAGAAGACCCACTCTGGGACAAAGAAGCGTTTCAAGGTCACTGGCTCCGGCAAGATCATGAAGCAGCAGGCCGGACTTCGCCACAACCTCGAGGTCAAGAGCACGCAGCGCAAGTCCCGCCTGAACCAGGACCAGGTTCTCGCCAAGGCCGACGTCAAGGCCATCAAGAAGCTTCTCGGCCACTAGGCCCCGTACCCCTAAAGGAATTAGAAAATGGCAAGAGTAAAGAGGGCCGTCAACGCCCACAAGAAGCGTCGCGTCATTCTTGAGCGCGCTGCCGGTTACCGCGGTCAGCGTTCGCGTCTGTACCGCAAGGCCAAGGAGCAGGTCACTCACTCCCTCGTCTACAGCTACCGTGACCGTCGTGCACGCAAGGGCGACTTCCGTCGCCTGTGGATCCAGCGCATCAACGCTGCGTCCCGTGCGAACGGCCTGACCTACAACCGCCTCATCCAGGGCCTCGCCCTGGCCGGCATCCAGGTTGACCGTCGCATCCTCGCCGACCTCGCCGTCACCGAGCCCGCCACCTTCGCGGCCATCGTTGAGAGCGCCAAGGCAGCACTGCCGGCCGACACCTCCGCACCCAAGGTTGCGAAGTAGTCACACCCGCTTGTCTCACGGGAGCGATCGCCTTTGGCGGTCGCTCCCGTTTTGCATGCCCGGCGGGGCATTCCGGCGCCTGGCCATGCGGCAACTAAACTGGATGCATGCTAGATAACCCCCGATCTCCTCGCGTGCGTGCCGTCGCGAAACTTGCGAACCGAGCCGCCCGCTCCGAGACGGGACTGTTCCTCCTCGAGGGTCCGCAGGCCGTCTCCGAAGCCCTCACCTTCCGCCCCGAACTCGTGGTGGAGCTGTACGCCACCCCGACCGCGCTCGAGCGTTACACCGAGATCGGCGATGCCGCCGTCGTCGCCGGCGTCGACGTGGAGTTCGTCACCGAGCAGGTGCTCGAGACGATGGCCGACACCGTCACCCCGCAGGGCTTCGTCGCCGTCTGCCACCAGTTTCCCACCTCGATCAAGAAGATCTTCGCCAACGAGCCCAAGCTCATCGCCATCCTCGAAGAGGTGCGCGACCCCGGCAACGCCGGCACCATCATCCGGGCAGCGGATGCCGCCGGCGCCGACGCCGTGATCTTCACCGGTCGCAGCGTCGACCTGTACAACCCCAAGGTGGTGCGCTCGTCCACCGGGTCGATCTTCCACCTGCCCGTCGCCGTGGGCGTCACCCTGGCCGATGTGCAGGAGCGGGCGAAGTTCGCCGGCATGCAGATCCTGGCCGCCGACATCAAGGGCGACGACCTGCTCGAGGCCCGCAACAGCGGCCTGCTGGCCGCTCCCACCGCGTGGCTGTTCGGCAACGAGGCTCGCGGCCTCACCGAGGAAGACCTCGCCGTGGCCGACCGTTCGATCACCGTTCCCATCTACGGGCACGCCGAATCGATGAACCTCGCCACCGCCGCATCCGTGTGCCTGTACGAGAGCGCTTTCTCGCAGCGGGCCTAGCATCTTTCCCGGTCGGGCGTCTATTACGTTTGGGTTACCGACCGGGATATAGCCGCGTCAAAGGTGGTCGAGGGGGCGCCTCACGGCCTAAGTTGGGGGTATGGAGCCAACAGACGCATCGCCGGCGACGTCCAACATCACCGTACGCCGGGGTGAACCCCTGGTCGTCATGACCGACGTCAACAAGAACTACGGGGAACTGCACGTTCTGAAAAACATCAACGCCACGGTCAACCGGGGCGAGGTGGTTGTGGTCATCGGCCCGAGCGGATCGGGCAAATCCACGCTCTGCCGGGCGATCAATCGTCTCGAGACCATCGACAACGGCTCGATCACCATCGACGGCAAGGAACTGCCGGCAGAGGGCAAGGCCCTCGCGCAGCTGCGCGCCGATGTGGGCATGGTGTTCCAGGCGTTCAACCTGTTCGCGCACAAGACGGTGCTCGAGAACGTCACCCTCGGCCCGATCAAGGTGCGCGGCATGAGCAAGGCCGACGCCGAGAAGAAGGCCATGACCCTGCTCGAACGCGTGGGTGTGGCCAACCAGGCCAAGAAGATGCCGTCCCAGCTCTCCGGCGGCCAGCAGCAGCGCGTGGCCATCGCCCGTGCCCTGGCCATGGACCCCAAGCTGATCCTGCTCGACGAGCCCACCAGCGCGCTCGACCCCGAGATGATCAATGAGGTGCTCGAAGTGATGGTGGACCTCGCCAACGAGGGCATGACCATGATCGTCGTCACGCACGAGATGGGCTTCGCCCGTAAGGCGGCCGACCGGGTCATCTTCATGGCCGAGGGCGACATCGTCGAAGAGGCCACCCCGGAGAAGTTCTTCACCGACCCCCAGAGCTCGAGAGCGAAAGACTTCCTCTCCAAAATACTTGCCCACTAATCGGTGCGCGAGAACACAGCACACAGCACACAGGAGGACACCATGAGACGCAACAAAGGTCTAATGATCTCAGCCATCGCCCTGGTCGGAGCGTTTGCGCTGACCGGTTGCACCGACTCCGGCGCCGGGTCGACAGAAGAGGCACCCGTTGCCGAAGACGTGACCTTCGACGAGGGCACCACCATGGCAGCACTGAACGAGGCCGGCGAGATCACCATCGGCACCAAGTTCGACCAGCCCCTGTTCGGCCTCCTCGGCCCGGATGGCACGCCGGTCGGCTTCGACGTCGAAATCGGCAAGCTGATCGCTGCCGAGCTGGGCATCGACGAATCCGGCATCAACTGGGTTGAGACCGTCTCAGCCAACCGCGAGCCGTTCATCCAGAACGGTGACGTCGACCTGGTCGTGGCCACGTACACGATCAACGACACGCGCAAGGAAGTTGTCTCGTTCGCCGGACCGTACTACCAGGCCGGCCAGGACCTGCTCGTGCTCACCGGTAACCCCGACGGCATCACCGGACCGGAAGACCTCGCCGACAAGGCCGTCTGCACGGTGAGCGGCTCGACCTCAGAGGCGAACATCGCCGAGTACACCACCAACGTGATCACCACGGATGCGTACTCCAACTGCCTCGGCCCGCTGCGCAGCGGCGACGTCGCGGCCGTCACCACCGACAACGTGATCCTGGCCGGCCTCGCCGACCAGAACGCCGGTGAGTTCGAGGTTGTCGACGCTCCGTTCACCGAGGAGCCCTACGGCATCGGCCTGGCGCTGGACGACACCGAGTTCCGCGGCTTCATCAACGACGTTCTCGAAGCATCCTACGAGGACGGCTCCTGGGCCTCCGCCTGGGAGGCGACCGCGGGTTCCGTGCTCGAGACGCCCGAGCCGCCGGCAGTCGACCGCTACTAGGCGACACCGCACACCCTGATCGGGGCGGCCGCACTGGCCGTCCCGATCGGTTGTTCCACCCCCATACCCCATCGTGAAAAACCCACTACAGAAGAGGAGGTGAGTCTTGGACGCAGTCATCGAAAACCTGCCGACCTTCCTGGAAGGCTTCAGGAACACCCTCGGTTTGCTGATCCTCTCCGGCTCAGGCGCGCTCGTGCTCGGAGTCATCGTCGCGGCCCTCCGGATCTCGCCCGTGGCATCCTTTCGCGGCTTCGCAACCGTGTACACGGAGATCGTGCGCAACACGCCGCTCACCCTCGTGCTCTTCTTCACCGCGACCATGCTGCCGTATCTGCAGTTCGCGCCCGGGTACTTCCCCCTCGCCGTCATCGGCCTCACCGTCTACACTTCCCCGTTCGTGGCCGAGGCGCTGCGTTCCGGCGTCAACGGTGTTCCGGTCGGGCAGGCCGAGGCCGCGCGCAGCGTTGGTCTCACCTTCGGCCAGTCCCTCGCCTACGTGATCATGCCGCAGGCGGTCCGGATGGTCATCCCGCCGCTGATCAACGTGTTCATCGCGCTCACCAAGAACACCTCGGTCGCCGGAGCCTTCTTCGTCTTCGAGCTGTTCGGGGCTGCCCGCCAGGTGACCAACCTGCGCGGCGACGAAGTCATCCCCATCCTTCTGGCGGTCGCCGCCTTCTACCTGATCATCACGATCACACTCGGCCAGATCGCCGCCCGGGTGGAAAAGAAAGTGGCGGTTCTGCGATGACATCAGTTCTGTATGACGCCCCGGGGCCCAAGGCCCGCACCCGTTCCCTCGTCATCTCCGTCGTCGGCATCATCGCCATCCTCGCCGGACTGATCGTTCTGATTCTCGCTCTCGGAGCGCCGAAGATGAGCGCCAACGGTGCCATTCAGCCCGGCCTCTGGGACGCGACCAGGTGGGATGTCTTCACCGACGTGCAGGTCTGGCGCACCCTGGGCAACGGCGTGGCCGCCACCCTCCAGATGGCCGGAGTCGCCGCGGTCCTCGCCCTGAGCCTGGGCGTGTTCTTCTCGTTCATCCGTTCGGCCGACCATAAGCTCATCCGGGTTCCGGCCGCATTCGTGCTCGAGTTCGTGCGCGGCATCCCGGTGCTGCTGATGATGCTCTTCATCCTGCTGGTCTTCGCTACCGGCTCGTACTGGGCCGGCGTCCTGGCGCTCGGGCTGTACAACGGCGCGATCATCGGCGAGGCGCTGAGGGCCGGCATCCAGTCGCTGCCCCGCGGTCAGCGCGAAGCCGGTCTCGCGATCGGCCTCACCCCGCTGTCGACCCGGTTCCGGATCGAATTCCCGCAGGCGTTCCGGCAGATGCTGCCCATCATCATCGCCCAGCTCGTCGTGCTGCTGAAGGACACCTCCCTGGCCTTCATCGTGGGCTACAGCGAACTGCTCCGCGTGGGTGTGCGCAACCTGCCCGACTTCTTCGGCAACCGCTATGCCTTCTCGTTCTTCCTCGTGGTCTTCGCGATCTACCTGGCGATGAACCTCACCCTCTCCTGGATCGCTCGGATCATCGCGCGCCGGTCGGGGTCGAAGCTCGGCAAGGCCGTCGAGCCGGCCCCCGAGCCGATGCCGAGCGGCGCCAGCGCAATCTAGACCCGGGTGCCCGGCCGCAAATCGACTTGCGGCCGGGCACTAAACTTGGGTCTCGTGTCTGCCCCCACTGAAATAACCGAACCCGCCGTCGCCGCGGCCGTTGACGCCGCCCTCGCGGCCATCGACGCCGCGACCGACTCCGCCGCCCTCAAGGCCGTGCGCTCAGCGCACGTCGGCGAGGCCTCGCCGCTGGCCGCTCTGAACGCTCTCATGCGCAGCGTGCCCGGCGACCAGAAGGCCGCCGCCGGCAAGCTCGTCGGACAGGCCCGCGCCCGGGTCAACCAGGCGCTGAGCGCCCGCGAAGCCGCGATCGTCGAAGCCGAGGCCACCGCCCAGCTCGCCGCCGAAGCCGTGGACGTCACCGCCGCAGCCTCCACCTGGCGTGCCGGGGCGCGGCATCCGCTCACCCTGCTGCAGGAGCGCGTCTCCGACGTGTTCGTGGGCATGGGCTGGGAGGTCGCCGAAGGACCAGAGCTGGAGAGCGAATGGTTCAACTTCGACGCGCTCAACTTCGACGAGGACCACCCGGCCCGCGCCATGCAGGACACCTTCTTCATCGACCCGCCAGAGGCGCACCTGGTGCTGCGCACCCACACCTCGCCCGTGCAGCTGCGTGCGCTGCTCGGCACCGAGCCGCCCGTTTACCGCATCGCGCCCGGCCGGGTCTACCGCACCGACGAGCTCGACGCCACCCACACCCCGGTGTTCCACCAGATCGAGGGCATCGCCGTGGACAAGGGCCTCACCATGGCCCACCTGCGCGGCACCCTCGACCACTTCGTCAAGGCGCTGTTCGGCGACGAGGCCAAGGTGCGCCTGCGCCCCAACTACTTCCCGTTCACCGAGCCGAGCGCCGAGCTCGACCTCTGGCACCCCACCTTCAAGGACGGTGCCCGCTGGATCGAGTGGGGCGGCTGCGGCATGGTCAACGCCAATGTGCTGCGCTCCGCGGGCCTGGACCCCGACGTCTACTCCGGATTCGCGTTCGGCGTCGGGGTCGAGAGAGCACTGATGTTCCGCAACGATGTGAAGGATATGCACGACATGGTCGAAGGCGACGTTCGGTTCAGCCAGCAGTATGGGATGGCCGTCTGATGCGCGTTCCCCTGAGCTGGCTCGGCGAATTCGTCGACCTCGAACCCGGCACCACCCCCGAAGCCGTGCACGCCGCCCTGGTGAGCGTGGGCCTGGAGGAAGAAGAGATCCACCGCTTCGAGCTGACCGGACCCATCGTGGTCGGCGAGGTGCTCGAATTCGTCGGTGAGGCGCAGACCAACGGCAAGACCATCAACTGGTGCCAGGTGCGGGTGGCCGCGGATGGCGACCTCGCCGCCGACGGCGGCCCCGCCATCCACGGCATCGTCTGTGGTGCGCACAACTTCGTCGTCGGTGACAAGGTCGTCGTGACCCTGCCCGGCGCCGTGCTGCCCGGCCCGTTCCCGATCGCGGCCCGCAGCACCTACGGGCACGTGTCCGACGGCATGATCGCCTCGGCCAAGGAACTCGGCCTCGGCGACGAGTCTGCCGGCATCCTGGTGCTCGGCGACCTCGGCCTCGACCCCGAGGTGGGCACGGATGCGATCAGCCTGCTCGGCCTGGACGACTCCGCCGTGGAGATCAACGTCACCCCCGACCGCGGCTACGCGTTCTCCATCCGTGGTGTGGCCCGCGAGTACGCGCACGCCACCGGCGCCACCTTCCGCGACCCGGCCCTGGCCGTCACCGCGACGCCCTCCACCGAAGTGTTCCCGGTCTCGATCGACGATGTCGCCCCGATCCGTGGCCGCATCGGCGCGAGCGTCTTCGTCACCCGCGTCGTGCGCGGCGTTGACCCCACCCGGCCGTCGCCGGCCTGGCTGATTGCCCGACTCAAGCTGGCCGGCATCCGCTCGATCTCGCTGATCGTGGACATCACCAACTACGTGATGATCGAACTCGGCCAGCCGATCCACGGCTACGACCTCGACAAGCTCACCGGCGGCATCACCGTGCGCCGTGCGACGGCCGGCGAGAAGCTCGTCACCCTCGACGACGTCACTCGCACCCTCAACGCTGAAGACCTGCTGATCACCGACGAATCCGGGCCGATAGGCCTGGCCGGCGTGATGGGCGGGGCGACCACCGAGATCGGTGCGGAGACCACCAACGTGCTCATCGAGGCTGCCAACTTCGACCCGGTGTCGATCGCCCGCACCGCCCGCAGGCACAAGCTGCCCAGCGAGGCCTCCCGCCGGTTCGAACGCGGTGTCGACCCCGAGGTCGCCGCCGTGGCCGCCGCCCGCGTGGTGCAGCTGCTCGAGGAACTCGCCGGGGGAGTGGCCGACGGACTCGGCTCGCTGCACGACGCCACCCCGGAACGCGCCCCGATCGACCTGCCCACCGGGTTCGTCTCCGGCCTGATCGGTCTGGATTACACCCGCGAGGAGGTGCGCACCTCGCTGGCCGAGATCGGCGCCTCGATGACGGAGACCGCGGACGGCCTGGCCGTCATCGCGCCGAGCTGGCGCCCGGACCTCACCGACAAGTGGACCCTCGCCGAGGAGGTCGCCCGCATCGTCGGGTACGACCGCATCCCGTCGGTGCTGCCCGTCGCCCCGCCCGGCCGTGGCCTCACCCGCACGCAGCAGCTCAAGCGCCAGGTCGCCACGGTGCTCGCCGCCACCGGCCACACCGAGGTCCTCGCCTACCCGTTCGTCGCCGAGAAGGCCAACAACCTGTTCGGCGACCCGGTCAGCAGCACGGTTCCGCAGATCAAGGTGGCCAACCCGCTCGACGGCGAGGCGCCGTTCATGCGCACCTCGATGCTGCCCGGCCTGCTGCAGATCGCGCACCGCAACCTCTCCCGCGGCGCCACCGACCTGGCGATCTTCGAACTCGGTTCGGTCTTCCGCCCGGTCGAGGGCGTCAGCTACGGCAGCACCGTGGTGCCCCCCGCCGCCGTGCGGCCCAGCGCCGAGCTCGAGGCCACGCTGAACGCCGGCATCCCGCCGCAGCCGTTCACCGCCGGCATCGTGCTGCTCGGTAACACCGTGCGCCACCAGCCCGGCCAGGCGGCCATCGCCGCATCCTGGCAGGACGCCCTCACCGCCGTCGCCCAGATCGGCCTCGCCGTCGGTCTGCCGATCCTCGTGCGCCAGGGCGCCCACCAAGCCATGCACCCCGGCCGCACCGCCGAACTGTTCGTGGCGACGGATGCCGGCGAGCTGTCGGTGGGCTTCGCGGGCGAACTGCTGCCCGCCGTGGCGCGCGGCGCCGATCTGCCTGCCGTGGTCGCGGTCGTGGAGCTCAACCTGACCGCGGTGTTCGCCCAGGTAACCGGGGAACTGCAGGCCACCGTGATCGGCACCAAGCCCGCCGCCACCCAGGACCTCTCGCTCGTCGTCGACGCCCAGGTGCCGGCCAGCGACGTGCTCGCCGCCGTGCGCGAGGGCAGCGGAACACTGTTGGAGAGCATCGAGCTGGTGGACGACTACCGCGGAACGGGCATCGAGCCCGGGCAGAAGTCGCTCACCTTCGCGCTGCGCTTCCGGGCGCCGGACCGCACCCTCACCGCCAAGGAGGCCAGCGACGCGAAGCTGGCCGGCGTGGAGCTCGCCGCGGCCCGCCACGGGGCGCACCTGCGCGAGTAGCTGCTGCCCGCCCGGCCCCATCATTCGCACCGGTGGAGAGCCCGGGCGGGGTCGCGGCACGTCTAACCTGCGGCGGCACGTGTTGCAACACGTGCCGCCGGGACGAACGCGTGCCGCGAGCAGTCAGCGGGGCACCTCGCGATTGCAGCGCTGCGGCAGCACCCGAGTAAGTTTGATCCATGGTCTTTTCGGTAGCGGTTGCGGGCGCGAGTGGGTACGCGGGCGGTGAGCTGCTGCGTCTGCTGGCCGCTCACCCCGATTTCGAGGTGCGCACGGTCACCGCGCACAGCAACGCCGGCCAGCGCCTGGTCGACGTGCAGCCGCACCTGCGTTCGCTGAGCCACCTCGTGCTGGCCGACACGGATGCCAGCACCCTGGCCGGCCATGACGTGGTCTTCCTCGCCCTCCCGCACGGAGCCTCGGGGGCGCTCACCGCGCAGCTGAGCGCCGACACCCTCGTGGTGGACTGCGGCGCCGACCACCGCCTCGAGAGCGAGTCCGACTGGGCCGCGTTCTACGGCGGCGACTACTTCGGCGCCTGGGCATACGGCGTGCCCGAACTTCCCGTCGCCGGCGGCCGCCAGCGCGACCGGCTCATCGGCGCCCGCCGCATCGCCGCGCCCGGCTGCAACGCCAGCACTGTCGCGCTCGCCCTGGCCCCCGGCATTCTGGCCGGCGTGATCGAGCCGGCCGACATCGTCGCCGTGCTCGCCGTCGGCCCGTCCGGCGCCGGCAAGGCGCTCAAGGTGCCCAACCTGGCCGCCGAGATCCTGGGCTCCGCCAACCCCTACGCCGTCGGCGGCACCCACCGGCACATCCCCGAGATCCAGCAGAGCCTGCGCTGGGCCGGCGCCACCGACCCGACGATCTCGTTCACCCCGGTGATCGTGCCGATGTCCCGCGGCATCCTCGCCACCGCCACCGCCCGCCTCGTACCGGGCACCAGTGCGGCAGCCGTGCGCGAGGCCTGGGCCGCCGCGTACGCCGATGAACCGTTTGTGCACGTGCTGCCCAGCGGCCAGTTCCCGCGCACCGCCGACGTGCTCGGCGCCAACACCGCCCTCATCGGCCTGGCGATCGACGAGGCCGCCGGCCGCGTGGTCACCGTCACGGCCGTCGACAACCTCGTCAAGGGCACCGCAGGCGCTGCCATCCAATCCGCCAACATTGCCCTGGGCCTGCCCGAAACCCGCGGCCTCAGCACGAATGGAGTTGCCCCGTGAGCGTCACCGCCCCCGCCGGATTCGCCGCAGCCGGCGTCACCGCCGGCCTGAAGAAGTCCGGCGGCCTCGACCTGGCCATCGTGGCCAACCTCGGCCCGCTCAACAACGCCGCCACGGTCTTCACCAGCAACCGCTGCAAGGCCAACCCGATCATCTGGAGCCAGCAGGTCATGGCCGACGGCCGGGTCAGCGCCATCGTGCTGAACTCCGGCGGCGCCAACTGCTACACCGGCAGCATCGGCTTCCAGACCACACACGCCACCGCCGAGGCCGTGGCGGAGCAACTGCAGGTCTCTTCCGGCGACGTGCTGGTCTGCTCCACCGGCCTGATCGGCGAGCAGCTCGACCTGGGCAAGCTCACCGCCGGTGTCTTCGACGCCGCAGTGGCCCTCAAGTCCGACGACGCCGCATCCACCGTCGCCGGTCTCGCGGCCGCACAGGCGATCATGACCACAGACACCCGACCCAAGCAGGCCACCAGGGTGTCACCGGCCGGCTGGATCATCGGCGGCATGGCCAAGGGCGCCGGTATGCTCGCGCCCGGCCTGGCCACCATGCTCGTGGTGATCACCACCGACGCGCAGCTCAGCTCGGCCCAGCTGGATGCGGCGCTGCGGGAGGCCACCCGGGTCACCTTCGACCGGCTCGACTCCGACGGCTGCATGTCCACCAACGACACCGTCAGCCTGCTGGCCTCCGGCGCCAGCGGCGTCGACGCCGACCCGGCCGAGTTCACCGCCGCACTCACCGAGCTGTGCCGCGACCTCACCCTGCAACTGCAGGGCGACGCCGAGGGCGCCTCGCACGACGTGGCCATCACGGTTCGCAACGCCGCGAGCGAAACCGAGGCCGTCACGGTGGCCCGCGCGGTCTCCCGCAGCAACCTGTTCAAGGCCGCCATCTACGGCAACGACCCCAACTGGGGCCGGGTGCTGGCCGCCGTCGGCACCATCCCCGAAGCGGATGCGGCCTTCGACCCGTACGGCATCGACGTGGCCATCAACGGCATCCAGGTCTGCACGGCGGGGGAGCCAGACCAGCCCCGCGAGCTCGTCGACCTCACCCCACGCGCCGTCTCGGTGGTCATCGACCTGCACGCCGGCACCGCCCGCGCCACGATCTGGACCAACGACCTCACCCACGACTACGTCGAAGAGAACAGCGCGTACTCCAGCTGATGAACGCTCACGCTTCCGCCCCCGCCGGCCCACCCGTGCCTCCGGTGCCCACCCTCGACGACGTCGACAACACGCCCGCCGAGGCGAAGGTCAAAGCCGCCACGCTGATCGAGGCGCTGCCCTGGCTGAAGAAGTTCCACGACCAGATCATCGTCGTCAAGTTCGGCGGCAACGCCATGGTCAGCGAGGAACTGCAGCGCGCCTTCGCCGAGGACATGGTGTACCTGCGGTACGCGGGCATCCGCCCGGTCGTCGTGCACGGCGGTGGCCCGCAGATCTCGGCCATGCTCGCCCGCCTCGGTATCGAGAGCGAGTTCCGCGGCGGCTACCGGGTCACCACCCCCGAGGCCATGGACGTGGTGCGGATGGTGCTCACCGGCCAGATCAACCGCGACCTGGTCAGCCACATCAACGCGCACGGCCCCCTGGCGGCCGGGCTGAGCGGTGAGGATGCCGGTCTGTTCAGCGGCCGTCGCCGCGGCGTCGTGATCGACGGCGAAGAGGTCGACCTCGGCCTGGTCGGCGACGTCATCGGTGTCGACCCCGAGGCCGTTTTCGCGCAACTGAGCGCCGGCCGCATCCCCGTGGTGTCCTCGATTGCTCCCGACGTGGACGTGCCGGGTCAGTCCCTCAACGTGAACGCGGATGCCGCCGCGGCCGCCCTCGCCGTGGGCCTGAACGCGGCCAAGCTGGTGATCCTCACCGACGTGGCCGGCCTGTACAGCGACTGGCCCAACCGTGACTCGCTCGTGTCGGTCATCGACGTTGATGCCCTCCGCACCTTGCTTCCCGATCTCGAATCGGGAATGATCCCCAAGATGACCGCCTGCCTGGACGCCGTCGAGGGCGGCGTCGCCAAGGCGGCGATCATCGATGGTCGAGTGCCGCACTCGATCCTGGTCGAAATCTTCACCGGTAGCGGTATCGGTACTGAGGTGGTTCCCGCATGACCCTGCACGAGCGTTACGCCGACGCAATGATGAAAACCCTGTCGCCGCCACTGGCCGTGCTGGTGCGCGGCGAGGGCTGCTACGTCTGGGACGAGCACGGCACCCGCTACCTCGACTTCCTGGCCGGCATCGCCGTCAACTCGCTCGGCCACGCCCACCCCGACATGGTCGCCGCCGCCCAGAGCCAGATCGCCACCCTCGCGCACATCTCCAACTACTTCGCCTCGCCGTCCCAGATCGAACTGGCCGAACGCCTCAAACGCCTCACCGGCGCGGGCGACGCCGGCCGGGTTTACTTCTGCAACTCAGGAGCAGAGGCCAACGAGGCCGCGTTCAAACTCGCCCGCCTCAACGTCGCCGGTGGCCGCCGCAGCCGCATCCTCGCGCTGAACGACTCGTTCCACGGGCGCACCATGGGCGCCCTCGCCCTCACCGGCAAGCCGCTCATGCGTGGCCCGTTCGAACCCGTCCCCGGCGGCGTGCAGCACATCGACACCACCATCGCCGCGCTCGAACGGGAAATCGACGACACCGTCGCCGCACTGTTCCTCGAGCCGGTCAAGGGTGAAGCCGGTGTCATCGACCTGCCGGAGGGCTACCTGCAACGGGCCCGCGAGCTGTGCACCCGGCACGGCGTGCTGCTCATCATCGACGAGGTCCAGACTGGCGCCGGCCGCACCGGTAAGTGGTTCGCCTACGAGCATTCCAACGTGATCCCGGATGCCGTCACCGTCGCCAAGGGCATCGGCGGGGGAGTGCCGATCGGGGCGCTCGTCACCTTCGGCGCCACCAGCGACCTGTTCCAGCGCGGCCAGCACGGCTCCACCTTCGGCGGCAACCCGTTCGTGACCGCCACCGCCAACGCCGTGCTCGGTGTCATCGAGCGCGACGACCTGGTCGGCAACGCCGCCCGCCGCGGCGAGCAGCTGCGTGAACTCATCCTCGGCATCGAGTCACCGCTGATCAGCGAAGTGCGTGGTCGCGGGCTGCTACTCGGCATCGGCCTGACCGAGCCGGTGGCGCTCAAGCTGGCCGCCGCCGCGCAGACCGAGGGCCTGATCATCAACGCCGCGAACGAGTCCAGCATCCGGATGGCGCCGCCGCTGATCGTGGGCGACGCCGAGCTGGCCGATTTTGAGGAACGTTTTCGGGCCGCCCTGGCCCACGTGACGAGTCCCGGCCTCGTCTCCGCCAGATAAGGTGGAGGAATCCCGCATTACACCGACGAATTCAGCGAAAGTGACCCCGTGACCCGCCATTTCCTGCGCGACGACGACATTTCTCCGGCCGAACAGGCCGAGATCCTCGATCTGGCCCTGGAACTGAAGCGAGACCGATTCGCGGTCCAGCCTCTGGCCGGACCGAAAACCGTCGCCGTGATCTTCGATAAGTCCTCCACCCGCACCCGGGTGTCGTTCGCCGTCGGCATCGCCGACCTCGGTGGCAGCCCGCTGATCATCAGCACGGCCAGCAGCCAGCTCGGCGGCAAGGAAACCGCCGCGGACACCGCCAGGGTGCTCGAGCGCCAGGTCGCCGCCATCGTCTGGCGCACCTACGGCCAGGCCGGGCTCGAAGAGATGGCGCTGAACACCACCGTTCCGGTGGTCAACGCCCTCTCCGACGATTTCCACCCCTGCCAGCTGCTCGCCGACCTGCTCACCATCCGTGAGCACCGCGGCGACCTGGCCGGCCAGACCCTCACCTTCCTCGGCGACGGCGCCTGCAACATGGCCCAGTCCTACCTGCTCGCCGGTGCGACCGCCGGCATGCACGTGCGCATCGCGTCGCCAGCCGGGTACACGCCAGACCCGCAGGTCGTCGCCGACGCCGAGGCCATCGCGGCCACGACCGGTGGCTCCGTCGCCCTCTTCACCGATCCCGCCGAGGCCGTCGCCGGCGTCGACGTGGTCATCACCGACACCTGGGTGTCGATGGGCAAGGAAGAAGAGAAGGCCACCCGGCTCGGCACGCTCGGCGGTTACCGCGTCGACGCCGACCTGATGGCCCTGGCCAAGGCCGACGCCCACTTCATGCACTGCCTGCCGGCCGACCGTGGCTTCGAGGTCACGGCCGACGTCATCGACGGCCCGCAGAGCATCATCTGGGACGAGGCCGAGAACCGGCTGCACGCCCAGAAAGCGCTGCTCGTCTGGCTGCTCGCGCGCAACGTGCGCTAGCGCAGCCCGGCACGCCCCACCAATAAACTTGAACCAAGAACACATCATGAAGGAGAACCATGGCTGAGCGGGTTGTACTGGCATATTCGGGTGGACTCGACACCTCGGTAGGCATCGGCTGGCTGAAAGACGCCACCGGCAAGGAGGTCGTGGCCCTGGCCGTCGACGTCGGACAAGAGGGCGAGGACATGGATGTCATCCGTCAGCGCGCCCTGGACTGCGGTGCCGTGGAGTCCATCGTCGTCGACGCGAAGGACGAGTTCGCCAACGACTACATCGTTCCGGCGCTCAAGGCCAACGCGCTGTACCAGAAGCGGTACCCGCTGGTCTCCGCGATCAGCCGCCCGCTGATCGCTAAGCACCTCGCCGCCACCGCCCGCGCCCTCGGCGCCGACAGCGTCGCGCACGGATGCACCGGCAAGGGTAACGACCAGGTGCGCTTCGAGGCCGCCGTCACCGCCCTCGCCCCCGAGCTCACCTCGCTCGCACCGGTGCGCGACTTCGCCCTCACCCGCGACAAGGCCATCGAGTACGCCGCTCTGCACAACCTGCCGATCGCGCAGTCGAAGAAGAGCCCGTACTCCATCGACCAGAACGTCTGGGGTCGTGCGGTCGAGACCGGCTTCCTGGAAGACCCGTGGAACGCCCCGATCGAGGACCTCTACACCTACACGCAGGACCCGTCGATCCCGCGCCCGGCCACCGAGGTCATCATCACGTTCGACCAGGGTGTGCCCGTGGCCGTTGACGGCAAGCCGGTCACCCCGCTCGAAGCCGTCGTGCTGCTCAACAAGCTCGCCGGCGACCAGGGTGTCGGCCGCATCGACATCGTCGAGGACCGCCTCGTGGGCATCAAGAGCCGCGAGGTCTACGAGTCCCCGGCCGGTATCGCCCTGATCACCGCGCACGAAGAGCTCGAGAACGTCACCGTCGAACGCGACGTCGCCCGCTACAAGCGCGGCGTGGAAGCCAAGTGGAGCGAACTCGTCTACGACGGCCTCTGGTTCTCCGGCCTGAAGAAGTCGCTGGACGCCTTCATCAACGACACCCAGAAGTACGTCACCGGCGACATCCGCATGACCCTGCACGCCGGAAGCGCCGTCGTCACCGGCCGCCAGAGCACGCAGAGCCTGTACGACTTCGACCTGGCCACCTACGACACCGGCGACTCGTTCGACCAGTCGATGGCCAAGGGCTTCATCGAACTGTGGAGCCTGCCCAGCAAGATCGCGGCCCGCCGCGACCAGGCCGCGAAGTAGGAGCCGCTATGACCGGCGACACGAGCATCAACCGTGCGGGCGAGGCGGGCGCCCTCTGGGGCGGCCGCTTCGCCGGCGGACCGTCGCCGGAGTTGGCGCGCCTGAGCAAGTCAACCCATTTCGACTGGCAGCTGGCCGGGTACGACATCCGTGGGTCGCGCGCCCACGCTCGTGCCCTGGCCGCTGCCGGTTACCTCACCGAGGAAGAACTGGCCGGCATGCTCGCCGGCCTGGACACCCTCGATGAGGCCGTCAACGACGGCCGGTTCCAGCCGGCCGCGACCGACGAAGACGTGCACTCGGCGCTGGAGCGCGGACTGATCGACATCGTCGGAACCGAGCTCGGCGGCAAACTGCGCGCCGGCCGCAGCCGCAACGACCAGGTCGCCACCCTGGTGCGGATGCTGCTGCGCGACCACGCCGCCGTCATCGCCCGGCTGCTGGTGGACCTCATCGACGCCCTCGCCGCGCAGGCGGAGGCCAACGAGACCGCGATCATGCCCGGCCGCACCCACCTTCAGCACGCCCAACCGGTGCTGCTCGCGCACCACCTCTTCGCACACTGCTGGCCGCTGGTGCGCGACCTGGAACGCTTCGCCGACTGGAACAAGCGCTCCGACTTCTCCCCGTACGGCTCCGGCGCGCTGGCCGGCAACACCCTGGGCCTGGACGCCGGGATGATCGCCACCGAACTGGGCTTCGGCGCCGTCGTGGAGAACTCGATCGACGGCACCGCCAGCCGTGACCTGGTGGCAGAATTCGCCTACATCACGGCCCAGATCGGCATCGACCTGTCCCGGCTGGCCGAGGAGATCATTCTCTGGAACACCCGCGAATTCGGTTTCGTCACCCTCGACGACTCCTACTCCACCGGCTCCTCGATCATGCCGCAGAAGAAGAACCCCGACATCGCCGAACTGGCCAGGGGCAAGTCCGGCCGCCTGATCGGCAACCTCACCGGGCTGCTCACCACCCTCAAGGGCCTCCCGCTCGCGTACAACCGCGACCTGCAGGAGGACAAGGAGCCGGTCTTCGACTCCATCGAAACCCTCGAGGTGTTGCTGCCCGCGTTCACGGGCATGATCGCCACGATCACCTTCCACACCGACCGCATGGCCGAGTTGGCCCCGCAGGGGTTCTCCCTGGCCACGGATGTCGCGGAATGGCTGGTGAAACGTCACGTCAGCTTCCGGGACGCGCACGAGATCACCGGCACCCTGGTGAAGGTGGCCGAGGCCAGGGGCCTCGACCTGCACGAGATCGACGACGCGCAACTGGCGGAGATCTCCCCGCACCTCATCCCCGAGGTGCGTGAGGTCCTCACCATTCAGGGCTCGGTCACCCGTCGTGACGGCCAGGCCGGCACCGCCCCCGTGCGGGTTGCCGAACAGCGGGCCGCGCTGGTCGCCCGCGTGCACAGCCTCGCCTCCGCCCTGGTGCGCTGAGACCGGCACCCTCCCGAGAGAAGCTGCAGCGTGAGCGTCGACCGTGACCTGTTCAGCCAGGACGCGGTCGACGTCGCCCCGCTTCTGCTCGGCGCCCGCTTTCGGCACGGCGACACGGTGCTGCGGATCACCGAGGTGGAGGCCTACCGAGCCGGCACCGACCCCGGGTCGCACGCCTACCGCCGGCAGACCCGGCGCAACAGCAGCATGTTCGGTCCAGGCGGGCACCTCTACGCCTACTTCACCTACGGGATGCACGTCTGCGCCAACATCGTCTGCTCGCCGGCGGGCGAAGCATCCGGTGTGTTGCTGCGCGCCGGCGAGATCGTCTCCGGAATCGACGACGCTCGGGACCGACGCGGGCCGGCGGTCAGCGACCGCGACCTGGCGCGAGGTCCCGCCCGGCTGACCCGGGCGATGGGCATCCGGCTCGACCAGGATGGCGCCGACCTGGCCGCCGAACCGTTCGATCTCGCCCTCCCCGACGTTCCGGTGCCGGCCATGACCGGGCCGCGCACCGGTGTAGCCGGCGCCGGCGGCGGCACCGACTTCTCCTGGCGCTTCTGGATTGCGGGGGACCGCACCGTCTCGGCCTACCGGCGCCACCCGAGCCTCCCCGCGCCGGCCTGATCACGCCGAGAGCAGCATTGCGGTTCGGCGGCACATTTAGATTGTGTACAACCTAATTGTGCAAAACCGTGTTAGAGTCTGAACATGGCCGTCCCACAGATGCTTCCCCCCGAGCAGCAGATCTGCTTTGCGCTCTACTCCGCATCTCGGGCGATCACCGGGCGTTACCGCGCCCTGCTCGCTCCGCTGGGCATCACGTATCCGCAGTACCTCGCCATGCTCGTGCTCTGGGAAACCGGAACCAGCACGGTCAGCCAACTCGGCGACCGGTTGCACCTCGACTCCGGAACGCTGTCGCCGTTGCTGAAGCGGCTCGAGTCGCTCGGCCTGGTCGTGCGCGGTCGGTCCGCGAACGATGAACGCGTCGTGGAGATCGCCCTCACCCCGGCCGGTGACGCGATGCGCAGTCACGCACCGCAGATTGCCGAGCAGATTTGCGCCTCGACAGGGCTTGCCATGCCCGAACTCATCGACCTGCAGAGCCAGATTGCCGCTCTCGCCGAGCGCGTGCGCGCGCTCACCTGATCTTTCCCGACCCGAACCGGCCTCCGTGGCCGGCTCCAGCACTCCACCACACAGAAAAGGACACCGTTATGCCCACACGTACCGCACGCACTGGTTGGACCGGAACTCTCGACGCCGGGGAGGGCCAGGTCGAACTGACCAGCTCGGGCCTCGGCACCTACGACGTCTCGTTCCCCAAGCGGAGCGCCGAGAGCGCGAACGGCTTCACGAGCCCGGAGGAGCTTCTCGCCGCCGCCCACTCGGCCTGCTACTCCATGCAGCTCTCGGCCGAGCTGGCGTCCGACGGTGTGACCATCGAAGCCCTGGACGTGTCGGCCGACGTGAGCCTCGGCGCTGATCCGGCTGGCGGCTTCCGTCTCACCGGCATCCACCTCACCGTTCGCGGCGAAGTGACCGGCATGGACAGCGAGACCTTCCTGGCCGCGGCCAACGCCGCCAAGCTGAACTGCCCGGTCAGCAAGGCCCTGACCGGGGTCGACATCACGCTCGACGCGGCGCTCGAGGAACTCCCCGAGGTTCTGCAGGCCTAAGAAGCGCGAACGACAAAGCCCGGCCGCTGTCTGTCAGCGAGCCGGGCTTCGTCGTGCCCGCCGGGGTTAGGACTGGGCCAGGCTCACCAGGATGACGCAGGCGCACGCCCAGATCAGGCTGGCGAAGGTGCCGATGATGAACCGCTCCCTGGCCTCGGACGAGGCCAGCTCGGTGAATCGACCGACGCCCTTGATGGCCACGACCACGGCGAGAGCCTCGGGGAACCCGGCCAGGATCGCGCCGGCCACGGCAAGACGTTCGAGGATTCCGATGGTGAGGCCGCCGCGGAGCACCTCGTGCACCGCCGTCGGCGTCGCGGCGGTCGCGGCACTGTCGGCGACGACGGCTGCCGGATCGGTGCCGACCATGATGCCGCCGTGGCTGCCGGGAGCCACCGAGTCCTTCGTCGCCAGCTGCAGGGCAAGCACCGCAGCCGGACCGCCGCCGATCACGGCGAGAACCAGGGCCGCCAACGCGATGACCACGGTGAACGCCACCGGCGCCGGGTCGCCCACGGGCACCGCGGCGAGCAGCAGCGCCACCCCCAGCGCCCAGGCGGAAGCGATCACGAAAGGCTGCGAGCCGCGCCGGAAGGCCAGGATCGCCAGGATCAACGACGCCATCGTGATCAGGAGCAGGATCATCCAGTACAGGTAGAGCACGACGGAGAAGGAATCGAGGATTGTCATCGGCGGTGGTCATCCGTTTCGCTGGTGTCGCGGTCGAGGTTGTCTAGCAGCCTAACGAGTGCGGGATGCGCCGCGAGCTCGACTCTCCACTGCGCGCTTTTCACGCGCTGACTGACCGCGGCCGTTGAAATGCCCAGGGTGCGGGCGATGGCGGTCTGCGGCTGGCCGCTCTCGAGCAGATCGACGGCCTCCCATCCCTCCGGGGTGCGCCGGGCGCGGAGCAGGAGCAGCATCGTCACGAGCGCCTCGACCTCGGCGCCGGTGGAGAGGGCGACGGCTTCCGCGCCGTCGGAGCGCGGCGGCACATCGAGCGCGAACCGCGCCTCGGCCCGCTTGGCCCTGGTCACCGCGGTTCTGGCTGCGATGAAGGCGTCCCCGGTGGCCTGTCGGGTGCTGGCCGGCAGGGGAGTGCGGACGGGGCCGATGCCGAGGCCGATGCTCCAGAATCCCGCCCGGTGCAGGTCGAGCAGTATGGCGAAGGCATCCGCCGCGGCCGGCACCAGCAGTTGGATCTCGTCACCGGAGGTCTGGTCGGGCGGCAGGGCGAAGGCCGCCGCGTGACGGTCGGCCAGCTGGGCGATCATCTCGCTGGCTCGGTCCCGATCGTGTCGGCTGTCGATCTGGTCGGCGGTTATCACAAACATTGGTTAAGCCTCCATCCTGAATGCAGCCTAATCAAGGTTCAAAGATTAATCCAGCCCACTTCACCTTGCAGCCTTGATATCTTGACCGTGTCGGTGCCATGGCTCCCGGCCCGAGAGGCCGACGCTGGTAATCTGGCTTCGTGTCAGACCCCAGCATCCTTGCCCAGCAAGCCAACGATCCCACTTTCGCCAACGTCTGGGAGGAAATCTCCTGGCGCGGCCTGGTCCACGTCTCCACCGACGAGTCGGCGTTGCGCGACCTGCTCGCCGGGGATCCGATCACCTACTACTGCGGGTTCGACCCCACCGCGGCCAGCCTGCACCTGGGCAATCTGGTGCAGCTGCTGCTGATGCGTCGCCTGCAGCTGGCCGGTCACCGACCGCTCGGCCTGGTCGGCGGCTCCACCGGCCTCATCGGCGACCCGCGGCCCACGGCCGAGCGCACCCTGAACACCCCCGAGGTCATCAACGAATGGGTCGGCTACCTGCAGGCGCAGGTCACCCGCTTCCTCAGCGCGGAGGGGGACAACCCCGTCACCCTGGTGAACAACCTGGACTGGACGGCGCCGCTGTCGGCGATCGACTTCCTGCGCGACATCGGCAAGTACTACCGGGTCGGCACCATGCTCAAAAAGGATGCGGTGAGCGCCCGGCTGAACTCCGACGCGGGCATCAGCTACACCGAGTTCAGCTACCAGGTGCTGCAGGGGATGGACTTCCTCGAGCTCTACCGCAGCCACAACTGTGTGCTGCAGACCGGTGGCAGCGACCAGTGGGGCAACCTCACCAGCGGCACCGACCTCATCCACCGCGCCGAGGGCACGAGCGTGCACGCTATCGGCACCCCGCTGATCACCAACACCGACGGCACCAAGTTCGGTAAGAGCGAGGGCAACGCGGTCTGGCTGGATCCCACCCTCACGAGCCCATACGCCATGTACCAGTTCTGGCTGAACACCGACGATTCCGACGTGATCGCCCGGCTCAAGGTCTTCACGTTCCTCACCCGGGTGCAGATCGAGGCGCTCGAGCAGCTGGTGGCCACCGAACCGTTCAAGCGCGAAGCCCAGCGCACGCTGGCCTTCGAGGTGACGAGCCTGGTGCACGGGGTGTCTGCAACGGATGCCGCCATTCAGGCCACCCAGGCCCTGTTCGGCCAGGGCGACCTGGCCGACCTCGACCCGGAGACCCTGGAGGCGGCCCTGCGGGCGCTTCCCAACACGACCACATTCCCGCAGGCGCAGGTCATGCAGGTGCTGGTGGATACCGGACTGACCAAGAGTCTCGGTGAGGCCCGCCGCGCAATCGGTCAGGGCGGCGTGTACCTCAACAACGTCAAGGTCACCGATGAGGCGGCCACGGTTGAGGGTTCGGTATTGCCCGGGGGAGTGGCTGTGCTCCGCCGCGGCAAGAAGACTCTGGCCGGCGTCTTCGTCGAGTAGACGCTGTCGGCCCGCAGTGTGACCGGCAGGTTACGGCCGCATTGCGGGCAGGTGTCGATTTGCGACACGCCCGGGATTCTCCCCGGATTGCGGGGCATTCCTAACCCGCGTAGTGTCATCTCTTGTCACCCCACAGGTGCGGAAAGCGGAAGAGCTTACCGGCCTCAAGCGGGACCACTTCCAAGTGTTGGCAGCGAATTCATTCGAACTGTCGGGCTTGATGGCGTGCGGTCAGTCCAAATCTGGATCTGATCATCACGACAAGAAAAACAGAACAACATCGAAGTGCCCCGGAGCGACAGCCTTTTGGCCTGAAGTCGGGTGCGTCCGATCCTTGAGAACTCAACAGCGTGCACAATGTCAAATGCCAAAAACCTCGTGGTTTGGATCCGTTTCTAGCGGTGAAGGGCCAAGAGATTCCTTTGGAAAACA
The DNA here is from genome assembly GCF_019599185.1 of Cryobacterium inferilacus. Taxonomy (GTDB): domain Bacteria; phylum Actinomycetota; class Actinomycetes; order Actinomycetales; family Microbacteriaceae; genus Cryobacterium; species Cryobacterium inferilacus. Next base: position 279 of record NZ_JAIEUL010000007.1, on the reverse strand, counting down.
TTTAAACAACAAAGCAAGTCAGTAATGATTTGTTCTGTCAGTTTCAAACTTGCTGATTGTTCGCCTATTCCGGCGGCTTTCGGCACTAGATGTGCCCATCACTTCGGTGGTGAGGCTATTAAACATTTACGGAGAGTTTGATCCTGGCTCAGGACGAACGCTGGCGGCGTGCTTAACACATGCAAGTCGAACGGTGAAGAGAAGCTTGCTTCTTGGATCAGTGGCGAACGGGTGAGTAACACGTGAGTAACCTGCCCCCGACTCTGGGATAAGCACTGG
>NZ_JAIEUL010000075.1 GCF_019599185.1 Cryobacterium inferilacus | reverse complement strand
ACCTGTCTCGCATCCGTACGGTTATGAGACAACCACGTATGACGGCCACAGTGGGATTGCGAGCGCTAGCGAACTACTGCTGGAAAATGATGTTCGCTACCGATGTCATCACCAAGACGTCTAATTCCGAGTCCTCGACGCAGCTGCGGAGGTCGTCGACTTTGTATCGTTCGTCAAGCGTGCCGGCCTTCATATAAAAACCGTGCGACTCGCTGAGGAGTTGTCCCACTGTGGCTTGTCCGTTTGGCCAGACGAGTGCAACTGGGTCTTCGCCCTCGAGCACACCGAATTCAGGCCAAACCACTGGAACGGATGTTCCGTCTTCCAAAGAGATCGAGACACAGGAGCCGTCGAGCACAATTGTGCCCGTGACCGTTATCGAATCGTAGGTCGTGTCCGGAATCACTCTGGCTGACAGCATGATTGAGCTGGCTGGCACGGAAGCGGCTGGCGGTATCGGGGCCTCTGCGCAACCGGATAGCCCAAGCGCGACTACTCCAGCGCCTGCAAGCCACA
>NZ_JAIEUL010000074.1 GCF_019599185.1 Cryobacterium inferilacus | reverse complement strand
TCTGCGGATGCTGCGGTAGCGTCCCCGGGATTGGCTGGCGTGGTCTCGACGGGCTCGACCGGCGTGTTGGTCGCGTTCCCAGGTCGGCTCGCGACGTTCCTGCGGGTCGTTTCCGCTCGTTGGTTGAGCTTGTCGAAACCTGGTGGGGTGCTCTGCGGATGCTGCGGTAGCGTCCCCGGGATTGGCTGGCGTGGTCTCGACGGGCTCGACCGGCGTGTTGGTCGCTTCCCCAGGTCGGCTCGCGACGTTCCTGCGGGTCGTTTCCGCTCGTTGGTTGAGCTTGTCGAAACCTGGTGGGGTGCTCTGCGGATGCTGCGGTAGCGTCCCCGGGATTGGCTGGCGTGGTCTCGACGGGCTCGACCGGCGTGTTGGTCGCTTCCCCAGGTCGGCTCGCGACGTTCCTGCGGGTCGTTTCCGCTCGTTGGTTGAGCTTGTCGAAACCTGGTGGGGTGCTCTGCGGATGCTGCGGTAGCGTCCCCGGGATTGGCTGGCGTGGTCTCGACGGGCTCGACCGGCGTGTTGGTCGC
>NZ_JAIEUL010000073.1 GCF_019599185.1 Cryobacterium inferilacus | reverse complement strand
TAGAGTTATAAGACACTAGATCGTGTTGCAGATAGGGCGCCCTTGTGGGCATTCAAATCGCGCGGGGTAAACGTGCATCCCAGCAACGACGCGGACGCGGCATCGCGATTGGAAGCGAAGTGCCCGTTAGGGGACCGTCTATCGGGCACCAATTCTGACGGGTTTTCTGTGTCCGAGGCCGTGGTACCTCAGTCTGATTCATCGCCTCCCGATGTCGGCGTGCTCATGTCTTCGGTCCAGACAGCCGTGGCGCCGCTGTGGCCGATGAGAATGGCTTGCACGGTCGTTCCTCCCGAGACCACTAGCGCGAGAACGAGCAACACGATTGGCACCCACCGGGGGCCAGGCCGTGAAGCTACCGACGGTTTAACCTCCTCGGATGCTGTCAGTCGCGCGCGCTTCTCCCGGATGTTCCACCACAGCAGCGCGCCCGCTACGACGACGAGACCGATGACCCAGGGTAAGAGTCCGTCGGCCAGGGTAGCGTGAGTTTCGATGAGATCGTTCTCACCGACACGAGCCTCGAGTCGCTCGCCCGATTGTGTTGAGAGGGGAAC
>NZ_JAIEUL010000072.1 GCF_019599185.1 Cryobacterium inferilacus | reverse complement strand
TGTACTGAGCCGACAGGTTGGTGACAGTCGGGGTTGAAAAAAGGGAGAACCTCCGGTTCTAGTGGAGATGTCTAAGTCGCCACGAACACGGAGGTTCTCATGCCCCACGCTAATACCCGTTTGACCCTTCATGGAAGGTCACTGCTGATCGAACGGGTCGTCGTTGATGGTCGCCCGGTTTCGCACGTCGCCAAGGAACTCGGCATCTCCCGGCAGTGCGCGCACCGGTGGATTAACCGGCACCGCGCCGAAGGGACGACTGGGCTCCATAATCGATCCTCTCGGCCGCGCACCAGCCCGAGGAAGACCAGCTCCCGCCACGAAGCCGCCGTCGTGGTCGCCCGGATGCTGAACCGCGATGGTCCGCTGCGGATCGCAGCCATCACGAAGGTTCCCCCGCGGACGGTATCGCGGATCCTGGCCCGCTACGGCTTGCCACCACTGTCCTGGCTGGACCCGATCACCGGCGAAACCATCCGATCTTCCCGCGCCACCGCCGAACGCTACGAACGCGATCGACCAGGCGAGCTGGTCCACATCGACGTGAAGAAACTGGGCCGCATCCCGGAAGGCGGCGGCTGGCGCGCCCTGGGCCGTGAAGCGACC
>NZ_JAIEUL010000071.1 GCF_019599185.1 Cryobacterium inferilacus | reverse complement strand
TAGGTGTGGCGCGTCGCAGCCAGAGCGTCTCGCAATTTTGCCGACTGTCTCATATCCTCATTGCCTCATATCCCATGGGATACGAGACGTCGAAGGTCTTTGAGCCACCCAGCTTCCGCGCTGCCGAGCCTTTGGCCCGGTGAAACGCGTGTGCACTAACGTGGCTGCCATGCTGACACTTACGATTCTGCACGCAGACATATCCGGAAGTGTGGCCACTGTGGGTTATGCGCTTGGCGGCATAGGCTTCGTATTAGCTGCGGCCCTGGTGTACTTCGGCATTCGGCTATTTCGGACAAGAAGAACAGATCGCGTCGACTGACCCGAATTGACCAGAGCGCTCTCGAGCCATGTCGGACGTGCGAGCCTACATCGAGCTGGGCCAGCGAGGGTTCTGAGCTCTCGCCGCGACGGCATGAGTCGATGCCAGCAGGGTGTCTCGTAACCTGAGTGCTTCAAATCCATGGGATATGAGACATAGGAGATCGCCTGTCACGCGACGAGCGGCAGTTGATTTGTCTCGCATCTGGACCTGTCTCGCATCCGTACGGTTATGAGACAACCACGTATGACGGCCACAGTGGGATTGCGAGCGCTAGCGAACTAC
>NZ_JAIEUL010000070.1 GCF_019599185.1 Cryobacterium inferilacus | reverse complement strand
ACGAGGACATGCTGCTGGTAGTTCTTGCAAAACCGGTCGTATCCCATCGACGTCTCCGCTGCGGCACGGCACCGATCGACGTACTCGCCATGTAAGAGCTTCAGCGTCACGCCGACCCGGGCGAGCTCACGATGCACGTGTCCCCAGTCGGGCTGCGTATACACGCTTTGATGCGCACCGCGGTCGGGGAACAACCGCGCATACACCGCGGCGTCGTCCAGACCGGCGACGTCGTCCCAGGTCACCTGTTCCCGATCTGCGGCCTCGAGCACCGCCGCCACGCTATGCCGGGACAACCCCTGCGCGGCGATCTGCCGCCCCGAAAGCCCTTCGCTGCGCAGCCTGAGCACCAGCTTCGCTTTGATCTTCCGTACCATCTGTGATTACTCCTTCTGCCGCGTGATAGAGCACACGGCAGAAGGAGCCTACGAACAGTGGCGCTCAACCCGAATATTCAGTGGCGCTCAAAGACGCGACCCCGACAGCGAGCAGGTGGCGCTCAAGCGCAATATCGGTGGCGCTCAGGAACGCAAATACTCAGTCAGATTCAGGTTTCGATCCGGGAGGTCTGAAGGGACATAGTGTCGTCATCCGATAGCGGAGTGCAGCTTTGGCGG
>NZ_JAIEUL010000006.1:175040-186708 GCF_019599185.1 Cryobacterium inferilacus | reverse complement strand
GCCAGGTCACGGCATAGACACTCGCGCGGTCGGGCGCCGCTGGCCCCCGACCGCGCGACTGCGTGGCCCCCAAAGGCGATACCGGTGGCCCCCGAAGGCAATATTCACTGGCCCCCAAACCCGCAAATACTCACACGGCGGACTCAACGGCCGGTTTCCGGGGTCCGCCGGGTCTATTTCATGAGGGCGTGCTTCACTCGGTAGGACTCGCCGCGGAACTGGAGGAGGCGGCCGTGGTGGACGATGCGGTCGATGACGGCTGCGGCCATATTGTCGTCGCCGAATACCGTTCCCCAGCGGGAGAACTCGAGGTTTGTGGTGATGATCAGGCTTCTTTTCTCATAACCGTCCGCGATGACTTGGAATAGGAGCCGGGCGCCCTCGGTATCGATCGGTAGGTAGCCAAATTCATCGATCGCGAGGAGACGGTTTTTCGCGATGTTGGCCAGCTCCCGATCGAGGCGGCCTTCGTCCTTGGCTCGGCGCAGCTGCATGACCAGGGATGAGGTGGTGAAGAAGCGTGCCGGGATTCCCTGACGGCAGGCCGCAGCGATCAGCGCGCTGGCGAGGTGGGTTTTGCCGGTTCCGACATCGCCGTAGAGGACGAGGTCCTCGGCCCGGTTGATGAACTCCAGCGATGTCAGTTCTTCCCGGCCGTAGTCCTCGGGGAACTTGACGCTGGAGTAGTCGAAACCCGCGAGTGATTTCAGGGCCGGTAGCCGGGCGGCGCTCAAGAGTCGTTGGCGGCGTGAGGCTTGCCGGGATTCGTGCTCGGCGAGGAGCATTCCGTGGAGGTACTCGCGTTGTTTCGGGGTGCCTTTCTCAGCCCATTCGGCCAGCACCGTGTTGGTCAGCGATGCCTGCCGGCCGGTATCGATGATGTCCTGCACGGTGACGAGGCTCACGCGATCTCTCCCGTCAGCGTGTTCACGGTGGCGAAGGCGTCGGTGGTGAAGATGTCATAAACGCTCAAGTCCACGTTCTCCACTGCCCGGGTGGTGCCGTCGGCCAGGCGCCGGGCGAGCATGCCCAACGCGGCGATCTCGGGGGTATCTCCGCGCTGGATGAGCAGGTCAGCTGCGGTGATGGCGGCGTCGAAACCGGCTGATCCCGACGCAGCATCGACGGCGCTGAGCAGTCGGCGCCGGTTGGTGGCGGTGGCTGTGTCGAGCCAGTCCCGCACCGGGGCGGGGACCAACGGTCGGAGTTGGGAATGGCCCCAGGCGCCGGGCTTGGTCACCAGCAATGGCAGCAATGATGCGGGTTCGAAGATCGTCTCGGTCTGCCGGCCGAACGCGCGTGGAAAGGAACGCACCGGGGTGGCGTGCTCGTCGAGGATCTCGATCACGTCGTGGCGCAACCCGACGGTGAGAGTGCGGCTGTGGAAGGACGACCCGGCCGCGTAGGTGTTCCCATCGATGAGCAGGTTCCCGGTCTTGTCGGCGGTGCGGGACTCGTAACGCACCGGGTCAAACCCGACGCCAGGCAACGCCAGAGAAGCGGCGACGTCCTGGGCGAAGAGCTCGCTGATGGGTAGGCCTTTCCGGTAGTGGGTGGCCTCAGCCAACGCCAGGCACCGTGTCATCAGCACCTCGTTCAAACCCTGCAGGGTGGCCGCCTCGGGCTCGGGGACCATCAGGTTGCGGCGGAGGAACCCGACCGCGTTTTCGACGTTGCCCTTCTCATTGCCGGAGTACGGATTGCAGTACCGGGACTCCGACCGGTAATGCAATTTGAACGCGCCGAACAGTTTGGTCTCAACGACTTTGGTGCCCACGCGTCGGCCGATGCCGGTGGCGTTATCAAACACCAGGTGCCGTGGTGCGGCGCCGATGTGGTCGAACACGGTCCGGAGCCCGTGGCAGACGCATTCGGCGGTTTCGCCGCGGTAGGCCTGCACGAAACGCATGTTCGAGAACGGGAACGTGACGACGAAGATGTGCAGGACCTGCCGGATACCGCCGATGATGGCCTCAGCCTGACCGAAGTCGACCTGCGCGGTGCCGGCGGGCCAGACCAGTTCCGTGAAGCCCTCCCCGGCCTGGCGGTGGAGCGCATTCCACTTCTTCACGAAGCGTTGCACCGGCGAGTAACTGCCGCTGAAAGCCTGCTCGGCGACCAACCGGTCAAAGACCCGTTTGGCTGTGTGGCGTTGCTTGCGCGGCCGGCGCTGGTCCTCGCTCAACCACGTCTCCACGGTCGCTTCGAACCCGGTCATTGCGGAGCCGCCGGGCCGGCCCACCGGTGCCGGCGGCTTCGGTGAGTAGTCGCGTTGCCCGGCGTATTTGGTCACCGCGTCGCGGCTGACTCCCAATCGGCGGGCGATTTCACGGCCCGGGATTCCGTGGGAGTCGAGTGTTCTGATATTTTCTTGCACGGACATGGGTACCGTCATCTGCTTCCTGGTTCCTTCCGGCGCGACCGCTTGGCAGTTGCTGCGCCGATAGGAACCTATCTGGGGGTGGCGGGCCCATGTCTCCAGCTCGCTGAAGACGGCCTCGGCCACCGGTGATCTCAATCTCTGCGTCTTCCCCAAATCCAAGGTCTTGGAGGGGAATCGACTGGCCTGATTCTTAGCGCTCTTTTGGCAGGAAACCGGCCGCTAACTTGGCAGGATTCCAGCGCTGAAACGGCCTACAAAGAGTTGATCACACACAGCCGTGCCGGAGTACACACCTCGGAGTGATTGTCGGACTCACAAGGGGGGCATGAAGCGTGGTTCCCTCCTGGCGATGCTGACCTGTTGCGTGCTCTCTCCCCCCCCACTGTGAAGCTTCAGCGCTTCATGTGCTGGGATCAGAGTTGATCTGTTCCGCCGTTCCCGCCGTTCGCGAAAGCGATTGAATTTTTGCTCACATGTACTAGAAGCCCTGCTCAGAAGATAATTCTAGGCGTTGGGCAGTCATAGTAGGCCGGTCGCCGTCGCCGAAGCCGATCAAGGTGTTCACAGAAATGAAACATTAAATATGGATATCACCTGTTAATCTCCCATATTGTGGACACGTCCCCATTGGGGACCGCTTCAGTCGAAGCATCGCCAGTGTCGGCAAAATCGTTGCACCATCAGCAGGGGGTACCACCATGTTCAAAAAAACTGTCGCCGCAATTGCTCTTGCGGTTCTTGCCGTTATCGCAGTACCGACCGCAGCTAACGCCGCGGGATACGTTCCGGTCGGAAACATCGCTGTATCGGGCACGCCGGCCCCAGGTGCCGTGGTCGAAGTAGCCTTCACCGCGGGATCCTTCACCCCGGGCGAGTCGGTCTCCTTCACTCTTACCGGCGAGAACGCTGCCGGCGCCACCCTTGCAGCTTTCAAGGCCGTCGTGAACTCGCAGAGCCTCGTCAAGTCCGCAACCGACACCGGAGCCGTCGCTCTCGATGTCACTCTGCCAACTGACGCCTCAGGCACGTACACCGTCACCGCGACCGGTCTCACCTCCGGCACCGTCGGCACCGCATCGCTCACAGTCGCTTCCGCTGACGCCGCGGCTGGCGCTGGGGCCGGCTCGGTCAGTTCCAACAGTGGCCTCGCCGCAACCGGCTACGACGCTCCGATGCTCGCCATCTGGGCAGCCTCTGGCGCGCTCCTGCTCGGCATTGCCCTGATGGTTTCACTCACCGTCGTACGCCGCCAGCGCGCCAACGCGTAACGGCCCTCCGCCCGGCTAGAGGCACCACCTTCCGACACTGCGTGAGGTTGCTAGGCCAGCACTGCTAAGGCCCCGAACTAAGTTCGGGGCCTTTCGCTTTGGGGGAGCGCGTTGCCGTGCCTCCTTCAGTCGTCACAAGGCAGAAAAGCTGCAGCCGGTATGCTCGAATATATGGGGAAACACGAATGAAGATATCGGTAATTGGCTGCGGCTACCTCGGCGCCGTTCACGCATCGGCCATGGCAGAGCTCGGCCACGAGGTTGTCGGCATAGACGTTGACGACGCGAAAATATCCGCGCTCAGCGAAGGGCGAACCCCGTTCTTCGAGCCCGGCCTTCCCGAAGTACTCACGTCGGCTTTGGCTTCCGGGCGGCTGCGGTTCAGCACCGACATCGCAGAGGCAGCCGGAGCTGAAGTACACTTTTTGGCCGTGGGTACGCCGCAGCAGAAGGGCAGCTACGCCGCTGACTTGACCTATGTGGATGCTGCCGTCACCGCGTTGCTACCGCACCTTGACGCCGGCGACCTGGTCGTGGGCAAGAGCACGGTGCCCGTGGGGACTGCGGCTCGCCTGGCCGCCCTAATCGCCGAATCAGGCAGCGGTGCATCTCTGGCCTGGAACCCCGAGTTCCTGCGAGAGGGCTTTGCTGTGCAGGACACCATTAGCCCGGACCGACTGGTCTACGGAGTGGCAGCTGGCATTGCTGGCGAGCGTTCCGTGGTCCAGCTCAACGAGATCTACGCCACAGCGATTGCCGCAGAGACGCCCCTTGTGGTCACCGACTTCGCAACCGCTGAACTGGTCAAGGTCGCGGCGAATGCGTTCTTGGCCACCAAGATCAGCTTCATCAACGCCATGTCCGAAATCGCCGAGGTATCCGGCGCCGACGTCACTCAGCTGGCCGACGCCATCGGGTACGACGCCCGGATTGGCCGCCGTTTCCTCAATGCCGGTGTCGGCTTCGGTGGTGGCTGCTTGCCCAAGGACATTCGAGCGTTCACCGCCCGGGCGGAAGAGCTCGGCCGCGGCGATTCGGTCGCGTTCCTAAAGGAGGTCGACTCCATCAACCTGCGCCGGCGCCAGCGGGTTGTTGACCTCACCGTTGAGGGACTCGGGCGCCCGATTTTCAACGCTAAGGTCGCGGTGCTCGGGCTCAGCTTCAAGCCGCATTCCGACGACGTGCGGGACTCGCCGGCACTCGATGTGGCCGTGCAACTGCGCGGTCTCGGTGCCGACGTTGTCGCCACCGACCCGCAGGCGATCGAGAACGCCCGAGTTCGGCACCCGCAGCTCAGCTACTCCTCCGACATCGAGGAGACGCTGCGCGGCGCAGCCGCCGTGGTGCTCGTCACCGAGTGGCCGGTATTCAAGTCCATTGATCCAACCTGGGCTGCGACCCTGGTCGAGACGAAGACCATCATCGATGGTCGCAACACCCTGAACGCGGCTGAGTGGCGCGCCGCCGGCTGGACTTACTACGGATTGGGCCGACCTTAATGGCATTGCAGAACCCTCGACTTGTCGCCTTCGACCTGGACGATACCCTCGCCGCGTCGAAGTCACCCATCGACCCGCGCATGGCCGATCTGCTCGTGAAGCTGCTCGACGTTGCCGAGGTATGCATCATCTCGGGCGGTAACTTCGCGCAGTTCACCATGCAGGTGGTCGACAACCTCAACGACGTTGATGCTGCAGCGCTCACCCGACTGCACCTCATGCCGACCTGTGGCACCCAGTACTACCGCCATCAGAACGGTACCTGGGAACAGATCTACGCCGAGAACCTCACCGACGACGAGAAGCAGCGCGCCCTGGCCGCCGTCGAAAAGACGGCCAAGGAGCTCGGCTACTGGGAGAGCGAGACCTGGGGTCCGATCCTCGAAGACCGCGGCTCGCAGATCACCTTCTCAGCTCTCGGTCAGGCCGCCCCGGTCGCGGCGAAGACTCAGTGGGACGCCGACGGCGCCAAGAAGACCGCCCTGCGCGAGGCCGTGCAAGCGCTGCTGCCCGACCTTGAGGTTCGCTCTGGTGGGTCCACCTCGGTCGACATCACTCGTCGCGGTATCGACAAGGCCTACGGCATGAACCGGCTAGCCGAGCTGACCGGAGTCCCCCTCGGCGACATGCTCTTCGTTGGTGACCGCCTGGACGAAGACGGCAACGATTACCCCGTCAAGGCGATGGGAGTCGACTGCGTGGCCGTGGAGGGCTGGACGGACACCGCTGCCTTCCTCGAAGAACTAATTCCTTCATTGAAGGCCGTTTGAGGAGGTGGCAGTCGGCGATGCCATGGATCAGGCCGGCGTCGATTCGCATGGTCACGCGTCGTCGAGCGTTTCGGACGCCGAGCGTCAATCGGTAGCCGAGAAGGGTGACGACTCCGTCGCGGGTCGCGGTGCGGTCAACCTGTACAGGACTTTGGATGCCAGAGGGGCTATCGGGGTTGAGCGCAGGCAGGACGGGCTCGGGGCGTCTTGGTCGTGCGCCGCGCGTAATGAGCCGGTCCAGGTCCGCGGCGGTCAGCCGTGAGGGAACGGTCGTCCCCGAGGAGCGTGTGGGTGCTGGCGAGCTCCGCCCAGATAGTGACGGTCTGACCGGCGAATTATCTATTCACGCTTCTATCGTTCGTGTCTGGCGATGAGGGCGTTCATCTTCCTGAATGGGGAGCGAGGTAGCGTCCCAGCTGCGTAGGAACTCGCGGCGGGTGTGTGTTTCCGACATGACAAACTGGGTGTCTTCTACCCAACGCCGCACCACTTGATCAAACTTATGGCTCTTTCTTGAGCCTATCGAATCGCGCTTGAGCGGGTTCCCAGTTGCGTGATTCGCGAGGGCGTCCACTGATCTTTGCGGCGACTTCAACCGGGCGCTCGCGACTACCTTCTTGATCTTTGTGTGGCGGCGCTGCGCACAGGATGCCAATGAACACCCAGATGGGCAGAAATGTCCATGAAGACTGTGTCGACACGCTGACCGCGAGATAGCCAGCCAAGATCAGCATAAGAGCAGATGCCCTGCGGTTAGCAACGAGCGTAAACAGGATTAGACCGATGAATGCGGCCAGCGCGAAAACGCCCAATTCTGCGCCAATATGCCCGTAGGCGTTTTCGGCGATTGGTCTCGCATCGGATCCCGCGTACGCGAGGGAGTAGTTTCCGCGGTACGTGGGGAAAAAAGCCCCAAACCGTCCTGGCCCAACCCCGAACACCGGACTGTCCCACATCATATCGAGCGCCACCTGGGTCTTCACGCCCCGAAGGTTGAGAGACGTTGTCGCGTAGGCATACTCGGGCGCGAACTCTGTGAAGCCGAGTTTTGCTAGCTGTCGGCCAACCGTCCCTCCGACTGCGGGGAATGTTAGGGTGGCGAGAACGCCAGCCGATGCGAGAAGACCGACCCAGACTACGACCCGGGTGGTCAGGCTAAAGGCGACGACCACGAACACGCCAACCGCTAGCCCGATATAGGCGGTCGTGGACTGCGAGTACACAATCGAGGCTAACGCCACGAGAACCGCAGCCCAGGACTTTCGGTAGATGGCAACAATGAGTGCCGCGCCGGCAAAAAATCCCAGATGCTGTCCCTCGAGGAAAGGCCCTGAACGGAGTGAACTCACGTCGCCGGTAACACCCAGCGTGCGGAAACCTAGTGCGGCGATCATGGCAGTGCTGCCGGTTAGAGCAGCGGCGAACTGGAGTAGCACAGCGGCTCCGCACGCCCATATTGATGCGACTATCGCACGAGCTGTCTTCTCCCGGTCAATCCGGCGGATCATTGCCCAAGCGCCGAGCGCGAAGAGTCCGTAGCCGAAGTAGAGAAGGAGGTCGACGCGCAAGTCGCGGTCGTAGGTTAGGGGTGCCAGCATTCCAGTGTAGGCAAAGTTTGCGACTGAGGATAACGCCAGCACTGCGGCCATTATCGTGACCGTCCAGCTAGCGAAATCCCAGCCAATGTGTCGTTTATTGGGGCCCGCGACATACAGTGCAATCGCGGCCACGAGCAGTATCTCGCTGATCTTGAGCGGAAACCCGATCGAGATTGTGAGCGCGTACTGAAATGGCATCAACACGATCGCGAGCATCAGAAGCCGCTCAAACCACGGTCCAGTACGCAGGAGGCTTTGTTCACCTCGGCGGTTGAGTCTCTCGCGACTGCTGCGAGATGTCACGCCAGTCCCAGTCACGCGCTCCCCTTTATCTCGCTAACGAAGCGCTAGTCTACCTTCCTCGCGATCAGGTCTTGCTAGCAAGCCACGACGGAGAGTGCTGGCTCTGGTAGGGGAGGGTGTTCAACGGTTTAGCGCTGAATTGCAGCTCTGCGGGCTTCGGCGGGGATTCCATCTTGGATCTCGCTGGGGTGAGGTACCCGTTCGGGGAGAGGCTTCGGTCGAAAGTGTAGTCGTCCTCTATCCGACTTTGGGACGGTGCCGAGCGCGCGGTCCCGGTTGGGCCAGACACGGACGTAGTACAACTCGGTTTCAAGGGTGCCAAGAGAAGCTCTGAGCCATGGAGTTCCGGCCAACCTCGATATGTCCCATGTGCCGGGAAGCTCTACGCAGGCGCAGAAGGTCAAGCGACTTGATACGCCGAGTCTGGCCCACCCGGGCCCGGGCGATCCGAGGCGTCTCGGAGTGGATTGAGGACCGCTACAACCGCCGCCGACGGCATTCCTCGATCGGGCATGTCACGTCAGTGGAGTTCGAGGTGCAGTACTCGTCACAGGCCGCTGAGATCCAACTCGCTGCTTAACCGTGTCCACTCTCCGGGGCCAAGGCCACGCTCGGGCACGCATGGACCATGTGGCGCTGAGGGGCGCGGTCGACGAGCGCGGACCGCGGTGGGCGCGGTGTGGGCTACCGACCCGTCAAGCCCTGAAAGAGGGCCCCAGTTCGAGGGAGGGCGTCTAGGTGGGCCCTAGGCGGCCCGTCGGTGCCGGTCTATGTTGTGCGCATCCCCCACCTGCTCAGGAGGCAACCCGATGCCCACAGCGCAGCACGAGCACGCACGCCATGCCGCCGCCCCACCGCCCGGTCGCCGGGCCTGGAGCATCGTCTTTGTGGTGTTCGGGCTGTTTGCGCTGGTGGTGCTCGGGGTCGCCGCAGTGACGATGATCACCCTCACCAGCAGCTTCGACGCGGTGGAGAAGATCCCCGACGCGTTCCCCACCGACGAGGCCGCCCGGCCGCCGGAGGCGACGGGGCAGGCCGCATCCGCTCTCAACTTTCTGCTGCTGGGCTCGGACACCCGCGGCGCGAGCTCGTCGTCGATCGCGAACATCGGCGGGCAACGCTCCGACACCATCGTGATCGTGCACGTGCCGGCGGACCGAGAGCACCTCAGCGTCATGTCCATTCCCCGGGACAGCTGGCTGGAGATCCCCGGGCACGGTGAGGCGAAGATCAACGCGGCCCTGGCCTATGGCGGGGTGCCGCTGGCGGTGCAGACGGTGGAGGGCGTAATCGGCGCCCGCATCGACCATGTCGCGGTGGTGGACTTCGCCGGTTTCAAGGCCGTGACTGACGCTCTCGGCGGAGTGGACATCGACAATCCCATCGCGTTCGACTCGTACCATCTTAAAGGGCACTCGTTCCCGCAGGGTGTGCAGCACCTCGACGGTGAGCAGGCGCTGGCGTTCGCCCGCGAACGGTACGCGTTCAGCGACGGAGACTTTCAGCGGGTGCGCAACCAGCAGCTTCTGATCAGCGCGCTGCTCAGCGGGCTGATGCACAAGTCGGTGCTGGCCAACCCGGTGACAATGGGAGGCGTGATCCAGGCGGTGCAACCGCACGTGGCCGTGGACGACGGGCTGACAACGGGTGACCTGGGGATGCTGGCGGCACAGCTCAGCGGACTGCGTTCGGAGGACGTGCAGTTCTTTACCATTCCCACTACGGGCACGGGTACCTCGGCGGACGGTCAGTCGATCGTGAACCTGGACTGGGCGGCGCTGCCCGGGGTGCAGGAGGCGTTTAGGGCCGACGCGGTGGAGACGGTGGCGGTGCCGCCGCAGCTGCAGGTTCAGGCAGCGGGGTAGTTACTCGGTGGTGTCTGTTTCCACGGCGATAGCGAGGCCCTCCAGGATGCGCTCCGTCTGGTCAGGACAGTCCTTTGCGGCCGACTGCTCAAGAACATTGTGTGCGACTTGCACTCGAGCGTCTTCAGAAAGGCCCTCCGTGGCGTAGGTGGCCAGGACCTTATCCACCGCGACGTTGAGGTCAGTGTCGGGATGTTCAGCCAGGTTTGTACAGACCAGCTTGCTGTAGAGGTTGACCACGGTCCTGGTCTGCTTGGTAATCTGCTGGGACTCGGTCAGAGGAGTGGCAGACGGTGTCGGAGTGGCGGAGCGGGTGGGCTCGGGCTCGGGGCCGGTGCAGCCCGAGAGCAGGATGACGCCGAGCAGAACGGTGGCCGAAGCAAGTGTGCGCATTGGGTGGGCCTACCCATCGAGTCTGAACGTGCCAACCACGCGAGCGAATGGCTATGGCTGGGCGTCAGGAGACGGGGGAGACCTGCTGCGTGCTGATGGCCTGCACGGCGATGACGGCCACTATCACCGCGGCGAGGGCGATGAGCGTGATGCGGGCGGCGAGCATCCCGTTGCTGTGTTCGTGTCGTCGGTACCAACGCCTAAGCCGACGAGTACGTCGGCGAAAACTCATGGCAGCAGGTTAGCGAGAACCGGCCCGGGGAGGGAACCCCTTAATCGCCCCCAATTCGGGTTGAGCGTGTCGGGGCGACCTAGCCGCCTCTGAGGGCCCGGTCTATGGTGGCGGCACCGCCCACCCGCCCGGCTCGCAGGAGGCCACCTGATGCCCGCAGTGACTACCGAACTGCCGCCGACACCCGCGGCCGCCGCCCGGCCCGGCCAGACCTGGCGCATCGTGCTGGCCGTGAACGGGGTCATCGCCCTGGTCGTGGCGGGGATGATCACCGCGGTGCTGTGGTCGGTCACCAGCACCTTCGAGTCGGTGGAGCGCATCCCGTTCGCGTTCCCGCCCGCCGCCGAACGGCCCGCGGTGGTCACCGGGGAGGCGGCCGCGGCGCAGAACTTCCTGCTGCTCGGCTCCGACAACCGGGGCGAAGACGGCTCGCTGGCCAACCTGGCCGGGCAGCACTCCGACACCATCGTGGTCGTGCACATCCCCGCCGACCGCTCGGGCCTGAGCATCATGTCCATTCCCCGCGACAGCTGGGTGCCGGTGCCTGGGCATGGCGAGACCAGCATCAGCTCCGCGCTGTCGCTGGGCGGGGTGCCGCTGGCGGTGCAGACGGTCGAGTCCCTCATCGGGGTGCGGGTCGACCACGTCGCGCTGGTCGACTTCGCCGGCTTCGAAGCCGTGACGGATGCCCTCGGCGGCGTCAGCATCGACAACCCCGTCGCGTTCGACTCCTACTACCTGCCCGGCCGCACCTTCGCCGCGGGCGCGCAGCACCTCGACGGCGCCGAGGCTCTGGCCTTCGCCCGGGAGCGGGCCGCGTTCGCCGGCGGCGACATGCAGCGGGTGCAGAACCAGCAGCTGCTGATCAAGGCGCTGCTCGGCGGGGTGTTGCAGGCCGAGACGCTCACCAACCCGAGCACGGTGGGCTCGGTGGTGGGCGCCGTCACCCCGCACCTGGCCATCGACGAGCAGCTCACCTCGGGTGACCTGGTGGCGCTGGGGGTGGCGATGCGGGAGGTACGCGCCGAGGACGTGGCGTTCTTCACCATCCCCACCGCGGGCACCGACGGCCGCACCACCGACGAGGGCCACCCGATCGTGAACATCGACTGGCAGCGGCTGCCCGGGCTGCAGGAGGCGTTCCGCAGCGACACCGTCACCCTCGCTGGTTGAGCTTGTCCTCGCTGGTTGAGCTTGTCGAAACCCGCGGGGGGTCTCGACAAGCTCGACCAACGTGGGGTCGCGACCATCTCGCGGGGTCTCGACAAGCTCGACCAACGTAGGGTCGCGACCATCTCGCTGGGTCTCGACAGGCTCGACCAACGTGAGGTCGCGACCATCTCGCGGGGTCTCGACA
>NZ_JAIEUL010000006.1:164877-174940 GCF_019599185.1 Cryobacterium inferilacus | reverse complement strand
AGCTCGACCAACGTGGGGTCGCTCGACCAACGTGGGGTCGCGACCATCTCGCGGGGTCTCGACAGGCTCGACCAACGTGGGGTCGCGCCCATCTCGCGGGGTCTCGACAAGCTCGACCAACGTGGGGTCGCTCGACCAACGTGGGGTCGCGACCATCTCGCGGGGTCTCGACAGGCTCGACCAACGAGGGGTCGCGACTACCTTGGGGGGTCTCGACAGGCTCGACCAACGTGGGGTCGCTCCCATCTCGCGGGGTCTCGACAAGCTCGACCAACGTGGGGTTGCGACCTCCGCGTTGGTTGAGCTTGTCGAAACCCGCCAGTCTCGTTGGTTGAGCTTGTCGAAACCCGGTGACCCGGCCTGCGTGCGCTACACAGCGGGCACGGGCTGCGCCCGGGCGCGGCTGCTCACCGCGTGCAACAGCAGCACCCCGAGGAGCGCGCCCAGCGCGGCGCCGAGGGTGTTCGCGAGCACGTCTTGCGGGGTGGCGAACCGGGCCGGGAGGAAGACCAGCTGCGTGAATTCGATGTAGCCGCTGGTCACGCATCCGGCCAGAACCGCCAGCCACCAGTTGCGGGCGCCCAGCAGGATCACGCCGAGAAGCCCCACAGGCACGAATAGAGCGATGTTCGCGGTGAATTCGACCAGGACATAGTTCACCCAGCCGGGAACGCCGTGAGCGTGCAGCCAGGCGAGCACGCCGGTGATACTGCCCGACGCATCCCGGTCGACGGGGGTGGGCCAGAACGCGATCGCGCTAAGCGCCAGCATGTACACGAAGGCCAGCACCAGTGCGGTGCGGCGCAGGGCCTGGTGGCGGCGCCGGGTCAGAGCGTTCACGCCACCTCCCTCACCTGTGGGCGTCGGCCTCGCGCAGGGTGCATTGCGGGAGGACTGCACCGTCAACGAACCAGGTCACCAGACTAGTGAGCCCGGCCCGGCAGCGAAACCCGCCCGGCCTGCCCGACGAACCCGCCCGGCCTGCCCGACGAACGATTAAAAGGAGATAGTGAGATTTCAAGGACGAAAATTGCCGATTTCGTCCTTCCAAACTCACTATCTCCTTACAAACTCACCAACGGATGCGCCCACCTACGGATGCGCCCGGCCTACGAGCGGCCGGTGGCCACGCGCTTGGGCAGCAGGAAGACCAGCAGCAGGGCGACCACGCTCAGCGCGGCGCTGACCGCCATGGCGAGGGTGGCGCTGTGGGTGAAGCCCTCGGCGAGGGCGTCGGGGCCGGGGCCGGCCACCACGAGGGTGCCGAAGAACACGCTGCCCACCACGGCGATACCCGCGGCGCTGCCCACGCGCTGCATCACGCCCACCACACCGCTGGCCGCGCCGGCCTCGCTGGGGTCGACGGTGGCCACGATGAAGGCCACGTTCGGGGCGATGAAGCACCCACTGCCCAGGCCCGCGATGAATAGCGGCGCCAGCAGCAGCCAGTTGGTGAGGTCGGCCGGGTCGGTGAGGAGCAGCACCAGCCAGGTCCAGACCAGGCCCACGGTCACCAGCGCCACACCGGCCACGAGCACGGTGCGGCCCAACCGCACGGTGAGCCGGTTGCTCTGCGACGAGCCCAGAATCGAGCCGATCGCGAACGGGATGGAGACCAGGCCGGACTCGAGCGCGGTGTGGCCCAGGCCCGACTGCCAGAGGATCGAGATGGTGAAGAAGATGCTCGTGAACGCCGCGAAGTACACCAGCGCGAGAATCACACCGCCGGTGAAGGCGGGGTGCGCGAACAGGTGCGGCGGCACGAGCGGGCTCTGCTGGCGCTTGGCCACGCGCAGCTCCCAGGCGCCGAACGCCACGATCAGCAGGGCGCCGGCGGCGAGCACCAAATAGGTCCAGAGCGGCCAGCCGCGGTCTTGCCCTTCAATCAGCGGCACCAGCAGACCCACCAGGCCGGCCGAGACGAGCAGCAGACCCACCCAGTCGATGCGGGCCGGGGCGGATGCGCCGGGCGCCGACGCCGCACCGGTGCCGGAGGGCAGCAGGAACGCGGCGGCGACCAGCGCGACCACACCGATGGGCAGGTTCACCCAGAACACCAGCCGCCAGCCGTGCTCGGCGCCGAATGCCTCGATGATGAGGCCGCCCACGATGGGGCCGAGCGCGGTGGAGACACCGATGACCGAGCCCATGATGGCGAAGGCCTTGCCGCGGGAGGCGGCCGGGAACATCAGCTGGATGACGGCGGTGACGGCCGGCACGAACATGCCGCCGGCCAGGCCCTGCGCCACCCGGGCGATGATCAACTGCAGGTCGTTCTGCGCCAGCCCGCAGGCGAGGCTGGCCAGGGTGAACAGGGCCAGGCCGGTGAAGAAGACCCACTTGTGGCCGATGCGGTCGCCGATGCGCCCGGCGGGGATGAGCGCGAGACCGAACGCGAGCGCGTACCCGCTGATGATCCAGGAGAGGGTGGCCTCTGACGCATCCAGGCTGGTCTGGATGCTGGGCAGCGCCACGTTGACGATCGTGGTGTCGAGCAGCGCCATGAACATGCCGGCCAGCAGCACGATGAGGGCCTGCCAGGCCCGGCGGGGCACTGCCGGGGCCTGCGGGGTGGCGGGGGAGTGCGTCATGGGGGCCTTTCGCAACGGGAACAGAAAAACCCCCACTCGCTAGGAGTGGGGGTGTATTTCTGTCGGGGTAACAGGATTTGAACCTGCGACCTCGTCGTCCCGAACGACGCGCGCTACCAAGCTGCGCCATACCCCGATGGCCCTGAGGACCTCGACAAGTATAACCCCATCGGTGTGCCCACTTTGGACACGGTGGTCGCGGGGTCTCGACAAGCTCGACCAACGAGATGGTCGCGACCGAACGCCGGTCGAGCTTGTCGAGACCCGGTGAGGGGTTTCGACAAGCTCAACCAGCGAGATGGTCGCGACCGAACGTTGGTCGAGCTTGTCGAGACCCGGTGAGGGGTTTCGACAAGCTCAACCAACGATGCGGCTCAACCAGCGGATGCGGCTAACCGGCGGGTGGGGTGTCCGCGGTATTCGGGCCTTCGGTGCCGACGACCACGTAGACCGTGCCGCCGGGGATGGCTGGGGTGCCGGCGACGGGGTTCATCACGGTGACCTTGCCCACCTGGGCTTTCGTGGGCACGTCCTCCTCGAGAACTCCCACGCCGAAGCCGGCCAGTGACTCCTTGGCCTCTGCGAGAGTCTGCCCCACCACGTCGGGCAGTAGCACCTGCGACTCGTTGCTGGTGAACACCGTCACCAAGGCGCCGGTGACAGTGCTGCCGTTAGGCTCGCTGCGGGCGATCGTGCCGGCGGGCAGCTCGGAGTCGGTGATGCCGCCGTCGCGGAAGGCAAAGCCGGCGCCCTCGATGGCGGAGCGGGCCTGGTTGACGCTGAGCCCGCGCACGTCGGGGATGGAGACCTGGCGGCCCTGCACCACATCGCTGGAGGCGGCCTCGAAGGCGTCTCCGCCGTACTTGGCGTTGGCGGCGCTCATGATGATCGGCCACATCCGGTGCCGCGCAGTGGCGGCGGCACCGCTGAAGAAGTTGGTGCCGCGCTGGCTCTGGTAGCCCTTCACGTTGACCACACCCACCACGGTGGCGACCTTCGAGCTGGCTCCGCTCATCCAGGTGTTGAAGGACTTGTCGGTGGTACCGGTCTTGCCGATCATCGGCACCTTCGGGAAGGTCTTCCCGTTGGACTCACGGGCCGACCCGCTGGTGAGTACGCGCTCCATGGCGTACGCCATGCCGGCGGCCACATCGGGAGTCACGGACTCGGTGCAGGTGGACGTGGGGGCCGGAATCTCGACGTCGTCGGCGCCGACGATGCGGTCGATCACGACGGGGCTGCAGGTGGTGCCCTTGTTGGCGATGCCGGCGTAGGCCACGGCCATGTTCAGTGGAGCGACTTCATTGGTGCCCAGCACGGTGGCGGGGGTTTGCAGCAGGGGGCCACCGCCGGCGTTGCGAATTCCGAACGCCTCGGCCTGCTCCCTGATGCCGCAGAGGTCGAGGCGCTTGGCCATGCCCATGAAGCCGGTGTTATAGGAGTTGATGGTCGATTCGAGGGCGCTGTAGTTGGGGCCGCTCTCGCCACTGTCGTTCCGCAACGGGAACTGTTCACTGTACGTGCCGTTGCAACTGTCCTGGAACGAACCCCAGTACGGCTTGAGGGAGGAGTCCACCCGCTCGCCGAGTGCGTGACCTTCGGAGAGCCACTCGGCCAGGGTGAACACCTTGTACGTGGACCCGGGCTGGAATCCGATGGACCCGCCCTGGTCGAAGTTGGTGTTGTAGTTGATGCCGGTGTACTCCGGGCCTGGCGCCTCGGCGAGCTGGGTGTACTTCTTGTTCTGCGCCATTGTGAGTACCCGGCCGGTGCCAACCTGCACGCTGGTTGCGACTGCTCCCACGTCCCAGGACGCGGTCATCGGCACGTTCTCATTGATGGCCCGCTCAGACTCCAGCTGCAGGTCCAGGTCGAGAGTCGTGTAGATCTCGTAGCCGCCGCGACGGAAGTTGAGCATTCGCTCGTCGGCGTCTGCGCCGAAGGTGGG
The DNA here is from genome assembly GCF_019599185.1 of Cryobacterium inferilacus. Classification (GTDB taxonomy): domain Bacteria; phylum Actinomycetota; class Actinomycetes; order Actinomycetales; family Microbacteriaceae; genus Cryobacterium; species Cryobacterium inferilacus. The sequence goes on along the minus strand of NZ_JAIEUL010000006.1, from coordinate 170,401 downwards.
GTCGGTCTTGAGCACGTGGGTGACGTAGTCGCAGAAGAACCCGGCGCCACCGGCGGTCTGGCAGCCCGTGGACGGCTCGGTGATGACCGGGGCGATCACGGTGGCGATGGCCTCGTCGTACTGCTCCTGGGTGATCTTCTCGTAGGTGAGCATCTCGTTGAGGATGTAGTCGCGGCGCACCTTGTTGGCGGCGTACTCGTTGGCAGCGCCGTTGGTCTCGCTGGCCGGGTAGTCCAGGCGGAACTTCTCCGGGTTGTTCACGATCGCGATCAGGCTGGCCGACTGCGGCAGCGTGAGGGTGCCGGCGCTGGCGTTGTAGTAGTACCGGGCGGCGGCTTCGATGCCGTACACGGTGCCGCCGAAGCCGGTGATGTTGAGGTAGCCCTGCAGAATGTCGTCTTTGGAGTACTGCTTCTCCACGCCGATGGCGAGACGCATCTCCTTGAGCTTGCGGTCGGGCTCGGTCTTGGTGGCCTCGAGGAAGCAGGCGTCCAGTTCTTCCTGCACGGTCATCACTTCACACTGCTGCACGAGCACGTTCTTCACGTACTGCTGGGTGATGGAGGAACCGCCGGTGACGTTGCCGCTGGGGCCGAGGGTGGAGAGGGCGCCACGGATGGTGCCCTGCAGGTCGATGCCGCCGTGCTCGTAGAACCGAGGGTCTTCACCGGCCACGGCGGCGTCGCGCACGAACTGACTGGTGGCCTGCAGCGGGACCTCGATGCGGTTCTGGTCGTAGAACGAGGCCAGCGCGTAGGGGGTGCCGTCGTTCTGCACGGCGTAGATGGTACTCACCTGCGACAGTGCGTCGATCGGCAGGTAGTTCGGCAGATTCTCGAACGTGTTGATGGTGGTGCGGGTGGCCACACCCGAGATCGCCAGCGCGGGTGTGATCGCCACAGTGATCAATAGCCCGGCCACGGAACTCATCGCGACGATGCCGATAAGTCCCCCGACGACGCCGGCGAATGATCTTCTGTATTCACCCATGCCCGCGAGCCTATTCGAAGATGGCTGGCAAACCCATTCTGGGCGGCCCCCAAACCGGGGAGCCCGGGGTGCGGGTCAGGCCGCGGTGAGGGTGAGCAGCGTCGCTTCGGGCGGGCAGGCGAACCGCACCGGGGCGTAGATGGAGGTGCCGAGACCCGCGGAAACGTTGAGGTACGAGGTGCGCAGCCCCACGTTCCACAGGCTCAGGCCCTTCACCTGGCGGCGCGGAATATCACAATTGGTCACCAATGCGCCGAACTTGGGTACGCAGACCTGACCGCCGTGGGTGTGCCCGGCCAAAATCAATTGGGCGCCGTGGTTCACGAACGAGTTCAGCACCCGCTGGTACGGCGCGTGCACCACGCCCATGGTGAGGGTGGAGCGGGCCGCGGCCGGAACGCCAGGGTCGGGCCAGGTCTCTTCGGCGAGCGGGTCGTTGCCGCGCATCTCGTCGATGGCGCCGGCGATGAGGTCGAGCCGGTCACGACGGATGTGCGGGTCGTCGACCCCGAAAATCTCCAGGTGGGTGCCGTTGATGTCCAGCGACTCCGCCGCGTTGTTCAGGTCGTGCCAACCCAGCTCGTGGAACACCCGGTGCAGGTCGTCGGTGTCGAGCTCGACGTTGCGCACCTTGAGCCCGGACGGCCCGCCGAAGTACTTGAGCGGGTTCTTCGGCTGCGGGCCGAAGAAGTCGTTGGAGCCGTTGACGAACAGGCCGGGCACGCCCTTGAACGGTTCGAGGGCGTACTCCACGCCGGCGATGCCGTCTTCGTGGCCGAGGTTGTCACCGGTGTTGACCACGAGGTGCGGGTTCAGCCGGGCGAGGTCGCGCACCCAGTCCTGCTTGTCGCGCTGCCACGGGGCCATGTGCAGGTCGGAGAGGTGCAGCACCCGAATCGGTTCGGCACCGGGAGCGAGCACCGGCACGGTCACCTCCCGCAGGGTGAACCGTTTGCGTTCCACCAGCGAACCCCAGGCGAAGGCGCCCAGGCCGGTGGCCGTCACAACGGCGGCCGAGGCCAGGAGGGCCCGGCCGACGCGTGCGGGGCTCATTCGTCGTCCTCGTTGGTGTTGCCGTTGTCGGTGTTGCCGTCGAAGCGGCCGACGAACAGCTGCACGGTGGAATCCTCGGCGGCGCCGGTGCCGGCGGCGGGGTTCATCGAGAGCACCTCGCCGTCCTGATCGGGGTCGGTCACGGCACGGTCGATGATCACCACGTCGTACCCGTCCAGGGTGTCCTCGGCGTCTTCCACGGCGTCACCCACCACATCCGGCAGCGCGGTCACGTTGCCGTTGCTCATCGTCAGCGTGACGGTGGCGCCGGCCGCGACGGTGGAGCCGTCGGACGGGCTGGTGCGGGCGACCGTGCCGGCGGGCAGGTCGGAGTCGGTTTCGCCGCCGACGACCACGGTGAAGCCGGCGTCCTCGAGAACGGCGGTGGCCGCATCCGTGGTCTGGCCGGTCACGTCGGGCACGGTCACTTGGGCGCCGTAGAGCGAGCTGCGGGATGCCTCTTCGAACTCGTCGCCGCCGTACTTGGCGTTGGCGACGCTCATGATGTCTGGCCACATGCGGTGCCGGGCGGTGGCGGCCGAGCCGCTCTCGAAGTTGGCGGAGTAGTTGCGCTGGTTCTGGTCACCGGTGACGTTCACGACGCCCACGACGGTGGCGACCTTGGAGCTGGCGCCGCTCATCCAGGTGTCCTGCGCCTCGTTGGTGGTACCGGTCTTGCCGATCATGGGAACGCGGGGGAAGGTGTCGTAGTAGCTCTGCTGAGCAGAGCCCTGGCTGAGCACGCGTTCCATGGCGTAGGCCATGCCGGCGGCCGTCTCGGTGGAAACGGACTCGGTGCAGGTGGAGGCCGGCGGGGTGATCTCGCTGCCGTCGGGAACGACGATGCGGTCGATGGCGATGGGCGAGCAGGTGGTGCCGCCGTTGGCGATGCCGGCGTACGCCACGGCCATGCTCAGCGGGGCGATCTCGTTGGTGCCCAGCACCATCGACGCAGTCTGGGACATCGGGGCGCCGGTGGCCGTGTGGATGCCGAACGACTCGGCGGTCTTGCGAATCTCGCAGAGGTCGAGTTCCTTGGCCATACCCATGTACCCGGTGTTGTACGAGTTGATCGTGGATTCGAGGGCGCTGTAGTTGCGGCCGCTCTCGCCGGCGTCGTTCTTGAGCGAGTCGGTGTAGGTGTAGTCGCCGTTGCAGCTGTCCTTGAAGGTGCCCCAGTTGGTCTTGAGGGATGAATCCACCCGCTCGTTGAGGGAGTGGCCCTCTTCGAGCCAGTCGGCCAGGGTGAACACCTTGAACGTGGAGCCGGGCTGGAACCCGCTGGAGCCGCCCTGGTTGAAGTCGGTGTTGTAGTTGATGCTGGTGAACTGGGCTCCGGTGGCCTGCACCTCGGGGTCCTGGCTGTAGATCTTGTTCTGCGCCATGGCCAGCACGCGGCCGGTGCCCACCTCCACGCTCACGGCCACGCCGCCCACGTCCCAGGTGGCCACGTTGGGCACGTTGTCCGACATGGTCTGCTCGGCAGCGTCCTGCAGTTCGAGGTCGAGGGTGGTGTACACGTCGTAGCCGCCGCGACGGAAGTTCGCGAGACGCTCGTCTTCGGTCTCGCCGAAGGTGGGGTCGGACTTGAGAATGTAGGAGACGTAGTCACAGAAGTAGGCGCTGCCACCGGCGGTCTGGCATCCGGTGCTGGGCAGTGTGATCGTGGGCTCGATCGGGGTGGCGATCGCGGCGTCGTAGTCGGCCTGGCTGATCTTCTCGTACTGCAACATCTCGCCCAGGATGTAGTCGCGGCGCTCCTTGTTGCGGGCGTAACCGTTGGCGGCGCCGTTGGTCTCGCTCTCGGGGCGGTCAAGCCGGAACGCCTCGGGGTTGTTCACGATCGCGACCAGGCTGGCGGCCTGCGGCAGGGTGAGGTTGGCGGCGCTGGTGTTGTAGTAGTAGTTGGCGGCGCTCTCGACGCCGTACACGACGCCACCGAACAGGGTGATGTTGAGGTAGCCCTGCAGGATCTGTTCCTTGGTGTATTCCTTCTCCAGGCCGATGGCCATCCGCATCTCGCGCAGCTTGCGGTCGGCGGTGGTCTTGGTGGCGTCGTCGTAGCAGGCGTCGACCTCGGCGTCGTCGTTGAGCACCTCACACTTTTGCACCAGCACGTTCTTCACGTACTGCTGGGTGATGGATGACCCGCCCTGCACACCCGCGCCGGTGACGGTGGAAATGGCCCCGCGAACGGTGCCCTGAATGTCCACGCCGCCGTGTTCTTCGAACCGGGGGTCTTCACCGGCGACGGCGGCGTCCTGCACGAACTGGCTCATCTCCTCGATCGGAACCTCGACGCGGTTCTGGTCGTAGAAGGAGGCCATGAGGTACGGGTTGCCGTCGGGCTGCACGGCGTAGATGTTGCTGCGCTGGCTGAGCTGGTCGACAGCGAGGTAGTTGGGGATGTTCTCGAACGTGTTGATCGTGTTCGTGGCGGTGATGCCTGTCAGAGCGAGGGCGGGGGTGACCGCAACGGTCACCAGAACCCCGGCGATGGCGCTCATGCCGATGAAACTGAGGAACCCGCCGAGCGCTCCACTAACCGTACTTTTTTTGGCAGACATACACTTGAGCGTAAGGGACAATTCTGAACAACAGCCTGAATCGGAGCCGCATGACCACCTGGGAATACCTCACCACACCGCTGATGATCCACAACACCGCAGCGATCCTGAACAACTGGGGATCCGAGGGGTGGGAGCTCGTGCAGGTCGTCACCGGACCGGAGGGTGGCCTCGTCGCTTACCTCAAGCGTCCCGTCGCTGCCGCCGGAGCCTGAGTCATGTCTCAGATTGAGGCCCGCCTGGCCGAGCTGGGCATCGAGCTGCCGTCGGTCGTTCCGCCGGTCGCGTCCTACGTTCCCGCGGTGGTGAGCGGCTCGATGGTGTTCACCTCGGGCCAGCTGCCGATGGTGAACGGGTCGCTGCCCGCCACGGGCAAGGTCGGCGTGGGCTCTGGCCTCGTGTCGGCCGAGGACGCCCAGGGCTACGCCCGCCAGTGCGCGCTCAACGCGCTCGCCGCCATCCAGAGCGTGATCGGGTCACTCGACCGCATCACCCAGGTGGTCAAGGTCACCGGCTTCGTCGCATCCGCCCCCGACTTCACCGGCCAGCCCGGCGTGATCAACGGCGCCTCCAATGTGCTCGGCGAGATCTTCGGCGACATCGGCGTGCACGCCCGCTCCGCCGTGGGCGTCGCGGTGCTGCCGCTCGACTCGCCCGTCGAAGTAGAGCTCACCGTCTCCTTCGCGTAGCGCTCCCTTTTTTCGCGAACTGTGAGTTAAGCGCCTTCCCGGAGCTGCTTTTCTCACGGTTCGCGAGGGCGATCCGACTATCGGGGGCGGATGCTCCACCTCGCCTCTCGCGAGAGGGCACTTGGGGCCCGTTTCGGCCTGGTTTATGGGCCGCAACTGTCTTCTCGCGTGTGGGGGATTTTGCGAGAGGGCACGTGAGGCCCGTTCCGGCCTGGTTTATGGGCC
>NZ_JAIEUL010000006.1:0-164777 GCF_019599185.1 Cryobacterium inferilacus | reverse complement strand
GCAACTGTCTTCTCGCGTGTGGGGGATTTCGCGAGAGGACACTTGAGGCCCGTTGCGGTCTGGTTTATGGGCCGCAACTGTCTTCTCGCGTGTGGGGGATTTCGCGAGAGGACACTTGAGGCCCGTTGCGGTCTGGTTTATGGGCCGCAAGCGTCCTTTCGCGTGTGAGGGTCGCCGCGAAAGCCCCTCGAACCTGGTTCACCCACGCGGCGCGCTTGTGGGGTGCGGATGCCCGGCCGAGAACGCGGCCCCGGCCCGCGCGGCCAGCTTCTGGGCCGGCAACTCCACCCAGCGGTACATCAGCTGCGCCAGCAGCACGCTCAGCACCACCGACACCAGTGCGCCCCACCACCAGTGCTCTGGCCCGAAGACCTGGCCGAACGTGACCACGATCGGGAAGTGCACGAGGTACAGGCTGAAGCTGATCGCCCCGAGCCAGGCCAGAAGGCGGCCGCTGAGCATCCGTTGCACCGGCGGCCACAGTGCCACGGTCGCCACGATCAGAGCCGCGCCGGGCACCCGCAGGGCCAGGGTCAGCTCGTTCCACGGTTCGGTGAGGATCGGCCGCATCAGCCAGTAGGTGATCAGCAGCAGCGGACCGAGCGCGGCGATGAGCGCCCACACCAGGGTGCCGCCGCGGCGGCGCGATAGCCGGGCCGCCCGGGCCTGCAGGGTGTCGTGGTTGGCGGCGAGCAGGGCGCCGAGGCCGAACGCGGGCAGGTACATCAGCGGTTCGCTGCCGATCAGGTAGCCACCGGTGGAGGTGGCGAGCAGCAGCGCCACCCAGGCGAGCGTCCACCGCCGGGTGGCGACGGCGAAGATCACGCCCACCGGCAGCAGCAGCGAGAACCACATCTCCCAGGCCAGCGACCACAGCGGCGGGTTCACGTCGGGCCGGCCGGTGTAGCCCAGAATGCTCGCCTCCCGCAGCAGGTTGCCGATACCGAGATCGGGGCTGCCCTGCTTCGCCATCCACGCGCCGCCGTCGCCGGTACGCGGCACCAGCAGAATCCACGCGGCGGCCAGCCCCACCGACACGATCACGGGCACCGCCAAACGGATGATCCGGCGCGGGTAATACGCCATCCAGTCGTACGCGTGCGGTGCGGTCGGTGCCGCCTCCGGGGTGGTGTGCTCGGCGGCGGCGGGCGCGGGCGCGCGGGCAGCCGCGTCGGTTGTCTGCTCGGCCGGCGCGGGGGAGTCTGCGGGCTCGGCCGCGGCGGTGCTGGGCGTGCTCGGCCTGGGGTGCCGGGCGGGGCGTTGGGTCCAGGGCCAGCGGCGCAGCGGGGTGAGCACGAGCACGAACCCGCTGAGCACGAAGAACACCAGCACGAACTCGGGGCCGGCGAAGAGGATCTTCAGCGGCGACAGGGTCACCCACCAGGCGGGGGAGAACACGGCCACGTCGGCGCTGGAGTTGTAGGCGGCGGAGATCGCCGGGGAGGTCATCGAGATGTGGTGCACCAGCACGACCACGGCCGCGACGCCACGCAGGGCGTCGAGGGCAACCAGCCGGGTCCGGGGCGCATCGGGTGACATTCGGCCTACCGTAAGTCCCCTTCGTGAACGTTTCCTCCGAGCGACTCGGTGGCGTGCGCCCGCCGGGTGCGGCGCCGGGCGCAGCGGCGCCCGACGCCTCCCGTTCTATCGCATGCTCTCCGAGATGATCTGCATGATCGATGTGTCGGCGAGGGTGGTGGTGTCGCCGATCTCGCGGCCCTCCGCCACATCCCGCAGCAGCCGCCGCATGATCTTGCCCGAGCGGGTCTTGGGCAGCTCGTTCACGATGTGGATCTCCCGCGGCCGAGCGATCGCCCCGATCTGCAGCGTCACGTGTGCACGCAGCACGGCGCTGATATCGGCGTGCGACGCCGCATCCGTCTGGCTGAACTTGATGATCACGAACGCGACCACGGCCTGCCCGGTGGTTTCATCGTGTGCGCCCACCACCGCGGACTCGGCGACCATCGGGTGCGCCACCAGCGACGACTCGATCTCCGCCGTCGACAGCCGGTGCCCCGACACGTTCATCACGTCGTCGACGCGGCCGAGCAGCCAGATGTCGCCGTCGTGGTCGAGGCGGGCGCCGTCGCCGGCGAAGTACAGCGGGCCGTTCGGCGCATCCTTGAACTTGTCCCAGTAGGTCTCGACGAAGCGCTCCGGGTCGCCCCAGATGCCGCGCAGCATCGACGGCCACGGTTCGGTCGCCACGAGCAGGCCACCGTTGCCGTGCCCCACATGCTCGCCGTCCTCGCCGATCACATCCAACGAGATGCCGGGAATCGCGACCTGCGCCGCCCCCGGCTTGGCCACGGTGAGGCCGGGCAGCGCGCTGATCATGATCGCGCCGGTCTCGGTCTGCCACCAGGTGTCCACCACCGGGGTGAGCTGGTTGCCGATCACTTCGCGGTACCACATCCACGCCTCGGGGTTGATCGGCTCACCCACGGAGCCGAGCAGACGCAGGCTGGTCAGGTCGAATTTCTGCGGTTCCTGCCGGCCGATCTTCATGAACGTACGGATGGCGGTGGGCGCCGTGTACAGGATGCTCACCTTGTACTTCTCGATGATCTCCCACCACCGGCCGGGGTGCGGGGTGTCTGGGGTGCCCTCGTAGAGCACCTGGGTGGCACCGTTGGCCAGCGGCCCGTAGACCACGTAGCTGTGCCCGGTGATCCAGCCCACATCGGCGGTGCACCAGAAGACGTCCTTCTCCGGCTTGAGGTCGAAGACGTACTTGTGCGTGAACGCGACCTGGGTGAGGTAGCCGCCGCTGGTGTGCAGAATCCCCTTCGGCTTCCCGGTGGTGCCGGAGGTGTAGAGGATGAAGAGGGGGTTCTCGGCCGGGAAGGCCTGCGCCTCGTGCTCGGCGGCGACCGCGGCGAGTTCCTCGTGCCACCACTTGTCGCGCTCGTTCCACTCCACGTCGCCGCCGGTGCGGTTGACCACGAGCACGGTGCGCACGGAGGAGTCGCCGCTGGCCAGTGCCGCATCCACCGCCGGCTTGAGCGGCGTGGCGCGGCCCTTGCGGTAGCCACCGTCGGAGGTGATGACCACGACGGCCTCGGCGTCGTCGATGCGGGAACGCAGGCTCTCGGCGCTGAACCCGCCGAAGATCACCGAGTGCACGGCGCCGATGCGGGCCACGGCGAGCATCGCCACCACGGCCTCCGGAATCATCGGCAGGTAGATGGCCACCCGGTCGCCGGCCTGCACGCCGAGCTTCAGCAGCACATTCGCGGCCCGCTTGACCTCCTCGGTGAGCTCGGCGTAGCTGATTGCACGGGAATCGCCAGGCTCGCCCTCCCAGTGCAGGGCGATGCGGTCGCCGTTGCCGGCGAGCACGTGCCGGTCGAGGCAGTTGTAGGCCACGTTGAGTTCACCGTCGTCGAACCATTTCGCGAACGGCGGGTTCGTCCAGTCCAGGGTGCGGGTGAACGGTTTGTGCCAGTGCAACAGTTCGCGGGATTGCTCTGCCCAGAAACCAAGGCGATCTGCGGCCGCTTGTTCGTAGAGGGCCTCGGTGGCCACGGATGCGGCGGCGAACTCCGGCGAGGGCGGGAATCGGCGGGACTCGTGGAGAAGATGATCGATTTGCACGCTCATGGTCTGTCGCTCCTTTGCGATTACAGGCGGTGTCGAGGTGCCGCTGGCGGCCTCATCCCTGAACCCTACACGGCGAGGGTGCGCGAATCGGGGTTGTGCCGCAGCGGAATAACCGGCAATTTTCTGGTCCGGATATTTTCGCGAAATGGCCTCTCACAAGCAATTCTTTCCGTGTCCTCATTTAGGGGGACCCAGAGGACTTGCGCATTCGATTTTCCCAAGTATGCTTATCAATGTCTGAACGAAAGTTTTGACCTGTAGTGCGTTCGGTTCCCCCCAATCAACGCACTGCCGAGGCGGCACCTGTTCCCCCCAATAGGTGCCGCCCCCCTTCTTTTAACAGCACGATTCGCGCCTCTCAACGACGCGCTCGCGCTTTCCCCGCCCGGCTCTGACGCCCCCCGCGTGAACCAGGCACCCTGCGTGACCAGCTGTACCGCATCATCGCTGTATCGGCCCCCTCCAGGCAGAACTGTTGCCCGGCCGGACACTTGCGCCCCGCACGCCGGGCGCAGAAGTCCGTCCGGGCAACAGTTGTCTACGGCGCCGGATCGCGGATGCGGCTGCGTCTCTGCGGCGCCGGCGCTGGCGCTCGTCGGGCCCGCGCACCGCGCATCCGTCGCCCCGGTGCTCGCTGCGCCTCGTATGGCTGGATGCGCCCGCTCTAGCGGGTGCATCCACCGACAGGAGGTGCAGCGAACCGGGCGAGACGCGGCCGGGGCCCAATGGGTGCGTAACCCAGCCGCGCCCAGCGATACCGCCCATCGGGTCCGCCCGTCGGTAGGTAGCCACAGCCCCGCCCCCCCCTGAAGGGGAGTGATGCTCCGGAACGTCAGATGCCAGACTCAGACATGACATATCCAGAGCCGGGGGCGGGGTCGACACTTCCGCCTGCCTACGAACCCCCCACCCAGACCCACACCGATCAGCCGGCCACGGCTACCAAGCCGCCGCGCAAGAAGCTCGCACTCGCGGCCCTGATCGTCTCGGTGCTGGGCTTCATCTTCGCCTGTATCCCCGGCGTACTGATTGTGGGTTGGGTGCTGCTGCCCGTGGCGTTCATCCTCGCGATCGTGTCGCTGTTCGTCAAGGGAAGCGGCAAGGGTTTGGGCATCGCCGGGCTGATCATCTCGATCGTCGGAACGATCGTTGCCGCCGTGGTCTTCTTCGCGGTCGTCGCCACCACCTTCAATGACGCCTTCAGCGACGAGAGTGTCGTCATCGAGGCCGGCGAGGAAGCCGCCGAGGAGGCACCCGCAGACGACGCTGCCGCCGAGGAACCGGCCGGCGACGTCGGCACCCGGGAGAACCCCGCAGCAATCGGCTCGACGATCAGCAGCGACGACTGGACCGTCGTGGTCAACGGCTTCAACGCCGACGGCAACGCCGCGGTCGCTGAGGCCAATCAGTTCAATGAGGCCGCACCGGCAGGTTCGCACTACGGCATCGTCAATTACACCGTGACCTACAGCGGCGAGGAATCTACCTACGCCGCCATGGTTGGTATTGACCTGGTGACGGCCTCCGGCAATGTGCTCAACAGCTACGACACGTTCGTTTCCCTGAACGACAGCATGGGTCTCGACGAGCTCTTCACTGGCGCATCGGCCACGGGCTCGGCCGCATTCGTCATCCCCGATGGCGAAGAGGTGGTCATCCGCGTGACGCCCGGCATGCTCGCCGACGACCAGTTCGTGACTCCGTAACTCCTTTCTCAACCTGCGACCTCGGCCTTCGGGCCGGGGTCGCTTTTTTTTTGCCTTGCACCGACTCAGCACTCCTCCACAGCACGGATGCGCGCCGCCCGCCCACAGGTCCGCCCGCCACCCGCCCGGGCCGGCCAGCCCGCGGCTAGCGTGCTCGCATGCCCGAGCCCTTCGTCGCCGTTCCCTCCTATCTGCCGCGCCCCGCCGCATCCGGCCCGGGGGAGAGCTCGACGCCCAGGGGTGCACCCCGACACGCCCATACCCGGCACCTTCGGTCGATCGAGAGGGGTGACCCGCTCGATCCCCGGGGCACGCCCGACCCCGCTGGCTCACTTGAGACGGCGGACTCGACGGCAGGTCCCGGCCGAACCCCGCCACCCGGTTCGACCAGGCAATCCGGCCGAACCACATCGAACACCGTGCCCGATTCACCCGCCCCGCCCGACTCGCCCGCCCCGCGAACCGACCTCTCCGCCCTCGGTCCACTCGCCCGGTTCGCCCACGACGCCGCCGTCACCGACCTGTTCGTCAACGGTGAGGCCGGCCTCTGGGTCGATGCCGGTGCGGGGCTGGAGCGCGCGGCCGACTGGCACGACGACGAGACGGGCATCCGTGACCTGGCCGTGCGGCTGATCGCGCTCGGCGGTCGGCATATCGATGAGGCCAGCCCGTGTGTGGATGTGCGCCTGGCCGACGGCATCCGGGTGCACGCGGTGTTGCCGCCGGTGTCGAGCACGGGCACGCTGCTCTCCATTCGGCTGCCGCGGGTGCGGCGGCTGAGCCTGGACGATCTCTGCGCTGGCGGCCTGTTCGGTTCGGGTGCCGCGGCCGCCGACCAGGTCGCCCGGCTGCGCGCCGCGGTGCACGGCCGGGAGAATCTGCTGGTGACGGGCGCGGCCGGCAGCGGAAAGACCACCCTGCTGGCCGCCCTGCTCGGTGAGGCGCCGCCGGCCGAGCGCATCGTGGTGATCGAGGACGTCGCCGAGCTGCGCATCGACCACCCGCACGTGGTGGCGCTGGAGTCCCGGCAGGCGAACCTCGAGGGCGCCGGCCGGATCGGCCTGGACAGCCTGCTGCGCGAGGCCCTGCGGATGCGGCCGGACCGGCTGGTGCTCGGCGAGTGCCGGGGTGTCGAGATCCGCGAACTGCTGGCCGCGCTGAACACCGGGCACGACGGCGGCGCCGGCACCCTGCACGCCAACTCGCTCACGGATGTTCCGGCGCGGCTGGAAGCCGTCGGCGCGCTCGCCGGCATGAGCGCCACCGCCGTGGCCCGGCAAACCGTGAGCGCCATCAACCTCGTGCTGCACCTCGAACGCCGCGATGGCGCCCGTCGACTCGCCCAGGTGGGCCGGTTTGTGCTCGATGAGGCCGACCGGCTCAGCACGGTGCCCGCATGAGCCGCCCCGCAGCGGTTCCGCCGATCGAGGAGGTGGCCCGGGTGGCCGAACGCCTGGCGGTGCTTCTCGCTGCCGGGGTGTCGCCGGTCTCGGCCTGGGACTACCTCCTTCCTGCCGACCGCGCCGACGGGTCGGGGCGCGCCGATGACGCCGGCGACAAGGACCTGGTCGACCGCCCCGCCCCGCCGCTGTCCCGCCGCGCCAGGGCCGCGGCCGAGACCGAGCGCGCGCAGCTGCGCATCCTCACCGCCGCCGGCCAGGCTGCCAGGGCGGCGACAACGTGGCCGACGCCATCGCCGAGGCCACCGCCGGTCTGCCCGACCAGCTCGGTGACGCCTGGCGCGCGCTCGCCGCCGCCTGGGATGTCGCCACCCGCGCCGGCGCCCCACTCTCCGGATGCCTGCGCGACCTGGCCGCCGCGTTCCGGGAGCTCGGCCAACTGCACCGCGATCTCACCGTGGCCCTCACCGGCCCGCGGGCCACCGCCCGGCTGGTGATGGTGCTGCCCCTGGTCGCGCTGCTGTTCGGCAGCCTGATGGGGTTCGACACCGTGCGCACCCTGTTCCTCACCGGCCCGGGCCTGGTCTGCCTCGCCGCCGGCTCCGTGCTGATGCTCGCGGCCGCACGCTGGAACCGCCGCCTGGTGCGCAACGCCCAGGCCGGCGGCCCAGCCCCTGGCCTCGAACTCGACCTCACCGCCATCGGCATGACCGGCGGCGGTTCCCTCGACGGCGCCCGCCGCACCGCCAGACAGAGCGCCGAACGCTTCGGCCTGCGCCCTCCCGGCACCCACAACACCGCCACGGATGCCGTCATCGACCGGGTTCTCGCCCTCTCCGCCCGGGCCGGCGTGCCCGCGGCCGAACTGCTCCGCAGCGAGGCCGAGCAACTGCGCCGCGACGCCCGCACCGGCGGGCGCCAGCGCGCGGAGACCCTCGCCGTCACTCTGATGCTGCCCCTCGGCGTCTGCGTGCTGCCCGCGTTCATGCTCGTCGGGGTGGCGCCGCTGCTGCTCAGCGTGCTCGCCTCCACCCTCAGCACGTTCTGACGGCCACGACCGGGGCGGCGCCCACAGCCACCCCCGAGGCAGCCCGGTCGACTCCGTTCGCTCGTAGTTCACCCGCCCGGTGCCTGACTCCGGGCAGCTGAGTCTTCCCCGCACCTCCTGTGGGCGACCGCGCCCGCTATAGCGGGCGCGGTGACCGAGAAGAGGCGCAGCGACTGGCCCCACGGGCCCGGCTGCTCGGGGGCCACCTCGCCCGGGCTCACCACGCGCCCGCCGCGGTCACCCGCCCGTGAAGCACCCTCGACCACCCGTTGAGCCGCTCCCTCCTCCACAGCGCGCACCGCCCGGCGACTGCACACCGATACCCGCGGCCCCCTAACCGGCGACCAGCCCGGCGGCAGGGTGGACGTACTCGCGCCGACCGCATCCGCGTCTTGTACGCGAAAGGAGATCCACATGTCCACCGTCAGCAGCCCGTCCATCGCCCCCACCAACCCAGGTTCGCGCACCGAGCGCACCAAACCCACCGAGCCCGACTCGATCCCACAGGCAGGCTCCGCCGCCGGTTCCGTCACCACCGTCACTTCCGTCACCACCGCCCCGCTCACCGACCCCGACATCCGCGACGTAGAAGCGCACGACGCCGCGGCTCCGGCCCGACCCGCGCCCACCCACGGCACCGGGGTGCGGCCGGGAATCATCCGCACCCGCACGGTGCAGTTCAACACCCTGCGGGCCCTGCGCAGAATGCGGGAGGACCGCGGCGCCGCCACCGCCGAGTACATCGTCGCCACGATGGCCGCGGTCGGTTTTGCGGGCCTGCTCATCGTCATCCTTCGCGGGGACGAAGTGCGCGGCATCCTCACCGAGCTGGTGCGCAGTGCCCTCACCGTCGGCTGAGCGCGCGGCGGGCGACGGCCACGCGCCACGAGCAATCAGGCCAACCCTCGCCCGCGAGCGCGGCAGCATCACCGCCGAGTTCGCCGCCGCGCTTCCCGCCGTGCTGGTGGTGCTGGCCTGCTGCCTGGGCGCGGTGCAGGTGGTGGGTCAGCAGGTGCGCATGACGGATGCCGCGGCCGACGTTGCCCGCCTGCTCGCCCGCGGTGACGGCGCGGGCCCGGCGGGCGGAGTGCTGGCCGCGGTGGGGCCGGGCACCGCCCTGGCCCAGGAGCGGCAGGGCGACTTCGTCTGCGCCCGGCTGAGCGGCCCCAGCGCCTTCGCCCCGTTCGCCGCCGCGGGCCTCACCCTCGGCGCCCGGTCCTGCGCCCTGGCCACCGACGTGGCGGGCGCCACCCCGTGAGCGGCCACCCAGTGCCGCTCCGTCTCATGCGGCGCCTCACCCGGCAGCCGAACACCCGGCGCGGATTCTGCTGCTCACACCGCAACTCCGAGCAGGGCTCCGGCTCGATCCTCGTGCTGGCGGTACTGGGCGCCCTCTTCGCCGTCACCGCGGTGCTCGTGCCGGTCCTGGCCCTACTCCCGACCAATCAGGCCGTGCAGGGCGCAGCGGATGCTGCGGCGCTCGCCGCGGCCGACACCGCCTCCGGCCTTCTGCCCGGCGTGCCCTGCGAAGCAGCCACCCGAGCGGCCGAGGTGAACGGGGTTCGGCTGAGCAGCTGCACGGTCGACGACCTGATCGCGACGGTCTCGGTGGCCCACTCCGTGGGGATCATCACGATCGGATCCCGGGCGCGAGCGGGCCCGGCACCCTAACCGAACGCCGGCAGAAGAATCGCTAGCTACTCGCCGACGGAGCGTCGAAGAGCGCCTCGAGGTAGCGGTAGTCCACGGCCGACGGCTGGTCCGGATGCTCGGACGAGTCGAATTCGAGCCCGGCGCCACGGGTGTAGAGGTAGCGCTTGCCCTTCTCGGCCGGGATCTCGATCCGAGGTCGTGGATCACCGGATGCGAGGAACTCGGTGGTGACTGTTTTGCCTTCTAGCGGGCCGTCCGTGAGTTTCGCGGTGTACGTGCCCTGCGCTGGTGTACCCATACCTCTATTGTGCGACTGCGCGGAAACGAGGCAACCCCCAAAAACAAACCCGCCAGCCCGCGGCGCCCGAACTGACCAACTGTGCAGCACGCCAATCCAGCCCGCCCACCTGCCCACCCAGCAACTCGCCGCCAACTCGCCACCAACTCACCCACCACCGCGTTTCCCCACCGGCCACGTCTTGCGACACCCCGAACGGGGACTACCGTGGAAGCAATCGGGGGCACAGTCACGCGGGCTCGATGGGCACACACTCGATTCCTGTGTGTATGGTGTGGCTTGGTCGTTACACCGACCGTTACCTATAAAGAGGAGTCTGGTGCCAGGCACTAAGAAGCTGGTCATTGTCGAGTCACCGACCAAGATGAAGTCGATCGCCGCCTATTTGGGCGACGGATACGAGGTTTTGTCGTCGGTCGGTCACATCCGAGACCTGATCGAGCCCAAGAATCTGCCGCCGGAACTGAAGAAGGGCCCGCTGGGCAAGTTCTCGGTCGACGTGGACAACGGGTTTGAACCGTACTACGTGGTCTCCGACGCCAAGAAGAAAACCGTCAGCGACCTCAAGCGAGCTCTGAAGAACGCCGACGAACTCCTCCTCGCAACTGATGAGGACCGCGAAGGCGAGGCCATTGCCTGGCACCTGCTGCAGGTCCTCCAGCCCAAGGTTCCGGTCAAGCGGATGGTGTTCCACGAGATCACCAAGGACGCCATCATCGCGGCCACCAACAACACCCGAGACCTCGACACCGCCCTGGTGGATGCGCAGGAGACCCGACGCATCCTCGACCGCATCTACGGCTACGAGATCTCGCCCGTGCTCTGGCGCAAGGTCGGCCCCGGCCTGTCCGCCGGCCGAGTGCAGTCCGCTGCCACCCGCCTCGTCGTCGACCGCGAACGCGAACGCCTCGCGTTCGTCGCCGCCGGCTACTGGGACCTCATCGCCCAGCTCGCCCCCGGCGCCAACGGCGAGAACGGCTTCCAGTCCAAGCTCGTGCGTCTCGGCGGCGAACGCATCGCCACCGGCAGCGACTTCGACGACACCGGCAAGCTCAAGCCCAAGCTCGTCGCGGCCACGCTCGACGAGGCATCCGCTCTCGCCCTCGCCGACGCGCTCAAGGTGCCCGGCGTGCCGATCACCGTCACCAAGGTCGCCTCCAAGCCCTACCGTCGCAGCCCCGCCGCGCCGTTCACCACCTCCACCCTGCAGCAGGAGGCGGCGCGGAAGCTCCGCTTCACCGCCAGGCAGACCATGAGCGTGGCGCAGTCGCTGTACGAAAACGGCTACATCACCTATATGCGTACCGACTCGCCGTCGCTGTCGCAGCAGGCCATCAGCGCCGCCCGCAAGCAGGCCGCGTCGCTGTACGGCGCCGAGACCGTGCCAGAGAACCCGCGCCTGTACAAGGGCAAGAGCAAGAACGCGCAGGAGGCGCACGAGGCTATCCGCCCGTCCGGCGACACCTTCCGCACCCCGTCGTCGCTGTCCAGCTCGCTGCGCGGCAACGACTTCAAGCTCTACGACCTGATCTGGAAGCGCACCGTCGCCAGTCAGATGGCCGACGCCACCGGTTCCACCGCGTCGGTCACCATCGCCGCGGGCCCCACCGGCACCGCGGCGCACCCGGCCGCCTCCGAGGCGCTCGCCGAGTTCGCCGCCAGCGGCACCGTCATCACCTTCCGCGGCTTCATGCTCGCCTACGAGGAGTCCAGGGACGAGGAGCGCAACGCGCCCACCGACCCCACCGAGTCGAAGCTGCCGCCGCTGGAGGAGGGCCAGACGCTGACCCTCGTCGAGGTGGAGGCCAAGGGCCACGAGACCAGCCCGGCCGCCCGCTACACCGAGGCCAGCCTGGTGAAGAAGCTCGAAGAGCTCGGCATCGGCCGTCCGTCCACGTACGCGTCGATCATCTCCACCATCGCCGACCGCGGCTACGTCACCCCGCGCGGCCAGGCCCTCGTACCCAACTGGATCGCCTTCTCGGTGGTGCGGCTGCTCGAGGAATTCTTCTCCGACCTGGTGGAGTACGACTTCACCGCCGAGATGGAGGACGACCTCGACCGCATCGCCGGTGGCACCGCCGACCGGGTGGACTGGCTGACCAGCTTCTACTTCGGCTCAGAGAAGCACCGCGGCCTGCGCCAGGTCGTCGACAACCTCGGCGAGATCGACGCGAAGACGATCAACTCGATCCACATCGTCGACGACATCACCCTGCGCATCGGCAAGTACGGCCCCTACCTCGAGGTCGTCGACCCGAGCGCGGGCCCGGATGTCACGCCCCGCCGGGTGAACATCCCGCCGGACCTGGCACCGGACGAGCTCACCCCGGCCAAGGCCCGTGAACTCGTGGACGCCCCCGTCGTCACCGACCGGGTCATCGGCGTGAACCCCGACAACGGCAAGGAGATCGTCGCCAAGGACGGCCGGTTCGGCCCCTACGTGACCGAGCTCGAGCCGCCGGCCGACACCGACGGCCCCGGCGAGACCGTCGACCCGCTCACCGGTGAGGTCACCTCGCTGGCGGATGCCGCAGCGCCGGCCGCCGCCGCAACCGGCGCATCCGCTGCCGCCGTCAAGCCCAAGAAGAAGGCCCCGGCCAAGAAGGCCGCCGCCGCGGTGAAGCCGCGCACGGCGTCGCTGTTCAAGTCGATGGACCTGGCCACCGTGGACCTCGACACCGCGCTGGCGCTGCTGAACCTGCCGCGCGTGGTGGGCCTGGACCCGGAGACGCAGACCGAGATCCTCGCCCAGAACGGCAAGTTCGGCCCGTACCTCAAGAAGGGCGTCGACACCCGTTCGCTCACCAGCGAGGACCAGATCTTCGAGATCGACCTGGCCGGTGCCGTGGAGCTGTACAACCAGCCCAAGTACGGCGCCCGCCGTGCCTCCAGCGCGCTCAAGGACTTCGAAGAGCCCGACCCGGAGAGCGGCAAGGCCATCAAGATCAAGGACGGCCGGTTCGGCGCCTATGTGACCGATGGCATCACCAACGCCACCATCCCCAAGGCCGAGAGTGTCGAAGAGGTCGACTACGAGCGCGCCGTGCAGCTGCTCGCCGACAAGCGCGCCAAGGGCCCGGTTGTCAAGCGCGGCGCCGCGAAGAAGGCGCCGGCCAAGAAGCCGGCCGCGAAGAAGCCCACCGCCAAGAAGGCTCCGGTCAAGAAGGTGGGCGCGGTCACCAAGACCGCCGCCAAGCGGGCTCCGGCCAAGAAGACCGGCACCTCCACCGCCACGCCCACCGTGCGCGCCGAGCGCACCCCGGAGCAGAAGGCGGCCACCGCCGCAAAGGCGGCCGCCACCCGTGCGGCCACCGCGGCAGCGAAGGCGGCCCAGGCGGCCTCGCAGTCGTGACGGATGCGGTGACCCCGGCCGTGCCCGACGCTTCGGCGTCCGGTGCGACGGATGCCGTGACGCCCGGCCTGTTCATCACCCTCGAGGGTGGCGACGGGTCGGGCAAGAGCACCCAGGCTGCGCTGCTGGGGGAGTGGTTGCAGGCCCTGGGGCGCACCGTGGTGCGCACCCGCGAGCCCGGCGGCACCGAGGTGGGCGTGGAGATTCGGGAGATCGTGCTGCACCACCGCGGCGAGGTCTCCCCGCGCGCGGAAGCGCTGCTGTACGCCGCCGACCGGGCACAGCACATCGCCACGAAGGTGCGCCCGGCGCTCGCTCGCGGCGAGGTTGTCATTCAGGACCGTTACCTCGACTCATCCGTCGCCTATCAGGGTGCCGGGCGGGTGCTCGGCGCACCCGAGGTGCGCGACCTCTCGCTCTGGGCGGCCGAGGGCCTGCTGCCGCACCTCACGCTGCTGCTCGACCTCGACGAAACCGCGGCGCGCACCCGCCTCAATGCCGCCAACAAGCGCTTCGACCGGCTCGAGGCCGAGAAGAACGAGTTCCACGCCCGCGTGCGGGCCGCGTTCCTCGAGCTGGCCGCGGCCGAGCCCGAGCGCTTTCTGGTGCTGGATGCGTCGCTGCCGGTCGACGAACTGGCCGCGCTGATCCGCGCCCGCGTCGCCGCCCTGCTCGGGCTCTCGCTCGACTGACAGCAGCTTGTTATGAAGCAGAACGTGCACTTCGTCACCGTCGCCACACCCGACCTGGATGTGGCGCGTGCGTTCTACGTCGCCGCCCTGGGCTGGGTGCCGCTGGTCGACGTGCCCGGTGAGATCATCTTCTTCCAGGTGGCTCCCGGTGCCGTGCTCGGCCTCTTCGACGTCGAGAAGTTTGCGCAAGACCTCGGCACCGGGCCGGCCCACTCGGTCGTGTCGGGGGTGACGCTGTCCCACAACGTGGAGAGTCCCGACGAGGTGCACGCTGTCGTCGCCGCCATGGCCGGCGCCGGTGGCACCGTGCTCAAGGACCCTCAGCCGGGTGCTTTCGGCGGTATCTTCCACGCTCATGTGCAGGCCCCGGGCGGCATCATCTGGGAGATCGCGCACAACCCCGGCTGGCAAATCGGCGTCGACGGCGCCGTCAGCTTCGGCTGAGCCCGCCCGTCGCATCCCCCCGTCGCAGGACCGCGAGAGGGCAGTTGGGGCCAGTTGCTGGGCGCTCCACTGGCCGCAACTGTCCTCTCGCGGGATCGGATGCCCGCGAGAGGACAGTTGAGGCCCGTTGTTGGGCGCTGGACTGGCCGCAACTGTCCTCTCGGTGGGTGGGGCGACCTCCCACCCGGCCGGCGCATCCGCGAAAGGGCAGTTGCGGCCCCTTCACGGGCATCCAAGGGGCCGCAACTGGCAACTCGGCGTCTGGGGGCGGGCGCACCCCGGTGTCACCGGCTGCGGGTACCCTTGACGAATGGCAGTGTGGGATGACCTGACGGGTCAAGCAGACGCGATCGCCATCTTCCGCGCCGCCGCTGAGCGCCCGGGAGCGGTCGCCACACTCGAGCGCCCCGACACGGCCACGGATGCCGCCCCCGGCGCCCCCGCGAGCACCGCCACCCCCAGCGCCGCCACCCCCAGCACCTCCGACTCGATGACCCACGCCTGGCTCATCACCGGGCCGCCCGGGTCCGGGCGGTCCAACCTGGCGTTCGCGTTCGCGACCGCGCTGCTCAGCCCCGGCACCCCGCAGGGTGACGAGACCACCAAGAAGCTCGTCGACGCCCGCACCCACCCCGACCTCACCGTGCTCAGCACCGAGGGCGTCATCATCAAGATGGACTCCGTCAAGGAGGCCGTGGCCCGGTCGCAGTACTCCCCGTCGGTGGGCCGGTACCGGGTGGTCGTGGTCGAAGACGCCGACCGCATGGTCGAGCGCACCTCCAACGTGCTGCTCAAGGCCCTGGAGGAACCGCCGGAGCGCACCGTGTGGATCCTCTGCGCGCCCAGCGAGGCCGACCTGCTGCCCACCATCCGCTCCCGGGTGCGCACCGTGCGCCTACGGGTGCCGAGCATCGATGACGTCGCGGCCCTGCTCATCCGTCGCACCGGCGTCGACCCGGGCGTGGCCGAACAGGCCGCCCGCCAGGCGCAGAGCCACATCGGCATGGCCCTGAGGCTCGCCACCAACGCCGAGGCCCGCGCCCGCCGGGAGGAAACCCTGCGCGCGGCGCTCGGGCTCACCGGCATCTCCAAGGCGGTGAACGCCGCCGCCCGGCTGCTGGCGATCGCCGGCGACGACGCCAAGGCCATCACCCTCGAGCGCGACGCGACCGAACGGGAGGGCGTGCTGCGCTCCCTCGGTGTGGAGCCCGGCCAGTCGGTGCCGCCCGCCCTCCGCGGCCAGATCAAGAACCTCGAAGACGACCAGAAACGCCGCGCCACCCGCAGCCTGCGTGACGGCATCGACCGCATCCTGGTCGACCTCACCTCGCTCTACCGCGACGTGATGATGGTGCAGCTCGGCCGCGAGAACACCATCATCAACCGTGAACTCACCAGCGAACTGCGCCAGGCCGCGGCCGCGTGCGGTCCGGCGGCGACGGTGGCCACGATGGATGCGATCGCGCTGGCCCGCCAGCGCATCGAGGCCAACGTGGCACCCGCCCTGGCGCTGGAGGCAATGCTGGTCTCCATGATCCGACGATGACGCCGACGGTGACCGCGTCAACGGTGCGGCGCATCCTGCAGCACAGAACGGCAGAGCAGAACACGGCACAGCACAGAACGCCTGAGCAGAGAAGAGGAACCCTGTGACCAAGCGCACTCGCGTATTCACGACCGTAGCGGCCGCGGTGGCAGTGACGCTCGGCCTCAGCGCCTGCACGCCCTGGTTCGTGCCGCAGCCGGCCCCGTCCACCTCCACGCCCACCGGCGAAGAGGTGGAGACCGAGCTCGACCCGTTCTACAGCCAGGTGCTCGACTGGACCGACTGCGACGACGGCATGCAGTGCAGCACCGCCTCGGCTCCGCTGGACTGGGACGACCCGGCGGCCGGCGACATCGACCTCGCCCTGGTGCGCCAGCCCGCCACCGGGGATCGTATCGGCTCGTTGCTGCTGAACCCGGGCGGTCCGGGCGGGTCCGGCTACGACTTCGTCAAGGACTCCGTCGATTTCGCCACGGATGCCGCCCTGCAGGCGCGCTTCGACATCGTCGGCTTCGACCCCCGCGGTGTCGGCCGCTCCAGCCCGGTGGCCTGCTACGACCCGGCCGAGATGGACCAGTACCTGTACGGGCTCACCGAGGCCGACCGCGGCACGGATGCCTGGATTCAGGAGCAGGAAGCCAGCGCCATCGGCTTCGCCACCGCCTGCGCCGAGCAGACCGGCGCCCTGCTGGGCGAGGTCGACACCGAGAGTGCCGCCCGCGACCTCGACCTGCTCCGCGCCATCCTCGGCGACGAGCAGCTCAACTACCTCGGCTTCTCCTACGGCACCTTCCTCGGCGCCACCTATGCCGAGATGTACCCCGACAAGGTCGGCCGGCTCGTGCTCGACGGTGCCCTGGACCCCGCCACCAGCAACTTCGAGGTCACCGCCACCCAGGCGCAGGGCTTCGAGAGCGCCCTGCGCGCCTACCTCACCGACTGCCTCGCCGGCACCGAATGCCCCTTCGACGGCACCGTCGACGACGCCATGGGCACCATCCGGGCGCTGCTCGACTCGGTCGACGCCAACCCGATCACCGCCACGGATGGCCGCCAGCTCGGCGCCAACGCGCTGCTCACCGCCATCATCTACCCGCTCTACCAGGCCACCGCCTGGCAGTACCTCAGCGACATGTTCGACACCGTGCTGCAGGGCAGCGCGGATGGCGCGATGCAGTTCGCCGACGCGTACAACGGTCGGAACGCCGACGGCACCTACGCCGACAACTCCACCGAGGCATTCATGGCCATCAACTGCGTGGACTACGCATACGACGACGACCCGGCCGCCATGCGCGCGCAGGCCGCCGAGATCGAGGCGCTGGCGCCCACCATCGGCACCTACATGGCCTACGGCGACATCTCCTGCGCCAACTGGCCGTACGCCTTCACCGGCGAGCGGGAGGAGATCCACGCCGCCGGGGCCGCCCCGATCCTGGTCGTGGGCACCACCAACGACCCCGCCACCCCGTACGTCTGGGCCGAGAACCTGGCCGAGCAGCTCGACAGCGGCCAGCTGGTCACCTACGAGGGCGAGGGTCACACCGCATACAACAAGTCCAACTCCTGCGTGAACGACGCCGTCAACAACTACCTGATCGACGGCACCGTTCCCGCGACAGACCCGATGTGCTGACGTATGGGCGCGCATCCGCACGAATTGGGCCTACGGGAACGCAAGCGGCTGGAGACGCGCCGGCAGATTCAGCGCGCCGTGCTCACGCTCTGCTCGCATCGGGGGATCGACAAGGTCACCGTGGAGGAAATCAGCCGATGGGCAGACATTTCACCGCGCACCTTCTTCAACTACTTCGGGTCGAAGGATGCCGCCCTGGTCGGCGACGAGCTCGAGCTGGCCTGCGACACCGACATCGAACGGTTCGTCGCCGCCGGGCCAGACGGTGACGTGCTGGCCGACCTGGCCACCCTCATCGGCCTGAGCCTGGCCAACACCGACGGCGACCGTGAGATCCACGAGCTGCGCCGCGCGGTGATGAAAGACAACAGCTACCTCTTCACCATGCGCATGGCGACCCTGCGCAACTTCGAAGCCGGACTGCAGCACATCGTCGAGCGCCGGTTCGCGGCCGATGACCCCCGCCTCGCCGAGGACCCCCGGGCCCTGTCCCAGCGGGCGCTGCTCTTCACCCTCGTGGCCATGGCCGCCACCCGGCACGCCTGGCGCTGTTGGGCCGAAGCGGATGACTGCAGCACGCTCTCGGCCTGGGTCGCGAAGTCGTTCCGCGAGCTGTACACCGTGACCGCCCCGATCGAGTAAGCTTGGCTGCTGTGTCACCGCGCGTCTTTCGCAAGGAAGTCTTCGGTCTCACGCCGCCTTAGCTCAGTTGGTAGAGCGATTCACTCGTAATGAATAGGTCATCAGTTCGATTCTGATAGGCGGCCCCATTCTTTCTTCCTGGTCCCGGCCCACGTCGCTGGTCGAGCCTGT
This sequence comes from Cryobacterium inferilacus, assembly GCF_019599185.1. Classification (GTDB taxonomy): domain Bacteria; phylum Actinomycetota; class Actinomycetes; order Actinomycetales; family Microbacteriaceae; genus Cryobacterium; species Cryobacterium inferilacus. The sequence continues at coordinate 146,580 of NZ_JAIEUL010000006.1, read as the reverse complement.
CGAGACCTCGTGATCCGTCCGGCGCCGGGGGCCACGCGCATCCGCTGGGCGGTGAAATACGGCGCACGCCCGCGTGGTTGACTCAGGTATGACTGACACAGGGCGCGAACGGGTTGCAACGGATGCGCGAGCGCGCAGACTCGAGATCGACATCGTCGAGCGCCCCGCCGCCGACAGCCTCGAAAGCGCCGCCCGGCTGCTCGGCCTCGAGCCCAGTGGCATCGTCAAGTCGCTCGTGGTGAAGCGCCACGACGGCGACTACATCTTCGTGCTTGTGCCCGGCGACCGGCAGATCAGCTGGGCCAAGCTGCGCGCGCTCGTGGGCGTGAACAAGCTCTCGCTGCCGCACGAAGACCTGGCCCTGGCCGCCACCGGCTACAGCCGCGGCACCATCACGCCGCTGGGCAGCAGCACCGACTGGCCGGTGTTCGCCGACGAACGGATGCGCGGCACCCGGGTAGCCATGGGCGCGGGGGAGCATGGCTACTCGGCGTTCGTCGACGCGGACGCGCTCCTCAGCGCCTACGGGGCTACGGTCGCCGACATCACCGACGAGCTCAAGCCGCGCGCTTGATCCGGCCGTGAGAACGCCTCGGGAGCCGGCGCCCGGGGCCGGAGTCGGGGTCAGCGCGCGGTGACCGGCACGGATGCCACGGGCAGTGCACCCTCGTTCGCCTCCGCCTCGTAGAACATCGCCCGGCCGATCTCCACGACCACGCGCTCGCCCACCAGGTAGCGGCGGCCGGGCACCCGGGAGCGCACGGCGACCCCCTGCCACTGCACGATCACGTCGTTGCTCGCCCGGCCGTAGAGCGACGACGTCACCACGGCATCCGTCGCAGCCCCGGTGCCCGGCCGCAGGGCCACGTCTTCGGGTAACACGGCCAGGGTGCCCGTCCCGTGACCCCCAACGCCGCCTGTCTCGATCCACTCGGTCGGCACCGCGCACGGATGCCCGTCGGCCACGAACCCGGACGCGTCCCGCCGGCCGGTGAACAGCGTGGCGTCGGAGAGGAACCGGGCCACCGCGGCGGTCACCGGCCGGGTGACCAGCTCCACCGGGCTGCCGACCTGCTGGATGCGGCCGCCATCGAGCACCACGATACGGTCGGCCAACGCCAGGGCCTCGGCGCGGTCGTGGGTGACGTGCACCACGGTGAGCCCGATCGACCGGGTGAGCGACTGCAGCTCCAGCCGCAGGCTGTCGCGCAGCGGTTCGTCCAGCGCCGAGAGCGCCTCGTCGAGCAGCAGCACCCGCGGGCGGCCCACGATCGCCCGGGCCAACGCCACCCGCTGGCGCTGCCCGCCCGAGAGCGTGGCCGGGTTGCGCTTACCGAAGCCGGCCAGGCCCACCAGCGCCATCACCTCGGCCACCCGGGCGGCCCGCTCGGCCCGCGGCACCTTCGCCAGCACCAGCGGATAGGCGATGTTGCGCTCCACGCTCCAGTGCGGCCAGACCGCGTGCTGCTGGAACACCATGCCCAGCCCGCGCTTCTCCGGCTCCACCGAGCGGCGGGAGTCGGCCACGACGGTGTCGTCGAGAGAGATCGACCCGGAGCTGGGCGCCAGGAACCCGGCGATCGCGCGCAGCAACGTGGTCTTGCCCGAGCCGGACGGCCCGACCAGGGCCACGAACTCGCCGTCCGCGATGGCCAGGTTGATGCCTTCCAGACCGACGGTTCCATTCGGGTAGACGAGGCCCACATCCGTGAGGGTGACAGATGACATAAGAATCCTTTACGTAACGCGACTAGCGGTCCCGGCGGGCGGCCAGGCCGAGGCCGGCCAACCCCACCAGGGTGATGATGAGCGAGAGAGCCGATGCGGCGTTGTACGCCCCGGCCTGTTGCAAGCTGAATATGTTCACGCCCAGGGTCTGCGCGCCCGGGGCCAGCAGCAGCACCGAGATGGTCAGCTCGCGCACCGCGGTGAGCACGACCAGCACGCTGCCGGCGATGGCGGCGGGCACGGCCATGCGCCAGGAGATGTCGAACAGGGCGCGTAGCCGGCTCGCCCCGGAGATACGGGCGGCCTCCTCGGCCGTCATCGGGGTGGCCGACAGCGGCGCGCTCACCGACTGCACCACGATCGCGATGAACGCCATCACGTAGGCGCAGAGGATTAACCAGGGGGTGTTGAACAGGCCGATCCGCGGGGCGATGACGAGCCAGCCGACCGCGATGACCAGGCCGGGGATGGCCTGCGGCAGCATCGCCACGGTCTTCAGCGCCGTGTTCGAACGCGCCCGGGTGCGGGTGACGACGGTGCCGATGGCCAGGCCGAGCACCCCGCAGATCACGCCGGCGAGCACCGACAGCAGCACAGAGTTGGTCGCGCCGACCAGGGTGGACGGTGCGCTGGTGGCCCGCACAATGTTGTCCAGCGTGAGGTTCGCCCAGGTCAGCGGTACCCCGGGCGCCGGCAGCAACGCCTGGCTGAGCAGGGCCAGAAGCGGCAGCAGTGTGATCGCCAGCACCACCAGCCAGGTGCCCACGGTGAGCGGCAGCCGCGCCACACCCAGCGGCAGCAGCTGCACGGCGGAGGCGGAGTCGTCCAGCTCCCAGCGGGACCGGGAGACCAGCAGGTCCACCACCATCGCCAGCGCCGCCACGACCAGCAGCACCACGCCGATGGTGGCGATCACCTCGAGCGGCGACTCCACCGTGCCCGACTGGATGTACCGGTAGATCAGGGTGGACAGGGTCACATACCGTTCGGGCAGGCCGATGATCGAGGGGATGCCGAAATCGGCCAGGTTACCCACCGCGATCAGGATGAACGCCGACAGCATCGCCGGCTTGAGCAGGGGCAGGGTGATGGTGCGCACCGCCCGCACCGCGGAGGCGCCCGAGATGCGGGCCGCCTGCTCGAGGTCGGTGGGGATGCGCCGCAGCGCCGCCGACACGATCATGTAGGCGATCGGGTAGGAGTGGATGGCCAGCAGCGCGATCACGCCGTCGCCGCCGTAGATGATCCAGAGCGGCCCGCCGAACCAGTCGGTCCAGGCCTTGTTGATCGGGCCGGTGGGCCCCGCGATGCCGATCCAGGCGATCGCGCCCACGAACGGCGGTACCAGCAGCGGGGTGAGCGCGAACAGGCGCAGCACCCGGCGGCCGCGCAGGTCGGTGCGGTCCAGCAGCAGCGCCAGCGCGGTGCCGGCCGCCACGGCGATGGCGGCGGATGCGACGGCCGAGACCAGACTGTTCGTGCCGGCCTGCAGGATGTCGCCGCTGAGCAACAGCGGCAGGTGGTTGGCGCTGAACGCGAGCACCACGATGGCGCCCAGCGGCACGAGCACCACGGCCGCGCAGACCAGCCAGAGGGCCAGGCGCAGCAGGTCGATGCCGGCGACGGTGCGCCGGGCATCCGTTCGCGGCGACGGCCGTGAGGAGGTGAGGGGAAGCCGGGAGCGGGCCCGGTCGGAAACGACCGGGCCCGCCACGGGGGCTTTACTGGAAGAGCTCATTGAACCGCGCGACGGCAGCGGCCTTGGTGTCGTTGATCACGTCGAGGTCGGGGGTGAGGATGGCGATGTCGTCCATGGCCGGGGCGCCCTCGGGGGTGCCGACGTCGTTGCGCACCGGCAGGTAGGACTGCTCGACCGCGAGGGCCTGGCCGTCGGCGCTGACCAGGTAGTCCACGAACGCCTCGGAGGCGGCCTGCTCGTCGGTGTTGGCGAAGATGCCCACCGGCTGGGAGACGTAGGGCACACCCTCGGTGGGGTAGGCCACCTCGATGGGGGAGCCGGCGGCGGCGAGCTCGCGCACCAGGTAGTCCACCACCACGCCAACGGGCTGGGTGCCCGCGGCGACGGCCTGCGAGACCGGGCCGTTGCTGTCGGCGATCACCGGCTGGTTCGCGGCCAGGTCGACCAGCCACTCGTCGCCGAGGTCGGCGTTGTCGAGCCAGACGGCGGCGTTGTACGCGGCGGCACCGGAGACATCCGGGTTGGGCATGGTGATCAGGCCGGCGTAGTCGGTGTCGGTGAGGTCGGCCCAGGAGGTGGGCGGGGAGTCGATCATGCCGGTGTTGTAGGCGATGACGGTGGGGATGATGCGGGTGCCCACATAGAAACCGTCGGGGTCGACGACGTCCTGGTTGAGCGACTCGATGTCGGCGGGGGAGTAGGCCAGCAGCAGGTCGTCGGCCTTGTAGGTCTCGAAGGTGGCGGAGTCGGCGGCGAGCAGGATGTCGGCCTGCACGTCGCCGGTGGTGCGCTCGGCCTCGATGCGGGCGGTGAGGTCGCCGGTGCCGGCCCGGAACACCTCGACGGTGACGTCGGGCTGGTCCACGTTGAAGTCGGCGACGATGGCGTCGATCTTTTCCTGCGGCTCCGAGGTGTACACGGTGATGGTCGCCGGGGCGAGTGCTTCGGCGGCGGATGCCTCCGGTGCGGCCGTGCTGTCGGCCTCAGCGGTGGTGGAGCAACCGGCAAGGGCCAGCCCGAGGGCCACGAGTGTGGCGGCGCTGACGACCTGAGTAGTGCGTGACATGGGGTTCCTTATCGAGTTGTGGTGCTGGTGAGGGAGGAGACGGCAGTGGAGAAGAGGGGGTGCGCGGCCTGCAGGCTGATCGGGGCGCAGCTGACCTGGTCGGCGGTGACTTGCACGAGCGAGAACATGGCCAGGTCGTGGCCGCTGACGGTGCTCGGGCCGGCGTTCATCACCTGGTGGTACGCCAGCGACGGGCCCACCGCCACGGGGATGCCGGCGAACAGCGCGTTCATCGGGTGGTGGTAGTGCCCGGCCAGAATGAGCCGGGTGTCGGATGTCGCCAGCGCGTCGGCGAACAGCTGCGGGTCGCGCAGGCCGATCTTGGACAGGGTGGGCAACGGTGACGGCACCGGTGCGTGGTGCAGGGCCACGACGGTGCCCATCCCGAACGGTTCCGCCAGCGTCTCGCTGAGCCAGGCGCGCTGCGCGGCGTCGAGGATGCCGGAGCTGGAATCGAGCAGCACCAGGCGCAGTGCACCAACGGTGACGACCCGGTAGTGCCCGTCCGTGTGACCGCTGAGCCGGCGGGCCTGGGCGGGGGAGTCGTGGTTGCCCAGCACGGTGAACACCGGGGCGTTCACCCGCTCGCCCAGCTCGCGCAGGGCCTCATCGACCCGGTCGTACGCGGCCCAGTGCCCGCGCTGCACGAGGTCGCCGGTGACCACCACGGCCTCGGGGGTCACGCCGGCGTCGACGACGTAATCGCCCACCTGGCGCAGCCGGGCCAGGCCGTCGACCTGGCCGTAGAGCAGCTCGCCGGCGGTGGCGTGCACATCACTGAGGTGCAAGATGCTGAACTTGAACGGGTCACGCATGCGCGGCCGCCGGGAGAGTGTCGCGCAGGGCCTGCAGGTGCTCGGCCGGCAGGCCGTGCCGCAGCAGGTACGCCGCCGCCCCGCCCTCGGCGGCGAGGGTGCGCAGGGCGTGCTCCATCGCGGCGGGCGGGCTGTCCAGGTGCAGGCGTAGGGAGGAGCGGTGCAGGGCGGCGGGCAGGTCGAGCCCGGCGAGCACCGCGTGGGCGTGTTCGGCGCGGCGGGCGCGCACGACGCCGGTGGACCTGGCGTAGTCGGCCACGACATCCGTCTCGCTGTGCCCGGCGGCGAGCAGGGCCAGGGCGATGACCAGGCCGGTGCGGTCTTTGCCGGCGGTGCAGTGCACGAGCACCGGGCCGGGTGCGGCGGCGATGGCGGCCACGGCTCGGGTGAGTTCGGTGCCGCGCTGCCGCAGCAGAAAGTCGTAGACCTGCTCGAGCGACCCGGTCTGCGGCGGCCCGTCTGGCAGGAGGTAGAGCGGCACCGTCACGACGGGCACGCCGTGTTCGACCGGGCCGCGCTCGGCGTCTTCACGCAGGTCGATGACCCGGCTGAGGCCCAGTTCGTGCAGCGCGGCGGCGCCGCCCTGGCCCAGTTCGTCCAGCGCTGCGGCGCGGGCCAGCCGGTGTTCGCCGGCGTCGCTCCAGCGGGCGTTGTAGGTGCCTTCGATGGTGATGCCGCTCATGCTGTCCCGTCTGATTTCGTTGTTTCATCTGCGATGAAACGTCGTTACAGAGCAAGGTTGCTGGCGGCGAGTGAACGGGCGGTAGACGGCGGGCGACCGCGGAGGCAACATCCGGCGCATCCCCGTATCCGTGGGATGTCGGCCGCCCGACCGGCACGGGCGTCGCACGGTTGTGAGGAGATAGGGCGAAAAATAGGACCGTATGGCCGAATTCGTCCTATCAATTCCACTATCTCCGAAGAATCGGATGTCGGTCCTCAGCCCCGGGGCTATTCGTCGGCGATCAGGGCCTCGGCCACCACGTCGCGCATGGGCGCCGTGCTGCTCGCGGTGCTGCGGGCGTCGAGTGCGGTGTGCAGGGCGTGCAGCACCAGCAGGTGGCTCAGCCGGCTGAGGAACGGGTCCACATCGTGCGTGCGGGTGACCGGACCGGTGACCAGGCTGATGTCGGCCAGCTGGGTGAGCGGCGACCTGGCGAAGCTGGTCACCGCGATCAGTACCGCGCCGCCCTCCTTGGCCGCGCGGCAGGCGCGCAGGGTGTGCGCGTTCGCACCCGAGTAGCTCACGGTGAGGCAGGCATCTTGGTCGGTGAGCGAGCGGGCCGCAAACTGCTGGCCGAGCACGTCACTGGGCGCCTCGACGGCGCGGCCCAGCGTGGCGAACCGCATGGCGGCATCCTGCAGCGGCGGCGCCGAGAAGCCGGTGCCCACCAGCACGAGCCGGCGGGCGGCGGCGAGCACGTCGCCGGCCCGGTCGATGGCGGCCAGGTCGACGCTGTCGCGGCCCAGGCGAATGGCGTCGGCGGCGTCGTCGAAGATGCGGGCCAGCGGATGTGTGTCGGCCGCGGCCGCCACCGGGGGCGCGGCCCTGGCAACCTCCAGGCGCAGGTGCTGGAAGCCGCGGAAGCCGAGGTTCTGGCAGGCGCGCACCACCGTGGCGGTGGAGGTGCCGGCCTCGCCGGCGAGCTCGGCCGTGGACCACTCGGTGACGGCGCCCGGCCGGTCGAGGATCGCCTGGGCGACCCGGCGCTCGCTCGGCCCGAGCATCGGCAGCGCCGCCCGCACGCGCAGCAGCACGGTGCCGTCGACGTGCCGCGGCGAGGGGGAGTCGGGGTCGGTCATGGAGGGCAGCATAGTGACCCCGACGAAACACCAGGCGTCCGCTGGTCGGAGTGGCCGGAGCGCATCCGTCGCCGCAACTGTTGCCAAAGCGGACAATTGCGCCCGGCACACCGGGCACAATTGTCCGCACGGGGACCAGTTAGCGGGGTCCGGCCGGTGCGGGCGCCCGCCGGCAACGCGGTCCTGCTTGTGCGGGGCTGCCGGGAGCTCGCCCACCCGCCGAGGGCTCCTATGCTGGGGCCATGGATACCGGGCCCGCGCGAACCACCCCGCCCGGCGCCGTGCCCCGGCGCCGCTGGCCGCTGTGGCTGCTCGCCGGTGTGGTCGCCGTGGCCGCCGTGGGCGGCCTGGTCGCCGCGGTGGTGCTGGGCGGCGCCGAACGCAGCACCCCCGGAACCCTGCTGCCCACCGCCGGCCCCACGCCCACCATCGCCCCCGGCGACACCGCCGCCGTGTTCCTCGGCGACTCCTACACCCAGGGCTGGGGAGCATCAGAACCGGGCACGCGCTGGTCGGCGCTCGTGGCCGACGGGGCCGGCTGGGTGGAGGTCAACCAGGGCCAGGGCGGCACCGGGTTCGTCACCACTTCCGGGCTCGGCGGCTGCGGCCTGGACTACTGCCCGACCTACCCCGAGCGGGTGCCCGATGTGGTGGCCGTGCAGCCCGATATCGTGCTGATCGCCGGCGGCCAGAACGACCTCTCGGCGCTCGCCGCCGACCCCGACGCGGTGCGCGCGGCCGTCGACGAGACCTACACGCGCATCCGCGAGGGGCTGCCGCAGGCCCGCATCATCGCCGTGGGCCCCTCGACGGCGCAGCCCGGCAACGCGCTGATCGCGGAGCTGGACGGCTGGGTGCAGGCCGCCGCCGCATCCGTGGGCGCCGACTACGTGAGCCTGATCGACCCGGTCGTGATCGAACCCGAGATGGTCGACACGGATGGTGTGCACGTCAACGACGCCGGCCACCGGGCGATCGCGGAGCGGGTGCTCGCCGGCATCGGCGCCCGCTGACCCGCTGCTGCCGTCGGAGCTAGCGTGGCAGCTTGCGGTCCTTGACCACGAGCACCAGGTACACGTACACGCCCACCAGCTGCCACAGCCCCCGAAAGAGCAGGTCAACGGGGGAGTTGCGGGCGGCGAAGACGGGCTCGACCGCGAGAGTGGAGCGCGCCGGAGCGGCCGACGCGGGATCACGTTCGGCCGTGATCGGCACATCCGACCGGCCGATGCCCAACGGATGCGGTTGGTCAACGACCACGGGCTGGGCCGCATCCGCCACCACGGGCTGAGCCCGATCCGCGGGGCGCGGCTGGGCGACGGGACTCGGCTCGGCCCGCTGGTGCGGGGCCGGGCGGCGGTAGAGAAGCAGATTCGCGCTCACGGGCGCCAGCGTACGCGCGCCCGGTGACCGCGCGGCAAACGGCGGGTGACGGTTCGCTGGCCGGGCCCTCTACTCCGTGGGCTTGCCGGGGCGCACCGCCGCGGTGTCGGCGATGTCGATGCGGGTCACGCCGTCGTCGGTCTTCTCCGTGGTCACGCGAGGGGCGGCATCGCCCTCGTCGGCCTTGGGCGCGGTGGTGAGCTGATCGTGGCGCTTCTCGTCGAAGGACTTGTCTGCGGGGTCTTTTTCAGTCATGACCGGCACAATATCACGCGCATCCTGGGCTGCGCCGTGCCGGTTCGCTAGGCTCGTGGCATGACTGATGCACTCCGCTGGGGAATCCTGGCCACGGGCGGAATCGCCCACGCGTTCACCGGCGACCTGGTGAAGAACGGCCTGACCGTGCAGGCCGTCGGTTCCCGCAGCCAGGCCAGCGCGGATGCGTTCGCCGCCGAGTTCGGCATCCCCACGGCGCACCCGAGCTACGAGGCTCTCGTGGCGGACCCCGACGTGGACATCATCTATGTGTCCACCCCGCACCCCTTCCACGCGGCCAATGCCAGCCTCGCGCTCGAGGCCGGCAAGCATGTACTGGTCGAGAAGCCGATCACGGTGAACGCCGGCGAGGCACGGGCGCTCGTGGCGCTCGCCGAGAGCAAGAACCTGCTGCTGCTCGAGGCCATGTGGACGCGGTTCCTGCCGCACATGGGGCGCATCCGGGACATCATCGCCGGCGGCAGCCTCGGCGAGGTGCGCAGCCTGATCGCCGACCACACCCAGGACCTGCCCGACGACCCCAGTCACCGCATCAATGCGCTGGAGCTGGGCGGCGGCGCGCTGCTCGACCTCGGCATCTACCCGGTGTCGTTCGCGTCCGCCCTGTTCGGCCCGCCAGAAACGATCCTTGCCTCTGCCACCCTCAAAGACACCGGGGTGGATGCGCAGATCGCCACGATCTTCCGCTACGCCGGCGGCCAGATCGCGTCGCTGATCTCCGCGAGCGACACCAAGGGACCGAACACCGCCAGCATCCTCGGCACCGACGGCCGGATCGACATCGACGAGGTCTGGTACACGCCCACCTCGTTCCGCGTCTACAACGCCGCCAACGAGGTCGTCGAGGAGTACAGCACGCCCGAGTTCACCGGACGGGGCATGCACTGGCAGGCGCTGGAGGCCGAGCGTCTCGTGGCGGCAGGCCTGCTCACGAGCGAGCTGCTCACCGTGACGGAGTCCGTGCAGATCATGGAGACCCTCGACGAGATCCGCGCCCAGATCGGCCTGGTCTACCCCGGCGAGTAGCACCGCGCGCCGCCGCGCGGGCGCGAGCTGGCCGAGCCTGCCCCACGGATGGGGCGGCATGTGCCGCGAGGCGCGTGGGGCGGGCACTTTCTGGCCGGGCGCACATCCACCCTCGCTAAAATGCCCGGGTGGATACACCAGACCGGCCTGAACCCGAGCGGGGCGACCCCGCCGAGGCAGCGGCCGAGCAGTCGGCCGAGATCCTCGGCGCGCAGCCGGCCACGACGGATGCCGCGCCCGCGGCGACCGCCCCCGGCAGGCGCCGTCGGCTGACGGTGCTCATCGCCGCGGTCGTGACGTTCGTGCTGCTCGGCAGCGGAGCCGTCTGGGCGGGCGCGGCCACCGGCGGCGACGCATCCGGCACCCGCACGACCGCGGCAGACGGCGCTGACCCGGCCACCATCGCCCAGCCCGCCACACCAACACCAACACCAACACCAACACCAACCCCCACCCAAGCAGCCCGCCCGGCCCCCACCATCTCCACCGTCGCCAGCCCGCTGCGCACCTGCTCGGTCGCCGGCCTGGCCGAGGACTCCCGGCTCGGCGAGTTCCAGGCGCAGGTCGTGAACGCCGACACCGGCGAGGTGCTCTTCGACCGGGGCGGCAGCACTGCATCCCGACCCGCCAGCGTGCTCAAGGTGCTCACCTCTGCCGCCGCGCTCAGCGTGCTCGGCGCCGACTACCGGGCCACCACCGCCGTCGTCGCCGGATCCGAGCCCGGCCAGGTGGTGCTCGTGGGCGGCGGCGACCTCACCCTGTCGAGCACGCTCACCGGCGACGAGCCGTTCTACGAGGGCGCCGCGCACCTCGACGCCCTCGCCGAGCAGGCCCGCGCCGCGATGGGCGACACCCCCATCACCTCCGTCGTGCTCGACTCCGGCTACTTCGGCGACCCCGCCTGGGAACCCAGCTGGAACCGTAAGGAGCAGACCCAGGGGTACATGCCGCTGATCACCGCCCTGCAGGTGGACGGCGACCGCGACAACGCCTACAACAGCACCTCCCCGCGCAGCGACGACCCGATCGCCCGGGCCGGCGCCGCGTTCGCCGACGAGCTCGGCGGCGACCCCGCCGTCACGGTCGGCACCGCCCCTGCCGACGCGAAACTGCTGGCCACCGTGCAGTCCCAACCGGTGGGCGTGCTCATCAAGCAGTCACTCATCGTCTCCGACAACGCCGTCGCCGAGATGCTCGCCCGGCTCGTGGCAGTCGAGTCCGGCACCGGCAACACCTTCGCCGCCATCCAGCCCGCCGTGCTCGCCGGCCTGGCCGAGTACGGCATCGACACCACCGGCATCCGCATCGCTGACGGTTCGGGCCTCAGCGACAACAACGCGGTCTCGCCGGCCTATCTGACCAAACTGTTCCGGCAGATCAACGCCAGGGAGGGCAGCCTCGGCGAGATCTTCGACGGCCTGCCCATCGCCGGCGGTCCGAGTGGCTCGCTGTCCTACAGCGACAGGTTCTCCGGCGACAACGCGGATGCCGATGGCTCGGTGTTCGCGAAAACCGGCTGGATCGACACCGGCTACACCCTCTCCGGCATTATCACCGCCGCCGACGGAACCACCCTCACCTTCGCCGTATACGCGCTGGGTGATGTGGGTGATAATGCGAAGCAGGCCATCGATACCATCACGACGGGGTTCTTCCGCTGCGGAAACAACCTCTCGAACAACTGAAATCCCAACGACAGGAGTGCTTCCGTGACCCGCGCACTGATCATCATCGACGTTCAGAACGACTTCACCGAGGGCGGTGCCCTCGCGGTGGAGGGCGGCGCCGCCGTGGCCGGAGCGATCAGCGCGCTGCTCACCGAGCACGCCGGCAGCTACGCGCAGATCTTCGCGTCCCGCGACTGGCACGACGCCGAGGGCGGCAACAACGGCCACTTCGCCACGGATGCCGACCCCGACTTCATCGACACCTGGCCGGTGCACTGCGTCGCCGACACCCCCGGCGCCGAGTACCACCCCGCGCTGAGCCTGCCAGAGAGCACCGTGCACATCCTCAAGGGGCAGGGTCAGCCGGGGTACTCCATCTTCGACGGGATCGACGCGGCGGGCACCAAATTCGGCGAGCTGCTCATCGCCGCGGGGGTGACGGATGTCGACATCGTCGGCCTGGCCACCGACTACTGTGTGCGCGCATCCGGGCTCGACGCCCTGGAGCACGGCCAGCACGTGCGGGTGTTCACCGACCTCGTCGCCGGGGTCGCCGCGGACTCCAGCGACCGGGCCCTCGCCGAGCTGGCCCACGCCGGTGCGGTGCTCACCACCTCCGCCCTCGTCGACCAGCACTAGCCAGCGCCGCCCCCAGCACGCCCGCATCTGCGCGAAAGGTCACTTGGGGCCGGTCGCGCGCCGTAACACTGGCCGCAACTGCCTTCTCGCGCGCCCGGGGCACGCCAACAGAGAGCGCGCGAAACTTTTTCAGCCAGGGTGCATCCAAAAGCGGATGTCCTCCGGAAGTAACGGGTAATGGGACACCGAATTGGTTCCCGCTCTCGTTCCACTGACTGGAGGAAACCATGCGCAAGACCATTGCCGTCGGCGTCGCAGCCGGCGCCCTTGTCGCCCTGGCGGGGATCGCCCCGGCGAACGCCGCCACCGACGTCGCCCAGCTGTCCGTGCTGCACGGGGTGCCCGACCTCACCGTTGACGTGTACGTCAACAATGAGCTCACCCTGGATGACTTCGCCCCCGGCGACCTCGCCGGTCCGCTCGAGCTTCCGCCGGGCACGTACACCGTGGCGATCACCGCCTCGGATGCCGCGGACGCCAGCGCCCCCGCCATCGGCCCGGTCGACCTCCCGCTCGTCGGCGGCGAGAACTACACCGCCGTGGCCCACCTCGACGCGGCCGGGGAGCCCACCGCGACCCTGTTCACCAACGACATCAGCACCGTGGGGGCCGGCGAAGGCCGCCTGACCGTGCGCCACGTCGCAGCGGCCCCTGCCGTGGACATCCTCGCCGGCGGCGCCGCCGTGATCACGAACCTGGTCAACCCGAACGAGTCGATGCTGACTCTGCCGGCCGGCACGGTCTCGGCATCCGTCGCGGCCACCGGAACCACCGACCCGGTGATCGGCCCGGCCGACGTGAACGTGGCCGAGGGCACGAACACCATCGTCTACGCCTGGGGCAGCCTGGAAGACAGCAACCTGGCGCTCGCGATCCAGACCGTCGGCGGACTGCACTCCAACCCCGACGGTGTTCCGGCCGGCACCGCGGGCCTGGCCGCCACCAACCAGCCCGCCGATTCCGGCGTCTGGCTGATCGGCGGCGCGGCCCTCGCCCTGGTTCTGGGCGTGAGCGCGGCAGCGGTCTACGGCACGCGGCGTCTTGAGACGCGGCGCTGACGGTAGCCGGAATATGAGGCGGCGGGTCATGGTGAGCCTGTTCGGGTGGCGAACCGTGGCCCGTTCCGCGCGTCAGGCGCGGCAGCGGCCGGGCCGACGGGGTGGCCGTGTCACCACCCTGGGCCCGGTGCTGGTGGGCGGGCTGCTGGTCGCTCTGCTCAGCGGATGCGGCGCCCCCGGTGCCGGGTCGGCCGGCACTGATCCTGCCGCCGGCGGCTTCACCGGCTCGGGCGGCGTCGCAGCCGGGGCGGGTGCCAGGGGCTCCCAGATCACCGGGGAGCGGGTGCCGCCTGCGCCCGTGCCTTCGCCGGCACCTGGCCAGCCCGCCCCTGGACAGCCCGCACCCACACCGCCGGCCGTGCCCGACGTGCCCCGGCAGTCCGCGGACCTCGCCGGGCAACCCGCTCCGGCCAGCCCGCCGGTGCGGGTGCAGGTGGAGTCGCTCGGCATCGACATGTCGATCGAAGCGGTGGGCCTGGACGGCACCGCCATGGCGCTGCCGGCGAACCCGGCCGTGGCCGCCTGGTACCGGTACGGGTCGGCGCCGCACAGCCCCGCCGGAGCCACCGTCATCGCCGCCCACGTCGACTCCCTGGTCTACGACCTCGGCCCGTTCGCCCGCCTGGCCGACGCGCCCGGCGGCACCGAGATCGTGCTGACCACCGCCGACGGAGCAACGCAGCGGTACGCGATCACCGCCATCGACACCGTCGAGAAGCAGTCGGTGCCCTGGGCGGGGGTGTTCGACCGCGCAGGGCAGCCGCGGCTCACCCTGGTGACCTGCGGCGGCGAGTTCGATTACGAGGCCAAACGGTACCTGTCCAACGTGCTCGTCTCGGCGGTGCCGGTGCCATGACACCCGGGCAGGGGCGCGCAGCAGCTCAGCGGATGCCGTGGGTAGGCAGCCGTGCGGGCGTCCCGACCCGGCAGCCAGGGCACGCGGCGGTCGAGCGGATGCCGGTGACGCGCATCCGTGCCGGTGTCGCACACCGAGACCTGGCGCACCCGCCCGAACGGGGCATGCCCGGATCGGGCGGGGATGGTTATGCTGGTCGCACTCGAGGGTCGGTTCGGCCGGACCGCGAGCACTGAGATGGACACCAGCATGACGCGTGACCGATCCCGGAGGCAGCACGTCCACGTGAGCGCACCCTACGCGAACAGCACCGACGATGAACGCGACCTCGCCAGCCTGGTCGCCGGATTTCGCGCGGGCGACGAACAAGCGCTCGCCGAGGCGTATGCGCGCTGGTCGGCGCTGGTGTACACCCTGGCCGTGCGATCCCTCGGCGATGCCGCCGAGGCCGAGGACGTCATCCAGAAGGTGTTCATCGCGGCCTGGCGGGGGAGGAACGGGTTCGACCCCGACCGGGCGGCGCTGCCGGCCTGGATCGTAGGCATCGCCAGGCACACCATCGCCGACGCGCACGAGGCCCGCAGTCGGCGGCGGCGACTGGAACAGACCCTGGTCGACGACACCGACGGGTACACCGTCGATGAGTCCGCCGATGTGGCCGAACGCCTGCTGCTCGGCGAGGAGCTGAACCGTCTCGAACCGGTGCCGCAGCGGGTCATGCGACTCGCGTTCTATGACGATCTCACCCACGTGCAGATCGCCGATACCCTCGGATTGCCGCTCGGCACCGTGAAAAGTCATATCCGCCGCAGCCTCACCCGGTTGCGCACACGATTGGAGGCGAACGATGACGCATCTTGACCGCGACGCGCTCGCCCTCGTGGCGCTCGCCGAACTCGACCTCAGCCCCGCCGAATCCGAGCACCTGGCGGCCTGCCCCGCCTGCACCGGCGAACTGGATGCGCTGCGGCGCACCGTGCTGATCGGCCGCTCCGCCGGCAGCGTCACGCTCATCGAACCGGCGGATGCGGTGTGGGGCCGCATCCACTCCGCCCTCGGCCTCACCGACGCGGTGGCCACCCCGCCGCGCCTCACCGACCTCGCCGGCGCCTCCGACGCGGCCGCCCTGGCGGCGGCTGCCGCGGCCGGTGCGCCGACGCACGCCCAGCCGAGTGCGGTCGAGCCCGCCCCGGCGGAAGCCCAGCCGCAGTCGGCGACGCCCGCCCCGGCGGATGCCCCGGCGGAGTCGGCCGATTCCGTCCCCGGTTCCCCACCGACCGAGGTTCCGCCGCACCCGGTCGACACCGCTCCGGGGTCCGAGGAGTCGGGACCCACGGCATCCGTCGTCGACCTGGCGGGCCGGCGCCGGGCCTGGTTGCCGGTGGCGGCGGCGGCCTGTGCGGTCGGACTCGTCGGCGGTATCGCGGGCGGCGTCTGGTGGCAATCGACCCGCACGCCCGCCGCGGCGCCGGTGATCGCCGAAGCCCAGCTCGACGCGCTGCCCGGCTGGACGGCCAGCGGCAGCGCCTCGGTGGAGGAATCCGCGGACGGCCGCCGCGACGTCGTGGTGGACGTGTCTGGCGGGGCAGAGGCCGACGGTTTGCGCGAGGTGTGGTTGCTCACCGCCGACGCCACCGGCCTGGTCAGCGTGGGGCTGCTCGACGGCTCGACCGGCCGGTTCAGCATCCCGGCGGGCATCGACCTGGCCGAGTACCCCGTGGTAGACGTCTCGGCCGAACCGGCCGACGGCAACCCGGCGCACTCCGGCGACTCGATCGTGCGCGGCACCCTGTCGGGAATCTGACCCCACCCGCGAGTTGCCCTGCTGCGGACGAGTTGCCCCGGCACAGCGGGGCACCTCGACCGCACGCGGGCACCTCACGCCGACAGCCTCCCAGCGGCGCGCGGGTAGATTGAGGTTCACGACTTCAGGGAGGCATTTGTGACACACGTAACCGAAGCAGAGCTGCTTCAGCACGTACCCAACGAGCTCTACATCAACGGTCGGTGGGTGCCCGCCGCCGACGGCAGCACCCTCACCGTGCACGACCCGTCCACGGGCAAGGTGATCAAGACCATCGCCGACGCCGGCGTCGCCGATGGTCTGGCCGCCCTGGCCGCCGCGGCCGACGCGCAGGATGCCTGGGCGGCGACCCCGCCGCGGGTGCGGGGCGAGATCCTCCGCCGCAGCTTCGACCTGCTGCACGAGCGCCGGCACGAGTTCGCGCTGCTGATGACGCTGGAGATGGGCAAACCGCTCGCCGAATCGTACGGCGAGGTCACCTACGGCGGGGAATTCCTGCGCTGGTTCAGCGAAGAAGCGGTGCGCATCAGCGGCCGCTACGGCACCAACCCCGAGGGCACCGGGCGCATGATCGTGTCGCAACACCCGGTCGGACCGTCGTTCCTGATCACCCCGTGGAACTTCCCGCTGGCGATGGCGACCCGCAAGATCGCGCCGGCGCTCGCCGCCGGCTGCACCGTGGTGATCAAACCCGCCGAGCTCACCCCGCTCACCACCCTCTACCTGGTCAAGCTGTTCGCCGAGGTGGGCCTGCCCGCCGGCGTCGTCAACGTGGTCACCACCTCCACTTCAGCGGATGTCTCCGGGCCGATCATCGCCGACCCGCGCCTGCGCAAGCTCAGCTTCACCGGCTCCACCGCGGTGGGCCAGAAGCTCATCGCCCAGTCCGCCCAGAACGTGCTCCGCACCTCGATGGAGCTCGGCGGCAACGCCCCGTTCCTGGTCTTCGACGACGCCGACATGGACCGTGCGGTCGAGGGTGCCCTGGCTGCGAAGTTCCGCAATGTGGGGCAGGCCTGCACCGCGGCGAACCGGTTCATCGTGCAGGCATCCGTCGCCGACGAGTTCGCCCGCCGGGTGACCCACGCCGTCAGCGAGTTCACCGTGGGCCGCGGCACCGACAGCGGCGTCAAGATCGGCCCGCTGATCAACACGGATGCCGTGGCCAAGGCCGACACCCTGGTGCAGGATGCGCTGGGCCGGGGCGCGACGCTGCTCGCCGGCGGGCACGCCCTCGACGGCACCGGCACCTTCTACGAGCCCACCGTGATCACCGGGGTGAAGCCGGGCAGCGACATCCTGCGCGAGGAGATCTTCGGCCCTGTGCTCTCGATCATCCCGTTCGACGACGAGGACGACGCCGTGCGCATCGCCAACGACACCGAATACGGGCTGGTCAGCTACGTTTTCACGCGCGACCTCGCCCGCGGGCAGCGCATGATCGAACGCCTGCAGACCGGCATGATGGGCCTGAACATGGGCGTGGTCTCCAACGCCGCCGCCCCGTTCGGCGGCGTCAAGCAGTCCGGCCTGGGCCGCGAGGGCGGCGCAGAGGGCATCCACGAGTACCTCTCCACCAAATACACCCTCACCCCCGACCCCTTCATCGACTACGACTGACCCCGCCCGCCTGCCTAGCCCCGGTGCGTGGTGCATAACTCCTGCTAGATTCCGGCGAGCGGCAACGGATGCCCGGAATTCCGGGCATCCGCGGGGCCGGTTGGAGAAATTGCAGGAGTTATGCTCTCGGGGGCAGCTGCACCGGGCGGGCAACGGGCGTCGTTAGGCTCATCTGGTGCCTGTTATCGAGATCCATGACCTGAGCGACCCGCGGCTGGCCGACTACACCCAGGCCACGGATGTGGCGCTCAAGAAGGCGCGCGACACCGAGCACGGCCTGTACATCGCCGAGTCCGCGCTGGTGCTCGAGCGGGCGCTCGGCGCCGGGCACCGCCCGCGCTCGGTGCTCACCCTGGCGAACACCCTCGACGAGGCCGTGGCCCTCGTCGGCGACGACGTGCCCGTCTTCGTGGGGGCGGGCGAGCTGCTCACCGAGCTCACCGGCTACGTGCTGCACCGCGGCCTGATCGCCGCGATGCACCGGCCCGCCCTGGTCGACCCGGCGGTGCTGCTGGCGGATGCGCGGCGCATCCTGATTCTGGAGAACGTCACCGACCCCACCAATGTGGGCGCCATCTTCCGCTCCGCCGGCGCGATCGGGGCCGACGCCATCCTGGTCACCCCGCGCTGCTCCGACCCGTTCTACCGCCGGGCGATCCGGGTGTCGATGGGCACCGTGCTGCAGGTGCCGTGGACCAGGGTGGGCGACTGGCCCAGCACCCGGCAGCTCTTGAGCGAGCACGGCTTCCACGTCGCCGCGCTCGCGCTCACCCCGGATGCCGTGAGCCTGCGTGACTTCCACGGCGACCAGCACGCCCGGCTGGCGCTGCTGCTCGGCGCCGAGGGGGAGGGGCTCACGGCTCAGGCGCTGGAGGCGGCGGACTCCGTGGTGCAGATCCCGATGAAACACGGCATCGACTCCCTCAACGTGGCCGCGGCCAGCGCCGTCGCCATGTGGGCGCTGTCCGGCTGAAGATCCGACTGACTGTCCGGCTGAAGGTCCGGCCGACCGCACGGCCGACTCGCCACCGAGTTGTCAGCGGATTGTCGTTGAACTCCGAGCCCCGCGTTATCTGTTGTTTACACAGCGGGGCTCTCTGGAACATGTTCGAAACAATCCGTTGCGCGGGGTGTAACACGATCCTGTCAGTGTGTGTTTACCCGACGCGAGCCGCTGCGTCCGTGCAGAGAGGTTTTTCACAATGGATCAAGGTAATACTGCTTTCTTGCTGATATGCGCAGCCTTCGTGCTGCTCATGACACCGGGACTCGCGTTCTTCTACGGAGGACTGGTCAAGGCCAAGAGCGTCATCAGCATGATGATGATGAGCTTCGGCGCACTCGGCCTGATCGGTGTTCTGTGGGTGATTTACGGGTACGCCATCGCGTTCCCCGCATCCGAGGGCACCGTCGCACCGTTCGCGATCGACTGGGCCAACATCGGCCTCACCGGCGCCCTGGAAACGCCTGAGGGCGCGGCCTTCCCGCCGCTGGCCTTCGTCGCCTTCCAGGCCACCTTCGCCATCCTCACGGTCGCACTGATCTCCGGTGCCATCGCCGACCGCGCCAAGTTCGGCTCCTGGATGATCTTCGCCGCCATCTGGGCGACGGTCGTCTACTTCCCGGTCGCCAGCTGGGTCTTCAACTTCGGCCTGGCCGACGACGGCAGCTTCGCCTACGGCGGCTGGATCACCCACGGCCTGCAGGAAACCTTCGGCCTCGGCGCGATCGACTTCGCCGGTGGTACCGCGGTGCACATCAACGCCGGTGCCGCAGCTCTCGCCCTGGCCCTGGTCCTCGGCAAGCGCGTCGGCTTCCAGAAGGGCGTGCACGTTCCGCACAACCCGCCCTTCGTGCTCCTCGGCGCCGGTCTCCTCTGGTTCGGCTGGTTCGGCTTCAACGCCGGCTCCGAGCTGGCCGCTGACGGCACCGCCGCCCTCGCCTTCGTCAACACCATCGCGGCACCCTCCGCGGCCCTGCTCGCCTGGCTCGTAGTCGAGAAGGTCCGCGACGGCAAGCCCACGTCGGTCGGCGCCGCATCCGGTGCTGTCGCCGGTCTGGTTGCCATCACCCCCGCCTGCGCCTCGCTGCACCCCATCTGGGCGATCGTGCTCGGTGTGCTCGCCGGTGCGGTCTGCGCCATCGCCGTCGACCTCAAGTTCAAGCTGGGCTTCGATGACTCGCTCGACGTCGTGGGCATCCACCTCGTCGGTGGCCTCATCGGTACCCTCTACCTGGGCTTCTTCGCCAACGGCACCGGCCTCTTCACCGGCGGCGACGGCACCCAGCTGCTCGTCCAGGCGATCGCCGCGTTCGCCGTTCTGATCTACTCGTTCGTGCTCGCCTTCGGCATCGCGTTCGTGATCGAGAAGACCATCGGCTTCCGCGTCAAGAACGAAGACGAAGTCGCCGGTATCGACTCGGTGATGCACGGCGAAGAGGGCTACGTCCTCACCTCCACCAAGTAACACTCGGCACCGAGTTACACGACATGTGCTGGATGGTTCGATCGCGAACCATCCAGCACATTTCTGTGTCGGCGGATGCCCGCCACGACAACCGATGAGCCTCGCCGCGCATGACGGCGCCGGCGCGGACCCGGCGCAGGCGCTGCCGCGCAGCATCCGGTTCACCGAACTGCCCCGTCAGCCGCTCGACCAGGGCCGTGGCAGCGCCAGGGAGATCTGGGCCGACCTCGACCCCGACCTCAGCCTGCGCTGGCAGCTGCGCCTGATCGACATCCGGGATTCCGCCGGCCTGCTGGTGGGCCCTGCCGGCACGAATCACTTCGTGGTCGGCCTCGCCGGCCCGCAGGTGGCGGTGCGCAATTTCGGGTCCAACCGGGTGCTGCGCCGCGACCAGGTGCTGCCGGTGCCGTCATCCACCGTGCAGTTCGAACGGCCCAAACTGCGCCCGCCCGGCGCGAGTTCCCTGCTCGTGCTCACCTTCGCCGACGTCGCCCACCCGCCCGGGTTCAGCATCCACACCGTCGACCCCGACACGGATGCCACCGCCGACCTGGGCGCGGGCGCGCAGCTCGTCGTCGCCCTGCGCGGCACCGTACGGGTGCAGGGGGGAGAGGTGGGGCCGGGGTCTGCGCTGCTGCTGGATCCGGCCGAACGCTACCGACCGCTCGCCGCGGCGCACCTGCTCACCGTGCACCGGCCGGGGGCGGCCGGAGCCGAGAACGGCTGAGGTCGCCGGTGACGGGCATCCGGTCTCGCGGCCCGCATTCGTCGACGTCGGCAACGGTGCGCCTAGGCTGTGCTCATGAGCACTGATGCTGTCATCGTCGACGTTGTCCGCACTCCCTCCGGCCGCGGCAAACCCGGCGGCGCGCTCTCAGAGGTGCACCCGGCCGACCTGCTCGCCGGGGTGCTGAAAGACCTGGTCAGCCGCAACGACCTCGACCCGGCCCTGGTCGACGACGTGATCGGCGGATGCCTCACCCAGGTCGGCGAGCAGAGCACCAACATCACCCGCACGGCGCTGCTGGGCGCCGGGTTCCCCGAGTCGGTGCCCGGCACCACCATCGACCGGCAGTGCGGCTCCAGCCAGCAGGCCGCGACGTTCGCCGCGCAGGGTGTGCTCGCGGGCAGCTACGACATCGTCATCGCCTGCGGGGTGGAATCGATGAGCCGCATCCCGCTCGGCTCGGCGGGCGGTCCCTGGCCGGCCGGCGGCTCCGACGCGGCCGGCCGCAGCGAGGGCTGGGGATCGCCGGCATCCGCGATCGTCAGCCAGGATCCGCACGGCCGCCTCATGCACGCGCGCTACCCGGAGGGGCTCGTCGGGCAGGGCGTCTCGGCCGAGCTGATCAGCGCGAAATGGGGCCTCACCCGCGCGGAGCTCGACGAGTACGCCGCCAGGTCGCACCGGCTCGCCGCCGCGGCCGTCGACCGTGGTGACTTCGACGGTGCCCTGCTGCCGGTGACCCTCGCCGACGGCCGGCTGGTGTCGGCCGACGAGACCATCCGTCGCCGCACCACGGTGCAGACCCTCGCCGACCTGCCGCTCGCGTTCCGCACCGACGAGCTCGCCGCCCGGTTCCCCGAGGTGGACTGGCAGATCACCGCCGGTAACTCCTCGCCGCTCACCGACGGCGCCTCCGCGGCGCTGATCATGAGCGCCGACCGCGCCGCCGCGCTCGGACTCACCCCGCGCGCCCGGTTCCACAGCTTCGCGGTCACCGGCAGCGACCCGCTGCTGATGCTCACCGGCGTGATTCCCGCCACCCGGCGCATCCTGGCCCGCAGCGGGCTCGATATCGACGACCTCGACGCCTACGAGGTCAACGAGGCGTTCGCCTGCGTGCCGCTGGTCTGGCAACGCGAACTGCACGCCGACCTGGCCAAGCTCAACGCGCAGGGCGGCGCGATCGCCCTCGGCCACGCCCTGGGGTCGTCAGGCACCCGGCTGCTCGGCACCCTGCTCGGCACCCTCGAAGCCGGCGGCGGTCGGTACGGCCTGCAGACCATGTGCGAGGGCGGCGGCATGGCCAACGCCACCATCATCGAGCGGCTCTGATGCGCATCCACGGATGCTCCGCCCTCGTCACCGGTGCCGCCTCCGGCCTCGGCCTCGCCACCGCGCGAGCGCTGCACGAGGCCGGCGCCCACGTTGTGCTCGTCGACCTGGCCAGCTCGGCGGGGGCCGATCGGGCCGCGGAGCTGACCGCGGCGGCGGCCGCGCGTTCCGTTGCGGCGGCGGGGGCGAAGGGCTGGTCAGCAGCGGATGCGCCGCGCAGTAGCAGACGTATCGGCGGTGAGGGCCCCGGGTCGCAGGCGTCGCCATCGACCCCCGCTTCGGCCATATTCCTCGCGGGGGATGTAACCTCCGAGGCCGATGTGCAGGCCGCCGTGGCCGCCGCCGCCGCGCTCGGTCCGGTCCGCATCGTGGTCAACTGTGCCGGCATCGCGCCCGCGGCCCGCACCGTGGGGCGGGACGGCCCGATGCCCCTCGCCGACTTCGAGCGGGCGGTGCGGGTGAACCTCCTCGGCACGTTCAACGTGGTGCGCCTCGCCGCGGCGGCGATGCAGGCCACCGAGCCGGTCGGCACACCGTCCCGGGGAACCTCCGAGCGCGGCGTGATCGTGAATACGGCATCCGTTGCGGCGTTCGACGGGCAGATCGGCCAGGCGGCCTACGCCGCGTCGAAGGGCGGGGTCGCGGCGATGACCCTGCCGCTGGCCAGGGAATTCGCGCGCTCACTCATCCGTGTCGTTGCCATCGCGCCCGGCCTGTTCGATACCCCGCTGCTTCAGGGCCTGCCCGAGGAGGCGCGCGAGTCGCTCGGCGCCCAGGTGCCCCACCCCGCCCGGCTCGGCGATCCCGCCGAGTTCGCCGCCCTGGTGCGGCACATCGTGCAGAACCCCATGCTCAACGGCGAGACCATCCGGCTCGACGGCGGCATCCGGATGGGCCCCCAGTAACAGCGACTGATCCTCGCCGATCGCCCTTGACGGGGCCAGTACACTCATCAGAAAACCCCCCTCAGGGAAGGTGCCGGCGTTGACATCATTCGAGACCGAATTGCGTCGGGTCGTGCAGCCGCGCGCCCGGGTCATCATCGACAACGACTTCTCCGGCGACCCCGACGGCCTCGTGCAGCTTGCCCACCACGTGCTGTCGCCGTCGGTGCAGATTCGGGCGATCATCGGCTCGCACCTCAAGCCCGGTGACGCGTTCGACCCGTCAGAATGCACCGCCGACAACGCCGCCGCGGCGGCAACCACCGTGCTCGAACTCCTCGGCCGCGCGGGCACGATTCCCGTGCTGACCGGCTCCAACACAGGGATGCCTGACCCGCTGTCTCCGATCAGATCGGCGGCAACGGATGCCATCATCGCCGAGGCCATGCGCACCGACACCGACCTGCCGCTGTACGTGGCCTGCGGGGCCGGCCTCACCGAGATCGCCAGCGCCTACCTGCTCGAGCCGCGCATCGCCACCCGCCTCACCCTGGTCTGGATCGGCGGTCCCGAACACGACGGCCTGGCCGTTCCGCCGCCCGGGTCGCACGGCCCCGAGTACAACCTCGCCATCGACATCCCCGCCGCCCGGGTGATCTTCGACTCGTTCATGCCGATCTGGCAGGTGCCCCGCGACACCTACCGGCAGACGCTGTTCTCCTGGGCCGAACTGATCACGGATGTGCGCCCGCACGGCGCCATCGGGGCGCACCTGTACGACGCCCTCGCGCGGGTCGCCGTCATGGCCGGCAGCCACGGCCTGCCCCTCGGCGAGACGTACATCCTGGGCGACAGCCCACTCGTGCTGCTCACCGCGCTGCAGTCGTCGTTCGAGGCGGACCCCGCGTCGAGCGCGTACGTCACCCGCACGGTGCCGCGCATCCGTGCCGACGGGTCGTATGACTTCATCCCCCGGCAGGGCCCCCGGCCGATGCGGGTGTACACCCGGCTCGACCTGCGGCTGCTCTTCTCCGACTTCACCACCAAGCTCGCCGCCCACGCCGCCGGCTGACCCCGCCGCCAGCCCCCTCACCGCCGCCCCCTCACCGCAGCGCCGGGCGCATAACTCCTGCAGAATCCCAAAAACTGGCCGAAACCAGCCAGATTCGGGCCGTTTCGGAGAAATTGCAGGAGTTATGCACCCCACCCCATCGGTTCGCTGGTGGAGGGCGGGGTCGGGGCGGGCGTGCCGGCGCCTGACCCACGCATCGGCAGAACCGGGTGATCCAGCGGGTTGTTCAGCCGGGCATCCATCGGCCGGCTCGCCGGGCACCCCAGAACGGGCCCTCGAGCGTGTCGAGGCCGAACGGTGACAACGGTCACTGGGAGGATCGGAGCCATGGACTCACTGACGATCTCCGGCCCGCACGGCTCCATCCCGCTTCGTCTCTACCGGGCCGCGGCGCCGCAGGGCGCGCGGACCCCCGGGCTGGTCTGGGCGCACGGCGGCGGGTTTGCCTGGGGTGACCTGCAGATGCCCGAGGCGCACTGGGTGTCCGAGCAGCTCGCCGCCGGCGGTATCACCGTGATCAGCGTGGACTACCGGCTGGCACCGGTGTCGGCGGCCCTGAGCGCCAGCGAACCGGCCCGCCCCGGGGTGCTCTTCCCGGTCGCCTCCGAGGAGGTCGCCGCGGCCTACCGCTGGGCGTTCGACCAGGCCGAGCAGTACGGCATCGACCCCGACCGGCTGGCACTGGGCGGGGCGAGCGCCGGCGGCGACCTGGCCGCTGGCGTGGGGCTGCGGTTGCGGGACGCGGGCGGCGCGCAGCCGGCGTCGCTGCTACTGGCCTACCCGACCGTGCACAGCGCCCTGCCGCAACCGGCCGCGGAACTGGCGCGGCAGATCGCGGCGCTGCCCGCCGACGCCCGGTTCGAGCCCGACGACGTGCGCGCGATGAACCTCAACTACGTGGGCGACCCCGCCGAGCTCGGCAACCCCTACGCCTTCCCCGGCGGTCACGACCTGGCCGGGCTGCCGCCGACGTTCATCCTCAACTCCGAGCACGACAGCCTGCGAGCCTCGGGGCAGGCCTTCGCCGCCGAACTCGCCTTGGCCGGCGTTGACGTGACCGTCGTGCGCGAGCCGGGCACCCGGCACGGCCACCTGAACGAGCCGGAGAATCCCGGCGCGCACGCCAGCATCCGTCGTATGCTCGCCTGGCTCACCGGCCCGGCCGAGTCGCGCCCCACCGCCCTCGGTGGTGCATAACTCCGGCATTTTCTGCCGGCCGTAGGCACGGATGCCGGAAAGACGCGGGAGCATCCGCCGCCGATCAGGAATTGCAGGAGTTATGCAGCCGCGCCCGGGGTGAGGGCGAGGGTCAGGAAGACGCTGTGCGGGTCGAGGGCGTAGCCGGCGAAGGGTGGGCACTCGGTGAAACCGTGCCGGGTGTAGAGCCGGCGTGCCGGGGCGAAGAACTCCTCCGTGCCGGTCTCCAGGGAGAGCCGCTCGGTGCCCCGCCGGCGGGCCTCGGCCACGATCGAGCTGAGAAGTAGCCCGGCCACGCCCCGGCCGCGCGCGGCGGGCGTGGTGCGCATGGACTTGATCTCACCGTGCACCGCGGTGAGCCGTTTGAGCGCCCCACAGCCCAGCAGGGTGCCGTTCTCGCGGGCCGTCCAGAACGAGATCTCCGGTGCCGACAGGGCCGAGTGGTCGAGGGAATGCACGCTCTCGGCCGGCGACGTGGCGAACATATCGGCCAGGTGCTCGTCGAGCAGCAGCCGCACGTCCTCCCGGGTGGGGTCGTCGAGGTCGATCCGAATCATGTCTGACAATGTACCGGCCGGGTCAGGGCGCCGGAGGCAGCCCGGCGGCAATGGCCTGCAGCGCGGCCACGTGGATGCGCATGGCCGCGATCCCCGCGGCCGTGGCGGTGAGCCAGGTGCGCGGCCGGTTGCCCACATAGCCCTTGCGCACGGTGAGGTAGCCCGCCGCGCTGAGGGTGCTGATGGCCTTGCTCAGGGCCGAATCGTCGGTCTCGAGCAGCTCGCGCAGGGTGGCGAAGTCGATTTCGACATCCGCTCGCAGTGCCGCCATCACCGAGAAGCGAAGCGGGGTGAGCAGCGCATCGTCGAGATTGTGCCGGGGGTGAAGTCCGGCCATCAGGCCTCCCAGATGGGTGCGGGGCGAAACGCCGCCACGACCACCGGGGCCGCGATGAGAATGCCGCCGACGACGCTCACCACGGTGAGGTCCCAGCTGGTGCGGGCCAGCACCACCGAGAGGGTAAGTGTGAACACGTAGGAGCACCCGAACGCGGTCCACTGGGTGCGGCCCCAGTCTTCGGCGAGCCGGTCCAGGCCGATGCGGGTCGAGCGGGTGCCGAACAGAAAGAGAAAGAAGATCGTCGGCACGACTATGCCGGCGAGGCCGAAGGCGGGCGCGGTGACCACGCCGATGGCGCCCAACCAGAGACCGAGGACGGCGGTGCCCGTGCGCCCCGATGCGCTGAGGACGCCGGACAGCGCGGCCTCGGGGCGCCGGACCCCGGCGCGCTTGGCGTGCAGCGCCGACCGGATCGCCAGCACCACGACCGGTGCCGCGGCAACACTCACGACGCTCAGCGCGACAGGCAACGACGCGCCAGGTGCGAAGAACGCCAGGTAGCCGATCGAGAGCAGCGGAAGAACACTGGCGAGGCCATAAACAAAACGGCGCCGTTTCACCGTTGGACGTTTGGCTCGATGCAGGCTCTGGCCGAGTCCGTCGCAGAGCGTGCTGGCCGCCAGGAACGCCGACAGCACCAGAAAGCCCACCGACAGCCCGTCTGTGGGGGTGTGCACGATCCCGGGGATCAGTCCGGTGCCGGAGAACGCGAAGGCCAGCGCATAAAGCAGCACGGCCACAGCCAGCCACGCGTCGATGACGGCCTGCGTCCGCGTGTCGATGGCCTCGCGCACCCGGATACTGACGGCGTCGCTGGCCTGCAGCATCCGTGCGGCCGCATCCGGCTGTGGGCGGTCGTTGATGTACTGGTCGCTCATTGTGTCCCCCCGATCACCGCGACGATCCCGCCGCACGGTCAATCTAGCATCTACTTGCCATCTGGCAAGCGCCCCTCTCCTAACCCGCCGCCACGCATAACTCCTGCAGAATTTCACGGCGAGACGACGGATGCCTCGAATCACGGGGCCGGCGACCCCGGGCATCCGAGAATTGCAGGAGTTGTGCCTCGCGCTTGGGTGAGACCGCGGCGGAGGAGCCGGTTTCGGCGGGCCGGCTGCTCCCGAGGCGCCGCCGCATTGAGCGCCGCCGCTTCTGAATCGCATCGCGGATGGGTGTTGTACTTCTGGAGCGGGCCTCCGTACCGTGAGAGAAGCGCGGCCACGCTGTTGTGGGCCGTCGCCAATCGACGCCTCGCCCGCTCGCGGGCCCTGAGCGTCCAGTCGAAAGGACCCCTCGTGAAGACCTTCACCATGCCAGGCACCGACATCGTCGCCCCCAACATCCTGCTGGGGCTGATGCGCATCGCCGACAAGACCGACGACGAGGTGCGTGAGCTCGTACGCACCGCCCGCGACTCCGGCATCGACTTCCTCGACCACGCCGACGTCTACGGCAACGAACGGCACGGCTGTGAGCGCCGCTTCGCCGAGGCGCTGCAGCTGACGCCCGCGCAGCGCGACGAGTACACCATCCAGACCAAGACCGGTATCCGCGACGGCTACTTCGACTTCTCCTACGAGCACATCATCGAGTCGGTCGAGGGCTCCCTGGCCGCACTGCAGACGGACCGCATCGACATTCTGCTGCTGCACCGGCCCGACGCGCTCGTCGAGCCCGACGAGGTCGCCCGGGCGTTCGACGAGCTCGAGGCCGCCGGCAAGGTGCGAGCCTTCGGCGTCTCCAACCACACGCCGCGCCAGATCGACCTGCTCCGCGCCTCCGTGCGTCAGCCCATCGTGGCCAACCAGCTGCAGCTCTCGATCACGCACGCGCCGATCATCGCGCAGGGCGTGGCGGGCAACATGCTCGCCGAGCAGCAGTCGGTGACCCTCGACGGCGGCGGCATCGTGGACTACTGCCGTCTGAACAACATCACTATCCAGGCCTGGTCGCCGTTCCAGGCCGGCTTCTTCACCGGCGTGTTCCTCGGGTCGCCCGATCACCCCAAGCTCAACGCCGTCATCGACCGGCTCGCCGCCCAGTACGACGTGCCGGCCATCGCCATCGCCACGGCCTGGATCACCCGACACCCCGCGCAGATGCAGGTCGTGCTGGGCACCACCAGCCCCGAGCGGGTCGCGGGCGCCGCGCAGGGCTCCGACCTGGTGCTCACCCGAGCCGAATGGTACGAACTGTTCCGCGCCGCTGGCCACATCGTTCCATAGCCGGCACCGGCGTGGTCGCCCTACAGCCGCAGCTCCCCGGCGACGAGCTGTCTGGCGACCACGCTCAGTGACATCTGTTGGGCGCGTGCGTGCCCACGGATGCGTTCGAAGGCCGCATCCATCGACAGCTGGTGGGTCTCGGCGATGACCCCCTTGGCCTGCTCGATCACGATCCGGCTCGACAGCGCCTGCTGCAGCTGATCGCGAATCGTCGAGGCGTCACGGATGGTGCGCTCCTGCAGGATCCCGATCGTCGCCACATCCGCGAGGGCCTGTGCCGCCCGGATGTCGTGCCGGCCGAGTTCCCCGCGCTCGTTGCGCATCAGGTTGAGCGTGCCGATCGTCGTCTCGCGCAGTCGCAACGGGATGGCGTAGACGGAGTGGATGCCCTGGGCGCTGGCGGTGCGGCTGAAGTCGGGCCAGCGGTCGACGTCGACGTCGATGTCGGGCACCGAGACCACGGTGCGGGTCGTGAACGACTCCAGGCACGGGCCGGCGTTGGCATCCAGCTGCATGATCTCCACCAGGGTGTTCGCCTCGCTCGTGGACGCCACCACCTCCAGATCGCCGGTTTCGTTCATCAGCAGGATGCCGGCGGAGTCGACGTCGAGCAGGTCGTGGCAGTACTCCACCAGTGATTGCAGCAGATCGAGCACGTCGTAGCCGACCACGAGGGTGTCGGCGAGTGTCGCAAAGGCGTCGAAAAGTTGTTCGGTGTGCGTCGTCTCGATCACGGTGTTACCTCGTCAGTCTCCGAAAGGTCGCCGAATCGGATGCGGCGGTTGATGATGTCCTCGGCGACCTCACGCATCGGACGGTCGTCGGCGAATGCCCTGGCCTGAATGAGCAGGTAGGCATCGTCGGCGGTCGACCCCACCTGGGCGAGCACCATGCCCGTGGCCTGGTGGATCAGCCGGCGGGAGAACGTGGTCGTCTCGGGCGTGGTGGCTTCGCTGATGGCGTGCCGCAGGAGAATACGGCTGACGACCGCCGACAGCACCAGGGCCTGCTTCTGCTGCCGGGCGGTCAGGGTCCCCGGCGTGGACGAGTACAGGTCGACGGCACCGATCTCCAACGGCCCGAACATCAGCGGGAACGCGAAAATGGCGGCGACGTCCTCCTGCCGGATCGCAGGCGTGAAAGCCGGCCAGGAGGCGCTGGTGGCGAAGTCCGGCTCGAGCACGGGCGCCCGGGTAGCCAGGGCGTCCCAGCACGGTCCTTCGCCGAGGTCGAACTGCAGCTCGTCCACCCGCTGCGCCCGGGCATCCGTGGCCGAGATCGTCTCGGCGCTGAGCAGCGACCCAAAGGTCGAGACCGAGGCGCCGGTTACGGGGAGGAAGCGCACGAACGGGCGGGCGAGTTCGGTGAGGTTTCCACCGGATTCGGACAGCGCCTCGGATGCGGTTCGGAATGGGTCGACGGTCATCGCTCCACCTCGTCTCTTTTTGGCAACCCTACGCTGCGCTGAAACTGACACAAGTACTTGACTTTCGGGTGCGGATGCCTGACGCACAACTCCTGCAATTCTCGTGCCGCGGGCGACGGATGCCCGTGATTCTGCGGGTGCCGGCTCGGCCGAACCAGAAACAGCAGGAGTTATGCATCCGCACCTCGGCATCCTCGCCGGCGGGCTACTGGTCGGCGTGCGCCTCGAGGAATTCGTAGACCTCGGTGTCGTCGACGCCGGGGAAGGTGCCGGAGGGTAGCGGGGAGAGCACGTGCGCGTGTAGCCGGGCGCTGGGCCAGGCCTGCCCGGCCCAACGCGCGGCGACGGCACCGGAGGGGCGTCGGCAGCAGGACTCGTCCGGGCAGCGGGACACCGCGCGCTGCGTGGTCTCCCGGCCGCGGAACCACTTGGCTTGCGCGAATGGGGCACCGACGCTGATCGAGAATTCGCCATCCGCGGTGCTGCCGGTCTGGGTGGCGCACCAGAACGTGCCGGCCGGGGTGTCGGTGTACTGGTAGAACTCGGTGGTGCGGTTGGTGTGCGTGAATGCGCTGCGGGCGCTCCACTGCTTGCAGACCAGCTGGCCCTCGATCGAACCGGTGACGTCGGCGGGCAGCGGCAGGCCGTCGTTCTCGTAGCCCTTCTGCAGCGCGCCGTCTCCGGAGACCCGGAGGAAGTGCACGGTCATGTCCAGGTGTGTGGTGGCCAGGTTGGTCAGCCGCAGGGCCGCGGCCTCGTGGGTGACCCCGAACGCGTCGCGCAGGTCCTCCACCGAGAGCACCCGGTCGCGTTTGGCGTTCTGCAGGAAGGAGCGGGTCGCCTCGAGCGGCATCAGGCAGCAGGCCGCGAAGTAGTTGATCTCCAGCCGCTGCCAGAGGAACTCGGCGTAGCTGGCGGGCCGTTCGTGGCCGAGAAGCCGGTGCCCCATCGCCTGCAGCGCCATCGACCGCAGCCCGTGCCCGCCGGGAATCGACGCCGGCGGCAGGTAGATCCGGTGGTTGGCCAGGTCGGTCACCGAGCGGGTGGAGTGCGGCAGGTCGTTCACGTAGATCAGGGTGAAGCCGAGCTGCTCGGCCATGACGCTCACCTCGCGGTGGGTGAGCGCGCCAGAGACATGCCCGGAGGAGCGCACCCGCTCCTCGGCGAGCTTCTCGATGTCGGGCATGTAGTTGCCGCGCTGGCGCATCCGTTCACGCAGCTCGGTGTTGGCCCGGCGGGCCTCCTCCGGTGTAGCGATGGCCTCGCTGGCCCGGCGGGCCAACTCGCGATGCAGCCCCACGAGCGATTCGATCGCCGGCAGCGGCATGCCCTTGGTGATCTTCACCTGCGGCAGGCCGAGCGCCCCGTAGAGCGGGTTCTTCTGCGCCCTGGCCAGCTCGATCTCCAGCGCCGCCCTGGTGTTGGGTGCCTCGCCGCTCAGCAGCTCGGCCAGCGGCACCGCCAGGGCCTGCGCCAGGCTCTGCAGGGTGGAGAGCTTGGGCTCGCGCCGGCCGTTCTCGATCAGGGAGAGCTGGCTGGCCGCCAGGCCCACCCGCTCGCCGAGCTGGTCCAGAGTGAGCGCGCGCTCGCTGCGAAAGTGACGGATGCGATGACCCAAGGTGACGAGGTCGGAGGCCGGCGTTGGCATTCCTTAAGCATACGTAAAGAACCGTGATTCTTAACGATGTTTTTTCCGTTCTGGGCGCGGATTGGGCCGCATTCTTGAGGAACAGGACGAAATTAGCGTTCCTGCCCGACACTTTCCGCCCCGTCCGCACACTGAGGAAGGCCAGACCATGACCGTCACGCACCCCGGCCCCGACACGATCCGCGCCCACACCCCCGCCGTCCAGACCGCCGGGGGCGCGCCCCTCTACGGCGCCCCGACCGGCACGACCGACCCCGCCCTGCAGGCCTGGGTCGACGAGATGGCCCGCCTCACCCAGCCCGACGATATCGTCTGGTGCACCGGCACCGCGCAGGAGGCCGACGTGCTGTCCAAGCAGCTCGTCGCCGAGGGCAAGCTCATCCGGCTCAACCCGGAATGGCGGCCCAACAGCTTCCTCGCCCGCACCAGCCCGACCGATGTGGCCCGGGTGGAGGACCGCACCTTCATCTGCTCCACCCTGCGTGAGGATGCCGGCCCCACCAACAACTGGGCCGACCCCGCCCAGATGCGCGCCGAGCTGAACGGGGTCTTCGCCGGCAGCATGCGCGGCCGCACGATGTACGTGGTGCCGTTCTCGATGGGTCCGCTCGGTGGCCCCATCTCGCAGCTCGGCGTGGAGCTCACCGACTCGCCCTACGTGGTGCTGAACATGGGCATCATGACGCGGATGGGCCGGGCCGTGCTACACCAGATCGAGGCCGGCACCCCGTGGGTGCGCACGGTGCACAGCGTGGGCTTCCCGCTCGTCGACGCACTGGGCGCCCGCCGGGCCGACGTCACCTGGCCCTGCAACGACACCAAGTACATCGTGCAGTTCCCCGAATCCCGCGAGGTCTGGTCGTTCGGCTCCGGCTACGGCGGCAACGCGCTGCTGTCGAAGAAGTCGTTCGCGCTGCGGATCGCCTCGGTGATGGCCCGCGACGAGGGCTGGCTGGCCGAGCACATGCTGCTGATCAAGGTCACGTCCCCGGAGGGCGGCACGTACCACGTGGCCGCCGCGTTCCCGTCGGCCTGCGGCAAGACCAACCTGTCGATGCTGCAGCCCACCATCACCGGCTGGAAGGTGGAGACCATCGGCGACGACATCGCCTGGCTGCGGCCCGGCGACGACGGCCGGCTCTGGGCGATCAACCCCGAGGCCGGGTTCTTCGGCGTCGCCCCCGGCACCGGCGAGACGACCAACCCCACCGCCGTGCAGACCGTGTGGGGCAACACCATCTTCACCAACGTCGCCCTCCGCGACGACGGCGACGTCTGGTGGGAGGGCCTGACCGACACCCCGCCCGCGCACCTCACCGACTGGGAGGGCAACTCCTGGACGCCCGGGTCCGGTCGCCCCGCCGCGCATCCCAACTCCCGCTTCACCGTGCCGGCGGCGCAGTGCCCGTCGATCGCCGACAGCTGGGAAGACATCGGTGGGGTCCCGATCGACGCCATTCTGTTCGGCGGCCGCCGCGCCACCAACGTGCCGCTGGTCGCGGAGGCCCGCAGCTGGAAGCACGGCGTGTTCATGGGCGCCACCATCTCCTCGGAGAAGACCGCCGCCGCAGAGGGCACCGTGGGCGAGCTGCGCCGGGACCCGTTCGCGATGCTGCCGTTCTGCGGCTACAACATGGCCGACTACTGGGCGCACTGGCTGCGGGTCGGCCGGGGCCTTGGCGCGAAGGCGCCCGCGATCTTCCAGGTCAACTGGTTCCGCAAGGGCGAGGACGGCAGCTTCCTCTGGCCGGGCTTCGGCGAGAACTCCCGGGTGCTCGAGTGGATCATTCGCCGGGTCGAAGGCAGTGTCGACGCCGTCGACACCCCGATCGGCCGGATGCCGGTGCCCGGCGCCATCAACGTCGACGGTCTCGACCTGACACCGGATGCCCTCGAGCAGCTGTTCCGCATCGACCCGG
Source organism: Cryobacterium inferilacus (assembly GCF_019599185.1). Taxonomy (GTDB): domain Bacteria; phylum Actinomycetota; class Actinomycetes; order Actinomycetales; family Microbacteriaceae; genus Cryobacterium; species Cryobacterium inferilacus. The sequence goes on along the minus strand of NZ_JAIEUL010000006.1, from coordinate 113,345 downwards.
CCTCCTGGCTGGCAGAGTGCGACCTCACCGAGGAGTTCTTCGGCCGGTTCGGCGGCCGGGTGCCGCCCGCGCTGCGCTCCGAGCTCGCCAGCCTGCGCTACCACCTGGCCACCTAGCGGCGCGTAGCCCGCGCACCTCGCGGCGGCCTGCGCTCAGTGGTTTGCCTCGGTGACGGAATAGGATTTAGTCATCCCGAGGTAAGCGATGAGGTGGATCCGTGGTTCCAGATGGTGATCTGCGGGCGCGGCGTGGCACGAACCTGCCCCGGATGGGCGACTTCAATACCGCCGTCGTGCTCGACGCGATCCGCCGCTCGGTCAACGGCCTCAGCCGGGTGGAACTGGGGCACTCCACCGGGCTGTCCGCGCAGACCGTCTCCAACATCTGTCGCCGGCTGCTGGACCAGGACATGGTGCTCGAAGCCGGCAAGGCCAGCAGCGGTCCCGGCAAGCCGCGCACGATCCTGAAGCTGAACCCCGGCGGCGTGTATGCCGTTGGCGTGCACCTCGACCCGGCGGTGATGACCTTCGCGATCCTCGACCTCACCGGAGCCGTCGTGCACCGATCGCGCAGCGCCACACCCGCGGCCAGCGACCCTGAACACGTCATCCGTCACATCTCGGAGGAGATCGAACGGCTGATCCGTGAGGCCGGAGTGGACCGCGCCAAGATCGCCGGGCTCGGCGTCGCGACGCCGGGGCCGATCGACCCCGAGCGGGGAACCGTCGTCGATCCGCCGCACCTGCTCGGCTGGCACCTGGTGCCGCTGCGTGATGCCCTCGCCCAGGCGACCGGCTTCGAGGTGCTCGTCGACAAGGACGTCACCGCGGCCGCCGTGGCCGAAATGTGGGCGGGCGGGCCCAGCGGGGTGGGCAGCTTCGTGTTCTTCTACCTCGGCACCGGCATCGGGGCTGGCGTGGTGCTGCGCGACGAGGTCGTGCGCGGCAGCTCGCACAACTCCGGAGAAATCGGCCACATCATCGTCGATCCCGACGGTCCGCAATGCGGTTGCGGGCTTCGGGGCTGTGTCGCGGTCACCTGCACCCCGCAGAGCCTGGTGCGGGCGGCGATCGGGCTCGGCGTGCTGACCGCGTCGAAGCCGAACGCGGATGCCCGAGAGACCGATGTGCAGTTCTCGGCCCTGTGCTCGCTCGCCGAGGGCGGGTCGGCCGCGGCGCTGACCGTTCTGGAGCAGTCCGCCGGCCGGGTCGCGAAAGCGGTGTCCGTGCTCACAAACCTGCTCGACGTCGACCGGGTGGTCTTCGGCGGGCCGTACTGGTCGCGGCTGAGCCGGGTGTACCTGCGCCGGATACCCGGCCTGTTGGACGAGCTGACGGTCGCCAGGAGCATCCACCGCATCGAGGTGACGGGCACGGGTGTCGGCGAGGACGTCGGCGCGGTCGGCGCCGCCTGCCTGGTGCTTGACCACGCGCTCGCACCACGCGCGGCCCGGCTGATCCTCGGTTAGTCACAGCTCGATAAAGGTGCCGCCAGGCCCTTGTGCGAATTTATCCATTCGATTTAGTATTCCTGTATGCCACCTGCCGGTAACTGGGCCGGTCAGCGTTTGGGGGGCACGAGCTGGAGCAAAGGAGCACCATGCATCGCAACGCAAAACTCGCCCTGTCCGTGTTGGCGGCAACCTCGATGGTTGCGCTGGCGGGCTGTACGGCTGCCGGGGGCAACGCCGACGGTGACAGCCAATCTCTGAAGATCGTGTACCAGAAGACCGATTCCTTCACGGCTCTGGACGAGCTGTTCACCAAGATCAAGCCGGAGTTCGAGGCCGCGAACCCCGGAGTCACCGTCGAGCTCGAGCCGATCCAGGCCAATGACGACGACTACTCCACCAAGCTCGCGCTCTCGCAGAAGTCCGCCGAGACCGCACCCGACGTGTTCTACGAGGACACCTTCCGGCTGCGCTCCGACATCGACGCGGGATACCTGCTCAACATCGACGACCAGCTCGCCGACTGGGACGAGTGGGGGCAGTTCAGCGAGGGCGCCAAGGCCGCCGGGATGGGCGATGACGGCAGCGTCTACGCCGTTCCGCTGGGCACCGACACCCGGGGCATTTGGTACAGCAAACCGGTCTTCGCCGCCGCGGGCATCGAGCTGCCGTGGCAGCCGGAAACCTGGGACGACATCCTGACCGCGGCCCGCGCCATCCAGGCCAGCCAGCCCGATGTGGTGCCGTTCAACATGTACGCCGGCAAGGGCACCGGGGAGGGCACCGTGATGCAGAGCTTCTACGAGCTGCTCTACGGCACCGGCGACACCCTCTACAACGAGGACGACCAGAAATGGGTGGTCGAATCCCAGGGGTTCAAGGACTCCCTCGAGTTCCTGCAGACGCTCTACACGGAGAAGCTCGCCCTGGACCCGTCCGAGGCGCTGGACCCGAACGTGTGGAAGAAGGTCTTCGGCGAGCTGTTCCCGCAGGGCAAGCTCGGCGGCACCGTCGAAGGCTCGTACACCCCGTCGTTCTGGCAGAGCGGCGGCTCCTACGAGTGGCCGGCGTACACCGAGGACATGGCCGTCGCGACGTTCCCCACCCAGAACGGTGAGGCACCCGGGGGCGTGAGCATGTCGGGCGGCTGGACCCTCGCCGTGGGAGCGAAGACGGCCGACGCCGACCTCGCGTTCGACTTCCTCGCCCTGGCCGTGAGCCAGGAGAACGCACTCTGGTACGCGATCAACAATTCCCAGATCGCCGTGCGCACGGATGTCGCCAGCGAACCGACCTACCTCGCCGCCAACCCGTTCGTGGCCGACGTGACCGCGCTGGTCGACGTGACCCACTACCGGCCGGCGACGAGCGACTACTCCAAGATCTCCGCCGAAGTGCAGGCGGCCACCGAGGCCGTCATCACCGGGCAGATGAGCGTGGATGAGGCGGCGGCCGCGTACGACACCGCCGTGGAGGGCATCGTGGGCGCCGACAAGGTCACCACGAAGTAGTCCATGTCAGCCGAGACCGTATCCCGCTCTCCCCGTGAGACCGCGACCGGGCCGGGACCTTCGGGTTCCGGCCCGCGCCGGCGGCCCCGGGGACGCACCCTGACCCGGGTGCTGCCCCTGGCGCCGGCCGTCGTGCTCCTCGCGATCTTCCTGCTCGGGCCGGTCATCTGGTCGTTCTACGGGTCCTTCACCGACGCGGCCCTCACCGGCTCGAGCGCGCAGGACCCGCAGTGGGTGGGCCTGGACAACTACCTCACCCTGTTCAAGGACCCGGTCTTTCCGCTGTCGCTGTGGCTGACCTTCGTGTTCGTGGTCGCCTCAGCCATCGTCGGACAGAACTTCCTCGGCCTGGGCATCGCCCTGCTGATGAACCGGGCCAGCACGGTGGTCAGCGCCGTGGTCGGCACGGCCGTCGTCGCGGCCTGGGTACTGCCCGAGATCGTCGCCGCCTTCGTCGCCTACGCCTATTTCAGCGAGGACGGCACCCTGAACCAGGTGCTCGCCGCGGCGGGGATGACCGGACCGAACTGGCTGTACAGCTTTCCGATGCTGTCGATCATCCTGGCCAACGCCTGGCGGGGCACCGCGTTCTCGATGATGGTCTACCGGGCGGCGCTGAACGATGTGCCGGTGGAGGTGACGGAGGCCGCCATGATCGACGGCGCCGACGGCATCAAGCGCCTCACCTGGATCACCATCCCGATGATCAAGAACAGCATCGCCACCAACCTGATGCTGATCACCCTGCAGACGCTGTCGGTGTTCACCCTGATCTGGGTGATGACAGCCGGCGGACCCGGCAACGAAAGCACCACCCTGCCGATCATGGCGTTCCAGGAGGCCTTCAAGTTCGGGGACATCGGCTACGGCACCGCCATCGCGACGGTCATGCTGCTCATCGGCGCCGCCTTCTCGCTGGTCTACATTCGGGCGCTGCGCCCAGAAAAGGTCTGAACCGATGACCGTCAGCACCCTCGCCAGCTCGGTCGCCTCGCCCCGCAAGGCCACCGCCGCGATCCTGGCCAACGCCGTACTCATCGTGATCGCGCTGTGCTTCCTGCTGCCGTTGGCCTGGCTGGTCCTGGCCTCCCTCGATGTCAAGGCCACCTACCAGACCCAGATCCCCGAGCAGCTGTCCCTGGCCAACTTCGCCGCGGTGTTCAACCCCGAGCTGACCTTCCTGCCGCTCTGGAACAGCCTCCTGCTCTCCGGCGGCGCCGCCGTGGTCACCGTGTTGGCGTCGGTGCTGGCCGCCTACCCGCTCTCCAGGTACACCATGCGGTTCAACAAACCGTTCATGTACGGCGTCCTGTTCGGCACCTGCCTGCCCATCACCGCGATCATGGTGCCGGTGTACAGCCTGTTCGTCCGGCTGAATCTGCTGGATTCGATTCCCGCCACGATCTTCTTCATGGCCGCGACCTCGCTGCCGATGGCCATCTGGATGACCAAGAACTTCATGGACTCGGTCCCGGTCAGCCTGGAGGAAGCCGCCTGGGTCGACGGGGCATCCGCGATGAACGCCCTCCGGCGCATCGTCGTGCCGCTGATGCGGCCGGGTCTGAGCGTGGTGTTCATCTTCGTGTTCATTCAGGCCTGGGGCAATTTCTTCGTGCCGTTCGTGCTGCTGCTCTCGCCGAGCAAGCAGCCGGCCGCGGTGAGCATCTACAGCTTCTTCGGCCAGTACGGGGCCATCGCCTACGGTCAGCTCGCCGCGTTCTCGGTGCTGTATTCGGTTCCGGTGATCCTGCTCTACGTCCTCGTTTCCCGCGGCATGGGCGGGTCATTCACCATGTCAGGCGCGATCAAGGGTTAGGGAGCGGTACCAGTCATGCATGATGACAGCACACTCGTGGAGTTGCGGATCAGCCGGTTCGTGCGGGAACGGCTCCGCCCAGCCCTCAACCGGGCCGCCGCGCCCCTGACCGTTGAATCCTGGGATGCCCCGGGTGAGCCGGTGCCGTTCGCCGACGCCATCCGCCAGGACTACAGCCCCTTCGGCACCGGCCGGGCCTGGGGCCGCCCGTGGGGGACGACCTGGTTGCACGTCACCGGCAGCGTTCCGGCCCAGTGGCCGGTCGATGACGCCCTCCGGGTCGAACTACAGGTCGATCTGGGCTTCAGCACGGCGACACCGGGTTTCCAGGCCGAAGGCCTGGTCTGGTCCCCGGACGGCGTCATCCTCAAGGCCGTCGAGCCCCGCAACCGCAACGTGCCGCTGACGACGGGACCCGGCGGGCGCATCGACCTCTACATCGAGGCGGCCGCCAACCCGGATGTCACCTCCGGTTTCACCTTCGTCGCCACCGACAAGGGCGACCCCGCCACGGCCGGGGCCACCCCGATCTACCGGCTTCGGCAGGTGGACGTGGTCCTCACGGACCAGACCGTGTGGGAGCTCCTGCAGGACTTCTGGACCCTGACGGGTCTCATGCGGGAACTTCCCCAGGGTCTGGCCCGGCGGGCGGAGATCCTGCGGGCTCTCGAACGCAGCATCGACGCCGTGGACCCGGATGACGTGGTGGGCACCGCCGAGCGGGGTCGCGCCGCGCTCGCCGAGGTGCTCGCCCGACCGGCGAACGCGAGCGCCCACCACCTGCACGCCGTTGGGCACGCGCACATCGACAGCGCCTGGCTCTGGCCGGTGCGGGAAACCGTGCGCAAGGTCGCCCGCACCTTCTCCAACGTGCTGGCCCTGATCGAGCAGAACCCCGACTTCACCTTCGCCGCCTCATCCGCTCAGCAATACGCCTGGCTCAAGGAGCACTACCCGGAGCTGTTCGCCAGGGTCAAGGCGCAGGTCGCGGCCGGCACCTTCGTGCCGGTGGGCGGGATGTGGGTCGAGTCGGACACCAATATGCCCGGCGGCGAGGCCCTGGCCCGCCAGTTCGTGGCCGGGAAGCGCTTCTTCATGGAGGAATTCGGCGTCGAACCCCTCGAGGTGTGGCTGCCGGACTCGTTCGGCTACTCGGCGGCGTTGCCGCAGATCGTGGCGGCGGCCGGGTCCCGCTGGTTCCTGACCCAGAAGACCTCGTGGAACGAGACCAACCTGATGCCGCACCACACCTTCCGGTGGGAAGGCATCGACGGCACCCAGATTTTCACACACTTCCCTCCCGTCGACACGTATAACGCGGAGTTGTCGGGGGAGGAGCTGGCTCGAGCGGAGCACCAGTATGCCGAAAAGGGGACGGCCAACACATCGCTCGTGCCATTCGGATGGGGGGACGGCGGCGGCGGACCGACCACGGAGATGATCGCCGCCGCCCGCCGAACCGCGTCGCTGGAAGGCTCGCCGACGGTTGAACTGTCTAGCCCGCGCCGCTTCTTCGAGGCGGCCGAAGCGGAGTATCCCGAACCGCCGGTGTGGCTCGGCGAGTTGTACCTCGAGTTCCACCGGGGCACCTACACCTCCCAGGCGCGCACCAAACGCGGCAACCGCCGCAGCGAGCACCTGCTGCGCGAGGCCGAACTGTGGGCGGCCACGGCAGCCGTGCGCTCGGGCGTCGCGTACCCCTACGACCTGCTCGAGCAGACCTGGCACACCGTGCTGCTGCAACAGTTCCACGACATCCTGCCCGGCTCCTCCATCGCCTGGGTGCACCAGGAAGCCGAACGCAACTACGCCGCCGTCGCGGCCACGCTGACCGAGCTGATCGAGACGACGGTGCGGCAGCTGTGCTCCGCCGGCGACGGCACCGTGCTGCTGAACGCGGGCCCGTATTCCCTCGACGGCGTGGCGGGCCTGGCCGGCGCGGATGCCGCCCACCCCGATCCGGCGGCGCCGGCGGCCGACGTCACCCTGACCCGCACGGCGGCGGGCCTGGTGCTCGACAATGGGCTCGTGGCCGTCACCATCGACGCCGACGGGCTGTTCAGCTCGGTCTGGGATGTCATCGCGCAACGCGAGCTGGTGCCGGCGGGCGCCCGGAGCAACCTGCTGCAGCTGCACCGGGACACCCCCACCCAGTGGGACGCCTGGGACATCGACGAACACTACAAGCGCAACACCGTCGACCTGACCGCGGCCGAGTCCGTCGAGGTGATCCTGGACACGCCCGAACGGGTCCGAGTGCGGGTCACCCGTTCCTTCGGTTCGTCCCGCGTGGTCGAGGACATCACCCTGTCGGCGGGGTCGCCGGCGGTGGACCTGCACTTCGACCTGGACTGGCACGAACGGCAGAAGCTGCTCAAACTGGCGTTCCCGCTCGACGTGATTGCCGACCGGGCCGCCTCGGAGATCCAGTTCGGCCACGTCTTCCGGGCCACGCACACCAACACCTCCTGGGATGCCGCCCGCTTCGAGACCGTCGCGCACCGCTGGGTGCACGTGGGCGAGCCCGGCTACGGGGTGGCCGTGGGCAACGACTCCACCTACGGGCACGACATCAGCCGGTCCCCGGACGGCGCGGGCCGGTCCGCGACCACGGTGCGTTTGTCGCTGCTGCGCGCGGCGGTGTTCCCCGACCCCGCCGCCGACCAGGGCCGGCACGAGCTGCAGGTCTCCCTGCGGGTGGACTCCGGTATTCCCGAGGCCGTGGCCGAGGGCTACCGGCTGAACCTGCCGGTCCGCACCGTGACCGGGGTGGCCGATGCGACCGTCGAGGCCCTGCTGCGGATCGACAATCCGGCCGTGGTGGTCGAGGCGGTCAAACTCGCCGAGGACCGGAGCGGCGACCTGATCGTGCGGCTCTACGAGGCGCACGGCAACCGGTCGACGGCGCGGCTCATCCGGCACTTCGAGGCGACGGATGTGGTCGAGACCGACCTGCTCGAGCGCCCGCTGGCCGAGCCCCGCGTCGAGCTCGCCGAGGGAACCCCGCCGGCCGAGGAGTCGTCCGAGCCGCAACTCCCCGGGCTGTCGCAGGAGCTCACCCTCACCCTGCGCCCGTTCGAAATCGTCACCCTGCGCTTCATCCGCCCCTAGCCGTCTCGCGAGAGCGGCGAAGTGGTTGCTTCGTGGGTGCCGAAGCAGCCACACGGCCGCTTTCGCGGGGGTGGTTAGACCAGCAGCTGGTGCTTGGCGAGGTCGCGGTACAGCGGCGTGGAGAGCACCAGCTCGGAGTGGGTGCCGGTGCCGACGACCTCGCCGTGGTCGAGCACCACGATCTGGTCCGAGTCCACCACGGTGGAGAGCCGGTGCGCGATCACGATCAGGGTGCGGTCCACCGCGACGGCGTCGATGGCCTCGCGCATCAGCTGTTCGTTCATGCCGTCCAGGCTCGAGGTCGACTCGTCCAGCAGCAGGATCGGCGGCGCCGCGAGCAGCGCCCGGGCGATGGCCAGGCGCTGGCGTTCGCCGCCGGAGAGCTTGACGCCGTCCTCGCCGACCGCCGCGCCGAGCCCGGCCGGGTCGCGGTCGAGCACCTCGCCGAGGTTCACGGCGTGCAGCACGGCCACGCACTGCTCGTCGGTGGCATCCGGCGTGGCCAGGGTGAGGTTGTCGCGCAGCGACCCGGCCAGCACGGGAGCGTCCTGCTCCACGTAGCCGATCTGCGCGCGCAGGTCGGTGCGGTCCAGGCTGCGGATGTCGAGGCCGCCGAGTCGCACCACGCCCGAGTCGGCGTCGTAGAACCGCTCGATCAGGGCGAGGATGGTGCTCTTGCCGGCGCCGGACGGGCCGACCAGCGCGGTGCGGAGGCCCCGCGGGGCGCTGAACGAGACTCCGCGCAGCACCGGCGTCGGGGCGGCGGGGGCGGCTTCAGCGGCGGCAGCCGGGCCGGCGAACTCGGTCGTGGCGTCGGGGGTGGTGCCGTCCTCGGCGGCGAGGACCGCCTGGGCGACCGGCCCCGGCTGCACGAGCGGCTCGCCGGTGACGGCATCCGTTGTGGCGAGCACGGTGGGCGCGTAGTGGAACCGTACGTCCTCGAACGAGATCGCCGGGGCCTCCGGGTTGACCTTGGCGTTGGCGGCGCCCACGACAATGGCCAGCGGCGCGATGTCGCGGTCGAACTGGTCTTCGCTGGGCAGGTCGATGATCTCCTGGATGCGGCCGAGCGCACCGAGCGCCGAGTTCACCGAGGTGATCGCGCCGAAGAACTGGCCCAGCGGCATGATCATCATGAACAGGAACAGGATGAACGAGACCAGGTTCGCGATGGTGATGCTGCCGTCCGCGACCCGGAAGCCGCCGACGCCGAGCACCACGAGCAGCGACACCTGCAGGGCGATGCCGGCGATCGGCACGACCAGGGCCGAGACCTTGGCGACCTTGATGCCCATCTGCCAGGCACCCTCGGCGTCCTTCTCGACCACCGCGATCTCGCGCGCGGTGGCGTTGGCGGCGCGCACCGTGCGCACGGCGCTGATGGCGCGTTCGATGCTGGCGGCCAGGTCGCCGACCTTGGTCTGCGCGGCCAGGCTGGCGGTGCGGATGCGCCGGGACAGCAACACCACCGTGACCACCGACACCGCGATCACGAGCACCGTCAGGCCCAGCAGCACCGGGTCGATGATGAGCATCGCGATGATCGCGCCGATGAAGGTGAGTGAGCCGCCGATGGCCTCGACCGCGCCCTGGGTGAGTACGGCGCGCAGCAGGGTGGTGTCCGAGCTCACCCGGGAGACCAGGTCGCCGGTGCGGCGGGCGTCGAACTGGCTGATCGGCAGGTTGAGCATCCGCCCGATCAGGCGGCGGCGGCTGGAGAGCACCACACCCTCGCCGGTGCGCTGCAGCAGGTAGTGCTGGTAGCCGCTGATCAACGCGGAGACCACGACGAGCGCAACGAGGGCGCCGACGATGCCGTCGAGCGGGTCGTTGGCCTCGACGAGGGTGATCACCTGGCTCACCAGCAGCGGCTGGGCCAGGCTCGCGGCGGCGCCGAGCACGCTGAGCACCACAACCACGCTGAGCACGGCCTTGTGCTCGGTCAGGTAGGGCAGCAGCTGGCTGAAGGATGCCCGCGGCCCCTCGGCCGGTGCGCCGCGACGGCCCATCCGGGAACGGGATTTCGGTGCGGGGGTCTCGGACGAGGCGGTGCCGGGGGATGTCGTACTCACCAGTCGAGCTTAACTCGCGCGTTGCGCGGTCCCGTGCGGCCTGTGCCCGGCGGTGCGCGGGCATAACTCCTGCTGTATTTCGGCCGATCCCGGTCAGGCGGCAAATCTGGAGGAGGTTTCGAGGGATCTGCAGGAGTTGTGCACCGGGGAGCCCACGAGAGGGCTGATCGGTGGCCCGTGCGGGTCGGGAAAATCAGTCCTTGCGGCGACTGCCGCCATACTTCTTGTGCACGGCCTGCCGGGAGACCTCGAGCGCCAGGGCGATCAGCTGCCAGGAGGCGTTCGCGTTGCGTGCCCGCCGCACCGCGAGGGCCTCGGCGCGGTCGAGCTCGTGGCGTTGGGCTTTGATCGCCCGCAGCACGTCGATCGGGTCGCGCGAGCCCGCGTCACCCACCAGGGTTCGTCCAGTGTCATCCAACATGTGTCAACCGTAATTGACACGGATGCCGACTGTCAACCGGCGTTGACGCGCCAGGACTGCGCTCCATTCTTCTCGCGGCGCACTTTATGTGTCGTGGCGGACCTTGTGTCTCGTGGCGCACCTTTCGTCTCGCGGCGCACCTTACGTCTCGTGGCGCACCTTACGTCTCGTGGCGCATCTTATGTCTCGCAATAACCTGCGCCGCGAGCAACAACCTGCGCCGCGAGCAACAACCTGCGCCGCGAGCAATAACCTGCGCCGCGAGCAACAGCTGCGCGCCGCGACGACGAAGTGCGCCGCGACCGAAGTCGCGGCGCACTTCAGGTGCGAACCAGGGCGGGTCTGCCGCGCCGGTTAGCGCTCGAGGTCGAGGTCGCGGGTCTCGCGGCTCAGGTACAGCGCCACCAGGGTGATCAGGCCCATCACCGAGAGGTAGATGCCCACCCAGAACGGGCTGCCCTCGCCGAGGGTCCACAGCCACACCGCGATGAACGGGGCCACGGCCGCGCCGAGGATCGAGCTCATGTTGTACGCGAACGCGGAGCCGGTGTAGCGCACCTGGGTGGGGAACAGCTCGGGCAGCAGCGCGCCCATCGGGCCGAACGTCATGCCCATCAGGGTGAAGCCGAGCACCAGGAACACCATCACGCCGAGGAACCCGGCGCCCAGCAGCGGCACGAAGAGGAACCCGAACACCACGATGCCCGCGGTCACCCAGAGCAGCGTGCGGCGGCGGCCGAACCTGTCGGCCCAGGGGCCGGAGGCGAGGGTGAAGATGCCGAAGAACACGACGCCGCCGATCATCATCAGCACGAAGGTCGTGTAGCTGTAACCCAGGCCCGCCACCGGCGCATCCGTTGCGGCACGGCCGTAGCTGAGGCTGAACGTGGTCATCAGGTAGAACAGCACGTAGGTGGCCAGCATGATGAAGGTGCCCAGGATGAGTTCACGCCAGTTGGACTTGAAAACCGCGGCGAGCGGCAGCTTGGCGACCTTCTTGGTGGTGACGATCTTGGTGAACGCGTCGCTCTCCACCAGGCGCAGGCGCACCCAGAGGCCCACGATCACCATGAACGCGCTGAACAGGAACGGGATGCGCCAGGCCCACTCGAGGAACGCGTCCGACGGCCGGGTCGGGTCGTCGGAGGGCAGCAGCACGGCGATGAGCAGGAACAGGCCGTTCGCGATGATGAAGCCCAGCGGCGCGCCGACCTGCGGGAAGGTGCCGTACCAGGCGCGCTTGCCCTTGGGTGCGTTCTCGGTGGCGACCAGGGCCGCGCCGCTCCACTCGCCGCCGAGCGCGAAGCCCTGGGCCAGGCGCAGGATCACCAGCATCGCCGGGGCGAGCCAGCCGACCATGGCGTAGGTGGGCAGCAGCCCGATCAGGAAGGTGGCGATGCCCATCGTGAGCAGCGCGCCGACCAGGGTGGCCTTGCGGCCCTTCTTGTCACCGAAGTGGCCGAAGAACAGGGCGCCGAGCGGGCGGGCCACCATGGCGGCGCCGAACACCGCGAACGAGGCGAGCAGGGCCGCGGTCTCGTTACCGGACGGGAAGAACAGGTGCGGGAAGACCAGGACCGCGGCGGTGGCGTAGACGTAGAAGTCATAGAACTCGATCGTGGTGCCGATGAGGCTGGCCAGGATGACTCGACTGCGCGGGTTCGTGGGCGCGGGGGCGGCGGCTGTGGCCGCCGCGGTGGATGCTGACATAGGTGTGGCGCTCCGAAAGAAGGGGATGGCGTGGCTGAGTCTGGGCGCGAGACGGCGGTCAGTCGTCTGGGGGCGGACGGGGACGTTTCAGGACGAGGGCGGCCGCTTGTGGCGGCCGGATTCAGCCTACATTCGCGCCGCGGCGCCCGACGAATCGGCCGCGGGGGCAGCGGCGCTCGCGATGCGCAGCGCCGGGACACGGGGGAGGGCGACGGTGACGTGGGTGCCGGTGCGTCCGTCGGACTGCAGGTCGATGGTGCCGCCGAGCCTGTCGACGAGTCCCTTCGTGAGGGGGAGCCCCAGTCCGGTGCCCGCCAGCAACTCGGCGCTGGCCGATCTGAAGAACCTGTCGAAGACCCGCTCGATGTCCTGCGGCGGGATGCCGACGCCGTTGTCGCTGACGGTGAGCAGCACGCCGTCGGCGTCGACGGTGCAGCCGACCCAGACCTGGCCGTGCGGGGGCGTGAACTTGACGGCGTTCGAGACCAGGTTCGTGAGCACCCGGCGCAGGTCGGACACCGAACTGCGCACGTTGAACGGTCCGGCACCGAACTCGGCGGTCAGACGTACCCCGGCGGCGTGCGCCTGCGGGGCCAGTTCCTCGACGCACTCGGTCACCAGCGCCGCCAGGTCAACCGGTTCGGCCTGGCCGGCGTCGGTCTGGGTGCTCATCTTGGAGAGGTCGAGCAGGTCCTCCACCAGCTGCGCCAGCCGGTGCGAGTTGCGCACGATCACCCGGGTGAACCGGGCCTGGTCGGCGTCGAGCGCGGTGTCCTCGAGCTCCTCGGCGAAGCCCAGGATGCTCGTGATCGGGGTGCGCAGCTCGTGGCTGACCGACGAGACGAAGTCGTCCTTCTGCCGGTTGAGCTCGCGCAGGGCCTGCACCACGTCCCGTTCCCGGGCGAGCAGGTCGTCCCGCTGCGCCAGCTCGGCAGCCAGCAGCAGCATTGAGCTGGCGAAGGTGACCAGGAAGATCTGAACGAAGGACCCGGTGGTGCCGATGGCGGTGCCCTGGCCGGAGGTGAAGTAGCCGATACCCATCGACGTCAGGCCCGACGCGACCAGCGCCGTGCCGCACAGCTCCCAGGCCACGATCCTGATGCCGAACCTGAATGCGGCCCAGGTCAGCAGCGGCAGGATCAGGAAGGAGATCGGCAGTGACCGGCCCGGTCCGTACGCCACGCCGAGCACCAGCAGCAGCACACCCACATGGATGAGCAGCTCCAGGCGGCGCTCCGGCCGGCCGCGGCCCTTCTGCACCAGGGCGAGCGGAACGAGCACGAAGACCGCGAACGCGTGTGAGGGGATGGCCGAGAGCAGCACCGCGCCGAAGTCGGCATCCGCGAACAGGACCAGGGTGCTCGCGGCGACGAGCCCGATGGTCACGGCCCCGCAGAGCACCGCGATCACGAAGCCGAGCACGTCGCGCACGGTGTGCAGCCGGGCCGGTTCGTCGCGGGACGCCAGAATGCCGGTGACCACGACCGCCTCGAGCGCGTTGGCCAGCCCGAAACCGAGGGCCACGGGCAGGGCGCGGCCGCCGCCGAGGTTCGAGGCCACGCTGACCAGGGCCACCAATAGCGCCACCGCCCAACGTTCCCGGCCCCTGGCCACACACATGGCGAGCACGCTAGCCGCGGCGGCGGGCCACCAGGCGGCGACCCCGAACTCGGCGTTGGGCGCGGCCAGCGCGGCAACGCCGAGGCCGTAGGCCACCACCAGCAGCAGGAGTATCGCCGCGTACCGCCACTGGCGCGGCGCGGCCCAGAGTGACGCGACGAGATTGTTCACCGGCGTGGTGTCTCCCCCTGTGAAACCGACCGCGGCGCGATTGGATAATGTCAACGTAGCGTGTCGTGTGCCCAGTGCGGGTGACAGGCGCGAAAGATCGAACGCCGAACCAGGGGACACGCCGCATGCCACGCATTTTGATCGTCGAGGACGACGAGGACGTCAGGGCCCTGATCGGCCACAAGCTGCGCCGTGCCGGGCACGAGGTGTCCGAGGCCGGCGACGGCGAGGAGGGCCTCGCGGCCGCCCGAGCCGGCTCGCCCGAGCTGATCGTGCTGGACTGGATGATGCCCAAGCTCACGGGCATCGAGGTGTGCGCGCAGGTTCGCGCCGACACCGCGCTGACCCAGCCGCGCATCCTGCTGCTCACCGCCAAGTCGCAGGACAGCGACATCGCCCTGGCCATGGCGACGGGCGCGGATGGCTACCTGATCAAGCCGTTCCGCGCCAACGACCTGCTCGAACGGGTCACCGCGCTGCTGGAACCCCGCTAGGGCCTAGCGCTCGCTCCCCGCTCCCCAGTCCCGCCCAGTGCTCTGCCCCGTCCGGCCCTGCTGCGCCTGGCCCGTGCCGTGACGCATAACTCCTGCAGATTCTTGTCGCGGGGCCGCACTCCCGCGTGATTCCGGGCCCGGATGCGCGTCATCCGAGAAATTGCAGGAGTTATGCACCAGAAAGGCCGGGAACGGCCGGGACTGAGTGCAGGGCGGGTGGCGGCTCCCGAGACAGCTAGGGCCTAGCGCTCGCGCAGGGCCTTGAGCAGCACGGCCGTGGCCAGCGCCGCGGTCGCGGCCTCCTCGCCCTTGTCCTCCTTCGAGCCGGGCAGCCCGGCCCGGTCCAGGCCCTGCTGCTCGTCGTCGAGGGTGAGCACGCCGAAACCCACCGGCTTGCCGGTGTCCAGCGCCACCCGGGTGAGGCCGTCCGTCGCCGCCGCCGAGACGTACTCGAAGTGCGGGGTGCCGCCGCGGATGATGACCCCCAGCGCCACGACAGCGTCGGCGCCGCTGTCCAGCGCCACCTTGCTCGCCACGGGCAGCTCGAAGCTGCCGGGCACCCGCACCAGCGAGTACCGGGCCCCGGAGGCCTCGAGCACCCGGGTGGCCCCGGCGATGAGGCCGTCGGTGATCACGTCGTGCCAGCGGCCGGCGATGATCACGACCTCCAGTCCGGTGCCGTCGACAGCGATGTCGGGGGAGCCTGCTCCACTCATAGTGCGAGTCCTTTCACGATCTGGTGTGCTGAGATGTCGTGGCCCATGCGGTCACGTTTGGCGGCGAGGTAGTCCTCGTTGTGGCTGCCGACGCCCACGACCAGCGGCACCCGTTCGGTGACCGTCACGCCGTAGGCCTGGAGCTGGCGCGCCTTCTCCGGGTTGTTGGTGAGCAGCCGCACCGAGCCCAGGCCCAGTTCGTCGAGGATGGCGGAGGCCGCGCCGTAGTCGCGGGAGTCGGCCGGCAGGCCCAGCGCGAGGTTCGCGTCGAGGGTGTCCAGGCCGTCCTCCTGCAGCTTGTAGGCGCGCAGCTTGTTGATCAGGCCGATGCCGCGACCCTCCTGGCCGCGGAGGTAGACCACGACGCCGCCGTCGCGGTCGATGGTGTCCAGCGCGGCCTGCAGCTGCGGCCCGCACTCGCACTTGAGCGAGCCGAAGGCCTCGCCGGTGAGGCATTCGGAGTGCACCCGCACGAGGGCGCCGTCCCGCGGGGTGCCGGAGACGATGGCGACGTGGTCGGCCCCGGTCATCCGGTCGCGGTAGGCGCGAATCTGGAACGCGCCGTGCTCGGTGGGCACCGTGGTCTCCACCTCGAAGTCCACCCGCGGCGATTCGCGGATCGGACTGACCGAGGCGAGGTCGTCGTCGCAGTGGAACTCCTGCAGGTGCGCGATGAGGTCGGCGATGGTGATCACCGGCACGCCCTCGCGCTCGCCGAGCACGAGCAGCCCGGGCAGGCGCATCATCTCGCCGTCCTCGGCGACGATCTCGGCGATGCCGGCGACGGGGATGAGCCCGGCCAGCTTCATCAGGTCCACCGCGGCCTCGGTGTGGCCGTCGCGTTCCCGCACCCCGCCGTCCACGGCCCGCAAGGGCAGGATGTGGCCGGGCCGGTTGAGGCTGGCCGGCGTGGACGTCGGCTCGGCCAGCACCCGCAGGGTGTGCGCCCGGTCGGCGGCGCTGATGCCGGTGCTCAACCTGTCGGCGGCGTCGACGGTGACCGTGTAGTTGGTGCCGCGCGGGTCCTCGTTGTTGAGCACCATCACGGGTAGGTCGAGGGTGTCGGCGATGTCGTTGGTCATCGGCGCGCAGATGAAGCCGCTCGAGTGCCGCACCGTCCAGGCGATCCACTCCTGGGTGGCCAGCTGGGCGGAGATGATCACGTCGCCCTCGTTCTCGCGGCCCTCGTCGTCGGCGACGATGACGGGCTTGCCGAGCCGGAGTGCCGCCAGTGCGGTGGGGATGTCGGCGAGGCTCATGAGGTGCTCCTTAGAACTGCGGATGGTACGGATGCTTCGGTCGAGGGGGCGGCGGCGCTCGCCGCGAGGGCGAGCATCCGCTGCACGTGCCGGGCGAGGATGTCGGTCTCCAGGTTGACCCTGTCGCCCACGGTCAGGCCGCCCAGCGTGGTGGCGGCGAGGGTCTCGGGGATCAACGACACCTCGAACCACTGGTCGGGCAGCTCGGGCGGCGAGATGGTGCTCACCGTGAGGGAGACCCCGTCGATGGCGATGGAGCCCTTGTCCACCACCAGCGGCGCCAGAGCCGCATCGAGGCTGAACCGCACGACGCGCCAGGCGTCGCCGGGCACGACGGCCAGCACCGTGCCGGTGCCGTCGATGTGGCCCTGCACGATGTGGCCGCCGAGGCGGCCGCCCACCAGGGCGGCGCGTTCGAGGTTCACCGGGGTGCCCTCGGTGACACCGGCGAGCGTGGACATCGACAGGGTCTGCGCCATCACGTCGGCGGTGAAGGTGTCGCTGGTCTGCTCCACCACGGTGAGGCAGACGCCGCTGACCGAGATGGAGTCGCCGTGCCCGGCGCCGTCGACCGCGCGGGGGCCGCGGATGGTGAGGCGGGCGGCATCCGCCGTGCGCTCGATGCGCTCGACGGTGCCGAGTTCCTCAATGATTCCGGTGAACATCTGGTCCTTAGCTCGTCGGGGCCGTGTCGGCCCTGGTGGTGGTGTGGTCGGTCTGGTCGGTGGGGGTGGTCTGGTCGGTGTCGGCCGGCCGGGCGACCAGGAGAAGGTCGTCGCCGAGCCTGTGCAGCTGATCGATCCGCAGCCGACGCTGGGCGTCGATGCCGGCGACGCCGATGTCGCCCAGGGCGAGCCTGTCGCCGCCGAGCAGGGTGGGCGCCAGGTAGACGAGGTACTCGTCGACCAGGCCGGCCCGCACGAAGGCGCTGGCCAGGGTGGGGCCGCCCTCCACGAAGACCCGGCGGATGCCGCGCTCGTGCAGCTCACGCAACAGCGCGGCCACGTCGTGCCCGGCCGGAAACCACGGGGTGAGCGGATGCCGGTGCACGGCCGCGTCGGCCGGCACCGGTCGGCGCCCCACCACCACGGGTCGCGGCTGGTGCGGCAGCAGGGTGCCGTCGTCGGATCGGGCGGTCAGCGACGGGTCGTCGGCCAGGGCGGTGCCGGTGCCCACCAGGACCGCGTCGGCGCGGGCGCGGCGTTCGTGCACGTCCCGGCGGGCGGCCGGCCCGGTGATCCAGCGGCTGGAGCCGTCGGCGGCGGCGGCGCGGCCGTCGAGGCTGGAGGCCCATTTCACGGTCACGAACGGTCGGCCCAGGCGCGCCGAGACCAGCCAGTCGGCCAGGAAGGCCGCCACCTCGTCGGCGAGCAGGCCGCCGGTCACGTCGATGCCGGCCGCGCGCAGCCGGTCGCCGCCGCCGGAGGAGTGCGGTCCGGGGTCGGCGACGGCGTAGACCACCCGGCCGATGCCGGCGTCGATGAGCGCCAGAGCGCACGGGCCGGTGCGGCCGGTGTGGTTGCAGGGTTCGAGGGTGACCACGGCGGTGGCGCCGTGGGCGGCGGCCGGGTCGAGCCGGGCGAGGGCATCCACCTCGGCGTGGCAGGTGCCGGCGCCGCGGTGCCAGCCCTCGGCGATGATCTCGCCGGCCGGGCTGAGGATCACGCAGCCGACGCGGGGGTTGACGCCCTCGGCCGGGCCGTTGCCGGCCAGCTGCAGGGCTCGGCGCATCGCGCGCTCAAGCGTGTGCTGCTGGTGCATTCCCTCTCCCGTCGTTTGGACGCTCCGGGAGGGGATTTCGCGTACGCGAAAACCGTCGACGGTCCACGAGGAACCATCGATTCGTGCGCCTCCCATCCGGACTTTAACCGTCGGTGCTGGAGTTTCACCAGCTCAACCGAAACCCAAACATCGGGTCTCAGCTCGCGGACTGTAACCGCCGGTTCGGATTCTCACCGACCCCGGAGCACGTATCTACTGTCAGTTATATCTCAACGCGTGCCGCTCCGGGGTATTCCCGACGTAACCCGACGTCGTCCGCGGCGGGTCAGATATTGGCGACCAGGGCCCGGGCGGTACTCTCGTCCACGAACAAATCGGTGATCAGGTCGGCTTTCAACGCGCCGCGGAGGCTGGCGAGCTTGGCCGTTCCCGATACCACGCAGAGCCGGCGCGGTGTCTGCCTGAGCACGGTGAAGTCCGGGCCGGTGCCGCGGGCGTTCAGCTGGATGCCGTCGGTGGAGCCGTCGGCCCGGTAGAAGATGGTGGCCACATCGCCCACCACGCCGGAGCGGCTGAGCGAGGCGTAGTCCGGCTCCTCGAGGTACCCGCCCGCGTAGACGTGGCTGGGCACCTCGGAGAACGGCGAGCCGAGGCCGAACAGGGCCACGTCCATCCGGGCCTGCATCTCCAGCAGCCGGCTCACGCTGCGTTCGCGCCAGAGCGCCTGCTTGGTCGCGGGGCTGTCGAAGAAGGCCGGCACCGGAAACTGGTGAACGTGCGCGCCGAAGGCATACCCGAACCGGCCGAGGATCTCGCTGGCGTAGCTGAGGCCGGTGGTGCGCATATTGCCCGCGCCGTTGAGCTGGATGATCTGCGAGCCGTGGGTCTGCTTGGGCGTGACATGGCGGCTGATCGCGTTCATCGTCGACCCCCAGGCGATGCCCATCACCATGTTCGAGTCGAAGAACTGGCCGAGAATCCGTGCAACCGAAAGCGCCACCCGCTCCAATCTGTCCACATCCGTGGCGTGATCGGGCACCGGAACGACGTGCGCGGTGATGTGGAAGCGCTCCTGGATGAGCAATTCCAGGCGGCTCGGCGCGTCCAGGGGAGAGCGGATCTGGATGTCGACCAGGCCGGTGGCGCGGGCGTGGCTGAGCAGGCGGGACACCGAGGAGCGGGAGGTGTGCAGCTCGTGGGCGATGGCATCCATGGTCAGGTCCTGCATGTAATACAGGTGCGCGGCCGTGAGGGCATCCCGCACCCGATCGGACTGCGCTGACTCGTCAACGAGGCTCACAGCCCCTCCTTGCACGTTTGTTCACCCAGCTTGACCGGATGTGATTGATCTACTCAAGCTTGATTAATCCACATGGAGGGCCCCCGCGCAAACCCGGCTGGGCCGTCCGCACCAATTCGGCCGGCACCACCGGGTCTCCCGTCCGGCCGAAGAACGAACAAAGGTAGTGCACAGTGCAGTCCAACTCCCATTCCTCGCCCGCCGATTCCGCCCGATCCGCACTGGCCGCGCGTCCCTGGGCGAAGGTCCTCATCATCGGCGCCGGCATCAACGGCATCGCCACCTTCCGCGACCTGGCACTGCAGGGTGTTGACGTCACCATCGTCGACCGGGGCGACTTCGTCTCCGGCGCCTCCGCGGCGTCCTCGCACATGATCCACGGTGGCATCCGCTACCTGGAGAACGGCGAATTCAGGCTCGTGAAGGAGTCGGTCACCGAGCGCAACAGCCTGCTCAAGATCGCCCCGCATTACGTGAAGCCGCTGAAGACCACGGTGCCGATGTTCTCCGCCCTCTCCGGCGTGCTCGCCGCGCCGCTGCGCTTCCTCACCCACAAGCAGGGCAAGGCCCAGGAGCGCGGTGCGCTGCTGATCAAGGTCGGCCTGGTGCTCTACGACTCCTTCTCCCGCGACGGCGGCTCGGTGCCCAAGCACGAGTTCCACGGCCGCAAGAAGTCGCTCGAACGCCTGCCGCGGCTGAACCCCGGCCTCAAGTACACCGCCACCTACTACGACGCGTCGATGCACGACCCGGAGCGCCTGGCCCTGGACGTGCTCCGCGACGGCCTCGACACCGGGCCGCACGCCCGCGCCGCCAACTACGTCGAAGCCGTGGGGATGGACGCCGACGGCGTGCGCCTGCGCAACACCACAACCGGCGAGGAATTCAGTTTCGCCGCCGACGTCGTCGTGAACACCTCCGGACCGTGGACCGACCTGACCAACTCGGCGCTCGGCCAGGCCAGCACCTACATGGGCGGCACCAAGGGGTCGCACATCGTGCTCGACCACCCGGAGCTGCTCGCCGCGACCGGCGGCGGCGAAATCTTCTTCGAGAACAACGACGGCCGCATCGTGCTGATCTACCCGCTCGCCGGCCGGGTGCTCATCGGCACCACCGACCTCGAGCACGACATGAGCCAGCCGATCCGCACCACCGAAGACGAGATCGACTACTTCTTCGACCTGGTCAAGCACGTCTTCCCCGACATCGTGGTGGACCGTTCGCACATCGTGTTCAGGTTCTCCGGCGTGCGTCCGCTGCCCCGGCACGACGACGAGGCGCCCGGCTTCGTGTCGCGGGACTACCGCATCGAGTCCAGCCCGCTGGGAGCGCGCCCCGGCACCCTGCTCAGCCTGGTCGGCGGCAAGTGGACCACCTTCCGCGCCCTGGCCGAACACCTCAGCGGCGACATCCTCACCCTGCTCGGCCTGCCGCGCACGGTGTCCACCGAGGGGCTCGCCATCGGCGGCGGCAAGGACTTCCCGGCCACTCCGGCCGCGCACACCGTCTGGCTCGCCGCGCACGGCGACGAGGTCGGCCGGGCCCGCGCCCAGGCCCTGCTCACCCGGTACGGCACCCGGGCCGGCGCGATCATCGACTTCCTCACGGAGCAGCCGGATGCGCCGCTGGCGCACAACCCGCTCTACACCCGCCGGGAGATCGAGTACCTGGCGCGCGAGGAGTCGGTCACCCACCTGATCGACCTGCTGCTGCGCCGCACGTCCCTCGCCTTCGTCGGCGGGCTCAGCCTGGCCCTGCTCGACGAGCTGGCCGGGGTGCTCGCACCCGTGCTGGGCTGGGATGCCGCCACGAGCGCCGCCGAGGTGGCCCAGGCCACCCTGGAGCTGCGTGAGGTGCACGGCGTTGACCTGGCCGCCGCGGACGCGGTGCACTCGCTGTAATTCTTCGAATGTGAGGGAGCGGAGGACTTCTCCGCTCCCCACTGCTGCACGACGGTGTGCGCGGAACCTTCCGTGTGCGCCGAAACACGAAAGGTCAATGTGGACAATCTCGGAGTTGTATTCCTCGCGGAGGTGGTGGGCACCGCTCTCCTCGTCCTGCTCGGCTGTGGCGTCGTCGCCAACGTCGCCCTCACGAAGAACAAAGGCTTCGGAGCCGGCTTCCTCATGGTCACCATCGGTTGGGGCCTCGCGGTCTTCGCCGGTGTGATCGTCTCCTACAACTCCGGCGCGCACCTGAACCCGGCGGTGACACTGGGCCTCGTGGCCTCCGGCGCCACCGAGTTCGGCTCGGGCGTGCCGGTGAACGTGCTGTCGGTGCTCGTGTACATCGCCGCGCAGATGATCGGCGCGATCCTCGGCGCCGTCTTCGTCTGGTTGGCGTACAAACAGCACTTCGACCAGGAGACCGACCCGGCCAACAAGCTCGGCGTGTTCGCCACCGGGCCGGCCATCCGCTCGTACGGTTGGAACCTGGTCACCGAGATCATCGGCACCTTCGTGCTGGTGCTGGTGATCATCGGCTTCAGCGACGGACGTCAGGGCGAAAACGGCGGCATGGCCGCCCTCGGCGCCCTGCCGGTAGCCTTCCTGGTGATCGTGATCGGCACCTCGCTGGGCGGACCGACCGGTTACGCCATCAACCCGGCCCGCGACCTGGGCCCCCGCATCGCCCACGCCCTGCTGCCCATCCCGGGCAAGCGCGGCTCCGACTGGGCCTATTCCTGGGTTCCCGTCGCCGGCCCGGTCATCGGCGGAGTGCTCGCCGGCTGGGCGTCGCTGGTGCTGCTGCCCATCCTCACCTGATCCACCCCTCGATTCAGCCATCAATCTCATCAGCTCAATCTCACACAACCGCGTCCCAACACAGGAGTTCCGACATGAGTGACAAGTACATCTTCGCCATCGACCAGGGCACCACGAGCACCCGCGCCATCATCTTCGACCACGCCGGCTCGATCATCTCCACCGGTCAGCTCGAGCACGAGCAGATCTTCCCCCGCGCCGGCTGGGTCGAGCACGACCCGATGGAGATCTGGGGCAACACCCGCCAGGTCATCGGCCAGGCGCTGTCCAAGGCCAACCTGACCCGGCACGACATCGAGGCCGTCGGCATCACCAACCAGCGCGAGACCGCCGTGGTCTGGGACCGCACCACCGGCCTGCCGGTCTACAACGCCATCGTCTGGCAGGACACCCGCACCCAGCCCATCGTCGACCGTCTCGCCGCGGATGGTGGCGGTGACCGGTTCAAGGCCACCGTCGGCCTGCCCCTGGCCACCTACTTCTCCGGCACCAAGATCGTCTGGATCCTGGAGAACGTGGAGGGCGCCCGCGAGAAGGCCGAGCGGGGCGACCTGATGTTCGGCACGACAGACACCTGGGTGCTCTGGAACCTCACCGGCGGCCTGGAGGGCGGCGTGCACGCCACCGACGTCACCAACGCCAGCCGCACCCTGTTCATGAACCTCGAGACCCTCGAATGGGACGACGAGATCCTTGCCGAATTCGGCGTGCCGCGCTCGATGATGCCCGAGATCCGCTCCTCCAGCGAGGTCTACGGCACCGTCAACGAGCACAGCCTGCTGCGCGAGGTGCCCATTGCGGGCATCCTCGGTGACCAGCAGGCCGCCACCTTCGGTCAGGCCGCGTTCGACCAGGGCGAGGCGAAGAACACCTACGGCACCGGTAACTTCCTGATCTTCAACACCGGCACCGAGATCATCCACTCCAAGAACGGCCTGCTCACCACGCTGGGTTACAAGCTCGGCGACGCCGAACCGCACTACGCCCTCGAGGGTTCGATCGCCGTCACCGGGTCGCTGGTGCAGTGGCTGCGCGACAGCCTGGGCCTGATCTCGTCGGCGAGCGAGATCGAGACCCTGGCCCGCACCGTCGACGACAACGGCGGCGCCTACTTCGTGCCGGCGTTCAGCGGCCTGTTCGCGCCGTACTGGCGTGCGGATGCCCGCGGTGCGCTGGTGGGCCTGACCCGGTTCGTCAACAAGGGCCACATCGCCCGGGCGGCGCTGGAGGCCATCGCGTTCCAGACCCGCGAGGTCATCGACGCCGTCAACGCGGACTCCGGCGTGCCGCTGACCGAGCTCAAGGTCGACGGCGGCGCCACCGGCAACAACCTGCTGCTCCAGTTCCAGGCCGACATCCTCGGCGTGCCCGTGGTGCGCCCGGTCGTGGCCGAGACCACCGCGCTCGGCGCCGCGTACGCGGCCGGCCTGGCCGTGGGCTTCTGGAGCGGACTGGGCGAGCTGCGCACCAACTGGCAGGAAGACGCCCGCTGGGAGCCCGACATGGAGGACGCCGAGCGCGCCCGCCTGCTGCGCAACTGGAAGAAGGCCGTCACCAAGACCCTCGACTGGGTCGACGAAGACGTCCTGTAGCCCCGCCCGCCCCCCCCGCCCCGCCCCGCCCGTCAACGTGAGGGTGGGGCGCATAACTCCTGCTATTTCTCTGCCGGCCGGCTGCCGGCCCCGCAATCACGGGGCTGGGCATCCGGCCGGCGGTCGTATTGCAGGAGTTATGCAGACGTCGAGCGGGTGACCGGCGGACGGATTGTCACTGACTGCGGGGGCCGCTCGCCAGATCGACGGTGGTGGGTGTTCTCCACAGGTGATGGTCGGGCCCGGTTGTGCACAGACTGGCCGCCTCTTGGTCAGCGGATGCGCACCTGCCGCACCGTACCGGTATGCCTCCCGTCTACCTCGCCTACCTGTTCGGCTCCCGCCGCATCATCCACCGCATGGACCTGCGTCGGAGCGGTATGAGCGGTGGGGCGATCACGGCAGCTGTGCGCAACGGCGACATCATCCGCGTGCGCCGCGATCACTACGCCCGACCCACCCTCGACCAACACACCCTCGAGGCCGTGCGAGTGGGCGGTCGGCTGGCCTGCGTCTCGGCCGCAGCAGAGCTTGGACTGTTCGTCTTCGACGACAGCCACACCCACCTGCACTTGGATCGGGAGGCCTCCCGGCTTCGCAGCCCGCACACCCGGTTTCGGCCTCTCGCCGAGCTGCCGCGCGACGGTGTGCAACTGCACTGGTGGCCGCTGATCGACGAGAGCGAGGGTACCGAGTTCTGCGTGGGCGTGCGGGACGCCCTCGTGCAGATCATCCGCTGCCAGGAGCCACGCTTCGCCCTCGCAGCGCTGGATCTCGCGCTGCACGAGCGGCGCATCCGTCATCACGACCTGGCTGAAATATTCGCCAGGGTGCCCGCTGCGCACCAGAGTCTGCGTCCGCGGATCAACGCCCGATCAGAGGCGGGCCAGGAGACCGTCTTGCGCGAGGTGATCCTCAACGCCGGACTGCAGTGCGAGATTCAGGTCGTCATCGACGGGGTCGGCCGGGTCGACACGCTCGTTGAGGGCTGCGTTGTGGTCGAGGCCGATAGCCAAGGATTTCACAAGGAGTGGGAGCAGCACGTCCGCGACCGTAGTCGTGACCTGCTCCTGGCCGAGCGGGGCTATGTGTCCCTGCGGGTGCTGTACCAGCACATCATGTTCGAGCCGGAGACCGTGGTGGCGGCCATTCGTCATCTGGTCGAGATCAGCCGCGGCGGCGCCGCGCGGCCCTGACCGCCCCCCAGCCCTCTCCTGCCCGGCCGTCCAAGACCTGCAGCGTGCATAACTCCTGCAGTTCTCGAGTTCGGATGCAACCCGCCGCGTCTTTACGGGGCAGCTGCGCCGAGGTAGTCGGGAATTGCAGGAGTTGTGCAGCGCTCGGCGGCGGAGGACGCATCCAACTCGGCGACGTCAGCACCAGCCCGCAGACGGTCCCCACGTCGACTTGCGGAGCTTGGGCGAGCATAACTCCTGCAATTCTCGAGTCTTGATACTGGCAGCCGCGTGATTCCGGGACCGGCGCGCACGCAAGCTGAGAATTGCAGGAGTTATGCCCACCGCCCGGGGCGTGCCGGGGCCTGGGTGTCGCCAGGGATGGTCGAGCGGTTAGTAGGGGGTCAGGGCGTTCGGCAGTGCGTCGAGGGTGCTGAGACGGATGACGCCGAGCCGGCGGGCCTCGGCCAGGTCGGCCTCGGTCGGGGGAGGGCCGGCCGTGCCCACGCGGTCCAGCCACACGCCGGTGAGCCCCGCGGCGGCGGCCCCGATCGCGTCGGTGCGCAGCCGATCACCCACGTACACGACCGACGCCGGGTCGGCCCCGAACAGGCCGGCGGCGTGCAGGAAGATCTCCGGCCGGGGCTTGGCCAGGCCGAACTCCGCCGAGGTGACCACCTGCTCCACCCGGGCGTCCAGGCCGGTGTCGACCAGTTTCACACTCTGGTAGGCCAGCTCGCCGTTGGTGATCAGCCCGAATCGCACGCCAGGGATGCGCAGAGCCAACTCGTCCAGGCAGGGCAGGGCGTCGTCGTGCAGGCGCCAATTCGCCCGGTAGTGCAGGAAGTAGTCCTCGAACCAGGCCGCGGCCTCCGCGGCCGAGAGCTGCACCCCGTGGGCGGCCGCGAAGTCGCGCGCCCTGGCACCGCGCTGCCCGGCGAAGTCCAGATCGCCGGCGAGGTAGGCGTGATAGTGCTGCTCCTCGAGGGCATTCCACAGCGTGACGACCTCGTGCGGGTCGGCGGCCGCACCGCGGCCGCCCTGCGCGGCGACGTGGCCGAGGATGCCGGCCGCCACGGCCTCCCGGTGCGCGAAGAGGGTGTCGTCGAGGTCGAACAGCACCAGAACGGGCGTAGCCACACCGCCCCCACCCGTCACAGCAGCCTCACCGGCCACAGCAGCCCGCAGGAGCGCACGGCGGCGCTCACGCGCCCACGACCTCGGCCGGCCACCCCTGGGCCGGTGTGCGGTCGTCGGCGGCGTGCAGCTCGCCCTTCCACGACGGCGGATGCGTGCCGTCGCGATACGCGATCCCGGCCGGACCCAGCCCGGTGTAGCGAAACCCGGCCTTCCGGGCGGCCCTGGCCGACGCGAGGTTGCCCGCGACGGCTTCCCAGCGCACGCTCTCGCAGAGGCCGGTCGTGAAGCCCCAGTCGAGCACCAACCGCTGGGCCTCCACCATCAGGCCCCGGCCGCGATGCTGCGGGCCCAGCCAGAACCCGATCGAACTGGCCCGGTCGCCACCGACCGGCACGGTCAGGCTGATCACACCCAGCAGCGGAGACACAGACGCCGACGACGCAGCCGATGCCGGCCCGCGCAGCGCCCAGGTGTACTCCTGGTCGTCCGCCCAGGCCGCCGGCACGTACCCGGTCAGAAAGTCGGTCGCATCCGTCACCCGGTACGGCCAGGGCAGGCGCGCCAGGTAGCTCGGCATGACCGGGTCCTGGCAATACTCGACCACCCGGTCGGCATCGGCGCCCTGCGGCGCATCCAACCGCAACACCCCAGAAGACAACTCGACCGGCAGCATCCGCACACCCCCGCGCACGCCTCAGCGGCGCGCCAGGAACCCCATCCGGTCGAACGCGTTCGCCAGCGTGACGTCGGCCACGGCCGCGGCCCGGTCGGCGTTGCCGGCCAGAATCCGGTCCAGCTCGGCCGGGTCGTCGAGCAGCTCGAGCACGCGTGCGCGAATGCCGCCGAAGGTCTCGGTGACCACCTCGGCCAGGCCCTTCTTGAAATCGCCGTAACCGCGACCCGCGTATTCGTCCTCCAGAGACTGCACCGAACGCTCGGCCATCACGGAGTAGATCGTGAGCAGGTTGGCCACGCCGGGCTTGTTCTCCCGGTCGAAGACCACGCCGCCCTCGGCATCCGTCACGGCCCGCATGATCTTCTTCGCCGTCACGGATGGCTCGTCGAGCATCCAGATCACGCCGGCGTGCGACTCGGCCGACTTCGACATCTTCGCGGTCGGGTTCTGCAGGTCGTAGATCTTCGCGGTGTCACGGATGATCGAAGCGGTCGGCACCGTGAAGGTCTCGCCGAACCGGGAGTTGAAGCGGGCGGCCAGGTCGCGGGTGAGTTCGACGTGCTGGCGCTGGTCCTCGCCCACCGGCACGATCTCGCTCTGGAACAGCAGGATGTCCGCGGCCATCAGCACCGGGTAGGCGAACAGCCCCACCGTGGTGGCGTCAGCTCCTTGCTTCACCGACTTGTCCTTGAACTGGGTCATCCGGCTGGCCTCACCGAATCCGGTGAGGGTGTTCAGCGCCCAGGCCAGCTGCGCGTGCGCGGCCACGTGCGACTGCACGTACAGCGTCGATTCGGCCGGGTCGATGCCCGCGGCGATGTACTGAGCGGCGGTGGCGCGGGTGTTCTCGCGCAGCTTGGCCGGGTCCTGCGCCACGGTGATGGCGTGCAGGTCCACGATCGAAAAGAACGCGTCGTGGGTCTGCTGCAGCTTCTTCCAGTTCAGCAGCGCACCGATGTAATTGCCGATCTGCAGCGAATCGGCCGACGGCTGCATGCCGGAGTAGAGGCGGGTCTTGGTCATAGGGGAGTCTTTCGTCAGGTTCAAGGCCGCAGCAGCGGCAATACAAAAATCAGATGTTGTAGTCGACGACCACGGGCGCGTGGTCGCTCCAGCGCTGGTCGTAGGCGTCCGCCCGGTCGACCGTGTAATTCACGACGGATGCCGCCAGTGCGGGCGTCGCGAGCTGGTAGTCGATGCGCCAGCCGGTGTCGTTGTCGAACGCCTGGCCCCGCCAGGACCACCAGGTGAACGGCCCGTCGATCTCACCTGCCGCCTTGCGGCCCACGTCCACCCAGCCGAGGCCGGCGCCGTTGTTGTAGTCGGCCTCGTCTTCGGCGCCGAGGATTCGGTCGAAGTAGGCGCGTTCCTCCGGCAGGAAGCCGGCGCGCTTGACGTTGCCCTTCCAGTTCTTGATGTCGAACTTGCGGTGGCCCACGTTGAGGTCGCCGAGCACCACGACCCGGTCGCTGTGCGCGGCGAGCTCGGGCAGCCGGGTGAGCATGGAATCGAGGAAGGTGAACTTCTCCACCTGCTTGGGGGTGTCCACCTCACCGGAGTGCACGTAGGTGCTCACCACGGTGACGATCTTGCCGTTGACCTCGTAGTCGGCCTCGAGCCAACGGCCGGCGCTGTCGAAGTCGGGGTGGCCCAGCTCCACCCGGTGGATCGACGCGCTCTTGCGGCTGGCGATGGCCACACCGGCGCGGCCCTTGGCCGACGCGGCGTCGTGCAGAATGTTCCAGTCCGGGCCGAGCAGGGCCTCGATGTCCTCGGTCGCGGCGCGCACCTCCTGAATGGCCAGGATGTCGACGTCCCTGGTGGCGAGCCAGTCGCCCATGCCCTTACGGAAGGCGGCACGGATGCCGTTGGTGTTGATGCTGGCGATGCGCAGGGGCGCAACGGTGGAGTCTGAGGGAGAAAGCGGCATGCGCCGATTCTACCGAGTGCCCCCGACGCCGGGGCCTGGCCGAGACGTCAGCGCACCGCCGTGGTCGCGCTCGGCTCGTACTTCGCCGCTCGTTTCTCCGCCCGGCGCAGCCGTCGGGTCGCGCTGGGGCGTTGATACCAGGACGCCTCCGCCAGCGCCTCCCGCGCCTCGCGCAGTTCCGCGGCAGCCACGAGCCGTTTCGCCTCCGCCTCCTTCTCCTCGGCGAGCTTCTTGGCCTCGTCCGCGCTCAGCGTCGACGGCGGGATTCCGGCGTCCTGCATGCCCACGGCGATCCAGGCCGCGGCGAGCAGGGTGACGGTGGAGGTGAGGTTGAACCAGATCAGCAGACCGATGATCACCGCGAAACCGGCCAGCAGCGGGTTCCTGGCTGCGCCGCCGAGCAGGGCGGCACCGAGCACCTTGAGCACTCCGAGCGCCACCGCGCCGAGCACCGACCCGACCAGCAGGTTCCGGAACGGGATGCGCACGCGGGACAGCACCCGGAACAGGGCGGCCAGGGTGATGGTGTCGATGATCAGCACGATGAGCAGTCCCACCGAGGTGCTGGAGGCCTGGAACCAGAACGAGTCCCTGCCCTGGCCGAAGAAACCCAGGAACACCTCGAGCAGCTGCGACGACACCAGCGAGATGACCGCGGAGACCACGAGGGCCAGGCCGAAGAGCAGGCCGAGACCGAGCTCACGCAGCTTCACCAGCACGAAGAAGGTGGTCTCCTGACCCATGCCGAAGATGCCGCGCACGGCCTGCGAGGTCGTGTTCAGCCAGGCCAGGGTGGTGGCGAGCAACCCCACCAGCGCGATGGCGCTGGCCCAGCTGAACGCGTCGGTGTCCGCGAGGGTCTCGGCATTGACCACGCCGTCGGAGCCGTCCGTGCCGATCAGCCCCGGCACCGACTGGTTGATCAGCACGAAAAGCTGGTTCATCAGCTCCGGGTTGCTGGTCAGCCAGAGGCCGGCGATGGAGAAAACCAGCCAGAGGGCGGCGAAGATCGCGAAGATCGCCTGGTAGGCCATCCCGGAGGCGAGAACGTTCCCGCGGCTCTGGGTGAAATGGGTGAACACGCGCACGGGGCGGGTGGCCATGATGCGCGTGACAAGGTCGCCGATCTTCATCGACCCAGCCTAGTCAGCGGGTGCCCGGCGGCCGGTGCGAAACGACGAACGGCGGCCCGTGGGCCGCCGTTCGTGAGGAAACCGTCAGAGGTTACGGCTTGCCGCGCATGATCGCCTGCTTGACCTCGGCGATGGCCTGCGTCACCTGGATGCCACGCGGGCAGGCTTCGGTGCAGTTGAAGGTCGTGCGGCAGCGCCACACGCCTTCCTTGTCGTTGAGGATGTCGAGGCGCACGGCGGCGCTCTCGTCACGGGAGTCAAAGATGAACCGGTGTGCGTTCACGATCGCGGCCGGGCCGAAGTACTGCCCGTCGGTCCAGAACACCGGGCAGCTCGACGTGCACGCGGCGCAGAGGATGCACTTGGTGGTGTCGTCGAACCGCTCGCGCTGGGCGACGGTCTGGATGCGCTCCTTGCCGTCCTTGGGCGTGTTCTGGGCCATCAGGAACGGCTGCACCTCGCGGAAGGAGGCGAAGAACGGCTCCATGTCCACGATCAGGTCCTTCTCCAGCGGCAGACCCTTGATGGCCTCCACCGTCACCGGCTTGGTGATGTCGAGGTCCTTGATCAGGGTCTTGCAGGCCAGGCGGTTGCGCCCGTTGATGCGCATCGCATCCGAGCCGCAGATGCCGTGCGCGCAGGAACGACGGAAGCTCAAGGACCCGTCCTGTTCCCACTTGATCTTGTGCAGGGCATCCAGGATGCGGTCGGTCGCGTACATCTGTACGTCGTAGTTCTCCCAGTGCGGGTCTTCGTCGAGCTCCGGGTTGAACCGGCGCACCGACAGGGTGACCGTGAACGACTGGATCTCTTCGGGAACCGCGGGGGGCTTCTCGAGGGTGGGGGTGCTCACTAGTACTTCCTCTCCATCGGCTGGTAGCGCGTAATGGTGACGGGCTTCCAGTCGAGCGAAATGTGGTCGGCAGCATCCGCCGACAGGGCGTCGCCCGACAGGTAGGCCATGGTGTGCTGCAGGTAATTGACGTCGTCGCGCAGGGGGAAGTCGTCGCGCATGTGACCGCCGCGGCTCTCCTTGCGGTTGCGGGCGGAGAACACGACCACCTCGGCCAGGTCGAGCAGGAAGCCCAGCTCAACGGCCTCGAGCAGGTCGGTGTTGAACCGGCGGCCCTTGTCCTGCACGCCGATGTTCTTGTAACGCTCGCGCAGGGTGTGGATGATCTCGGTCACCTCGCGCAGGGACTCGTCGGTGCGGAACACCTGGGCCTTGGCGTCCATGACCTCCTGCAGCTCGCGGCGGAGCACGGCGATGCGCTCGGTGCCGGTGGAGGTGCGGATGGTGGCGAGCAGTTCGCGCACGAACTTGGCCGGGTCTTCTGGCAGCGGTACGAACTCGGCCGTCTTGACGTACTCGACGGCGTTGTTGCCCGCGCGCTTGCCGAACACGTTGATGTCCAGCAGCGAGTTGGTGCCGAGCCGGTTGGAGCCGTGCACCGAGACGCAGGCGCATTCGCCGGCGGCGTACAGGCCGGGCACGACGGTGGTGTTGTCGCGCAGCACCTCAGCCTTGACGTTGGTGGGGATACCGCCCATCGCGTAGTGCGCGGTGGGCATCACGGGTACCGGCTCTGTGACCGGGTCGACACCGAGGTAGGTGCGGGCGAACTCGGTGATGTCCGGCAGCTTGGTCTCGAGCACCTCGGCGCCCAGGTGGGTGCAGTCCAGGTAGACGTAGTCCTTGTTGGGGCCGGCGCCGCGACCTTCCGCGACCTCCTTGACCATGCAGCGGGCCACGATGTCACGCGGGGCGAGGTCCTTGATGGTGGGCGCGTAGCGCTCCATGAACCTCTCCCCGGAGGCGTTGCGCAGGATGGCGCCCTCACCGCGGGCGCCCTCGGTGAGCAGGATGCCCAGGCCGGCCAGGCCGGTCGGGTGGAACTGGAAGAACTCCATGTCCTCCAGCGGCAGGCCCTTGCGCCAGATGATGCCCACGCCGTCGCCGGTGAGGGTGTGCGCGTTCGAGGTGGTCTTGTAGATCTTGCCGAAACCGCCGGTGGCGAAGATGAACGCCTTGCCGGAGAAGACGTGCAGTTCACCGCTGGCGAGGTCGTACGCGACCACGCCGGAGGGCTGGTCGACACCGTCGACGTTGGTCATGATCAGGTCGAGCACGTAGAACTCGTTGAAGAAGTTGATGCCGCGCTTGACGCAGTTCTGGTACAGCGTCTGCAGGATCATGTGGCCGGTGCGGTCGGCGGCGTAGCAGGCGCGGCGCACCGGGCTCTTGCCGTGATCGCGGGTGTGACCGCCGAAGCGGCGCTGGTCGATCTTGCCCTCGGGGGTGCGGTTGAACGGCAGGCCCATGTTCTCGAGGTCGATGACGGCGTCGATGGCTTCCTTGGCCAGGATCTCCGCCGCGTCCTGGTCAACCAGGTAGTCGCCGCCCTTGACGGTGTCGAAGGTGTGCCACTCCCAGTTGTCTTCCTCCACGTTC
This sequence comes from Cryobacterium inferilacus, assembly GCF_019599185.1. Taxonomy (GTDB): domain Bacteria; phylum Actinomycetota; class Actinomycetes; order Actinomycetales; family Microbacteriaceae; genus Cryobacterium; species Cryobacterium inferilacus. The sequence goes on along the minus strand of NZ_JAIEUL010000006.1, from coordinate 81,106 downwards.
GCCAGGGCGGCGGCCATGCCGCCCTGCGCCGCACCGGTGTGTGAGCGGGTGGGGTAGAGCTTGGAGATCACGGCGGTGGATGCGTTCGGGCCGGCCTCGATGGCGGCTCGCATGCCGGCGCCTCCCGCCCCGATGATCACGATGTCGAACTGGTGGTAGTGCACGCCGTCGACGATGGTGGACTCGGCGGGCTTGGTCACAGGTGCATCCGTCATGAAAGTTGTTTACAGCTCCTCGAGGGCCTAAAGGGCCTGGCAGAAAGTGGGCAGGAGATCGGCGGGCTGGCCGACCGGGCAGGCGTCGAAGGTGAAGACCACGAGCGTGCCGAGCACGATCAGGATGACCACTGCGGCGAGGATCGCGGACTTGAGGATGCCGCGGGAGACGCGGGTGGTGGCGTAGTCGTTCACCAGCGTGCGCATGCCGTTGCCGCCGTGGATCAGCGCGAGCCAGAGCATCGCCACATCCCACCACTGCCAGAACGGGTTGGCCAGCTTGCCGGCGACGAAAGCGAAGTTGAGGGCGCTGACGCCCTCGCCCACCATCAGGTTCACGAACAGGTGGCCGAAGATCAGCACCACCAGCACGATGCCGGAGACGCGCATGTAGATCCAGCCCCACTTCTCCCAGTTCACGCCGCGCTTCTGCGGGGTGCGGGCGTAGGGGCTGCGGGGGGCGGCGAGTGTCGAGGTCATGATCTGTCGCCTCCTAGTGGCTGAACACGTTGATCAGGTGACGGGGAGTGAACGCGAGCATGGTGACCACCCAGAGGCCGATCACCACGTAGAACAGCACCCGCTGGTACTTCGCGTTCCAGAAGTCGATGGCGATGATGCGCAGGCCGTTGAAGGCGTGGAACACGATCGCGCCGACGAGCGCCACTTCGCCCAGGCCCATGATGGGCGTCTGGTACTGGCTGATCACGGCGTTGTACGCCTCGGGGCTGACCCGCACGAGGGCGGTGTCGAGGATGTGCACGAGGAGGAAGAAGAAGATCGCCACCCCGGTGATGCGGTGCAGAACCCACGACCACATGCCCTCACGGCCGCGGTAGAGCGTTCCGGCCGGGCGACGTGACGTCGTCCTCCGCTGAGCTGTCAGGGCCCCTGCCGATTTTGGCATGACCAACCCTCCCTGGCTGAGTCGCGACCCCTGCGAACGAGGCGTCATCGTTGAACAAACACGTTCGACCATTGTATGTCTCGACAACGAGATAAGCCGGTTAGGGCGTCCTAACCGAACAAGCGGGTCGACGGCCAGAGGCTAAGGGCCCAACCGGGTCGAACGGATGTCTCAGCGCCGTTGGGCGAGGGGCACGAGCGTTTCCGCGCGCCGCGACAGGCCCTCGTCGATGACCGTGCCGTAGTGGTCGAACAGGGTGGCGCACACGTTTTCCCAGCTGCGGCCGAGCACGGCCCGGCGGCCGGCCTCGCCCATCCGGTGCCGCAGTGGCCCGTCGGCGACGAGTGCGGCCACGTGCCGGCGCAGGTCGTGGTCGTCGTCCGGGGTGAAGAGGAACCCGTCGACGCCGTGCTCGACCAGGTCGATCGGCCCGCCGGCCCGCGGGGCCACGACGGGCAGCCCGGCGGCGTGCGCCTCCTGCAGGGTCTGCCCGAAGGTCTCTTCGGTGCCGGCGTGCACGAACACGTCGAACGCGGCATAGGCGTGCGCGAGCTCCTCGCCGGCCAGCCGGCCGAGCCAGGTGACCGGCAGCCCGGCCAGCGCGCGGGCCACCAGGGGAGTGGACGGCCCGTCACCGACCAGGGCGATGCTGATGCCGGGCACACCCCGCAGGGCCCGCAGCCGTTCCACCTGCTTCTCCGGGGCGATCCGCCCGACATACCCGATCACGACCTCACCGTTCGGCGCGAGCCGGTCACGCAGGGCCACGGCGAGGGGGTGCCTGCGGTGATTCGGGTGGTACCCGGCCAGGTCGACACCCCGGGTCCAGCGCGCCAGGCGGGGCACACCCACGCGGCCCAGCGCCGCCATCGAGGCCTCGGAGGGAACCAGGGTGAGGTCGGCGCCGTCGTGCACCCACTTGACGAAGCGCCAGGCCAGTCTGGTGGCCTGGCCGAGGTGGTTGCGGCGGGCGTAGCCGGCCACATCCGTTTGGAATACGGCCACGCTGGGCACCCCGAGTCGGCGGGCGGCGGCGATGCCCTGCGCGCCGAGCAGGAACGGCGATGCCGCGTGCAGCACATCGGGCCCGAAATCGGCGAGCAGCTTGAGCACCCGGGGGTTGGGCAGGCCCACCGGGAACTGCCGGTACGACAGCGCGGGCACGGTGTGCACCGGAAACCCGGCGTATTCGGCCGGGGCTCCCGACGGGGCGATCACCAGGGCGTCGTGCCCCAGGCGGCGCAGCTCGTCCAGCACCTTGCAGACGCTCGTGGTGACCCCGCTGATAGTGGGGAGGAAGCTTTCACTGATGACGGCAACCCTCATGCCGCCAGAGTAGGCAGGGCAGGCGTCCACACGATGAACCCTCGGTGAACAGGCTCGGCCGAGCTGTAGTCTGGCGCAATGCCTACCTCCAGCGACGCCCTCGACCGCTTCTACAGTGTCATCCCCGCTGGCGGGATCGGTTCCCGGTTGTGGCCGCTGTCCCGCGCCGACGCCCCCAAGTTCCTGCACGACCTCACCGGCAGCGGGCAGACCCTGCTGCGCGCCACTTGGGACCGGCTCGCGCCGCTCTCCGGCGACCAGCGCATCATGGTCGTCACCGGGCGCGCGCACCGCGCCGCCGTCGAGGAGCAGCTGCCGGAGCTGGCCGACCTGAACGTGGTGCTCGAGAGCGAACCGCGCGACTCCTCGGCCGCGATCGGCCTGGCCGCCGCCATCCTGGAACGCCGCGAACCCGGTGTGATCATCGGCTCGTTCGCCGCCGACCACGTGATCAAGGGCCCGGCCGCGTTCCGCCAGGCCGTGGTCGAGGCCATCGCCGCCGCCGACACCGGGCTCATCGTCACCATCGGCATCCAGCCCACAGAGCCGGCCATCGGCTTCGGTTACATCAAGACCGGCGCGACCCTGGACATCCCGGGCGCCCCGAGCGCGCAGTCGGTCAACTCCTTCGTCGAGAAGCCCAGCCCGGCCACCGCCAAGCGGTACCTCTCCAGCGGCCAGTACCTCTGGAACGCCGGCATGTTCATCGCCCGCGCCGACCGGCTGCTCGAGGAGATCGGCGCCACCGAGCCGGAACTCCTCGCCGGTCTGCTTGAACTCGCCGAGGCCTGGGACACCCCGCGCCGTGGCGCCGTCGTCGACAAGGTCTGGCCCAAGCTCACCAAGATCGCCATCGACTACTCCGTCGCCGAACCTGCCGCCGCGCAGGGCAAGCTGGCCGTCATCCCCGGCCAGTTCGACTGGGATGACGTCGGAGACTTCGCCTCCATCGCCAAGATCCACGCCAACGGCCGCAAGCGCGACCTGGCGATCCTCGGCGAGGGCGCCCGGGTGCTCGCCGACTCCTCCAGCGGAATCGTGGTCAGCCACACCAAGCGCATGATCGCGCTGATCGGCGTCGACGATATCGTCGTCGTCGACACCCCGGATGCGTTGCTGGTCACCACCAGCGCGAACGCCCAGAAGGTCAAGGCCGTCGTCGACGCGCTGCGGCTCTCCGGCAGCTCGGACGTCCTCTGACAGCCAGACGGCCCTCGGCGAGGGTTCCTCAGGAATAGCCCCGACCAGGTGACGAATTGTGTCGTCGGCATTTCCGGAATGTCGCGGCTTGATAACCATTTGGCTACAGTGTCGGTTTGCTCATGTGAGCCGGGATCTTCTGGGTAACGTGTAAGCCATATAGCAGCCCGCGCGATCCCACGCCGGGCCTCATCTGGAGGTCAATCTTGACAATCACGACCCGCAAGGCAACGCTCGGCGGCCTTGCCTCTCTCGGCGTTCTCGCTCTGCTCGCGGCGTGTGCGCCGGCCCCCACTGAGGACGGCGCAGCCGACGACGCTGCGGTTGACTTCACCCCCTGCATCGTCTCCGACTTCGGCGGCTTCGACGACAGGTCGTTCAACCAGTCCAGCTACGAGGGCATCTCGGCAGCGTCCGACGAGCTCGGCGTCGACTTCCTCGAGGCCGAATCCGCTTCAGCCGACCAGTACGACGGCAACGTCACCAGCATGGTCGACCAGGGCTGCGACTTCATCCTCACCGTCGGCTTCGCACTCGCCAACGCCACCCGCGACGCGGCCCTGGCCAACGAGGACATCAACTTCGCGATCATCGACTCCGCGCTCTCCAACGACGACTTCAGCCCGCTGGAGCTCGACAACGTCAAGCCGGTCCTCTACGACACCGCGCAGGCCGCGTTCCTCGCCGGCTACCTCGCCGCAGGCACCACCACCACCGGCACCGTCGGCACCTTCGGCGGCATGCAGTACCCGTCCGTCACCATCTTCATGGACGGCTTCGCCGACGGCATCGACTACTACAACACCGAGAACGGCGCCGACGTGCAGCTCTCCGGCTGGAACAAGGAAACCCAGGAAGGCCTGTTCGCGGGTGGCTTCGAAGACATCAACCAGGGCAAGACCCTCAGCCAGGGCCTGATCGACGCCGGTGCCGACATCATCCTCCCGGTCGCCGGACCGCTCTTCCAGGGCACCGCGCAGGCCATCACCGAATCCGGCAAGGACGTTGCCATCGTCGGCGTCGACAGCGACCTGTTCGAGACCGCCCCGGACTTCGCCGACCTGTACTTGACCTCGATCATGAAGTCGATGACCGACGCCACCCAGCAGATCATCACCGACGCGGCCGCCGATGACTTCACCAGCGAGCCCTACGTCGGCACCCTGGAGAACGAGGGCGTTGGCCTGGCCCCGCTGCACGAGTGGGAGTCCAAGGTCGACCCCGCCGTCGTGACCGCACTGGACGAGATCGAAGCCGCCATCATCAGCGGTGACATCGTCGTCGAGTCCGAAGCAACGCCGTAATCAGAACGCAGTAACACGACCGAATCCGCACGTCGCGGTTCGCCGGTCAGGAATCGGGGAGGTCAGCGCATTCGCTGGCCTCCCCGCTTCTGTGCGTGACGCCCCGGGCGAGCGGCCCGGCCCGGGCGATACCTCAATAGAATCGAAGACTATGAAGCTCGAACTTCGCGGCATTACGAAGAGATTCGGTGCCCTGGTTGCCAATGACGACATCAACCTCACCGTGGAAGCAGGCGAGATCCACGCCCTCCTCGGCGAGAACGGGGCAGGCAAGTCCACCCTGATGAATGTGCTCTACGGCCTGTACCGAGCTGAGGAGGGCGAAATCCTGCTCGACGGGGTCGCCCAGCACTTCGCCGGACCCGGCGACGCGATGGCCGCCGGCATCGGCATGGTGCACCAGCACTTCATGCTCATCCCGGTCTTCACCGTTGCCGAGAACGTCATGCTCGGACACGAGGAGACCACGCTCGGCGGACGTCTTGACCTGGCGGCCGCGCGCGTGCGGGTCAAGGAGATCTCCGACCGGTTCGGATTCCACGTGGACCCTGACGCCCTCGTCGAGAACCTCCCCGTCGGGGTGCAGCAGCGGGTGGAGATCATCAAGGCGCTCTCCCGTGACGCCAAGGTTCTGGTCTTCGACGAACCCACCGCCGTGCTCACGCCGCAGGAGACCGACGAGCTGATGGTCATCATGCGCCAGCTCAAGGATGCGGGCACCTCCATCGTCTTCATCACCCACAAACTGCGCGAGGTGCGCGAGGTGGCCGACCGGATCACCGTCATCCGCCTGGGCAAGGTGGTCGGTGAGGCCTCGCCCACCGCAGACAACGAAGAGCTGGCCACCCTCATGGTGGGTCGGGCCGTCGACCTCACCGTGGACAAGGCGCCCGCCACACCGGGCGCTCCTGCCCTGGTGGTCTCCAACCTCACCGTGGTCGACCGCACGGGTCAGGTGCTCGTCAACGACGTCTCCTTCGACGTCAAGGTCGGGGAGATCCTCGCCATCGCCGGTGTGCAGGGCAATGGCCAGACCGAACTCACCGAGGCCCTGATGGGCCTGCAACCGCGGGTGCTGGGCGAGATCAGCCTCGACGGCAAGTCGCTGCGCAACCGTTCGGTTCGGCAGGTGCTCGACGCCGGTGTCGGGTTCGTGCCAGAGGACCGCACCAGGGACGGCCTCGTCGGCGCGTTCACCATCGCCGAGAACCTCATGCTCGACCGCTCCAACAAACTGCCGTTCGTCAAGCGGTTCAACCTGCAGCTGTCCTACCTCGCCGACTTCGCCCGCAGCAAGGTGCGGGAGTTCGACGTGCGGTCCCAGGGCATCGAGACCCCCGTCGGCCGCCTCTCCGGCGGTAACCAGCAGAAGGTGGTCCTGGCCAGAGAACTCAGCCGGGACCTGCGACTGTTCATCGCCGCCCAGCCCACCCGCGGCCTCGACGTCGGCTCGATCGAATTCGTGCACGAACGCATCGTCGCGACCAGGGATGCCGGCACGCCGGTGATCGTGATCTCCACCGAACTCGACGAGGTCGCCGCCCTCGCCGACCGCATCATGGTGATGTACCGCGGACGCATCGTGGGCATCGTGCCCGGCGACACCCCCCGATCCGTTCTGGGTCTGATGATGGCGGGCGCAAACCCCCAAGAAGGAGCCGCAGCATGAGCGCCGTCCAGGAACCACCCGCCCCGGGGCGCACCCCCACGCCGGAGCCGGTCGAGGAGTCCCGCTGGCACGGCATCTTCCGGGAGATCACCACCGGTAACGCCATCATCTCGGTGCTCGCCGTCGTCATCGCCCTCGCCGTGGGCGCGGTCATGATCGCGTTCACCAACGAAGACGTGCAGGAGAGCGCCGGGTACTTCTTCTCCCGGCCCACCGACCTGCTCAGCGCCGTCTGGCAGGCCGTGTCCGGCGCCTATTCGGCCCTGTTCCAGGGGTCGATCTACAACTTCCGCCGCGACACCTTCGCCGACGGCATCCGCCCCCTCACCGAAACCCTGACGTACGCCACCCCGCTGATCGCGGCCGGTCTCGGTGTCGCGCTCGGGTTCCGGGTGGGCCTGTTCAACATCGGTGGGCGCGGTCAGATGCTCATCGCCGCCACCCTCGGCGGCTGGGTCGCCTTCGCGCTGGAGCTGCCCGCCGGCATCCACATGGTCGCCGCCCTCGTCGCCGGTGTCGCCGGTGGCGCCCTCTGGGGTGGTCTGGTCGGGCTGCTCAAGGCCCGCACCGGTGCGCACGAGGTGATCACCACGATCATGCTCAACTACATCGCCTTCTACCTGGTCAGCTACCTGCTGCGGGACGGGTTCCTCAAGACGCCCGGCTCCAACAACCCGCAGAGCCCGGCCTCCAAGCCCAACTCGGTGTTCTTCGACCTGCTCGGCCCCGGCTACAACCTGCACTTCGGGTTCATCCTCGTCATCGCCGCCACGGTGTTCACCTGGTGGCTGCTGGGCCGTTCCAGCCTGGGCTTCAAGTTCCGTGCCGTCGGCGAGAACCCCAACGCCGCCAAGGTGGCCGGGATCAGTGTGCAGCGCATGTACGTCTACGCCATGCTCTTCTCCGGCGGGCTCGTCGGCCTGGCCGGCATCAACCAGGTGATCGGCACCACCACCAGCGGCTTCGGCGCCGGCATCGACTCCGGCATCGGCTTCGACGCCATCACCGTGGCCCTGCTCGGCCGCTCCAAGCCGTGGGGCGTGTTCGCGGCAGGCATCCTGTTCGGCGCGTTCAAGGCCGGCAGCTTCTCGATGCAGGCGGCAGAGGGCGTGCCCATCGACATCGTCCTGGTCGTGCAGTCGCTCATCGTGCTCTTCATCGCCGCGCCGCCGCTGGTGCGGGCGATCTTCCGCCTGCCGACCCCCGGCGCTCCCCGCCGCAAACCGGTACCGAACGTGACCCAGGAGGTGGTGGCGAAATGAGCACGATCGCTCCCGTGAACCAGCCCACGCAGCCGCACGACCCCGACAACGGGCCGGCCACCACGGTCATCAAGAGCTGGAAGGCCCCGATCGTCCTCGGTGTCTTCACCGTGCTCGGCTTCCTGCTGCTGGTGGTGTTCGGCCGTTCAGGCGTCAGCACCATGTCGTTGTCCACCTCGAGCGACCTGATCCAGCTGCCCGACGTGCTGCTGCCCACCAGGGAGACCGGCATCGTCGTCACCGTCCTGCTCGCCGCCATCACCGGCGTCAGCGTGTGGATGGTGCAGAGCTCCCGCAAGGTGCCGATCTGGCTGTACTCGGTGTTCGCGTTCCTGCTCCTGCTCGGTTTCCTCGCCTGGGCATCCGCCGACGAACGCATCCCGGTGCCCGGCCTGCTGTTCGGCTCGCTGAGCCTGGCCGTACCGCTGATCTTCGGTGCCCTCGGCGGCGTCATCTCCGAGCGGGTCGGCGTGGTCAACGTGGCCATCGAGGGCCAGCTGCTGGCCGGGGCGTTCACCTCCGCCGTGGTCGCCTCCGTCACCCAGCAGCCGTTGCTCGGCCTGCTCGCCGCCATGATCGCCGGTGTGCTGGTCTCGTTCGTGCTCGCGGCGTTCTCGATCAAGTACTTCGTCGACCAGGTCATCGTCGGTGTGGTGCTCAACGTGCTCGTCACCGGCCTCACCGGGTTCCTGTTCTCGCAGCTGCTGGCACCCAACAAGGCGCTGCTCAACCAGCCGCCCAAGTTCGAGCGCATCAACATCCCGCTGCTCAGCGAGATCCCCATCGTCGGCCCGGTGTTCTTCCGCCAGACCCTGATCGTCTACATCATGTACATCGCCGTCGCGGCCGTGTACTTCGGTATCTTCCACACCAAGTGGGGCCTGCGCCTGCGCGCGGTCGGCGAGCACCCTCAGGCCGCAGACACCGTGGGCATCAACGTCACCGGCACCCGGTTCTGGAACGTGTCCCTCGCGGGCGCCGTCGCCGGTCTGGGAGGCGCGTACTTCACGCTGGGCTCTGTGGGCGCCTTCGGCAAGGAGATGACGGCCGGCGCCGGCTTCATCGCCCTCGCGGCGGTGATCTTCGGCCGATGGGACCCGATCAGAGCCACCCTCGCGGCGCTTTTGTTCGGCTTCGCCAGCAACCTGCAGAACGTGCTGAGCATCATCGGTTCGCCGGTGCCCAGCGAGTTCATGCTGATGCTGCCCTACCTGGTCACCATCTTCGCCGTGGCCGGTCTGGTGGGCACCTCGCGGGGCCCGGCGGCATCCGGCAAACCCTACATAAAATCGTGACGGAGACGACCGTGACCGCTACCCCCACCTCCGGCGAGATCGACTGGGGCGTGCTGCGCACCGCGGCCGCCGAGGCGATGACGCACGCGTACGTGCCGTACTCCAAGTTCCCCGTCGGCGCGGCCGCCCTGGTCAGCGACGGCCGGGTGATCAGCGGATGCAACGTGGAGAACGCCTCCTACGGTCTCACCCTGTGCGCCGAGTGCGCGCTGGTGTCCGTGCTGCACCTCACTGGCGGCGGCCAGCTCGTGGCGTTCTCCTGCGTCGACGGCGACGGCAACACGCTGATGCCGTGCGGTCGCTGCCGCCAGCTGCTCTACGAACACTCCGCGCCAGGCATGCTGTTGGAGACCGTCTCCGGCGTGCGCACCATCGACGAGGTCCTGCCGGACGCCTTCGGGCCCCGCCAGCTCGCCGCCTATCGGGAAGACCACTAAATGAGCTCCACCGCCCGCACCATCGAAGCCTTCGACGCCGTCGACCTGATCCACGCCAAGCGTGATGCGGGCGAGCTGTCGACGCCGCAGATCAACTGGCTGATCGACGCGTACACCCGCGGCTACGTGGGCGACGAGCAGATGGCCGCCATGACCATGGCGATCTTCCTCAACGGCATGACCCGCCGGGAGATCCGCGACCTGACCATGGCCATGATCAACTCGGGCGAGCGGATGAGCTTTGCCGACCTGGGCAAGCCGACCACCGACAAGCACTCCACCGGTGGTGTCGGCGACAAGATCACCCTGCCGCTGATGCCCCTCGTGGCCGTTTTCGGCGCCGCGGTGCCGCAGCTCTCCGGCCGGGGCCTCGGCCACACCGGCGGCACCCTCGACAAGCTCGAGTCCATCCCGGGCTGGCGCGCCAACCTCAGCAACGAGGAGATGTTCCGGCAGCTGCAGGACGTCGGCGGTGTGATCTGCGCCGCCGGCAGCGGCCTCGCTCCGGCCGACGGCAAGCTCTACGCCCTCCGCGACATCACCGGCACCGTCGAGGCGATCCCGCTGATCGCGTCGTCGATCATGTCGAAGAAGATCGCAGAGGGCACCGGCGCGCTGGTGCTCGACGTCAAATTCGGCTCCGGCGCGTTCCTCAAGGACATCGAACGTTCGCGTGAACTGGCCCGCACCATGGTCGCGCTCGGCGAGGACGCCGGGGTGGCCACCTCCGCCCTGCTGACCAACATGAACGTGCCCCTCGGCCTGGCCATCGGCAACGCCAACGAGGTGCGCGAGTCCCTCGAGGTGCTCGCCGGCGGCGGCCCCGCCGACGTTGTCGAGCTCACCGTCGCGCTGGCCCGCGAGATGCTCACTCTGGCCGGCATCGTCGATGTGGACGTGGAGGCGGCGCTCAAGGACGGCCGCGCCATGGACAAGTGGAACGCCGTGATCCGTGCGCAGGGCGGCGATCCGACCGCGCCCATGCCCGTCGCTCGCGAAACCCACGTGGTGCTCGCCGACCGTGACGGTGTGCTCGTCGAGCAGCAGGCGCTGCCTTTCGGCATCGGCGCCTGGCGCCTCGGCGCCGGCCGCGCCCGCAAGCAGGACCCGGTGCAGCACGCCGCCGGCATCGACCTGCACGCCAAGCCCGGTGACACCGTGCGTATGGGTGAGCCCTTGTTCACCCTCAGCGCCGACGAGCCCGAGCGTTTCGCGCGGGCCCTCGAGGCCGTCGAGGGCGCCTGGCGCATCGGCGACCCCGGTGACCCGATCCTCGACGGTGGCCCCCTGATCGCCGAGCGCATCACCAACTAGCCCGCCACCCGCAGGCCCCGGCCTGCGAGTGGTCACTTGTGGCCCGTGTAGAGGCTCGCGACGGGCCGCAACTGTCCTCTCGCCTGGGTGTCCTCTCGCGAGTGGTCACTTGTGGCCCGTGTGGAGGCTCGCGACGGGCCGCAACTGTCCTCTCGGCGTGGGGAGTTCGGGGCGCCAGCCCCGGGCGCGAAGAGCCTCGTCGAGCCGTGACAGGATCTTGGCGGGTCGGCTGAACTTCGCCGCCCGAATGACCCGCCAGCCTGCCGCAGCCAGATCGTCGAGGCGTTCCAGGTCACGCGCGTACTGCGCGTCGTCGGTGCGATGCTGCTCGCCGTCGTACTCCACCAAAATCTTGTACCGCATGTAGACCAGGTCTCCGCGTGCCCGCTTGCGGCCGGCGGGTAGATGCAGATCGAGGTTGGTGTCGGGCTCGGGGAATCCTGCGCGCACCACCAGCAGTCGCAGGCGGGTCTCGCGCGGGGACTCGACCCGGGGGCGCACCCATTCCAGCGCCTCGCGCAGCCGGTGGACCCCGCGTCGGCCGGCCCTCGCCGCAACGGCCGCACCAAGCTCGTCCATCGAGGCCGCCGGCTCGAGCTTGCCGAGAAGGTGATCGCCAACGGCAATGAGGTCGTCAAGCCCGAGGCTCACGGCGAGGTCACACCAGGTGGTTACAGGGTCTGTCACCGGGAGCCCGTTGACGATCCACAGTCCGGGACGATGCTGCAGTGAATGACCCGCAACACCGCGCATCCGGAGCGCTCGCCCGGGAGACAGGACGCTCACGTGCAGCCTTGGATCGTTCTCGAGCCGCCGCGGCAGCGGAAGACCGAGCAAGAGCGCCGCCGTGGTGTGGCTGAAGAAATGGTCGGTGGGCATCCGAGCGGCGTAGGCCCGAGCACGCCCGGCTACCGCATCCCCGCTGCCCGCCACCGCACGCACCCCGCGGAACGGCATCTCCAGGTCGCGTGCGCGCGTGCGCTTACGGCTGACACCGGCTGCCCGGGCGTCGGCCACGGTGAAACCCTCCGGGGGAAGACCGCGGGGCAATTCTGATCGACGAGACATTCCAGCACCGTGCCAGCTCCCTCGCCGGCGCGTCAGAGTTATCCACCGCCCGCTCAATCAAGCCCCGTCGAGTGGACAGTTCCGGCCCGTCTGCAGCCCGCTGACGGGCCCCAACTGCCCACTCGCAAAATCCCAATTCGGCGAACGGACAGCATTGGCCCGTCGCGGCCCAAATAGTGGGCCCAAAGTGTCCGTTCGCGTGGCGATTGGCGCGATACGGGCGGTTCGGGCTTCGACCAGGGGCGGATGTGGCCGCATCGGGGCGCACCCAGCGGCGGAGCGATAGATTGGACGGGTGAATACCAGCTCTGAGGAATATCTGATGCCCGGCAGCGGCATCAGCATCAACACCCTGCCCAAAGTTTCCCTGCACGATCACCTCGACGGCGGCCTGCGGGCAGCGACGATCATCGAGCTGGCAGAGGCCATCGACCTCGACCTTCCGGCATCCACCGAGCCAGACCTGGCGGACTGGTTCGTCAGCCAGTCCACCACCGGCTCGCTCGAGGACTACCTCAAGACCTTCGACATCACCGTCGCCGTCATGCAGACCCACGACGCCCTCGTGCGCGTCGCCCGCGAGTTCGTCGAAGACCTCGCCCTCGACGGCGTCATCTACGCCGAGGTGCGCTGGGCTCCCGAGCAGCACCTCGCCGGCGGCCTCACCCTCGACCAGGCTGTCGATGCCGTGCAGGAGGGCATCGAGGCGGGCATCGCCCGTGTCGCCCAGGCCGGCATCACCATCAAGGTCGGTCAGCTGATCACCGCGATGCGGCACGCCGACCGCTCGCTCGAGGTCGCCGAACTCGCAGTGCGTCACCGTGACCTCGGCGTGGTCGGCTTCGACATCGCCGGCGCCGAAGCCGGCTTCCCCGCCGCCAAGCACCGGGTGGCGTTCGACTACCTCGCCCAGAACCTCTTCCCGGTGACCGTGCACGCCGGTGAAGGCGACGGCCTGGCCAGCATCCGCGGCGCCCTCATCGACGGCCGTGCCCTCCGTCTGGGGCACGGGGTGCGCCTGGCCGAAGACATCGAGATCGGCCGCGAAGACCAGGACAACACCTACGTCACCCTCGGCCCGCTCGCCCAGTGGGTGCGCGACCGGGAGATCCCGCTGGAGCTCAGCCCGTCGTCCAACCTGCAGACCGGCGCCATCGCCGCCTGGGGCGACGACATCCTCGACCACCCGTTCGACCTGCTCTACCAGCTCGGTTTCCGCGTCACCGTCAACACCGACAACCGGCTGATGAGCGGCACAACGCTCAGCCGCGAACTCGCCCTGCTGTCGGACGCGTTCGGGTACGACCTCGATGACCTCGAGGCCCTGCAGCTCAACGCGGCGTCGAGCGCATTCCTCCCGCTCGAGGAGCGCGAGGAACTCGCCGATGCCATCGTCGCCGGCTTTGCCGACGTCTAGTTCGACCCAACCCACCGTGAAAGCAGCCATGTCGCTTCCCCCGCTTCCCCTCGACGCCATCGACGTCGGCCTGCACGTGCCCGATTGGCGGGCAGCCATCGGCGCCGCCGGAGACGCCCTGGAGCGCAGTGGCTCCACCGCCCCCGGCTACACCGCACGGATGGTGGGGGTCATCGAGGAATTCGGCGCCTACGTCGTGATCGCGCCAGGACTGGCCCTCGCGCACGCCCGGCCTGGCCCCGATGTGCTCACCGAGGGGCTGAGCGTGGTCACACTGGCCGAACCGGTCGCGTTCGGGCATCCGCACAACGACCCGGTCAATGTGGTCCTTGGCCTGGCCGTGACCACCGGGGACGAGCACGTGCACTTCGTGGCCGAGCTCGCCAACGTGTTCAACGATTCGAGCATCATCCCGGCGCTGGCAGCGGCTCCGGACGCAGCAACCGTTCGCTCGCTCCTGGGCATCGCGGCACCAACCGGCGAAGACGCCAGCACGGAGGAAACATCATGAAGATCGTCGCACTGTGCGGAGTCGGTATCGGCACGTCAGCCATCCTCAAGGTCAACGCCGAACGCGCCCTCGAGCGCCTGGACATCGAGGCCGATGTCACCGCGGCCGACATTGCCAGCGTCAAGCTGGCCGCCGCAGACGCGCAGGTCATCCTGACCTCGTCTGAGCTGGTGCCGTCGATCGGCAAGACCAACGCCGACGTCATCATCATCGACAACTTCTTCGACCTCGACGAACTCACCGCCAAGCTCGAAGCCGCCCTGGGTTAGGCGCCGTCCGCGGATGCCCGGCCAGGGCATCCGCCGCACAAACGATCAGCCGATCAGCGCGCGCATGCCCCGGTCGAGTTCGGCGAGGGCAGCGGATGCGGCCTCGCGCCGTTCGGCGAGCGTGCCGGTGGTGCTGTGCGTGTCGAGGTAGACCTTGAGCTTGGGTTCGGTGCCGCTGGGCCGCACCATCACCCGGGAGCCGTCGGCGAGCACGATCCGGAGCACGTCGCTCGGCGGCAGACCGTTGAAGCCGCCGGAGAGGTCGTCGATGTGGTCGACGGTGCTGCTGCCGATCATCGCGGGCGGGCTCTGCCGCAGGCGCGCCATCACCAGGTCGATCTCGGTCAGGTCGGTCACGCGCACCGAGATCTGGCTGGACGCGAAGAAGCCGAACCTCTCGGCGAAGGCGTCGAGGTGGTCTGCGAGGGTCAACCCCTCGGCCTTGAGCTCGCTGACCAGGGACAACAGGGCGACGGCGGCCGAAATGCCGTCCTTGTCGCGCACCGTGCCGGGGTTGACCAGGTAGCCGAGGGCCTCTTCGAACCCGTAGACCAGACCGTTGGCGCGGGAGACCCACTTGAACCCGGTGAGGGTGTCGGCGAAGCGCATCCCGTAGGCGTCTGCGACGGCCTTCAGCGCCGGCGTGGACACGATCGAGCAGGCCAGCGTGCCGTCTGCACCGCCGTCGCCAGGCGCGTTGGCGGCCAGCTCGGCCGCCCGCCAGCCCAGGACGGCGCCGATCTCGTTGCCGCTGAGGCGCCGGTACCCTTCCGGTGCGTCGGTGTCGGGGATGGCGATGGCGAGCCTGTCGGCATCCGGGTCGTTGGCGATGATCAGTTCGGCGTTCACCTCGCGCGCGGTCTCGTAGGCGAGGTCCATCGCGCCGGGTTCCTCGGGGTTGGGGAACGCGACGGTGGGAAACGCGGAGTCAGGGGCGATCTGTGCGTCGACGAGGGTGGGCAGGGCGAATCCGGCCGCGTCGAGTACGCGGCGGGTGGTGTCCCAGCCGACGCCGTGCAGCGCCGTGTAGACGGTTTTCACCTGTGCGCGCGGCGCGGGGGCGACGGCGGCAGTGGCGTCGACGTAGGCCTGCACGACCGACTCTGGGGCGGTCTCGTACGCGGCCCGCGGCAGCTCGGTGACGAGCTGGGTGTCTGCGACCTTCTGGATCTCGGCGGCGATGGTCACGTCGTCGGGGGAGACGATCTGCGAACCAGCGTCGGCGTCACCGAGGTAGACCTTGTAGCCGTTGTCGTTGGGCGGGTTGTGCGAGGCCGTGACCATCACACCGGCGCTGGCGCCCAGGTGACGTACGGCGAACGCCAGCACCGGGGTGGGCAGCAGGCGCGGCAGCAGCACGGCGCGCACGCCGGCTCCGGCCATGATCGCGGCGGTGTCGGTGGCGAAGACGTGCGAGTTGCGGCGGCCATCGTAGCCGATCACCACGGAGGGGATGCTGCCTGGGCGGCGCTCGGCGGCGGCGGTGAGCAGGAACGCGGCCAATCCGGCGGCGGCCTGGCTGACCAGCACCCGGTTCATCCGGTTGGAGCCGGCGGCGATGGCCCCGCGGAGACCGGCGGTGCCGAAGGCGAGACGCTCGTCGAAGCGGGAGTGCAGGTCGGCGACGGCGGCCGGGTCGCGGTCCTGGGCCTGCTGGATGAGCAGGCGCAGCTCAGCGCGGGTCTCCGGGTCGGGATCCTGGGCGAGCCAGGCCGTCGCGGTCACGAGCAGCTTGTTGACCGGGTCGGTGGCGGTGGTGTCCAGCACCGCGGTGGCGGCGAGGACCTCGCCGTCCTCGACGGTGTCCAGTACCGCGGTGCGGGGTGCGCTCTCGGCGTCAATCGTGTCGACGGTGTCCAACACGGCCGTCTGCGGCTCTGCCTCGTCGGCCGGCTCCGTCGCGGGGGCATCCGGCAGGTCAGCGGATGCTGCGGCGTGCGCCCCGCGCGGCCGCATGGCGGCGGGGTCGACCGGGGTCTCGTCGTCGTGGCTCACAGCGCGGCCACAATGTTGGCGAGGAGGGCGCTGATGGTGGCCTCGGCGGCCTGGCCGGCCTCGAGCACCTCACCGTGGCTGAGCGGGGTCTTCTGGATGCCGGCGGCCAGGTTGGTGATCAGCGACATGCCGAGCACCTCCATGCCGGCCTGGCGGGCAGCGATGGCCTCCAGCGCGGTGGACATACCCACGATGTGGCCGCCGATGGCCTTGGCCATCTGCACCTCGGCGGGCGTCTCGTAGTGCGGACCGCGGAACTGGCAGTACACGCCCTCGTCGAGGGTGGAGTCGATGCCGCGGGCGAGGTCGCGCAGACGCTGGGAGTACAGGTCGGTGAGGTCGACGAAGGTGGCGCCCTCGAGCGGCGAGTCCGCGGTGAGGTTGATGTGGTCGCTGATCAGCACCGGGGTGCCCGGCGTCCAGGTCTCGCGGATGCCGCCGGCACCGTTGGTGAGGATCATGGTCGTGGCACCCGTGGCGGCGGCGGTGCGCACGCTGTGCACCACCCGGCGAACGCCGTGGCCCTCGTAGTAGTGCGTGCGGGCGCCGATCACGAGCGCGCGCTTGCCGCTGGGCAGCAGCACCGACCGCAGCATGCCACCGTGGCCGGCGAGGGCCGGAGCGCTGAACCCGGTGATGTCCTGCGCCGGGATGGTGTGGGTGGTCTCCCCGATCAGGTCGGCAGCCTTGCCCCAGCCGCTGCCCAGGGTGAGGGCGATGTCGTGGTGGGCGACGCCGGTGGCGTCAGCGATGTCCTGGGCGGCGGTCCTGGCTACGTCGAAAGGGTTGGTTTCCGGCGCGTCAAGAGGATTGATCTCGGTCGTGAGCATCCTCCTACTCTAATTGCCCGTGAGGTCGCACGGTTTGGCGGGTCGCGTGCGGGAGGACAGAATAAGTGAATGCCTTACGAGTTCGAACGAAAACAGCGCATCGCGATCATCGGCGGCGGCCCCGGCGGCTACGAAGCCGCACTCGCCGGCGCCCAACAGGGTGCAGAGGTCACGCTGATCGAACGCGTCGGCGTCGGCGGAGCTGCCGTGCTCACCGACGTGGTGCCCTCCAAGTCGCTGATCGCGACCGCTGAGGCGTCGAACTCGATCCGCGAGGCCAGCGACCTGGGTGTGCAGTTCTTCGCCCGCAACGAGGCCGGCAAGCCGCTGCACCCCGAGGTGGCGATCAACCTGGCCGCCGTGAACAAGCGCCTGCTGGGGTTGGCCAGGGAGCAGTCCCGCGACATGCGGGAAAGCCTCGTCAAGGCCGGCGTGAAGCTGCTCAGCGGCCACGGCCGGCTCGACGGCAGGGACGCGGTGATCGTCTCCACCGGAGACGACGGCTCCGGCACCGACTTCGACCGGGTCGAGGCCGACACCATCGTGCTGTCGGTCGGCGGCAGCCCGCGCACCCTGCCGAGCATGATGCCCGACGGTGAACGCATCCTCACCTGGACCCAGCTGTACAACCTCAAGTCCGTGCCCAAGCACCTGATCGTGGTCGGCTCCGGCGTCACCGGCGCGGAGTTCGCCTCCGCCTACCGGGCGCTCGGCGCCGAGGTCACCCTCGTCTCCAGCCGCGACCAGGTGCTGCCGGGCGAAGACGTCGACGCCGCCGCCGTGATCGAGAACGTGTTCAAGCGCAACGGCATGGTGGTGCTGAACAAGTCCCGCGCCGCCTCCGCCGAGCGCACCGACAGCGGCGTGCTGGTCACCCTCACCGACGGTCGCACCGTTGAGGGCAGCCACTGCCTCGTCGCCGTCGGCGCCGTGCCGAACACCGCGGGGCTGGGCCTGGCGGAGGCCGGTGTGCAGCTGACCGAGTCCGGCCACATCCGGGTGAACCGGGTCGCGCGCACCTCGATCCCCAACATCTACGCCGCGGGTGACTGCACCACGGAGATGCCGCTGGCCTCCGTCGCATCCATGATGGGCCGCACCGCGGTGTACCACGCCATGGGCGACGCCGT
This sequence comes from Cryobacterium inferilacus, assembly GCF_019599185.1. Lineage (GTDB taxonomy): Bacteria > Actinomycetota > Actinomycetes > Actinomycetales > Microbacteriaceae > Cryobacterium > Cryobacterium inferilacus. The sequence continues at coordinate 62,957 of NZ_JAIEUL010000006.1, read as the reverse complement.
GAATCCGATCGAGATCCGCAACGTGGCCGCGAACATCTTCACCCAGCCGGAGATCGCCACGGTCGGCTGGACCCAGAAGGAGATCGAGGAGGGCGCCCGCCGCGGCGAGGTGCACAAGATGCCGCTCGAGTCGAACCCGCGCGCCAAGATGATGGGCATCAAGGACGGCTTCGTCAAGCTCATCGCCTCTAGGGGCACCGGCACCGTCATCGGCGCCGTCATCGTCGGGCCCAAGGCCAGCGAACTGATCTTCCCGCTCACCCTGGCCGTCGAGCACGGTCTCACCGTCGACGAGGTCGCCGAGGCGTTCACCGTGTACCCGTCACTGACCGGTTCGATCACGGATGCCGCGCGCGCCATGCACAAGGTGCACTACTGACCCAGCACCCATATCCGCAACTAACTGTTCCCCGTGCGGACAATTGCACCCGGTGTACCGGGACCAGTTGTCCGCACGGGGAACAGTTGCGTGCGAGCCGCTAGGCGACCGTCATCAGCAGGTGACCTGAGGAGACCGTGGCCCCGACGTCGGCGCCGATCGCGCCGATCACGCCGTCCTTGTGCGCGGTCAGCGGCTGCTCCATCTTCATGGCCTCGAGCACCAGGAGCAGGTCGCCCTTGACGACGGAGTCGCCCTCGGCGACGAGGATCTTGACGATGGTGGCCTGCATGGGCGCCTTGACGGCGTCACCGGTGGCGCTGCTCACGGCGTGGGACGCGGTGCGTCGGCGGGGTGCGGGTCCGCCGGTCTTCTCCGACGCGGCGCCTGGCAGCAGCTTGCTCGGCAGGCTCACCTCGATGCGGCGGCCGTCCACCTCGACGACGACGCTGTGGCGTGCGGCGGTGTGGGCGCGGTCCTCGACGGAACCCGTCCACGGTTCGATGGTGTTCTCGAACTCGGTCTCGATCCACCGGGTGTAGATCGAGAACGCGGCGCCGTCCACAGGGGCGAAGGCCGGGTCGCGCACGATCATGCGGTGGAACGGCAGCACGGTGGGCAGACCGGCGACCTCGAACTCGTCGAGGGCGCGGCGGGCACGCTCCAGGGCCTGCTCGCGGGTGGCGCCGGTGACGATGAGCTTTGCCAGCAGCGAGTCGAACGAGCCCGAGATCACATCGCCGGACTGCACACCGCTGTCCACGCGCACGCCGGGTCCGCCGGCGGGCTTGAACACGTGCACGGGGCCGGGGGCCGGCATGAAGCCGCGACCGGCATCCTCACCGTTGATGCGGAATTCGAAGGAGTGGCCGACGGCCACCGGGTCGTCGTAGTCGAGCACGCCGCCCTCGGCGAGGCGGAACTGCTCGCGCACCAGGTCGATGCCGGTGATCTCCTCCGACACGGGGTGCTCCACCTGCAGACGGGTGTTCACCTCGAGGAAGGAGACGGTGCCGTCCTGACCGATCAGGAACTCACAGGTGCCCGCGCCGACGTAGCCGACCTCCTTGAGGATGGCCTTCGACGCCCGGTACATCTCGGTCGTCTGCGCCTCGGTGAGGAACGGCGCCGGCGCCTCTTCGACGAGCTTCTGGTGGCGGCGCTGCAGGGAGCAGTCGCGGGTGGAGACGACGACGACGTTGCCGTGCGCATCCGCCAGGCACTGGGTCTCGACGTGCCGGGGCTTGTCGAGGTACTTCTCCACGAAGCACTCGCCGCGGCCGAACGCCGTGACGGCTTCGCGCACGGCGGAGTCGAAGAGCTCAGGCACCTCGTCGCGGGTGCGGGCCACCTTGAGGCCGCGGCCACCGCCGCCGAAGGCCGCCTTGATGGCGACGGGCAGGCCGTGCTGGTCGACGAAGGCGAGCACCTCGTCGGCGTCGGCGACGGGGTTGAGGGTGCCTGGCGCCATCGGCGCGTGCACCTTCTCGGCGATGTGCCTGGCCGACACCTTGTCGCCGAGCTGCTCGATGGCGGTGGGCGACGGGCCGATCCAGATCAGGCCGGCGTTGATCACGGCCTGGGCGAAGGCGGCGTTCTCGGCCAGGAAGCCGTAGCCGGGGTGCACGGCGTCTGCCCCGGAGCGGCGGGCGATGGAGAGGATCTTCTCGATCACCAGGTAGGTCTCGGCGCTCGACGTGCCGTCCAGCCCGTAGGCCTCGTCGGCGAGGCGGGCGTGCAGGGCGTCCCGGTCCTGGTCGGCGTACACGGCGACCGACAGGATGCCGCTGTCCTTCGCTGCTCTGATCACTCTGACGGCGATCTCGCCCCGGTTGGCGATGAGGACCTTCGTTATACGCGACATAGGTACTGAGCTTATTGGTCAGGACCGCCGCATTTTTGGTTCTTTCCCACAAGAAGCTTTGTCTAATCAGTGAGGTCGCCTACAACGGACTCCGGATGCCGGTCACTCCGGTAGGGCCGAAGTACCCCGATTCCACAGGCTGGGCCAGTCATAGCCCAGCCGAGAGACCAATCGGCGCAACGTCGGCAGGGAGAGACCGACCACCGTGGACGGGTCTCCCTCGATCCGCGTGATGTACGGCGCGCCGAGGCTGTCGATGGTGAACGCCCCCGCCACGAACAGGGGTTCGCCGGTGGCGATGTATGCGTCGAGTTCGGCGTCGGGGATGTCGTCGGCGAAGGTCACCGAGGCCTCGGCGACGGCGCCGACGGCCCGGCCGATACGGCCGTCGGTGTGCTCGATCAGCCAGTGCCCCGAGTACAGGATGCCCGTGCGCCCGCGCTGCTGCTGCCAGCGTTCCCTGGCTCGCTGCGGCGTGTGCGGCTTGCCGTAGATGACGCCGTCGAGCACGAACACCGAGTCGCCACCGAGGATCAGGCCGTCGATGCCGAGGGCGGCGCCGGTGCTGGCCACGGCCTCCGCCTTCGCCCGCGCCAACAGCTCCACCACGTGGTGCGGTGTGAGCGGGGCGCCCAGGCGCGCCGCCTCGGCGGCGGCCACGGCATCCTCGTCGACCTCTGGCGAGATCGTGACCGGTTCGATGCCCGCCGCGCGCAGCAACGACAGCCGGGCGGGGGAGGTGGAGGCGAGGTGGAGGCGCATGGAACCCTTCAGGCGGCAGGCAGATGTGGGATGCTCATTCAATGGGCACCAACACTAATCGTCAGGCTAATCAGAGCATCCCCGAAGGCGAGGTCGGCACCGAGCTCGAACTCGACGTCACCAACGTAGCCCACGGCGGCATCTTCGTTGCCCGGCACGAGGGCCGCGTGGTCTTCGTCAGCGACACCCTCCCGGGCGAGCGGGTGCGAGCCCGGTTGACCGAGGCGAACAAGAAGAGCTTCTGGCGTGCAGAGACCGTCGAGGTCCTCGAGGCCGCCCCCGAACGCCAGCCGCACATCTGGGCCGCAGCGGCCATCGACCGCGACCCCGCCGACCGCGCCGGCGGCGCCGAGTTCGGGCACATCGAACTGGGCCACCAGCGGGAGCTCAAGCGTCAGGTGCTCGCCGACGCGCTGCACCGCATGGCCGGTGTCGACACCGACGTCGCCGTCGAGGCCGTGCCGGTGGCGGCGGATGCGTCGCCGGGCGACGCCATGGACGGCACCGGCTGGCGCACCAGGGTTCGCTTGCACGTCACCGAGAGCGGCATCATCGGCCCGTACGCGGCCCGGTCGCACAAGGTGATCCCTGTCGACGACCTGCCGCTGGCGGTGCACGCCCTGGAAATGGCCGCGCCGTTGGACAAGCTGTTCGCGGGCGCCGCATCCGTGGACGTCATCGCGCCCAGCACCGGCCCGGTGCAGATTCTCGTCGCCGAGCAGGATGACAAGGGCCGCCGGCGCCGCACCGCGCCCAAGCCGATCACCGAATTGGTCGGCGACCGCGAGTTCCGGCTCGACGCCGCCGGCTTCTGGCAGGTGCACGCCCGCGCCGCAGAGACCCTGTTCGCCGCGGTGCAGGACGCCATCGACCCCGACCTGTTCGACCCCAAGGCCGCGAACCTCGATCTCTACGGCGGTGTGGGCCTGCTGGCCGCTGCCGTCGGCGCCAAGTTCGGGCCTGACGTGCGCATCACCTCGGTGGAGAGCGACGCTCAGGCCACCGGCTTCGCCGCCGAGAACCTGGCCGAGTGGGTCGGCGCCAGCGCCCACACCGACAGGGTCGACAGGTTCCTGGCCGGACTCACCCGGGACGCCACCGCGTCGAACCGGGGCCGGCAGCAGGCCGCAACCGTGGTGCTCGACCCGCCGCGCGCCGGGGCAGGGGCCGATGTCGTCGACAAGCTCGCCGAGCTGTCGCCCGCCCAGATCGTCTACGTGGCCTGCGACCCCGTCGCCCTGGCCCGCGACGTGGCCCTGTTCGCCGGGCACGGCTACACGCTCAGCAGCCTGCGCGCCTTCGACCTGTTCCCCAACACCCACCACGTCGAGGCCGTCGCACTCCTCACCCGATAGTTATCCTTGGTTGGCAGCCCCTAATGAAAGAGCACACCGTGACCGAGCCCGATCCAGCACCGAGCGTGCTCGACCATCCCGTCCGCGTGGGAATCGCCGACGACCATGAGTCGGTGCGGCTGGGCATCAAGGCCGCCTGCGAGAACGCCGGGTTCGACGTGGTCGACGCTGCGGCGACGGTACGGGAGCTCGTCGACGGCATCGCCGACCGTCCGGTGGACATCATCGTGCTCGACCTGTCGCTGGGCGACGGGTCCCTCGTCACCGACAACGTGCACCTCGCCCGCAGCACCGGCGCCGCCGTGCTCGTGCACAGCATCGCCGACCGGGTCGCCCTGGTGCGGGAGGCCCTCGCGGCCGGAGCCGCCGGCGTCATCCCCAAGTCGTCACCCACCACGACCGTCATGGCCGCCGTCGCATCCGTCGCCCGCGGGGACGTGCTCAACAACCTGGAGTGGGCCACCGCGATCGACGCCGACCGGGACTTCGCCAAGGCCCAGCTCGGCCGCAGGGAACGCGACGTTCTGCACCTCTACGCCTCCGGCCTGCCGCTGAAGATGGTGGCCATGCAGCTCGGCATCGCGCACTCCACCGCGAGGGAGTACCTCGACCGCATCCGGGTGAAGTACGTCGAGGTCGGCCGGCCGGCGCCCACCAAGGTGGACCTGCTGCGACGGGCCGTGGAAGACGGCATCCTGCCCGGGCTGGACCCGGATGGCGGGGATGGCCGCGGCTAGGCCCGCGGAGGCAGCGCCGGTCCGATCGTTCAGGCTCGCGCAAGGACCTAGCGTGTCCGACCAGCTCGGTGCCGACCTCCTCAACGAGTCCAAGACGCCGCGGAAGCCGATCAGCCGGGCGCAGATCGAACGGGTGGTGTCCCGCGCCGTCGGCGGCGTCGGGCTGATCTTCGCCCTGCAGACCTACCCGGCGATGCTGGACCAGCTGGACGTACTTAGGCCTGGCCTCGGGGTCATGCTCACCGCCCTGATCTTCGCCGCGCTGGCCATGGCGATCCTGGCGACCCTGGTGAAAACCTTCATCCGCGTCACCGCCGGCGTGTTCGCGATGGTCTACCTGGTCGCCCTGATCGCCTGGCCGACGATGCTGATCTCCCCGAACGCCGTACTCGACGGCAAACCGTGGCTCTGGTACCTCTGCACCGTCGCCACCGCCTGCGCGGCCGTGTCATTCCCGCTCTGGTGGGCGATGATCTACACGATCCTCGCCCCGCTCGCCTACGGCATCGTGCGAGTGCTCCCGGCCGGCGGCGGCGCGGAGCCGATGCTCGGCTTCCTCGACGCCTTCTACGCGATCCTGCTCGGCCAGGTGGTGCTCATCATCATCACCATGCTGCGCCAGGCCACGGCCGCCGTCGACACCGCCCAGACCACGGCGCTGTCCACCTACGCCGCCGCCGTGCGGCAGCACGCCACCGAGGTGGAGCGGGTGCAGGTCGACTCGATCGTGCACGACAGCGTACTGGCCGCCCTGCTGTCCGCCGCCGCGGCGACCACTCCCAAGGCCGCCGAACTGGCCGCGACCATGGCGGAGGATGCCATCACCCAGCTCACCGAGGCCGGGGCCGTTCCGGCCGGTGACGACAGCATGGTCTCCTTCGGTCGCCTCAAGAGCGAGATCCGGGCCATCGCCACCCGGTTCGAGGAACCGATCGAGTTCATCGACTGCGACGCCGAAGACCTCAGCCTGCCGACCTACGCGAGCGAAGCGCTCATCGCGGCCAGCGCCCAGGCGATCGTGAACAGCATCCAGCACGCCGGCACCGACGCCGTGCAGCGATCCGTGCGGATGAACTCCAACCTGCTGGGCGGCTGCACCATCGAGATCGTCGACACCGGGGTCGGCTTCGACCCGGCCGCGGTACCCAGCGAACGCCTGGGCCTGCGCATCTCCATCCAGGAGCGGGTCGCCACTGCCGGCGGTGTGGTGCACGTGCGATCCGCACCGGGCACCGGCACCTCGATCCTCATCGAGTGGCCGCTCACCGAGGGCGAGGTCGACGCATGATCACCGTGCCCAGGGGCCTGATCCTGGTACTCGCCGCCCTGTTCTCGACCTACCACGTGGTTTTGGCGTTCTACTCGCTGGATGTCGCCAGGGCGCCGGAGCCGGTGTTGCAGGCGGTGTTGCTCTACGTGGTGGCCACGATCATGAGCCTGTGGCCCACCAGCCCGGCCAGGATGTCGCTCTGGCAGGGGTTCTTCAACGTGGCGGTGTGCATCGCCATTCCGCTCCTGGTGGGCAGCCAACTCGACTGGTCGGTGTCCGACAACGGCTACGCCACCTGGTACGTGGCCGCCGTCGGCACCCTGATGACTATCACGGCCACGCGCAGGCGCGCCACCCTGGCCTGGGTGGGGTCGGCCTTCCTGGTCGCTCACACGCTCGTTTCGGCCAATGCGGGAGCTCTCGCCTCGATGGGCGTGATCGGCAGTGTGGTCTGGGTCGCCATCGCCGTGATGCTCTCCAGGGCGCTGGCGAAGGCCGGCAGAGACGCCCGCCAGTACGGCCTGGCTGAGCGCGAGGCCACCGAGTGGCAGGCGGCGCAGGAGGCGCACCTCTATGAACGCCAGGTGCGCCTGGCTCAGACCATCCGGCTCGCCGCGCCCATGCTGCGCCGCATCACCGACAGTGCCGGCGTGCTCTCCAACGCTGACCGGCTGGAATGCCGCTACCTGGAGGCCGCCATCCGGGATGAGATCCGCGGTCGCCGGCTGCTCAACGACGCCGTGCGCCGTGAGGTGATGAGTGCCAGGCGACGGGGGGCGATCGTGACCCTGCTCGACGAGGGCGGCATCGACGACCTCACCGGAGCCGCTCTCGAGGTAGTGCTGAACACGCTGGCCGACGCGATGGCCGGCACCACGGCGGCGACCATCATTGCCCGTACGGCAGCGGATGACGCCGGCACGGCCGTCACCGTGGTGGGCCTGAGCGGCCCTGACCCGCGGCTGAGCGCGCTCGGCCAGGAATCGCCAGACGAAGAGGTCGACCTGTGGCTGGAGATCCCGCGGGCCACCCCTGAGCTGCGCCGGGCCACCAGGCGGCACTGAGCCCGTGCGGTGGCATCCGCACCGGGCGCACGGGCGACGCACCGGACATGCGGAAGGGGACCCGCCCTTAGGCAGATCCCCTCCCAACAATCCGTGTCGAGGCGACAACCCGAATGTCGCCCTGACGCGCCCCCAAAACATTCGCCTGCTTACCCTAGTCGGCGAATGATTGAGTGTGCCGCTCCGAAGAGCGTCACCCAGCACTAACAATAATGGTGCCGACGCCCGTGCGGAAAAAGTCGTCATTTAGGGGGACAGTGTCCGCCGGCGATCCCAGCGGTTCAGGCCGTGAAGCCCCGCCAACGTTCGTCACCGCGAGCGAGCACCGGCCGGATGGCGCGCTGGCTGTCCAGCCAGGCGCTCCTGGTCGCCGCAGGGGCGGCCCGCAGACTGTCGGATTCCTCCCGCAGCAGGGCGCGCAGCACCGCGGTCACGGCCGCGGCCTCCTGGTCGGTGACGCCGCGGGTGACGAAGGTCAGGTCGGCAGGGTCGAAGCCGCTGGGGTTCTCGGTGTCGGTCATGGTGCCGCCTACAGCGGGATGTTCCCGTGCTTCTTGGCCGGCAGGCTGGCACGCTTGGTGCGCAACGCCCGCAACGCCTTCACGACGGAGACCCGCGTCGCGGCCGGTTCGATGACCCCGTCGAGCTCGCCGCGCTCGGCGGCGAGGAACGGGCTGGCCACGTTGTAGGTGTACTCGTTGGCCAGTCGGCTGCGAACGGCGGCCACATCCTCTCCACCGTCCTCGGCCTTCTTGATCTCGGCCCGGTAGAGGATGTTCACGGCGCCCTGGCCGCCCATCACCGCGATCTCCGCGGTGGGCCAGGCCAGGTTGATGTCGGCGCCGAGCTGCTTGGAGCCCATCACGATGTACGCGCCGCCGTAGGCCTTGCGCAGGATCACGGTGATCAGCGGCACGGTGGCCTCGGCGTAGGCATAGAGCAGCTTCGCGCCGCGGCGGATGATGCCGGTCCACTCCTGGTCGGTGCCGGGCAGGAAGCCGGGCACGTCCACCAGGGTGAGGATCGGGATCGAGAACGCGTCGCAGAACCGCACGAACCTGGCGGCCTTCTCACCGGCCGGGATGTTCAGGGTGCCGGCCATCGAGTTGGGCTGGTTGGCGACGATTCCGACGCTGCGGCCCTCGATGCGGGCGAAGCCGACGACGATGTTCGGCGCGAACAGCGGCTGGGTCTCGAGGAAGTCGCCGTGGTCGACGATGTGCTCGATCACGGTCTTCACGTCGTACGGCTGGTTGGGCGAGTCCGGGATCAGCGTGTTGAGCTTCTGGTCGGCATCCGTGGTCTCGAGCTCGACCTCGCTGTCGAAGACGGGCAGCTCGGCGAGGTTGTTGTCCGGCAGGAAACTCAGCAGGGTGCGGGCGTAGTCCAGCGCGTCGGACTCGTCGCTGGCGAGGTAGTGCGCCACGCCGGAGACCGAGTTGTGGGTGAGCGCGCCGCCGAGCTCTTCCATGCCCACGTCTTCGCCGGTGACGGTCTTGATCACGTCGGGGCCGGTGACGAACATCTGGCTGGTCTTGTCGACCATGATGACGAAGTCGGTGAGGGCGGGGGAGTAGACGGCACCGCCGGCCGCGGGCCCGCAGATGATCGAGATCTGCGGGATGACGCCGGAGGCTGCGGTGTTGCGGCGGAAGATCTCGCCGTACTTGCCGAGGGCGACGACGCCCTCCTGAATGCGGGCTCCACCGGAGTCGAGGATGCCGATGATGGGCACCCCGGTCTTGAGGGCCAGGTCCATCACCTTGATGATCTTCTCGCCGGCGACCTCGCCGAGCGAGCCGCCGAAGATGGTGAAGTCCTGCGAGTACACCGCCACCTGGCGACCGTGGATGGTGCCGGTACCGGTGACGACCGCGTCACCGTACGGGCGCTTCTTCTCCATGCCGAACGCCACGGTGCGGTGCCGCACGAACTCGTCGAGTTCGACGAACGACCCGTCGTCGAGCAGCTCGGCGACGCGCTCCCTGGCGGTCATCTTGCCCTTGGCGTGCTGTTTCTCGATGGCCGCCTCACCGCTGGCGGTCACGGCCTCGTGATAGCGCTGCTTGAGGTCGGCGAGTTTTCCCGCCGTCGTGTACAGGTCGGGTCCGGTCGGGTTCTCAGTCACGCCGTTCACTCTACCGGCCCCGCCATGCCCGCCCCAGAGTCGCCGCCCTCACCAGCCCTGCCCGGGTGCATAACTCCTGCAATTCCGCTGCCGTGGCCACCAAATACCCGGTTCCTGGTCAAACTGGGCAGAATTGCAGGAGTTATGCACCCCACGGCGGGGTGTGGGAAGCGACAGGACAGATGGAATTTCCGATCAGCAGCGGCATCGGCGCCCGGTTCGAGTACCTCGATGAGGCCGGCTCCACCAACGATGTGCTGGTGACGCGGGCGACGGGGCCGGATGCGCAGGCCTGGCCCGACCTGTCGGTGGTCGTCACCGACAACCAGACCAGCGGTCGCGGCCGCCTGGGCCGCACCTGGCTGGCTCCGAGCGGCAAGTCCCTGGCCATCTCGGTGCTGCTGCGGCCGAGGCTGGCCACCGGCCCGCTGCCCGCCAACCGGTACGGCTGGTTTCCGCTGCTGGCCGGTGCGGCGATGACCCAGGCCGTCCGGGGCGTGGTCGAAGCCGCAACGGAGGTCACCGTCGATACCGCCGCCGACGATTCGCCCCGGCACGAGGTGACCCTCAAGTGGCCCAACGACGTGCTCATCGACGGCTACAAGGTCTCCGGCATCCTCTCCGAACTGTTGCCGGACGCGAGCGGCCTGTGCATCGGCACCGGTCTCAATCTCGCCCTCGACGAGCACGACCTGCCCACGCTCACCTCCACGTCGCTGTTGCTGGTCACCGGCGCCGTTCCCGACCCGGATGCCGTCGTGGCGGCCTACCTCACCGAAGTGCGTGACCTCACCGAGGCATTCCTCGCCGCGGGGGCCGATCCCGTCGCCAGCGGCCTGCACGCGCGGGTCACCGCCCTGTGCGGCACCCTGGGTGCGGCCGTGCGGGTGGAGCTGCCCGGCGGGGAGGACCTGATCGGCACGGCCGTTGGCCTCGACCCCGACGGCCGGCTCATCGTGGAGGAGCAGGCGACGGGCGAGCTGCAGGCGGTCGCCGCCGGGGATGTGACCCACCTGAGGTATTAATGGGTTATGACCAACCCAGCGAGCACGAGCCCAGCGGCCCCGCCGGCAGAGGTGGTCGTCGCTCGTCTGCGCCCGCACGGCCGGGCCCTGTTCTGGCCCACCCTGATCCTGTTCAGTGTCTGCGGGGTCACCGGGTATTACTCCGGCAGCCTGAGCGAACCGTGGCAGAACACGCTCCTGCTCGCTGGAGCGGCGGCCGTGGTGACGCTGCTCTGGCTGCTGCCGCTGGTGTCCTGGCTCACCCGGCGGTACACCATCACCACCAGGCGGATCATCTTTGTGCACGGCATCTTCGTGCGCACCCGCCAGGAGCTCCTGCACAGCCGCGGCTACGACGTGAGTGTGCGCCGCACCTGGCTGCAGTCGCTGCTGCGGTCTGGCACCGTACGGCTGAGCTTCGGCGGGGAGCACTGGCTCGAGCTGCGGGACGTGCCGGATGCCACGCTCGTGCAGCAGGCGCTGCAGGAACTCTCCGAGCGGGCCAGGGCCCAGCAGGCGCGGGCGGCGCCGGGGTTCGGAACCGACCCGTCAGCGCTCGGTGACCAGTCGACCTTCTGGACGGGCCGGTAGCCGCAGCGAACCCGTCGCGGTCTGGCCGGCCGGCGCGGTCGGGGTCGCGCGTCGCGTCGGCGAGAACACCCAGTAGCGGTACAGCACAAACCGGAACACCGCGCCGAGCAGCAGGCCGACGACGTTCGAGGAGATGTTGTCGGCCAGCACGCTGGTGTAGCCGAGCACGTAGTGGCTCACCCACAGGCAGGCCAGGCCGATGCCCATGCCGACCAGGCTGACGGCGAAGAATTCCAGGCCCTCCCGCAGGGTCTGCGACTGGCGGTCCTTGGAGAAGGTCCAGTACCGGTTGCCCACCCAGTTCGCCAGGATGGCCAGAACCGTCGAGATCACCTTCGCCCAGATCGGGCCCGCCTCAACGGCATCCGGGGAGAGCACCGTGGCCCGCAGCAGGTTGAAGACCGTGATGTCGACCGCGAAACCGACCAGTCCGACCATGCCGAACTTCGCGAGCTGCGCCACGAAGGCGAGCAGTCGGTCTCTGCTGACGGTTATTCTCGACATGTATCCGTCCGGCCGATGAGTGAAAATGGAACATGGGGCGAGAACTGCGCTCCCTCGAAGTCTATGATGCGGCGAAATCCTGAGCCTGAGAGTTCCCCGCCCTCGGATGAACGCTCGCACAGAAATTGGTGAACAAATGAGCACGATCGTTGGTGTGATCGGTGGCGGTCAACTGGCCCGCATGATGATCCCGGCCGCGGTGAACCTCGGCCTCGACCTTCGGGTCCTCGCCGAAGCCGAGAGCATGTCCGCGAGCCTGGCAGCGGTGTCGGTGGGCGACTACCGCGACCTGGCCACGGTCCTCGCCTTCGCCGAGACCGTCGACGTCGTCACCTTCGACCACGAACACGTTCCGCAGGCGATCCTGCGTGAGCTGGTCAGCCGGGGTATCCAGGTGCACCCGGGACCGGACGCGCTGCTCTACGCCCAGGACAAGCTGCTCATGCGCGAACGCCTGACCGAACTCGGCCTGCCCGTGCCCGACTGGGCCCGGGTGCAGGACGCCGACGAGCTGGCCGTGTTCCTCGCCGACCACGGCGGCCGGGCCGTCGTCAAGACCGCCCGCGGCGGCTACGACGGCAAGGGCGTTCGTGTCGTCGAGCACGCCCACGAAGCCGACGACTGGTTCCTGGCCCTGGCCGAAGACGCCAACGGCGGCGCCCTGCTGGTGGAGGAACTCGTCGACTTCCGCCGCGAACTGGCCCAGGTCGTCGCCAGGCGTCCGTCCGGTGAACTGGCGATCTGGCCGGTGGTGGAGACCGTGCAGCAGGGCGGCGTCTGTGCAGAGGTCATCGCCCCCGCCCCCAAGTCGGCCGGCCGCGTCAGCGATCTCGCCGCAGAGATCGCCGAACGCGTCGCGGAGGGCATCGGGGTCACCGGGGTGCTCGCGGTGGAGCTGTTCGAAACCGTCGATGGCCGGCTGTTGGTCAACGAGCTGGCGATGCGCCCGCACAACAGCGGGCACTGGTCGATCGACGGCTCCACGACGAGCCAGTTCGAACAGCACCTGCGCGCCGTGCTCGACCTGCCGTTCGGCGGCACGGGGCTGCGCGAACCGTGGTCGGTGATGGTCAACGTGCTCGGCGGCCCGGCAACGGGCAGCATGGCCGACCGCTACCCGGCCGCGTTCGCCGACCAGCCCACCGTCAAGGTGCACAACTACGGCAAGGACCCCCGGCCGGGCCGCAAGATCGGCCACGTGACGGCGACGGGTTCCGATCTGGACTCGGTCACCTACCAGGCGCGTGCCACTGCGGCGTTTTTTCAGGACTAAAGCCTAAGATCGACTCCGTGCCAGACAACCCCGGAACTCCCGTGCCCGAAAACAGTCCCGCCATCCTCGTCGGAGTGGTGATGGGGTCGGACTCGGACTGGAACGTCATGAGTGACGCCGCCGCCCTGTTGACCGAGTTCGGTGTCGGCCACGAGGTCCAGGTGGTGTCCGCGCACCGCACGCCGGAGAAGATGATGCGGTACGGGGCGGATGCGCACGGGCGCGGCCTCAAGGTCATCATCGCCGGAGCCGGCGGTGCGGCGCACCTGCCCGGCATGCTCGCCGCCGTGACCACCCTGCCCGTCGTGGGTGTACCCGTGCCGCTTGGGCGGTTGGACGGCCTGGACTCGCTGCTGTCGATCGTGCAGATGCCGGCCGGGGTGCCGGTCGCCACGGTGTCGATCGGCGGCGCCCGCAACGCGGCGCTGATCGCGGTCAAGATCCTGGCCACGGCCGATGACTCACTGCGCCTCAAGCTTGAGGCGTACGCCGCCACCCTGAGCGAGCAGGTGGAGCAGAAGAACACGGCCCTCCAAGCGAAACTATGAGCAGCGCCAGCAGCCCGATCCGGTACCCGAATTCCGGTTCCAGCCAGCTCATGACCCGGCGGGCCTGGTGGCTCGTGGTCCTCAACCTGCTCATCCCAGGGTCGGCCCAGGTTTTGGCCGGCAACCGCAGGATGGGCCGGTTCGGGCTCGGCGCCACCCTGAGCTTCCTGGCGCTGCTGGTCGTGGCCGCCGTGCTGTACCTGGTCAATCCTGAGGTTCTGCTCACCATCGCCACCAACTCCATCGGGTTGTGGGTGCTCGCGATCGTGATGGTGTTCTACGCGGTGGTGTGGGTCGTCCTGACCCTGGACACCATCCGACTGGTCCGCCTGGTCAAGGCCCGCCCGAAGGCCCGCCCGTTCATCGCCGGGCTCGCGACCGTCGCCATGATCGTCGTGGCCGGCACCGCGGGCTACGGCGCCTACGTGGCCACCACCGCCAGCGGGTTCCTCTCCTCGGTGTTCACCGCCGGCCCCTCCGAGCCGCCCGTCGACGGCCGGTACAACATCCTGCTGCTCGGCGGCGACGCCGGCGCCGACCGGGAGGGCATGCGCCCTGACAGCACCTCGGTGGTCAGCATCGACGCCGACACCGGCAAGGCCGACATCATCGGACTGCCGCGTGACCTCGAGCACGCCCCGTTCCCGGCGGAGTCGCCGTTGAACGCGGTGTACCCGAACGGGTACGGCTACAACAACACCTGTGACGTGGATGTCTGCCAGCTCAACTCGATCTACACCGAGGTCGAGCTCAAGAGCCCGGAGATGTACCCCAACGCCGTCGAGGAGGGCAGCGAGCCCGGCATCGAGGCCATGCGCGACGCGGCCAGCGGCGTCACCGGGCTCACTATCCAGTACTACGTGCTCATCGACATGGAGGGCTTCTCCCAGCTCATCGATGCCCTCGGCGGCGTCGACATCAACGTGGAGGAGCGGCTGCCCATCGGCGGCCAGCTGGAGGACCTGAGCGACGTTGAGGGCTGGGTGGAGCCCGGTCAGCAGCACATGGACGGTTTCACCGCCCTCTGGTACGGCCGGGCGCGGCACGGCTCCAGTGACTACGACCGGATGGCCCGCCAGCGCGTCCTGCAGGAAGCCATCCTGCAGCAGTTCAACCCGGCGAACGTGCTCACCAAGTTCCAGGGCGTGGCGCAGGCCGGCGAGCAGGTCGTCAGGACGGATGTGCCGCAGGGCATGCTCGGGTACTTCACCAACCTCGCCACCAAGACCCAGAAGCTGCCGGTCGGTTCCGTCGAACTGGTCCCGGACAACGGCATCGACCCGACCGAGCCGGACTACGAGTACATCGCCGAGCTGATCGACGCCGCACTCAACCCGCCCACCGAGACGCCTGCCCCCTGACCCGTCCGCTTGCGCGGGACATACTCGCGGAACGGAACGGTGGGAGGCTGCCGGTGGATCAGAGGTCGGCGTGCAGCTGCCAGACCCGCTCGGCGGTGTCGCGCCAAGTGAAGGCCTTGGCCCGGTCGCTGCCGAAGATGCGCAACCGGTCGGCCAGTTCGGTGTCGCCGAGCACCCGGTCGATGGCGGCGCCGAGGCGCTCGGGGTATCCGGCCGCGTCGTCGCGTTCCACCGTGAAGCCCGCGTCGCCGCCGGCCTCGACCAGGGCGGGCGCATCCGAGTGGATGACGGGCGTGCCGAACGTGAACGCCTGGATGATCGGCAGGCCGAAACCCTCCTCCAGGCTCGGGTAGACGAACACCGACGCCCGGGAGATCACCAGAGCGAGTTCCTGGTCCGTCAGGGCGTCCAACGACCGCACCCGGTCTGGGGCCAGTCCGGCCTCGTCGGCGACGGAGGCGAGCGTCAGCTCCCCCCAGGAGTCGGGGCCGAGAACGAGCAACGGCAGGTCGGAGGCGCCGGGCCGAGCCAGCGCGTCGATGAGCGCGGTGACGCCGCGGCGGGGCTCGAGGGTGCCCGCTGTGAGGATGTACTGGTCGGGCAGGCCCAGCTTGGTCGCCAGGGCCTCGGTGGCGGCGGAGTTCGTCGGCAGGCGCAGATTGCTGCTCACCGCCCCGCCGATGACGCGGATGCGGTCGCCGAAATCCATGATCTCGCCGAGCTGGTCGGCCAGGGCGTGGCTGGGAACCACGATGGCGTCAGCGTGCTTGCGGGCCCGCTTGAGCATCAGCTTGGTGCGCGCCACCGTGGTCGGGGTGAGCGATTCCGGATGCGTCCAGGCGAGCACGTCGTGCACCGTCACGGCCACCTGGGTCTCGTCGCGCACCCGGTCGTGACGGCGCAGCGGAGCGAACAGTCCGGGGGCGTGCACGAGGCCGTGCCCGGCGGAGGTGGCCACGCCCAGCTGCCAGGCGGCAGAGAGTTCCCGCCGCGCCAGGGCCATCTTGTGCAGGCCGGCCAGGCCGGGTAGAGCCGTGGTGATCTGGTCGTAGTGCTCGGCGGTGGTGGCCGAGACGATGCCCTCGACGACGCAGTCGGTCGGCGCGGTGCTGATCAGCGACCTGGTGAGTTCTTCGGTGTACCGGCCGAGACCGCCGGGAACGGGGGAGACCAGCTGATCGACGATGACGCGGAGGGTGATCACTATGGGGTGAATGCGCCGTGGGCGGCGGCGTCGGTGAGGGCCTCGGTCCAGGGGCGGATGGGCTCAAGGCCGGCGGCGGCCCAGGCGTCGTGGCCGAGCACGGAGTACGACGGCCGCGGAGCCGGGCGCACGAACTTGCTGCCGTCGGTGGGCAGCACCCGCTCGGGGTCCAGGCCCGCGCTGGCGAAGACGGCCTTGGCGAAGCCGAACCAGTTCGTCTGCCCGGCGCTGGTGCCGTGATAGATCCCGGCCGGCGCATCCGCGTCGAGCATCGCCACGATCTGGCGGGCCAGGTCGACGGTCCAGGTCGGCTGGCCGAACTGGTCGGCGACGACGGAAACCGTGTCCCGGCCGGCCGCGAGAGTGAGCATGGTGCGACCGAAGTTCGGCCCGTGCGCGCCGTAGAGCCAGGCGGTGCGCACGATGTAGCTGCCGGCGGGGTTCTCGGTGAGCACGAACTGCTCCCCGGCGGCCTTGGTGCGGCCGTATGCGTTGATCGGGTCGATCTCGGTGTCCTCCGGGTACGGCGTGCTGCCGGTGCCGTCGAAGACGTAGTCGGTGGAGATCTGCACGAGCTTGGCGCCCACGGCGGCGGCGCCGATGGCCAGGTTGCGCGGGCCGATGGCGTTCACGGCGTACGCGGTCGCCTCGTCGTCCTCAGCGGCATCCACCGCGGTGTACGCGGCCGCGTTGATGATCACGTCGTGGCCGGCAACGGCCTCCCGAACAGCGGCGAGGTCGGTGATGTCCAGCTCGCTGCGGTCCACAGCGGTGACCTGGCGGCCGCTCAGGGCGTCCTGCAGGTCACGGCCGAGCATCCCGGCCGCGCCGGTGATCAGGTAACGGGTCATGTCGGTCAGGCGCCGTTCAGCTCAGTGCCGCGCGGGCCTTGAGGGGTTCCCACCAGCTGCGGTTGTCGCGGTACCACTGCACGACGTCGGCCAGGCCCTGTTCGAAGGGCACCTGGGGGGTGTAGCCGAGTTCGGCCTGGATCTTGCTGATGTCCACGGAGTAGCGCAGGTCGTGGCCGAGGCGGTCGGCGACGCGGTCGACGTATGACCAGTCCTTACCGGCGGACGTAAGGAGCATCTCGGTGAGTTCCTTGTTGGTCAGCTCGGTGCCGCCGCCGATGTTGTAGATCTCACCGGCGCGCCCGTCGACGAGTACCATCGCGATGGCGCGGGTGTGGTCGTCCACGTGCAGCCAGTCCCGGATGTTGTTGCCCTCGCCGTAGAGGGGAACGTGCAGGTCGTCGATGAGGTTGGTGACGAACAGCGGGATGACCTTTTCGGGGAAGTGGTACGGGCCGTAGTTGTTGCTGCAGCGGGTGATCGACACGTTCAGGCCGTGGGTGCGGTGGTAGCTGCGGGCGAGCAGGTCGCTGCCGGCCTTCGACGCGGAGTACGGCGAGTTGGGCTCGAGGGCGCGTTCTTCGTTCCAGGAGCCTTCGGCGATGGAGCCGTAGACCTCGTCGGTGGAGACGTGCACGAAGCGGGGCAGGTTGTTGCGCAGGGCCGCGTCGAGCAGCTGCTGGGTGCCGAGCACGTTGGTCTCGACGAAGATCGACGCGTCGCGCACGGACCGGTCCACGTGGGACTCCGCGGCGAAGTGCACCACCGCGTCCAGGCCGGGGAAGAGGGAGTCGAGCAGGGCGCCGTCGCGGATGTCGCCCTTGACGAAGGTGTAGCGGGGGGAGTCGGCCACTGGGGCCAGGTTCTCCAGGTTGCCGGAGTAGGTGAGGGCGTCCAGAACGACGACTTCAGCGCCTTCCAGTCCGGGGTAAGCGTCTTGCAGGGTTCGGCGAACGAAGTTCGAGCCGATGAACCCGGCGCCGCCGGTGACGAGAATCTTCATAGAGTAAGTAACCAATCCGTTTTGCGTAAGGTGCCTACGCGATTGTAACGGACGCGCATTGCTAGGCTGGCAAACGTGCAGATTCGCGAACTATCCGTGCCCGATTCCTACGAGGTGACCCCGAAGCAGTTCGGGGACGACCGGGGAGTGTTCCTCGAGTGGTACCGCTTCGACAAGCTCAGTGAGGCCGTCGGCCACCCGCTGGACCTGCGTCAGGCCAACACCAGCGTGTCCAGCCGCGGTGTGGTGCGCGGCATCCACTTCGCCGACATCCCGCCGGGCCAGGCCAAGTACGTCACCGCCACGCACGGCGCGATCATCGACTTCATCGTCGACATCCGGGTCGGCTCGCCCACCTTCGGCCAGTGGGACTCGGTGCTGCTGGACGACGTCGACCGCAAGGCCGTGTACCTCTCCGAGGGCCTCGGCCACGCCTTCGTCGCCCTGACCGACAAGGCCACCGTGAGCTACCTGGTCTCCTCCACTTACAGCGCCGGCGCCGAGCACGGGATCAACCCGCTCGACGACGAGGTCGGCCTGATCTTCCCGTCCGCGGCCGGTGAGCTGCTGCTCTCGCCCAAGGACACCGACGCGCCCAGCCTCGCCGAGGCCGCCGCGAGCGGGTTGCTGCCCAGCTGGGACGCCGCCCGTGCCTACTACCAGTCGCTCAACGAACGGAACTGACCCATGCGCGGAATCATTCTCGCCGGAGGCTCTGGCACCCGCCTGTGGCCGATCACCAAGGGCATCTCCAAGCAGCTCATGCCCATCTACGACAAGCCGATGATCTACTACCCCCTCTCGACGCTGATGATGGCCGGCATCCGCGAGGTGCTCATCATCACCACCCCCGAGTACAACGACCAGTTCCGCGCCCTCCTCGGCGACGGCAGCGACTTAGGCCTGCGCATCGAGTACGCCGTGCAGCCCTCGCCCGACGGCCTCGCGCAGGCGTTCACCATCGGTGAGGAGTTCATCGGTGACGACAGCGTCGCCCTGGTCCTGGGCGACAACATCTTCCACGGCGCCGGCCTCGGCACGGCGCTGCGCAACAACGCCGACATCGACGGCGCGCTGATTTTCGCGTACCACGTGTCCAACCCCACCGCCTATGGTGTGGTCGAGTTCGACGACGACTTCACCGCCGTGTCGATCGAGGAGAAGCCCACCAAGCCCAAGAGCAACTACGCCGTGCCAGGCCTGTACTTCTACGACAACTCCGTCGTCGAGATCGCCAAGTCCATCGAACCCTCCGCCCGCGGCGAGCTGGAGATCTCGACCGTCAACGAGCGCTACCTGCAGCGTGGCAACCTGCACGTGCAGGTCTTGGACCGCGGCACCGCCTGGCTGGACACCGGCACCTTCGAATCGATGATGCAGGCCTCGGAGTACGTGCGCGTGATCGAAGACCGCCAGGGTCACAAGATCGGCTGCATCGAAGAGATCGCCTGGCGCGCCGGCTGGATCGACGACGCCCAGCTCGCCGCTCTCGCCGCCCCGCTGGCCAAGAGCGGCTACGGCGTCTATCTGAGCGGACTGCTCAAGACCGACTAGCAGCTCGCCCATTCGCCGCACAGGCCCCGTGGAACGCATCCACGGGGCCTGAACGTTTAGCCGCCGGACTGGATGTGGGTGAGGACGTCGTCCATGGTGGCCTTGATGCCGGCGGGCAGGCTGGTCAGCTGCCGCCGGTCCAGGTCGGGCCACACACTCGAGCTGATGCGCAGGTCCAAGCCCTGCATCGACGCCTCGGCCGAGTAGCCGAGCATCACATTGGGCTGGCCCTTGGCCAGCGAACGGATGTGTCCGAGCAGGTTGCTGATCGTCACGGCCTGGCCGGAGGCGAGGTTCTTGATGATCTCGGCGCGCCCGGTTGTCGCGGTGACGGTGAGCAGCCTGGCGACGCTGTCCAGCAGCAGTTCGGCGCAGTCGCGCACGAAGATGTAGTCCCGCATGGTCTCCAGCGGCACGAAGATCGACGCCGGCTTGGGCGAGAACTGGGCCTTGGCCAGATGGGAGATCAGGCCCTGCATCTTGCCCAGCTTCTGGCCGGGGCCGTACAGGTTGGCGATGCGGCCGGCGAGCACCGAGACGCCGGTGCTGCGGGAGAAGTCGAACAGGGCGGCCTCGGCGTCGAGCTTGAACCGGCCGTACCCCGAGATCGGTACGGGGGTGCTGTGCTCGTCGAACGGCGGATGCGCAGAACCGCCGTACACACCGCCGGCGGAGGACGCGTAGAAGACGCCGCCGGTGTGGGCGGTGCCGTGCGACCCGGCCGCGAGGCCGACCGTGTCGAGCACGAGCCGCAGCTGGTGCAGCTCCCGCTCGATGGCGGCGGGCGGCGTCGAGGTGACCGCGTTACCGGCCAGCCAGAGCACCACCCAGTTCGCGGAGTCCGTCGCCGCGACCCGCAGCAGTCGTTCGGCGGTGGCAGCGGCCGCGTCCACCAGGGCGGTGTCGTCGTCCCAGGGCAGCGGGTCCGCCGGCAGCAGCACCCAGTCGGCCCGGCGGGCGATGGCGGCGGAGGTGGCGCTGCCGAGCAGGCCGCGGGCGCCGATCACCCAGGCGTATGTGGTCACTGGACGGACTTGCGCGTCCGCCCGAGAGGACCGTCCGCCGGGTCGGTCGTGATCAGGTACGGCGGCTTGCCCATGGCCATGTTCACGTTGATGCCGATGTACTCGGCGATGACGCCGAGGGAGAAGAGGATGAACCCAGCGCTGAGCAGCACCAGCACGCTGAGCGACGCCCAGCCCTGGATGGCGATGTCGCCGGCGAGGCGCTGGATGAAGATGACCACGGCGAAGACGACGCCGACGAGCGCGAACACCACACCGAGTCCGCTCACGAGGCGCAGGCCGCGTGTTCCAGTGGTGAGGATCATGCGCCAGAAGTGCGAGAACAGGCGTCGGGCGGAGTAACCGCTGGAGCGTTCGCCCTCCTCGCGCAGTTCGACGGGGGAGGTGGTGACCCTGGCGGCGACCCAGCCGATGGCCACGTCGAGGTAGACACCGCTGCCGGCGTACGCGGCGACGCTGCGGCCGATGTTGCCGAGCATCAACCGGTAGCTCTGGTAGTCGGCCGCGGCACCAGACCCGCTCAGCTTGGTGAGCAGGTACTTGGCGCCCTTCGAGGCGCTGTTACGCAGGGCACCGTGCGGCGCGGGGTTGGTGGGCTTGGCGTACACGACGCTGGCCTGCTCACGCATGGCCGTGTCGAGCATCCCGCCGATCGCCTGGGGGTCGTGCTGGCCGTCCTCGTCCAGGGTGACGATCCAGTCGCCGCCGGAGGACGCCATGCCGGCCAGGGTGGCGGCGTGCTGGCCGAAGTTCTTGCTCAACCAGATGCCGCGGGCGAACGGGTACTGTGTGGTGATGTCACGGATTGTCGACGCCGAGTTGTCAGGGCCGTGGTCGAAGACCAGCAGAACCTCTTCAACCTGGAAGGTGTACCCGTCGGGCGTGATGCTCAGTCGGGTGAGGGGTTCGATCTCGTCGAGCACGCCGGCCAGGGTCCGTTCGCCCTGGTAAACCGGGATGACGATGGAGATGCTGTGGTCGGCGACGCCGGGTTCTGCTGCGGGGAGTGTCACGGGTTCAGAACCTATCACACGGCCCGTTTCACCGGCCGGATCAGGAGCTTGCTGCTGCATCCGCCTTCACCGCCTTCGACATGCGGCGGCCGAGCCAGACATAGGCGAGGCGACGGGCCTGGGCCATGACCCTGGCGCGGGTGTTGCCGATCAGACGGTCGGTGTTCGACACCACATCTGGCCGGGTCTCGTGCATCCAGTTGTGGAAGCCCATCGCCTGTTCGGCCTGCTCGGCGACGAGACGGACGCTCCACTGGCTGTCCGAGATGCGAAAGCCGGCCAGGCTTCCGGGGACGCCGACGAATTTGCCCTCGAGCAGCACCCGGGAGTACGAGGCCTGGTCGATCAGGTACGGCCACCGGGAGTCCCACCAGCCGGTCTGCTCGAGCGCGGTGCGGCGCATCAGCACGCAGCCGGGTTCGCCGAAGATGTTGGTGCCCGCCATGATGCTCTTGCGCACGGCCACGGTGCCGTCGTGTACACCGGTGAGGCCGGCCAGCCCCCGGTTCTTGATCACCGGAGCGCCGTTGGCGTCGACGATGTCGCGCGGGGAGGCGGCAAGCACGGCGCCGGGCTCGGCAACGAGCGCGGCCACCTGCGCAGCGACGATGGTGGGGTAGAGCAGGTCGTCACCGCAGACGAGCTTGATCAGCTCGCCGGTGGCCGCCTGGCTCACCCGGTTCCAGTTGCGGAGGGCTCCGCCACCGCCCTCGGTGTGCAGCAGGATCACCCGGGGGTCGCTGCGGTAGCGCTGCATGACCGTCCAGGTGGCGTCGGTGGACGCGTGGTCGGAGACGATGACCTCGAGGTTGGTGTAGGTCTGACCGAGAACCGACTTCATAGTCTCGTCGAGGTAGTCCGCATTGTTGTATGCGGGAATGACGATGGAGACGAGGGGCTCGTCCGCTGCGGCGGGGGTGGGGCCGGAGGGCTGCGCGTGAATGCTCATATGTAGGTGATTGCTCGTTTCGTTGGGGAAACTACCCCACCACGATACCCGGTGGCCCCGCCGTGCGGTTGTGAAGGCACCGTGAGGGATAATCTTCTGGTGCAGTCCAAAATAGTGTGGCCCATGCTCGTCGTGGTGGCGGTACTGGCGGGAGCGAGTATCCCGCTGTTCTTCGACCCCGGTTTCTACTTCGTCGACGACACCCAGTCCGGCGCCTTCGGGCAGTGGTACGAGATCGGCCGCCGGGTGCTCGACCTGGACTGGTCGCTGATCAACCCCCGCGTCTGGCAGTCAGGCAACTACCTCGCCGAGGGCGCCTGGGGCATCTTCAGCCCACCGCTCTGGCTGGTCGGCATCGGCGCGTACTACGCCGGAAACGCCCTCATCTTCAGCACCGTCATCAAGATCGTCTGCCTGCTGCTCGGCGCCGTCGGCGTGTACGCGCTGGCCCGCAACTTCGGCGCGCTGCGCCCCTGGTCGGCCCTGGTGGCCGTCGCCGCCCCGCTGGCCGGGTTCACCTTATATATGGATGCGGCGTCCTGGGTCAACGGCCTGATGGCGTGGAGCTTCCTGCCGCTCACCTGGGTGCTCGCCCGGCGGGCCGTGCTGCACGCCAAGTCACCCGTGCTGCCCATCGTCTCGGCGATCTTCCTGGTCGGCATCGGCTACGCGCACGCCACGATCTTCCTCGCCCTCGTGCTCGGCGCCCTCATCGTCGAGGCCTTCGTCAGTGCGCACCGTCCCTCCATCGTGCGGTCGTTCGCCCTGTCGTTCGCGGCGGGCAGCTTCGCGGTGATCGTGCACCTGCCCGGCGTGCTGACCGCGCCGATCACCGGTCGCACCAGCACCTATGAGAACACCGGCCTGCTCACGGTCAACCTCAGCGGCCTGTTCGCGTCTTCCACCCCTGTCGGCACCCCCAGCATGCTGTTCTTCAGCGGGAACTTCCCGTACGCGCCGCTGCTCTACATCGCCTGGTTCCTGCCGCTGCTGGCGTTCGTGGATTTCGGCCGCCTGCGCACGCTGCTGCACACCCGCCTGAGCATCATGATCATCCTCATCGCCGCGCTGATCGGTGTGCTGCTGCCCAGCGACTTCGGTGCGCTGCGGTTCCCGGTGCGGATGATGCCGTACGTGACCGTGGCGCTGCTGGTGCTGCTGGCCGTGGCGATGTCGCACGCGCGAGCGCCCGTGCTGGGCCGCAGCCGGTTCCTGGTCGCCGCCGGCATCGTGCTCGTCGGCGCCGGACTCACCTGGTCGGCGGCGCCGCAGTACATCAAGCTGTTGCTGCTGGTCACCGCCATGATCCTGGTCGCCCTCTGGGTGGCCTACATGATCCTCTCCGATCGCAAGCTACCGCTGCTCGGCAGCAACTCGTCCGGTCTGCTGGCCGGTCGCGGCGTGGCCACGCTGGGCTGGGCCGGGATCGGCCTGACCGTGCTGCTGCTGGTTCCGCAGCACGTGTCATCGCCCACCTCGCCGTTGCCGGACTACAACGTGCCCAACGACGTGGCCGACTACCAGTCCCAGCTCGAATCCGCTGTCGGTGACGTCATCGTCGTCGGCGGGGTGCCAGACGTGAACGACCCGGATGCCTGGGACGAGCTGCTGGTCGGCAACCTCTGGTACGTGGCAGAGGAAGACGTGCAGAACGCCTACTCCGCGGTGTACTACAGCCCGTACAACAACCTCACCTGCATGTCGTACAACGGCTCCACCTGCCCCGACCTCTACGACCGGTTGTTCGAGCCGATGAAGGAGACCGGGTTGACCCCCGTCGACCTGATGGGCATCAGCTCGGTGCAGTCGGTGAAGGGGGTCGTGAAACGGCAGGACTGGAACGACGTGCCAGAGGGCTGGTCGATCGTCGAAGACTCCGACCAGACCCGTCTGATCGTGCGTGACGAACCCGTCGCCGGTGCCGGATCCGTCGTCTGGGCCGCAGAGGGCACCGAGGTCAGCGTGCTGAGCGAAGACGCCATGGGCGTGACCTTCAGGGTCGACGCCGTCGGACCGGACGGGGGACAGGTGGCGCTCAGCCGCCTCCCCTGGCCCGGCTACCAGGCCGACGGTGCCACCGTGTCCGCCGACCCCGTCGACACCTTCCTGCTCGGGGTGGACCTCGACGCCGACCAGGCCGGTGCGACCGTGACGGTGTCGTACTACGCGCCGGGCTACCCCCTGCAGCTGGCCGCCGCCGCGCTGCTCCTGCTGATCCTGCTGGGCTGGCCGCTGCTGCGCCTGATCGGCCGCCGACGGAGCAACGCCGGCGACGAGCGCGGCAACGCCCTGGTGCGCCTGGCCGTCGCCAGCCGTCGCCCGGTCACCGAGGTGACGGTATGACCGGTGCGGCCGGCCGCACCGTCGCCGTGGTCGTCGCGTACAACCGTCGGGACCTCCTGATCGAGGTCCTGGACACCCTGGCCGCGCAGAGCGAACCGGTCGCGGCCATCGTGGTGGTCGACAACGCCTCCACCGACGACACCGCCAGCGTGGTGCGTGAGCGCTACCCGCGGGTGGACCTGGTCTCCGTGCCGCGCAACACCGGGGGAGCGGGCGGGTTCGCGATCGGCGCCGCCCGCGCCGTCGTGCGTCAGGACGCCGATCTGGTCTGGCTGATGGACGACGACACGGTACCCACCGAGACCGCCCTGACGGAGCTGCTCAGCAGCATCGGCGACGACGAACGCGTCACCGTCGCCGGATCCCGGGTGGTGTGGACCGACGGGCAGGACCACCCGATGAACACCCCCAGACCGAAGCCGTTCGTGCGGGCCGCCGAACGCCGCGCGGCCGAGGCCCGCGGTGCGGTGCCGGTACGCAGCTCCTCGTTCGTGTCGATGCTGGTGCGGGCGGATGCCGTACGCGAGCACGGTCTGCCCATCGCCGACTACTTCATCTGGAACGACGACTTCGAGTTCTCGATGCGCCTGCTGCGCCGCAGCCGGGGCTTCTTCGTGCCAGGCAGCGTCGTGGTGCACAAGACCGCGAAGCTCGGCGCCACCGACGTCGACCCCGGCGCCAGGTTCTACTACGAGGTGCGCAACAAGGTCTGGCTCATCCGGCTGGCACGCGGACTCAGCCCGGCCGAGAAAATCCTCTACACCGGCTCGTCGCTGCGCCGGTGGGCGCGCACCTTCAGGGCGTCCGCCGACCGGCCGCTGTTGTGGACCGGGCTGCGCAGCGGCCTCCGCGACGGATTCCGCAGCCGCCCCCGACCCAACCGGGTCGTGCTGGCCGGGCTGGGCGAGGCATCCGACGACGTCGCGGCCTGCGAGGCCGGGGTGGCACGATCGTGACCGACACCGAGTTCTCCTTGCTGCTGCCGGTGTACGCCGGCGACAAGGCCGCCTACTTCACCAAGGCGTTCGCCAGCACCGTGGTCGAGCAGAGCCGTCGCCCCAGCGACGTGGTGATCGTGCAGGACGGCCCGATCGGAGCCGAGCTCGCGGCCGCCGTCGCGGCGGCGACGGCCTCCTCGCCCGTGCCGGTGAACCACGTGCGCCTGCCGGCGAACGTCGGGCTCGCCCGTGCCCTGGAGATCGGCCTGGGTCACTGCGCCCACGATGTGGTCGCCCGGATGGACGCCGACGACATCTCCCTGCCGACCCGGTTCGAACTCCAGCTCGCGGTGATGGACACCGGCTACGACCTCGTCGGCACCGGCATGCTCGAATTCGACGAGGCCGGCCGGGTGCTCGGCAAGCGCATCCCGCCGACCGACCCAGACGACATCGTCACCAGCGCCAGGTTCCACGACCCGTTCAACCATCCGACCGTGGTGTACCGGCGCTCCGTGGTCGCCCGCGCCGGCGGCTACCGGGAACTCCCGCTGATGGAAGACTACTGGCTCTTCGCCCGCATGATCCAGTCTGGTGCCCTGGTGGCGAACCTGCCTGACCCGCTGGTGATGTACCGGGTGGATGCCGGCGCCTACGGCCGCCGCGGCGGGCTCACGCTGTTCCGCAGTGAGATCGCCCTGCAACGCAGCCTGCTCAGAGACCGGTTCGTCACCCGTCGTCAGTTCGCCCGCAACGTGCTCGTCAGGGGCGGCTACCGCTTCGTTCCCGTCGCCGTGCGCCGGGTGGCGTATCGCCGTTTCATCGTGCGGAATTACAACACCGACGGCGACTGACCGGCGCGTCAGGCCGAGCCCAACCGGGGCCGCGGGGAAGCTCAGGTTAGGGTTATCTCACATGTGCAGTCGCGTGAGCGGAACCGTGGGGGGCGTTTTTCTCTCTCTCTCTCTCTCTCTCTCTCGGTGGACTTTCTCGTGCTTTTGCCAGGTTCGCAACCGACAAGATACCGAGGCTCCGACGTGTTCAGATCTGACCCAGACCGGCCCAAACGCCGGGGACTCCAGCGCGGCCTCGGCCGGCTGACCGCCACGATCGGGGTCTTCGCCCTGGTCATCGGTTTCCTCACCGTCGGTGCCACCACGACGGATGACGCGGCCGTCGCGGCGACCGGAAGCGACTTCAACCCCGGCAATATCATCAGCGACGCCCTCTTCTACAAATCGGGCACCATGGACAAGAACGAGATCCAGTCGTTCCTGAACAGCAAGGTGGCCAGCTGCCGCAGCGGCTACACCTGCCTGAAGAGCTACAGCCAGGCCACGGCCTCGCAGAGCGCCAAGCGGGAGGGCTGTGCGGCGTACGCCGGTTCCAAGAAGGAATCCGCCGCGTCGATCATCGCCAAGGTATCCACCGCCTGCGGCATCAACCCCCAGGTCCTCCTGGTACTGCTGGAGAAGGAAACCGGGCTGATCTCCGCCAAGGCGCCCACCAGCGGCACCTACCGCAAGGCCACCGGCTACGGTTGCCCCGACACCTCGGTGTGCGACTCGACCTACTACGGCTTCTTCAACCAGGTCTACAACGCGGCATACCAGTTCAAGAAGTACCAGGCCAGCCCCAACTCCCGCGGCTACGTCGCGGGGCGCTGGAACACCATCCAGTACCACCCCAAGCAGTCCTGCGGCACCTCGAACGTGTACATCGAGAACCAGGCCACGGCCGCGCTCTACATCTACACGCCGTACCGGCCGAACCAGGCCTCCCTGGACAACATGGGCCGCACCGGCGACGGCTGCTCGTCCTACGGCAACCGCAACTTCTGGGCCTTCTTCACCGACTGGTTCGGCGACACCAAGGGCGGCAGCTCGTTCGTGCGCGACGCGGGCACCGGCGCCATCTACCTCATCGCCGGCACGGTCAAGCACTACGTCCCGTCAACGTCGGTCTACAACGCCCTGGCCAAGCTCGGCACCTACCGCAACGTCAGCGCGACCTACCTGTCCGGCTACACCACGGGCACCAACGCCAGCCCGCTGGTGCGCAACCCCCTCACCGGCGACATCGCGCTCGTGCAGTCCAACTCCCGGCACCGCTTCACTAGCTGCGGCCAGGTGTCGGTGTGGGGCTACGACTGCGGTGCCACCACCGATCTGATGCCAGGCCAGTGGGGCAAGATCCCCACCGGCGGTGAGGTGTCGAACTACATGGTGGTGTCCGGCAAGAACACCACGTACTTCCTCAATTCCTCCACCCGCTTCCCGGTGGCCTCCTGGACCGGCGTGGTCAGGCTCAACGGCGGCAAGAGCCCCTGGGTCGGCACCATGGGCAGCTCGAACGCCCAGCGCTACCCGGTCGGCCGCACCCTCGAAACCCCGGGCACGGCCATCAAGTCGGCCTCGTCCAACGACGTCTTCCTGGTGGATGGCACGGCCAACCGCATCCGGGTGCCGTCGATGGCGGTGCTCGGCGAGTACGGCGCCTCGTCGGTCAAGACGGTGCCGGATGCGACGGTGAACGGCTACAGCCGGGCAGGGGCCGACCTCACCCTGGTCGCGAACTGCAACTCGAAGCTCGTGCTCGTCAACTCGAAGAAGGCGTCACCGCTCGGCTCGGGCAACGGGGCCGGAATCGCCACGACGAACCTGGCGTCCTCCACCTGCAGCGCCCTGAGCGGCGGGGCGTCGGTGCCTGGCAAGGTCTTCGCGATGGTCAAGGGGTCGCCCAACGCCTACCGCATCGTCGACGGTCAGGCCAGGACCGTCCTGGCCTGGAGCGATGTACTCGCCCAGAACGGCGGCAAGACCCCGAACATGGTGAACTGGTCCTCCGCGACCATCAACACCTTCGCCCGCCCTGGCGGTGTCGTGGCCGTCGGCTCGCTGATCAAGTCGGCCGGCAACCCCAACGTGTACCTGACCGACGGTCTCGACCGGATGCACAAGCTCGGATCGTTCGGAACCACCGACTCCCTGGGCATCACCGGCTACCGCACCGTGCCGGACTCCGTGCTCAAGGGCTACAGCACGGTCTCCGGTTCGTTGAGCCGCGTGGTCGTCTGCAAGGGCGCCCCGTACATCGCGCTCAAGGGCACCCTGTACAAGCTCAAGTCGGCCGGCGGAACCGGTCTGGCGGTCACCAACCTGCGGGACAGCACCTGTGCCGGGTTGAAGGTCGCCAAGGACGGCGCGACCGACAAGGTCTTCATCAAGGTGGCCAACAAGGCCCCGGTGTACTACCTCACCGGCGGAAAGTACCGCGAGGTGACCTCCTGGGGTCAGCTGGTCAGCCTGAACGGTGGCTCGGCGCCGCGCATCTTCACGGTCAACTCGTCCGAGCTGTGGTCGATGGCCAACGGCGGCAAGATGTAACCATCCGCTGAAGCGACGAAGCGCCCCGACCTCGGTCGGGGCGCTTCGTCGTGGTGCCGGCGTCGGTGCTCCCGATGCGCGGTGGAACGGGTGCGGTGTTACTGCGCGCGCATGCGCGCGACGGCCTCGTGCGATTCGCCGTCGAAGACGACCTTGCCCTTGTCGATCAGGATGCCGCGGTCGCAGAGATCGGCGACCATGCCCAGGTCATGGCTCACAACGACCAGGGTGCGCCCCTCAGCGTGCAACTGGCGGATCTTGGCCAGGCACTTGCGCTGGAACGGTTCGTCGCCCACAGAGAGGATTTCGTCGACGAGCAGGATGTCGACCTCGGTGTGGATGGCGACGGAGAAGGCCAGCCGCAGGAACATGCCAGAGGAGTAGTGCTTGACCTCGGTGTCGATGAACTGGGCGATCTCACTGAATTCGACGATGGCGTCGAAACGCGCGTCGATCTCCTTCTGGCTCATGCCGAGGATCGCCGCGTTCAGGTAGATGTTCTCCCGGCCGGAGAGGTCGGGGTGGAAGCCGGCGCCGACCTCGATGAGCCCGGCGACCCGACCGCGGGTGAGGACCTCACCGGTGTCGGGGCGGAGCACTCCCGAAATCAGCTTGAGCAGCGTGGACTTACCCGAGCCGTTGAAGCCCATCAGAGCGACGGATTCACCGGCATTGATCGTGAAGTTCACACCCTCGAGAGCGTTGAAGCTCGACGAGATGGGCTTGCGGCGCAGGGCGGCGATGACGGATTCCTTGAGGGAATGCGTGTGCCGCAGCAGAAAGGTCTTGCGCAGTTCGGTGACGATGATGGCCAGCCGTGGCGGCGCCTGCTCGTTAAAGGTCTTGGGCAAAACGACGCTCCAATCGGCGGAAGACCAGCTGTCCGATGACCAGCAGCAGGCTCGAGGTGACCAGCGCGCAGAGGCCGAAGAACCACAGGTTCGGCGGCAGCGGGCTGCTGCCGTCGGTGGTGGGGTACCAGAAGCCGGCGTGCAGCAGCTCGACCGCCGCGGTGATCGGGTTCAGCTGGTAGACGACCATCATCCAGTCCGGCAGGACCTGCGCGACGGTGCTCCACTGGTAGAGCACCGGCGACGCCCAGGTGGCGACGAGGAGGATCAGCTCGACGAAGTTCTGCGCGTCCCGGAAGGACACGTTGATCGAGCCGAAGAACAGGCTCAGGCCCATGGCCAGCAGCACGATGATGAGCACGCCGAGCAGGATGCCCAGGATCTGCAGCACGCTCGGGGTCCAGCCGGTGAAGACGCACACCACCGCCAGCACAAGGGCCTGGGGGAGGAAGTTGACGAACGCCACCAGGGTGGACGCGACCGGGAACAGCTCGCGGGGCAGATAGATCTTCTTGATCAGAGCCGCATTGTCGACCAGCGACTTGGTGCCGTTGCTGAAGGCCTCGCTGAACAGGTTGATCACGATCAACCCGGAGAACAGGTACACCGGGTAGTTCGGGATGCTGCCGTTGAGCTGCAGGAACACCCCGAGCGCGACGAAGAAGACCAGGAACTGGGTGATCGGCTTGACGTACGACCACATCCAGCCGAGGACGGAGCCGCGGTAGCGAACCTGCACCTCTTTGCGCACGAGCAGGGAGAGCAGGTACCGACGGCGGAATACGTCGATCAGTCCGGCCCCTTGACCTGGCCGGACAAAGCCGTCGAGGTCCGGTACAGGAGCGATTTGGGTCACGCGGTTCCTTTGATCCTTGGGTCGCCTGCCGGGGTATCCGGGCGGGGGCGACTGGCCCACCCGTGATTCTAGCTGTTCGCGCTTGCGCGCTCGTGTCCTACTCTCTGGCGGGCAGGGCGTCCGTGACCGGCGCCGCAGAGCGGGTTCCGGTGCCAGGCTCCAGCCCGAGGGTGGAGGTCCAGGACTCCATCGAGGTGAGGTCGTGCTGGCTGGCACGGTACTTCTCGCTGAGCGCGGACCACTGCCGGCGGAAGCGCAGGTTGTGGGTGAGGCTCGACCGCAGCAGCGACCGGAACATGGCCCGGTCGCGGATGTGCCAGGTGACCCCTGAACCCTCGGCGTTGGTGATGACCACGCTGTCCTTGTCCGGCACCGTCCACCACGGCGCGGTGCGCGGCAGGTGGGTGTCCGGCCGGTCGGTGCTGCCGGGGTGCGGGTGGGTCAGGCCGTGGCGAACGAAGTTCTTGATCAGGAACGAGTACAGCTTGCGGCCGCTCGGGCGCGGCTCGTCGCTGCCGGCGAGGTTGGTCATGGGGAACCGGCCGAACCGGCCGAGGTCCTTGATGAGGGTGGACTCTGGGTAGTCACCGGCGATGGACCGGATGGCGGGGAGCCGGCTGGTCAGCTCGGGGTGCAGGGAGTCCGGGCCGGCGACGACGCTCTCGTACGCCAGCTGGCGCAGCTTCACGGTGTAGTAGTCCATGGTCAGCAGGTGGCGCACATCGGAGGCCAGGTTGCTCAACGTCAGACGGCCGCCCTTGGCGTGCGGGGAGTGCAGCAGCGCCGCGACGAGGCGGTTGCGGGCGTGGTAGAACGCCTGCCAGTCGCGGGAGTCGTCCTTGTCGACCCAGGAGACGTGCCAGACCGCCGCACCGGGCAGGCTGACCGTCGAGTAGCCGCGCTCCGAGGCGCGCAGGGAGAACTCGGCGTCGTCCCACTTGATGAACACGGGCAGGGACAGGCCGACCTCGCGGATGACCTCGACCGGAATCAGGCTCATCCACCAGCCGTTGTATGCCACGTCGTTGCGCTGGTGCAGCCAGGTGGTCTGGCGCAGGTTGCTGGCGGTGAAGTCGTGCCGGGACGGGGTGATCGGGCCCCACATGAAGTTCCAGGTGTCGATGGACTCGGCGAAGGCGTGCAGCTTGGTCTTGTCGAACATGTCGAACATGTGCCCGCCGACGATGGTCGGTTCGGTGCACAGGCTGGCGAAGGCGAGGGCGCGGCGGATGCTCTCCGGCTCGGCGACGACGTCGTCGTCCAGCAACATCACGTAGTCACTGGTGCCGGCGGCGACGGTCTCGAGCATCCCGCGGGAGAACCCGCCTGAACCGCCGGCGTTGACCTGGTCGATGACGCGCAGGCGTCCGCCCAGTGCCGCGTCGACCTCGGCGTACCTGGCGTGCTCGCGGATCTTGTCCGTGCCCTGGTCGACGACGATGATCTGGTCGAGTCCGGTGAGAACGTCGGCGTCGGTGGCGATCGTTGCCAGCAGCTCAAGGCAGTACGCGGTGCGGTTCAGGGTGGTGATCGCGATCGTCAGCGAACGCGCGGGCGGCGCGGGGGCGTCGCTCGGCGGCGCCTGCCACTCGGCGTTGGTGAGGGCGAAGTCCTCACCGCGGGAGACGAGGTCGAACCAGTACCAACCACCGTCGATGAAGTACTCGAAGCCGAGGTCGAAGTCGACGGTTCCGGCTTCCTCCACGTGGGCGGAGTCGACGACCTGGATGACGCCGCGCGCGTTGGAGCGGTAGACGATGATGTCGCCGGGGCCGGTGGTGGAGATGCTCAGGCGCACCCCGGTCAGGCTGGTCCAGCGACGCCAGTAACTGGCGGGGAAGGCGTTGAAGTAGGTGCCGAGGGAGACCCGCTTGTCCAGGCCGGGCTTGAGGCCGCGTCGGCCGTCGAGCATCGGGGTGACGTTGTGGTGGGTGAGCCGCAGCGGCTGCTCGCTCGGCAGGGTACGGGGCCCGCGTCGGCCGGCCGGCTGCTGCCCGGGCGTGATGATCTGGGTCCACTCGTCCGGGTCGACGTACAGCGGCGCCACATCCGGGTCGGACGAGGACGGGAAGACGATTTTCTGCAGGACGATGGGCGTAGTCATAGAGGCTCCGAGTCGTTAGACGCTGCGGCCGCCGAGAAGCGGCTTGAGCTTGTTTTCGTACATGGACAGCGCAGAACCGATGGCCATGTGCATGTCGAGGTATTGGTAGGTGCCGAGGCGGCCGCCGAAGAAGACGTCGGGCTCGCCGGCCTGGAGGGCGCGGTAGGACTGCAGGCTGCTGCGGTCTGCGGGCGTGTTGATCGGGTAGTACGGCTCGTCGGCCTGGGTGGCGGCCCGCGAGAACTCGCGCATGATCACGGTCTTGTCTGTGGGGTACTCGGTGCGCTCGGGGTGGAAGTGCCGGAACTCGTGGATGCGCGTGTACGGCACCGTCGCATCCGCGTAGTTCATCACCGGGGTGCCCTGGTAATCGCCGATGGGCAGCACTTCCTGCTCAAAGTCGAGCGTGCGCCAGGTGAGCTCGCCGCCCTGGTAGTCGAAGTACTTGTCGACCGGTCCGGTGTAGACCACGGGGACACGTCCGACGACGGCCTTCTTGTTGATCTCCTGGGTCTCGTCGAAGAAGTCGGTGTCGAGGCGCACCTCGATGTTCGGGTGATCCGCCATCCGTTCGATCCAAGCGGTGTAGCCATCCACCGGCAGGCCCTCGTGGGTGTCGTTGAAGTAGCGGTTGTCGTAGTTGTACCGAACGGGCAGGCGGCTGATGACCTCGGCCGGCAACGCCGTCGGGGAGGTCTGCCACTGCTTCGCGGTGTAGTCACGGATGAACGCCTCGTAGAGGGGACGGCCGATCAGCGAGATCGCCTTCTCCTCGAGGTTGCGCGATTCACCGGTGGCGAACTCGCTGGCCTGGCCCTTGATCAACGCGCGCGCCTCGTCCGGCGAGTACGCCGAGCGGAAGAACTGGTTGATCGTGCCCAGGTTGATCGGCAGCGGGAAGACCTCACCGCCGTAGTTGGTGAACACCCGGTGCTCGTAGTTGGTGAACTTGGTGAAGCGGTTCACGTACTCCCAGACCGGCTCGTTCGAGGTGTGGAAGAGGTGCGCACCGTACTGGTGCACCTCGATTCCGGTTTCCGGCTCAGGGGCGCTGTAGGCGTTGCCGCCGATGTGGCTGCGCCGGTCGATGACCATCACCTTGAGGCCGAGTTCCCTCGCGGCTCGTTCCGCAACGGTCAAGCCGAAGAAGCCCGAGCCAACGACCACAAGGTCAACCGTCATATCAAAAGTCCTTTGTCTCAGCGGGTGCAGCCAACAATCTGCAACGTTCCACGATAGCCGATGCTTGCTGGGAGGGTCCCGCCCGGCGCTTTCCCCGGCGGAACGGCCGTCGTACCCCGATGTAGGGTGATGCAGTGACAGACGCGCGTGTGGCCAGAGTATCCGCCCTCCACCGTGTTCGAACCGTGGCCGTCGTCCTCGTCGCCCTGGTCCTGCACCTCGCCGCCCAGGCCGGGATGTACCTCTCCACCGCCGGGTTCTCCCTCGGCCGGTTCCGCGACTACTTCGTGCACGACCAGCTCGGCTATCTGGCCATCGTGAAGAACTTCTCAGAGGGCGAGTTCGCCGCCGTCGAACCGGACACCGAGACCGGCGCGATCAGCTACCCGCGGATGTACTACGAGGTGATCGGCATCATCGCCCGGCTGACCGGCTGGGACCCCATCGTCGCCTGGAACGTGTGCGGCCTGGCCGTGCAGCTCGCGCTCGTCGGCCTGCTGGCCGCGATCCTGATCGGGGTGAGCCGGCGCTGGTGGGTGGGCCTGCTCGCCCCGGTGCCGTTCATGCTCGGCACGTTCTCCACCTATACCGTGGCCGACTGGTACACCCCGCTCGAATCCCACGCCCTGATCTGGGGGCCGTTCGCGCTGCTGCACACGCTCAACGGTGAAACCGTGTCGCTGTCCATCGCGGCGATCTGCCTGCTGGTCCTGGCCCTGCTCTGGTTGCGGCCTGCGCGCCCCGTCACCCGGGTGCTGCTCACCACACTGATCTGCCTGGTTCTCGGCGGCCTCGCCAATGTGCAGACGTACTCCTTCATCGCCGCGGTCTACCTGCTCGCGTTCGGACTGGCGACCTGGATCATCCTCCGCGGCCGCCACATCGTCCTGGCCGTGCTGTCTGCCGCCCTCATCCCGGTCGTGTTCCTGCTCGGTCCCACCGTCGCGGAGACCGGCGGGCAGCTGCCGACGCTGGTCTTCGGGCTGCTGCCGGCCGTGCCCGGCATGATCGCCCTGATCGTGCGCAGCCGCGGTGTCGTGCTGCTCTACTGCGTCGCCGTGGTGCTCGGCGCCGCGCCCCAGGTCGTCGGAACCGTCAACGGCATCGTCACCGGCGACCCGTTCCTCGCCTATCGGGTGGAGTCGAACAGCAAGCTGGGTGTGCCGTTCGACATCGGCATGATCTCCGGGCTGGCGCTGATCGTTCCCCTGGCCGTGATCCTGGTCGCGGCCATCATGCGCCGCCGCCCGGTCTGGGGTGCCTATGCCGTCGGTGGTGCCCTCGCCTGGACACTGGTGGCCACCAACGACGTCTGGGGCGCCAACGCTGAGCCGTACCGGCTCTACATGGACGTGTTCTTCATGCTGGCGGCCACCATCGTGCCCGTGCTGGTGATGGTGTTCGCCGGACTCTGGAACGCCAGGACCGCGGATGCCCCAGCGGCGGACGCCGCACCGGTCACCCTGCACACCGGCCGGCATGCCGTCATCCGCCCGCGACGGGCACGAGGAACGGCGTCGCGCTGGGTCGTCATCGTGGCGGCGCCGCTCGTCATCGGTGTCGCGGCGGTGTCGCTGACCGACTGGTGGGTGTTCTCCCGCAGCGACGTGGCCGCGGCCCTCATGGTCACCGACACCCCCAAGGACCTGGCCGCGACGGAGCTGGCCCTGCAATCCGCCCAGGAACACCCCGACGCACTGATCATGGTCGACTTCTGCATCGACCCGAGGGTGCTCAAGGTGACCTCCGGCGTGCCGATCGCGTACTACCACCTCGGCATGGCCTGGCCCACCGAGTACGACGCCGTCGCGACCATCGTGTCCAGCCGGCTCGGCGGCAACCTGGACAGGGACGCGGCGATCACGGCCAACGCCACCCAGGTGCTCACCGACAGCGAGTGCGGCGACTTCTGGAACGAACGCTACGCTGCGGACCTCGAGGAACAGGCCAGCCTGCCGTACACCCAGCCGGACGGATCGACGGGCACCATCACGCTGTGGAGCCTGCGGCAGTAGTCACAGCGGGCCATCAGACCCGGGCGGGTTCGCCCTTGCGCACGACGGCGAGGTAGACGGCGTGCACGAGAACGCCCATGACCGGCCCGACCAGCAGTGCGAGCACGGTCTTCTCGATGAAGCCGAGCGGCAGCAGCAGGCAGACGACCGTGGTCGCGGCAGCGACGATCCAGCCGGCGCTGAACGCCGAGTGGGCGTTGCGGGACAGCACGGCAGGGGCGCTGATGCAGAGCGCGCCGACGAGGGCGCTGGAGAGCACGAACGTGGCGATCAGCCAGTCGGCCGGCACCTCCTCGCGGGGGAAGGCGAAAGCGAAAACGGCGGGACCGAGCAGGTAACCGGCCACCGCCAGCACCACTCCGATGGCGATGACCGCGGCTTCGAGCATCAGCAGGGTGCGCCAGAAGTGTGCCGCCCTGGCCCGGAAGAAAACGATCAGGAAGCTCTGCAGGGCCATGCCCACGACGATCAGCGGGGCGCGGGTGAGGGTGGCGGTGGCGATGACCAGGCCCATCAGTCCCTCGGGCTGGCCGGGCGAGGTGAGCTGCAGGATGAGCGGGAACCCGCTGATCATGAGGCCCATCGCGGTGGCCGCGACGATGGTGCGGGACACGTTCCAGGTGAGCTGGGGCAGTGACACGTCGAGTCGGGTCTTGCCGACGATGCGCGCCCTGGCGAACGGCCACACGACCAGAACGGCGACGGGGAACGGGATGGCGATGGCCCAGGCGAAGACGGCGGCCTCCGGCTGGAGGTAGGCAGCCAGGATCACCAGGACCAGCCGGAGCAGCCCTTCGATCGAGATCAACGCGAACAGAGCCTTCCAGTGGCCCACCCCGTAGAGCGACCCGGCCAGGACGGCCAGCGGCACGTACGAGGC
Organism: Cryobacterium inferilacus; assembly: GCF_019599185.1. Taxonomy (GTDB): domain Bacteria; phylum Actinomycetota; class Actinomycetes; order Actinomycetales; family Microbacteriaceae; genus Cryobacterium; species Cryobacterium inferilacus. Next base: position 25,963 of record NZ_JAIEUL010000006.1, on the reverse strand, counting down.
CGCGCCGACGGCGAGGGGGATGACGAGCGCCCACCCGTGTTCGGGGAAAACGGCTGACTGCCACAGCGGTGCGGTACCGAGCACGGCCACGAGGACCGCGATCGCCGCGAGCAGGGCGAACGTCCCGGCCTGACCCGCGCGAGTGTGGTCGCCGGGTTCCCTGGCCTGGGTGCCGCGGGTGATCTCCTGCTGGATCCCGGTGAGGGCGGCGGCGACCAGGAAGGTGAACGCCCAGAACACCGCGAAGGTCGCGTACGGGCCGAAGCCGATCAGGTTCGGCACCCACACGGTGATCAGGTAGCCCGCGATCCCGACCAGTCCGGTCGCCGCCACGATCAGGACGAAGCCGTTTCCGGTGTTCGGGCTCGCCGGAGCGAGGGTGGGCTGGTCCTGGTCTGGCTCTTCGGTGTGACTCACGTGCACGGGTCCCGCTTCCATCAACTGGTTCGTTCCATTGTGCCTGTCGGGGATGTTGTTCCCCCGGGCCGAGTGTCGCACACCTAGTCGTCCAGGTCGCTGCGCGGGCTGGGCTTGAGCTGTCTGCGCCAGCTCTGCCCCTGCGCGGCCTTGACCGAACAGATCAGCAGCAGCAGCCAGCCGAATTCGACGAGCACGGTGCTCTCCGCCGCGGAGGTGACGAGGAGCGCGACCAGAACAAGCGGCGACCAGACGTAGACGACGGGCCGCTTGTTCGAGGCGAGCAGCCACGAGCGGATGAAGGCGAGGGTCACCAGGGTCAGGAAGGAGAGGAAGCCGACGAGGCCGACCTGGAAGTAGACATCCAGGAACGCGTTCAACGCCGAGCTGTGCTCGGTCCCGGTGACGAAGTCGAGCCAGCCGTACGGGCTCACGTCCGGCGGCCAGGTGCCGGTCCAGCCCCACCCCTCCAACGGATGCAGCTCCACCAGCCGCCACATCTCCAGCCAGAGCGACGACCGGGTCTCGAACTCGCTGCCGGCGTTGAGCAGGTCGATGATCCTCATGCGGCCGAGGAAGACCACCAGGGAGATGACCAGGACGGTGCCGAGCAGTCCCAGCTGCAGCCGCCAGCGGTCTTCGGCGGGGGTGCGGCGCAGCCCGTATAAGGCGAGGGCGGCAATGCCCACGGCGCTGGCGACGACAAAGAAGACCGGCGAGTGCGTGAGCAGAACCGCGGAGGTCGCCAGCGCGAGGGACCAGCCCGCCCTGGCCGGCCGCACCGAACGCGACCGCAGCTCGATGAGGAAGCTGACCCCGGCGATCAATCCGACCAGACCGAGAACGTTCCGCGAGCCGAAGACGCCCTGGATGGGCCCGAGAACGGCGATATTGCCCTGGATGCCGAGGAAAGCGATCGGCAGGTCAAGCAGCAGTCCAGACAGCACCTCCAGCCCGATCGACAGGCCGAGCAGCACCCGCAGCACATCGCCGGTGGCCCGCACGATCTGGATGGTGTCGCGCACCAGGGCGACATAGATCGCCAGGAAGGCGAAGGTGAGCTGGTAGCCCACACCGGCGACGGTGTGGCCGGGGTAGCCGGTCCACAACACCGACAGGGCGCACCAGATCAGGAAGACCAGGATCGATACCGGCAGGAGACCGTGCCATTCGATGCTGCGCCGCCTGGCCACGAGCGAGGCCGTGGCCAGGGCCACGAGGCAGGCCAGCGCGCCGAGGAGGCCGGGCCAGCCCATCAGGCTGCGCAGCAGGTGGGTGGCGAAGGCGACCCCGAGGATCAGGTGGGTCAGTGCCGCGCTGAATCGGGGGGAGGAGAACACCGCCGAGATGGCCGCAGGAACGGGCGGCCGTCTGGCACGGTCGGTCATCGCCTGCCCACGCCGAGGAGTTCCTCCGCCGCGCTCGGACGCTTGGTCTTCACCGCGAGGACGATGAGGAACACCCAACCCGATTCAACCAGGATGCGACTCTCCGCCAGGCTCTGCGCGAGGAGCGCGACCAGCAGCAGCAGGGGCAGCAGCGCCGCCACCGAGAACGGCGCCGTGTCAATGATGCCGAGGCGGGGGCGGTCGACGGCGAGGAACCAGGACCGCCACAGCGTCGACACTGCCAGAGCGCCGAAGACGATCAGGCCGAGGATGCCGAGCTGCAGCCAGACATCCAACCAGGCGTTGTGTGCCTGCAGATACTGCACACCCTTGCGCACCGCGAGCCCGTCGAAGGGTTCGACCCACGGGGCCCAATAGCTCACCCACCCCCAGCCGGCGACGGTGCGCTGGCCGGCCAGGTCGATGACCCGGCCCCAGATGTCGAACCGGCCGGTGAGGTCGTCGCTCTTGCCGAGCAGGCCGAGCAGGGTGGAGGAGAACACCGCGACACCGACCAGTACGGCCGCCACCCCTGCGGCGGCGGTCAGGTACAGCCCGCGCCGGCCCAACGGCGGCAGCCGGCGGGCCCAGAGCGCGAAGAGCAGCGCAACGGCGACGGCGAGGAGGGCGACGGTGACCGTGGCCGACCGGGTCAGCCAGAGCATCACGAGCGCCAGGGCGACCCAGAAGATGCCGCGGCCCCTGGCGACGGTGCCGGCGGCAAGCTGCACGGCGAACACGATGAGCGCGATCAGGGCGATGAAGCCGAGCAGGTTGCGGCTGGCCACGATGCCCTCGATCGGCCCGCCCTCGAGCAGCAGGCCGCGGGACCAGTAGAAGGCGGCCGGGATCTTGCCGGTGTATTCGACCCAGAACGGTAGTACCGCGTGGCCGATGACGACCGCGACGAAGGCCTCGAAGAGCAGCGACAGGGCCAGGATGAACCGCAGGGCGACCGCGAGGGTGCGCAGGAACTCCGGCCAGGTCAGGCACAGGGCCACGAACAGGGCCGTGATGGTCGTGATCCACTGCAGGGCGACACCGAGGGCGCTGACGCCGGGGTAGGCCGACCAGGCGATCGACAGGGTGGCCAGGGCCATGAACGCGACGAGTGACTTCGGGAAGGTGCGCCAGGACCACTCCGGCTTGGTCGACACCAGGAACCAGATGCTGCCGGCCAGCACGATCAGGGCGATGCCGCCGAATCCCCACCAGCCGAGCAGGTTGCGCCAGAATTGCCCGGCCAGCACGCTGAAGAACACCAGGGTCGCGAAAAGACGAACAGGGAGACGACTCTGCACGACGGGCATGTGTCTAGGGTACTGGGGTGTCCTCTGCAGGGCCTGCTCCCACCCTTGATACCCTGCGGGGTATAATTCCGGTACGGCCGGTCGTTTGGCCGCCTCATTTTTTCTCCGAAGGGACGCCCGCATGACCGATATCTCCGTGACCGACCTGTCTGCGCTGCCCGAGCCCGCCGTGATCGATGTGCGCGAACCGCACGAGTGGGAGGCCGGCCACGCCGCCGGCGCCATTCACATTCCGCTCGGTGATCTGCCCGCGCGCCTCGGCGAGGTGCCCCTCGGGGTGCCCGTTCACGTCATCTGCGCCGCGGGTGGTCGCAGCCTGCAGGGTGCCGCCTTCCTCGAGCAGCACGGCGTCGATGCGATCAACGTGACCGGCGGTATGACCGCCTGGCAGCAGGCGGGGCTTCCCTCCGTCACGGGCGGGGTCTCCTGATGACCTCGGTGAACCAGGTCGTGACCGACCAGGACAAGGCCGTCGACCAGAAGAAGGTGCTCAATCGCCTGCGCCGCGCGCAGGGGCAGCTCAGCGCCGTCATCACCGCGGTCGAGGCCGGCGGCAGTTGCAAGGACGTCGTCACCCAGCTGGCCGCCGTGTCCAGCGCCCTCGACCGGGCCGGCTTCACCATCGTTTCCTCCGCCATGCGGGACTGCATCGCCGACCCCGACAACGCCGAATCGCTCACCGTTGAGGAGCTGGAGAAGCTCTTCCTGGCGCTCGCCTAGCTGTACTGAGCCGCCCCCGCGACCGCTAACTGTTCCCGCTCCGGACAATTGCGCCCGGTGTGCCGGCCGCAATTGTCCGCTTGGGGAACAGTTCGCGGCTAGTCCGGGCGGGCGCCACCCTCGGCGAGGTAGGCGAGCCGCCGCAGCGTCTCCGTGTTGCGCACGCCGATGGCGGCGTCGCGAAGGAACGAGGGGATGAACCGGCCGGGACCGGCGGTGGCATCCTCGGTGATACGCACCACGCAACCGTGCGCGCGCGGCTTCACATCGATGGCCACGTGCGCCTCGCCGATCGGCCAGCCGCGGGCCTTCATCAGGACGTGCCGGGGCGGATCCCACTCCAGCACCGACGTCGAATCGTCGATCAGCGCCGGCCACACCCCCACCGAATGGTGAATGGCGCTCTGGGCGGCCGGCCACTCCTCGTCGACCTTCCGGATGCGGGAGGCACCGACGACCCAACCGGGGTACAGCCAGCCGTCGGCGAGCACCGCGAAGACTCTCTCGGGGGAACAATCAAACGGGCGATAGTTGACAGCCACGGTTTACCTTTCGTCGGTCAGGCGGGGGAAAGATCGGGGGCGTGTCTGACGCCCAGGTCGTGCCGCAGGGCGCTGAGCGCCGCGTGCCAGCCGGCCATGCCGTGCACGCCGGGGCCGGGCGGAGTCGACGACGAACAGAGGTAGACACCGTTCAGCGGGGTGCGCCACGGATCGGCCGACAGCACCGGTCGGGCCAGCAACTGGCGGATGCTGACCTCACCGGCAGAGATGTCCCCGCCGACGTAGTTCGGGTTGTGCGCCTGCACATCCTGCGCCGTGCGGCTGGCCGTGGCAAGGATGGTGTCGCGGAAGCCGGGCGCGTAGCGCTCGATCTGCCCGATGATCGCCTCCGTCTGGTCCACCGTCGACCCGCGCGGAACGTGGGTGTACGCCCAGAGGGTGTGCCGGCCGGCCGGGGCGCGGCTCGGGTCGCTCCCGCTGGGCTGCGAGACCAGAACGTAGGGCTCCTCGGCGTGCCGGCCGCGGGCGACGGTGTTCTCGGCGCGGCGGATCTGCGCCCGGGTACCGCCGACGTGCACGGTGCCGGCGGCGTGCAGCCCGGCCGCCGCCCACGGCACCGGGCCGGAGAGCGCGAAGTCGACCTTGGCGACCCCGTTGCCATACCGGAACCGGCCCAGCGCCCTGGCATAGGCCGGGGGTAGGTCACCGTCGGCCAACCGGAGCAGGGCCCGGGGGGTCACGTCCAACAGCACCACCCTCGCCGGTGGCAGGTCGCTCAGCCGCCGCACCTCTGTTCCGGTCACGATCTCCCCGCCGTGCGCCAATAGGTCGTCGACCATGGCGGTCACGATCGCACCACTGCCGCCGACCGGGATCGGCCAGCCGCCCGCGTGCGCGTGCGTGGCCAGGGTGAGGCCGGCGCCGGCCGTCGCGAGACTCGGCAGTGCCCGGATCGTGTGCGCACTGACGCCGGTGAGCAGGGCGGGAGCGGCGGCGCCGTCGAACCGCCAGTTCCAGAGCGGGCTGCCCTGCTCCAGGGTGCGCAGGCCGAACCGCAGCGCCGTCGCCGGATGCCGGGGGATGCGCAGCAGTTGGCCGCCGGTGAACTCCGCGACCTGGTCGGCATGGTCCACCAGTGGCGCGAACAACCGGCGCCAGGCCGGCCCGTCCCTGCCCAACTCGTCGACGGTGCGGGCCAGGCTCCGATAGGCCAGACCGGCGGCGCCACCGGGCAACGGATGCCCGTAGGACACCTCCGGGACCACCAGGTCGATGCGGTCGCTTAGGCCGAACCGGCGGAAGAACTCCGACGCCAGCGCCATCGGGTGCACGGCGGAGCAGACATCGTGGAGGTAACCCGGCAGGGTCAACTCGGCCGTCGCCGCGCCACCGCCGACCTGCTCCGATCGTTCGTAGACGCGCACCGACAGGCCGGCCCTGGCCAGGGTCACGGCGGCAGCGAGCCCGTTCGGGCCCGAACCGACCACGATCGCGTCGACCTCCGGCGCTCCCCGGCGCACGTTCACGCGGTCATGCCGTTTCCGTTGCCGCACGCTGATGCCATGAGCCCATTCTCACCCCGCGGCGGCCGCCGCCGCAGCCCGATCAGACAAACGCGGCCTGTCCGGTGATGCTGCGACCCACGATCAGGGTGTTCATCTCCTGCGTGCCCTCATAGGAGTAGATGGCCTCGGCGTCGGAGAAGAACCGGGCCACGTCGTAGTCGAGCACGATGCCGTTGCCGCCGAACAGTTCGCGGCACCAGGCCACCGTTTCGCGCATCCGTGACGTCGTGTACGACTTCACCAGCGCGGAGTGCTCGTCGCGCTGGGTGCCCTCGTCGAGCATCTGCGACACCCGCACCACCATGCCCAGGCTCGCGGTGATGTTGCCCAGGCTCTTCACCAGCAGGTCCTGCACCAGCTGGTGCCCGCCGATCGGCTTGCCGAACTGCACCCGCTCGCCGGCGTAGGCGACGGCGGCCTCGTACGCGCCGATCGCCAGCCCCACGGCCGCCCACGACACCTCGGCCCTGGTGAACCGCAGTACCCTGGCGGTGTCCTTGAACGAGTTGGCCTCCTGCAGCCGGTTCTCCTCGGCCACGACGACATCCGTCAGCGTGATGTCGGCGTTCTGCACCGACCGCAGGCTGATCTTGCCCTCGATCTTGGTGGCCGCGTAGCCGGGGGTGTCTGTCGGCACGATGAAGCCCTTCACGGCGCCGTCCGCGGTGTCCTTCGCCCACACGATGGTGATGTCGGAGAAGGTCGCGTTGCCGATCCAGCGTTTCTGCCCGTTGAGCACCCAGGAGTCCCCGTCCCTGGTCGCGGTCGTGCGCAGACCCTGCGCGGAATCCGAGCCGCTCAGCGGCTCGGTGAGGGCGAACGCGCCCACGATCTCCCCGCTGGCCAGCCTGGGCAGCCACTCGGCCCGCTGCGCAGCCGACCCGCAGGCCGCGATCGAGCCGGCGACGAGTCCGTTCTGCACGCCGACGAAGGTCGCCACGGATGCGTCCACCCGCGCCGTCTCCAGCGCCACGAAGCCGCGGAACACGGCCGAGTTCGGAAACGGTCGGGTCTCCTCCCAACCGAATGAATATGCGCCGAGCGCGCCGAGCGGTTTGATGACCTGGCTGGGGAATTCGGCGCGTTCCCAGTACTCGTTCACGATGGGCCGTACCTCGGCCTCGAGGTAGGCGCGGATCCGGGCCAGCGCGGCCTGCTCCTCGGCGCCGAGGAGGGTACCGTATCCGAAGAAATCACTGCTGAGCGGCTCGAATGTCATCGTGCTCCTTTGCGACGAAGATGATCGGCCGCGCAAACGCTCCGACCGGGACTTTAGCCTAAGACGACGAGATGGCAGCCGGGAAAACGGTTGGTAGTTTGGTCTAAACCCTTCGACTCAGGAGCCAAGCATGTTTGTGGGCATCAGCAACACACCGCGTGATTACGCATGGGGTTCACCCACCGCGATCGCCGACCTGCTCGGCCGGCCGGCATCCGGCGGGCCGGAGGCCGAACTGTGGCTCGGCGCCCACCACGGCAGCCCGGCGCGGATCACCACGCCGGAACTCACCGGGGGAGCGGCGGACCTCGCCGACTGGATCAGCCGGGACCCGGCGACCGCGCTCGGCGGAGACCTTGCCGGCGCGGCGCGGCTGCCGTTCCTGCTCAAGATCCTCGCCGCACACAGCCCGCTGTCCCTGCAGGCCCACCCGTCGCCCGAGCGCGCCGCGGCCGGCTTCGCGCTCGAGAACGCCGCCGGCATCCCCGTGCACGCCGCCGACCGCAACTATCGCGACCCGTTCCACAAGCCGGAGATCATCTTCGCGCTCAGCGACACCTTCCAGGCCCTGTGCGGCTTCCGCGACCCGAAGCAGATCCGGTCGATCCTGGCCGAACTCCGCGCCCTCGACGCCACCATGGACGACCCGCAGCCCGCCGCCCTGCTCGCACTGGAGAACCGGCTGGTGGGGCCGGACCCGCTGCGCGACGCCGTCGACTGGCTGCTGCGCGACGGACGCGGCGGCGACTCCGGCGAGGTGTCCTGGCTGGTCGAACGCGTCGTGGCGCTCGCCGAGCAGGCCGCATTCCTCATCGACGGAGGAGCCCAGGTCAGTTTCGCCGACGAGCTGGCCACGGTGCGTTCGCTGTCCGACGCCTACCCCGGTGACCCCGGCATCGTCATCTCCCTGCTGACCAACCTCGTCACCCTGGCCCGCGGCGAGGTGCTCTACCTGCCGGCCGGCAACATCCACGCCTATCTCAGCGGTCTCGGCGTCGAGGTGATGGCCGCCTCGGACAACGTCCTCCGCGGCGGACTCAGCCCCAAGCACATCGACGTCGACGAGCTCCTCGAGGTACTCGATTTCACCCCGTTGCCGGTGCCATACCTGGCACCCCAGGTACAGGCAGACGGCGTCGCCGTGTACCGGCCGGACGTTCCGGACTTCGAGCTGGCCCACATTGCCATTCCGGCGGATGCCGCGACCGGCGTCGACGGCGCGGCGGGCGTACCCATGCGGCAGGTCACCCTCGCCGGTCCCGCGATCGCGATCTGCACTGCCGGTCGTTTCCTGGTTGCCGGCGCCGCATCGTCGCTCACCCTGGCCAGGGGGGAATCGGTCTACATCACGCCAGACGAGGGCACCGTCACCTTCGCCGGTTCCGGCGAGGTCTTCCTGGCCACCACCCCGGAGTCCGCCGCCGCATAGGACGCCGCCCGACGCCGGCCGAAGGTGCGTCGGTACGCCGTCGGTGTGGTCTGCAGGCCCCGCACGAAGTGATGCCGCATCACCGCAGCAGCGCCGAAACCGGCCCTGGCGGCGATGAGATCGAGGGTCTCGTCGGTCTCCTCCAACAACTGCTGCGCCAGAATCAGGCGCTGCCGGTTCAACCACGCCGTCGGCGTCGTCCCCAGTTCGGCCCTGAACCGGCGCGCAAAGGTGCGTGGCGACATCAGCGCCCGGCGCGCCAGCTGGTCAACGGTGAGGTCCCGGTCCAGGTGGCGCAGCATCCAGTCGGTGATCGCCGCGAAGGAATCGCTCTGCTGCACGGGAACGGGCGCCTGAATGAACTGGGACTGGCCACCGTCGCGCTGCGGCGGAACCACCATGCGCCTGGCGATGACGTTCGCGGCCGTCGCGCCGAGCTCCCGGCGCACCACGTGCAGGGCGGCATCGATGCCAGCCGCGGTGCCGGCCCCCGTCACGACCCGGCTGTCCTCGACGAAGAGCACATCGGGGTCGACCACCGTATTCGGGTACGCCTCGGCGAGGGCGTCCGCGTACATCCAGTGCGTGGTGCTGCGCCGCCCATCGAGGACGCCGGCTGCGCCGAGGATGAACGCGCCGCTGCAGACGCTGAGCACCCAGGCGCCCCGCGCCTCGGCGTCCCGCACCACCCGCAGCACCTCGGGGTGGATCTCCGAACCGGCCTCGTAGGCGGGGATGGCGACGAGGTCCGCATCCGCCGCGGCCGTGAGGTCGTCGTGCACGACGATGTCAAAGCCCATTGTGGTGCGCAACGCCCCCGGAACCGCCGTCACCACGTGGAAATCGAAGACCGGTCCGCCGTGCGCCGTCCTGTCGATACCGAACACCTCGCAGATCACCCCGAACTCGAACGGGGCCATTCCGGGGATGGCGACACAGACGATCTTCTTGAGCATGGTGCCTCCATCAGCAATGGCAGGAATGTGCGGATATGCGGCAACTCTGCCACTAGTGGCAGAAAGTAGCAAGGCCTACCGTTACTGCCATGATCCTCTTTGTGAGTTTATTGTCGGCCCTGGTCATCTGGGCCGTGGTGGCGAGTGTCGTGGCGCTGCGCTCCGACGGACTCGGGGATGCCGAACTGGCCCGGCGCAACCGGCATCCCGAACCGTTCCCGCGCGGGCGATAGTGTGGAGGAGAACGGCAGCACACGGTTGCCTCGAAAGCTCAGGGGCACCACATGGCTTGGCTTGTTACCGGAGGGGCCGGATACATCGGCTCCCACGTTGTTCGCGCGTTCCTGGCCGAGGGAATGGAGGTCGTCGTCCTCGACGACCTGTCCAGCGGCCACGCTGACTTCGTCCCCGCCGGAGTCCCGTTCGTGCAGGGCACGCTGCTCGACACCGCTCTGCTGGCGAAGACCTTCGCCGAGCACACCATCAGCGGCGTTGTGCACGTCGCCGGCTTCAAGTACGCCGGTGTCTCGGTCTCCAGGCCGCTGCACACCTACGAGCAGAACGTCACCGCGACGGCGCTGCTCCTGGCCGCGATGCAGGACGCCGGAGTCGGTCGCATCGTCTTCTCCTCCAGCGCCGCCGTCTACGGCACCCCGTTCACCGACCTCGTCACCGAGGAGACCGCCAAGAGCCCAGAGTCGCCCTACGGCGAGACCAAGCTGATCGGGGAGTGGCTGTTGCGCGACCAGGCCGTCGCCACCGGCCTCGCCCACACCTCGCTGCGGTACTTCAACGTCGTCGGGTCCGGCGCCAAGGAGCTGCGCGACACCAGCCCGCACAACCTGTTCCCGATGGTCTTCGAGGCCCTCATCGACGGCCGCACCCCCCGCATCAACGGCAACGACTACAAGACCGCGGACGGCACCTGCGTGCGCGACTACATCCACGTGGCCGACCTGGCCGTGTCGCACGTCGCCGCCGCCCGTCGCCTGGATGCCGGCGAGGACATCGAGCCCGTCTACAACCTCGGCAGCGGCGATGGCGTCTCCGTCGGGGAGATCATGAGCACCGTGGCGGCCGTGACCGGCATCCCGTTCACGCCGGAGATCGGCCCGCGCCGCACCGGCGACCCCGACCGTATCGTGGCCTCCGGCGACCTGGCCGCCCGCGACCTGGACTGGAAGATGCGGCACAGCCTGGAAGAGATGGTGCGGAGCGCCTGGGAGTCCCGGCAGGCATCCGCAGGCTGAGCCGCACGACACGATTCGGGCACGCGGGCGCGTCGTAAACCCTCCAGCCCGCATTGAGGGTTTACGATCCGTGACTTGACGCAGGCGAACTACACGGGTGTAATTAGTTCTAGCGCGGAAATGTGCAGAAGCTGATGGTGGGAGGCGATATGACGTTGTCCGAATATCGTTCCGGAGTACCTGACGACTGGTTCGTTGATCCAGTACGGCTCGGTGTACCCGGGGTGCGCAAGCAGCCCACGACGCCCGACGGCGTCGGTTCCACTTCGGGCGAAGACGATAACCCGCTCGCCTGGCAGACCGATTCGCTCTGCGCCCAGACCGATCCAGAGGCCTTCTTCCCCGAAAAGGGCGGCTCGACCAGGGACGCCAAGAAGATTTGCGGCTCCTGCGAGGTGCGACCGCAGTGCCTGCAGTACGCCCTCGCCAACGACGAGCGCTTCGGCATCTGGGGCGGACTGTCCGAGCGCGAACGCCGCAAACTCCGCAAGCGCGCCGGCTGAACCACCTTTTCCGGCGGGTTTCGTTTCGTGGCGCGCCTGCCGCTTGATGGGTCTCCACAGATATCCGACCTAGGCTGTCCACGATATGCAAGCCAGAGTCACCGCCATCATCGTCGCCCGCAACGGAGCTGCGCACCTGCAGCGAACTCTCGAGGCGCTGCGCGGGCAAACCCGCCAGCCCGACACGGTGGTCGCCGTCGACTGCGGGTCCACCGACTCCTCTGCCGAACTCCTGGCGGCATACGGCCCCACCCACTTCATCTCAGCGGATGCCGACCTCTCCTTCGGAGACGCGATCAAGACCGCCGTGCGGGTCCTGCCAGAGCCTGAGGGCGAACACGAACTGCTCTGGCTCCTCGCCCAGGACACCGCCCCCGAACCCGCCGCGCTGCAGAAGCTGGTCGCCGAGCTCGAGATCGCCCCGTCCGTGGCCGTCGCCGGTCCCAAGGTCATGGAGTGGGTCGCCGAAGACTACATTCACGATTTCGGCCTGTCGATGACGCCGTACGGCTCCACGGTGACTCTCGTCGAGAGCGAACTCGACCAGGAACAACACGACGACATGAGCGACGTCCTCGCCGTCAGCGCCGGCGGCATGCTGGTGCGGCGCACGGTCTGGGACCACCTCGGTGGCTTCGACTCCGCGCTGCCCGTCGTCGACGATTCCCTCGACTTCTGCGTGCGGGTGCGGCTGGCGGGATTCCGCGTCTCGGTCGTGGCGCCCGCCAGGGTCAGCTATGCCGCCGACGGAGTCGCCGGCCCCGACGGGTCCTCTCGCGGACGGGCGAGCCGCCGCCGGGTGCGGGCAGAGCGCTCCGCCCAGTTGCACCGCCGGCTCGTCTACGCCCCCGCCTGGGCCCTGCCGGTGCACTGGCTCTCACTGGTCCCGCTTGCCTTCCTCCGCTCGATCATCGACCTGCTGCGCAAGGAACCCGGCGCGATCCTCGGTGAATTCGCCGCGGCGTTCTCCGCCGCCTTCCTCGGCAGCCGGGTCCGGCAGGCGCGGCGGCGCCTGGCCGCCACTCGAACGCAACCGTGGTCGTCGATCTCGTCTTTGCGCGTGTCCGCCGCCGAGGTGCGCCGCAGACACGCCCTCACCAGGGAGGCCGCGCTCACCGGTGTGCGCGGCGACCGGCCGGAGATCCGCTTCTTCTCCGGCGGTGGCGCCTGGACCTTGCTCGGCTCCGCGGTGCTCGGGGTCGTTGTCGTCGGCTCGCTCCTCGGCGCGCAGACCCTCTCCGGCGGCGGCCTGCTCCCGTTGTCCGACACCATCGGCGCCCTCTGGTCGAACGTCGGCTACGGGTGGCGCGACATCGGGCTGGGCTTCGTCGGCGGCGCAGACCCCTTCGCCGTGGTCCTGGCCGTCCTGGGCACTCTCACCTTCTGGTCGCCGTCCTACTCGATGGTGCTGCTCTACCTGCTCGCCCTGCCCCTGGCCGCCACCGGGGCCTGGATGGCCGCGACCCGGCTCACCCACCGCGGCTCGCTCCGTGCGGTCACCGCCGTCCTCTGGGCGCTGTCGCCCACCTTCCTCACCGCCATCGCGGCCGGCCGTCCGGCCGCGATCCTGGTGCACCTGCTGCTGCCGTGGCTGTTCTTCGCCGGTTTCGCCGCCGCCAGGTCCTGGTCGGCGTCAGGGTCGGCCGCGTTGCTGTTCGCCGCGATCGTCGCCTGCGCGCCCTCACTGGCACCCGCCCTGCTGGTCGGCTGGCTCCTCTGCGTGATCGCCAGCGGCCGCCGGGTGATGCGTTTTATCGGGATTCCGCTTCCGGCGCTCGCCCTGGCGATACCGCTGGTCTGGAACCAGGCGCTGCGCGGGAACTGGCTGGCGCTGTTGGCCGACCCCGGCGTGCCCGTGCCCACCGCGCCGGTGCCGGTCTGGCAGCTGGTGCTCGGCTTCCCCGCCGGCAACTTCGGCGGCTGGACCCAGCTCATGCCGCTCTGGGGTGGAGACTCCGGTGCGGTACCGCTCTTGATACCGCTGCTCCTCATCCCGCTCGCCGTTCTTGCCCTGGTCGCGCTGCTGCTGCCGGGCGCTGCCGGTGCCGCGTTCGCCCTGCTCGCCGCCCTGCTCGGCCTGGGCACCGCGATCGGTGCTTCGTCGGTCTCTGTGGCGACCCTCGGCGACGCGGCCGTGGGCATCTGGCCCGGCGCCGGGCTCAGCCTGTACTGGCTCGGCATCGTCGGTGCCGTGCTCTTCTCGGCCCGCGGGCTGCACAAGGTGGCCGTTGCACCGCTGGTCGCATCGGCCGTGGCCCTGGCCGTGGTCTCGCTTCCCCTCGCCGCCGCGCTCCCGCTCGGTACCTCCGTCGTGCAGGAAGGTGTCGGCCGGACCCAGCCCGCGTTCGTGACGGCCGAGGCTCTCGTCGATGCACGGGTCGGTACCCTGCAGATCGTGCCGCAGCAGGACGGCGGCATCCTCGCCACCCTCGTGCGCGGGGAAGGCGCCCGCCTCGACGGGCAGTCCACCCTTGACAGCACCGCGACCGAGATCACCCCGGAGCAGGCCGAACTGGCCACCCTCGCTGGCAACCTCGCCTCCAAGAGCGGACTGGACGCCTCCGCCGACCTGGCCAGGTTCGGCATCCGCTTCGTACTGCTGCGCCCAGCCGCAGAAACGCCCGCCGCCTGGGGCTCCACCGGAGAGGTGACCGCCGCCGCTACCCAGACCACTACCCGCACCACCACGTCGCTGGACGGCACCGCCGCCCTCGTCCCGGTCGGGGATACCGCCTTCGGCCAGCTGTGGCGGTCCGATGCGCCGACTGACACCGCCGAGTACGGACCGATCCCCGCCGATGCCGGGGGCGCGTTCGGGCTGATCACGGCCATCATCGCGGCCGTCGTCATCGGTGCAACCGTGTTGTTGTCCATCCCCACCGGCGCCGGCCGTGAGGCCGTGCGGCAGGCGCACCGGGACGCGATCCGCCGGGCGTCCAGGCTGAGCAAACCGCCCAAGCCCGTGCGGGTGCCGCGGAACGCCCGTCCCGCACGAGGTCGTCGTTCGGACCGCGCCGGAACCAAAGCGAAACCGACCCCCAAACCCAAGCCGACCCCGAAACCCAAGCCAACCCCCAAGCCCAAGCGCACCAGTGCAGAGGATGACAACCATGGCCACTAAGCGCAGGGTCGCCCTCGTCGGGGCCAGGGTCACCGCCGGCCTGATCGGCATGGCCGTTGTCGTGGTCGTCGCGGGCGGAGCGGCCCTCGTGCCGTGGCCGACGATCGCCGCGGAGCCGTCGTCAACCCTCGTCACCCCGGTGGCCGGCGACCAGCTGAGGGTGTGCCCTGGCCCGCTGCTCACGCTCGCCGCCGACTCCAGCCAGGCGGATGTGGCCACCTCCGTCGGTCGGTTCGACACCGTGTACGGCGCCAGGGTTCCCGACACCGGCGGAGTGGCCGTCGACGTCGTACGCACCGATGTGTCCGCCGTCGACAACGCCGAGAGCGTCAGGGACGGGGCCCCGCAGTTGCTGACCGTGCCCGTCGACCCGTCGGCGGCCCAGGCACCCCTCATCGCCGGCGCGCAATCCCAAACCGCCGCGAGTGAAACCCTGAGCGGGCTGGCCGCGTCCGCGTGCACCGAAGCGTCCAGTGACTCCTGGCTCGTCGGCGGCTCCACCGATGTGGGCCGCACCAGCCTCGTGCTGCTGAGCAACCCCTCGACCGTGGTCGCCACGGTTGACCTCACCGTCTACGGCGAGACCGGCCAGGTGGACGCCCCGGGGTCAACCGGCATCCTGGTGCAGCCGGGAACGCAACGCATCGTCTCCCTCGCCGGACTGGCGCCCAACCTGCTCTCACCCATCGTGCACGTGCAGTCCACCGGTGGGCTGGTGGCCGCGGCCCTGGAGCAGAGCATCATCAGGGGCATCCAGCCTGGCGGCGCCGAACTGTCCGGTCCGACCACGAACGCGGCGACCGAACAGACCATCCCCGGTGTCGTCGTCACCCCGCCCAGCGTGGAGGTCTCCGTTGACGAAGGCGCGGTGTCAGAGGACACCCCGACGGTGCGCGTCCTGGTACCAGGCGAGACGCCGGCGACCGTGAGCGTGGGTGTGGTGAGCGAAGACGGTGCCTCCACCGGTACCTCCATCGAGGTGGTGATCCAGCCCGGTGTGGCGACCGAGATCCCGCTCAGCGGCGTCGCCGCCGGCAACTACACGGTGAACCTGCAGAGCGACCAGCCACTTGTCGCCGCGGCGTTGACCACCGTGAACGGTTCCGTCAGCCGGGACTTCACCTGGGCAGCAGCCGCCGCACCGCAGACGGGGGAGTTCCTCGTCTACGTCGCGGGAGGCCCCGCGCCGGCTCTGCACCTCGCCAACACCGGCACCGTCGACCGTGCGGTCACCCTGACCGCAGACGGCGGCGCCGTCACCCAGGTCACCGTACCGGCCGGCCAGGCCGTCGTCGTCGCGGTGACGCCATCCATCGCGTACCTGGTCACGGGCGGCGAGGGGATCGCGGCATCCGTCGGCTACACCGGCGACGGCCAGTCGTCCTCGTACACCGTCAGCCCGATCGGGCCGCAGGCTGAGGCCATCCCGGTCTTCTCGCACTGATCGAGCAGCCGTTCCGGACCGCCCCGCCCGCCCCATCCGAAGGAGTCCGCCGTGACCGTCAGCACCCCAGAGTCACCCGGCCGGCTGCTGGTCACCGGAGGCGCCGGCTTCATCGGTGGTGCGATCGTGACGGCGGCGCTCGAACGCGGCTGGCAGGTTCGAGTGCTCGACTCCCTGCGCCGGGACGTGCACGGCGGCCTGCCGACCCCTGACCCCCTGGTGGACTTCGTCGTCGGCGACGTGACCGACCCCGCCGTCGTCGCGCACGCGCTGGGCGGCATCGACGTGGTCTGCCACCAAGCGGCCAAGGTCGGTCTCGGCGTGGACTTCTCCGACGCCCCCGACTACGTGCACAGCAACGAGGTCGGCACCGCCGTGCTCCTCGCCGGCCTGCAGGCTGCCGGCATCCAGCGGATGGTTCTGGCCTCGTCGATGGTCGTCTACGGTGAGGGCAGCTACCGTGGCAGCGCCGGGTTCGCCCGGCCGGGCCCCCGCCGTGCGTCGGACCTCGACGAGGGCCGGTTCGACCCGCTCGATGAGACCACCGGCCAGCCGCTCGAACCGGCCCTGGTGGGCGAGGACGACCCGCTGGATCCGCGGAACGTCTACGCGAGCAGCAAACTGGGCCAGGAATACCTGGCAACCTCCTGGAGCCGCGGCACCGGAGGGCGGGTGGCGGCGCTGCGGTACCACAACGTCTACGGCCCGGGGATGCCGCAGAACACGCCGTACGCGGGAGTCGCGTCGCTGTTCCGATCGGCCCTGCAGCGCGGCGAGGCCCCGCGGGTATACGAGGACGGCCGGCAACGACGCGACTTCGTGCACGTACGCGACATCGCCTCGGCCAACCTCGCCGCCATCGAGTGGACGGCCGCCTCCGCCGAAGGCGCCTTCCGGGCGTTCAACGTCGGCAGCGGCACCGTGCACACGATCGGCGACATGGCCGCGGCGCTCAGCGCGGCGGCCGGAGGACCTGCACCCGTCGTCACCGGCCAGTACCGCCTGGGCGACGTGCGGCACATCACCGCCTCGTCTGAGCGGCTCCGCACCGAACTGGGCTGGCGGCCGTCGGTCACCTTCGAGGAAGGCATGCTCGAATTCGCCACGGCCCCCCTGCGTGCCGCGGTGCGCTAAGACACCGGCAGCAGGAGGTCGAACCGGCAGCCGCCGGCCACATTCTGCACGGTGACCTCGCCGCCGTGGGCGGCCACGATCCCCTCCACGATGGCCAGGCCAAGGCCGGCCCGGCCACGCTCCGTCGGCAGCACGGCCGGGGTGCGCGGTTCACTGCCGCGCCAGCCCGCTTCGAACACCCGGTCGAGGTCGGCCGGGTCGATCCCGCCCGCGTCGTCCTGCACCGAGATGACGGCCCGACCGTCGTCGTGTTCGGTGACGGCCACGACGATGGCACTGCCAGGCGAGGACTGCTGCACGGCGTTCATCACGAGGTTGCCGACGGCGCGGGACAGCTCACCGGCATCCGCCCGGATCGTCAGGCCCATCGCGCCCTCGAAACGCAGGTCGAGGGACTTCTCCCTGGCCACCGGACCGAGATCAGCCACGGTGTCACTGATCAGGTCGTACAGCGCCACCTGGCTCAGCCGCAGGCGCAACGTGCCCGAGTGGATGCGGGACAGCTCGAACAGGTCATCCACCATGCCGGACAGCCTGTCCACCTGGCCGCGAATCTGCCGGTGGTACCGGGCCGGGTCCTCGACCATGTCGTCTTCGAGCGCCTCCGCCATGGCCCGGATCCCGGCCAGCGGGGTGCGCAGATCGTGCGAGATCCAGGCGACGAGATCCCGGCGGGAGGCCTCGATCCGGCCCTCGCGGTCACGCAGCTCCTGCAGCCGCGCCCCGGTGGCGGCGAGCTGACCGGCCAGGGCGGCGAATTCGGTGTTGCTGTGCCGTTCGGGCGACGCCAGCGGCTCACCGCTGCCGAGGCTCGCCGCGGCGAGGGTGAGATGCCGGCTGTCCTTGGCCAGCGCCCGCCCGAGGATGCCGGCCATGAGCAGCGACACGAGACCGGCGACGCCGGCCACGAAGTAGAACACCGTCAGGTCATGCTCAGAGACGTACATCAGCGACGCCGCCGCGGCCATCCCGCTGACCACGGACACAATCGTGGCCAGGGCCACGATCAACAGCTGAAGCACCAGGGAGTAGCGGGCGAGCAGCCGCAGCGTGATGAGGCCGACCGCGCCGACGATGATCGCACTGGCCAGGGCGATCACGACCACGCTGACCAGACCGGAGACGTTCACCGCTGGGCCCCTGCGTCCGGCTGGAATGACACGGGAGCGACCAGCGGCTCCGGGTCGAACCGGTAACCGACTCCCCACACGGTGTTCAACAGGCGCGGCCGGGTCGGGTCGGCCTCGATCTTCTCCCGTAGCCGCCGCACGTGCACGGTGACCGTCGACAGGTCGCCGAAGTCCCAGCCCCACACCGACTTGAGCAGGTCCTCCCGGCTCAACGCCCGGTGCGGATGCCCGATCAGATGGGCCAACAGGTCGAACTCCCTCGCCGTGAGCACGAGCGGCACACCGTTCATGCGCACCTCGTGCGCGGTGAGGTCGAGGGAGAACGACCCGACCTCCGTGGCACCGCCGGCAACAGGTTCTGGACGATTCCGGCGCAGCACGGACTGCACTCTGAGCACCAGTTCTCGCGGCGAGAACGGCTTGGCGAGATAGTCGTCAGCGCCCGCCTCGAGCCCATCGATCCGGTCCTCTTCCTCGTTCAGTGCGGTGAGCATGATCACCGGCACCGCCCAGGTCGCCTTCAACCGACGGCACATCTCGATCCCGTCCAGGCCGGGGAGCATCCGGTCGAGCACGACGAGGTCCGGCCGGTCGGCTTCGGCCCGGCTCAGACCGGTCGGACCGTCCTGAGCCTGGTCAACGTGGAAACCGGCCGCGTTGAGATACCGGCAGACTATTTCGGAGACCGTCGGGTCATCATCGATGACCAGGATACGGCGGGGCACGTCGGCCAGTGTCTGGTTGGGCGGGGGATTCACCCTTGAAGGTTATGCGCTCGGCCGCCCGCCTGGTGATCCGTCCGCAGTCCGTAACGTTTCGCGCACCGAATGCCCTCCGGCCTCGACATAGGGTCGAGGGGTGAGTAAGTTCCAGGTCGATGTCGTGATGCCGTGTTTGAACGAGGCCGGAGCCCTGCCGTGGCTGCTGGAGCGACTGCCGGCGGGGTACAGGGCGATCGTCGTCGATAACGGTTCAACCGACGGTTCGGCCGACGTCGCCCGAGCCGCCGGCGCCACCGTGGTGCACGAAGCCCGTCGCGGTTTCGGTGCCGCCGCCCACGCGGGGTTGGTGCACGCGACCGCGCCGATCGTGGCGTTCTGCGATGCCGACGCGTCGATGGACCCTCGCGACCTGCCGCTGGTGGTGGACCCAGTGGCCGCCGATGACGCCGACCTGGTGCTCGGCCGGCGGCGCCCGACCGCGGCGGGATCCTGGCCGCTGCATGCCCGGATAGCAAATACCACTCTTTCCTGGCGACTGCGCCGAATAACTGGTGTGAACATTTACGACTTGGGCCCGATGCGGGCCGCCCGGCGCGAGGACCTCCTCTCCCTCGACCTCCAGGACCGACGCAGCGGTTACCCCCTCGAGGTCTTCCTCAAGGCAGCCGAGCGTGGCTGGCGCATTCGCGAGGTCGACACGCCGTACGCACCGAGGGTGGGCCGCAGCAAGGTGACCGGCACCGTCCGGGGCACCCTCACCGCCATCGGTGACATGTCCAGACTGCTCAAGGAGGCCAGACGATGACCACCCTGATCGTGATCGCCAAGGAATGCCTGCCAGGCAAGGTGAAGACCAGACTGCACCCGCCGCTCAGCCTCGAGCAGGCCGCACTGCTGGCCGCCGCCAGCCTCGATGACACCCTCGTCGCCGTGGCGACGCTGCCGGCCACCCGGCGGGTGCTCGCGTTCGACGGACAGGTTCCGCCGAGTGCCGCTGCCGGCTACGACCTGGTTCCGCAGGTGGCCGGTGCGCTCGATGAGCGCCTTGGCGCCATCTTCGACGGCTGCACCGAGCCCGCCGTGCTCATCGGAATGGACACACCGCAGGTCTCGGCCGCGGTTCTGGCCCCGATCTTCGCGCCCTGGCCCGACGACGTCGACGCCTGGTTCGGCCCCGCCGCAGACGGCGGATTCTGGGCTCTCGCCCTGCGTGAGCCGGATGGCGACCTGATCCGCGGTGTGCCCATGTCGCGCGACGATACCGGGCAACGCCAACTCGACAGGCTCAGAGCCGCCGGCCTGACCGTGCGCTTCCTGCCGACCCTCACCGACGTCGATCACATCGAGGATGCCTACGAGGTCGCCGCCATCGCGCCCTCTGGCCGATTCGCGGCGACCCTGGCCGGCTTCGGCGCGGCCGTGCCGAGCGGAGCACGCCGATGACGCTGCTCTCCGGCCGGTCAGACCTCGACGCGCCCCGCACCTTCGGGTCCGGCGGCACCGAACCGTACGCCGCCGCGCTGCAGACCGAGTCCACGGTGCTCTACCTGACGCACGGCACCACGCACCAGCCCGCCGCGGCACCGATGGACACCGGCCGGTGGAGCGCAGACGCCGACGCCACCGACCTGGAGCTCCTCGCGGATGCCCTCGGCCCCGTTCTCGACATCGGCTGCGGTCCCGGCCGGATGATCCGCGCCGCCATGGATCTCGGTCTGTCGGCCGCGGGCGTTGACGTCTCACCCGCCGCGGTGCGGATCGCCACGGCGGCGGGGCTGACGGTCTTCAATCAATCGGTCTTCGAGACCGTGCCGCTCGAGGGCGGCTGGGGAACCGCGTTGCTCCTCGACGGCAATATCGGCATCGGCGGAGACCCCGGCGCCCTGCTGGAACGCTGTGCGCAGCTTCTCTCCGCGGACGGCGCCGTGATCGTCGAGGTCAGCCAGGACGCCGAGAAGGACCACGCATACGAGGGCACCATCGAAGACGCCCAGGGGCGCCGGAGTGACGTGTTCCCGTGGGCCGAAATCGGCATCGTCGCCCTGCGGGAGCGCGCTGAGTTGTGCGGTCTGCGGGTCGCTCAGGACTGGAGCCGGGACGGACGCTGGTTCGCCCGCCTGGTGCGCAGGTAGAGCCAGACCGCGAGCAGCGCGCCGCCGACCGCGAGGGCCAGCCAGAACAGGCCCAGGTTCAGCGCATAGTCCAGCGGGAGGATGGTCGGATTCTTCGGCCCGATCCGCTGCGCGACGATGGCCGGCAGCACGATCAGAGTCATCAGCGAGCCCAGCACGATCACGGCCTGCACCGTCACGATGATGCCGCCGGCCAGCCTGTGCCCCGCCCGCCGGGTGAGTATGCCGAGCCCGAACACCACCGGGGAGATCACGGCATCGTGCAGCACGATGGCCGCGCCGATCCACAACGCCAGCCCCGGCAGGCGACGCAGGGCAACGCTGTCGACCAGCACATACGCGCCGACGGCGAGCACGAGCACGCCGGCGATGATCAGGGCCAGCCGGATGGCGAACATCCGCCGCGAGGGCAGCACGGGGGCGGTGTATGTGGTGTTCACGCGTCGATCGCCTCGATCCGGCTGAGCCATTTGGTTTGCAGCACGCCAGGCCGGCCCGGCGCGATCATGCGCGCCGGATAGCCGTGCTCGAGGTCGAGGGTCTCGCCGTTCAGCTCGAGGGCGACCAGGGTGAGCGGGTCGCTCACGTACTCATGCCCCATCTCGGTCTGCTTGAAGCCGCCGCGCTGCTCGAGGCTGATCAGCCGCAGATCGGTGGTGGGGGAGCCGCCGGCCGTCTCGACCAGGTCGCGCAGCCGCACGCCGCGCCACGACGCCATCTGGCTCCAGCCCTCCACGCAGGAAATCGGCAGGTCCACATCCGTCTGCGGCAGCGCGAGCAGCTCGGCACGGCTGAAGGAACGCTCGGTGCCGCCGAGCATCAGGGTCAGCACCCAGTCGGCCGCCAGGGCCGTGCTGCCCACGCCGGCCTGTGCGGAGGTGCGGTTGACGGGAACGCCCTGCTGGCCGACGCCCTTCTTGCGCGGACCGAACACGTTGAGGGCGTCCAGTGGTGCGAAGGTCTGACCGGCGGTGAGCCCGACCACGGCAGCGACACCCAGCGCCACGGTGGCGAGGAATCCGCGACGGCTGGTGCGCGCCGGCAGTGCGGGCGTCGAATCGATGTAGCGGAGCAGGCGTCCGGTCACCCCCCTGGTGCGCGGCAGTCCCTCCGCCGTGTTCACCGCGGCCGTAGTCACCGTCGCCACCACGCCGGTGTCCACGGGGTGTCGCTCATCGGACTCCGGGGTGGGCGCGGCCCGCCAGTGCGCCATGATCAGGGGAAGTTTCACCCCGATGTGGATGATCAGCGACCCGATGATCACGAAGGCCAACGCGAAGTGCACCTGCTTGAACGGGAACGGGAACGGGTACCACTGGTAGGTGTTGAGCAGGCCGATGGTGATCTCCACCAGGGACGCGCCGACGAAGAGCGCGATCGACGCCCGCTCCAGGAAGTTCTTGAACGACGTCACCGGCGGATACTGGAACAACTGGGGGAAGACGACGTAGAGCTTGGCCAGCAGCAGGGGGAAGCAGGCGATCCCGGCCACGATGTGGGTGCCCTGCGTGAACTGGTAGAGCCGGGCGGGCCGGGTGGGGAAGGTCATCCAGGCCAGCGGCTGTTGCAGGAAATGGCTGTACAGGCCGGTGCCGAAACAGAGCAGGAACGCCAGCCCGAGCAGGCGACCGATGACGGTGGCCATGCGCGGATTCCGCACCGGTGAGGCGAGCTGGGCCCTGGCCTCGAACATCAATCGGCGCATAGTCCATTCCATCACTTCCGCGCCCAGCGAGGTGCCCCGAATCCTTACGGTTCACTGACGCCGAGCGGCCCGGTCAGCGGGGGCGCCGCGACTCGGGGAGGATGGCAGGGTGCGCACCTTCGTCGTTTCGGCTCTCCTGGCGGCCAGCACCGCCCTCACCGCGGTCCTGGTGCTGACCTTCGACCTGTTCCGTCCGGTGCGGGACACGGTGCCGCTGCTCGTGGGCACCCTGGTGCTCTGGGCGCTCTTCGCCGCGGCCGTGCTGGCTCTGCGCCGGGTCGAGGGCAGGGCGGTGGTGGTGCTGGTACTGGCCGGCTCAGTGGTGCTGGGCGGGGCCGCCATGGTCGGGCCGCCGAACACCAGCACGGATTCCGCCCGGTACGCCTGGGACGGCATCGTCCAGAACGCCGGAATCTCGCCGTACGCCTACGTGCCCGCTGACGCGAGGCTCGACGACCTCCGGCCGGACTGGCTGTTCCCCGCCACCGAGACCGTCGCCGGCGAGCCGGCCTGCGTGGGCGAACGCATCGCGACCGTCGACCGAGACGAGCGGGGCTTGCTGTGTTCAGCGCTCAACCGCACCACGGTGCCCACGATCTATCCGCCGGCATCCGAGATCTACTTCGCCGCCGTTCGCGCCGTGGTCGGCTCGGACGCGGAGTATTGGCCGCTGCAGCTGACCGGCCTGCTGCTGTGCGTCGGCATCACCGGGATGCTGCTGGTCGGGCTTGGCCGGCGCGGCCTCGACCAGCGGCACGCGGCACTCTGGGCCTGGTGTCCGCTGGTGGCCACGGAGGGGATCACCAATTCGCACGTCGACCTGCTCGGCGTCGCCTTCGTTCTCGCCGCCGCGTTCTGGGTCAGCAGCGGCAAGTACCTGCGCGGCGGCGTCATGCTCGGCGTGGCCATCGGGGTCAAACTCATCCCGGTCATCGCCGCGCCGGCCATGCTGAAGAGGCAGGGCTGGAAGGTCGTGCTGGCCGCGGTCGTCACCTTCCTGGTGCTGTACGTGCCGTATGTGCTGTCCACCGGGATCGGTGTGCTCGGCTACCTGCCCGGGTACCTCTCCGAGGAGGGGTACGAGGACGGCTCCAGGTTCGCCCTGGTGTCGCTGATCGCACCGGGCGGCTCGGCGATCGTGGTGTCGGCGATCCTGCTGGCCGCTCTGGCGGTTGTCACGATCTGGAAGACCGACCCCGACAGTCCCTGGCTCGGCCAGCTCGTCATGATCGGCGGCACCCTCCTGGTGCTCAGCCCGCGCTACCCCTGGTACGCGCTGCTGCTGGTGCCGTTCATCGCGCTCAGCGGACGCTGGGAATGGTTGGCCATCCCGCTCGCCCTCACCGTGCGGCTGCTGGTGCCTTCACTCACTGTGACGCGGGTGTCGCTGCTGATCGCGCTGGTGATCATCGTCGTCGTGACGCTCACCGTTCGTAACGGAGCACGTTCACCCCGGTCAGTCCCCATTCCTCGACCAGGCGGTAGCCCAGGGCGGCCATCTTCTCTGTGACACTCGGCCGCCAGTCCTGCTTGTCGCTGGTGACCAGCCAGACCGCGTCGACGCCGACGAACCGGTGCGTGACCTCGTCCAGCGGGTAGCGGGTCTCCCACAGGCCGCCGCTCTGGGCGGCCGGAGTCTTCAGCTTCACGTCGATCAGCCCGGCGAAGGCATCCGGGTACGAATACGCGATCACCCGGGTGGTGGCCGACGGATGCTGTCGCACCGGCCCGTAGATGATGGCGGCGTTCTCGTCGCGGTGCGCAGCGCGCTCGCCGGCGATGAGGTCGGCGACCTCGCTCCAGGACGAATTCTGTTTGGCCTCTGGCTGCCGTTGCGCCACGAACTGCGGTGCGGCCAGGCCGACCAGCGCCACCAGCGCGACCACGATCAGCCAGCGGCGCCGCAGCGCGTCGAGGCCGACGCCGATCAGGATGGCCACGGCGGGAGCGCAGAAGGTGAGATACCGCGGGGAGTACAACGGCGACACCAGCGCGGAGACGCCGATCACGCCGAGGGTCGGCACCACCAGCCAGGGCAGGGCGACCGCCAGGAGGGACGGGTTCCGGTCGCCGGCACCGGCGCCGGCAGAGCGGTCTCGCCCGAGTCGGCGTCCGGTGATGACCAGGGTGGCCAGCCCGACGACGACCAGCGCCCAGCCCGCCACCGCGAACAGCGGATTCAGGTAGAACCACTGGGTGACGAAGACCCCCCGCCAACTGCCCCAGCTGATCGGCGCGATCCAGCTCACCTGGCCGGACTGCCGCACCACGCTCAGGGCGAAGGGCAGCAGCAGTACGGCGGCGGCGCCGGCGCCCAGGGCCCAACCGAGCACAGACGAACGCACGAGCCGGTCGCGCCGCCCCAGCCACAGCATCCACAGGGCGGTCACGCCGTGGGCGGCGACCAGGAAGGCCAGGTAGATGAACGTCACCGTGCCGACGATGGCGGTCGCGCCGTAGAGCGCCCACCACACCAAGCGGATGCGCCGGGGCGCGGGGCCACGGCGCCAGGCGGCCAGGAAGACCAGGGTCATCGTCACCGCGAGGGCCGCCGTCAGCGCGTACGACCGTCCCTCGGCGCCCATCCAGGTGACCCTGGGCAGCAGGCAGAAGGCGATCCCGGCCAGCACGGCGGTGCGGCGGGAGGCCCGGGAGCGCACCAGCAGCACCGTCAAGGCGGCGGCAATGCCCACCGCGACGGCGCTGGGGAGGCGCAGGGTGAACGGGGTGTAGCCGACCAGGTCGAACCACAGGTGCATTCCGGCGTAGTACAGGCCGTGCACAGCGTCGATGGTCTGCAGCATCCGCCACATTTCGGGCCAGCTGCGCATGGTGGCCGAGACCGTCGCGGCCTCATCGAACCAGAGCGACGCCTGCCAGGACCAGGCCAGGGTGAGCAGGGTGCCGAACAGGCCGACCATCAGGGCGTCCCGGTATCCCCGTTTGACCGGGATGCGGCCGGCGCGCACGATCTCGGGCCGAACTGCCGTGCTGGTGGGGGCGGTCATGGTGATCGGTCTCCCGTTCCTAGCCAGTCAAATCGGTCGGTGGCCACCGCGACCCCTTTCTACGAGGGTAGGCGACCTTTCCGGGGAATCTACCCGGAGCCCTCTCCCGCGGCCGTTGCCGCGCCCGTTTCGCGAGAGCGGGGTTGCGGCTGCGTGCGGGGGCGCGAAAAACGGCCGAGCGGGTGCTCGGCCGTTTTCGTGTGCAGCGGTTGTGCTGCGGGGTGTGGTGTGGGTGTTACTTGGTGTTGACGGTGATGGTGGCGATGCCGACGAGGAGCTGGTCGGCGACGGCGTCGGTGTTGAAGGT
>NZ_JAIEUL010000069.1 GCF_019599185.1 Cryobacterium inferilacus | reverse complement strand
CCCATGGGATACGAGACTAATCGAGCGCATCTGAGGATCACTCGGCCACAGTGAGGCGGCTCATATCCTTAGGGTTTCGAGACGCTCTCGACTCCTGGGCTCGCGACCTCGGCTGAGCGTATGAGGTGCTCTCGCGGAATAAGTTCTCGCGCGCCGAAGTAGGCCGTCAGCAACAGTAGAAGCGACGCGCTGGCAAGGATTCCATCGACAATGCCCGCAGGCAGCATAAAGACCATAAGCACCATCGTCACGACGCAATTGATGATGGATAGAGCAAAGCCCCAGAGTCTATTTCGCAACACTCCGATTGCTCCGACGATGCGCGTGGCGCCGAATACCCCGCTGAGCACCATCATCTCAACGAGATGTTCCTGAAAATAGGGGACGTTGAAGGAAAAATACTGACCAGCTGAACCGAGGTTGACGCCGAGCGCAAGAAGGGGGAACACGGCGAGGAAGACAGCGAATTCCATCAGCCCACCGTGAATGATCATCAGTACAGCGGCCACACGGTATCGAGCACTCAGCTTCCCCATGCCCTCATGATAGGTGTGGCGCGTCGCAGCCAGAGCGTCTCGCAATTTTGCCGACTGTCTCATATCCTCATTGCCTCATATCCCATG
>NZ_JAIEUL010000068.1 GCF_019599185.1 Cryobacterium inferilacus | reverse complement strand
TACGTTCCCGGGCCTTGTACACACCGCCCGTCAAGTCATGAAAGTCGGTAACACCCGAAGCCAGTGGCCAAACCCGCCAGGGATGGAGCTGTCGAAGGTGGGATCGGTGATTAGGACTAAGTCGTAACAAGGTAGCCGTACCGGAAGGTGCGGCTGGATCACCTCCTTTCTAAGGAGCACAGCAGTGCCGTCTGTATACAGCGGAGTAACACTGCCAAGTCATACGAAGACGAATGTTCTTCGATGGCGCTCATGGGTGGAACATTGACATTGATGCAGAACCAATTGGTTCGATCTCAGTACTTCACTTTTAGTGAATGGAAAGGGTTGGGTCAGGCGGGTTTGCATGACGCACGCTGTTGGGTCCTGAGGGACCGGAACACGAATCACCTTTTTGGTGGGACGTGGACTTTTCCTCTGGACCTTTTTCGACTGACAGTCGCGCTCTTTGAGCCGTTGGTCGTAAGGGGTACCGCCCGTACTTTGAGAACTACACAGTGGACGCGAGCATCTTAAATTTGAACCCTTCGGGGTCAAATTACAAAGATCAACACACTCTTTGAGTGTGTGATCATTGGTCAATTTCGGTCGCGAATTTATTCGCGACACTTAATCGATTCAAACTCATGTGATTTCAA
>NZ_JAIEUL010000067.1 GCF_019599185.1 Cryobacterium inferilacus | reverse complement strand
CCGGTCGCGATCAGCACCGGAGTGTCCCGGGGCGTTCGCGCTCCGCGCTTGGTGGGAACGACCGGGCGGGCGCTCTGGTCCTCGATATCGGCAGCTATCCGCCACCACGACCGGCGCCCGGCGAGCATCACGCCCTGATCCCAGGTCGACGCGAACGTGTGATCAACCGAATGCCCGGCCTTCCAACCCGTGGTGATCTTCGCAGCGATCGTTGCCCGATCGGGCACCGGAATCCGAGACAAATACGCACGGTCGCTCTGCAGCACCGGCTCAAGGACCCGAGCGCGGGGTCTGAGCCGGTACTGCCAGGTTGAACGGGCAACGCCGGCGAGGGCTAACGCGCTGCGTTGCGAGCCGGTCGTGCGGGTGAGCTCGGCCACGAGCTCGTTCTCCTGGGTCAGGAATCGGGCCGATCGGGGGTCGTCGGGGTATCTGCGGGCTCTTCCTCGCTCAGCGAGTGCAAGAGCCCGATAGCTTTTCCCAACGCATCATTCGACCCCTCCAACTTGCGTATCCGCGCGGTCAACTCAGCAACTTCAGCCTCGTGCCTGGCCTGCTCAGAAGCACGCGCTTTCTCCAGCGCACTGCGCTTACCCGGTGGAATAGTCATACGACCATCTTCGCGCGGGATCAGGCCACGTTCGAG
>NZ_JAIEUL010000066.1 GCF_019599185.1 Cryobacterium inferilacus | reverse complement strand
GATCCGTGATCGGAGTGGAAGATCGCTCCCGGCTTCACGTGCCCGGTTGCGATAGCTTTCTGCATCGCCCGGGTGATCAGCCGGTGGGTCATTGTCGCGCCCGAGGCATGGCCGAGCACGGATCGAGACGCAAGGTCGATCACCGTCGCGACGTAGAGCCAGCCTTCCTGGGTGCGAACGTAGGTGATATCGCCGACCATGATCGTGCCCGGGGTGAGGGAACTGAAGTCGCGCAGCAACAGGTCCACCGGGTCCAGGACGCGTTTGGAGCGCCGGTTCGCGACCTTGAACGCCCGCTCTGCGGCCGGTGAGATCAGGCCTAACGAGTTCATGATGCCCGCCACGGTCTTCCGGTCGGCCTGGAAACCCTCACGCGCTAAAGCAGCGGTGACCTTGCGGTAACCGGCCGCGCCCCCAGACCGGGCGAACGCGGTGATGACCTGCGCGGTGAGCACGTCACGCCGGGACTCGGTCGGAGTGGTGTCTCGGTTGATCCACTCATAGAACGAAGACCGGGAGATGCCGAGTTTGGTGCAGAGATACGACACCGGGAAATGTGCCTTCAACCGGGAGATCAATTCGAACCGTTGTCTTCTTGATCGAGTTCCCGAGCGAAGGCGCGGGCTTTTTTTTCGAACTCCACGTCTCGCTTCAACATCGC
>NZ_JAIEUL010000065.1 GCF_019599185.1 Cryobacterium inferilacus | reverse complement strand
GGGTGTTACTTGGTGTTGACGGTGATGGTGGCGATGCCGACGAGGAGCTGGTCGGCGACGGCGTCGGTGTTGAAGGTGGTGTTGAGCAGGGCGGCGGCGTCGGCGGAGATGTGCACGGTGGTGCCGGTGAGGATGGCGTTGTCGCCGTCCATCTGGAGGGGTTCGAGGGTTCCGCCGTAGAGGTCGAAGAGCTTGACCTGGGTGGCGGCGGATTCGCCGTTGGCGGTGACGTCACCGAAGAGCTCTGAGGTGCCGGGGTCGATGGTGAAGTTGGTCAGTTCGACGACGGTCTCGCCGGCGGTGAGGGAGAAGCCGGAGCCGTCGTGCTCGATGTTGCCCTGGACGTAGGGGCGGTAGTCCTCTGCGGGGTCGTAGTAGTCCACGTTGCCGCCGGTGATGGGGAAGTGCAGGCTGCCCTCTTCGAGGGTGGCGGTGCCGACGGTGCCGGGGGTGAGGCCCAGGCTGGTGAGGGCGGCGGCGAAGTCGGCGTCGAGGAGGACGGCGGTGTCGACGCCGGTGAGGGTGGGGATGGAGGCGACCGGGGTGGGGGTGGCTTCTTCGGAGGAGCTGCTGCTGGAGGAGCTGGAGGACGGCGTCGACGCGGTGCCTTCGTCCGTGGAGCAGGCGGCGAGGCCGGTGATGAGCAGGCCGGCAACGCTGAGTCCGAGTGCGGTCTTGGTGAAGCTGCGCATGATGGGGTCCTTTGCTGTGGGG
>NZ_JAIEUL010000064.1 GCF_019599185.1 Cryobacterium inferilacus | reverse complement strand
GGCTCGCGCCTGAGCGTGTTCGATGCCGAGGAACGACCACTGCTGCGGCCGCTGCCGGCGGTCGCGTTCGAGATCAGCCGGTGGACGTATGGGCGCCGGGTGCAAAAGAACGGCCACGTGGTCTGGGAGAAGAACTTCTACTCCGTTCCCTACGCCCATATCGGCCGCGCGGTGGATCTGCGCGTGACGGAGAGCATGATCGAGGTGTTCGGCGATAGTCAGCGACTGACCAGTCACCTGCTGGCACCGGCAGGCGTGACAAATGAGTGCCGCACGCATGACGCCGATCTGCCGGGCGGGCCCCGATACCGGCAATGGGACTCGGCCCGGGTCCGAGAATGGGCCGGTCGCATCGGCGAGAACGCGGTGACTGTCGTGAACCGCATCTTCGAGTCCGTTCCCGTCGACGAGCAGGGCCTGGACGCGGCCCTGGCGGTACTACGCCTCACCCGCCGCTACTCGGCGGCGCGGGTCGAGGCGGCCTGCCAGATCGCACTGGCCTCCCGGGTCCGGTCGCCCCGGTATGCGCATCTGCGCCCGATCCTGGAGACCGGACAAGACCAACCCGGCAAAAGATGGCCAAGGTTCGAACCCACCGAGACGGCCTCCGCCGAGCCGTCCGGATACGTCCGAGGCGCCGACTACTACGCAGGAAAGACACGATGACGCGCATCGATGGCGAGAGCAAACGCAAGCTCCGAGAGATGGGAGTCGCCTCGCTGGTCGACGCCCTCGAAACGCAAGACGACACCCTCACCCTCGGGATGCCTTTCGAGGAACGGATCAAGCTCCTCGTCGATGACGCGCACGCGACGTTCACCCACGCGAAAGTCGAAGGCCTGATCCGCCGGGCCGGGCTCCGCTACCCGAACGCCGA
>NZ_JAIEUL010000063.1 GCF_019599185.1 Cryobacterium inferilacus | reverse complement strand
TTTGAGACAATAAACGTGGCCCTCAAAGCCGCCTGAAACCACTAACCCTTTGAGTCAACTGAACTCGGGGCAGTCCCCTGGGGTTTGGTTGGGTGGTCTGCGTCTTCCGGTGGTGCGCCGCTGCCTCGGCTGTTCACGGGGAAGATCTGAGCGATCGCCCACACGCCGAGGACGACGAACACCACACAAATTCCGGCGAGAATCGGCCACGCAGTCATGACCATTACTTCCTCCTACCGGGATGTCTTGTTATGACTGTGGTCCCTCTACCCGCGCCTCTCGGTGCAGGTTTGACGAAGAAACGGTAAAGAATGCTCCTCATCTCCGAGGGAGCTCTCAGCCTTGAACTCCCCCAGAACAGGGAGCGCCGGGTTCAGGGGTCTGTGAGCCCTGCAGATAGGTGGAGAGGAATTTGCTCAGTCGCGGGTCGGCCGCACTTTCTACCTGGAGTCGCTTACCCCACGCGGTCGCGATGATCGGTGCAGGCAGGTCTGGATAGGGGCTCAAGATTTCGTATGAATTCATTGCCGCGTCAGTGGTCAGGACCTCAAGCTCAGCTGTCGGCAGGTCAGCTTGGTATGTCACCCATACGGCGCCGTGCTCAAGGGAGTGGACGGCACGCCACGTATTCACCGGCTGTGTGTAGATGGCACAGTTCGTCAGGTCCTCGGAATGGTCTCCGCCCACCGGTGGCAGCTCCGGGAAGGCGACCGTGTTGAGCACGTGCTCGCGGCTGAGGCCAGCAAAGCTCTCCACGCCCTCGATTGTCACATTGCGGTGACCCGGTGTTTCCGGACAGTTCATATGAGATTTGATTGGATTGTTGTTATGGCACATCGAAAGTACGGGCGGTTTACCCCTGAGATAAGGGCGGATGC
>NZ_JAIEUL010000062.1 GCF_019599185.1 Cryobacterium inferilacus | reverse complement strand
GGGACTGCCCCGAGTTCAGTTGACTCAAAGGGTTAGTGGTTTCAGGCGGCTTTGAGGGCCACGTTTATTG
Organism: Cryobacterium inferilacus; assembly: GCF_019599185.1. Taxonomy (GTDB): domain Bacteria; phylum Actinomycetota; class Actinomycetes; order Actinomycetales; family Microbacteriaceae; genus Cryobacterium; species Cryobacterium inferilacus. The sequence continues at coordinate 852 of NZ_JAIEUL010000062.1, read as the reverse complement.
TCTCAAACTCGATCGGGGTGAGCTTGCCGAGGCGGCGTTGCCGGCGCTTGCGGTGGTAGGTCCGCTCGATCCAGACCACCATTGCCAAGCGCAGTTCCTCCCGGGTTGACCACCGCTGCCTGTCGAGGACATTTTTCTGCAGCAGGGCGAAGAAGGACTCCATCGCGGCGTTGTCGCCGCAGGCGCCGACGCGCCCCATCGACCCGGTGATGCCGTTGTTCTTCAGCACCCGCAGGAACGCGTTGGAGCGGAATTGGGAGCCTCGGTCCGAGTGCAGGATCGTGCCGTCGATGGTGCGTTGGCCGATCGCGTTCCGGGCCGCGGCGACGGCCAGAGACGCCTTCATCCTCGAGTCGATGGAGTAGCCCACGATCTTGTTCGAGTAGACGTCCTTGATCGCGCAGAGGTAGAGCTTGCCTTCGTCGGTGCGGTGTTCGGTGATGTCGGTGAGCCATAGCTGGTTCGGGCGTGTCGCGGTGAATTTCCGCTCGACGAGGTCGTCGTGCACGGGCGGGCCGGCCTTGCGGGTGAGGCCGCGTTTCTTCGCGAACACGCTCCAGAGTCGTTGCTGGGAGCAGAGCCGCCAGACGCGGTTCTCACCGGCGGTGAGGCCGGCTTGGTGGAGCTCGTCGGCGATGAACCGGTAGCCGAACGCGGGGTCGTCCCGGTGAGCGTCCCAGGCGGCATTGGTGAGGTGAGCGTCGTCCCAGTCGCGCTGAGAGACGGGGTTGCGCTTCCACTGGTAGAACGCTTGTTTAGAGAAGCGCAACACCCGGCAGGTCACCGTGACGGGGACACCGTCGACGGCCAATTCACGGACCAGCGGGTACATCATTTTGGGTTGACGTCCCG
>NZ_JAIEUL010000061.1 GCF_019599185.1 Cryobacterium inferilacus | reverse complement strand
ATCTGGACCTACCACCACATCATCCTCGACGGCTGGAGCCTCTCCCTCCTCTTCACCGACCTGCTCCGACACCTCCGCCTCGCCGAGGAAAAAGGTCAGGACGAGCACGGCCGTGCACTCCTCCTCGCCCTCGCCGACGAGCAACGGTCCCAGGAGACCTCCTTCGCCGCGTACACACGTTGGATCCAGGAGCAGGACAGCGACGGCTTCGACGCGTATTGGCGGGACCTTCTCGCCGGCTATGACGGAGCAGCCGCGGTGCCCGCCTCAAGCGATGCACCTCACGGGGCCGACGTCACCCGGGTCACCCGTCTGAGCGAGGGTGAGCTCGCCGCCCGACTGGTCACCCGCTTCGCAGGCGCTGGCGCGACACTCGCCCACGTCACCGAGGCGGCGTTCGGGGTGGTCCTCGGCCGCGCGTGCGGCAGCGAGGACGTCGTCTTCGCCACCGTCGTATCCGGGCGAGACGTGCCACTGCCCGACATCGACCGCACGGTCGGACTGTTCATCAACACGGTCCCGGTGCGGGTGCAGGCGTCGCCGGAGGCGACGGTGTCGGAGTTCGTCGGCGCGGTTCGGGAACAGGCTCTTGCGAGCAGTGAGCACGCCTACGGGTCACTCGCACGAATCCAATCGATCACCGGGATTGACCGCCTGGTCGGTTGCCTGTTCGCGTTCGAGAACTTCGCAGTTGACGAGGACTCCTCCAGCATCGATGGCCTGTCTTTTGTGGAGGGCCGCGAGGAAACCACCTACCCGCTCACGGTGACGATGCAACGCAGCGGCGATGAACTACTCCTCGTCGTCCTTGTCGACGAAGAGGCCCTCCCCCGCGCCGACGCGGAACGCGTCATCGATCGTCTGCTGGTGGTGTTGGAGCAGTTCGCGGGTGTGGATGTGTGCCTGGGTGAGGTGTCGACGGTGACGGTGGCTGA
>NZ_JAIEUL010000060.1 GCF_019599185.1 Cryobacterium inferilacus | reverse complement strand
CTCCCGGCTGCTGGAGGTCTATCGCAACCACGAGCGGCTCACCAGCCATCTGTTGTTTGGCGAGCATGTCGTGAACGAATACCGCACCAACGACGCCGACCAGCCCCAGGGCGAGAAATATCGGGAGTGGGACACCGGCAGGATCCGGGCCTGGGCGACACGGATCGGCCCGAACATGATGACCGTGGTCAACAGGATCTTCGAGGCCGTGCCAGTAGAAGAGCAAGGCTTCGACGCCGCCCTGGCAGTGCTGCGGCTGAGCCGCCGCTACTCCAGCGAGCGAGTGGAAAAAGCATGTCAGATCGCGCTCGAGGGTCGTGTTCGCTCGCCCCGCTATGCGCACTTGCAGCCGATCCTGGAGACCGGGCAAGACAAAACAGGCACCCGCAGGATTCCGCGCTTCGAGCCCACCGAGCCCGAATCCGGTGGATACGTCCGCGGCGCCGACTACTACGCCGGAGGCGGTGCACGATGAGCCGGATCGATATCGAGACCAAACGTAAGCTCCGCGAGATGGGCGTGACCACCCTGTTGGACGCGTTCGACGCCCAAGACGACACCCTCACCCTCGGCCTGGCATTCGAGGAGCGAGTCAAACTCGCCGTCGATGACGCCCACTCCGTCTTCACCCAAACCAAGGTCGAGGGCCTGATCCGCCGCGCGAACCTGCGCTACCCAAACGCGGACCTGCGCCGCCTGGACCTCGTGGAGGAACGCGGCCTGGACCGGTCGATGCTCGCCGGTCTCGGCACCTGCTCGTTCATCGACCGGCAGCAGAACGTCGTGTTCCAGGGCTTCACCGGATCGGGGAAATCGTATCTAGGCTGCGCGCTGGCGAAGGCAGCCTGCCGGCACCGGGTGCGAGCGCACTACATCCGGATGCCAGAACTCGAAGAGGCCTGGCAGCTGGCCCGCGACAAGCCATCTGGGACCACGAAGTTCCTGAACAAGTACGC
>NZ_JAIEUL010000005.1 GCF_019599185.1 Cryobacterium inferilacus | reverse complement strand
GCACAGTCGGCATCAACATCCCCAAAGAAACCGTCAATATCTAACCCAAGTGACTCCACTCAGCTTGACATCGCCCGACGGGTAACAGTTGTGAGATGCCAAACACGTGGCCGGCCGGCGAGCATCCGCGATTACCCTCCGTCATGAGCGCTTCGTTAGGGTCGGAAGAGAGGCATGACAGTGAACACGAAGGTGCTTCGGAAAAAGGATTCCCCCATGACGACACCCGACAACACGGCTGGCACCATCGCTGACAGGATGGCCGGCGCCGATATCGAGGCCGATCTTCTGGCCATCCTGCAGGCGGTTCCCGAGCCCGTCGCCGAAGAAGCGGCGCACTCGGTTCTCGGTCGCGTCTTTCAGGGTGTGCTCTTCGACATGGACGGCACGCTGGTCGACTCGACCAAGGCCGTGAACCGGTCCTGGCAGCAGTGGGCTGACGAGATGGGCTTCGGCGCCCTCTTCTCCGGCGTTCAGCACGGACGCCCCGGCCGCGAGATGATCGCGGACCTGGTCGCGCCCGAACTGGTTGACTCGTCTTTCGCCCGGGTCAACGAACTCGAGCTCAGCGACACCGACGACATCAGCATCCTGCCGGGCGCCGCCGAGCTGATGAACAGCATCCCAGAGGGACGCCGGGCCATCGTCACCTCGTGCCCCAGCCTCCTGTGCCGGGCCCGCCTCGCCTCGGCCGGATTCGTCGCGCCGGCCACGGTGGTCACCGTGGAAGACACGGTCAAGGGCAAGCCGGCTCCCGACCCGTTCCTCGAGGCGGCCGACCGCCTCGGCCTCGATGCCCGCCAGTGCATCGTGATCGAAGACGCTCCCGCCGGTCTGGCCGCTGGCCGCGCGGCCGGATGCGCCACAATCGGCGTCGTCGGCACCCACACCGCCGACGAACTCGACGCTGACCTCGTCGTGACCAGCCTGGACCGTCTTCGGATCGAGCTGCACGATCACGGCGTGGTGTTCTCGATCAGCCCGGAGTCGTAAGCACCCACACGCCCGTCGCGAGCCCGAGCACTGTGACCGCTGCCCAGACCCAGACGGGCGTGAGGCCCCGCCCGATGCGGCGCCGCACGATGACCGACCGGCCCACAACGTAGACCCCCGCCGACAGGAACGCCCAGCCCCAGTGGAACGGCCGCCGGTAGCCGGCCGCCAGTAGGGCCCGATAGTCGGCGTAGGCCAGAGCGATCGCCACGCCGAAGAGCAGGAGGCTCAACGCGCTGCGCAACAGCGTTGCGGAGTCCTGGGTCTGCAGCAGTACCACCGTCGACAGCACGGGCAGCACCACGATCGCCCAGAGCGGCACGGTGTACACCGGCGTCCCCTCCGGCAGGCGGGGCTGAGCCGGCGCCGCGAGGTCCTCAGGGCCCATCACCGCCGATGTCCACTGCGTGCCGTCCCACCAGCGCAGACCGGCTCCGCCCTCCGGATCAGCGTGCCAACGGGGTTCGCCGAGTGCTGGTTGTGCTTCGGTCATGACCTGCCCCTCATTTCATTACCTTCAGCCAACGTAGTAGACAGGACACATGACAGGGCGAGAGCAAACCGAGATCGAGCGCAAGTACGACGTCGAGGGTCTCACCCCCGTTCCCACGCTGACGGGAATCGACGGCGTCTCGGCTCAACCAGCGCAGGAACCGTTCATCCTCACGGCCGTCTACTACGACACCGCCGACAATGCGCTGGCGAAGCAACGGATCGTGCTGCGCCGGCGTGAGGGCGGCGGCGACGCCGGCTGGCATCTCAAGAAGCCCGCCGCCGAGGGGCGCACCGAGGTGCACTGGCCACTCGACGTGGCCGGCTCAGACCACCCAGAGCAGATCCCCGACGAGGTGCTCGAGCCGGTGCGTGCCATCGTGCGCGACCGTCCCCTCACCCCGCTGGCCCGGGTGAACACCGTGCGCACCACCGTGCAGCTCACCGACACCGCAGGGCAGGCCCTCGCCGAGATCGCCGACGACGTCGTCTCCGCATCCGATGTGCGGGGCGGCACCTATCGCAAGTGGCGGGAGTGGGAGGTCGAACTCCTGGACGGCGCCCCGGACAGCCGCAAGAAACGCGTCGCACTGCTCGACGCCGTCGAAAAGGTCCTGCTCGCCGCCGGGGCCGCACCCTCCACAAGCGTGGCGAAGATCGCCCGCGCCGTCGGCGTGGATTCGCTCACCGAACTCGACGGCACCGAGGTGCAGCCGGGGCTGCTTCCCGCTCCCGCGCTGCAGGACCCGGGCTCCGTCGGCGCGATCGTCGTCGCCGCCCTCCGTGACCTCACCGCCACCCTCCTCGCCGACGACCCCCTGGCCCGGGCGGATGCCCCGGACGCGATCCACACGATGCGCACCACGGTGCGCCGGCTGCGCAGCGTCCTCGCGGTCTACGCCGGCCTGTTCGACCCGGCAGTCGTCAAGGACCTCCGCCGCGAACTCAAGCACCTGGGCGTCGGGCTGGGCCACGCCCGCGACGCCGAGGTGCGCGAAGCCCGGTTGGCCGAGGAGCTCGCCGGCGTCACCGAGTATCCCACCGAGGACGCACGAACCCGGCTCGTCGGTGGGGCCAGACGAGACCACGCCGCGGGTGTCGCCTCGGCGCGTGAACTCCTGCTGACGCCCCGGTACTACCGGCTGCTCGACTCGCTCGAGGAGTTCGCGGCCTGGCCGCCGCTCACTCCCGCGGCCGACCGCCCGGCGGCTCGCCAGATCACCCGCGCGCTCACCAAGGCCGTCGGCACCCTCGAACACCGGGCTGCCGCCGCAGCCGAAACGGATGCCTCCGAGCCGGCACTGCACGAGGTGCGCAAGGCCGCACGCCGCCTGCGGTACGCCGCCGCGGCCGTCGCCGTGGCCCAGCCGGTATCCGGTGAACCGGAAACGCCCGCCGCCCCACAGAAGACCGGCGAGAAGTCGGGCAAGAAGGCGCGTAAGAAGGCCGCCAAGAAGGCGGCCAGAAAGCGGGCCGAGGCCGCTGCACGGTTCGACACGCACCGGCGGAAGTACGCGCGCATCGCGCGAGCGGCCAAGCCGGTCGTGAAGATGCTCGGTGACCGGCACGACACCCTGCTCTACATCGAACAGCTCGACAGCGCCGCCCAAGCGGCCCACGAGAGCGGCGAGAACACCCTGGTCTACGGGCTGCTCGTGGCCCGCGCCGAGCGGCCGGGGGACACCGCGGCCGCAGTGCTCGGCAAGGCCGACCACGTCGTGCACACCCTCAAGCGGATGGTTCGCGCCTCATGACCGCATCCCGTGACCTGCTTCGCCAGAGCATCGTGCTGCTCAGTGCGATGCTCGCCCTGGTCGGATCATTCATCGGCTCGGGCGCCGCCGGCGGCACTCCCATCCAGAACGCCTCCGGGGGAGCGCTGGCGGCCGACGCCACGCCGATCGCCCCTGGCGGCCCGGCCTTCGCCATCTGGACGCCCATCTACGCGGGCCTCGTGCTGTACGCCATCTGGCAGTTCCTCCCGAAACAGAAAACCGATCAGCGGCAGCGCCGGCTCGGCTACCCGATCGCGGCGTCGCTGCTGCTGAACGCCGCCTGGATCCTCAGCGTGCAATTCGACCTGCTCTGGCTCAGCGTGCCGGTGATCGTGCTGCTCCTCGGCGTACTGGTCTGGGCCTTCCTCATCATCCTGAACACCCGACCACGCTCGCTGGTGGAGACGGTACTGGTGGACGGCACCACGGGGCTCTACCTCGGCTGGGTGTGCGTGGCCACCGCAGCCAACATCACGGCCGCCCTGGTCGCGTTCGGCTTCGACGGGTTCGGTCTGGCCGCGGATGCCTGGGGTGTGCTGATCATCGCCGTGGCGGGCCTCGTCGGCGTGATCCTCGCCGTCGTCGGCCGGGGCCGGCTCACCCCCACCCTCGCGCTCTGCTGGGGCCTGGCCTGGGTGGCGGTCGGCCGACTCACCGGTGACCTGCTCTCCACCCCCACCGCGATCACCGCCATCGTCGCGGTGGTCGTGGTGATCGCCGTCACCGTGGTGGTGCGCATCCGGGCGCCGCGGCGCCTGAGCGCCTGACTCAGCCCCGGCGTGACCGTCGACCCGGTTGCGGCTTCTGCACCGACAGTTCACCACCGAGCCGTCCGCCGTACGGGCGGCCGTGGTCGGCGTACTCCTCGCGGAAGTAGCCCATCCGCCAGGGTCCCATCTCGATCCGGGCGCCGGTGCGCAGGATCAGGCCCTGCTCAGGACTCGCCGTGCTCGATCCGCCGCCCACCACGCCGCGCGCGTGGAGCACGTACTCGTCGTTGTCATCGTGCCGGATCTCCGCGTGCAGGTCGTCCAGGCCCTCCAGCTGCAGGTCGGCGTACGGCGCGCTGCCTATCCGGGTGATCCCGGGCAGCAGGTCGAACTCCCGTGGCGGCCGGCCGTCCCAGTTCTCCGATCCCACCACGAAGATCAGGCGGGCCCGCCCGGCTCCCGGCGTGTAGTGCGTGGTCGTCACCCTGCGTTTGATCCGGCGCGACACGGTGGGCACCAGGGGGAACGGGGTCGACGGGGGCAGTGTTACCAGCCGCTCCTGCGGGCCCTGCCGCCAGCGACGGAGTAGTGCCGTCACCGCGGCGGCATTGCCGAGCATCAGGTGCGGCGATCTTGTCACCATGCGCTGGGCCACGGGCGCCTGCACGGCCCCGATGCGGGCGATCAGGCCGTCTGGTCCGAAGAGGGACACGACCAGGGAGTGCTCGGCGAAGCCGGCGGCGACGGTGCGCACGGCGGCCAGAGAGGTGAGGTGGTGGTGCAGGAACCGCTCCGGGTTGCTGAGGAACACCTCGATATCGAGGCCGTCGGCGTGCACGGACCCGGTCAACGGGGCCGAGCCGGCATCGTCGGGCTCGTCGAGCGAGAACCGCAGATCGATGTCGAGGTGCGTCGTGGTGTCGGCCACGGGACTACTCGGAGTTGGACGAACCGGCGGCGGCTTCACTGGTGGTCACGCGAACGGTGCCGTTGAGCTTCCAGGTGGCGCGCGGCGCATCCGGCCCGATGTCACGAGGCACCTCGACGGTCATGTCGATGAAGCTGTAGTCGATCACGGCGCTCTTGCCGGTCAGGTACGACCACATCTCCTTGCCCAGGTCGGTCCAGTCCTGGATGCTGTGGGCTTCTGACGCCGCAGCCGGGGAATTCGGGTCGGTCATGATGCTCCTAACGCTCGCCATTGAGGGGATAGTCGCCACCATAGCCGTGCTGTGGGGCATCTAACTGAGGATCACCTGAGGCTTGCGAAGGAGGGCCTTGCGCGAATTGCAGGGGGTAGTACTGTCGTGCCCAGATCAGCTCGCTCGCCCTACACGAGCGAGCTGACCCTTTTTAGTTCTGAGTGGCGCTGACTATTCGGCGTCGAGGTCGGTCTCGAGAATCTTGACCAGGCCCGCGAGAGCCTCGTCCGCTCCATCGCCCTCTGCACGCAGCACGACGACCTGGCCGTTGGCGGCACCGAGGCTCATGAGCGACAGGATGCTCGACGCGTCCATGGCGTCTTCGGCCGGGTCGCCCTCGAGGGCAATGGTGACCTCGATCGGCAGCGCGCCGACGGCCTCGGCGAAGATCGCCGCGGGGCGGGCGTGCAGGCCGACACGGCTGGCGATGGTGGCGGTACGTTCTGACATGGTTCCTCCTGAAACTGTGCGGATTACAACTGTATTGCCCGCGCGATGTGCGCGCGCCGTGTGGCGGCGCACATCGTGCGGTGGTCGTGCGGGGTGAGAAGCGGAGCCTAGAGGCCCATCTCTTCGAGAACGGGCAGTTCGGCGCGCACGCGGTCGCGCGCCTCGGTGGCGCTCGGGGCGGCCAGGGCCACCGCGGCGAGACGCTGGGCCTCTGCCAGGGGCACCGTGGCCAGCACGGCCGCGACGGCCGAGAGGGCCCGTGCGGTCATGGACAGGGTGTTCACACCCAGGCCGACGAGCACCACGGCCAGGGCCGGGTCGGCCGCGGCTTCGCCGCAGACTCCGACGGGCTTGTTGTTGCCCTCGGCGACGGATCCGGCAACGGTGAGCTGGATCAGGCGCAGAACGGCGGGCTGCCACGGCGTGTTCAGCGCGGCGAGCGGGCCGAGCTGGCGGTCGGCGGCCATGGCGTACTGGGTGAGGTCATTGGTGCCCAGGCTGGCGAAGTCCACCGAGCCCAGGATGGTCTCGCTGGTCAGGGCCGCGGAGGGAACCTCGACCATGACGCCGGGGGTCTTCAGCCCGGCCTCACGGCACATGGCGGCGAAGTCGGCGGCCTCTTCGGCGGTGGAGATCATCGGGGCCATGACCCAGACATCCGCCTCTGTGCCCTCTGCCGCGGTCGCGATGGCGGCCAGCTGGCGGGTGAGCACGCCGGGGGAGGTGAAGTCGGTGCGGTAACCGCGCACGCCCAGGGCCGGGTTCGGCTCCGACGCGTCGGTGAGGAAGGGGAGGGGCTTGTCGGCGCCGGCGTCGAGGGTGCGCACGACGACCTTCTTGCCGGGGAACGCGTCGAACACGCCCTTGTAGGCCGTGACCTGCTCGTCGAGGGTGGGCTCTTCGTCGCGGTCGAGGAAGCAGAACTCGGTGCGCAGCAGGCCGACACCCTGGGCGCCGGCTGCGGCGGCCTTGACGGCATCCGCGGCGCCGCCGACGTTGGCGAGCAGCGGCACGAGGTGGCCGTCTGCGGTGCTGCCCTCGCCTGAGAACACCGAGAGGGTGGCGGCGGTGGTTGCCCACGCCTCGGCGGCGGCGACCTGGTCGGCGTCGGGGTCGACGCTGATGCTGCCGGCTGCGCCGTCCACGAACACGCTGGTGCCGTCCGCGATGTCTTCGACGCCGGCGGCGGCGACGACGGCGGGCAGGCCAAGGGCGCGGGCGATGATCGCCGTGTGCGACTGCGGTCCGCCTCCAGAGGTGACCAGGGCCAGCACGAGCGCCGGGTTCAGCGTGGCGGTGTCGGCGGGGGCGAGGTCATCGGCGACGAGGATGAACGGCTCGTCGGCGGCGGGGATGCCCGGTGCGGGCACCCCGCGCAGCTCGGCGACGATGCGCGAGCGCACGTCGAGAACATCGGTGGAACGCTCGGCCATGTAACCGCCGAGGTTGTGCAGCATCTCGGCCACGGAGGCCGCGGAGTCCCAGATCGCTCGCTCAGCGGATGCGCCGGTGTTGATCAGCTTCACCGCACCCTTGATGAGCATGGGGTCCGCGGCCATCAGTGCGGTGGCCTCCAGAACGGATTTACCCGCGCCGGTGGCGCTGACCGAACGCTGCTTGAGCTCGGCCTGCACCGCCTTCGCGGCTGCGCGCAGTGTGACGGCGGCATCCTCTGCCGTCGTCGACGAGGCCAGCTTTTCTCCTGCTGGCGGCTCGCTCACGGCTTTGGGCATCTGCCGAACGGATCCTACGATCCGACCGGGGCTGACCCCTACTCCTGTGAAACTCTGCACGGAACTTCCTCTATTCTTCGGCGTTAATGGTGCCCACTAATGTTAGGCGGTCACCAGGGTGTTGTTCTGCTGCATAGACTCCGCACTCGGGGTCTTGCGGACGTAGCGCTTGAGCAGGATTACTGCTAGCGCCGAGATAACGGTGCCGATAACGATGGCCAGGATGAAGCCCAGCACGTTCTCGATGGCGAAGAACACGAAGATTCCGCCGTGCGGCGCCTTCGACGTGACGCCCCAGGCCATGGTCAGCGCACCGGTGGTGGCCGCGCCGAGCATGCTGGCCGGGATCACGCGCAGCGGGTCTGCCGCGGCGAACGGGATCGCGCCCTCGGAGATGAACGAGGCACCGAGCAGCCAGGCCGCCTTGCCGTTGTCGCGTTCGACCGGGCTGAACAGCTTGCGGTCCAGCACGGTGGCCAGGGCCATCGCGAGCGGCGGCACCATGCCGGCGGCCATGACCGCAGCCATGATCTGCCACGGCGCCTGGTTGGCCAGCGTTGCGGCACCCAGGCCGGCGACGGCGAAGGAGTAGGCCACCTTGTTGACCGGGCCGCCGAGGTCGAACGCCATCATGAGGCCGAGGATCAGGCCGAGGATGACAACCGACGCGCCGGTCATGCCGCTGAGCCAGTCGTTCAGGGCGACGGTGAGCCAGGCGATCGGTCCGCCGAGCACCAGGAACATCAGGCCGGAGGCGAAGATCGAGGCCAGCAGCGGGATGATCACAACGGGCATCAGGCTACGCAGCCAACGCGGCACGTCGAACGAGCCGATCCAGGCCGCCGCGATACCGGCGAGCAGGCCACCGACGATGCCGCCGAGGAAGCCGGCACCCATGAAGCCGGAGACCGCACCGGCGACGAAGCCGGGAGCGATGCCGGGGCGGTCGGCGATGCCGTAGGCGATGTAACCGGCCAGGGCCGGAACGAGGAAGCCCATCGACAGGGCACCGATCTTGAAGAAGACCGCGCCCAGGTAGATGGCCAGGCCGCCCTCGGGCAGGTTCCACAGGCTGTTCTGCAGCACCACGTCATCGGCGACGCCGGTGATGTCGTAGCCACCGAGCAGGAAGCCCAGGGCGATGAGCAGGCCTCCGCCGGCGACGAACGGGATCATGTAGCTGACACCGGTGAGCAGTGCCCGCTTGACCTTCTGGCCCAAGTGCTCGTTCTCCGCGACAGAGTCGGATGCGGCGCCGCCACCGCTGACGCGGCGGGCGTTCGGGTTGTCCACGGCGGCGAGAGCCTCCTGGATCATCTTCTTCGGTTCGTCGATGGCGCGCTTGACGGGGGACTGCACGACGGGCTTGCCGCCGAAACGGCCCTTGTCGCGCACGTCCACGTCAACGGCGAAGATGACGGCGTCGGCGGAGTCGATCACCGAGGCGGCCAGCGGGGTCGCTCCGGCGGAACCCTGGGTCTCGACCTGCAGGTCGATGCCCATCTCCTTGGCGGCCGCGACGAGCGCATCCGCTGCCATGTAGGTGTGCGCGATGCCGGTGGGGCACGCGGTGACGGCGACGAGGCGACGGGCGCCGGCGGTGGCGGCTCCGGTGGTGCCGGCTCCGGTCGGCGCGGCCGTGGCGGCCGGTGCGCTGGTGGCGGAGTGCGCTCCCGCTGCTGCAGCGGTGGCGGTGACCGGTGCGACGATATCGGTGACCAGGGTCACGATCTCCTCGGGGGTCTTCGCGGCGCGCAGGGCCGAGGTGAAGTCGGCCTTCATGAGCGAACGGGCCAGCTTCGACAGGATCTTGAGGTGGTCCTGGTCGGCGCCTTCGGGGGCGGCGATCATGAAGACCAGGTCGGCGGGGCCATCCGCCGAGCCGAAGTCGACCGGCTGGGACAGACGGGCGACGGCCAGCGTGGGCTCGGTCACCGCGCTCGAGCGGCAGTGCGGGATGGCGAGGCCACCGGGGATGCCGGTGGACGTCTTCGCCTCACGTGCGAGGGCGTCGGCGTAGAGGCCCTCGATCTCGGTGGCCCGGCCGGCTCCGACGACGAGTTCGGCGAGGTGCCGGATCACGGTCGACGGCGCGGCACCGAGGTTCTTGTCCAAAGCGACGAGCTCTGGGGTAATCAGTGCACTCACTGGTCATCCTCCTTTGGATGTGTAGCAAATGCCGTCACTGTGACGGCGCTGGGTTCGGTTTGGTTGACGGCCGGCACTGTTGAGCCGGGCAGGGATGCGGCAGCGGCGCCGTGGGCGACGGCCTGACGCAGGCAGTCCGGGGCGGATGCTCCGGCCAGGTCGCTCAGCAGGAAACCTGCCAGCGAAGAATCTCCGGCGCCGACGGTGGAGACCGCGACGATCGGGGGACGGGTGGCGAGCCAGTAGCCGTTGGCGGTGACCAGCAGGGCGCCCTTGGAGCCGAGGGTGGCCAGCACGGCGCCGACTCCCGCGGTGATCAGGGTCTGGCTGGCCCGTGCGGCCAGGTGCGGGTCGGCCTCGAGGCTGTCCGGGTCGGAGATGCCGGTGAGCTCGGCGAGCTCGTCGGCATTGGGCTTGAGCAGGTCGGGGCCGGCGGCGATGGCCGCGGCCAGGGGAGCGCCGGAGGAGTCGATCGCGACCTTGGGGGCATTGGTGCCGAAGCGGACCTTGAGCGCGCGGGTGAGGTCGGCGTAGAAGGTGTCTGGCACTCCGGGCGGGAGGGATCCGGCCAGGACGAGCCAGCCGGCGCCGTCGGCCTTGTCCAGCACGAGTTCCACCAGGGCGGCCTGCTGGTCAGGGGTCAGCGCCGGCCCAGGCTCGTTCACCTTGGTGGTGGTGCCGTCGGGTTCGGTGATGGCGATGTTGCTGCGCAGGGTGGCGCCGATGGGCAGGCCCAGGTGCGGGATGCCCTGCGCGGTCAGCGCGAGCAGCACCGGGTCGTCAGAGTCGCCGGGCAGGATCGCCAGGCTCTCGATGCCGGAGGCCTCGAGGGCGCGGCAGATGTTGACACCCTTGCCCCCCGGTTCCTGGTGGGCGTCGACCGCGCGCTGCACGTCGCCGCGGGCGAGCGGGCCGGCGAGCGCGATGGTGCGGTCGAGGCTCGGGTTGGGGGTGAGTGTGACGATCATGCGATTACGACCTCGACATCCGCCGCGGCCAGGGCTGCGGCAAGTTCAGCGGAAGGGGGAGCATCGGTGATGAGCGCGTCGATGTCGCTCAGAGCAGCGAACCTGACCAGGGTTTCCTGGTCGAGCTTGGAGGAGTCGGCGAGGGCGACGACGCGGCGGGCCGAACGCACGATGGCGGTCTTCACCGCGGCCTCAACCGAGTCGGGGGTGCTGAAGCCGAAGTCGGCGGCCACGCCGTTGGCGCCGACGAAGGCGATGTCGGGGCGCATGGCGTCGAGCATCTGGGTGGTGCGGGTGCCCACGATGGCCCGGGTGAGGCCGCGCACCCGGCCGCCGAGGATCTGCAGGGAGATGGCCTCGTTGCCGGCGAGCTTGTACGCGATGGGGAGGGCATTGGTGATCACCAGCAGCTGGTCGCCGGCGTTGGCGGGCGTCCACTCGAGCAGGCGGTCGGCGAGCAGCTCGGTGGTGGTGCCGGAGTCGAGGATGATCGACCCGGTGGTGCTCGCGGGGATCATGGCCAGGGCGGCATCGGCGATGCGGGCCTTCTCGTCGTGGCGCTGGGTCTGGCGCTCCTCGAGGCTGGCCTCCGACATGCTCAGCCGGTCGATCGCCACTGCACCGCCGTGCACGCGGCGCAGGTGCCGGCTCAGTTCGAGCGCGGACAGGTCGCGGCGTACGGTCTCCGGCGTGATGTCGAAGCGGATGGCCAGTTCGTTCACGGTCACGCGGCTTTGGGCGGACACCATGTCGGCGATCATCGACTGACGTTCCTCGGCGAACATCGGGCCTCCTCGACAGTGAGAACTCTGGGGTGCACCGGTCGGGGGAACCGGCACAGAAGTTGGTATGGCCTGACTTTAGACCCGTTTCTTTTTGTTTGTCAAACAGAAACGCAGATAAACAAAGATCTCTGGATGCCTGCCGCACGTTCCCGGGGCACCCCCGCGCTTCGTCTGTGCGCGGTTGCGTACTCATTTCGGAACTTCGCACGGTTGGACGGCCCTGCGACTGTGCTTTTCTCCTAAACGAGCGCTGCCGGCCGCCGGCCGCCGCGGGGGCGACTCGCAGCGGTGACGGTCAGGCGGGCGGGGCGCGAGCGGCCCTCGCTCCGCAAAGGCGCCACCAGGTCGTGGCTCCCCACCCCTCGTTTCGGAACTTCGCAGGGTTACAAGGCGCTGCGACTGTGCTTTTCTCCTCAACGAACGCTGCCGGCCGCCGCGGTAGCGCCGCGCGCGGCGGGGCCCGGGGCTGGGCAGGGCGGCCCGCGGGGGAGTCGTGCTCGCCTTGTGGAGAACTTCAGCGCGAAAACGGGGCGGTGAGGCACCCTCGTTCGGTGACTTCACGCATCCCGCTGCCCGACGGATGGGCTGACCGCCCGTTCAGGGTCGGTGATGCCCTCGATGCAGGGGTGGGCCGCTCGAGGCTGAGGAGCGGCGACCTCCAGCGGCCGTTCTGGGGCGTCCGCACTCCGGTACCGCACCTAGCGGATGGTGCCAGTGGCAGAGCCGCCACCCCTGGAGCGCGAGGGGGTCCCGTACGCCGCGCGGAGCTGGAGGCCCTCTGCCGATCGCTCCTGGCGCGGATGAAGCGGGAGGCATTCTTCACCCACACCACCGCTGCGCTACTGCTCGGACTTCCCGTGCCCACCCGGCTGGCGCGGCTACGCCCGCTGCACGTGGGTATTCCGGCGCCGGCTTCGGCGATGGACGCCCGCGACATCGTCGGCCACAGCCTGCGGGTCGACCCCGACGACCTCGTCGATCGGGGCCCACTCCGGCTCACCGGCCCGGCGCGCACCTGGCTCGACCTCGCCGCGCTGCTCACCCTGGCCGAGCTCGTCGCGGTGGGGGACTACCTCCTCTACTGGGAGTCACCGATCGTCACGCTCGGCGAGCTCGCTCATGCGGTGGAGCGCTACCCCAGCCGCAGCGGCCTGACCCGCGCCCGTGCCGCCCTCCCGCTACTGCGCACCCGTTCGGAGTCGCCGCGCGAGTCGGTGCTGCGGGTGATCATCGTGCTCGCCGGACTGCCGGAGCCCGAGTGCAACTACCGGGCGTTCGACCCCCAGGGCCGGTTCCTGGGCAGGGGCGACCTGGCCTACCCCGAGTACAAGCTGTTCGTCGAGTACCAGGGCGACCAGCACCGCACCGATCGCGCACAGTGGCGCTCCGACATCCGTCGGATCGGCCGGCTCGAAGACCACGGCTGGCAGCTGCTGCAGTTCACCGACGACGACCTGCAGGACCCGGCCGCGCTGGTGGCGCGGATCGCCCGCCGGCTGCGCGCCCGGGGCGCACGAATTCGGCAGCCGCGACCACCCAGGTAGCTCATTTCCGGAAAAGGCACAGTGCTGGGACGGAATCACCGTGCAATGTCCGGAAACGAGCGCACTTTCGGTCCTGACGGCCCTACTGATAGTGCGACAGGCCGCTCAGCTCGCCGCCGTCGGTGAGGAACTCGGCGCCGGTGGAGAAGCTTGATTCGTCGCTGGCCAGGAACAGCACCAGGTTCGCCACCTCGACGGCCTGGCCGATCCGGTGCAGGGCCACGTGGTTCTGCGGCAGGTCCAGCCCGGCGGTCATCGGGGTGGCGATGGCACCGGGATGCACCGAATTGACCCGCACGTTGTACTTGCCGAGGTCCAGCGCCACGGCCTTGGTGAGCCCGCGCACGCCGAACTTCGCCGCCACGTAACCGGGCAGCGCCTCGTACCCCTGCAGGCCGGCGGTCGACGACACGTTGATGATCGACCCCGCCGACGAGCGGATGATCGCCGGCACGGCGGCCTTGATGCCGAGGAACACCCCGGTGAGGTTGATCGCGATGATGGTGTTCCACTGGTCCAGGGTGTACTCCTCGATGGGGCCGAAATTCACGATCCCGGCGTTGTTCACGAGCACGTCGAGGCCGCCGAAGTCGGCCACGGCCAGGGCCACGGCTGCCTCCCACTCCGCCGGGTCGGTCACATCGAGGTGCACGTACCGGCCGGCGTCGCCGAGGTCGGCCGCGAGTGCTCTGCCCTCGTCGTCAAGCACGTCCCCGATCACGACCCGAGCGCCCTCCTCGACCAGGCGCCGGGCCATGGCGGCCCCGAGCCCCCTGGCTCCGCCACTGATGAGTGCGACTTTTCCGCTGACACGTGCCATGGTGCTACCTCACATTCGTCGGGTGCGTTCTGATGGACGCGCTACGACGGGGAATGTACACGCGCGCCGGCCGCCCGGGCTCTGTCGGTGGCCAACGGTAGCGTGAGAGACATGAAGATCCTGCACACGAGTGACTGGCATATCGGGCGCACCTTCCACACCCATCAGACCCTCGACCACCTGGCACTCGTCCTCGAGGCGCTGGTGGAGGTCGTGCGTGAGCGCCGCGTCGACGTGGTCGCGGTCGCGGGTGACATCTTCGATTCCGCCGCCCCGTCGGCCGACAGCTATGCCCTGCTCAGCGGCACCCTGTCCCGCCTGCACGCCACCGGCGCCCGGGTCGTCATGACCAGCGGCAACCACGATTCCGCCACCCGGCTCGGCTTCCAGTCGGAGTGGGCGGGCCTGGCCGGCATCCACGTCGTGACCGGGTTCGACCAGTACCGCACCCCGATCACCATCGACGATGAGCACGGCCCGGTGCACTTCTACGGCATCCCCTTCCTGGAGCCGGCGCTCGTGCGCCACCACTACCCCGACGAGCTCCTCAAGACCCACGAACAGGTGTTGGGTCTGGCCATGCGTCAGGTGCGCGCCGACCTCGCCGAGCGTGGCGGCCGGTCGGTGGTGCTCTCGCACTGCTTCGCCGCCGGCGTGACCGCGAGCGACGTGGAGCGCGACATCTCGGCCGGCGGTCTCGACCTGGTGCCGGCGAGCGTCTTCGACGGACCGGACTATGTGGCCCTCGGCCACATCCACGGCCGCGCCCGGCTCACCGACCGGGTGCGCTACTCCGGTGCACCGCTGCACTACTCCTTCGCCGAGGCCGACAAGCCGCGCGGGGCCTGGCTGGTGAACCTCGACGCCGCCGGTCTGGCCGATGTCGAGTGGGTGGACCTGCCGGTTCCCCGCCGCCTGAGCGTGCTCACCGGCGAGCTGGCCGGGCTGGTCGAGGCCGACGAATTCGCTGTGGCCACCCAGGACTGGGTCGCCGCCGTGCTCACCGACCGGGTGCGGCCGCTGGACGGCATGCGCACGCTGCAGGAGCGCTTCCCGCACTGCGTGGCCCTCGAGCACCGCCCGGCCGTCACCGCCACCGCGGAGGTCGCCAGCTACGCCGACCGGGTGAAACACAAGAGCGACCCCGAGATCGTGGCCGGGTTCCTCGAGTTCGTGCGCAACGGTGTGGGCCAGAGCGAGTTCGAGCGTGACCTGGTCGCCGAGGTGCTGGGCACGGCGGGGGCGGAGTCGTGAAGATCACCCGGTTGCGCATCGCCGGCTTCGGTCCGTACAAGACCGAGCAGCGGGTTGACTTCACCCGCTTCGACGCCGACGGCATCTTCCTCATCACCGGCAAGACCGGGGCGGGCAAGTCCAGCATTCTCGACGCCATCTGCTTCGCCCTCTACGGCTCGGTGCCCCGCTTCGACGGCAGCGAACTGCGCCTGCGCAGCGACCACTGCGACCCCGCCGACCCGAGCTTCGTCGAACTCGAGTTCACCCTCCACCACGAGGCGTACCGGGTCTACCGCACGCCGCGCTACGAGAAGCCGAAGAAGCGCGGCGTGGGCACCACCACGGCGCAACCGGATGCGCGCTTGGAGAAATTCGACACCAGCACCGACACCTGGGTCGGCGTCGCCGCCCGCCCCGTCGATGTGGGCAATGAGCTCAGCCGCATCCTGCCGCTCAAGCAGGACCAGTTCCTGCAGGTGATCCTGTTGGCCCAGAACCGGTTCCAACGGTTCCTGCTGGCCAAGACCGACGACAGGCTCACGGTGCTGCGCACCCTGTTCGGCACCCTCCGGTTTCAACAGCTCGAGGTCGAGCTGCTCGCCCGCCGCAAGGTGCTCGACGACGAGCTGTCGCTCGCGCGGCACGAGATCGACGGCATCGTGGCGGCCGCGGTGCGGCAACTCTGGCGGGCAGAGGACGCCAGCGACACCGGCGATACCGGCGAGGTGGCGGCTCAGCCCGACAGCCCGGCCCAGCCCGACCTGCGCTGGTTCGACGCGGCCCTCACCACCCTCGACGACCGCCTGGCCGTCGCCACGCAGCGTGCCGACGCGGCATCCGCCGCACTGGTCGCCGCCACCCAGGACTGCGAAACTGCCGAAGACCTGCGCCGCCGTCAGGACCGCCGTGACGCCGCCGCCGCGTCGCTCACCGCCCTCGACGAGCAGGGCGAGCGGATGTCGACCCTGCGCCGCGAGCTCAGCCTGGCGGAGCACGCCGCCCGGGTCTGGCCGCAGGTGCGGGCGCGCACCGAGGCCGACGCGGCCGCACTGGCCGCCGAGGCCGCCGTGGCCACCGCCGGTGCCGCCTGGCAGGAACTCGCACCCAGCGACTCCGCCCTCGACTCCAACCTCGACGTTGCCGCCATGCTGGCCGATCAGTCCCGGTTGGCCGCGGTCATCGACGACAGGCTGCGCCAGCTCGGCAGCCTCGACGACGTGCTGGCAGAGGAACGCCGGCTGCCCGAGCTCGACGAGACGATCGAGGCGGTGTCCGCCCGCTCCGCCGACGCCGTGCAAGCGCTCGACATCGCCCGGCTGCTGCTGCTCGCCCTGCCCGAACGCATCGACGCGGCGGCCGACGCCCTCGGCGAGGCCACCCTCGGCGCCGCCCGTGCGCCGGAGGCGGAGGCCGCCCTGGCCCGGGCCACAGCGGCGCTGGCCGCCGCCGACGATGTGGCCAGGCTGGACACCGAACTGGTGGGCGTGCACCGTGCCGAGCGGGAGGCCGTGGCCGCGAACACCGCGGCGGCGGTGGAGTACCAGGAGCTCGTGGACGCCCGTCTCGGCGGCTTCGCCGTCGAACTCGCCGCCGAACTCGTGGACGGCAGCCCCTGCGCGGTCTGCGGAGCCACCGAGCACCCGAGGCCCATGACCGGCGACACCGCCACCGTCACCGAGGCCGACCTCGACGCTGCCCGGCAGCGGATCGCGCGCCGGCAGAAGGCCGTGGATACCGCCCGCGCCGACAGCCAGCGTGTCGCCACGCTGCTCACCGCCGCACGCACCCGTGCCGGCGCCGGCCACAGCGACGATCTGGCCAGCGACGTCACCGAGGCCGAGCAGGCGCTGGCCGCCGCCGCCGCACAGCGCGCCAGGGTGCCAGCCCTCGAGGCCGAACTGCACCGCCTGCGGGCCGACCAGGCCGAGGCCCAGGCCGCGCTCGCCCCGCTGCAGCTCGCCAGGGACGAGGCCGCCGTGCAGCTGGCCGAGCACCGCACCGAGCGCGCGGGCATCGTCAGCCGGGTGCAGGCTCAGTCCTCCGGCTTCGGCAGCGTCACCGAGCGGGCGCAGCGCCTGCAGACCGAACTCGATGCCGCCAGGGCGTTGGCCGAGGCCGTCACCCGGCACGCCGCCGCCCTGCGCACGGCGCAAGCTGCCGCCGCCGCGCTCGCCCTGCAGCTCACCGAGGAGGGCTTCGCCGACGAGGCCGCGGCCGTCGCCGCCCGGCTCACTCCGGCCGAGGTGCAGTCCGGCCTGGCCGCCATCCGTGCCCACGATGACGCCCTCGCCGGCGCCCGCAGCGTGCTCGCCGAACCGGCCCTGGCCGGGCTGCCGCACGACCCCGTCGACCTCGCCCCTGCCCGGCTCGCCCGCGATACCGCCGCCGGCGTGCGCGACGCGGCCCTGGCCCGCCGCGAGGCGCTCCGCGAACGTACCGCCGCCCTCACCGCGCTGGTGGCGGATGCTCGGGCCCGGTTCGCTCTCGCCGCCGACCTACTCGCCACCTCTGACCAGGTGCGGCAGCTGGCCGCGGTGGTGCACGGCGACGACCCCAACACCAAGCGGATGAAGCTGGAGACCTACGTGCTCGCCGCCCAGTTGGAGGAGATCATCGCCGCGGCGAACAACCGGTTGCGCACCATGACCGGCGGCCGGTACACCCTCGAGCACGACGACGCCCTGCAGTACCGCGGCAGCCAGGCCGGGCTCGGGCTCGCGATCCGCGACGAACACACCGGCCGGGCGAGGGCCACGCACTCGCTGTCCGGCGGGGAGACCTTCCTGGCGTCGCTGGCCCTCGCACTCGGGCTGGCCGAGGTGGTCTCCAACCAGGCCGGCGGCATCGCGCTGGACACCCTCTTTGTGGACGAGGGCTTCGGCTCGCTCGACGCCGAAACGCTCGAAACGGCCATGAGCACCCTGGACAGCCTGCGCGCCGGCGGGCGCACCATCGGGCTGATCAGCCACGTCGAATCGATGAAGGAACAGATCCCGGCGAAGCTGCAGATCCGGGTGACGCCGCAGGGCCACAGCGAGATCACCAGCGACATCAACAGGCCATCCTTGGTCGGCTCATAGCTCGCGCATAGCGTCGACGGCTTGTCTGATTCCAGACGCGAACGGTTCCCCGGTCGCAGAGGAAAGGACACCGAGCATGAGCGACACCACCCCAGAGACACCCCCGCACACCCACCGCCCCCGCTGGCGCACCGGTGACGTCGTGGCCATGGGGCTCGCCGCCGCCCTGGTCGTGGGCTCGGCCGGCACCGGCCTGTTCGCGGCCACCCGGGCCGTGGAGAACCAGGTCGCGGCGGCGAGCACGCAGGCCGACACCAGCACGAGCATTCCGGACGGCCGGTCGTTCGGCGGGCCGCCCGCCGCGACCGGCGGCACCGAGTCCGGCTCGACCAGCCTCGACTCCACCCTCGACTCCAGCGTCGACTCCACCCTGGACACCACCGCGGCCACGGCCGACCAATCCGTGGGCGTGGTCGTGATCGACACGGTGCTGAGTTACGAGAGCGCCGCTGCCGCCGGTACCGGGATCGTCCTGACCAGTGACGGGCGCATCCTCACCAACAACCACGTCGTCGAGGGCGCCACCAGCATCACGGTCACCGTCGTCTCCACCGGCGCCGAGTACACCGCCGAGGTGGTGGGCACCAGCGCCACCGAGGACCTCGCGGTCCTCGAACTCGTCGACGCCAGCGGCCTCGCCGTCGCCGACCTGGACAGCACCGGAGTCGTCACGATCGGCGATACCGTCACCGGGGTCGGCAACGCCAACGGCACCGGCACCCTCACCGCCGCGGCCGGCACCGTGCTCGACCTCGAGCAGCAGATCACCGCGCAGAACGCCGACGGTTCCGACGCCGAGGACCTCATCGGGCTGATCGAGGTCGACGCCGACATCCAGTCCGGCGAATCCGGCGGGCCGCTCTTCGACGCCGACGGCGAGGTGATCGGCGTGAACACCGCGGCCTCCTCGGGCACCACAGACATCACCGGCTACGCCATCCCGATCGAAGACGCCCTCGCCATCGTCGACGCCATCGAGGCGGCCGCCGCCACCGGCGAGGACACCGACACCATCTCGGTGGGGTACCCCGCCTTCCTCGGCATCGGCCTGGGCGGCTCAAGCGCAACCACAAGCACAAGCACAAGCACAGGCACCGGCACGGATGCCGCAAGCGTCGCCGGCGTCATCGCCGACACGCCCGCGGAGGCCATCGGCCTCGCCGCCGGCGACACCATCACCGCCGTCGACGGCACGACCGTCGCCACCGCCGGCGCCCTCTCGGCCACCCTGGCCGGCTACGAACCCGGCGACACGGTGACCATCGACTGGACCGACGCGGCCGGCGGCACGCACAGCGCCGCCGCGACCCTCATCGCCGGCCCGGTCGGCTGACGCGCCCGATCACGGCACACTGTGTGCATGAGCACATCAGACGCACGACCCGCAGCGGCGGGCTGGACCACCCTCGTCTTCGTCTACCTGGCCCTGGCCATCGTGGGCCTGATCGGCACGTGGACCTGGAACATCCAGGCGATCATCGCGGCCGACAACTTCATCGCCGACTGGACCATGAGTGGTCCGGCCGTCTCCTCGCTCACCACCGATCTGCTGGTCGCGGCGATCGCCGGCAGCATCCTGATCATCGTCGAGGCACGCCGGCTCGGCATGCGGTTCGGCTGGGCCTATGTGTTGCTCGGGCTGGTCACGGCCTTCGCGTTCGCGTTTCCGCTCTTCCTCGCCCTGCGCGAACGTCGACTGGTGCTGACGCGCTGATGCTTAGGCCGGGTCGACGGCGACCGCCACGGAGTCGCGGCGCCCGATCCGGCTCAGGCCGATCGCCGCGGCCGAGATCGCGATGATCGTGACGGCGATGATGACGATGTAGATCAGCACCGACGGCCACCCGCCGGGCTCACCGGGGTTGAGGAACGGGTAGGTCCACCAGTCGGTGAACGTGCCGCGGAGCAGGGCGTAGGCCAGCCAGGCGAGCGGGTAGACCAGAGCGAACCAGATTCGCTTCCAGGCCAGCGCGGGCCGGCCGGGCGCCAGCAGCCAGTCGAGCACGATCAGGGCAGGTGCCCACACGTGCAGAACCTCGTTGGGCCAGCTGATGCCCACAAAACTGCCGTCGGCGGGCAGCCCGCGCAGCAGCAGGTTGTAGACGACGCCGGTGATCACGGCATACGACAGCGTCGACATCCGTACGCGCGCCAGCAGCTCAGGCTCGGCGGCCAGCCGCAGGGCCAGCACCCCGCCAACGGACAACACCACCACATTCATCAGGCTGGACTGGATGGTGAAGTAGCCGAAGTAGCCCGCGGGGTCGAAGGCGTCATTGAGGAGCTGATCGGTGATCTGGGTGACGATGGCCGCCAGCACGAGAACGGCCAGCAGGATGCGCAGCACGCCGACCACCTGACGCACAGTGCCGGGACGCTCGTGGCCTGGCACTGTCGCCGCTCTGGAATTCACCTGTTCAGGTTACCGAAAATGTTCGGCCGGCTGATCAGGTCCCTGCGGCTAGAACGGAAACAGCAGCCGGTGCAGGAACTGTCGGGTGCGCTCGTGCTGCGGGTCGCGCAACATCTGCTTGGGATCGCCGTGTTCCACGATGGTGCCGCCGTCGACGAAGGCGATCTCGCTGGCGACCTCGCGGGCGAACTCGAGTTCGTGGGTGACGATCACCATGGTCCAGCCCTCTGCGGCGAGTTCCTTGATCAGCCGCAGCACGTCACCGACGAGTTCGGGGTCGAGGGCGCTGGTGGGCTCGTCGAAGAGCAGCAGGGTGGGCCGGAGCGCGAGGGCCCGCACGATTCCCACCCGCTGCTGCTGGCCGCCGGAGAGTTCGAACGGGTAGCTGTCGCGCTTGTCGCGCAGACCCACCCGGTCCAGCAGCGCCAGGGCTTCGGCCTCGACCTCGGCGCGGGGGCGCCGCTGCACGATCAGGGGCCCCTCCATCACGTTCTCCAGCACGGTCTTGTGCGGAAAGAGGTTGTAGTGCTGGAAGACCATGGCGGAGCGGTCGCGCAGGGCGCCGAGCGCCTTCTTCGGCACCCCGGCGCGGGAGCCGTGGGCGGCGGCGAAGTCGATGACCACCGGGGCGTGCCCGCCGTCGGCGGCGCCGACGATCTCGATGCTGCCGCCGTCGGCGATTTCCAGGCCGTTCAGGCAGCGCAGCACCGTGGTCTTGCCCGACCCGCTCGGCCCGATCAGGGCCAGCACCTGGCCGCGGGACACGGTGAGGTCGATGGAGCGCAGCACCTGATTGGTGCCGAAGCTCTTCTGCAGGCCGCGAACGGTGAGCAGGTTCTGGTCGGTGGGCTGGCTATCAGTGGGCGACATACCGTTCCAATCGCTTCTCGAGCACGCTCTGGCCGCTGGAGAGCACCAGGCAGATGATCCAGTACAGCAGGGCGGCCTCGAGATAGAGCGCCATGAACTGACCGCTGAACGCGGCCACCTGCTGGGCCTCACGGAACAGCTCGGTGACCAGGATGAGCGAGGCCAGGGAGGTGTCCTTGACCAGGCTGATGAAGGTGTTCGACAGCGGCGGCACGCTCACCCTGGCCGCCTGCGGCAGGATGATGCGGGTGAGAGCGCGCCGGTGCGACATGCCGACCATGTACGCGGCCTCCCACTGCCCCTTGGGCACCGAGAGAATGGCGGCACGGATGACCTCGGCCGCGTAGCCGCCGACGTTGATCGAGAAGGCGATGATCGCGCTGGGCCACGGATCGATGACCACCCCGAGGGACGGCAGGCCGTAGAAGATCACGAACAACTGCACCAGCAGCGGGGTGCCGCGCACCAACGAGATGTACACCCGGGCGATCGACGACAGCCAGCGCCGTCTGGACAGCCGCATCAGCGCGAGCACGAGCGCCAGTGCCAGGCCGATGGCGAACGACGACAGCGCCAACGGGATGGTTCCCGTGATGGCGCCGTGGATCATCGGCCAGAGCGAATCCAGCAGCAGCTGCCAGGTGGAGTCGGTCACTGAGAGACGTCGGCCCCGAAGTAGGTGTCGGAGATCTCGGCCAGAGTGCCGTCTTCGGTCAGGGTGGCGAGGGCATCCGACACGGCCTCGGCCAGGGCGGTGCCCTCAGGGGCGAAGACGAAAGCGCTCTCCGAGCGCTCCTCGGTCTCGGCGGCGACCTTGAGCCCGGCGGCGCCGGACTGCTTCTTGTAGTCGAGGAAGGTGAGCTTGTCGTTGATCGTCGCGTCGACCCGGCCCTGCTCGACGAGGGCCACGGACTGGGCCCAGCCCTCGACGCCCTGAACGGTGGCGCCGCTCTCGGTGGCGAGGGTGTTCCAATTGCTGGTGAGCGACTGGGCGGTGGTCTTGCCGGCCAGGCTGTCGAAGGAGGTGATGTCGGTGTTGGCTTCCGGCACCACGATGACACCGGTGGAGTAGGTGTACGGGGTGGAGAAGACGTAGGCCTCTTCGCGCTCGGGGGTGATCGAGACCTGGTTGGCGATGGTGTCGAACCGGCCGGCTTCGAGGCCGGCGAAGATCGCGTCCCACTGGGTCTCTTCGAATTCGGCTTCGACACCGAGCTGGTCGGCGACGGCGCGGGCCACGTCGACGTCGTACCCGGTGAGGTCGCCGGAGCCGTCGGTGTGGAAGGAGAACGGCCGGTAGGTGCCCTCGGTGCCGATGGTCAGTGTGCCCGACTCCAGCACCGCGCTGAGCGAGTCGTCGAGCGCGGCCTGGTCTGAGCCGGCGTCCGAGTCTGCGGCGGACGTGCTGCACCCGGTGAGGGCAACCACTGCTGCGAAGGTGAGAACGGTGGCTGTGGTGAGGGTGCGCTTCATGTGTCGGTTCATCCAGGTGCTGATTGCGGGCGATGGGCGGGCTCGTGATCGAGCCGGTCGAGTCGGGAACTGCTCCCCGAAGGGTAACAAGCTCAGGGTCGGATCGAATATTCCGGATGACGTCGAATGACACCTCGTGGCCCCTGATCTGGGCCCACCACGCCACCTGTCGGGCCGGAGGCATTCGGCATAGGCTGCCGCCGTCGCACTCAACCCGAAGGAGTACGCGTGAATCTGTCTGCGCTGCAACACGATCGTTCGTCCGCTGTTTTGTTGGGCATGGCCTGTGGCGACGCGCTGGGCGCCGGGTACGACTACGCCGGCCCGCTGCCTCCTGACACTCCCGTCGGCATGCGCGGTGGAGCCGATCCGGGAGCGCTACTGGCCCGCGGCGAGTGGACCGACTACACCGCCCTCGCCGTGCCGGTCGCCAAGGCCGCCGCGGCCGGACTCGACCTGCGGGCGGAATCGACTCTGGATCGCATCGTCGCCGAGTGGGTGGATTGGGCCAACACCGCGCCTTTCTCCGGTCTGCAGCTCGGAGCGGCGCTGTCTGGAAAAGACGCCACGGCCGCCGGGGTGCGCCGCACTGCCAAGGAACAGCACGCCCTGGTGGGGCGCAGTGCCGGCAACGGCTGCCTGCTGCGCACGGCACCGGTGGCGCTGGCCTACCTACACGACCCCGCCGCTCTCGGCGAAGCGACACGTGCCCTGAGCGACCTCACCCACTGCGAGACCGACGCCGGCGATGCCTGCGTGCTCTGGGGACTCGCCATCCGTCATGCGGTGCTCGAGGGTGACCTCGACCTGCGGGTGGGACTGGACGCTCTCTCGCCCGGCCGGCGCCAGCTCTGGAGCGCACGGATCGGCGAGGCCGAACGGCTGATGCCGCGTGACTTCACCCGCAACGGCTGGGTGGTGCAGGCTCTGCAGGGCGCCTGGTCGGCGATCGTTCACACCGAACCAGACAGCGACAGCGACACCGGGGCAGAGGGCCGCGGCCAGTACCGGCGGGCCCTGCAGACCGCCGTGCGCGGCGGAGGCAACACCGACGCCGTGGCCGGGGTGGCTGGAGCGCTTCTGGCCGCCAGGTGGGGCCTGGCCGCGGTTCCCAGCGAGTGGCGCCGCCAGGTGCAGGGCTGGCCGGGGCTGCGCGGCGCCGATCTGGTGCGACTGTCCGTGCTCGCCGCGCACGGCCAGGACACCACAGAGTCCGGTGAGCACCAGACCTTTCGACTCCACGCCGTGACCTAGGGCGGCGTGCCGCGGCCGGCTAGGAGCGCAGGGCCAGCGTGAACGGCAGCACCCCGGGAGCGCCCGCCCGGCGCAGCAGGCGCCCGGCCACGGTGATGGTCCAGCGGCTGTCGCCGAGGTCGTCGACCAGCAGCACCGGTCCGGTCGCGCCGGCGAGATTCGCGGCCAGCTCCGGCCCCACCTCGAAGGCGCCCCAGACACTGGACAGCCGGTAGGCGCTGTTGCCGCCGGTCTCGCCGCTGGGCCCGGCGCCGACCAGGCCGAGCGTGCCCAGCAGCGGCAAGCGTCCCACCCGGCTGAGCTCCTCGGCCACCGACGCCACGAGCAGCGGATGCGCCCTGGACGGCATGGCCACCACGCCGACGGGTCGCTCGGCCCAGCCCCACTCGGCGAGCACCCGCACACAGGCGGCCAGCAGGGCAGGCGACGCGGGGGCATCCGGGGTGTTCGGCGCGAAGACGTCGCGCAGGGCGTTGCCCCAACCGAGGTCGGTGAGCCGGGCCAGGGCGCGGCCGGGCAGGATCCGGTCAGCGGGGTCGATGCGGCCCTTGGCGCTCACGCCGAGCCTGTCGGCGCCGGTGGGCCACTGCGCGCGGGGTTCGAGGGCGACACCCACCCGGTCCAGGGCGGAGGCGGCGGTGCTGGCCGCCTCGGTGTTCACGTCGGTGGGGTACCAGGCGGTGGTGCAGTTGTCGCAGCGGCCGCAGGGCACGGCGGTGTCGTCGTCGAGGGCGCGCTGGAGGAACTCCATCCGGCAGGCGGTGATGCGTTCGTAGTCGAGCATGGCGTTCTGCTCGGCGACGCGGGCGGCGCCGATGCGTTCGTACCGATCACTGTCGTACACCCAGGGCTCTCCGGTGGCCAGCCAGCCGCCGGTCACCCGGCGCACGGCGCCGTCGACGTCGAGCACCTTGAGCAGCAGTTCGAGGGGGGAGCGGCGCAGGTCTACCCGGGATTCGAGCGCCGGGGTGGACAGCGGGGCGCCGCCATTGGCGGCCAGGGCCAGGAGCACGGCCTCTGCCTTGTGCTGGCTGGGCATCGACGAGGTGGCGAAGTACTGCCAGATGGCCTCGTCCTCCACACCGGGCAGCAGCAGCACGTCGGCGTTCTCGGTGGCGCGGCCGGCGCGGCCCACCTGCTGGTAGTACGCGACGGGGGAGCTTGGCGCGCCCAGGTGCAGCACAAAACCGAGGTCGGGCTTGTCGAAGCCCATGCCCAGAGCGCTGGTCGCCACGAGTGCCTTGACCTGGTTGGCCTTGAGCAGCCCCTCGGACTCCTCGCGCTCGGTGGTGTCGGTCTGGCCGGTGTAGGCGCGCACGGCGTGGCCGGCGTCCCGCAACAGCCTGGCGGTGTCTTCCGCGGCCGAGACCGTGAGCGTGTAGATGATGCCGCTGCCGGGCAGCTCGGCAAGGTGGCTGAGCAGCCAGGCCAACCGGGCGCGGGAGTCGGGCAGCCGCAGCACGCCCAGCCGGAGTGACGCGCGGGCGAGCGGGCCACGGATGGTGACGACGTCACTGCCCCACCCTTGGATCGAGCTTGTCGCTTGGGTCGAGCCTGTCGCTTGGGTCGAGCCTGTCGCTTGGGTCGAGCCTGTCGAGACCAGCTGCTCCGCCACATCCGTCACCACCCGGCTGTTGGCCGTTGCCGTGGTGGCCAGCACCGGCACGCCGGCCGGCATGGCCGCGATCAGGTCGCGCAGGCGCCGGTAGTCAGGCCGGAAGTCGTGACCCCAGTCCGAGATGCAGTGCGCCTCATCGACCACGAGCAGGCCGACCCGCTCGAGCAGGGCGGGCAGCTGCTCGTCACGGAAGGACGGGTTGTTCAGCCGTTCGGGGGAGACCAGGAGCACATCGACCTCGTCGGCGCGCAGCTGAGCGAGCACGTCGGTCCACTCGTGGGCGTTGGCCGAGTTGATCGACACGGCCCGCACCCCGGCGCGGGCCGCCGCGGCCACCTGGTCGCGCATCAGCGCCAGCAGCGGCGAAACCAGGATGGTGGGACCGGCACCCTGGCGGCGCAGCAGCAGGGTCGCGACGAAGTAGACCGCCGACTTGCCCCAGCCGGTGCGCTGCACCACCAGGGCCCGGCGGCGCTGGTCGACGAGGGTTTCGATGGCCTCGTACTGGCCCTCGTGGAAGTCGGCGTCTGGCCGGCCCACCAGGGTGCGGAGGATCTCGAGGGCGTTCTCGCGGGTGCTCACGGCGTCTACCGAGCCTCTACTCAGCGTCTACAGCGCGTCGAGCCGGGCGGCCACGTCGGCGGGGAACCCGCCCGTCGCGATCGGGCTCCACCGGGTGGGCGTGATGCGGATGAGGGATTTGTTCTGCAGGGTCATGGCCCGCCGGTACTCGTCCCAATCGGAGTGCTCGCCGGCGATGCAGCGGAAGTAGTCGACCAGGCCGTCGCCGGCTTCTGGCATGTGCAGGATCTCGGCGGTGCCGTCGACCTGCACCCAGGCGCCGTCCCACTCGTCGGAGAGCACCAGCACGGAGGTGTGCGGGTCCCGTTCGGCGTTGCGGGTCTTCGCCCTGGACGGGTACGAGGAGATCACGATGCGGCCCTCGTCGTCGACTCCGCCGGAGACCGGTGAGATCTGCGGGCGGCCGTCACCGCGTACCGTGGCCAGCAGCATCCGGTGCCGGGGTCGCACGAAGGCGAGCAGGTCGGGCAGGGAGACGGTGTTGCTGGTAGCGATGTTTCTGGCCATGCCCTCAGGCTAACCGGGTGCACCGACAGTCAGGTCCAGGTGCACGACCTCCCACAGGTGCCCGTCCGGGTCTTGGAAGCTGCGGCTGTACATGAAGCCCATGTCCTGCGGTTCGTAGGAGTAACTGCCCCCTGAGGCGAGAGCGGTGTCGACCAACCTGTCCACGCCGGCGCGGTCGTCTGCGGTGATCGAGAGGATCACCTCCGAGCTCGTCGACGCGTCCACGATCGACTTGCTGGTGAAGCGGGCGTAGGAGTCGTGGGTGAGCAGCATCGCGTAGAGGTGACCGTCGTCGAGCACGATGCAGGCGGCCGTCTCATCCGTGAACTGCGGGTTGACGCTGAAGCCGAGGTCCGCGTAGAACTTCGTCGCGCGGGCGAGGTCCGCGACCGGCAGGTTGACGAACATCATCGTGGACATGGAGCCAGTAAAAACCCGACCGGCCCGGCCCGCTAGGTGCGGCCAGGCACACCCGCCTGATCGAGCAGGAAGTCGTGCGTCTGGCCGGGGTAGAGCTGCGCCTGGCGGCCTTCCACCCGCACCCGGACGGCGGTGGTGCCGCCGGGCGGCAGATGCAGTCGGAGATTCGTGCTCGTCACCTCCAGCTGGATCGGCTGCTCGCGGTAGTTGATCCGGAAGCTGATCTTGTCGAGCTGGCTGGGCAGCACCGGGTGCAACCAGAGCATGTCGTCGCGGATCTCCAGGCCGGTGTAACAGCGCACCACCATGTCGATCGACCCGGCCATGGCGCCCAGGTGGATACCCTCGTTGGTGGTGCCGCCCTGGATGTCACCGAGGTCGCTGTCCAGGGCCCGGCAGAGCGCCGCCCAGGATCGTTCCCGGTCGGCGCGAGCGTCGACCCAGGAATGCACGACGTTGCTCAGCGTCGACCCGTGTGTGGACCTGGCCCGGTAGAACTCCACGGTGCGGCGGATCAGCTCGGGGGAGAGCGAGTAGCCCAGGTCCTCGATCAACTCCCGCAGTTCCTCGGCCGAGAGCAGGTAGAGCAGCATCAGCACATCGGCCTGCTTGGAGACCCGGTAGTTGTTCGTGCTGTCGCCCTCGGCGTTGAGGATCAGGTCCAGCCTCCCCAGGGAATGGTCCTCGGCCCCGTAGCGGGCGCGGTAGAGGGCCCAGTCCAGCTCCGGCAGGGCCTCGTAGCCGTCGAACTGGCTGAGCACACCGTCGGCGTGGAACCTGAGCCGCAGACGCCGGCCGATCCGCTCCCAGTTCTCCACCTCGTCCGGGCCGAGCCGCAGCCGGTTCCAGAGCGGCCGGCAGGCGCGGCCCTCGAGCAGCGCGACGGTATCGACGGCCCGGCGCAGCACCCAGGCCGTCATCACGTTGGTGTATGCGTTGTTGGGCACACCCTCGCCCGGCCGGCCCGGCGGGCCGTCGTGGAACTCGTCGGGGCCCATCGTGCCGGGGATGTCGTAGCGGTCAGCGGTCTCGTCGTACTCGGTGAGGCTGGCGAAGAACCGGGCGATCTCCAGCAACAGCTCTGCCCCCTGCTCGATGAGGTAGTCGACGTCGCCGGTGGCCTGGTAGAAGTCCCAGATGCTGTACGCCAGGGCCAGACCCACGTGGTGCTGCCGGCCGGAGTGGTCGGGCATCCACCGGCCGGAGAGCGGGTTGAACAGTTCGGTGGGGGTGACATCGCGCCCGTCGATACCGCTCTGCCAGGGAAACCGGGCGCCCTCGTGGCCGGCCGCTCTGGCCGCGGCGCGCGCCTCGCCCAACCGGCGGTACCGGTAGCCCAGCAGCGCCCGGCTGAGGTCGGGCCGGCGCAGGGTGAGCACCGGGTAGACGAACACCTCGTCCCAGAAGACGTGCCCGCGATAGCCCTCACCGTGCAGGCCGCGAGCGGGCACGCCGGCGTCGAGGTCGGCATCCACCTTGGCCACGGTCTGCAGAACGTGGAAGGTGTTGAGGTTGAGGGCCAGCGTCTGCCGCGTGCCGCTGTGCAGGTGTACCGCGAACTCGTCCCAGAGAATCTGCCACTCCCGTTCATGCGCCGCGAGCAGCTCGGCCGGCTCCGGCACCCGGCCGAGCCAGGTCGCCACGGCCATCGACGGGGACACCACCGCCCGGTCCCGTGAGGTGCTCACCACCACGACCTTCTCCACCCGCAGCGGCACGCCCTGCTGCAGGGTGAGGTCGACCTCGTGGGCCACCCACCTGCTGCCGTCGGTGAGGAACCGGCGGGTGGGCTCTAGCAGGGCGCCGTCCTCGTACGCCCTGGTGCGGGCGGCCATCGCGATGTGGATACCCGACCGGGTGGTCTCGACCTCGAGCAGCACCGAATCCCTGGTGAGCTCCGCGGTCGTTCGCGGCATCAGGTGCAGATGAGCGAGCACACGGTCGGCGGCCACATTTCGGTTGGCCACCCGGCCGTCGATGGCCGAGCGCACCGTGAGCGGGCCTGACCAGTCCTCGGCGACGAAGGTGGTCTCCAGCACGGCCACGTGCGGGGCGGACTGGGAGACGAAACGCCGGCTGTGCACTCGGGTGATGTGGCCGCGTGCGTCCCGGAACCGGATCACCCGGGTGAGCAGTCCACGGCGCAGATCGAGTTCCTGGCTGTAGTCCAGCAGATCGGCGGACTCGGGGTGGAACCAGCCGGTGTCCGGCGCGGAGAAGTCGCCGACGCTGCTGCTGCCTCCGCCCGTGCGAAACCAGAGCGAGAGCCAGTTGGGCGCGTTGACCATGTGTTCGTCGTCGCGAACGTGCGCGGTGGGTTCGTCGTCGCCCATGTGCACCTCGGTGCTGAGCGGGTTGTAGACCCCGGCGAGATAGGTTCCCGGGTAGTGCACGGCATCCGTGCGCGCCTCCGGCGCCGCCCCGCGGGTGCCCCAGTAGCCGTTGCCCAGTGTGCAGAGGGCCTCCCGATAGCCCTCGGTGGCGGGATCGAAGCCGTCGAAGCGCACCACCCACGGGTCAACGGCCGTCTCGTTCTCACTCACGGATGCCTCCTCGTCGTTACCTGACGCATCCTGAGAGTCGCACCGCTTGCCTGCTCTGTCGAGGGCGGTGCGTGGTCGAGCCGGAGAGGCGGGTGGTTGGATGGAACCATGACTTCTCTCTCGGCATACATCGACGATTTCGCCAGGTTCATCTCCGCGTCGCCGTCGTCGTACCACGCGGCCGCCGAAACGGCCCGTCGTCTCGACGAGGCCGGCTTCGAACGCCGGGACGAGACCGCGGACTGGTCGGTGCCGTCGACGCCGGCACTGCCCAGGGCGGCGGCCGCCAGCGCCGGCCGCCACTACGTGGTGCGCGACGGTGCGGTCATCGCCTGGGTGCAGCCGGCCGGGGCGCAGGCGGCCACGCCGTTCCGCATCCTGGGCGCGCACACCGACTCACCGGGATTCAAGCTCAAGCCCCAGCCCACCACCGGGTCGGCCGGATGGCTGCAGGCCGGCGTCGAGGTGTACGGCGGGCCGCTGGCGAACTCCTGGCTCGACCGCGAGCTCGAGCTGGCCGGGCGCCTGGTCACCACCGACGGCACGGAACACCTGGTACGCACCGGACCGTTCCTGCGCATCCCCCAGCTGGCCGTGCACCTGGACCGCACCGCGAACGAGGCGCTCAGCCTGGACCGGCAACGGCACCTCAACCCGGTCTTCGGGGTGGGCGACATCCGTCAGGCCGACCTGGTGGGGCATCTGGCCGCGCTCGCCGGGATCGCCGGCGAGGACGTCGCCGGCTACGACATCCTCACCGCCGACACCAACCCGCCCGCCCGGTTCGGTCTGAACGACGAGCTCTTCGCCGCTGGCCGGATGGACAACCTCTCGTCGGTGTACGCCGGCCTGATGGCGCTGCTCACGGTCTCCGATGACGAGGAGACCATCAGCGTGCTCGCCGCGTTCGACCACGAGGAGCTCGGCTCGCAGTCCCGGTCTGGCGCGAGCGGCCCGATGCTCGACGACGTGCTCAGCCGCATCGGCGACGACCTCGGCGCCACCGTGTCCGAGCGCCTGCGCGCCTACGCCGACTCCTGGTGCGTCTCCGCCGACGCCGGCCACTCCGTGCACCCCAACTACCCCGAGCGGCATGATCCGGCCAACTGGCCGGTGGCCGGCAGCGGTCCGTTGCTCAAGATCAACGGCAACCAGCGCTACGCCACGGATGCGGCCGGCGCGGCCCTCTGGGCTCGCTGCAGTGCCGCGGCCGGGGTGCCGTTCCAGGAGTTCGTGTCGAACAACACCATCCCCTGCGGCTCCACCATCGGTCCGCTCACGGCGACCCGGCTGGGCATCCGCACCGTGGATGTGGGCATTCCGCTGCTGTCGATGCACTCGGCCCGGGAGCTCGCGCACGTGAATGACCCGTTCGCGCTCTCCGCGGCGATCACGGAGTTCTTCGCCGGGGCGTAGCGGCTGCTCGCGGCCTGCGAGCCGCGCGGGCACCGGCTTGCGCTCGTGGCACGTGTTCGTCCCGGCGGCACGTGTACGAACTCGTGCCGCCGGGCGTTGGGCGGGCGAGCTAGAGCTGCCCGGTCAGCTTGCCGTGCATGGCCTGGCTGCGTTCGTCGAGGCCGTGGAAGCTGACCGTGGCACCGTGCTGGCGGTACTTGGTCTCCACCGAGTCGAGCACGGCGACGGTGGAGGCATCCCAGATCTGCGCCTGGGCCAGGTCGACGTCGACCACGGCGGGGTCTGCCCCGTAGGAGAACTGCTCGACCAGGTCGTTGCTGCTGCCGAAGAACAGCGGCCCGCTCACGGTGTAACGCACCGACTGCCCGTCGTCGGCGAGTACCCGGTCCACCCGCACGACATGCGCCACCCGCCGGGCGAACAGCACCATCGCCAGCACGACGCCGGCACCGATCCCGATGGCCAGGTTGTGGGTGACCACGACCACGATCACCGTGGTGACCATCACCATGGTCTCCGGCACGGGCATCCGTCGCAGGGTCGCCGGGCGCACGCTGTGCCAGTTGACGGTGGTGACGGCCACGACCATCATCACCGCGGCCAGAGCCACCATCGGAATCTGCTCCATCAGGCCGCTGAGCCCGGTGACCAGCAGTAGCAGGAAGACCCCCGCCACGAACGTGGAGATGCGGGTGCGGGCCCGGCCGAGCTTGACGTTCACGACCGTCTGGCCGATCATCGCGCAGCCGGCGATGCCGCCGTAGAGCCCCGCGAGCATGTTCGCGACGCCCAGCGCCCACGCCTCGCGGCCCTTGGGCGAGCGGGTGTCGGTGATGTCGTCGACGAGTTTGGCGGTGAGCAGGGTCTCCACCAGGCCCACGAAGGCCACGCTCAGCGCAGTGGGCCAGATGATCTGCAGGGTTTCCAGATTCAGCGGCACGAGCAGAGGGGTGATGCCGGGTAGGCCGCCGGACACATCGCCCTGGTCACCGACGGTGGGCACGGCCAGGTGCCAGACCATCGCGATCGCGGTGACCACCACGATGGCCACCAGCGGGGCTGGCACCACCCTGGTGAAGCGCGGCAGCACCAGCACGATCAGGATGGTGAGGGCGAACAGCGGGTAGACCAGCCACGGTACGTCGATCAGGTGCGGCACCTGGGCGACGAAGATCAGGATGCCCAGCGCGTTGACGAAGCCGATCATGACGGACCGGGGGATGAACCGCATCAGCCGGGCCAGACCGGTCACGCCGAAGAGGATCTGCACGAGCCCGGCCAGCAGCACCGCGGGCAGCAGGTACTCCACCCCGTGGTCCTTCACGAGCGGCGCCACCACGAGCGCCACGGCGCCGGCGGCCGCGGTGATCATGGCGGATCGGCCGCCGAGGAATGACATCGAGATGGCCAACACCACGGAGGCGATCAGGCTCACCTTGGGGTCGACGCCGGCAATGATCGAGAACGAGATCACCTCGGGGATCAGCGCCAGGGTGGTGACCACTCCGGCGAGCACCTCCACGCTGAGCGCCTTCGGATGGCGCAGGGTGGCACGCACCGTCGGCGGAGTGGTGGGGAGAGCGGTGTCGGGTCGTTGGGGCACCGTGCAACTGTAATCGGCGCCGGTGCACCACGCGCATAACTCCTGCAATTCTGCTCCGGATGCCCGTTTCCGGTCTGAATCAGCCGGTTTCAGAAAAATTGCAGGAGTTATGCCACCGAACCGGGCGCATGGAGGCGGTTGATCCGGGCGCGGGCGGCGTCCTCGGAGGTGGAGGAGGCGCCGAGCAGCAGGCGCACCAGCCGGAGAACGGCGCCGGTGGCCCAGACCACGGGTAGGGGGCTGCGGCGCAGGCCCAGCATCCGCCGGTATTCGACGGGGATCGTCGCCACGGCACCGGCGAACATGATGCGGTAAAACGGCATCATGCCGCGGCGCAGCGGCGGCTTGCGGATGAACCGCACGGCCTCCGCCACCCGCTCGCCGCCCATGAGCACACCGGCGTCGGAGAACGCCCTGAGTTGCGCGGCCAGCTCGGCGTTCGACCGGGGCGGGTTCTGCACGCCGATGAGTTCGCCGGCCGTGGCCCACTCGCGCACGTACCGGTCGGCGCCGCCGGGGATGGGCCCGCCCCAGGTCGTGTGGCTGGCGAGGAAGGCATCCGTGAACACCACGTGCACCCAGGAGAGCAACTCGGGGTCACCGGCCGAGTACGCTCGTTCGACGCCGCGGGCATCGACGTAGCTGCCCGCCACCCTGTCGTGGAAACGGCCCACCCGACTGGACTCGTGCGCGGCCTGCTCGGTGGCGGCGAACGTCACCGTGACCAGCCACTGGATGGTGCCGCTGAGCCGGCCGAGCGGGTCCTCCCGGTACCTCGACCAGTCGTGCACCCCCGCCATCGCACCCGGGTGCAGGGTCTGCATCAGCAGCGCGCGAATGCCGGCGACCATCGTGGCCATGCCGCCGTGCACGGCCCAGGCCGCCGACCCCGGCCCGAAATAGCCGGCGTCGTCGCCCTGCTCCATCGTGCCCACCCAGGCCGGGCGGCCCTCGTCGTTGCCCGACAGGGTAACCAGCAGGTGCGATCGCCAGCTGTTCACGAATCCGGCCACAACCCTGTTGTCTCTGGCGCTGCTCATTCTTCGAACCCTAATCGAGGACGCGGTGCGGCTGGCTGGGTGTCGGCCCCGAACATCCGCCCGTAGCCACGACACCCGACCGGACGTAGGCTCCGGGGCAGAAGCGCAGAACCGAGACGAATGCCGGAGGCAGACATGGATATGAAGATCGAACTCATCCCCCTCCCGGTCACCGATGTCGACAGGGCCAAGTCCTTCTATGTCGATCAGGTCGGCTTCCACGACGACTACGACATCCGGCTGAGCGACACGATGCGGTTCATCCAGCTCACCCCGCCTGGCTCGGCCTGTTCGGTCCTGATCGGCGACGGCATGTCCGAGATGGCGCCTGGCTCGATGCGCGCCGTGCAGATGGTCGTCGCCGATGCGGATGCCGCGCGCGCCCACCTGGTGGAAGCCGGAGTCGACGCCAGCCCGGTCGACGAGCAGGATTGGGGCCGATTCGTGTACTTCGCCGACCCCGACGGCAACACCTGGGCGCTGCAGCAGCTGCCGCCGCCGGAGTAGCCCGGCTACGGGCGGCGCGGGTGCAGCACGTCCAGCAGCAGGAGTGCGAGCACCAGTTCGGCCAGCCCTCCGCCGAAGTAGACCGCCTGCAGTGGGCTGAACGGGATGATCACCATCTGCACGAACACCCAGATCAGCAGCCCAGAACCGGCCACACCGGCGGCGGCAGGAGCGAGACCTGAGCGCCGGAGCAGCAGCCCGAACGCGAGCAGTTGGGTGCCGCCGACGACGAGCAGCAGGATGAGCCCCGGCACCAGGTAGGAATCGAACGGTGAACCCTCGAGGTACTCCAGCGGCGGAACAATGCCGGCCGACCCGAGCTGCGGCCCCAGGGTGAGGGCGGCGCCACCGGCGACCGCAGTGACCCCGAGGAACCCCTCGACAACCAGCAAAACGACCCGCCAGACCATGGTTTCCTCCATTCCATGCGCATGAGCCCGTGCGCGGTGCCCCGTGCCCAGTAGACCCCGGAAACGCCCCGACCGACAGGGCAGAGCCGGCCGGCCCGTACGCTGGTCGCATGCCGTCCTACCGCGTCACCATGATCATCGGTGCCCTCCAGCCCGGGGTGCGACCGGATGCCGTGCTTCCGGCCGCCGCCACCGCGGCCGCCGAGCGCACCACCGTGGAGGCCTCGGACCTGGCCGTGGTGGCCGGGTCGGCGCGCGCCACGGTGCGTTTCACCGCCGATGACGGCGCTGTCGCCCTGGCCATCGCCGATCACGTCGTGGCACAGACCCGACTGGTGGCTGTTCCGGTGAGCTGGCTGGTCACCGAACGGGTGAAGGGGCGTTGGCTGCCGGTGCACTGAGAACGACGCGTCGCTGTTCGGGGCGGGCCGGGGCGATGATCGTGCCCCGCCGGCCGTCGACGACGAGGGGGTCGGCCGCGCCGAGCACCTGGCTGCGTAGAATGCCGAAACGGTGCCAGAGCGAGGCGGTCCAGGCCGAGAGCAGCGCATCGATGAGATCTTCACGGTGCTTGTACGCCACATCGGTCAGGGGCGTCGGCTCGGTGACCAACCGGTCGGTTACCTCGAAGGTGTCGAGATTGAGCGGGGGAGAGGCGTCGGCCAGACGCCACATCCGCTGGATGAGATCGTCGCAGACCAGCGCCCGAGCGGCCCGGCGTTCCCCGATCGGCAGCGCGGTGCCCATCCGCTTGTAGCGTGGCCGTTTGTCGTCGTAGCCGAACTCCGCCGCCCCCACCAGGGTGGTGTACGGGTAACACTCGAAGAAGCTCGCCGTGCCGGCCGCGACCGGAGTCAGCCCATCGGTATAGGCCCAGCCGAGCCTCTCGAGCCGACAGCGCAGGGTGACCCCGCCGAGCCGTGCCAACGCCCGGTTGGAGGCGTTCGCCGACACGTGCCAGCGACCGTACCGGGAACCGGTCTCCCGTTCGCAGTAACGCATGCCGGTGGGGTTGTTCACCACCAGCGGCGCGTCGACGGCCAAGACTGCGCCGGGCTCGACCATCTCCTGCACCCACTCGACGACCTCGTCGATTCCGCGCGCCCAGCCCGCGTGGATGACCCGGCCGGTGTGGTCGATGCAGGCGAGACCGCTCTCGTTGGCCGGTTTCGCCGCCGTACCCTCGGCCCAGGCCAGATCCACCCCGAGGAATCGTGTCATGGTCCATAGCTACCATGCCGGTGCCGAGCAGTGAAGACCGGCCGGGATATGCCCAGGGCGAAATCCGGCCGCGCGGTGTGAGACCCCGCTCGACCCGGCGTAGGATTTTCAGGTTGCCCAGACGGCATCGGCGAATACGGGGGAAATTGCGATGAGTAAGACGACAGGGTCCACGGCAG
The DNA here is from genome assembly GCF_019599185.1 of Cryobacterium inferilacus. Lineage (GTDB taxonomy): Bacteria > Actinomycetota > Actinomycetes > Actinomycetales > Microbacteriaceae > Cryobacterium > Cryobacterium inferilacus. The sequence goes on along the minus strand of NZ_JAIEUL010000005.1, from coordinate 174,666 downwards.
AGCGGATGCCGGCGGATACACCCGCGACGAACCGTAAGGTGATCGCTCTGGCCATCGCCGGCGCCTTCGGCGGGTTCCTCTTCGGGTTCGACTCCTCGGTGATCAACGGCGCGGTCGAGGCGATCCAGGGCGAATTCGACCTCAGTGAGGCCGTGACCGGCTTCGCCGTCGCCAGTGCGCTGCTCGGCGCGGCGTCCGGCGCGTTCCTCGGCGGCCGGATTGCGGATCGGTACGGCCGGATCCCGGTGATGCTCATCGGCGCGATCGTCTTCTTCGCCAGTTCCGTCGGCTCCGGCCTCGCCTTCGGCGTCGTCGACCTGATCGTCTGGCGGGTGGTCGGCGGCATCGGCATCGGACTGGCCTCCGTGGTGGCGCCGGCCTACATCGCCGAGATCTCGCCGCGGCAGATGCGCGGCCGGCTCGGCTCGCTGCAGCAGTTGTCGATCACCATCGGTATCTTCGCGGCGCTGCTCTCCGACGCCGTGTTCGCGGCATCGGCCGGCGGCGCCAGCGAGATGTTCTGGTTCGGCCTTGAGGCCTGGCGGTGGATGTTCCTGATCGCCGTGATCCCGGCGGTGGTCTACGCCGTGATCGCCCTGCTGCTGCCCGAGTCGCCGCGATTCCTGGTGCTGCACGGCAAGGAGGAGAAGGCCCGCGAGGTGCTGCACCGGGTGTGGCCGAACGGTGACGTGGACCGCGAGCTGCGCGACATGAAGGCCTCGATCGAGGACGACGTCACGGCCAAGCGCACGGGCTCGCTGCGCGGCCCGGTCTTCGGCCTCAAGCCCATCGTCTGGGTCGGCATCATCCTGTCGGTGTTCCAGCAGTTCGTGGGCATCAACGTGATCTTCTACTACTCGACCACCCTGTGGAGCGCGGTGGGCTTCGAGGAATCCAGCTCGCTGACCATCTCGGTGGCCACATCCGTGACGAACATCCTGGTCACCCTGGTGGCGATCGCCCTCGTCGACCGCATCGGTCGCCGGCCGATCCTGCTCAGCGGTTCCATCGGCATGACGGTGTCGCTGGCCACCATGGCGGTCGCGTTCAGCCAGTCGGTCACGATCGACGGCGAACTCACCCTGCCGGGCGCCTGGGGTCCGATCGCGCTCGTCGCGGCGAACGTGTTCGTGATCTCCTTCGGCGCCTCCTGGGGCCCGGTGGTGTGGGTGCTGCTCGGTGAGATCTTCCCGAACTCCATCCGCGCCAAGGCCCTCGGCCTGGCCGCCGCCGCACAGTGGGTGGCGAACTTCCTGATCACGGTGACATTCCCGTCGATGTCGTCGTGGTCGCTACCGCTCACCTACGGAATGTACGCCCTGTTCGCCGGACTGTCGTTCCTGTTCGTGCTCACCAAGGTGCCGGAGACCAACGGCATGTCGCTGGACGAGGCCAACACCCTGCTGCCGCACAAGAACGCGGCCAAGGCCACGAAGCCGGCCAAGCCCCGCAGCTAGCGGGTCAGATCAGATCAGATCAGATCAGGTCGCGGAGCAGCTCTTCCGGGCTGACTCCGCGGCCGGTCGCCCGGCGCTTGAGCCGGCCGAGCTCCTCGGCGCTGAGCGCCACCTGCACGGTGTGCGGGCGTTCCACCTCGAGGTCGAACAGGCCCAGATCGGCGGATGCGCGCGGCGCGGCCGCCTTCGCCGGTGCTGCTGCCTTCGTCGGCGCTGCCTTCGTCGGCGCTGCTGCCTTCGTGGGCGCGGCTCCGCCGGCGACGAAGCCCGGTCCGGTGGGGATCGTGCCGTTGCGCTGGTAGGCCTCGGAGACCGCTCGGGCGCGGGAGTCTGCGGCCTCGTTCAGCGGGTGGTTCGCGTGACCCTTGACCCACTCGAACCGGTACTTCCGGCCGACGAGGGCCTCGTCGATCTCCTGCAGCAGGTCGAGGTTCAGCACCGGTTTGCCGTCGGCCTTGCGCCAGCCCTTGGCCTTCCAGCCGCGCATCCACTTGGTCACCGAGTTGATCACGTACTGGCTGTCGCAGAGCACGAGCAGGTCGTCGTCGACGTGGGCGGTGGCGCGGAAGAGTTCGAGCACCGCCTTGAGCTCACCCTGGTTGTTGGTGGCGTGCTTCCAGCCGCCGGCGGCCCAGTTGTTGTCGTCGATGTACCAGGCCCAGCCGGCGGGGCCGGGGTTTCCGAGGGCGGATCCGTCAGCGGCGGCAGTGATAGTCATGAGATCTAGTCTGACAGGCGGCGGGTGGGCTCACTCCCGCGGGTCACCCCGATCGGCGGCGGTGACCGCGGCGAGGGCGCGTGCCACGGCGTCGACGGCCACGGCCACATCCGTGTCATCCGTCGACCAGTTGCTCACCGAGATGCGCAGGACCGCCCGTCCACGCCAGTGCGAGCCGGACATCCAGACGGCGCCGTCCTCCAGGAGCGCCTGGGTCACCCGCACCGTGCGGTCGTCGCTGCCGAACGAGACCGACACCTGGGTGAAGACCACGTCGTTGAGCACCTCAACGCCCGGCAGCGCCGCCAACCCCTCGGCGAGGGCGCCGGCGTTGTCGGCGAGACCCTCGACGAGGGCCACGGTGCCGCTCTGACCGAGCGAGCGCAACGCCGCCCACACCGGGATGCCCCGTGCCCGCCGGGACAGCTCGGGAACCAGGTCCATCGGTTCGGCGGCACCGGCGTCATCCCGCACGAAGTAACTGGTGTGCGCGGCGAACGCGGATCGCACGGCGGCGGGGTCGGCGACGACGGCGATACCGCAGTCGTAGGGAACGTTGAGGGTTTTGTGCGCATCCGTCGCCCAGGAATCGGCGGTGTCGAGTCCGTCCAGGGCCGTGGCCCACCGGCTGCTCGCCGCCGCCCACAGCCCGAAGGCCCCGTCCACGTGCACCCAGGCGCCGGCGTCGTGGGCCAGCCGGACCGACTCGCGCATCGGGTCGAACGCCCCCGAGTGCAGATTGCCGGCCTGCAGCACCACCAGGCAGGGGCCGTCGACGCTCGCCAGAGCGGCCGACAGGGCATCGGGGCGGATGCGGCCCTGCGGGTCAGCGGCGACCATGGTCGGTTCGCCGAGCCCCAGGTAGCGCAGGGCGAGCAGCACCGAGCTGTGTACCTCTGCACCGGCCAGCACCGTCAGCCGGGGCGCTCCGGTGAGGCCGTCCCGGTTGACGTCCCAGCCGACCGAGCGGAGCACGGCACCACGCCCGGCGGCCAGCCCGACGAAGTTCGCCATGGTGCCGCCGGTGGTGAATCCGACCGCGCTGGCGGCGGGCAGGTGCAGCAGATCGAGGATCCAGGCGCCGGCCCGCTCCTCGATGGCCGCGGCCGCCGGTGTGGCGTAGCGCAGGCCGTTGTTCTGGTCCCAGGCACTCACCAGCCAGTCCGCGGCGAGGGCGGCCGGCAGGGTGCCGCCCATCACCCAGCCGAAGAAGCGGCCGGAGCCGATGGGCATCAGGCCGGGGTCGGCCAGCCTGGCGAGTTCGGCCACCACCTCGGCAGCGTCGGTGGGCTGCTCCGTCAGGGGCAGGTGCATCGCCGCCGAGAGCGTGTCGATCGGTTCCCGCGGTTTCACGGGCCGCGACGGCAGGGAATCCAACCACTCCCTGGCCGCTCGCGCCGCCTGCTCAAGGGGTTCCCGGTAGTCCTCAGGCCGGTAGGTCATGCGGTCAACATACCCCCGCCGGGCGAAGCTACCCCTGGACGCAGGTGCCGGAGTCGACGGCCGACGCGAGGCCGGCTGCCTGGTCGACGACCGGGGTGACCTCCGACATGGCCAGGGCGTAGCCGACGTTGGCGGTGTTGGCGGCCTTGGCGAAGATGACACCGGCCACCCGGCCGTCCCCGGCCACCAGGGGGCCGCCGGATTCGCCCTGCTGCACATCGGCGGCGAGGGTGTAGACGGCGCGCGGGGTGGGGTTCTGCCCGTAGATGTCGGCGACGAGCACCGAATCCACCGACATCACCCTGGCCGGGTCGGAGTCGAAAGGTCCGCCGAAGGGGTAACCGAGGCTGACGGCCTCACTGTCGACCGCGAGGTCGCCCTGCAGGGTCAGCGGCGCGGTGTCGAGGCCGGGCACGGCGATGACGGCGAGGTCGTCGACCGGGTCGAAGTAGACGATCTCGCCGGTGAGAGCGCCGCCGCCCGGCACCTCGACGACGGCCTCGGTGACCCCGGCCACGACGTGGGCGTTGGTCATCACGCGCTCGGGGGCGATGACAAATCCCGACCCGGACTGGCTCTGCCCGCAGGCCACGGCGTTGCCGGTGATGCGCAGCACGGACGCGGCCGCGGTGTCGAGGGCGGCGTTGTCGAGCTGCACCTCCGGCAGGGTGGGGGCCTGGCCGCCGAACGCATCCGCGATCACGGGCAGGCCGTCGTCGAGGACCGTGGAGCGCAGTTCGGCGAGGAAGCTCTTGACCGGCACGGGGGTGACGGAGTCGATGGTACGCACGACTCCCGACGAGGCGATGGCGGAGGTGAGCAGGGGGATGCCCAGGGCGCTCACGCTGAACGCCACCATCGACATCACGGCGGCAGCGGCGGCCACACCGACCACGGCACCGAAGAGCCTGTCGATGCCGCGGAGCTTGCGCGGGGTGCGGCGGCGGAGGGCGTGCCCGATGGACTCACCGACGGTGAGGCCGGCGACGACCAGGAGGAGGGCGGCGGCGATCGACGCCGGGGTGCGCCACTCGGCGGCGGGCACCCAGGTGGGCACGAGCGGCACGATGAAGTAGGCCGCGACGGCGCCGGCGACAAGGCCCAGGACCCCGCTGATGCTGCCGATCAGGCCGCTGCGATAGCCGGCGCCGAGGCTGGCGACCAGCAGAACGATAAGAATGACGTCGAGGACGACCGAACCCTGCATGCACGCTCCCGGTTGAGAGGCGGATGGTCCGCCGATCTCAGCCTAGGTGGGCTGAGGCGGGTTTGGCTGGGAACCGTTCTGCTGCCGCCGCAGTTCGAGGAAGCTCAGGCCGTGCAGGTCGAGGCAGACGCTGTGCCCGGTGTCGACGAGGCGGAGCAGAATCGCGGAGCAGCCCGGGCAGCGCAGCAGCAGGCCATGCGAGTGCGGCAACAACCGGGCGGTGGCCATGGCGTCGGTGCGGCCGCAGGCGGCGCAGCGACCGCGGGCGCTGAGCACGTCGATGGCGAAGATCTCGCTCAATGGCCCCGCGGCGGCGTTGCCGTCCAGGTAGTCGTACCGGTCCAGGTCGCCGGTCACGGTCTGGTCCCTGGGCTGGTGCCGGTGCCGCCGTAGCGTTCGGTCTTGATCCGGGATGCGGAGTGCCCGGCCTCGATCAGCCAATCCGCGACGGTCTCGACGAAGGCGGTGGCTCCGCAGACGAACACGGCGGGGTTCTCGGCCGGGGTCAGCGTGCTGGCGGCCAGGGCCGGCGCTTCCAGTCGGCCGGGCGGGCGGCGGCTGCCGGGCGGCGCCTCGCGGGTGTAGACGAGCGTGACGTCCACCAGCGGTGACCGGGCGAGGGCGTCGAGTTCGGCCCGGTAGTACACGGCGGCCGGGCTCCGCACCGAGTAGAGCAGCCGGAACGGGGCGGCCGCGCCGGGACTGCGGGGGTCGGCCGTGGCGTGGGCGCGGAGCATGGCCATCAGGGGTACCACGCCGGAACCGCCGGCGATGAGCTGCACCGGCGACGGGTCGGCGGGGTCCCAGACGAACCAGCCGCCGACGGGACCGCGCACCTCGAGCCGGTCGCCCACCGCCACCTGGTGCACCAGGTACGGGGACACCTCGCCGTCGCTCAGTTCCTCCACGGTGAGGTCGAGTTCGTCACCTGGCCAGGCGGAGGCCACCGAGTACGACCGCACGGCGGTGTAGCCGTCCGGGGCGCTCAGGCGCACGTCCACGTGTTGCCCCGCCCGGTGCCCGGCCAGTCCTGGCAGGCGCAGGCGCAGGGTGCGGGCTGTTGGTGTTTCCTGGGTCACTCCGATCACCTCCGCCACGTTCCAACCGGTTCTCACCAGTACCGCTCTTCCCGCCAGGGATCGCCGTACATGTGATAGCCGTTGCTCTCCCAGAAGCCGGGTTCGTCCTGTCGAAGCAGCTCGAGGCCGCGCACCCACTTGGCGCTCTTCCAGAAGTACAGGTGCGGCACCAGCAGTCGGGCCGGTCCGCCGTGTTCCGGCTCCAGGGCGGCGCCGTCGAACTCGTGCGCGATCCAGGCCTTACCGCCGAGCAGGTCCTCGAGCGGCACGTTGGTGGTGTAGCCGCCGTAGGAGTGCGCCATGGTGAATTCGCAGTCGGACTCGACCGATTCGAAGAGGGTGTCGAGGGAGACGCCGCGCCAGGTCGTGCCGAGCTTCGACCAGCTGGTGACGCAGTGGATGTCCTCGGTCACGTCCTCCTGTGGGAGGGCGAGGAACTCGTCCCAGCTCCACCGATGCACCTGGCCGGTCTCGGTGGTGATGGTGAACTCCCACTCGTCAGGGCCGATGCGCGGGGTAGGGCCGGCCGAGAGCACCGGGAAGCTCTCGGTGAGGTACTGGCCGGGGGGAAGCGCCGGGTCGTCGCGGCGACGACGACCGAAAAAGCCTGGTGAGACGATGCCCATGCCGGGCTCCTTTCTACGCCGGATTCCTGACACCTGTTGTACCGTGTGCCGGGCCGTTTGACCAGTGCTGGTGAGGGGCGGGCCGAGTGTGAGTGATCGCTAGGGTGGATGGAACGAATGACAGGCAATCGGGGGCGGGCATGATCATCGGCGGGATTATCTGGGCGTTGGGCGGGATCATCGTGATCGTGGCCGTTGAAGCACCGGCGCGGGGACGGGTGGGTATCAACTCGGTGGTGGGGATGCGCTTCGGCCCCATGCTGCTCTCCGACCGTGCCTGGACCGCCGGACACCGCGCGGCTCGGCAGTACACCTGGCTGGCCGGCCTCGCCATGATCGTCGGCGGCCTGATCGTTGTGCTCGGTTCGCTGACCGATGAACAGGGCGTCCTGGTCTTTCTGGTCAGCACCCTGGTGCTGGGCCTGTTCACCACTCTCGCCGCTCTCCGCGCCCATCGGGCAGCGTCGGCCGAGCTCGTCGCCGAGCAGTCCGAGTGGGGCGAGGTCCCGAGCTAGTCGGGGTTTGTTCCGGATGGCCTGGCCTGGTCCATCCACCACTCGACGAACTCTCGGGCGCGGCCGTCCGGTGCAAAGCGGATCACCCAGAGATTGCTGTACACCGTGCCCTCCGCGTAACGGGTGACGCCCTGGACGATGGTCACATCGGGCGTGCTCGCGAGTGGTGACCACTCAAAGGTGAAGCTGCCCGGCTGATCCGCGCGCTCCAGCCAGCCCGCGACAATCGCGTCGTGACCACGCCAGGGCTCAGTGAACGGGTCGGTGAAGTAGGACGCATCCTCCGTGAAGAGCGCCTGGACGCGGTGGGGATCGTTCGTGGACCACGCCTCGACATAGTCCTGCATCCATCGGGCGGTGGTGCCTGGGCCGGTGTCGTTTGGGCCGGCGTTGCCTGCGGTCGCTGAGGGCTCGGTCATCACCCCGTTCTATCGCGTGTGTGCCGGTGACGGTAGTGCGAACCCGGGCGTCAGAACGAGGAGGGGTCTGGGCCCGGCCCGGGGGCCTCGGGTCGGCTGGTGTATTTTTTGCCGCCGGGGGTGGTCCAGATGAGGGTGCCGCCGGGGCTCTGGCTGGTGCTGAAGCTGGATTGGTGTTTCAGCCGGTGGCAGGGTTTGCAGAGGTGCACGAGGTTGTCGACGTCGGTGCTGCCGCCGGTGTTCCAGGGGCGGGTGTGGTCGATTTCGCTGAGCGTGGCGCGGCGGGTGCAGCCGATGCCCTGGCAGGTGTGGTCGCGGGCCTGCAGGTAGCGGCGCATGTCGGCCGGTGGCGCGTACTGCTCGCGGCCCATGCTGAGCCGGCAGCCGGTCTCGGGGTGGGTGAGGATGCGACTCCAGCTGGTCGCGGTGCCGGCGATCCGCCGGGCCGATTCCGGGTCGATCGGCCCGTACCCCTCCAGGATGGCGGGTTCGTCGCTGCGTCCCAGCAAGGTCAGCGCGGGCACGGTGAGGTGCACGGTGCCGCGGATGCCGTGGCCGAGCCCGTTCGGGCCGATGCCGTCCAGCAGCAGGTCGCGGTAGGCGTCCGCGCGGCGCTGGTCCGTGGTGCGGCCGGGGTGCGCGGGGTCGGTGCCCGCGCCCGGTGCGGTGTCGGTGTCGTCCTTCACCTCGGCGGCGATGTGGCTGAGCCGGTCGTAGATCGCCTGGGCATCCTCGGCCTTCAGATACGCGTTCAACCACGCCATGCCGTCCGCGTCGGGGTTCACCACGACCCGGCGCTTGGTGAAGCCGGTGCCGGCGCGATCCTGCAGCGGCACCGGGTGCATCCGTTCCAGGATGCGGCCAGCGACCCGGGCGAACTGCGTCGAGGTGAGTTTCTCCGCCGCGGGCAGCACTCTCGCCTCAAACGCGGGCAGCACCGCCTCGGGGACCCCGTCGGTGAGGTCGAGCATCTTCAACGCGTGCCCCCAGGTGATGCTGCCCCGGGCCAGGGCCGCATGAAAGCCCGGCAGTTGGCCGGTGAGGCGGCACGCGGAGAAGATCAGGAGGCCGGCCGTGCCGGCCTTCAGCCGCAGTGCCCCGGCGGCTTCGGCGGCCATGCAACGACGGCCGAGTTCCTCGTCGTCCCAGGCCGGGCCGTGCGCGCCGGTATCCGGGTCGTTCCGGCCGGACTCGACCGGGTCCCCGCCAAGCCCGGCGATGATGCGGGGTTCTCGGCCCAGCCGGTCGAGCTCGGCCAGCAGCCGGGTGCGCTCGGCGTAGCAGCCGGCCAGCGTCTTCTCGTTCTCGATCAGCGGGTCGATGACCGCTTGGATCGCCGCCGCGACCGGATCCGCCAGCTCAGCCGAGGCATCGTCGGGGAGGTCGTCTGGGGTGGCAGTCGAGGGGGCCATAGGGACAGTCAAGCACCCACCACCGACACTCCCGATGCCAGTGAATCACTGGTGGACAACCCCGAAACCCACCCGCTGTGGAGGAGGGTCGACGGCCTGAACGACCGACGAATTCGGCTATTCGGTGGGCGGGTACGCGTCGCTGACCGCCCAGGCCGTCACGAAGACCTCGCCACCGGCCACGATGTCGAGGGTGATCGGCCAGGAGCCGCGCTCCAGCCCCGGATACAGCGCGGAGTAGAGCGTGTACGTGGCCAGTTCGCCCTCGGTGGCCATCGCGTTCCAGCCGATGTGGGTCACGCCGTATCCCTGGGCGGGCACGGTGATCGGCATCGCCCCCGGGTCCTCGGCCATGAACGAGCCGCCGTGGGTGACCGTCACGTCGATGGCTGACCCGTCCGCGTCGGCAAAAGCGAGGTCGGGGTAGCCGTCGAGCACGCAGGGGGTGTCGGAGAAGTTCATCACCTCGATACTGAGCACGCGGTGCCCGGTGGCGGCATCGGGGTCACCGAGCAGCGGCGTGGCCTGCTCTGGTGTGCACCAGGTGGGGTCGACGTCGTCGAGGTCGGCGCCTGGCGCGATCGCCGGCGGGGGAGTGGACTCCACGTCGGGGTCCGGTGCGGCCCCGAGCGCCTCGCCCTCCGAGGTGAACGACGACTCGGCCGACGCGACCCTGGCCGCGCGAGCACCGGCACCCAGGGTGACCGTGGACAGGCCGAGCGCCACTACGACGATGCCGGCGAGAACCAGCACCGGGCGGCGGGACGCGGCGGCACCGCGTGCAGGTGCCGCCCGGCGCACACCCAGGAGGGCCGGGATCCAGCCGAGGAGCAGACCCCAGTAGCCGCTCTGCAGAATCACACTGCCGGCCGCATCGAGGATGAACGCGGCCCGGCTGGGCGGAAACGCGGTGATGATGGCGCTGAGCGCAAACGGCGCGGTGGCGAGCACCCCGGTGACGACGGCCACGAACCAGAGCGCGAGAAAACGGGTTAACCGCGGCCCGGAGGCATCCGTGTTGACGATGCCGGCGAGCAGCAGGTGCACAACGAAAACGGTGACCGTCGACAGTGCGGGAACCACAACGATCCAGGGGAAGGGGAGATACACCAGGTTGGACGGGATCGACTCCGGCAGCACATGGGCCAGAATCTGACGCGGGATGCGCTCCTGCCAGGCCAGGTAGGTGAAGGCGCCCGCGCTGCCCAGCCAGAGCACAGCCGTAACCAGGCTCGGCCCCCAGCCGAGTCGAACGCGCCCCCACGATGACATGGCTTGAGCCTAGGGGAGTGCGAGCACCTCGGCGGACCGGCCTACAGTGCGCGGGCGCAGTCGATGCAGAGTTCGGCGGCCGGCCGGGCCGCCAACCGGTCGAACCCGATCGGCTCACCGCAGCGCAGACACCGACCGTACCCTCCGTCACGGATGCGGGTGAGCGCGGCGTCGATGGCGGTGAGTGCGGCGGCGAGCTCACCGTGCACCCCCGCCCGCAACGACCACTCGGCGGAGAGGGTTGGACCCTCCGGATCGTGCTCGTCGTCGGCGTCCCCGCCGCTTCGGGCCGCACGCACGGCGGCCAGGCTGTCGCCCTGCCGGGCCAGTTCGAGCTCGAGCTCGCGGCGTCGGGCACGCAGCAGAGCGTCGAAGTGGGCTATCTCGGCCGGGCTCAACATGCCGACCACGATCAGGACACCGAGACGCTGATCTCGTGCAACCCGGTGGCGCCATCGGGCGCGACGTCGGCGAGTTCGCTGGTCTGCACGAGGCCGTTGGCGTCCGTGGCCCGCACCCGGATGGTGTGCGACCCGCTCGGCGCATCCCAGTCCCAGCGCCACTGCCGCCAGGTGTCCACGGAGATCGCATCGGCCAGGGTCGCCGGGTTCCAGTCGCCGCCGTCCACCTGCACGTCCACGGCCGACACACCCACGTGCTGGCTCCAGGCCACGCCGGCCACCGTCACCGTCCCCGCCTCGACGGTGGCGTTCCCGCGGGGCACGTCCACCCGGCTCGACAACTTCACCGGTCCCTTCTCCGACCAGCCGCGGGTGGACCAGTACGCGGTCTCCCGGTCGAACCGGGTGACGATGAGCTCGGTGACCCACTTGGTGGCCGACACGTAGCCGTAGAGGCCCGGCACCACCATCCGTACCGGGTAGCCGTGCTCGAGCGGCAACGGGTCGCCGTTCATCCCCACGGCCAGGATCGAGTTGCGGTCGTCGGTGAGCGCCTCCAGCGGCGTGCTCGCGGTCCAGCCGTCCGCGCTGCGGGAGAGCACCATGTCGGCCTCGGCGGTCGGCTTCGCCCGCGCCAGCAGTTCCCGGATCGGATACCCCAACCAGAGGGCGTTGCCGATCAGGTCGCCGCCCACGTAGTTCGACACGCACGCGAGCGTCGTGGTGCTCTCCTCCAAGGGCAGCGCCAGCAGCTCGGCGAAGTCGATCTCCACCTCGTTCTCGACCAGCCCGGTGATCTTCAGCGTCCAGGTGGACGGGTCGACGCGCGGCACCGACAGGGCGGTGTCGATGCGGTAGAAGTCCGCGTTCGGGGTGATGATCGGCGTGAGCCCGTCGATGTCGAACGACGCCCCGGCGGGCAGAGGCGCCGCCGGTGTCGTGGCGGCGGGCAGGGTGAACAACGCCCTCGCCGCATCCGCCGCCCGGCTGCCGGCCGAGAGCAGCTGGCCGCCGACGGCCGCGAGCACGCCGACGCCGGCGCTGACGCCGGTGTAGGCGAGGAAGCGCCGCCGGTCGAGGCCGGTGGCGGGCTGAACCTGGCCGTCCGCGCCGGCAGCCGAGCCGGCGCGCAGCCGGGTGACGAGCATCGTGAGCACGACGGCGGCGACCAGCATCGCCAGCACCGGCGGCACGGCGTCGAACGGGGAGGCGCCGGCGCGAGTGAGCGCGGCGACCAGCGCCACGAGCCCCGCGGCCACGATCACGTATCGACCGAACGGGGGCCTGCGGTACTCCCAGATGCCGGCCAGGGCCGCGAGCACCGCGGCGACCAGGGCGATGAACACGATCAGCGCAGCTTTGTCGGCGGTGCCGAACAGGCCGATCATCAGGTCTTTCGCCCAGGCCGGCGCAAAATCGATCAGGAGCGCGCCGACCACCAGGACCGGGCTGACCCCCGGAGCAATCAGCCCGGCCGTCAACTCGGCCAGACCGAAGCCGGCCAGCACGGCGGCCAGGCCGGCCAGTGCCGGTAACCAGATGCGTGCTCTCATGCGTTCAGCTTAGGTTTGCCCGCTGGGAGAAGGGTCTCGGCCGGCTTACGAATCCCTTACGGGCTGCCTTCCGACACCGTCCCCCGCCCAGGGGGCAACGGGAAGGCACGGATTAACGTCGTGTTACGAACAGGAAAACCCTGCCCACGAAAGCGCACAAACGCTGGGCTTTGCTCACGGATGGTGCCTAGAGTTGCCGCAGGTCCAGTCGTGCGGGAGACCCGCCCCACACCGGATGCTTCGCGTTAGCCCGCTCCATCGATCCTCGCCCCATCGACACACCGGCCAACGACGCCCGCCGCCGGCTTTCCCGCGTCCCTAGCGCGCAGAGCCGGTCGAACCATTTCCCGCGAGCCTCGCCCGAGAACCACCCTCGCGAACCCCGGACCCGAATCCGGCAGCCGAAATGAGACACGGATGACGACCCTTCATCCCCGCCCCGACGAACCCGCAATCCTGCAGGGGATCCCGCCGCACCGCGACCGGGGCCCTACTGCCTTGGTGAGGCCGGCACGCGCCGGGCACGATCACGCGCCGTCCCTGGTGCTTCTGGTGGTGGTCGCCACGATCGGAATCCTGGCCTACGCGAATTTTCTGCTCAACCCGGCCAGCCGTGGCGACTGGCTGCCGTACACCCTCGTCATCGTGGCCGAGTCCATGCTGATCTTCCAGGCCCTCCTGTCGATGTGGACGATCCTGTCCGGCTCTCAGGACCCGCGCGACTTCGCCTTCCATCAGGCCAGGGCAACCCTGTTCGCCACCCGCTCCAACCCCCGCGGAATCGGCAGCCCCGGCTCTGACCGGCGGCCGCTGTACCTGAACGGGCAGCCCACCAGTGTCGACGTCTTCATCACCACCTATGGGGAAGGTCTGGACGTGATCCGGGAGACCGTCACCGCGGCGCTCGCGATCCGCGGGGCGCACCTGACCTGGGTGCTCGATGACGGCCGGTCCGATGAGGTTCGCGATCTCGCGGCCGAGCTGGGTTCACGCTACCTGCGCCGGTTGAGCTCTGGCGGGGCCAAGGCCGGAAATGTCAACCACGCCCTCACGGCCAGCACGGGGGAGTACTTCGTGATCTTCGACGCGGACTTCGTTCCGGCCCCGGACTTCCTGGTGGAGACCCTGCCGTTTTTCGTCGACGACAAGGTCGCGTTCGTGCAGACCCCGCAGGCGTACAGCAACCTGCACAATGTCATCTCTCGCGGGGCCGGCTACATGCAGGCGGTGTTCTACCGGTTCATCCAGCCCGGCCGCAACCGTTTCAACGCCGCCTTCTGCGTGGGCACGAACGTGATCTTCCGCCGTGACGCGATCAACGACGTCGGCGGTATGTACACCGACTCGAAGTCCGAAGACGTCTGGACCTCGCTCAAGCTGCACGAGCGCGGCTGGAAGACCATTTTCATCCCGCTGGTCCTGGCCACCGGTCACGCACCCGACACCGTGGAGGCGTACACCAAGCAGCAGCTGCGCTGGGCGACGGGCGGCTTCGAGATCCTCCTGAACAGCAATCCGCTCAGCCCGCGCCGGCGGCTGACCTTCGACCAGCGTCTGCAATACCTGGTCACGGCATCCTTCTACCTCACCGGCGTCGCCCCGCTGCTGCTCTTGGCGGTGCCGCCGTTGGAGATCTACTTCGACCTGCGGCCGATGAACCTCTCCATCAACCTGGCCACGTGGCTGCTCTACTACGCGGGTTTCTACCTGATGCAGGTCGGCCTGGCCTTCTACACGATGGGGTCCTTCCGCTGGGAGACGCTGATGCTGGCCGCCGCGTCGTTCCCGATCTACCTGGCCGCGCTGGTGAACGTGGTGATCGGCAAGGAACAGCAGTGGCGGGCGACGGGTAACAAGTCGCAGGTCACGTCGCCGTTCAACTTCATGATTCCGCAGCTGCTCGTCTTCGTCTTCCTGCTGCTCACCTCGGTGGTGGCCGTGTGGCGGGACATCGGTATCGGAACCGCAACCCTCGCCACGGCGTGGAACGTGACCAACACCGTCATCCTCGGCAGTTTCATCGGCGCGGCCCTGCACGAAAGCCGCCAGACGCGGCTGAGCTTCGCGGCTGAGCGCGGGCGGCGGCACCCGCGCCCGGTGGATGCCCGGCACAGTGAGGCGGTGACCGCATGACCTGGGTCAACCGTCTCAAACTCCTGGTCGGCCTGGTCGGGGTGTTCGCCCTCGTCGCCGTGCTCACCGTGATCTTCAACCAGCGCCAGTCCCAGGTCGCCAGTGCGTCGGCGTCCATCCAGGCCGCGGAGTACCCGGTGGGCACGGACTACGGCGGAATCGTGATCGAGCGGTTGGTGGAGGAGGGCGATGCCGTGAGCGCCGGCCAGCCGATGTTCACCGTGCAGAGCCCCACCCTGCAGGCCGACGTCGCCGAGGGACTGGTGAGCCTGGAAAATGTGGCCTATTCCGTGTCGCCGGACGGTGTCCTCACCCTCACCGCCTCCATCGACGGCACCGTCACCGGCATCACCACCGAACGCGGCTCGTTCGTGCAGGCCGGCCAGGTGCTGGCGACCATCAACCGGGGCGGGTCGCTGTACGTCTCCGCGCAGTTCGTGCTCACCAGCACCGACTACGCCCGGATCGAGGAGGGCGCTCCGGTTCAGATCGTGCTGCCCAACCAGGCCCGTATCAGCGGGAATCTGGACACTGTGGAGGTGACGACGGTCGACGGTCAGGCGGAAACCACGGCCAGGGTGATCAGCACCGGTCTCGCCGACGGGGAGTTCAACGGACTCGTCGCGCCGGGCACCCCCGTCGCGGCCACCCTCTCCCTCCGTGACGACGGCCCTCTTGCCGGTGTGGGCGACGGGTTCCACGGCTTCCTGCAAACGATCGGACTGTGACTGCGACGATGATCTCCAACGCCTCGATTCTCCGAACCTCCCGGCCGCTCCGCCTGGTTGCCGTGACGCTCGCCGTGGCAGCGCTGGTGGGGTGCACCCCCGCGGCGGTGTCGTCACCCGGCGGCCCCGCCGGCACGAGCGGCAACACCGTCGATCCCGCAACGACCGAGATCTTTCCCACTTCGGAGATCGGCCCGCTCGTCAACGCCGTGCCGCAGCGCACCGTCAAGCCGTTGCCGGAGGCCCGGATCGGTGGCGGTCTCATCCCGCCGACCAACCGTTGGTTCTCCGGGCTGGTCTTCGGGGAGGAATCCATGCCGGTGTTCCCCCTGCCGCTGTCCTTCCAACTCACCGACACCGGGTTCGCCTTCGGGCTGCCGACGGTGACCAGCGAGAGCGCCGTCATCCTCGGCGGCTTCGCCGACCACATCCGCGTGCGCCTGAACGCGGACGGGCAGGCCGTCGAGCAGATCGTCAGCGCCTACGACGAGGCCTCGGTCACGATCACCGCCAGCGCCGCCGGTGCCGATCTCGGCAGCACCGTCATCGCCCAGGGGTCACCGTTCGTGACGTTCACCGCGGCTACCGACGTTGATCTCGCCCTGCCCGCCGGGTTCACACCCGCCGGCGACGGCGTCTGGCGCACCGAGGTGAACGGCACTGAGTACGGGCTGGTCTCCGCCGGCAGCCTCAGCGACGACGGCAGCACACTGTCGCTGCCACGAGCGGCCACCGCCACCTGGTTCGCCGTGCCCGACGGCGGGTCGATCGAGACCCTCGCCGCCGCCGCGCCTCTCACCGGCACCAGCCTCGAGTACGACACCGGGGCGGATGCGGCGACCACGACCATCCGCTACGACACCGTCGATGGCGGCGACACCCTGATCGCCGCCCTGCCCCACCAGCAGGCCGGCCTCGCCGACGGCGCCCGCTGCGATGCGGGCAGTTACCCGAGCATCTACGGCACCCTCACCCTGTGTTCCGGCACCGCGCTGACCTGGTCGGTGCCCACCGTGCACCCCCGCGGCGCACTCGACCTGTCCACCGTGGTCGGCGAGGACCGGCAACGCCTGGCCGACCAGGTGCGGGCCGACCTGGAGACGACGGGCACCTTCGCCGCAGACACCTATTTCGGTGGGAAGTCGCTCTACCGGGCGGCCAACCTGCTTCAGGTGGCCCGCCAGGTGGGCGCCGACGATGCCGCCGCCGAGCTCACCGAGCGGCTCAGCACCGCCCTGGACGAGTGGTTGGAGCCGACCGGCTGCGCGGACCGCACCGAACGCTGCTTCGTCTACGACGACGAAGCGAAGGGCATCGTGGGCCTGGCCACGTCGTTCGGCTCAGACGAGTTCAACGACCACCACTTCCACTACGGCTACTTCTTCTACGCCGCCGCCGCGATCGCGGCCGATGACCCGGCCGCCGCGGCACGATGGGCACCGGTGCTGAACCTGCTCGCCGCCGACCTCGCCACCAGCGGCGGCAGCGAGTACTTCCCCGACCGACGGGTGTTCGACGCCTACGCCGGGCACTCCTGGGCCAGCGGCACGGCACCGTTCGGCGACGGCAACAACCAGGAGTCCAGCTCGGAGGCGGTGACGGCCTGGAACGGCCTGGCGCTCTGGGCCGCCGCCACCGACCAGGCCGAACTCACGGCCGAGGCCGAGTGGATGCTCGCCAACGAGGCCGCCTCCGCCAGCGCCTACTGGACCGACTTCGACCTGGCCGAGCCGGTCTACGCGGGATTCGACCACACCGTCACCTCCCTGGTCTGGGGCGGCAAACGCGACTACGCCACTTGGTTCAGCGCCGAACCGAGCGCCATGCTCGGCATTCTGGTGCTGCCGATGAGCCCCGTTGCCGGCTACCTCGGCCGGGACCCAGACCGGGTCGGCGTCAACCTGGCCGACACCCTCGTGAACGACGACTACGACGTGATGTTCGGCGACTACCTGCTGATGTACGCCGGCCTGCAGGGGCCGGACGCCGCATCCGCCGCCCTGACCACCGCCGAGAGCCTGCCGGCGGAACGTATCGATGACGGCAACAGCCGCGCCTATCTGCTCGCCTGGCTGATGCACTGGAGGACGCCACCGGTCGGATAGGGGAGGATTGGGGGATCATGGCAACCCTCACCGCCCTCCCGCACGTCACCGATCCCGACCAGCTGTTCGAGGCCTTCGAATCGTGGGCGGCGGATGCCGGTCTCAGGCTCTACCCGGCGCAGGAGGAAGCGGTCATCGAGATCGTCTCTGGGGCGAACCTGATCCTCTCCACCCCCACCGGTACCGGCAAGTCGCTCGTGGCCGTCGGTGCGCACTTCGCGGCCCTCTCGGCCGGCAAACGCACCTTCTACACCGCACCGATCAAGGCGCTGGTGAGCGAGAAGTTCTTCGCCCTGGTGGAGATTTTCGGCGCCGAGAACGTGGGCATGATGACGGGGGATTCGTCGGTCAACTCCGACGCCCCGATCATCTGCTGCACCGCCGAGATCCTCGCCAACCTGGCCCTCCGCAACGGTGAGGACACCCCGGTCGACCAGGTCGTGATGGACGAATTCCACTTCTACTCCGACCCTGACCGCGGCTGGGCCTGGCAGGTACCGCTGCTGCTGCTGCCGCGGGTGCAGTTCATCCTGATGTCGGCCACCCTCGGCGACGTCACCGATATCGCCGCCGACCTCTCTCGGCGCACCAACCGCGACACCGCTGTGGTCACCGGCGTGGAGCGCCCCGTGCCGCTGCACTACTTCTACGAGACCACCCCGGTGCACGAGACGGTGGAGGACCTGCTCAAGACCGGACAGGCGCCCGTCTACATCGTGCACTTCGCCCAGGCCGCCGCGCTCGAACGGGCCCAGGCGCTCTCCAGCGTCAAGGTGGTCACCAAGGAGCAGAAGGAGGCCATCGCCGAGCTGATCGGCGAGTTCCGGTTCACCACCAGCTTCGGCAAGACCCTCTCCCGGCTCATCCGGATGGGCATCGGCGTGCACCACGCCGGCATGCTGCCCAAGTACCGCCGGCTGGTCGAGCAGCTCGCCCAGCGCGGCCTGCTCCGGGTGATCTGCGGTACAGACACCCTCGGCGTGGGCATCAACGTGCCCATCCGCAGCGTGCTGTTCACGGCGCTGACCAAGTACGACGGCGTCAAGATGCGCCAGCTCAACGCCCGCGAGTTCCACCAGATCGCCGGCCGCGCCGGCCGGGCCGGTTTCGACACCGCCGGAACGGTGATGATCCAGGCCCCCGACCACGAGACCGAGAACCTCAAGGCCGTGCAGAAGGCCGGAGACGACCCGAAGAAGAAGCGCAAGATCATCCGCAAGCGCGCCCCGGAGGGGTTCGTCTCCTGGGGCGAACCGTCGTTCCGCCGCCTCGTCGACGCCGAACCCGAGACCCTCACCTCGAGCATGCAGATGACCAGCGCCATGCTCATCAACGTGATCGCTCGCGGCGGCGACGCGTTCGCCAACGTGTACTCGCTGGTGTTCGACAACCACGAGCCGTGGAAGCGGCAGCTCGCGCACGCCCGCCGGGCCCTGGGTATCTACAAGACCCTGCGCGCGGCCGGGATCGTTGAGCAGGGCGCGGACGGCAGCATCCGTCTCACCGTGGATCTGCAGGCGAACTTCGCGCTCAACCAGCCGCTGTCACCGTTCGCGCTGGCCGCGTTCGACCTGCTCGATATCGAGGCGCCGACCTACGCGCTCGACATGATCTCGGTGGTCGAGTCCACCCTCGACGACCCGCGCCCGGTACTGATGGGCCAGCAGTTCCAGGCCCGCGGTGACGCCGTGAACGCGATGAAGAGTGAGGGCATCGAATACGACCAGCGGATGGAGCTGCTCGAGGAGATCACCTGGCCCAAGCCGCTCGATGAGCTGCTCAGCTACGCCTTCGAGACCTACAAGCAGTCCCAGCCCTGGATCGCCGACTTCCCGCTGCGGCCCAAGACCGTGGTGCGCGATATGTACGAGCGCGCCATGTCGTTCGGCGAGTTCGTGGCCTACTACAAGCTCGCCCGCAGCGAGGGGGTGGTGCTGCGCTACCTCTCGGATGCGTACCGCGCCGCCAGGCAGACCATCCCCGACGAGGCCAAGACCGAAGACCTGCTCGACCTGATCGAGTGGCTCGGCGAGCTGGTGCGGCAGGTGGACTCCAGCCTGCTCGACGAGTGGGAGGAGCTCATCCACCCCGACCTGGCCGCGCACGAGGCCACCGCGCACGTCGTCGTGCCGCCCGCGCCGCACCGGCTCAGCACCAACACCCGCGCCTTCCGCATCCTGGTGCGGAACGAATTGTTCCGCCGGGTGCAGCTGGCCGCGCTGGAGAACTACGACGCCCTGGGCGACCTCGACCGGGCGCACGGCTTCGGGGCGGATGCCTGGGCGGACGCCATGGACGGCTACTACGCCGACCACGACGAGTTGCTGGTCGGGGCGAACGCGCGCGGTGCCGGCCTGATCATCTTCGACGAGGGCACTGAGGTGTGGACCGTACGGCAGATCTTCGACGATCCGGCCGGCGACCACGACTGGGGCATCAGCGCCACCGTCGACCTGGCGGCCAGTGACGAGGCCGGGATCGCCGTGCTGCGGGTGACCGGCGTGAACCGCCTCTGACGGGCACGGCGTACCCTGGGGCAATGACATCTTCACCGCTCGACACCGACCAGACCAGTCCGATCCGTGCCGGGGTTCTCGGCTACGGGCTCTCCGGCCGGGTGTTCCACGCGCCGTTCCTGGCGGCCAACCCCGACTACTCCCTCGATGTCATCGTCACCGGCAATGCCGAGCGGGCCGCTGCGGCGCAGGCGGCCTACCCGAACGTGCAGGTCCTCGGCACCGCTGAGGAGCTGTTCGCCCGAGACGAGCTCGACCTCGTCGTCATCGGCACACCGCCGGAGACCCACGTTCCGCTGGCGCACGCGGCGCTGGATGCCGGACTGGCCGTGGTGATCGACAAGCCGTTCTCCACCACCTCGCAGGAGGGCTGGGAACTGGTCAACCGGGCCGCGAGCCTCGGCCTGCCGATCACCGTGTTCCAGAACCGGCGCTGGGACGGCGACTTCCTCACCCTGCAGGCCCTCCTGGCCGAGGGTGCGCTCGGTGAGGTCCACCGGTTCGAGTCCCGGTTCGAGTCCTTCAAGCCGGGCCCTGCCCGCAGCTGGAAGGCGCAGGCGACGCCGGCCGCCGGCGGCGGTATTCTCTTCGACCTCGGCGCCCACCTCATCGACCAGGCCGTGCAGCTGTTCGGGCCCGTGGCCGACCTGGACGGCGCCGTGAGCGCAGACGTGCGCACCCGCCGGTCCGACGCTGCCGCGGACGATGACAGCTTCGTGTCGCTGCAGCACGCGTCCGGGGTGTCGTCGCAGCTGTGGATGAGTAAGTTCGCGGCCCAGGTCGGGCCGCGCTACCGGGTGCTCGGATCCACCAGCGCCTACGTCAAGTGGGGACTCGACGGTCAGGAGGACGCGATCCAGGCCGGCGCACGCCCGGAGGACGCGGACTTCGGCGTCGAACCCGAGTCCAGCTGGGGGCGCCTGGGTGTCGACGGCGCCACGGTGGCCGTGCCGACCAGACGCGGGAGCTACAGCGCGTTCTACGCCGTCCTGGCCGACGCACTGCTTCGGGGCGGAGAGCTACCGGTCGACCCCGCCGACGCGATTCGCACCATCGAACTGATCGAACGTATCCACGCCTCGACGCGCTAGCGCACCGGGTCAGCCGGTCTTGGTCCAGTCCAGGTTGAGTACTTGGCGCTCGTAGATGTCCTCGCCGATGCCCGCGACCTTGGGGTTCATCTTGAGCAGCTGCTGCATGGGAACGTTGAAGCGCTGGGCGATGTCGAAGAACGAGTCACCCGGCAGCACCTTGTAGCTGATCGGCATGCCGGTGCCGTCGGTCACTGGTGCGCCCTGCGCCCCGGGGATGGCGCCGAGGTCGACCGCGGGGCCCTCGGGGAGGGGTTCGGCGGGCAGCTCGGGGTTCGGGTCGAGGGACGGATCCTCCACGACCGGTTCCTGGGTCGGCTCGGGCGTCGGTGTCGGCGTCGGAGTGGCTGTGGGTGTGGGTGTGGGTGTGGGCGTTGGCGTTTGCGTGATCACGATGGTCTCCGTCACGGCCGGCGCCGGTGCGGCGGCGCATCCGGTGAGGGCGAGCCCGGCGAGAACGAGCGTCGCGACGGTGAACGGGCGCGGTGGCAGAGCACGGCGCGGTGAACGAGTGGATTCGTCGATGATGTACCCCCAGGGAAACTAGCTTAGGTCAGGGCATACGCTACCGGGTGCCTCGGGGTGTGCCCCATTCGAGTGCCGGGTCACGCCCATCAGCACTCGATGACGTTGACCGCCAGGCCGCCCTCACTGGTTTCCTTGTACTTGGTCATCATGTCCAGACCGGTCTGGCGCATGGTCTCGATCACGGTGTCCAGTGACACCAGGTGGGTGCCGTCGCCGTGCAGGGCCAGGCGGGCCGCCGACACCGCCGTCGACGCGGCGATCGCGTTGCGCTCGATGCAGGGCACCTGCACCAGGCCACCGACCGGGTCGCAGGTCAGACCGAGGTGATGCTCCATCGCGATCTCCGCGGCGTTCTCCACCTGACGCGGGGTGCCGCCGAGCACAGCGCAGAGCGCCCCTGCGGCCATGGCGCAGGCCGAGCCGACCTCGGCCTGGCAGCCCCCCTCCGCACCCGAGATGGACGCGTTCGCCTTGACCAGCGACCCGATCGCCACCGCGGTGAGCAGGAACCGACGGATGCCGGCCGCATCCGCACCCGGGACGAACCGGAGATAGTAATGCGCGACAGCGGGGATGATACCGGCGGCCCCGTTGGTGGGCGCAGTGACGACACGACCGCCGGAGGCGTTCTCCTCGTTCACCGCGAGGGCGAAGGCGTGCAACCACTCGGTGGAGGTATCTCTTTCCCGCTGCGGCAGACCGTCATATTCTTCCAGCTGCATACGGATGGCGGAGGCTCGCCGCTTGACCCGCAGGCCGCCCGGCAGGATGCCATCCACGTGCAGCCCCGCCTCAACGCAGGCGTGCATGGCGGCCCAGATCGCGTCGAGTCCGGCGTCGAGTCCCTCCCTGCCGTGCAGGGCTTCCTCGTTGGCGCGGGCGACATCACAGATGCCGATGCCGTGCTCATCGCAGAGCGCCAACAGGGCGGCGCTGGACGCATACGGCATCGGCTGTGCGGCCCGTGCGGCGGGGCGCACCGGGTCGCCGTCGCGGCGGATGAAGCCACCGCCAATCGAGTAATAGGTCTCCTCGAGCACGGGGACGGTGTCGTCGGTGCCCCATGCCGTGAGCGTCATCGCGTTGGGGTGCCCGGGCAGCCGGGTACGAGGTTCGAAGACCACGTCGCTCTGTTGCAGCGACACCGCGTGCGTGCTGTTCAGCAGCAGAGAGTCGCCGTCGACATGGCCCGCCCAACGATTGCGCACGTCGTCGGGGTCGCACGCCTCCGGCCGAAGCCCCGCCAGGCCGGCCAGGATCGCGTCGGGGGTGCCGTGGCCGAGGCCCGTCGAGCCGAGCGAGCCGAACAGTGAGCAACGGATGCGCACCACCTCGGTGAGGCGGCCGCTGCTGGCCAGGCTCTCGGCGAAGGCGAGGGCGGCACGCATCGGGCCGACCGTGTGGGAACTGGATGGACCGATTCCGATGGAGAAGAGGTCGAGAGCCGAAACGTACGCTGTCACCTGCCCATCGTACGCGCGCGGCTAACGGGCGGCCGTGCGGGAAAGACTAGCGGATGGTCTTGCGGGCGGTGATCTGCCCGGTGTCGAAGCCGAGCAGGTGCAGCCCGCCGTGGAACCGGGCATGCTCGATCTTGATGCAGCGGTCCATCACGATGGTGAGGCCCTTCGACTCGCCGTACTCCGCGGCCTCCTGGTTCCAGATACCCAGCTGCACCCACACGGTTTTCGCCCCCACCGCGATGGCGTCGTCGATCACGGACGGGATGTCGGACGCCTTGCGGAAGACGTCGACGATGTCGGGTACCTCCGGCAGCGACGCCAGATCGGGGTAGGCCTTCTCGCCGAGGATGGTGTCGGCGCGGGGGTTGACGAAGTAGACCCGGTAGTCGCTCGACTGCTGCAGGTAGGTGCCCACGAAGTAGCTGGAGCGGGCCGGGTTGGGGGAGGCGCCGACGATCGCGATCGACTTCGCCCGGCGCAGGATGCCCAGCCGCGCCTTGGCGTCCGGACCCTCCCAGGTGCGCTGGGTGCGCAACAATTTGGCCAGCGGGGAGTTGGTGGGAACACTGCAGCTCAGGCCGTTGGTGAGCTGGACGGTTTCGGTGGCGGCGGTCATGCTGCAGCTCCTGCGGAGGCCTGGCTGAGCGCCTGGTCGAGGTCGTAGATGATGTCGTCGACATCCTCGATGCCCACGCTGATGCGCACCAGGCCGGCCAGCACGCCGGCGTCGACGAGCTGCTGCTCACTGAGCTGGGCGTGCGTGGTGGAGGCCGGGTGGATGACCAGGGTCTTGGCGTCGCCGATGTTGGCCAGGTGGCTGGCCAGGTCGACGGACTCGATGAAGGTGCGGCCGGCGTCGCGGCCGCCCTTCACACCGAAGCTGAACACCGAGCCCGGACCCTTGGGCAGGTACTTGAGCCCGCGTTCGTAGTGCGGGTGGCTGGGCAGGCCGGCCCAGTTGACGAAGTCGACGCGCGGGTCGGCGTCGAGCCATTCGGCCACTATGCGGGCGTTGTTCACGTGCGCCTGCAGCCGGTACGGCAGTGTTTCCACGCCCTGGGCGAGCAGGAACGCGGAGTGCGGGGCGAGCACAGGGCCGATGTCGCGCAGCTGCTCGGCGCGGAGGCGGGTGAGGAAGGCGTACTCGCCGAAGTTGCCCGACCACTCCAGGCCGCCGTAGCTGGGCACCGGCTCGGCGAAGAGCGGGAACTTGTCGCTGTGCCAGTTGAACCGGCCGCTCTCCACGACCACGCCGCCCAGGGTGGTGCCGTGGCCGCCGAGGAACTTGGTGGCGGAGTGGATGACGATGTCCGCGCCCCACTCGATCGGCCGGCAGAGGTAGGGGGTGGCGATGGTGGAGTCGATCACCAGCGGAATGCCGGCGGCGTGCGCCACGGCGGCCAGGCCCTCGATGTCGGCGACCTCGCCGGACGGGTTGGCGACCGTCTCGGCGAAGATCAGCTTGGTCTTGTCGGTGATCGCCGCGGCATAGTCGGCCGGGTCGGCGGACTGCACGAAGGTGGTCTCCACACCGAACCGGCGCAGGGTCACGTCGAGTTGGGTGATCGAGCCGCCATAGAGGTTGGCGCTGGAGACGATGTGGTCACCGGCGCCGGCGAGGCTGGCGAAGGTGATGTACTGCGCGGCCAGGCCGGAGGCGGTGGCGACGGCGCCCAGGCCGCCCTCCAGGCTGGCGATGCGCTCTTCGAACGCGGCCACGGTGGGATTGGACAGCCGGGAGTAGACGTTGCCGTACTTCTGCAGGGCGAAGCGCGCCGCGGCATCCGCAGTGTCGTCGAACACGAAGGCGCTGGTCTGGTAGATGGGCAGCGCACGCGCCCCGGTGACGGCGTCGGGGATGTTCCCGGCGTGGATTGCCCTGGTGGTGAAGCCGTACTCGCGATCTGCCATGCCAGTACGCTACCGGCCCGCCGACGACCCCAGAGCGGGCGGCGTAACAGAGCGCCACATGACTCGGGTGTATCTACTTGCGACGTCTGAAATTGACGATGAGTGGTACGACAACCCCGATGGTGACGACACCGATAAGAGCCGGGAACGACCAGCTGATGGTCCGGTAGGCCGTGTCGAGTGCCGGCGTGGTCGCCAACCCGGCATCGCCTCCCGGAACTTGATCGACGAGGATTGTGGCGTTTATCGCAGCGGTGAAGAGCGTGACAACCAAGAAAAGAACAATGAGACTGACGACTGCAATCCATGCGGCAATGCCCAAACTCATTTTTCTCTGCATCTTGAGTGATCCCCCCACTGATTGTCATGGCTGAATATACATACGGCCCTCCTCGAGCGACCTCGTTGCGTCAGCCTGTCAGCTGATGAACACGGCGGCCAGCGCCAGAACGGCGATGAGCAGCCAGGAGGTGAGGCCGACGCCCAGCGCCCGCCCGCCGGTGCGCACGAGCTCGCCCAGCCGCACCGCGGTGCCCAGGCCGAACAGGGCCATGGCCAGCAGCACCGTCTGCACCAGGTCGGCCGCATCGAGCACCGTTGCCGGCAGCGGAATGAACGTGCGCACCAGCACCATCGCCAGGAATCCGGCCACGAACAGGGGGATCACCGGCGGGCGGTGCTGCACGGTCGCCGGGGGAGCGGCGGCGGAGCCGCTCTCGGCACCGGCAACACCGGCCGAGGCGGATGCGCCGACCATGGCGAGCTCGCGCCGGCGCTCGTACACCGCTACGCCGGCCACGATGGGTGCGAGCATCAACACCCGGGTGAGCTTGACCACCACGGCCACGGCGAGTGCCGCCGATCCGGCGATCTGCGCCGTTGCGACGACCTGGCCCACATCGTGCACCCCTGCACCCACCCAATGGCCGAACTGCAGGTCCGTCAGGCCCAACGGATGCCAGAGCAGCGGCAGCACACCGATGGCGAGGGTGCCGCAGAGGGTCACCAGCGCCACCGGCGTGGCGGTTTCCCGGTCTTTCGCGTTGATCGTCGCGCTCATGGCGCCGATGGCGGAGGCGCCGCAGATGGCGAAGCCGGTGGCGATCAGCAGCGGCTCATGCCCGGGCAGGCCCACGAGGCGGCCGAGCCACAGGGTGCCGAAGAAGGTGAGCAGTACGATCAGCACCGTGCTGGTGATGGTCACCCAGCCCAGCCCGATGATGTCGACCAGGCTGAGCTTGAGACCGAGCAGCACCACCCCCAGACGCATCAGTCGGTGGGCGGCGACGCTGAGGCCGGGCTGCAACGGGCCGGCCAGTGCGGGCCGCAGCACGTGCAGCTGACCCACGATGATGCCCAGCAGCACGGCCACGGTCAACAACGGCACGGCGGGTACGGCGGTGCTCACCCCCCACGCCACCAGCGCGGCCAGCCCCGCCACCGCAACTCCCAGAATCCACACGGGGTAAACCCTACCCATCGGGCCGAGCACCACGAGGAAAGCCCCCTCCCGTGAGACGGGAAGGGGCTGAACTCTTGGTTCGCGGACTGTCGTCAGCGGTGGTGGAAGCGCTGCACCATCGGGCAGTCGAACGGGTCACGTGCGGCCAGGCCCACCTTGTTGAGGTAGGCGACGACGATGCCGTAGGACTCGAACAGGCCGGTCTCGGTGTAGAGGATCTTGTTCGACTGGCAGTATTCCTTGGTGATCTCCTGCGCCTTCTTCAGGTGCGGGCGGGCCATGTTCGGGAACAGGTGGTGTTCGACCTGGTAGTTGAGGCCGCCCATGAAGGTGTCCATCAGGGTGCCGCCGCGGATGTTGCGCGACGTGAGCACCTGGCGACGGAGGAAGTCGACCTTGCTCTCGTGCGGCAGCTGCGGCATGCCCTTGTGGTTGGGCGCGAACGAGGCGCCCATGTAGACACCGAAGACGGCCATCTGCACGCCGATGAAGGCGAACGCCATGCCCAGCGGCAGGAAGTAGAAGATCACGGCGAAGTAGAGCACGATGCGGCTGGTGAGCATGGTGATCTCGAGCCAGCGCTTGTCGACCTTGCCCTTGCCGAACACGGTCTTGAAGCCGTGGATGTGCAGGTTGATGCCCTCGAGGGTGAGCAGCGGGAAGAAGAGGTAGCCCTGCTTGCGGGTGATGAAGGAGGTGAGCCAGTTGACCTCGGCGGCGTCCTTCTCATTGAAGCGGATCACGTCGGGCTCGATGTCGGGGTCCTTGCCCACGACGTTCGGGTTGGCGTGGTGCCGGCTGTGCTTGGTCATCCACCAGGCGTAGCTGATGCCCACGAAGAGGTTGGCGAGGATGCGGCCGGCCCGGTCGTTGGCGGGCCCGGACTCGAAGACCTGACGGTGCGAGGCCTCGTGGGCGAGGAAGGCGAACTGGGTGAGGATGATGCCGAGCACGCCGGCGATGATCAGCTGGTACCAGGAGTCACCGAGCAGCACGAAGCCGACGCCGAGGCCGACCGTGATCAGCACGAGGGCGGCGAAGACACCCCAGTAGAAGCCGGTGCGGCGGCCGAGCAACCCGAGGTTGCGCACGGTGTGCAGCAGAGCGGAGTACTCGGTGGTGGGGTTCTTGGAGTCGCCACCCTTGCGAGTGCGGACAATACGCACCGTGGGTGCGGCAGATGCTTCCGACATGAGGCCTTTGGTTTGTATCTGGACTTCTCAGTCGGTTGTAGAGCAAACACTCGTCAAGCAGATAACGGATATCCTACGGGTCGCGGCCCCGATTTCGCCGGGAATTCACACCCCTTTAACAGGGGATGTATTCCAATTTCAGCATATATCGGAATGTATGCACGCCCTGCAATATTAGCGAAAGTGCTGGTCAGCGCCAGCTCGGCAGCCAGATGTGCATCTGCCAGAAGGCGAACGGTACCTGGGTGCCGGTCCACAGCGGCAGGAAGAAGGCGCTCACCAGGGTGGCAATGCTCAGAAACGCCACGACGACGATGAGCCCGACGGTGGAGCCCTCGCCGGTTTCGGCGCGAGGCGCGCGCCCGCCGATACCCAGCAACAGCCCGATCACCAGGGTGAGTCCGAGGATCAGGTAGGGCTGGAAGGCGATCGTGTAGAACTGGAAGACGGTGCGGTTCAGGTACGCCAGCCAGGGCAGGTAACCGGCGACCATGCCCACCAGGATCAGCCCGACGCGCCACTCGCGGTAGCGCACGAGACGGTAGACCAGATAGGGGATGGCTGCGGTCGCCGCCCACCAGATGATCGGATTGGCGATGCCGGTGATGGCCTCCGAGCAGGTCGCGTACGCGCATCCGTTCTCGCCGAGCGAGCTGCCCTGGTAGTACATGCTGGTCGGCCGGGTCAGGAACAGCCAGGTGAGCGGGTTCGCCTGGTACGGATGCGGCGTGACGAGCCCGACGTGATAGCCGTATGCGGCGCTCTGGTAGTGCCAGAAACTCTGCAGGGCGTGCGGCACCCAGGCCAGCGCGCCCGTCCAGGCCTGGCCGGCCTGATCGGCGAAGTCACGACTGTACCCGCCCCGGGTGACGAACCAGCCCGTCCACGACACGAGGAACGTCAGCACGGCCACCGGCACCAGCAGCAGGAAGGTCACCGGCCCCTGTTTGAGGATCGCGCCGCTGATCCAGAACGGCAGTCCGGCCCGGCGGCGGGCGAGCGCGTCGACGACGACGAGGTAGATGCCGAACGCGGCGAGGAAGTAGGCACCTGACCACTTCACCGAGCAGGCCAACCCGAAGGCCAGGCCGGCGGCGATTACCCAGGGCCGCCACCACAGGGCAGGACCCCAGGTGGAGTCGACCTCATTATCCCTGCTCTCCGCCAGCCAGGCGCCCAGCCGTTTCCGGTGGTGGTCCCTGTCCATCAGCACGGCGCCGAAACCGAGCAGGGTGAAGAACATGACGTAGTTGTCGAGAAGCGCCACCCGGCTCATCACGATGGCGTTGCCGTCGATGGCGAACAGGAAACCGGCGATCGTGGTGAGCAGCATCGAGCCGAACAGCTTCTGCGCGATGAGCATCAGCAGCAGCACGGCGAGCACGCCGACCAGCGCCGTCATCACCCGCCAGCCGAACGGGCTGTCGGCGCCGAACACGGCCATGCCGAGAGCGATCAGCCACTTGCCCAGCGGAGGGTGCACCACGAAGGACGCGGAGGTGGTGAAGATGTTGCTCTGCCCGGCGGCGAACAGGGCGTCGGCACCATCCGGCCAGGTGGACTCGTACCCGTTGTTGAACAGGCTCCAGGCGTCCTTCACATAGAAGGTCTCGTCGAAGACCAGCGACGCCGGGTGTCCGAGGTTGACGAACCGCAGAATCGCGGCCAACAGCAGCACCAGGGCCGGACCGGCGAACCGGACCCACCGGTGAGCGGCGAGGGCAGACCACCTGGCGGACCACGGGGTCGTGTCGCGGTCGGTGTCGCGGAGGGTGGTGAGCACGTCACCATCGTAGTGAGCGCTGCCGGGGGAGACTGCTGCGAGACTGGGACCATGATCATTCTGGCCGCCACCCCCATCGGCAACCTCGGGGATGCCTCCGCGCGCCTGATCGAGGCACTGCGCACCAGCACCGTCATCGCCGCAGAAGATACCCGGGTGACGGTGCACCTGCTCAAGGCCCTGGGGGTGGAGAACCGGCCACGGCTGATCGCCCTGCACGACCACAACGAGCGCGGCAAGGCCGCCGAACTCGTCGAACTCGCCCGCGACACCGACCTGCTCGTGCTCAGCGACGCCGGCATGCCCACGGTCTCCGACCCCGGCTTCCACCTGGTGGATGCCGCGATCTCCGCCGGCGTGACCGTCACCGCCATCCCGGGGCCGTCGGCCGTGCTCACCGCGCTGGCCGTCTCTGGGCTGCCCACCGACAGGTTCACCTTCGAGGGCTTCCTGCCCCGCAAGCACGGCGAACGCATGCAGGCCCTCCGGCAGGTGGCCACCGAACCCCGCACCATGGTCTTCTTCGAATCGCCCAACCGGATCGCCGCCTCGCTCACCGACCTCGCCGCCGTGCTCGGTGCGGACCGTCGGGTCGTGGTCTGCCGCGAACTGACCAAGTTCTACGAAGAGGTCAAGCGGGGCACCGCCGCCGAACTGGCCGAGTGGGCAGCCGGCGGGGTACGCGGCGAGATCTGCATCGTCGTCGCCGGGGCCACCGCTCGGGTGCTCGACCTGGCCACCGGTGTCGAGGAGGTCCTGGCCCTGGTCGCGGCCGGAGCCCGGCTCAAGGACGCCGCGGCCGACGTGTCCGCCGCCTCAGGACTGGGCAAGCGCGATCTGTACGAAGCTGCGCTCACCGGCAAGGCCGCCGGAACCGGCGGGACACGGCAGAAGGCCGTTCCCCAGCCCGAGCTGCCCCTGCCCTGACCGGCCCCGGCCCTGACCGGCCCCGGGCGCGGGGCGTAACAGGGTCGGCGGGTCAGGCAGGTCCCCATAAGATGAAAGCATGTCCGACGGTTCTTCTTTTTACATCACCACGCCCATTTTTTACGTGAATGATGTCCCGCACATCGGGCACGCCTACACGGAGGTGGCCGCGGACGTGCTTGCCCGCTGGCACCGCCAGCGCGGAGAGGACGCCTGGCTGCTCACCGGCACGGACGAGCACGGTCAGAAGATCCTGCGCACCGCCACCGCCAACGGCGTCACGCCCAAGGAATGGGCCGACCGTCTGGTCGAGACCGCGTGGAAGCCGCTGCTGGAGACCGTTGACATCCGCAACGACGACTTCATCCGCACCACCGACGTGCGCCACGAAGAGAACGCACAGAAGTTCCTGCAGCACCTCTTCGACGCCGGCCACATCTACACCGGCGAGTACGAGGGCTTCTACTGCGTGGGTTGTGAGGAGTACAAGCAGCCGGGTGACCTCGTCGAGGGCACCGGTGAATTCATCGGCCAGCAGGTCTGCGCCATCCACTCCATCCCGGTCGAGCTGCTGCACGAGAAGAACTACTTCTTCCGCATGAGCACCTTCACCGACCAGCTGCTCGCCCTCTACGAGGCCGACCCCACCTTCATCCAGCCCGAGTCCGCCCGCAACGAGGTCATCTCGTTCGTCAAGCAGGGCCTGAGCGACCTGTCGATCTCCCGGTCGAGCTTCGACTGGGGCATCAAGGTGCCGTGGGACGACAGCCACGTCGTCTACGTCTGGTTCGACGCTCTGCTCAACTACATCACCGCCGCCGGCTACGGCCAGGACGATGAGAAGTTCAGCCGGCTCTGGCCGGCCACGCACATCGTCGGCAAGGACATCCTGCGCTTCCACGCGGTGATCTGGCCGGCCATGCTCCTGGCCGCAGGACTCCCCGTTCCCGCCAGGGTCTTCGGCCACGGTTGGCTGCTCGTCGGCGGCGAGAAGATGAGCAAGTCCAAGCTCACCGGCATCGCTCCCAACCAGATCACCGACGTCTTCGGCTCCGACACCTTCCGCTACTACTTCATGCGCGCCATCAGCTTCGGCCAGGACGGCTCGTTCTCCTGGGAGGACCTGTCCGCCCGCTACCAGTCCGAGCTCGCCAACGGCTTCGGCAACCTGGCCTCCCGCGTCATCGCCATGGTCGTGCGCTATTGCGACGGCGAGATCCCCGCCGGCGGCACCCCCACCGATGCGGATACGGCCATCCGCGAAACCGCGATCCGGGTCACCGAAGCCGCCGGCGAGGCCATCGACAGGTTCGCGCTGCACGAGGCCCTCGCATCCGTGTGGGAACTCGTCGACGACCTCAACGGCTACATCACCGTGCAGGAGCCCTGGGCGCTGGCCAAGAACCCCGACGACCGGGAACGCCTGGAGACCGTGCTGCACACCGTGGTGCGGGGCCTCGGCACCCTCGCCGTGCTGCTCTCGCCCGTGACCCCGCAGGCCACCGCGACGCTCTGGGCCGCCCTGGGCGGAACCGGCCTGGTCGAAGAGGCCCGCATCGACCGCGCCTGGGAGTGGACCGGAGGCACCCACGTGTCGCCGCTGGCCGCCCTGTTCCCGCGCATCGAGGCCACGGTTGGCTAACGACGCCGCCGCAGCACACATCCGCGCCCGAGAGGCGACGGCGGGCCGTGACCTGGTCTACCCGCCCACCCCGGTGCCGCTGGTTGTTGGCGTCTACGACAACCACACCCACTTGGACCCCTCGACAGGCTCAGGACGAGGCGACGGTATCACCCCGCTCTCGGTCACCGAGCAGCTCGACCTCGCCAGCAGCGTGGGCGTGCGCGGTGTCATCCAGGTGGGCACCGACGTGGCCACCTCCCGCTGGTCGGCCGAGATGGCCGCACGGGAACCGCGGATGCTCGCCGCCGTCGCCATCCACCCCAACGACACGCCAGACCTCGAAACCGCCGGCACCCTCGACGACGCCCTCGCGGTGATCGACGAGCTCGCCGGGCATGACCGGGTGGTCGCGATCGGTGAGACCGGACTGGACTTCTATCGCACCGCCCTCGACGGCCGGGCCGCGCAGTTCCGCTCCTTCGAGGCACACATCGAGATCGCCAAGCGGCACGGCCTCGCTCTGCAGATCCACGACCGTGACGCCCACGACGAGGTCGTCGAAACCCTGCTGCGGGTCGGCGCGCCAGAGCGCACCGTCTTCCACTGCTTCTCCGGCGGCGCCGAACTGGCCAGGCTGTGCGCCGACCAGGGCTGGTACATGTCGTTCGCCGGCCCGGTCTCGTTCAAGAACGCCGCCACCCTGCGCGAAGCCCTCGACGTGGCCCCGCGTGCCCTGCTGCTGGTGGAGACCGACGCGCCGTACCTCACCCCGACGCCGCACCGCGGCCGGCCCAACGCGCCCTACCTGCTGCCGCACACCCTGCGGGCCATGGCCGATCACCTGCAGACGGATGTCTCGCTGCTCGCCGCCCAGATCACCTCGAACACCGAACTCGTCTACGGCCGATGGGACGCCCACCCCGTGCTGGTACCCGACGCCCACACCGACCCCCGCATCAGCCCGGCCGGAGGCCTCGCATGACCGACTCTGCCCACACACCTGCCCAGCAACCCGCCGCACCGACCCTGCTCGGCCCCGCCGAGATCCGCGACCTCGCCGAGATGCTCGGGGTGAACCCGACCAAGAAGCTCGGCCAGAACTTCCTTCTCGACGGCAACACCGTGCGCCGGATCGTGAAGGTCGCCGCCGTGAAGCCCGGGGAGACCGTCGTGGAGGTGGGCCCAGGACTGGGCTCGCTCACCCTGGGGATCCTCGAGGTGGGCGCAGCGGTCGTGGCCGTGGAGATCGATGACCGCCTCGCCGAGCAGCTGCCGCTGACCGTGCAGCTGATGCAGCCGGGCGCGTTGCTCACGGTCATCCGTGCCGACGCGCTGAAGATCGCCGAACTGCCCGGCGAGCCCACCCGTCTGGTGGCGAACCTGCCGTACAACGTCTCGGTGCCCGTGCTGCTGCACCTGCTCGAGCACTTCGCCTCGATCCGCACCGGTGTCGTCATGGTGCAGGCCGAGGTCGGCGAACGCCTCGCCGCGGCGCCGGGGTCGAAGATCTACGGCAGTCCCAGCGTCAAGGCCGCCTGGTACGGCACGTTCCGCACCGCGGGCAAGGTGAGCCGCCAGGTGTTCTGGCCGGTCCCGAACGTCGACTCCATCCTCATCGCGTTCGAACGAAGGGCCGAAGAGCTCGAGTCGGAAGAACTCCGTCTGGCCACCTTCGCACTCGTGGACGGCGCGTTCCAGCAGCGCCGCAAGATGCTGCGCCAGTCGCTGTCTGGTGTGCTCGGCGACTCGGCGCAGGCCACCGCGGTGCTCGTCAGAGCCGGCATCGACCCCACCGAACGCGGCGAACAGCTCACGGTCGACCACTTCCTGGCCATCGCCCGCGCCTGGCTGGCCTAGGTTAGACGTATGACCGACACGGCGACCTCAGCTGTTGTGCATACGAGGGCACCAGGCAAGATCAACGTCTTCCTCAAGGTGGGCGCCGTGATGGATGACGGTTACCACGACCTCGCCACCGCCTTCCAGGCGGTGTCGCTCTACGAAGACGTGCGCGCCTCAGCCGCCGAGGGCTTCAGCGTCGGATTCACCGGCTCCATCGACACCTCCGGGCTGGCCGTCGGCGAGAGCAACCTCGCCATCAAGGCGGCCCGCGCCCTCGCCGCTGCCACCGGGTACACCGGGGGTGTGCACCTCGAGATCGAGAAGAACGTGCCCATCGCCGGCGGCATGGGCGGCGGGTCGGCGGATGCCGCGGCCACGCTGCTGGCCTGTGACGCGCTCTGGGGCACCGACGTGAGCAAAGAGGAGCTGCTGCGGATCGGGGCGACCCTCGGCGCCGACGTGCCGTTCGCGGTCACCGGCGGCACCGCCATCGGCACCGGCCGCGGCGACCAGCTCAGCCCGGCGCTGGCCAAGGGCACCTTCCACTGGGTGCTCGCCCTGGCCGAATTCGGTATGTCGACGCCCTCGGTGTACAGCGAGCTCGACCGCCACCGCACCCGGCACGCCCAGGACATCTTTCCCGCGCAGGTGCAGCCGACCGTGGACGCCAACGTGCTGCAGGCCCTGCGCGCCGGCGACCCGGCGATGCTGGCCGACACCATGCACAACGACCTGCAGGCCCCCGCGCTGCAACTCGCTCCCGGCCTGGCCAGGGTGCTCGAACTCGGCGAGGCGAACGGCGCCCTGGCGGGCATCCTGTCCGGCTCAGGGCCCACGGTGGCGTTCCTCGTGCCGGACACCGACGCGGGACTGGAGCTGCAGGTGGCTCTGAGCGCCGCCCGCCTGCACGTCGTGCACGCCACCGGCCCCGTGCACGGGGCCCGCATCATCCACCCGTAGCCTCGCGCCCGGGCGCTCCCCAGTCTCCGCCGGGCGCGTCTGGCCTGGCCCGGTCCGCCCGGGCGTGGATGCCGGTGCGCGGGTCAGGCGCCGATTCGCGGGTTGGGTGCCACCCGCGGAGCGGCGCAGTACCCGCGCAGCTCGGGAGAACCACATCGGGGACCAAGCTGCGCGGGTCGGGCGCCGCTGCGCGGGTCGGGCGCCATCACGGTCGAGTGCGGGCGCCGCTGCGCGCGGCAGGCGCCACCATCGTCGGGCACGGATGCCGGTGCGCGGGTCAGGCGCCGATTCGCGGGTTGCGTGTCACCCGCGGAGCGGCGCAGTGCCCGCGCAGCTCGATTTCCGGGCAGGGGAGTGCGGTTCCGGCTCCCAGCTGCGACGGCTAGGCTCGAACCCTATGGCACATTTGCTCGGGGCCGAGTCCCTGCACCTTGAATTTCCCACCCGCGTCATCTTCGACAGCGTCACCGCCGGACTGAACGAGGGCGACCGCATTGGCATCGTCGGCCGTAACGGCGACGGCAAGTCCACCCTCCTGCGCCTGCTCGCCGGCCGCATGGAGCCCGATTCCGGCCGGGTGACCCGCCGACGCGGTGTCACCATCGGCGTCCTCGACCAGTCCGACGACCTCGTCAACGGCCAGACCGTGGGTCACACCATCGTCGGCGGCATCGACGAGCACGTCTGGGCCGGCGACTCGAAGGTCCGCGACGTCATCGCCGGACTCGTGCGCGACATCCCCTGGGACACCCTCGTCGACGATCTCTCCGGTGGCCAGCGCCGCCGGGTGGCCCTCGCCCAGGTCCTCATCGGCGACCACGACGTGGTCTTCCTCGATGAGCCCACCAACCACCTCGACGTCGAAGGCATCGCCTGGCTCGCCGGCCACCTCAAGAACCGCTGGGCGCAGAACTCCGGCGGCCTGGTGGTCGTCACCCACGACCGGTGGTTCCTCGACGAGGTCTGCAACATGACCTGGGAGGTGCACGACCGCCTGATCGAACCGTTTGAGGGCGGCTACGCCGCCTACATCCTGCAGCGCGTGGAGCGCGACCGGATGAGCGCCGTGATGGAGGGCAAGCGCCAGAACCTGATGAAGAAGGAACTGGCGTGGCTGCGCCGCGGAGCCCCCGCCCGCACCGCCAAGCCCAAGTTCCGCATCGACGCAGCCAACGAGCTGATCGAGAACGAGCCGCCGCCCCGCGACACCGTCTCGATGCAGTCGATGGCCATGCAGCGTCTGGGCAAGGATGTCGTCGACCTGGTCGATGTCTCCGTCACCTTCGGCGAGAAGACCGTGCTCAACGGCATCACCTGGCTGATCGCACCGGGGGAGCGCACCGGCATCCTCGGCGTCAACGGCGCAGGCAAGTCGACGCTGCTCAACCTCGTGGCCGGCACCCTCACTCCGGACACCGGCAAGGTCAAGCGCGGCAAGACCATCAAGGTCGCCGTGCTCACCCAGCAGCTGTTCGAACTGGACGACATCCGCAACGACCGGGTGAGCGACGTCATCGCCCGCCAGCGCACCTCATACATGGCCGGCGGCAAGGAGATCACGCCCGGCCAGATGCTCGAGCGTATGGGCTTCATGAGCGCGCAGCTCTCCACCCAGGTCAAGGACCTCTCCGGTGGGCAGAAGCGTCGCCTGCAGTTGCTGCTGATCGTGCTGGACGAGCCGAACGTGCTCATCCTCGACGAGCCCACCAACGACCTGGACACCGACATGCTCGCGGCCATGGAGGACCTGCTCGACTCGTTCCCCGGCACGCTGCTCGTCGTCTCGCACGACCGGTACCTGATCGAGCGTGTCACCGACAACCAGTACGCGGTCTCCGACGGCGGCTTCCACCACCTGCCCGGCGGTGTCGACCAGTACCTCGACCTGCGCAAGCGCCAGGTCGCCGGCGGTTCGTTCACGGCGGATGCGGCCTCGCCGACGTCCGCAGCCGTCAAGGGCTCCGGGAAGCCGACGCTCGGCGGCGCGGAGCTCCGCAACGCCCAGAAGGAGCTCGCCTCCATCGACCGCAAGGTCGCCAAGCAGCAGGCCAAGATCAAGGAGCTGCACAACTCCCTGGCTGCGCACGACCAGAGCGACTACACCGGTCTCGGCAAGATCCAGGCCGAGGTCTCCGCGGCCGAAGACGCCGTGGCGGGCTTCGAAACCCGCTGGGTGGAACTTTCGGTGCTGCTCGAGAAGTGAGTCACCTGTTTCACCGCAAGCGGTAGCCCCGTTGCACAACACGCCGCCCAGCTCGCAGATTCTGTGACTGGGCGGCGTTCGTCGAATATGCTGTGACGGATTGCGTCGGGGTGGCTCACACGCGTCGCACCCTGCGGTTACCGTAGAAGGGTGCCACGCGACGCTGCGGCACAGACCCCCACCTTTTTCTCGCGTGGTTGACCTGTGCCCTGAAACGCAGGAGTCGTGCGCGGCACGTTCCGCCCGTACCGGGCGGACGGACACAGCAATCGAAACGTGGAGAACAGCGTGAAGAACATCAGCCTGAAGAAGGGCCTCCTGGCCACCCTGGCCGCCGGAGCCAGCCTGACCCTGCTCGCCGGCTGCGCCGGTGCGGCCGGCGACGGAGCCGACGAGACCGTGAAGATCGGTGTCGTGGGTGCCAGCGACCCATACTGGGCCGAGTACACCGAAGCCGCCGCGGCGGAGGGCATCGAGGTCGAGATCGTCGACTTCGCCGAGTACAACCAGCCCAACCCGGCGCTCAGCAACGGCGACATCGACATGAACCAGTTCCAGCACCTGGTCTACCTCGCCGACTACAACGTCGCCTCCGGCGAAGACCTCACGCCCATCGGCGCCACGGCCATCTACCCGCTCGGCCTGTACTCGAGCAAGGTCACCGACGTCGACGAGCTGAAGAAGGGCGACACCGTCGCCGTGCCCAACGACGCCAGCAACCTCGCCCGTGCCCTGCTGGTGTTGCAGAGCGCCGACCTGGTCACGCTCAAGGACGGTGGCTCGATCTTCTCCACCCTCGATGACGTCGACACCGCGAAGTCCACGGTGGAGGTGACCGCTCTCGAGCCGTCGCTGACCGCCACCTCGCTGCCCGACGTGGCCGCGGCGATCATCAACAACGACTTCGTCGAGAAGGCCGGCCTGTCCTTCGATGACGCCCTGGTCAAGGACGACGCCGCAGACGAGACGGCGCTGCCCTACGTCAACGTGTTCGCCGTGCGCGCCGAGGATGCCGACAACGAGACCTACGCCACGCTGATCGACATCTACCAGACCACCACCGCAGTGACCGACGGCGTGATGGAGGTCTCCGGCGACTCCGCCGTGCTGGCCACCACGCCCGCGGCCGACCTGCAGGCCGCGCTGGCCACGGTCGAGGAAGACACCGCAGCACAGAAGTAGGTCACACCCCGGCCGGCCGGACCGCCTCGTGCGGTCCGGCCGGCCGTTCCCTGTTCCAACCGAAGGATCGTGCATGTCCAGTCCCACCCCACTCGTCGAACTGAGAAACGTCAGCAAGGTGTATCCGGCCACCGTCAAGGGTGGAGCGGATGTGACCGCGATCGACGATGTGAGCCTCTCCATCGATGCCGGCGACGTCTACGGCATCATCGGCTACTCCGGGGCGGGCAAGTCCACCCTGGTGCGCCTGGTGAACGTGCTCGAACGCTCCACCGCCGGCCAGATCCTCATCGACGGCCGAGACGTGGCCCGGCTCCCCGAGCGGGAGCTGCGACCGGTACGGCTGGGCATCGGCATGATCTTCCAGCAGTTCAACCTGCTGAACTCCCGCACCGTCGCCCGCAACGTGGCGTATCCGCTCGAGGTGGCCGGCCGGGACAAGTCGGACCGCGCCAAGCGGGTCGCCGAGATGCTCGACTTCGTGGGCCTGGCCGACAAGGCCGGTGCCTACCCCGACCAGCTCTCCGGCGGGCAGAAGCAGCGGGTGGGCATCGCCAGAGCCCTGGCAACGTCGCCGGCGCTGTTGCTGGCCGACGAGGCCACCAGCGCCCTCGACCCCGAGACCACCCACGAGGTGCTCGAACTCCTCAAGCGGGTCAACCGCGAGTTCGGGGTCACCATCATCGTCATCACCCACGAGATGGATGTCATCCAGACGCTGGCCACGAAGGTCGCCGTGATGGACCAGGGCCGCGTGATCGAACGCGGTGACGTGTTCGACGTGTTCTCCAACCCGCAACAGTCGGCATCCGCCCGGTTCGTGTCGACAGTAGTGAAGGGGGTGCCGTCCCGGCCGGAGCTGGACGTGCTGCGCGCCAGGCACACGGGACGCATCGTCACCCTCGCGTTCCGCGACGACACCGTCGATCAGACCCGGGTGTTCGGGGAACTGTCCCGCGACGGGGTGGCCTTCCAGGTCGTCTACGGCGGTATCAACGAGATCCAGGGCCGCCCGTTCGGCCACCTCACCCTCGCTCTCACCGGCGACAACGAGACCATCGACGCCGCGCTCGACCGAGTGCGTGCGCTCACCACCGTCACCGAGGTGCGCTGATCATGGACAACCTCATCACCCTCCTGCCCGAACTGTGGATCGCCGCTGGCGAGACGCTCTACATCGTCGGCCTGACCCTGCTCTTCGGCGGGTTCGGCGGCCTGATCCTCGGCCTCGGCCTCTACCTCACCCGGGCGGGCAGCATCCTGGCCAACCGGGCGGTGTTCTCGACCATCAACGTGCTCGTGAACACCGTCCGGCCCATCCCGTTCATCATCTTCCTGGCCGCGGCTCAACCGCTGGCCAGGGTCGCGGTGGGCACCGGCATCGGCAACAACGCCATCATCTTCACGATCGCCCTCGCGGCCATGTTCGCCATCGCCCGCATCGTGGAGCAGAACCTGCTCACCGTCACACCCGGCGTCATCGAGGCCGCACGCAGCGTGGGCGCCGGCCCTGTGCGCATCATCTTCACCGTGCTGCTGCCGGAGGCGCTCGGACCGCTGATCCTGGGCTACACCTTCATCTTCGTGGCGCTGGTGGACATGTCGGCCGTCGCCGGCTACATCGGCGGCGGCGGGCTGGGCGCCTTCGCCCTGCTCTACGGCTACCGGCAGTTCGATCCCGTCGTCACCTGGGCGGCCGTGCTGCTGATCATCGTCTTCGTGCAGCTCGTCCAGTTCCTCGGCAACTGGCTGGCCCGCAAGGCCCTCCGCCGTTAGCGGCTAGTCGAAGTCCAGGCTCAGGCGGCGCAGTAGCGCGGCCAGACGCTCCTGGTCGGCGGCGGTGAGGCTCTCCAACAGGGCGGCCTCCGCGTCGACCAGGCGGGTGATCGCCGCATCCACCCGGGTGAGGCCACCGGCGGTCATGCCCACGAAGATGCCCCGCCCGTCGTTGGGGTCGGTGCGTCGGGTGACCAGGCCGCGTTCGACGAGCCTGTCGATGCGGTTGGTCATGGTGCCGCTGGAGACCAGCGTCTGCTGCAGCAGCAGCTTGGGGCTGAGCTCGTACGGCGCGCCAGCGCGACGCAGGGCCGAGAGCACATCGAATTCCCAGGAGTCCAACTCCGAGCGGGAGAACGCGGTGCGCCGGGCACGGTCCAGGTGCTTGCTCAGCCGGGCCACCCGGGAAAACACCTGTAGGGGAGTGAAATCCAGGTCGGGCCTTTCGCGGAGCCAGGCATCCACGATCCGGTCGACTTCATCATTGGCGGGCATCCCCTCATTATCCGGCTTCGGCACCACCGAACGGTCCCGTGACGTGCGGAGTCCCGCACATCTGGCAG
The DNA here is from genome assembly GCF_019599185.1 of Cryobacterium inferilacus. Taxonomy (GTDB): domain Bacteria; phylum Actinomycetota; class Actinomycetes; order Actinomycetales; family Microbacteriaceae; genus Cryobacterium; species Cryobacterium inferilacus. The sequence goes on along the minus strand of NZ_JAIEUL010000005.1, from coordinate 134,574 downwards.
ACTTGACTCCGTTGCCCGGTCGAAAGTCGGCGCAATCCGCCGTGGTGTAATGGCAGCACGACAGCCTTTGGAGCTGTTAGGTCTAGGTTCGAGTCCTGGCGGCGGAGCTCATGTTTGAGAGGAAAACCGTGACCGATTCCCGTCTCGCCGTCATCGTGCTCGCAGCCGGGCAGGGCACCCGCATGAAGTCCAGTCTGCCCAAGCTCATGCATCCGCTCGCCGGACTGCCCATCATCAGCCACGTGCTCGCCACGGCCAGGGCGCTGGATGCGGCGCACGTCGTGACCGTGCTGCGCCACGAACGCGAACGCCTCGCCGAGCTTGTCGCCCTCGACCTGCCGGAGAGCCTGCTCGTTGACCAGGACGAGATCCCCGGCACCGGCCGCGCCGTTGAGCAGGCCGTGGCCGCGCTGCCGGCCGACTTCGACGGTGATGTGCTCGTGATCAGCGGCGACGTACCGCTGCTGAACGCCGCCACCCTGACCAACTTCATCGACGCGCACCGGGAACGCGCCGAGGTGTCCGCCACGGTGCTGTCTGCCTTCCCCGGCGACGTCACCGGCTACGGCCGCATCATCCGCTCGGTCGACGGCACCTTCGACCGCATCGTAGAACACAAGGACGCCAGCGACGACGAACGCGCCGTCGACGAGATCAACGCCGGCGTCTACCTCTTCGGCCTGTCTGAACTGCGCGACCAGCTGGCCAGGCTCACCACCGACAACGTGCAGGGCGAGAAGTACCTCACCGACGTGGTCGGGCTGCTGCGCGCCGCCGGCTCCGAGGTGCGTGCGGTGCCCGTCGCGGATGCCTGGCTCGTCGCCGGCATCAACGACCGGGCCCAGCTCAGCGACACCGCCGCCAAGCTCAACGCCGTCATCGTGCGCGGCTGGCAGCTGGCCGGCGTGACCGTGCAGGACCCCGCCACCACCTGGATCGACCTCAAGGCCACGCTCGCCAACGATGTGACGCTGCTGCCAGGCACCCAGATCCTCGGCTCCACCACGGTGGCCACCGGCGCGATCATCGGCCCGGACACGACTCTGGTGGACTGCGAGATCGGTGAGGGCGCCACCGTCAAGCGCACCGACGGCACCCTCGCGGTCATCGGCGCCGGTGCCACGGTTGGCCCGTTCGCCTACCTCCGCCCCGGCACCTGGCTGGGCGCGGACGGCAAGATCGGCACCTTCGTCGAGACCAAGAACGCCGTCATCGGCGAGGGCAGCAAGGTGCCGCACCTCAGCTACGTCGGCGACGCCACCGTCGGGGTGCACTCCAACATCGGTGCCGGCACGATCTTCGCCAACTACGACGGTGTCAGCAAGAATCCGTCTGTGGTCGGGTCGCATGTGCGCACCGGATCGCACAACGTGTTCGTCGCGCCGATTAGAATTGGCGACGGAGCCTACACGGGCGCCGGAACGGTCGTCCGCAAGGACGTTCCGGCCGGGGCACTCGCGATCAACGTGGCTCCGCAACGGAATATGGTCGGTTGGGTAGAGACCAACCGGCCGGGAACCGATGCGGCGACAGCCGCGTCACAGAGTGGAGACTAGGTGCCTGGAGTCAAGAGCAGCGGCGAGAAGAAATTGGTGCTCATCTCGGGGCGAGCCCACCCTCAACTCGCGATCGACATCGCCGCGGAGCTTGGTTCGGAGCTGATCCCCACCGACGCGCGTACTTTCGCCAACGGCGAGATCTACGCCCGTTTCGACGAGAGCGTGCGCGGCGCGGATGCCTTCGTCATCCAGTCCCACACCAACCCGATCAACGAGTGGCTGATGGAACAGCTCATCATGGTGGATGCGCTCAAGCGCGCATCGGCCAAGCGGATCACCGTCGTGGCGCCGTTCTACCCGTACGCCCGCCAGGATAAGAAGGGCCGCGGTCGCGAGCCGATCTCCGCCCGTCTCGTCGCCGACCTGTTCAAGGTCGCCGGCGCCGACCGGATCATGTCCGTCGACCTGCACGCCGCCCAGATCCAGGGCTTCTTCGACGGCCCCGTCGACCACCTCTTCGCCATGCCGGTGCTTCTCGAGCACTTCAAGGCCAAGCTGGACCCGTCCACCCTCACCGTGGTCTCGCCGGACATGGGCCGGGTGCGCGTGGCCGACATCTGGAGTGACAAGCTCGGGGCGCCCCTGGCCATCATCCACAAGCGTCGCGACCCGCTGGTGCCCAACCAGATCACCGTGCACGAGATCGTCGGTGAGGTCGAAGGCCGCGTCTGCCTGATCGTCGACGACCTGATCGACACCGGCCGCACCATCGTGCAGGCCGCTGAGGCGCTCATGGCCGCCGGCGCCATCGGCGTCGTCGTCGCCGCCACGCACGCGGTGTTCAGCCCGCCCGCCCTGGAGCTGCTGCAGAACGAGTGCATCCAGGAGGTCGTGGTCACCGACACGCTGCCGATCCCCGAGGACAAGCGTTTCCCCACGCTGACCGTGCTGCCGATCGCACCGCTGCTCGCGCGCGCCATCCACGAGGTCTTCGACGAGGGCTCGGTCACGTCGATGTTCGAGGGCGCCGCGTAACGCATCCGCTCGTCTTTCTCGGTTGGCCGGTCCCGTTCTCGGGCCGGCCTTCTGCGTGTCAGAGCACGAGCTCGACGGTGACGGTGGCCGTGCCGCCCACATCGAGGCCTTCGGCCCGGCGGATGGCTTTCTTCACCGGCAGGACGAACCGGCCTGTGGCGCTCTCGGGGAAGATCGAGGTGGCCCAGCGGGAGTCGTTGATCTGCACCAGGACCCGTTGGGAACCGAACCCGACCCGCAGGCCGTCGGTGAGCTCGCGGATCTCCGCGGACTCGTCATCGGGCACCGAGACGAACACCCACGAGTTCATGCTCTCCGTGTTCCACAGGGTCGTTGTGAACGTGAAGGCGGGTCCGCGGGTCACGAGACGCTGGTGGCCGGCGGCCGGAACGGTCCGGGGATGATGCCAAGCGGCAGCACGAAGGTCTGCCGTTCGTTCTGGTCGATCGCGTAACACTGCCACCCGAAACCACCGGCGCCGACCAGCTCGAATCTCGCGTCGATGCCCTCCGACAGCGGGTAGTAGCGCGACACCGCGGCCGCGCAGGCACGGGCGGCCGTGGCCGACGCGATGCTCAGGGTGGTCAGCACCCCGGGTACGAGCAGGGCGATGAGACCCAGGATGACCGTGACGCGCATCAGTAGCACCGTCCGGCGGCCGCGCAGGGGCCGGGTGGAGTCCGTCGGTTCGTAACCGGAGAGTTCGGGGTGGAAATCGCTCATGGGTGCCCTCCAGTAAATCAGACTGTTCACCTTGTGGCCCTACTCTGGCTGCATGACTTCCACGGGCGGGCCGGATCGCCACGACACCCTCACCCGGCACCTGGGCACCGCCGGGGCGACGGTGGTGGGGTTGGCCGCCATGATCGGCGCCGGCGTGTTCTACGTCTGGGCTCCGGCGGCGGCCGCGGCCGGCTCCGGCCTGCTCATCGGGCTGGTCATCGCCGGGCTCCTGGCCTCACTGAACGCCCTGAGCTCCGCGCAACTGGCGATGAGCCATCCCGTCTCCGGGGGAGCGTACGCGTTCGGGCGGGCCACCCTCGGTCCGTGGTGGGGGTTCTCGGCCGGGTGGCTGTTCCTGGCCGGCAAGACGGCGTCCGCCGGTGCCATCGCCCTGATCCTGGGCGGGTACCTCTGGCCGGAGCAGGCCCGTGCGGTGGCCCTGCTCGCGCTGCTCGCCCTTGGTGGCGTCAACCTCGCCGGGATCCGCAGCACCGCCAGGCTCAGCGCCGTGGTGGTGTTCCTCGTGCTCGGCGGGCTGCTCGCGTTGATGGTCACGGTGGGCGCGGGGCTCGCAGGCGGCACCCGAACCGCCGCGTTCGACCCGGCGACGCTGTTCGACGGCGGCTGGGCGGGCATCCTGCAGTCGGCCGGCCTGTTGTTCTTCGCCTTCGCCGGCTACGCCCGGATGGCGACCCTGGGGGAGGAGGTGCGTGACCCGCGCCGTACGCTGCCGCGGGCGATCGTGACCGCGCTGGCCCTCACCCTGGTCGTCTACGGGGTGATCGGGGTGCTCTGCGTGGTCGTGCTCTCACCGGCGTCTCTGGCGGCGTCGGTCTCGCCGCTGGCCGACCTCGTGGGCGGCGCCGAACCGTGGACAGGCATCGCCAGGGTGCTGGCGGCGCTCGCCTGCCTGGGGTCGCTGGCGGGCATCCTCGCCGGTCTCAGCCGCACCGGGCTGGCGATGGCCAGGGAGGGCGACCTGCCCGGCGCGCTCGCGCGCATCTCGCCGACCCGGCGGAGCCCGGTGGTCGCCGAGGTGAGCATGGGCCTCGTGGCGATCATCGGCGTTCTGCTGCTGGATCCCGCCCAGCTAGTGGGCTTCTCGGCCTGCGCGGTACTGGTCTACTACGCCATCGCGCACCTGGCCGCGCTCCGGCAGCCGCGTGAGCAGCGCTGGCTGCCCCGCTGGGTGCAATACCTCGGTGTGGCCGGCTGCCTGCTCCTGGCCGTGACCCTGCCCTGGCCTGGCGTCGTCGCCGCCGCAGCCTGGCTCGCCCTGGGCCTGATCGCCCGCGCCCTCCGCCGCCCCGCCGCCCCCGCCGCTCCCTCGGCCCCCGCCCCGCGCTAACTGTTTCCCAAGCGGACAAGTGGTCCCGGCACACCGGGTGCACTTGTCCGCAGCGGTAACAGATAGCGGGTGGAGGTGCGGCTCCTCCACAGCACGGGCGACGGGCGGCTCTGCACCGGCGCGCGTGGGCTGGGTACCGGTGAGACAACGGATGCGATTGTTGCCGCATGACTGATGACCGGCTGGATCCCCGAACGGGCCTGTTCCTCGTGAAGAGCATCGGAGTGACCGACACCGACGCCCGGACCTTCCGCCGATCGGTCGATCACGGCCAGGGGACACGCTTGCGCCGCGGGGTCTTCACGACGGCCGAGCGCTGGGGCGGGCTGACCGCCAGGGACCGCTACGTCGACCAGATCCGTGCAGTCGTCGAGACCAGACGGCACGACCCCGTGGTCAGCCACCAGTCCGCTGCGGCGCTCTGGGGCATCCCGCTGAGCGGCGCCTGGCCCCGGGACGTGCACGTGCTCGCCGTGCCGGCATCGCGGGTGCGCAGCAAGAACGGTGTGTTCGTGCATCGCACCGCGTTCGACTGGGCCGACGTCGTCGAACTCGACGGAGTGCTGGTGACCAGACCGGTGCGCACCCTGCTCGACCTGGCCCGAACGACGACCTTCGAGAATGCCGTCGTCGCGCTCGACCACGCCATGAATCCTCGACGGGCCACACCGGAGGTGCTCGTCTACCCAGACGAATTGTGCGAGCTGTTGGCCCGGTGTGGGTCGGTGCGCGGCAGCACCAAGGCGCAGCGCGCCATCGACTTCGCGCGGCCCAACGCCGACAACCCGGGGGAGTCGCTCAGCCGGGTCGCCATCTTCGAACTGGGCTTTCCCGACCCCGAGCTGCAGACCCGGCATGCCAACCCCAGGGGCGGGTGGTACTTCACCGACGTGGAATGGCCGACGCACCGGGTGATCGGGGAGTTCGACGGGAAGGGCAAGTACCTCAAGGAGGAGTTCCTGCGCGGGCGGAGTCCCGGCGAGGTTGTGTACGAGGAGAAGATGCGCGAGGACCATCTCCGCGCCGAAGGCTTCAGGGTGGTGCGCTGGGGCTGGACGGAGCTGACCGACCGGGGGAGGCTCCAGCGCCTCCTGGTCGAGGCCGGGCTGCCGGTCATCCGCTGACCGGAGGTGTCCCAGCCGCGCCGATCCAGGCCGGGTGACCAGAGAACTGTTGCCCGTGCGGACAAATGGTCCCGGCGTACCGGGCGCAAATGTCCGCACGGGCAACAGTTGCCGGGCGGGTCGTGCGGGTGAGCAGGCTCTAGTGCGAGGAGCCCTCCGTGGCGATCTCGGACCGGTCGCCGGACCACAGCGTGTGGAAGGTGCCGTCCTTGTCGACGCGCTTGTAGGTGTGCGCACCGAAGAAGTCACGCTGGCCCTGGGTGAGGGCAGCGGGCAGGCGGTCGGCGCGCAGGCTGTCGTAGTAGGCCAGGGACGAGGCGAACACCGGCGCCGGGATGCCCGCGTGGGCAGCGTCGGCGACGACATTGCGCCAGGAGTCCTGGGCCGTGGCGACGACATCGGTGAAGAACGGGGCGGTGACCAGCGAGACGAGCCCGGGGTTCTCGGTGTAGGCCTCGGTGATGCGGTTGAGGAAGCGGGCGCGGATGATGCAGCCGCCGCGCCAGATCTTCGCGATCTCGCCCTTCTTGATGTCCCAGTTGTACTCCTCGGCGCCGGCGACGATGGCGTCGAAGCCCTGCGAGTAGGCGATGACCTTGGATGCGTACAGCGCCTGGCGCACACCCTCGATGAAGCCGTCCACGTCTTCGACGGGGTTGGCGGTCGGGCCGGGCAGGGCGGCGGCAGCGGCACGCTGCGCGGGCTTGGAGGAGACGGACCGGGCGAACACGGCCTCGGCGATGCCGGAGACGGGGATGCCGAGGTCGAGCGCGGTCTGCACGGTCCAGACGCCGGTGCCCTTGCTGCCGGCTTGGTCGACGATCACGTCGACGAGCGGCTTGCCGGTCTCCGCGTCGACCTGCTTGAGGACCTCGGCGGTGATCTCGATGAGGTAGCTCTCGAGTTCGCCCTTGTTCCACTCGGTGAAGATCTCGGAGATCTCGGCCGGGGTCTTGCCGGTGCCGCGACGGATGAGGTCGTACGCCTCGCCGATGAGCTGCATGTCGGCGTACTCGATGCCGTTGTGGATCATCTTGACGAAATGGCCGGCGCCATCGGTGCCGACGTGGGTCACGCAGGGCTCGCCGTCGACGACCGCGGCAATCGACTCGAGGATCGGGCCGAGGGTGACGTAGGCCTCTGCGGAGCCGCCCGGCATGATGCTCGGGCCCTTGAGAGCGCCTTCTTCGCCACCGGAGATACCGGCGCCGACGAAGTTGATGCCGGTCTCGCGCACGGTCTTCTCGCGGCGCAGGGTGTCGGTGAACAGGGCGTTGCCGCCGTCGACGATGATGTCGCCGGGCTCGAACAGCTCGGTCAGCTGGCTGATCACGGCGTCGGTGCCCTTACCGGCCTGCACCATGATGATCGCGGTGCGGGGGGTCTTGAGCGAGGCGACGAAGTCCTCGATGGTTTCGGATGCCACGAAGCCGGCCTCGGGGTGCTCATCCGTGAGCAGGCGGGTGCGTTCGGGCGAACGGTTGTAGACGGCCACGGTGTTGCCGTCGCGGCTGGCGAGGTTGCGGGCGAGGTTGGAGCCCATCACCGCCAGTCCGACCACGCCGATGTTTGCCTGTGCTGAACCGGTTTCTGACACGTGTTCTCCTTCGGGTCTGTGAGCTTTGACCACTTTCTAGGGTAGTCGCATCGAGCGGCCGGCTCCGCCCGGCGAGCGGTCGACGGGCCGCGGGGCGTAACATCGCCGGCCTGACCGCGCGCCAGATGCGCCTCAGCAGCGTTCCGGGAAATGGCTTTGACAAAGCAGACATAACTGATAGTGTCTCGACCTGAAATCAGATTTATTGAGTGACTTCCACGAAATAATCCGATGTAATGACGCGTCTGACAACGAAGTGGAGCATCAATGACGACGAACCCTCCCGCTCTCCCCGCACCCACCATCCCGCCGCTGGTCGTCATGGGCGTGCAGGGCTCCGGCAAGTCCACCGTCGGCCGGCTGCTGGCCGAGAAGCAGGGCCTGCGCTTCATCGACGGTGACGACCTGCACAGTGCCGACGCGAAGGCGAAGATGGCCTCAGGGCATCCGCTCACCGACGCCGACCGGCTGCCCTGGCTCACGCGCATCGCGCAGACGATGGCGGATGCCCAGACCGCGGGGGAGAGCACCGTCGTGGCCTGCTCGGCACTCAAGCTGAGCTACCGGGACCTGATGCGCAGCATCGTACCGGGACTGGTCTTCGCCGAACTTTTCGGCGACCAGGCCATCGTCGCCGACCGTCTCTCCCACCGCAATCACGAATACATGCCGACCAACCTCCTGGACTCGCAGTTCGCGACCCTGGAACCCCTGGCGGCCAGCGAGGCTGGCCTCCGCGTTTCCCTCACCATGACCCCCGACGAGATCGTCGGTGCAATCACAGAAAGCAACGGACGACGATGACCGACCTTGAACTGAACTGGGTGCTCTCCACCCCCGCCCTGCTGGGAGTCGCCGTCGGCGCCATCCTGCTCCTGCTCGTCTTGATCATGAAGTTCAAGGTGCACGCCTTCCTGGCGCTGATCCTGGTGAGCCTGCTCACCGCCATCGCCACCGGCATCCCCACCGCGCAGTTGATGCCGACCCTGCTCACCGGCTTCGGCGGCACCCTGGCCAGCGTGGCCCTGCTCGTGGGCCTCGGCGCCATGCTCGGCCGCATGCTCGAGACCAGCGGCGGTGCCAAGGTGCTCACGGATGCCCTGATCTTCCGGTTCGGTGAGCGTCGGGCGCCCCTGGCCCTGGCTGTCGCATCGCTGATGTTCGGTTTCCCGATCTTCTTCGACGCCGGTCTGGTCGTCATGCTACCGATCATCTTCGCCGTGGCCCGTCGACTCGGCGGTTCCTTCCTGCTCTACGCCTTCCCCTCCGCCGTGGCGTTCTCGGTCATGCACATCTTCGTGCCGCCGCACCCGGGCCCCGTCGCCGCCACCGGCCTGCTCGGCGCCGACGTCGGACTCGTGCTGATCTTCGGTCTCGTCGTCGCACTGCCCGCCTGGTACCTCGTTGGACACCTCTTCGGCGGCTACGTCGGCCGCAAGTACAACCTGCCCGTTCCCAGCATCCTGCGCGGCAGCACCGGCGACTTCGACGACTTCGCCTCCTCGCCCAAGCTCGGCACCATCCTCACCCTGCTGCTTCTCCCGCTCGGCCTGATCTTCCTCAACACCGGCCTCAACATGGCCGCGACCGCCGGACTGGTCTCGCTCGACGACACCTGGGTGCAGGTGCTGCGCACGCTGGGTGAAACCCCCGTCGCCCTGCTCATCACCGTATTCCTCGGCATGATCCTGCTCGGCTGGCAGAAGCGGAAGTCCTCCAGCCTGATCGAGAACGTCGTCGACAGCGCGCTGGGCCCGGTGTCCTCCGTCATCCTGATCACCGGCGCCGGTGGCATGTTCGGTGGCGTGCTCCGCGCCAGTGGTATCGGCAACGCCATCGCCGAGTCCCTCGACGCGATCGGCCTGCCGGTCATCGTGGCCGGCTTCGTCATCGCTGCGATCGTGCGCGTTGCGCAGGGTTCGGCCACCGTCGCCCTCACCACCGCTGCCGCCCTGGTGCAGCCGGTCGTGCTCAACAACCCGGACTTCAACCCGGTGCAGCTGGCCGCGATCGTCCTCAGCCTCGCCGCGGGATCCGTCTTCGCCGGTCACGTCAACGACTCCGGCTTCTGGCTGGTCAGCCGGTTCTTCGAGATGGACACCAAGACCACGCTGAAGACCTGGACCGTGGGCCAGGCGCTCATCGCCGTCGTCGGCTTCGTGATCGCCCTGGCGATCTACCTCGTCGCCAGCACCTTCTAGAACGGAAATCCCCATGACAGCGCAGCAGACACCCAGCCAGTTCGACATCTCCGGACGGGTGGCCCTGGTCACCGGCTCCAGCCGCGGGATCGGCCGTTCCATCGCGGAGGGGTTCGCCGAGGCGGGCGCCGTCGTGGTGCTCAACGGTGTCGACCCCGAGCGGCTGGCGGCCACCCAGGCCGAGTTCACCGCGAGGTTCGGGGCAGAGCGGGTCTTCGCTCGTGCCTTCGACGTGACGGGTGAGGCTGCTGTCGTTGCGGGGATCGCCTGGATAGAGGAGGAGGTCGGGCCGCTGCGCATCCTGGTCAACAACGCGGGGATCCAGCACCGCGTGCCACTGCTCGACCTCGCCCTCGCCGACTGGGAACGCGTGCTGACGACCAATCTCACCAGCGCGTTCCTGGTCGGCCGCACCGCCGCCCGCGGCATGATCGAGCGCGGCGTCGGCACCATCATCAACGTGGCCTCGGTGCAGACCGACCTGGCCCGGCCCACCATCGGCGCCTACACCACGTCGAAGGGCGGCATCCGCAACCTCACTCGAGCCATGACGGCAGAGTGGGCAGGGCACGGCCTCACCATCAACGCCATCGCACCCGGCTACATCCACACCGAGATGACCCAGAAGCTGGTCGACGACGACACCTTCAACCAGTGGATCCTAGGCCGCACGCCCGCGCACCGCTGGGGCACGACCGCCGACCTCGTCGGACCGGCCCTGTGGCTGGCCAGCGACGCATCCGCGTTCGTCAACGGTCAGGTCATCTTCATCGACGGCGGCATGACCGTCGTCGTCTGAGCTGAGAAGTCTGAGAAGTAAGGAACACCGAACATGACACCCACCGAAAACCTGGCCGTCGTCGCGCACGCGGCCGGAGACCTGCGCGTCGACCGGGTGGTCGTGCCGGCTCCCGGTGCCGACGAGTCCCTCGTGGAGGTCGCCTACGGCGGCATCTGCGGCTCCGACCTGCACTACTGGCAGCACGGCGCAGCGGGGGAGTCCATCCTCAGGGCGCCCATGCTGCTCGGTCACGAGGTCGTCGGCACCGTCGTGCGCCAGGCGGCCGACGGCTCCGGCCCGTCTGCCGGCACCCGGGTGGCCGTGCACCCGGCCACGCCGGGGCCGGGCGACGGCTCGCCGTATCCGGCGGACCGCCCCAACCTGTCGCCTGGCTGCACCTACCTCGGCAGCGCCGCCAGGTTCCCGCACACCGAGGGCGCGTTCGCCCGGTTCGTGGCGCTCCCGGCCCGGATGCTCCGTGCCCTGCCCGAGGGGCTCGACCTGCGCGCCGCCGCGCTGGTCGAACCGGCCGCAGTGGCGTGGCACGCGGTGGCCAGGGCCGGATCCGTCGCCGGCAAGCGAGTGCTCGTGATCGGCGCCGGCCCGATCGGCTCACTCATCATCGCCGTGGCGAAGCGGGCCGGTGCGGCCGAGATCATCGCGACCGACATGCACGACCTGCCGCTGCGAACCGCGGCGCGACTCGGCGCGACCCGCACGCTGGTCGCCACCGATGCCGACGGTATCGCGGCGGTGGCCGCCGATGTGGTCTTCGAGTCCTCCGGCAGCCCGCGCGGCCTGGCCTCGGCCTTCCGCGGTGCCGCGCGCGGCGGCCGGGTCGTCATGGTGGGGCTGCTGCCCGTCGGCGAGCAGCCGGCGCTGATCGCGCTGGCGATCACCCGCGAGCTCGAACTGCTCGGCTCGTTCAGGTTCAACGACGAGATCGACGAGGTGCTGGCGGCCCTGACCGACGGGTCGTTGTTCGTCGACCCGGTGGTGACCCACGAGTTCGACGCCGCAGACGCCCTCGAGGCCTTCGCAGTCGCGCGGGACTCCGCCGTCTCCGGCAAGGTGCTGCTCCGCTTCGTCGACGCCGTCGAGGGCTAACGGCTCAGAAGAACAGTCGGGGGGTGTCGGCCCAGGTCGACTCCACCTCGGCGATCGTGCGGCGCATGATCAGCTCCATCGAGTCGCGCGCCTTCTGCGGGTGGCCGCCCTGGATCGCATCCGCCACATCGACGTGCCACTGCAGAGCCGTCTCATGCGGGTGGGTGGGCATCAGGCCCAGGTCGGTGCGGCCCGACAACACCGCGCCGATCGCGGCGTCGAGCGTGGCGAACATCTCGTTGCCCGAGCCGTGCAGCACCAGGCTGTGAAAACGGATGTCCAGCTCCAGGAACAGGGGCAGGTCACCGCTACGGCCCACGGTGCGCATCCGTGCCGCCAGGTTCAGGATCTCGGCCGACATCGGCTGCGGGGCGTGCCGGGCGGCCAGTTCGGCGGCCATCGGCTCCACCGCCGCGCGCAACTCGGTCAGTGAGCGGAGCTGTTCCCCCTTGCCAGGCCCGAGCAGCCGCCAGCGGATGAGCGTGGGATCGTAGGCGTTCCAGTGCGACTGCGGCAGCACCCGGATACCGACCCGCTTGACCGACTCCACCAACCCGATCGATGCGAGCACCCGGATGGCCTCGCGCACCACCGACCGGCTGACGCCCTGGCGGCGTTCGATCTCGTCGGAGAGCATCACGGCGCCGGCGGGCACGACACCGTCGACGATGGACCGTCCGACGCTCTCGGTCACTCGGGTGTGCAGGCTCGACGGCATGTCCGTCACACTATCGTCGTGCGCCGAGCGGGCGGGTCCGCTAGAGTGGTGAGTTGAACTTCGGCGAGGGATTCGCGGAGCACGGGCAACCGCGCAACGGCGAATCCGTGATCGACGCGGTGAAAAGTCCTCCCCGGTCTTTCCTCACGCTGACATGCGTTCGAGTTGAATCAGTATCCATGCGTGGGCTTTCCGCCCGCGCCACCAACATCCGGGCGCTTTTCGCCCGCAAGGAGACACACCATGGCCGAGGCCAACAGCAACAACAAGATCAGCGCCGACGCGCGCAACAGCTTCGGCAAGGGTGCGGCCCGCAAGCTGCGCGTGCTGGGCAAGATCCCCGCCGTCATCTACGGCCACGGCACCGATCCCGTGCACGTGGCGCTGCCCGCCCACGAGATCGGCCTGCTGCTGCGTCGTGCGAACGCCGTGCTCGAGCTCGACGTCGAGGGCACCACGCACCTGACCCTGGTCAAGGACGTGCAGAAGGACCCGGTCCGCCAGATCATCGAGCACCTCGACCTCATCGTCATCCGCAAGGGTGAGAAGGTCCAGGTCGAGGTCGCCGTGCACGTCGTCGGCGAGCCCGCCCCCGGCACCACCGCCGACCTCGACGCCAAGACCCTGCTGCTCGAGGTCGAAGCCACCAACATCCCGCAGAGCGTCAGCTTCGACGTCGAAGGCCTCGAAGACGGCGCCCTCGTGCACGCCAGCGAGTTCACGCTGCCCGCCGGCGCGTCGCTCATCTCCGACCCCGAGATGGTCGTCATCGGCGTGCACCTGCCGGTCGAGGAAGAAGAGGAAGAGGAGACCGTCGAGGGCGAAGACGCTCCCGCCGAGGACGCTGCCGCCGAGTAGCCTCCCCCCTCCACCGGACAGACACTTTTGTAAAGGAACCCCCTGGACGAGAATCTCTGGCTCGTAGTCGGGCTCGGTAACCCCGGGCCCGGCTACGCCGGTAACCGCCACAATGTCGGCCACATGGTCACGGCCGTGCTCGCCGACCGACTGCGCGCGAATTTCAAGAACCACAAGGCGAACGCCGCCGTCGCCGAGGGCCGAACCGGTCCCGGCGGCCCCAAGCTGATTCTGGCCAAGCCGAACAGCTTCATGAACCTCTCCGGCGGCCCCGTCGCGGGCCTGCTGCGGTTCTACTCGCTCGACGTGTCCCGGCTCATCGTCGTGCACGATGAGCTCGACCTCCCCTTCGACACCCTGAAGATCAAGGTGGGCGGCGGGCACGGCGGCCACAACGGGGTGCGCGACATCATCGCCGCCACCGGCAGCAACGAGTTCACCCGCATCCGCATGGGCATCGGCCGCCCGCCGGGCCGGCAGAACGCCGCCGACTTCGTGCTGCACGACTACACGAGCGCCGAGCGCGCCACCCTGCCGATCATGCTCGAAGATGCGGCGGATGCCATCGAGCTGATCATCACGGACGGTGTCACCGCCGCGCAGCAGAAGTTCCACGCGCCACCCGCCTGAGGCTCCTTCGCCCAGGCGTTCCCCCGTAGACTTGTGCGGTGATTCTTCAGGGTTTAATTCCGGCGCTTTCGCGCGCCGCCTCGTTCGATGCCGCCCTCGCCCTCGCGGCCCGTGACGCCGATTTCTCCCTGCCGGAGGGGCTCCGCGCCCCGCTGCTGGCCGGGCTGCTCGAACAGCGCGACCGACGCGACCTGGGCCGGGCGCTGCTCGTCATCACCGCGACCGGCCGGGAGTCCGAGGCTCTGCGGGAGAATCTGGCCTGCTTCTCCGACGACGCCGAGATCGTCGAGTTCCCGGCCTGGGAGACCCTGCCGCACGAGAGGCTCAGCCCCAGCGCCGAGATCGTCGGCCGCCGCCTCTACGCCCTGCGACGGATGCGCGACTGGGAGGAACAGGATGCCGCCACCCGCCGTCCGCTCATCGTGGTCGCCTCCGTGCGCGCCGCCCTGCAGCCTCTGGCCGACAACCTCACCGACTACGCGCCATTGGAACTGACGGCCGGCGGCCGCGGCCACGACCTGGCGGCCCTCTCGGTCGAGCTGGTCAACGTGGCATACGCCCGGGTGGACATGGTCACCCGCCGCGGCGAGTTCGCCGTCCGCGGCGGCATCCTCGACGTCTTCCCGCCCATGGCCGCGCACCCGTACCGGATCGAGTTCTTCGGCGACGAGGTGGAGCAGATCCGTGCCTTCGCGGTGTCAGACCAGCGCTCCATGCCGGAGCCGATCGCCTCGGTGACCCTGCCGCCGAGCCGCGAACTGCTGCTCAGCCCGGCCGTGCGCCAGCGGGCCAGGGAGATGCAGCACGAGTTCCCCAGCCTCGCCGGACTCCTCGCCAAGGTGGCGGAGGGTATCCCGGTGGAGGGCATGGAAAGCCTCGCCCCCGCCCTCGTGGACAGGCTCGTGCCGCTCACCCACTACCTGCCCAGCCAGGCCGCCGTCGCCGTGATCTCGCCCGAACGCGTGGCCTCCAGGGCGATCAGCCTCGCCGAGACCAATCGCGAGTTCCTCTCCGCCGCCTGGAATGCCGCCACCGCCGGCGCCGAGGCGCCCATCGACCTGGCCAGCGGTGACTTCCTCACCCTGGGCGCCCTGCGCGACGCCGTGCGCTACTCCGCGCCCGGCGCCCCCGCCACCCAGCGGGTCTGGTGGACCCTGAGCTCCTTCCAGGCCGCGCCGACCGACATCGAGGTGCTGCCGGAGCACCGCGAGATCGATGAACTGCTCACCGTTCGGGTCGAGGGTGATGCCGTGCCCAGCTTCGCCGGCAACGTCGAGGGCGCCGTCGGACACCTCTCCGGCCGGCTCAAGGACGGCTGGACCGTCGCGGTCGTCGCCCAGGGCGCCGGTCTCGTCGAGCGGGCCGCCGACGTCCTGGCCGGCGCCGAACTGCCCGCACGGATCGTCGAGGAGTTCCCGGCCGACCCCGAACCCGGAATCGCCTACCTGCTCAAGGCCTCCATCGCGCACGGTTTCGAGATCCCCGAACTCAAGCTCACCCTCGTCAGCGAGAGTGAGTTCTACGGCCGCACGGTCGGCTACGACGCCCGGCAGATCAAGAAGCTCGCCAGCCGGCGTAAGAACGTCGTCGATCCGCTGCAGCTCAAGACCGGCGACCACGTCGTGCACCAGACCCACGGCATCGGCCGGTTCATCGAGCTCACCCAGCGCGAGGTCTCCAGTGGCGGTCGCCATCCGGTCAAGACCACCCGCGAATACCTCGTGCTCGAGTATGCCCCGTCGAAGCGCGGCCAGCCCGGCGACAAGCTCTACGTGCCCACCGACCAGCTCGACCTGGTCTCCCGATACGTCGGCGGTGAGGCGCCCGCACTGTCGAAGATGGGCGGCAGCGACTGGTCGGCCGCCAAGACCAAGGCCCGCAGGGCCGTGCGCGACATCGCCGTCGAGCTGGTCAAGCTCTACTCCGCCCGGATGGCCAGCAAGGGTCACGCGTTCGGCCCCGACACCCCCTGGCAACGGGAGCTCGAGGAGGCGTTCCCGTTCGCAGAGACGCCAGACCAGCTGACCACCATCGAGGAGGTCAAGGCCGACATGGAGCGGCCCATCCCGATGGACCGGCTGCTCTCCGGCGACGTTGGCTTCGGCAAGACCGAGGTGGCCGTGCGCGCCGCGTTCAAGGCGATCCAGGACGGCAAGCAGGTGGCGATGCTCGTGCCCACCACCCTGCTCGTGCGCCAGCACATGGAGACCTTCCAGGAACGCTTCGCCGGGTTCCCCATCCACCTGCGCGCGCTCAGCCGGTTCCAGACCGAGAAGGAGTCCCGCGAGACCATCGCCGGGATGCTGGACGGCACCGTCGACATGGTCATCGGCACCCACCGGCTCCTGTCAGAGAACACGATCTTCAAGGATCTCGGCCTGGTCATCATCGATGAGGAGCAGCGCTTCGGCGTGGAGCACAAGGACGCGCTCAAGAAGCTCAAGACCAACGTCGACATCCTCGCCATGAGCGCCACGCCCATCCCGCGCACCCTGGAGATGGCCGTCACCGGCATCAGGGAGATGTCCACCCTGGCGACCCCGCCGGAGGACCGGCACCCGATCCTCACCTTCGTCGGGCCGTACTCCGACCGGCAGGTGGCCGCCGCCATCCGCAGGGAGCTGCTGCGGGAGGGCCAGATCTTCTTCGTGCACAACCGGGTCTCGAGCATCAACCGGGTGGCCGCGCAACTGGCCGAGCTCGTGCCGGAGGCTCGGGTCGCCGTGGCGCACGGGCAGCTGCCGGAAGCCCAGCTCGAGCAGGTGGTGGTGGACTTCTGGGAGAACAAGTTCGACATCCTGGTCTCCACGACCATCATCGAGACCGGCCTGGACATCGCCAACGCGAACACCATCATCATCGACCGGGCCGACAAGTACGGCCTCAGCCAGCTGCACCAGCTGCGCGGCCGGGTGGGGCGGGCCAGGGAACGTGCATACGCGTACTTCCTCTACGACGAGAACAAGCCGCTCTCCGAGATCGCGCACGACCGGCTGGCCACCATCGCGGCCAACAACGAACTCGGCGCCGGCATGCAGGTGGCGCTGAAGGACCTCGAGATCCGCGGTGCGGGTAACCTGCTCGGCGGTGAGCAGGCCGGTCACATCGCCGGGGTCGGCTTCGACCTGTACCTGCGCATGATCGGCGAGGCCGTGTCCACCTTCCGCGGCGACGTCGCAGAGGGCCAGACCGAGTTGCGGCTCGAGCTGCCCGTCGACGCGCACATCCCCGAGGACTACGTCGACAGCGAGCGGCTGCGCCTGGAGGCATACCAGAAACTCTCCGGCGCCAGCGGGCCCGCGGCCGCCGACGACCAGATCGGCCTCGTGCTCGAGGAACTCACCGACCGGTACGGCGAACCGCCAGAGGCCGTCAGCAACCTCATCGCGGTCTCCAGACTGCGCCGGCACGCCCAGCAGGCCGGCCTCGGCGAGGTCGTGGCGATGGGCTCGAACCTGCGCGTCGCCCCGGTCGACCTGGCCGACTCGATGCAGGTGCGGGTGCAGCGGATGTACCCCGGCGCCAAGTACTCGGCCGCGGCCGGGTCGATGATCGTGCCGTTGCCGCGTGTGAACGGTGAACCGGTGACCGATGCCGCGCTTATAGCGTGGACGGGCGCACTGCTGGATGCGGTGTTTCCGCGGTCCGTCGATACTGCCGTGCCCGCGCACTGACCACCACGGCCGAGACGAGGATCGCGAAGCCCGAACCGAGCAGCACGGCGAGGGTCGCCTCGTCGACCACCTCGACGCTGCCGGCGAACGCGAGCGCGCCCATCAGCAGTGACACCGTGAAGCCGATGCCGCCCAGGCAGGCGACCATGACGATGTCGACGAACTTGAGCCCGGACCTGGACCCGTTGGGCCGTTTGGAGATCAGGCTGCCCAGGCTGCCGGCCAGGGTGATGCCGATCAGCTTGCCCACCGGCAGGGCCACCAGGATTCCCCAGAAGGCCGGGCTGAGCTCGGCCAGGCTCACCTGGGGGATCGCGACCAGCGCCGCCGAGAAGGCGAACAGCGGCAGGATCACCGCGTTCGAGTAGGGCTCGAGCACGTACCGGGTGCGGCCCCCAGGCACGCGGGCCATCACCAGACCCAGGATGACCCCGGCGATGGTGGCGTGCACGCCGGACAGGTAGGTGAAGTACCAGGTCGCCATGCCGAGCACGGTCAGGGCGACGATGATCGGCCAGGCGGGCCGGCGGGCGAGCACCCAGCCGGAACGGGGCTTGAGCATCCGGCTGGTGAGCCCGAAGAGCGTGGCGGCGATGGCGGCGAAACCGATGAACTGCAACTGCGGGTCCTGGGTGAAGAAGAACGCGATGATCAGGATCGCCACCAGGTCGTCGAGCACGGCCAGGGCCAGCAGGAACACCCGCACCCGGGTGGGGATGCCCCGGCCGAACACGGCCAGGACGCCCAGGGCGAAGGCGATGTCGGTGGCCGTCGGCACCGGCCAGCCGGCGGCGAGCCCAGATCCCTGGGTGAGCAACAGGTAGATCCCGGCCGGCACCAGCACCCCGCCGAACGCGGCGAGGGCGGGCAGTGCGGCCTTGCCGAAGCTGTTCAGGTCGCCGATCACCAGTTCGCGTTTAAGTTCGATGGCGATGAGGAAGAAGAACACCGAGAGCAGGCCGTCGCTGATCCAGTGCTTCGCCGAGAGGTCGAGACCGAACAGGCCGGTGTGCAGGTGCACGTTGGCCGCCTCGATCAGCGCCGGTCCGAACGAGAGGTTGGCCATGATCAGGCCGAGTACGCCGGCGATGAGCAGAAAACCGGCGGCGTAGCGCTCGGAGCGGATGAAGGTCATGCGTGGGTCCTGTCCACCCGTACGAAAACGGGGTTGATCATAGGTCGGAGCGAAACACTTCGCCCGCCGACCAGACTTCCCGGCACACCAGCGCTCAGTTTAGACCCGCCGCCTACGATGGAGTGTGACCGAATCCGCAGAGACCACCTCATCCGCCGCCGCTCCGTCCGCCTTCGACGAACTCGTCGCCACCGTGGCCCGCCTGCGCGCGCCGAGCGGCTGCCCCTGGGACAAGGAGCAGACCCACGAGTCGCTGGTGCAGTACCTCACCGAGGAAACCCACGAGCTGATCGAGGCCATCGAGAGCGGCAGCAGCGACGACCTGCTCGAGGAACTCGGTGACGTTCTCTACCAGGTCGTCTTCCACGCCAGCATCGCCGCCGAGACACCGGGGGAGGACTTCGACATCCAGGCCGTGGCGGCCAGGATGACCGCGAAGATGGTCGGTCGCCATCCGCATGTCTTCGGCGATGCGCCCCTGGATCGCACCATCGCGCCGACCACCGACGACGTGATCGCCGGCTGGGATGACGTCAAGGCCGCGGAGAAGCCGCACCGCACCAGCGTGCTCGACGGCATCCCGCAGGGCATGCCCGCGCTGGCGCTGGCCGACAAGGTGATCGGCCGGGCCCAGAAGATCGGTCTGCTCGAGACCGACCCGCCCGCGCTGCTGCCCATCGACAGTGAGGCCGAGCTCGGCCCGATCCTGCTCGCCATCGTGTCGGCGGCCAAGGCGCAGGGGCTGGACTCCGAGCGGGCACTGCGCACCGCCCTCCGCGACCTGCAGGACGAGATCCGCAGCAGCGAGCAGGAGAGCGACGCCGACCCCACCGACGCCGGGGTCATCGCGTTCCCCAGCGCGTAGCGGGCTCCGGCGCGTAGCGGGCCACGGCCCGGCCCGCTAACGTCGCTGCATGACCGAAACTACCTTCAACACGCTCCTCACCCAGCAGATCGGCAATGAATTCGCTGCCTCCCAGCAGTACATCGCGATCGCCACCTGGTTCGACAGCCAGGACCTGCCCCAGCTGGCCGCGCATTTCTATCGCCAGTCGGTCGAAGAGCGCAACCACGCCATGATGCTCGTGCAGTACCGCCTGGACCGGGGCCTGGAGGTCGTCATTCCCGGCATCCCCGCCGTGATCAACGGGTTCGCGAACATCGTCGAACCGATCGCGCTGGCGCTCGCGCAGGAACAGCAGGTCACCGGCCAGATCGAGGCGCTGTTCAAGGCCGCGCGCGCCGACGGTGACGCCCTCGGGGAGCAGGCCATGCTCTGGTTCCTCAAGGAGCAGGTGGAAGAGGTCGCCTCGATGTCGACCCTGCTGACCATCGCCAAGCGTGCCAAGGACAACCTCTTCGACATCGAGAACTTCATCGCCCGCGAGCAGGTCGGCGACGCCGGCGGCGACACGGATGCGCCCGGCGCGGCCGGCGGCGCCCTCTAGGTCCTCTCCCTGAGCCAACTGTTGCCCGTTCGGACAATTGCGCCCGGCACACCGGGACCATTTGTCCGCAGCGGGACCAGTTGCGGCCGGGTGGCACCGCGCAACCTGCCAGAATTGGGGCATGGCAACAGCAGTGACCCCTCCCCGCGGCATGCGCGACTTCCTCCCGGCCGACAAGGCCACCCGCGAGAGGGCGCTGGGCGTCATCCGCTCCAGCTTCGCAGCGCACGGCTTCGACGAGATCGAGACGCCCGTGATGGAGGACAGCATGAGGCTGCACTCCGGTCTCGGCGGTGACAACGAGAAGCTCGGTTTCGCCGTGCTCAAGCGCGGGCTCGCTCCGGCCGACCTGGTGGCCGCGGCCGAGGCCGACGACCTGCTCTCGCTGGCCGACCTGGGCCTGCGCTTCGACCTCACAGTGCCGCTGGCCCGGTTCTACGCCAGCCACCGGGCCGAGCTGCCCACGGTGTTCCGCTCCATCCAGATTGCCCCGGTCTGGCGCGCCGAACGCCCGCAGAAGGGCCGCTACCGCCAGTTCATGCAGTGCGACATCGACATCATCGGCGAGGCCGGGCCCCTGGCCGAGATCGAACTGATCACCGCGACCGTCGCCGCCCTGGACAACCTGGGCTTGGCCGGCTGCTCCGTGCGCATCAACGATCGCCGCATCCTCGCCACCATGCTCGCCAGCTGGGGTGTGGCCGAGAACCTCACCGAACGGGCCCTGATCACCCTCGACAAGCTCGACAAGATCGGTGTCGAGGGCGTTGTGGCCGAACTCGACCGGCTCGACATCGACACAACGGGCCTCCCCGACACCCTCGCCGGGTTCGCCGACGCCGGCTGGCCAGACCAGGCGGATGCGCCGGCCTGGCTCGATGAGGCGGCCTACGCCGACCTGCTCGCCCTGCGTGCCGCCCTGCCTGGAGTCACCCTCGAGTTCGACCCCACCCTGGTGCGGGGAATGGGTTACTACACCGGCACCATCTTCGAGATCAAGCACCCCGACCTGGGCTACTCCCTCGGCGGCGGCGGCCGCTACGACGGCATGATCGGCCGGTTCCTCGGCACCGACGTGCCCGCCTGCGGATTCTCGATCGGCTTCGAACGCATCGTCGACCTCCTGGCCGACTCCGACGGAGAGAGCGACCAGGCCGTGGTGCTGGTGCACGAGAAGGACGCCGACCCGGCCGCTCTGGTGGCCCTCAAAGCCTCGCTGGTGGCCGAGGGCCTCCGGGTGCGCCTGGAGAAGCGCACCAAGAATCTCAAGGCGCTCCTCGAACGCGCCGGAGCCGCCGGCTACGGCCGCTTCGCGTTCGTGGGCGTCGACACGCTCGGTGCCGCCGACCTCGTCTTCAAACCGCTGGGCGAGTGAACGACGCCTGATCCCGCGGTGAACGGGACTTCAGTCCTGAGCGCTCCGGCGTGCCGGTCACTAGACTGGTGCGCGGACTGGAACACAGCGGCGTCTTCCTCAAAATCCACCCGGACTAAAAAATCCAAAAACAGATAGACAGACAGACACAGGAGATAGTTGTGGCTCTTATTGACGCAGTTGTTGCACGCGAAATCCTCGACTCTCGGGGCAACCCGACCGTCGAGGTCGAGGTCCTTCTCGAGGACGGCACGCTGAGCCGTGCCGCCGTTCCCTCCGGCGCCTCCACCGGCGCCTTCGAGGCCTACGAGCTGCACGACGGTGACAAGAAGCGCTACCTGGGCAAGGGCGTGCTCAAGGCCGTCGGGAGCGTCACCGACGAGCTCGGCCCGGCCGTCGAAGACCTCGACGCCGCTGACCAGCGCATCATCGACATGGTCCTCAACGAGACCGACGGCACCGTCAACAAGGAGCGCGTCGGCGCGAACGCCATCCTCGGCGTGAGCCTGGCCGTCGCCAAGGCCGCCGCCAGCTCGGCCGACCTGCCCCTCTTCCGCTACCTCGGCGGCCCGAACGCCCACACCCTGCCGGTGCCGATGATGAACATCATCAACGGTGGCTCGCACGCTGACAACGACGTCGACATCCAGGAGTTCATGGTGGTGCCGCTCGGCGCCCCCACCTTCAGCGAGGGCCTGCGCTGGGGCGTTGAGGTCTACCACGCCCTCAAGGGCCTGCTGAAGAGCAAGGGCCTGGCAACCGGCCTCGGCGACGAGGGTGGCTTCGCTCCCAACCTGCCGAGCAACCGCGCCGCACTCGACCTCATCGTCGAAGCGATCACGCTGGCCGGCTACACGCCCGGCACCGACATCGGCCTCGCGCTCGACTGTGCCGCCACCGAGTTCTTCAAGGACGGCGTCTACCACTTCGAGGGCAAGGAACTGTCCTCCACCGAGATCGTCGCGTACTACGCAGAGCTCCTCGAGGCGTACCCGCTCGTCTCGATCGAAGACCCGCTCGAGGAGGAGGACTGGGAGGGCTACGTGCACCTCACCGCTCAGCTCGGCGACAAGGTGCAGATCGTCGGAGACGACCTGTTCGTCACCAACCCGATCCGCCTGGCCAAGGGCCTCGAGATCAAGGCTGCCAACTCGATCCTGATCAAGGTCAACCAGATCGGCACCCTGACCGAGACGATGGATGCCGTCGCCCTCGCCCAGCGCGCCGGCTACACGACCGTCATCTCGCACCGCTCCGGTGAGACCGAAGACACCTTCATCGCCGACCTCGCGGTCGCCACGGATGCCGGCCAGATCAAGACCGGCGCCCCGGCCCGCAGCGAGCGTGTGGCCAAGTACAACCAGCTCCTGCGCATCGAAGAAGAGCTCGGCGAGGCCGCGGTCTACGCCGGCCGCTCCGCGTTCCCGCGCTTCAAGGCCTAACCCGCCCGGTTCACACCAGAAGTAGGACCCCAGCCCATCGGGCTGGGGTCCTTTTTTCGTCCCGCACGCCCCGAATGGGTGATTTCTGCCTGCGGATATGCACAGGATCCCCGCTCCAGCGCCCGTGGTGACCGTACTCGGCTCAAAGATCTGGCACTCTAGATCAGGGGAGACTCGGCGTGCGCCGAGCGCCCCGACGCTATCGGGAAGGAGCCACATGAGCTGGAACGGCTCTGGCATGACTCCGCCGCGCCTCCCCGAACCCCGCCGGCAGAAGCCGAGGACCGCGCAGAAGACGACAGCGACGTCCGCGCAGACGACCTCTGTGCAGTCGACGAAAGCGACGACCGCGCCGAAGTCGGGGTCAAAGACCACGCAGACGAGCGCCCAGGTGTCGCACCCGGAAACCCCAGCGGGCAACTGGCTGCGCGGGCTGCGCCTGTCCGGTTTTTCCTTCGTGATGATGGGCATCCTCGTGCTCGCGGTGGTGGTGCTCGCCCCGAGCGTGCGCACCTACGCCGAACAGCGCCAGCAGATCGATGAACTCAGCGCCAGCGTCGCCGACCAGGAGGCCGAGGTCGACAACCTCAAGGCCGAGCGGGAACGCTGGAATGACCGCACCTTCGTGACGACCCAGGCCAGGGACCGGCTTTCCTACGTAATGCCGGGCGACATCAGCTTCCTCGTTCTCAACGACACCGGAGCCAGCGCGGACGGCGCCACGGACGGCGCCGCCGTATCCACCGCCATCCAGGACACCGAAGTCGACTGGGTCGACTCGATGTTCCGTTCGGTGATGACAGCAGGACTCGCTCCCCAGGAGGCAGCACAGTGACCAGACCCCCCTTCGACCCAGCCAGCGCGGCCGACATCAGCACCGTGTCGGCCCAGCTGGGCCGGCCGGCCCGGAACGTCATCGGCATAGCCGCTCGCTGCGTCTGCGGCGCACCGACCGTGGTCGCCACGGCGCCGCGGCTCGAGGACGGCACGCCGTTCCCGACCCTCTATTACCTGTCCCACCCCGCGGCGACGGCGGCGCTGTCCTTCCTCGAAGCCACGCAGGTGATGAACGAGTACAACCAGATGCTCGCCGACGACGAGGACCTGCGCGCGCACTATCGCGCCGCGCACGAGAGCTTCCTTGCCGACCGCGAGATGATCGGTGTTGTGCCGGAGCTCGCCGGCGTGTCTTCCGGTGGCATGCCGGTGCGGGTCAAGTGCCTGCACGCCCTCGCGGCGCACGCCCTGGCGGCGGGCCCTGGTGTCAATCCCATTGGTGACCTGGCGCTCCTTCGCGCCGCCTGGTCGCCGACGGTGTGCGAATGCCTGGACTACGCCCCGCCGTCGGCACCGCCGGCCGACGCGTGAGACGGCCTTTCCGCCGCGCTCTTGCTGGCTTCGCGATCATCCTCGCCGCGGGCGTTCCCGTGGTCGCTGTGGTCGGTGACGCGCCGGCCGCCCGTGCCGACCAGGTGCGAGACCTCGAATACTGGCTCAACGACTACGGATTCAGCGAGGCCTGGGGCACCAGCACGGGCTCGGACGTGACGGTCGCCGTCATCGACACCGGCGTTGACGGCAGCGTCGCCGAACTCGACGGAGTGGTCGTCGGCGGGACGGATGTCTCCGGGCTCGGCTCCGCCAACGGCCAGACGCCGGTGGGCCTGGACAACGAGCACGGCACTCTGGTGGCCTCCCTGCTCGCCGGGCGCGGCACCGGCGAAGACAGCGGACTGATCGGTGTCGCCCCCGCGGCGTCCATTCTCAGCGTGTCCGTGGCCTTCGGCACGAGCGGCGCCGACCTGAGCAATGACGACCAGATCGCCAAGGGCATCCGCTGGGCTGTCGACAACGGCGCCGACGTTATCAATATGTCCCTCACCCGCAACACCCTGGACTGGCCGACCAGCTGGGACGACGCCTTCATGTACGCCTTCGAGAACGATGTGGTCGTGGTCGCGGCCGCCGGCAACCGGGGCAGCGGCACCACCGAGGTCGGTGCTCCGGCGACGATCCCCGGCGTTCTGACCGTCGCCGGTGTCGACCGAGACAAGGAAGCCAGCTTCGACGCCTCGTCGCAGGGCATCACCATCGCCGTCGCGGCGCCCAGCGAAAAACTCGTCGGCGTCGCCCCCGGCGGCGGGTACCTGCAGTGGGACGGCACGAGTGCGGCCGCTCCGATCGTGTCCGGCCTGGTTGCGCTCGTGCGATCGGCCTACCCCAAGCTGGACGCGGCCGGTGTGATCGACCGGGTCATCGAGACCGCCAACGCCAACGGGCACACCGTGCCCAGCCCGATCTACGGCAACGGCCTCATCGACGCCGCCGCAGCCGTGTCGGATTCGGTGCCGAGATCCACCTCTGACACCCCGACCGAGCTGCTGCAGGAGTGGATCACCCTGCACCGCCGGGCGATCAGCGCACCGACGACGCCCACCGAACCGAGCACCGCCGAGCCGGTTGTGCCTGACCCCGACCCGCCGCTACCGGAGCGGGACACCGCCGCCGCATGGCTACCCACCCCCCTCACATTGACCTACGTGAGCCTGCCGCTCGCCGTGCTGGTGGGGTTTGGTATCCTTGTAACGCTGTTCGGCATTGGGGCCACGCGGCATTTCAAGCGAATTCATTCCAAGCACTAAATCTCGCGTATCCAATCCTTGTAGGAGGCCTTCTAATCGTGCCCAAAATTCTCATCGTCGGTGGCGGCTACGCGGGTTTCTATACCGCCTGGAAACTGGAGAAATGGCTCCGTCCCGGCGAAGCCGAGGTCACCATGGTGGACCCGCTGCCGTACATGACCTACCAGCCGTTCCTGCCTGAGGTGGCCGCCGGATCCATCGATCCCCGCCACTCCGTCGTCTCGCACCGCCGTCACCTGAAGAAGACCAGCGTCCTCACCGCGAAGGTCACCAATGTGAACCACGCCGAGAAGAAGGCGACCATCACGCCTCCCGTCGGCGAACCGTGGGAATTCGAGTACGACATCGTCGTGGTCACCGCCGGTGCGGTGTCGCGGACCTTCCCGATCCCCGGCGTCGCCGACCAGGCCATCGGCCTGAAGACCATCGAGGAAGCCGTCGCGATCCGTGACAAGGTCCTCACCAACTTCGACAAGGCCGCGCAGCTGCCCGCCGGACCCGAACGCGACCGCCTGCTGACCTTCGTGGTCATCGGCGGCGGCTTCGCCGGCATCGAGGTCTTCGCCGAACTGCGCTCGTTCGCGAGCTCGCTGCTCACGAAGTACCCGGAGATCGCTTTCGAGGACACCCACTTCCACCTCATCGAGGCCATGGGCCGCATCATGCCGGAGGTGTCGGAGAAGACCGCGCTCTGGGTCATCAAGAACCTGGCCGAGCGTGGTGCAGAGGTGCACCTGAACACCCAGCTCACGTCCGCCGTCGATGGCAAGATCGAGCTGTCCACCGGTGAGTCGTTCGAATCCGACCTCATCGTCTGGACCGCCGGCGTCATGGCGAACCCGGGCATCGTGCGCAACACCGACCTGCCGGTCGAAGAGCGCGGCCGTCTGCGGGTGCGCACCGACCTGCGCGTCGGCACCGACGAAGAGATCATCGAAGACGCCTGGGCCGCCGGTGACATCACCGCCGTTCCCGACCTCTCCGGTGGCGGCGTCGGCGGTTTCTGCGTACCCAACGCTCAGCACGCCGTTCGCCAGGGCAAGCTCATGGCCAAGAACATCGTCGCCGTGCTCCGCGGCGAAGGCACCGTGGAGTACAACCACAAGAACCTCGGAGCCGTCGCCGGCCTCGGTGTGGGCGTCGGTGCGTTCCAGTCCGGCACGTTCGCCATCACGGGCTTCCCCGCCTGGGTCGCCCACCGTGGCTACCACGGTCTGGCCATGCCGAGCTGGGAGCGCAAGATCCGCGTTGTCGCCGGTTGGGTTCTCAACGTCGTTCTCGGCCGCGACATCGTGTCGATCGAGGCCGTGCAGACGCCCCGCGCCGTGTTCGAGGAGTTCGCCTCCCGTCCCAAGCCGCCGGCGGCCGCACCCGCAGAGGCCCCGGCCGCAACGGTCAAGGCGCCCCGTGCGCCGCGCAAGGCTCCGGCCAAGAAGCCCGTCGAGGTCGCCGCAGCCGAATCCGGCACGGAGACCGTCGCCGCACCGTAATGTCGCCAGTGGATGCCGCACCCTGGTGCGGCATCCACTCGTGACGCCCGGCTAGACCGGGCGTGCCCCCGTAGCCCAACCGGCAGAGGCAGGCGACTTAAAATCGTCACAGTCTGGGTTCGAATCCCAGCGGGGGCACCAGTTCGACGTCACCAGTTCGACGTCAGCAGAACGTCGTCAGCGGAGCGCCGGCGCCACGAAGCGCTGCCAGGCCCAGATGGCCAGACTCACCCCGGCGAAGCCCACCGCGGCCACCCAGAGCAGCCGCACGGTGCCGTCGCCGGCCCAGCCGGCGAAGGTCGGCGAGAGCAGCACGAACAGGGCCAGGAACGCCGGCAGGGCCAGTGCGGCCCAGACCGGCGGCGACCAGGCCAGGATGCTGCGCCCGCTCGTGCTGCCGACCGGGATGAGGACCAGCACGGCGGAGCCGATCGAGGCCAACACGACGGTGTTGACGAACTCGGCGGCGAGCGAACTGAAGAAGCCGTCCGCGGCCGGCAGAGTGCCGACGACGACGAGGCCGGCCAGCCCGAGCGCGAGCAGGCTGCCCGCCCGCACCGCGGCCAGTTGGCCCTTCTGCGCGGCCAGCGGGCCGTTGCCCACGACGATGCTGCCCAACAGGCCGAAGAGCAGCGCGGGGTGCAGCTCGAAGGCACGGGAGCCGAGCGCCGTGATCGCCACGAGCACCAGGTAGCGCGGCAGGACGGTCGTGGTCACGTCCAGGTGCAGGGCTCTGGAGCCCCACCACTGCGGAACGAGGGTGGCCACAGCGTTCACCACGGCCAGGGCGAGTATCACCGCGAGCACCAGCCGAAGGTAGTTCGGGGTCCCAGCCACCGGTCCGGAGAGCAGTACGAAGACCGCGGCGGTGACGAGCGCTGCACCGGCGATGACGGACCGGCTCAGGTTCACTGTCGGGGCGACCTCGAAGTCTTCCCGCGGGTGGTTGCGCCCCGACAAGTGATGCCCGCCGAAGACCGGTCGGCCGTCCCTGGCCTTGGACACGGTGCCGGCCAGGAGGCGGGCGGGAATGACCAGGAGCAGCAACGCGCCCAGGGTGAGGAGGCCGGCCTGCAGCCACGGGAACTGGGCGACGGTCCACGGCGGAATGACCGCGGTGCTGAACTGGGTGGGGTCGCTCCATCCGCCTGGCACCGTCAGCTCCGCCGGCAGGTCGTCGTCGGGGCCGGCCGGGGCCGGAACGGCGGGTGAGGGCGTTGCCGACGGTGTCCCTGGGGTGCCGGGGGACGGCGCCGCTGCCGTGACGGTCGGTGTCGGGGTCGGGGTGGCTTGAGGAGAGGCGGTGGGGCGGGGCGTGGGCGTGCCGGTGGGCTTTGGGGTTGCGGTCGGGCTCGGCGTGGCCGCGGCGGGGCCGTAGCGCACGCGCACGGCCTCGCTGCCGGCGCTGACGTTGCCGGCGGCATCCTGCTGGATCACCCGCAGGTCGTAGGAGCCGGCCGCGACCCCCGACCCGGAGCAGGCCCAGGTGCCGCCGGAGACGGGGCTGGTGCAGACCGAGTACGGGCCGGCGAAGACCGTGATGGTGGCCCCGTTCTCACCCTGGCCGTAGTACTGCGACCCGGTCAGCGAGAGCGTGGCGCCGGGGGCGGGAGCGGCCAGGACGGGAGCGGCCGGGGGATCGACGTCGATGAGCAGCGAGACCGGGGCGCTGGCCGGGGACGACGCCGGCGCACTGAAGTCGGTCTGCTGGGAGGCGGTGATCTGCTCCTGCCCGCTGAGAAGAGGTCCCGGCAGCATGCAGGCCCAGGCGCCGGAGGAATCCACCTGGAACGAGCAGCTCTGGCCGCTGCCGAGCGTGGCGGTGACGGTGGCGCCGGGGTAGCCGGTGCCGCGCACCAGTCCGCTCGTGCTGGACTGGCCCGTGGCGCCGCCGGTGACGGTGGGGGCCTGCAGCACCCGCACGGTCTGGGCGGCGGAGAAGCTGGACTGGCCGGTCACCTCGACGCGGAGCTCAACCGCCGGTCCGCTGGGCAGCAGCACCCCGGAGCAGCTCCAGGTGGGACTACCGTCGGCGGCGACGACGCACACCGTACCGGAGGGGGAGAACAGCCGGACCTCGTGGGCGGGATCGCGGGTGCCGGATACCGTGGTGCTGCCGCCGACGAAACTGCCGGCCGCCGGGGCCTCGATGGTCGGTGCCGATGCCGGGGGAGTGGGCGTCGGTGTCGGCGACGGCGACGGCGTCGCCGTCGGTGTCGGTGTGGGGGTCGGCGTCGGTGTCTGGCTGGGTGTCTGGCTCGGCGTCGGGGTGGCCGTCGGCGAGGGCGCTCGCGTGGGGGACGGGGACGGGGAGGGTGATCTGGTGGCCGTCGGAGACGGCGCCGACGCGGGCGGCGTCGACGGGTCCGGTGCGCTGGTCTGCGGCGGGGCGACGCTCTCCAGCGGCGCCTGCGGCGGCCGCGGCGCCGGTGTTGCCGTACCGGACGGAGTCGGAGTGGGCGGCGGAGTCGGAGTGGGCGTTGGTGTAGGCGTAGGCGTAGGCGTCGCCGTGGCCGTGGCCGTGGCCGTGGCGGTCGGGGTGGGGGTCGAGGTTGCGGCGATCGTGGGTTGCACCGGGGCCAGCAGCAGCAGACCGAGCACCGCAGCCACCAGCGCGGGGGCAGCACGAATCACGCGACGGGGTCGAACGACCGACCCGTGCGCGCGAAGATGACGTGGCGTGGACATGAACCCCCTCCATCCATTTCACGGGCCACGCCGAGGAAAGTCAACGTGGCGCGCCTCTCGGCGCAAAAAACCGCGCGATTGTTATCTCAGCCGGGGCGTTACGCCATACTGGCGATTGGGTCGGCACGAGAAGGTGGTCAGCAGATGAAGCCCGATTCCTCCTCCGAGTCGTCACTTGACCTGTCGGTCCGGCCGGATGCCACGCCCTGGCTCACCCCGGAGCAGTACTGGGAGGGTCTCACCGAGGCCACGCGGGGCCTGGACACCCCCGTCGGAGCGCTGCATCTGGACGCGCTGCGGCACAACGCACAGGACATGCTCGGTCGCGCGGCCGGCACACCGTTGCGCGTTGCGAGCAAGTCGCTGCGGGTGCGCGGCGTGCTCGAGGCCCTGCTCGCGCTGCCCGGCTACCGCGGGGTGCTCGCCTACACGCTCGCGGAGGCGCTCTGGCTCGCCGAGACCGTCGGAGACGTTCTGGTGGCCTATCCCAGCGTCGACAGGTCCGCGATCCGCAGCCTGGGCCGTTCCGCCGAGCTGGCCGGCCGGGTCACGCTGATGGTGGATTCCCTCGATCACCTCGACGCCGTCGACGCCGTGCTCCCGCCGACGAGGAGAGAGCGGATCAGGGTGTGCCTGGAGTTGGACGCATCCTGGAACGCGCCAGTGCTCGGCCGGGTGGGGGTGTGGCGCTCACCCGTGCACACGCCGGAGGAAGCCAGGGCCCTGGCACTGGCGATTGTGTCCAGGCCCGGCTTCGAGCTGGTCGGGCTGATGGCCTACGAGGCGCAGGTCGCCGGGCTCGTCGACCGGCCGGCCGGTCGCCCCGTGCGGGGTGGAGTGAACCGGTGGCTACGGCACCACTCCGTCATCGAGATCACCGCCCGCCGCGCCGCGGCCGTCGCGGCCGTGCGGCAGGTCGCCGACCTCGAATTCGTCAACGGCGGGGGCACGGGTTCGTTGGAGAGCACGGCCACCGACCGCTCGGTGACGGACATCGCCGCCGGCAGTGGGCTCTTCGGCGGGCACCTGTTCGACAACTACTCCGGGTTCCGGCCCGCGCCCGCTGCCGCGTTTGCGCTCTCCGTCGTGCGGAAGCCCTCCTCGGCGACGGCGACCCTGCTCGGCGGCGGCTGGATCGCGTCTGGCCCAGGCGGG
The DNA here is from genome assembly GCF_019599185.1 of Cryobacterium inferilacus. GTDB lineage: Bacteria > Actinomycetota > Actinomycetes > Actinomycetales > Microbacteriaceae > Cryobacterium > Cryobacterium inferilacus. The sequence continues at coordinate 103,904 of NZ_JAIEUL010000005.1, read as the reverse complement.
GCCGACCGGTCGCCCCGGCTGGTCTGGCCGGAGGGGCTCAACCTGGTACCGCGGGAAATGGCCGGAGAGGTGCAGACGCCCGTCACCGGCGCGCCCGCCGGCACCCTGCGGGTGGGTGACCGGGTCTGGCTGCGGCACACCAAGTCGGGCGAGCTCGCCGAACACCTCACCGAGTTCGCGCTGGTGCACGACGGTAGGGTGGTCGACATGCTGCCGACCTACCGAGGCGAGGGCAAGGCCTTCCTGTGACCGCAACCGGAGCGCTCTGGCGCAACTGGTCCCGCAGCCAGTCGATCATCCCCGCCCGGGTAGAGCGGCCCACCAGCCCGGAGGCGGTGCAGCGCGCCGTGGCCGCCGCCGCTCGCACCGGTTCCCGCATCAAAGCCGTCGGCGCTGGCCACAGCTTCTCGGGTATCGCCCTGGCGCCCGGGGTGCAACTAGACCTGGACTGGAGCGGGATCCGCGCCGTCGACGAGGCCACCGGCCGGGTCACACTCGCTGCGGGCACCCGGCTGCAGGCCCTGCCGGCACTGCTGCGACCGTACGGGCTCGCTCTGCAGAACATGGGTGACGTCGACAGGCAGACCATCGCCGGCGCCATCTCCACCGGCACGCACGGCACCGGTGACGGCTTCACCGGGTTGGCCGGCCAGGTCGTCGGTGTGACCCTCGTCACCGCAGACGGGTCGCTCCTGTCGGTCAGCGACACCGAGAATGCCGAGCTGCTGCCCGCGGTGCGGGTGTCGCTGGGAGCCCTCGGCGTCCTGGTCGATGTCACCCTGCAGTGCGTGCCGGCCTTCCTGCTGCACGCCGAGGAAACGGCGGAACCCTACGAGGCGGTGCTGGAGTCCTACCTGCAACGGAGCAGCGCCGTCGATCACTTCGAATTCTTCTGGTTCCCGCACACCGACACCGTCCTGACCAAGAGCAACACCAGACTCCCGATCAACGCCGGTCGGGCGCCCTTGGGCCGGATGCGCCGCCTCGTCGACGACGAACTCGTCGCGAACGGTCTCTACCGGGCCACCTGCGCCGCGGGCCGGCTCCTCCCGGCACTGGTGCCGCCGGTGAACCGTGTCGCAGACCGGCTCACCGGCAACCGGGCCTACACCGACCTCTCCCACCGGGTCTTCGTCACCAATCGGACGGTGCGGTTCCATGAGATGGAGTTCGCCCTGCCGCGTGAGCGTGTTCCCCAGGCCCTGCGCGAGGTGCGCGCACTGATCGAGAAGCGCCGCTGGCGAATCTCCTTCCCCATCGAGGTGCGCTCCGCCGCCGCCGACGACGGGTGGCTGTCAGGCGCGGCGGGCCGTGCCACCGGCTATGTCGCGGTGCACCGGTACTACCGCGAAAACCCGGCAGAGTACTTCGCCGGCGTCGAGGCGATTATGCGCGCACACGACGGTCGCCCACACTGGGGGAAGATGCACGACCTGGCCGCCGACTCCCTCCGGGGGCTGTACCCGCACTTCGACGATTTCCTCGCAGTGCGTGACCGGTTCGATCCGGAGCGTCGCTTCACCAACCGCTACCTGGAAAGAGTCCTCGGCCGATGAACAGCAACACCCCGGCGTCCCGCGCCTGGCAGCACCGGGCGGGGGAGCTGGGCGACCGCCTTCCCGCCACCCTCCGCATCGGAACCGCCACCTCCGCCTTCCAGATCGAGGGCGCGGCCCGCGACGGCGGCCGGGGCGAGTCCGGGTGGGATGCCTTCACCAGGCAGAGCGGGCGCATCCTCGACGGACAGAACGCCTCGGTCTCCACCGACCACCTCGCCAACCTCACCGGAGACGTCACCCTGCTCGGTGAGCTCGGGGTGGACAGCTACCGGTTCTCCTTCGCCTGGCCGCGACTGCAGCCCGACGGCCGGGGAGGCCTGAACCGCGCCGGGCTGGCCGTGTACGACCGTCTGCTCGACGCCCTGCTGCAGCGCCGCATCAGCCCGATGGCCACCCTGTACCACTGGGATACCCCGCTCGCGCTGGCCGGCGGTTGGCGCAACCGGGACACCGCCATGCGTTTCGGCGATTACGCCCACCAGCTCGGTGAGGTTTTCGGCGACCGCATCGACGCCTGGGTGACCGTCGACGAACCCGCCAGCGTCACCTTGAACGGGTACATGACCGGGGTGCACGCCCCTGGCGACACGCTCCTGTTCGACGCGCTGCCCACCGGCCACCACCAGCTGCTCGCCCACGGTGTGGCCGTGCAGGGCCTGCGCGCCGCCGATGTGCGCGGGCAGATCGGCATCAGCAACCTGCACACGCCCGTGCAGCCCGGTACCGACCGGGAGGAGGACCGGGATGCCGCCGCGCTGTACGACCTGCTGCACAACCGGCTCTTCGCCGATCCGGTACTGCTCGGCGAGTACCCGGACCCGACCGGCGTGTTCGAGAACGAGCTGCGTTACCTGCACGAGATCGATCCAGACGACCTGCGCACCATCCACCAGCCGCTGGACTTCTACGGCGTCGCCTACGCCGGACCCAGCCGGGTGTCCGCGCACCGGGCCGCTCCGCTCGCCGCCCGCCCCGCCGGCCCGGCCGAGGACCGCCCGGCCACCGACCGGCTCCCGTTCCGGCTGGAGGCGTTCCGTGAGCATCCGGTGACCGGGAACGGCCGGCCGAACGCGCCGGAATACCTGCCGGTGCTGCTGGCCGAGCTGCGGGACCGGTACGCCGACGCCCTGCCGCCCGTGCACCTCACCGCGCTGGGAGCCGCCTACCCCGACCAGGCAGACCTCCGCGGCGCAGTGTCCGACCCGGCCCGCATCGACTACCTGGCCGAGCACCTGGTGGCGGCCGTGGAGGCCGTGGCCCCCGGTGGGCCGGCCGAGGGTGTCGACCTGCGCGGGGTGCAGGTCTGGTCGTTGCTGGACTCGTTCGAGTGGGCCGCCGGCTACACCCAGCGGTTCGGCCTGGTGCGGGTGGACTTCGCCGACCCGGCCCGCACGCGCATCCCCAAGCTCTCCTACGCCTGGCTGCAGCACGTCCTGAGCGCCCGCTGACCCCGCCAACGCTCCAGTGCCGCCTCGCGGACCTTGGAGTGTGGTGGGAAGCACATGGGAGCCTCAGCGGGCTTCGTTATGATGGCTGCACCGCACACGTTCGCACGCAATCGCAAGGAGACGCTGCCATGGAATGGCTCATCCCGGTCCTCATCGTCGGAGTACTCGTGGCGATCGCGGGTATCTATCTGTGGGCCACCTACAACTCCCTCGTCACGCTCAAGGTGCGGGTGGATGAAGCGTGGAGCGACATCACGGTGCAGCTCAAGCGTCGTGCCGACCTGATCCCCAACCTGATCGAGGCCGTCAAGGGCTACGCGGCCCACGAGAAGTCGGTCTTCGAGAACGTCACCAAGGCCCGTGCCGAGACGCTCTCCGCTCAGGGCCCGGTCGACGCCGCAGCGGCCGAGAACCACATGCAGACCGCCCTGAAGAGCATCTTCGCCGTCGCCGAGGCCTACCCGCAGCTGCAGGCCAGCCAGAACTACCTGCAGTTGCAGGGCGAACTGGTCGACACCGAAGACAAGATCCAGGCCTCACGCCGGTTCTACAACGGCGGTGTGCGCGAACTGAACACCAAGATGCAGACCTTCCCGAACCACACCTTCGCGAAGCAGCTGGGGTTCAGCCAGCGTGAATTCTTCGAGGTCACCGACTCCGCGGCCATCGCCGAGCCGCCCCGCGTGCAGTTCTAGTCGCTCAGAGCAGCCATGTATAGCGCGATCGCGCGGAACAAGCGCAACACCATCGTCATCATCGTGCTCTTCCTGGCGATCATCAGCGGGCTGGGCTGGCTCGCCGGTCTCGCCTACGGGGTGCAGGGTCCCTGGGTGCTCCTCCTCACCCTGGTCATCGCCGGCGGATACGCCCTGATCCAGTACTTCGCGGCCGGGCGGCAGTCGATCGCCATGAGCGGCGGCATCCGGGTGAACAGCGTCACCGATCACCCGCGGCTCTGGCGCATCGTCGAGAACCTCTCGATCACCACCGGCACGCCCATGCCGGAGGTGTACATCATCAACGACCCCGCGCCCAACGCCTTCGCCACCGGCCGCGACCCCCAGCATGCCATCGTGGCCGCCACAACCGGCCTGCTCGACATCATGGACGACGCCGAGCTGGAGGGCGTGATGGCCCACGAGATCGGCCATGTGCGCAACTACGACATCCGGGTGTCGATGATCGTGTTCGGCCTGGTCGTGGCCGTCGGCTTCATCTCCGACATCTTCCTGCGGATGGCCTTCTTCGGTCGCGGCAACAACAACAACGGCAACCCGCTCGTGCTGGTCTTCGGCCTGGTCGCCATGATCGTGGCCCCGCTGATCGCATCGGTCGTGCAGCTGGCCGTGTCGCGTCAGCGTGAATACCTGGCGGATGCCACCGGCGCGCTCACCACCCGGCAGCCGGATGCCCTCGCCAGCGCGCTGGCCAAGCTCGGCGAGTACGGCCGCCCGATGCGGAAGCAGAACACCTCGATGGCGCACCTCTGGATCGCCGACCCGCTCAAGCCCGGCGTGATGGACAAGCTCTTCGCCACCCATCCGCCGCTGACCGAGCGGATCGAACGACTGCACGCGATGGGCAGCAAGTTCTAACCGACTAACTGTTCCCACAGCGGACAATTGCGCCCGGTGCGCCGGGCGCAATTGTCCGCACGGGCAACAGTTGCGAGGCGGAAACTAGGCCAGCTCCGCGGCCAGGCCGGCGGCGAGCGTGCCGCGGGGCACCACCTCGATGGCGGACAGACCCTGCCACGCGGCCGTGCTGCGCAGGACCTCGGCCAGACGGGCGGCCGTGTCGGCCGGCGCCGTGGGCTCGGCCCAGCTGGCCTGCACCCGCAGCACCCCAGCCTGACGGTCGTTCTTGAGGTCCACCCGGCCCACGATGGTGTCGCCCAACAGCACCGGCAGCACGTAGTAGCCGAACTGACGTTTCTCCTGCGGCGTGTAGATCTCGATGCGGTAGTGGAAGTCGAACAGGCGCAACGCCCGCGCACGTTCCCACACCACGGGGTCGAACGGGCTGAGCACGGCCGCGGCGTCGATGCGGCGCGGCAGCCGGGCATCCCGGTGCAGCCAGGCGTCGCCGGCCGCACCGCCGCGGCCCCAGCCGGGCACCCGCACCGGGATCAGCTCCCCGGAATCCACGAGGTCGGCGATCGCCGCGCGGGCCGGTTCAGTGCGCAACCGGAAGTAGTCGGCGAGGTCCGTCACGGTGCCGATCCCGTGTGCGCGGGCCGCCTGGCCGATCAGCGTGCGGTGGGCCTCCGCGGCCGGGATCTCCCGGTCGAGCAGCTCGGTGGAGAAGACCTGCTCCGGCAGCGCGTAGACCCGCTCGAACCGGTGCCGACCGCCGCTGACCACATCCCCCCACCGGAACAGGGTTTCCAGGCCGATCTTCACGTCCGACCAGCCCCACCAGGGTCCACTGCGCCGGTTGGCGTCGTGCTCGATCTCACTGGCCCGCATCGGCCCGTTCTCGGCCAACTCGGCCAGCAGCCAGGCCAGCATGGGCGCGTTCGCCTGTGACCAGTGCGCGTCGTCGCGGCCGGCCTTGTCCCGGTAGGCCTGCATCCGCCAGCGAAACAGCGGCCAGTCATCCACCGGGATCAGCGACGCCTCGTGCACCCAGTACTCGGTGAGCCGCGGGGTCTTGCCGCTGCTCAACCGGTCGAGCTGGGCCTTGTCGTACGGGCCGAGCCTGCTGAACGCTGGCAGGTAGTGGCTGCGCTCGAAGACGTTCACCGAGTCGATCTGCAGCAACGCCAGGCGCTCGACCAGGGCCGTGAGCTGGCGGATGCCGACAGCGGCGGTGTGCCCGGCAGACGGGGCCGGCCGGCCGAAGCCCTGCGCGGCCAGGGCGACACGGCGGGCGAGGGCGGGGGAGAGGGTCTGGACCACGCCTCGACCCTACCGGCGGCGGCCGACACTGACCGTTCACACGCCGTTCAGGGCTCGGGCAGACCGGCGCCACCCACCGCTTCTAGTCTCGCAGCGACCGGCAACCCGGCGGTCGAACTTTCTCACACGGAGGACCCTGTGCTCACCACCCGAACCCTGTCCGCTTCCCTCGCAGCGACGGCCATCGTCGCGCTGACCCTCACCGGATGCGCGAGCGGCGCCGCCGACGCCGCCGGCGCCGACGGGAGCGTCGACGCGGCCACCGCCACCAGCCTGTCCGCCTTCGGCGAGCTGGCCGACCTCGAGGCCGCGGCCATCGAGGAGGGCGCCCTGAACGTCATCGCGCTCCCGAGGGACTGGGCCAATTACGGTGCCGTGCTCGACCTCTTCGCCGAGAAGTACCCCGAGATCACCATCACAGAGGCCGCCCCTGACGGCTCCAGCGCCGAGGAGATCCAGGCCGCCCAGAACCTCGAGGGTCAGGACACCGCCCCGGACGTCTTCGACCTCGGCCTGGCCGTTGCCCTCGAGAACACCGACCAGTTCGCCCCGTACCAGGTCGCCACCTGGTCAGACATCCCGGATGCGCTCAAGGAGGAAAGCGGCCTGTACGTGGGCGATTACGGCGGATACATGGCCGTGGGGTACGACCCCGACGCGGTCCCAGCGCCGGAATCCCTCGACGACCTGCTCGGCGCCGAATACCGGGGCAAGGTCGCCATCAACGGTGACCCGACCCAGGCCGGCGCCGCGTTCGCCGCCGTCGGCATGGCCGCCGTGCAGAACGACGGCTCCGTCGACGACTTCCAGGCGGGCATCGACTTCTTCGCCGACCTCAACGCCGCGGGCAACTTCGTCAAGCTCGACCCCACCCCCGCCACCATCGCGTCCGGTGAGACCCCCGTGGTCTTCGACTGGGACTACCTCAACGTGGGTTACGGCACCCAGCTGGAGGGCGAGCGCAACTGGGAGGTCGTGGTCTTCCCCGGCACCGGCTACGCCGGCTATTACAACCAGGCGATCAACGTGGATGCGCCGAACCCGGCCGCCGCGCGCCTGTGGCAGGAATTCCTCTACAGCGACGAGGCGCAGAACCTGTGGCTCGAGGGCGGCGCCCGCCCGGCCCGTGCCGACGCGTTGGCCGAAGCCGGAACCATCGACACCGACCTGTTCGAGGCCCTGCCGGAGACCCCGGAGACCACCGTGGTGCCCACGGCCGACCAGAGCGAAGCCGCAGCCACGCTGCTCGGCGAGAAGTGGGCAGCGGCTGTCCAGTAGGTACCGTGTACCGGCAGCAGCCTTCGGGCTGCTGCCGTTCGCGGTGTACGTGCTGCTCTTCCTGGCGCTGCCGACCCTGATCGCCGTCGGCACCGGATTTCTCGGCACCGACGGCGGCTTCACCCTCGACACCGTCGCCGCTCTCGGCGACCCGGTGGTGCTGTCGGCGTTCGGCAGTTCGATCTGGTTGTCAGCGCTGACCGCGATCGTGGGCGCCGTGGTGGGCGCCCTGCTCTGTTACGCCCTGCTCGGTGCCCGGCCGGACGGCGCCCTGCGCTCCACGGTCGACTCGATCAGCAGCGTGATCGCCCAGTTCGGTGGTGCCATGTTGGCGTTCGCGTTCACCGCGACCATCGGCATCCAGGGCATGGTCACCCTGTTCCTGCGCAACAGCCTGGGCATCGACATCTTCGCCGGCGGGGTCTGGCTTTACGAGCTGCCCGGCCTGGTGCTGCCGTACATCTACTTTCAGGTGCCGCTTATGGTGATCACGTTCATGCCAGCGCTGGCGTCGCTCAAGGCCACCTGGGCCGAGGCCAACGCCACCCTCGGCGGAAGCACCCGCAGCTACTGGCTGCGAATCGCGGTGCCGATCCTGGCCCCCTCGTTCCTCGGCAGCCTGTTGCTGCTGTTCGCCAACGCGTTCTCGTCGTACGCGACCGCCGCCACACTGATCAGCCAGGGGGCCCAGATCGTGCCGTTGCAGATCCGGTCGGCGCTGACCAGCGAGACCATGCTCGGTCGGGAAAACCTCGCCGGGGCCCTGGCGCTGGGCATGATCCTGGTGATGACCGTCGTGATGATCGGCTACTCGGCCCTGCAGTCCAGGGCCGCGAGGTGGCAGCGATGACCGCCACCGGGCCCGGCCGCACCGCGCGCGTCCTGATCCTCGGCCTCGTCGGCCTGGTCTTCGCGGTGCCGATCCTGGCGATGATCGAGTTCACCCTGCGCCGGGGTCTCGCCGGCGGTTACGACCTGGCCCGCTGGACCGCGCTGTTCCAGGGTGGCCTCACCGGGGAGTACCGCCTCGTGCTCGTGGCCCTGGGAAATTCGGTGGGCCTGGCGGTGGGTACGGTGGCGATCGTTCTGGTGCTGCTGGTGCCGACCATGCTGCTTGTGCACCTCCGGTTCCCCCGGCTGCGCCGGGTGCTCGAGATCATCTGCATCCTGCCGATCTCGATTCCCGCGATCGTGCTCGTGGTCGGTCTGGCGCCGGTGTTCTCCGTCGTGGCCCGACTCGCGGGCAGCGGAGTCTGGTCGCTGGCCCTGGCCTACGGCATCACCGTGCTGCCGTTCGCTTACCGGGCCATCCAGTCCAACCTCGACGGTGTGGACGTGCGCACCCTGAGCGAAGCGGCCCGTACCCTCGGCGCCGGCTGGGGCAGCGTGCTGCTGCGGGTCCTCGTGCCCAACCTGCGCCGCGGCATCCTCGCCGGCTCGTTCATCGCCGTGGCCGTGGTGCTGGGCGAGTTCACCATCGCCTCGCTGCTCGGCCGCACCAACCTGCAGACCGCCCTGGTGGTGGTCGGCAAGAACGACCCGTACGTCGCGGTGATCCTGTCGCTGATCGCCCTGTTCACGGCCTTCCTGCTGCTGCTCGGGATCGGCCGGCTCGGCGCGGCCCGGCCGGGCCGAAAAGCCGGCACCCGCACACCATCCGTCAGCCAGCCGACCTCGACCGGAGCCCCCTCATGAGCCAGACAGCCACGGCCACGCCGCAGACCGGAACCCGCACGGGCACCGTCGTCGAATTCGCCGGCGTGGTCAAACGCTTCGGCAGCCACCTGGCGTTGACCGACTTCGACCTCACCCTGGCCGCGGGCGAGCTCGTCGCCCTGCTCGGCCCCAGCGGCAGCGGCAAGACCACGGCGCTTCGCGTGCTCGCCGGCCTCGAGGACACCGACGACGGTCGCATCCTGATCAACGGTGACGACGTCTCCGGGCTGCCGACCAGTCGGCGCGACATGGGCATGGTGTTCCAGTCCTACTCGCTGTTCCCGCATCTCAGCGCCGGGCAGAACGTCGAGTTCGGGTTGCGGATGCGCCGGGTGTCGGCCGCCGAACGGCGCAGCCGGGCCACGGCGGCGTTGGCCCTCGTGGGTCTGGACGCGCACTACGACCGGTTCGCCCACCAGCTCTCTGGCGGTCAGCAGCAGCGGGTGGCGCTGGCGCGGGCGCTGGTGACCGAGCCCAGGGTGCTGCTGCTGGACGAGCCGCTCTCGGCCCTGGACGCGAAGGTGCGGGTGGCACTGCGCGAACAGATCCGGCGGATCCAGACGGAACTGGGCATCACCACCCTGTTCGTGACCCACGACCAGGACGAGGCCCTGGCCGTCGCCGACCGGGTCGCGGTGATGCGGGACGGCCGGATCGAGCAGGTGGGCACCCCGGAGGAGCTGTACACCCGCCCGGCGACACCCTTCATCGCCGACTTCGTCGGCCTGTCCAACCGGCTGCAGGGCGAGGTGCGGCACGGCTTCGCCGAGGTCTGCGGCATGACCCTGCCGTTGCTCGACCCGTCCCAGGCCGACGGCCCGGTGCGGGTGTTCGTGCGACCGGAGGATCTGGCCTTGGAACCGGCGGGCGACAGCCGGGGGACGGGCGAGTCCGGGGTCCTGGCCGGCACCGTGCTGCTCTCCAGCTTTCTCGGGTCGCTGCGGCGCACGAGCGTGCTGCTGGAGCGCGGTGAGACCGTGGTGGTGCAACACGATGTGCGCCAACGACCGGTGGTAGGGGACCGGGTGGGGGTGCGCTTCGGGGGAGCCCCCGTGCCGGTCCAGGATCTGCGCGTCACGCCGTCCTAGACTGGTTCGGTGAGCAGAGGAACGGGACGATCCGGCTGGTTCGGTAAACGGAAACGCGTCGAGCCTGCGCCGCTGCCCGGCGGCACGACAGCGACGGTTGTTCCGCCGCCGGCGCCGAACGGGGTCGACGAGAACATCCCGTCCGGGCTCCGCCTGGCCGCCGCCTGGTCGTGGCGCCTGATCGTCATCGCCGCCGCCATCGCTGTGGTGCTGTTCCTCATCGTGCAGCTGCGGTTCATCGTCATCCCGCTGCTCGTTGCGGTGCTGGTCTCCGCGCTGCTCGTGCCGTTGGTGGGGGTGCTCACCCGGCACCGGTGGCCCAAGGGCCTCGCCGTGGCGGTGGCGCTGGTGGGCACCCTCACGGTGATCGCCGGGCTGGTCACGCTGGCCGTCACCCAGATCGCCGCGGGGTCAGCGGGGCTGAGCGAGAGGTTCACCGCGTCCTACGAGAGCCTCAAGAGCGCCCTGGCCGCGTCGCCGCTGCAGCTCACCGAATCCGAGATCAGCACCTTCCTCAGCGACGCGGTCGACGCCATCCAGACCGACAGTGAGGTCTTCATCACCGGTGCGCTCTCGGTCGGTTCGTCCCTGGGCCATCTGCTCACCGGGCTGCTGCTGGCGCTGTTCAGCCTGCTGTTCATCCTCATCGACGGCAAGAGCATCTGGAAGTGGATCGTCCGGCTCTTCCCCCGGCGGGCCCGACCCGCCGTCGACGGCGCGGGCATCGCCGGTTGGACGACCCTGGGCAACTTCGCCAAGGTGCAGATCCTGGTCGCGTCGATCGACGCCATCGGCATCGGCGCGGGTGCAGCGATCCTCGGCGTTCCGATGGCCGTGCCGATCGGCATCCTGGTCTTCCTCGGCTCTTTCATCCCCATCGTCGGCGCCGTGGCGACGGGCGCGGTGGCCGTGGTGATCGCGCTGATCTTCAACGACTGGTTCGTGGCCCTTCTGATGCTGGGGGTGGTGCTGCTGGTACAGCAGATCGAGGGCCACGTGCTGCAGCCGCTGATCATGGGCACGGCCGTGAAGGTGCACCCGCTCGGCGTCGTTCTCGTCGTCGCCGCGGGAGTGATCCTCGCCGGTATCCCCGGGGCGTTGTTCGCCGTGCCCGTCGCCGCAGTCCTGAACGTTATGATCAGCTACATCCACAGCGGCGTCTGGCGCTCCGATGTACCCCCACTGGCCACCCCGGTCGGATCGGTGCTGTGGCAAATCGTTCCCCAGCGACCAGGTTTTCGGCAGCCGCGCCCCCTCGACGCCACCATTGCCACTCCAGCACGAGAGACCCGTTCATGACCGACACCCCCACAGTCCTCGCCGGCCCCACCCTGGCCGACTTCGAAGCGGCCCGCGCCGTTGTCGCGCGGGTGGCCGATCTCACCCCGATGGAGAGCTCCCGCTACCTGTCCACCATCCTGGGCGCCCCGGTGTTCCTCAAGTGCGAGAACCTCCAGCGCACCGGGTCGTACAAGATCCGCGGGGCGTACAACCGGCTCTCCAAGCTCACCGACGAGGAGAAGGCGCGCGGTGTCGTGGCCGCGTCGGCCGGCAACCACGCCCAGGGGGTCGCCTTCGCCGCCCGCGAACTGGGCATCCAGGCCACGATCTTCATGCCCGTGGGCGTGGCCCTGCCCAAGCTGCAGGCCACCCGCGACTACGGCGCCCAGGTGATCCTGCGCGGCCACACCGTGGCCGAACCATTGCTGGCCGCGGCGGAGTACGCCCGAGAGACCGGCGCCATCCTGATCCCGCCGTTCGACCACCCGGATGTCGTCGCCGGCGCCGGCACCCTCGGGCTGGAGATCCTCGACCAGGTGCCGGATCTCGACACCGTGATCGTGCCCATCGGCGGCGGCGGCCTCACCGCCGGCATGGCCAGTGTGCTCAAGCAGTACGCCGCCAGACACGGCCGCGAGATCCGCGTCATCGGCGTTCAGTCGGAGAACGCGGCGGCCTACCCGCCCTCGCTCCTGGCCGGGGAAGCCCTCGCCATCGACATCACCCCCACCATGGCCGACGGCATCGCCGTGGCCAAACCGGGGCTGCTCAACTTCGCGATCATCCGTGACGCCGTCGACGAGATCGTCACGGTCACCGAGGACGACATGGCCAGGGCCCTGCTGGTGCTGCTGGAGCGGGCGAAGCTGGTCGTCGAGCCCGCCGGTGCGGTCTCGGTGGCGGCCATCCTGGCCGGCAAGATCCGCCCGACCGGCAACACCGTGGCCATGCTCTCCGGCGGCAACATCGACCCGATGCTCATGCAGCGCGTGATCAGCCACGGCTTGAGCGCCTCCGGCCGGTACCTGAACCTGCGCATCATGCTGCCCGACCGCCCGGGCCAGCTGGCCCGGATCTCCGAGCTTCTGGCCGAGGCGGCCGCGAACGTCATGGAGGTGTTGCACACCCGACACGGCGTCGGCCTGCAGATCAGCGAGGTCGAACTCGATATCAGCGTGGAGACCCGCGGTCCTGAGCACCGCCAGCACGTCGTGGAGATCCTGCGCGCGGCCGGCTACGACCCGCGCACCGACTAGAACGCCGGCGAGCGGGGTTAGCCCGTGAAGGTCTCGACCAGGTGGATCTCCACCTGGATCTGCTTGCCGTTGGGGGTCTCGTAGCTCGTCTTCGCGCCGACCTTCAGACCGATGATGGCCTCGCCCAGCGGGCTCTTCTCGCTGTACACATCGAGGTCGCTGTCTCCGGCGATCTCGCGGCTGCCGATCAGGAAGCGCGTCTCGTCGCCCGCGATGGTGGCGGTGATGATGGTGCCCGGCTCGACTACACCCTTGCTCTCGGGGGCGTGGCCCACCTCTGCGGTGCGCAGCAGAAGCGTCAGGGTGCGGATGCGGGCCTCCATCTTGCCCTGCTCCTCCTTGGCGGCGTGGTAACCGGCATTCTCCTTGAGGTCACCCTCGGAGCGGGCCGATTCGATCTTGTTGGCGATATCGATCCGAGCCACGGTGCTGAGAGTGTCCAACTCCGCAGCGAGGCGGTCGTAGGCCTCCTGGGTCAGCCAGGTGACCGAAGTTTCGGTAGTCATGGTTCTCTCCTTCTCGTGCTGATCGGTGATACGCCGGCAGATGGTGCGCCGATGGTGCCGCAGGGAGCGGCCGTTCGTCGCTGAGACGGCCTGAGGCCGGATGCAGCTGAGATACAACTGACGCCCCGACGACTGCCAGGGCGAATACATCAGTCTAGGTCAACCAACAGCGGTAAATCAATCCGGTGTTGCTCAGCTCAGTGGTGTGCACAACCTCGGTCAGCGAGCGGGTGTAGAGCTCGCTCGGGGGCAGGTCGATGACTTTCCAGCCCACCACGGTGAAGGTCTCGTTGAGCGCCTGCACGGCACAGCTGGACGCCGTGCCCGTCGGTAGGGACACCTCGAAGGTGACGCTGATGCTGTTGTCGTCGATGATCTGGTGCCGGGTGTCGCGCGCTTCGATCGACGGGCCGGCGCCGTCAAGGCCCGCCCAGACCACCCAGCCGGTGAGCACGACGGCGAAGACGCCGGCGACGATCCAGCGCAGCCGGCGGTCGCGCCGGGTGCTGCTGGGGGTTCGCCCATAGCGATCGTCGAGGTTGCTGCTCTCGGGCACTGAAGACTCCGCACTTTTCGGTTCTAGTTTAGGCTTGACCCAAGGTTAGCTGGCATTTCTGAGGAGTTTCATGACGCTGCGGCTCTTGGCAGTGCACGCCCATCCCGACGACGAGTCGAGCAAGGGCGCGGCAACATACGCGTACTACCGGAGCATCGGTGCCGAGGTCATGATCGTCAGTTGCACGGGCGGCGAACGCGGCAGCATCCTCAACGAGGAGGTCGAGAACGTGCCCATGGCCCACCGCGACCTCAGCGGCCTTCGCCGCCTCGAGATGAAGGCGGCGCAGCAGGCGCTCGGCGTGCAACACCGCTGGTTGGGCTACCAGGATTCCGGCATGCAGGACGACGGCGGGGTACCGAAGAACTCCTTCGCCGACGTTCCGCTGGAATACTCGGCCGAACCCCTGGTTCGCATCATCCGGGAGTTCCGGCCGCAGGTTCTGATCACCTACGACGAGAACGGCGGGTACCCGCACCCCGACCACATCCGGTGCCACCAGGTGTCCGTCGAGGCGTTCGCCGCCGCGGCCGACGCCGAGCGCTACCCGGATGCCGGCCCGGTCTGGCAGATCGACAAGCTGTACTACGACCGCATCTTCAATCTCGAACGCATGGACGCGATGTACCTCGAGCTCAGCGTCACCGAGCCGGACTCCGATCTGCTCGAACCCCTCGCCACCGCCAGGGAGCGGATGAGCGAATACCCCAAGCTCGCCACCACGCACGTGCCGATCGGTGACTTCCTCGACGTGCGCGATGAGGCCCTCAAGTCCCACGCCAGCCAGGTCTCACCCACGAGCAGTTTCTTCTTCTGGCCCAATGACATGGTGCGGAAGGCCTGGCCCTACGAGGACTTCCAGCTCGTCGAATCGAAAGTTGACAGTGACATGCCCGAATCCGATCTCTTCTCCGGTGTCATCGACGAGGCCAGCGCATGAGCGTGCTGGTCGACGCCGTGCTGCTGAACCCCACGGTCGGGTACATCCTGTCCAACACCCCACCGCCGGAGTTCGACCCGGACACCGTGACCCCCGGCCCCTGGGGCTTCTTCGCGATCTTCTTCGTCGCCGCGGTCACCCTGCTGCTGGGGATGGACCTGGCCAGGCGCATCCGCCGCACCAACTACCGGGCCGAGATGCAGGAACGGTTGCAGGCCGAGGTCGCCGAGCGCGACGCGCTGGCGGCTCAGAAGAACGACCCGCCCCAGGAGTAGCTCCTTAGGGGTAGAGCGGGTTGGTCGCGATGATCAGGATCGCGACCCAGTGGCAGAGGAACGCCACGACGGTCAGCGCGTGGAAGATCTCGTGGAAGCCGAACACGCCTGGGATCGGGTTGGGCCGCTTCAGCCCGTAGACAACGGCGCCGACCGAGTAGCAGAGCCCGCCGACCATGATCAGGGTCATCATCAGGGCGTCGGCCTGGAAGAAGTCGACGATGAACATCAGGGCGCCCCAGCCGAGGGCCAGGTAGAGCGGCACGTACAGCCAGCGTGGCGCGTTGATCCAGAACACCCGGAAGGCGATGCCGAGGATGGCCCCGCCCCAGACCAGGCTGAGCAGCAGTACGGCCTTCTCCGGTGGCAGCGCCAGGACCGTGATCGGGGTGTATGAGCCCGCGATCAGCAGGAAGATGTTCGCGTGGTCGATCCGCTTGAGCAGCATCCGGGTGCGCGGCTGCCAGTTGAACCGGTGGTACAGCGCGGAGTTGCCGAACAGGAGCATGGAACTGGCCACGAACACCGCCGAACTCCACCTGGCGGCCGGGCCGTCGGCGGCGAGGAGCAGGATGATGCCGGCGACGATCGTGATCGGGAAGGTGCCGGCGTGGATCCAGCCGCGCCAGGTCGGCTTCTCTGCCACCGGATGTTCGATCTCGTCGTCGAGCAGGGGGAGGTTCGGGATGTCGTCCGCCGGGGCAGCGCTGTTCGGGGCAGTGCTGTCCGGGGCGGTGCTGTCAGGGGCAGTGCTGTCAGGAAGCGCCATGCTGACAGGATACGGCAGCCCCGCGGGCGGTGCGGCGCGAACGCGGGCCGGATTGGGCTAGCGTAACTGTGTGCAGATGCGGCAACTGACCCTCGGACGCGGACTCCTCTATCGGGTCTACCAGCGTCGGCTGCGCCGCGGGCTGACCGCAGCCGTCCTCCCTCGGCACGTGGCCATGATCATCGACGGCAACCGCCGCTGGGCCAGGCAGCTCGGCTACGATTCCGCCGCACACGGCCACCGCGCTGGGGCCGCGAAGATGCGCGAGTTCCTGGAGTGGTGCGACGACCTGGGCATCTCGGTGGTCACCCTCTACCTGCTCTCCGCCGACAACCTCACCCAGCGGCCCAGCGAGGAACTCAGCGCCCTGTTCGAGATCATCGCCGACCTCGCGGAGGACCTCTCCCACTACCGCGACTGGCGGGTGCAGCAGGTCGGCTCGAAGGAGTGCCTCCCCGGCCCCCTCGAGGGTGCCCTGGGTGCCGCCCAGGAGCGCACGGCGGGCAAGACCGGGCTGCACGTGAATCTCGCCGTCGGCTACGGCGGCCGCACCGAGATCACCGACGCCATGCGCAGCATCGTCTCCACCCACCACGCCCACGGCGGCTCCCTGGAGGACCTCGCCGAAACGCTCACGCCAGAGCTGATCGGACAGCACCTGTACACCGGCGGCCAGCCGGACCCCGACCTCGTGATTCGCACCTCGGGGGAGCAGCGTCTCAGCGACTTCATGCTCTGGCAGAGCGCGCACAGCGAGTTCTACTTCGTCGAGGCCCTCGGACCCGACCTCCGTCAGGTCGACTTCCTGCGCGCACTGCGTGACTACGCCAAGCGGCACCGCCGGTTCGGCGGATGAGACCTGCCGCTCCCTGGGACGCCTACCTGAACGGTTTCACCGAAGATCCCGGCTACCTCGACTACGGCCGGATCGGCCCGCTCTCCCTGGCCGTCGCCGCCGAAGCGCTCGGTCAGACCGACGTGCTCACCAGAGCCAGGTTCGGCAGCCTCGACCACTTCGGCGAACACGACCCGCGGATGCGCCGCGCCGTCGCCGCCGTGACCGGTTTCCGCGACGACCAGGTGGTCGCGCAGCCGAACACCAGCATGGGCCTGATGCACGCCATGTTCGGCCTCACCGGCGACGTGCTGCTCTCGCCGGCCGACTTCCCCAGTGTGCCGTTCGCGGCCGCTCGCGCTGCGGAGGCCCTGCACGTCGCCGTTCCGCTCTGGCTGGACTCCTCCGGCACTTCTGACACCGCGGGGCAGGTCACGCCGGGCCAGGTGCGCGACCAGCTCACCGACTCGACCGTGGCAGTGGCCGTCAGTCTGGTCGACTCCCGCACCGGGTTCAGGGTCGACCTGGACGGCATCCGTCAGGTCATCGGCGACCGACTGCTCATCGTCGACGCGATCCAGGGTTTCGGCGTTGTCGACGCCGCGTACGGCGCGGCCGATGTCATCGCCTCCGGCGGCCAGAAATGGGCCAGGTCGGGCTGGGGCACCGGGTTCCTCGCCCTGAGCGACCGCGCCGTGGACCGGCTCACCCCGGTGATGAGCGGCTTCACGGGCACCGGCCAGACCGAACCGTGGGACGACGTGCCGCCGCCGGTGCGCGCGGCGTCCGCCTTCGCGGTATCCAACGGCGACGGCCTGGCGCAGGCCAGGTTCGCCGCCGGGCTCGAGGAGATCGCCACCGTGGGCGTGGCCGCGATCGAGGCGGCCGTCGCCGCCAATGCCGACCGGTTGATCGACCTGGCCGATGAGTTCGGCATCCCGGTGCGCTCGCCCAGGGACGCCCGCGAACGCGCGGGCCTGGTGGTGCTCGAGCCGGCCGCCGAGCGCCTCACGGCGTTGGGTGCTGCCCTGCACAACCACGGCGTCACCGCCACCAGCCGGGGCGGCACCGTGCGGCTGAGCACGCATGCCCGGCTGAGCGAGGAGACCGTGGACATGCTGCGCGCCGCCTTCGCCGCCTACTGACCCGCCGCTGCCTGTGGCCCGAGCGCCAACGTTAACGTCTCGTGACGTTGGGCGTGTCGCTTTTCCAATTCCCAGCCTGTCGACGTACCTTCGACTCATCAGGTACGGCACCTGATCGAGACGGCCACATAAGTACGGCTCGAGAAAACAGCGTGTGGTCGCTCGCCAACAGATCCGCATCCTCGGGTGCGGGGTGGGAGTGGTTGTGACCGCTAATCGAACCGACTACCTGAACGACGAACGCCAGATGTCAGGGGTCGACCAAACCGAGCGAACCTTCGTGCTTGACACCTCGGTTCTCCTCTCCGATCCGAAGGCGATCTTCCGTTTCGCCGAGCACTCAGTGGTTCTCCCCGTGGTGGTGATCACCGAACTCGAGTCCAAGCGCAACGATCCGGAGATCGGCTATTTCGCCCGGCAGGCGCTGCGTTACCTCGACGAACTGCGGGTGACACACGAGAGGCTCGACTTCGCCATCCCGGTGGGGGAGGGCGGCAGCCTGCGGGTCGAGTTGAACCACTCGAACATGTCGGTGCTGCCCTCCGGCCTGCAGCTGGGCGACAACGACTCGCGCATCCTGGCGGTGGCGATGAACCTGGCCAACGACGGCCTCGCGGTCACCGTGGTCTCCAAGGACCTGCCGTTGCGGGTGAAGGCGGCGTCGATCGGCCTGGCCGCCGACGAATACCGGCACGAACTGGCGGTGGACTCCGGCTGGACCGGCATGGACGAGATCACCCTGAGTGCCGAGCAGGTGAACGACCTCTACGACAAGGAGTCCCTGCAGACCCGGCTGGTGCAGGACATGCCGGTCAACACGGGCCTGGTGATCCACTCCGACCGCGGCTCGGCACTGGGTCGGGTCACCGGCAGAGGCGAGCTGCGGCTGGTGCGCGGCGACCGGGACCTGTTCGGCCTGCACGGGCGTTCGGCCGAGCAGCGCCTGGCCATCGACCTCCTCCTCGACCCGGAAATCGGCATCCTGTCGTTGGGAGGTCGAGCGGGGACGGGGAAGTCGGCGCTCGCCCTCTGCGCGGGACTGGAGGCCGTGCTCGAGCGTCAGCAGCACCGCAAGATCATGGTGTTCCGCCCGCTCTACGCCGTCGGCGGCCAGGAGCTCGGGTACCTGCCAGGCGACGCGCAGGAAAAGATGGGGCCGTGGGGGCAGGCGGTGTTCGACACCCTCGGAGCGCTGGTGAGCGAGAACGTTCTCGAAGAGGTGGTCGAACGCGGCATCCTCGAGGTGCTGCCGCTCACCCACATCCGTGGGCGCAGTCTGCACGACGCCTTCGTGATCGTCGATGAGGCGCAGTCGCTGGAGCGGAACGTGCTGCTCACGGTACTCAGCCGGATCGGGCAGAACTCCCGGGTGGTGCTCACCCACGACGTCGCCCAGCGCGACAACCTGCGGGTGGGCCGCTTCGACGGGGTCGCGAGCGTGATCGAAACGCTCAAGGGGCATCCGCTGTTCGCGCACATGACCCTCACCCGCTCGGAGCGGAGTGCGATCGCCGCCCTGGTCACCGAGATGCTGGAGGGCAACGAGCTGGCCTGACGACCCCGTTGGTCGAGCTTGAGCTTCGCTGGTCGAGCTTGTCGAGACCTAGAGACCCGGTAACCAGGTCTCGACAGGCTCGACCAGCGACTACGCCAGCGACTACGCCTGCGGCGGCCGGGTCATGCTCAGCACGTCGAGGGCGGTGTCGAGCTGCTCGAGGGTGACCTCGCCGCGCTCGACGAAGCCGAGGTCGATGACGGCCTCGCGCACGGTAAGGCCCTGGGCCACGGAGTGCTTGGCGACCTTGGCCGCTGCCTCGTAGCCGATCACCCGGTTGAGCGGGGTGACGATCGACGGCGACGACTCGGCCAGGGCGCGGGCACGGTCGAGGTTGGCCTCGAGGCCGTCGACGGTCTTGTCGGCCAACACACGGGCACCGTTGGTGAGCAACCGGATCGACTCGAGCAGGGCGGTGCCCATCACCGGGATGGCCACGTTGAGCTCGAACGCGCCGGAGGCGCCGGACCAGGCGATGGTGGCGTCGTTGCCGATCACCCGGGAGCAGACCATGAGCACGGCCTCGGGGATGACGGGGTTGACCTTGCCGGGCATGATCGACGAGCCGGGCTGCAGGTCGGGGATGCTGAGCTCACCGATGCCGGTGTTGGGCCCAGAGCCCATCCAGCGCAGGTCGTTGCAGATCTTGGTGAGGCCGACGGCGATGGTGCGGAGGGCGCCGGAGGCGTCGACGAGGCCGTCCCGGTTGGCCTGCGCTTCGAAGTGGTCGACGGCCTCGGTGATGGGCAGTTCGGTCTCGTCGCAGAGCAGCTCGATGACCAGCTGCGGGAACCCGGCGGGAGTGTTGATGCCGGTGCCGACGGCGGTGCCGCCGAGCGGCACCTCTGACACCCGGGGGAGCGCGGTGCGCACCCGCTCGATGCCGAGGCGCATCTGGCGGGCGTAGCCGCCGAACTCCTGGCCGAGGGTGACCGGTGTGGCATCCATCAGGTGGGTGCGGCCGGCCTTGACGGCGGTCGCCCACAGTTCGGCCTTGGTCTCGAATGCCACAGCGAGGTGGTCGAGGGCCGGGATGAGGTCGTCGATGAGCGCGCTGGTGACGGCGATGTGCACCGAGGTGGGGAAGACGTCGTTGGAGGACTGCGAGGCGTTGACGTGGTCGTTGGGGTGCACGGGGCTGCCCAGGCGCCGGGTGGCGAGGGTGGCGAGCACCTCGTTCATGTTCATGTTCGACGACGTGCCGCTGCCGGTCTGGTAGACGTCGACCGGGAACTCGGAGTCGTGCCGGCCCGTGATGACCTCGTCGGCGGCGGCGGCGATGGCGTCGGCGATGGTGGCGTCCAGCACGCCCAGTCGGGCGTTGGCCAGGGCGGCGGACTTCTTGATCCGGGCCAGCGCCGCGATCTGCGCGGACTCGAGCACGGAGCCGGAGATGGGGAAGTTCTCGACGGCCCGCTGGGTCTGTGCGCCGTAGAGCGCGTTCGCGGGAACCCGGACCTCGCCCATGGTGTCGTGTTCGATCCGGAAGTCTGTGTTGGTCGAGCCTGTGTCAGTTGAAATGTCCACCACGGTGTGTCATACCTTTCGATTCTGTGAGCAGTTGTCGGCGGGAGGCGAGTGAGCGCCTACACGACGCCGACGACGATGTCTGGATCGGCGCGGCCCTCGAGGAGTCGGTAGTTCGCGCCGACGATAGCCAATGTACCTTCTGCGATGGCGTCGCTGATCATCTCGGAGCGCTGCACGAGCTCAGCGACGGTGTCGCGCAGGTGTTCCCGCCCCACCGCGGATGCGTCCACCAGGTCAGGGTCGAGCGGCTCGGTCGTCGGGCCGCCGACCCGTCGCACGGCCGGCACGATCTTCTCGATGATGCCGTTGATGTGCGGGGGCAGGGGAAGAGCATCCGGCGCCTGCGAGTCGATGGCGGCCTGCACGGCGCCGCAGCGGTCATGGCCGAGCACCAGAATGAGCTTCACCTTGAGCACCGCGACGGCGTACTCGAGGGAGCCGAGCACGGAGTCGGAGATGACCTGGCCGGCGTTGCGCACCACGAACAGGTCGCCGAGGCCCTTGTCGAAGATGATCTCGGCGGCGAGCCTGGAGTCACTGCAGCCGAACAGGGCGGCCGAGGGGGTCTGCACGAACGCCGTCTCGGCACGACGGTCGACGTCCTGACGCGGATGCTGGGGTTCCCCGGCCACAAACCGCTCGTTGCCGCTGGCGAGTTCGCTCCAGACCTGGGCGGGGGTGGGGCTGTCCGTCATGGGGTGGATCCATCCTGTTCGGTGCTGGACTGGTCGGTACTGGTCGATTCGGTGCTGATCTGCTCGGCGAGGGCGCCCGCGAGGACGGCGAATTCCTCGTCCGGCGCCGTGCCGATGAGCAGGTAGCTGCTGTCACCGGCCTCGGTGACGAGGGCGGCGTCGAAGTTGCCGCGCTCATCTGCCGGTGCCGGATTACGGTACACGTCCCACTCGACACCCTCGATGGTGATGGTGTCGGCCGCGGTCACATCGTCCAATTGTTCGGAGATCCAGGTGGGATTCGCGTCGACCGCCTGGGTGAGGCCGATGAACTCGTCCTCTGGGGTGAGCAGGCCGATGTACCAGCTGGACACGCCATCGCCGCCGCCCGCACGCCACTCGGCGACGTTCGCGCCCCAGCCGTCCGGCAGGATCGGGGCGGCCAGGGGAACGTCGATACCGGGCTGGGCCTGTTCGGCGACGGCGTTGAAGTCGACCAGGCGGGTGAGCGGGGTGTCGCTGCGGGGCACGAGGAGCACGAGCACGATGGCGGCGCCCAGGGTCGCCAGCAGCGAGAAGACCAGGTTGTTGATGGTCTTGCGGGAGCGGTAGTTGCGCGAGTTGGTGGCCAGACGGGTGGCGCGCTCGTCGGCGGTCTCCGGTCGGCCGAGCTCCGCGACGACCCGCAGGGGCCGAGGCTGCCGGCTCATTCCGCGGTGGCCGCGCCGCGGGCAGCGTCCAGGCGCGCCTTCGCGCCGATCAGCCATTCCTCGCAGCGGGTGGCGAGGGCCTCGCCGCGTTCCCAGAGCGCCAGGGACTCTTCGAGAGTGGATGCGCCCTGTTCGAGCACCGAGACGACGCGGATCAGTTCATCCCTGGCCTGCTCGTAGCTGAGGTCGTCGACCGGAGAGGGGGTGGTGGCGGGCGAAGTCATGTGGTCCATTCTATTTCGACGAATCCAGCGTCGACACAGCGGGCACGGTGCCGACGCCGACGGTGATGAGCAGGTCGGTGCCGGCCGGCGCCTGGTCGGCGGAGCGGAGCACGTGGCCGTCCGGCAGTTGCACGATCGCGTAGCCCCGGTCCAGGGTGCCCTGGGGGGAGAGGGCGCGCAGCTGGGAACGGAGTTCGACGACCGTCGACCCGGCCCGTTCGAGGGTGCGCTGCAGAAGCTCGGCGCCGCGGGCGACGTACCGGGTGAGGTCCTGTGACCGGCTGTCGATGATCCAGTCCGAGCCGCTGAGCACGGGCCGGCTGCGGAGCTGGCTGAGCCGGTCGACCTCGTGAGAGAGGATGCCGGTGAGCCGGCTGCTCAGCCGCGCCCTGGCCTGCTGTACCCGGTTGAGTTCGTCGGAGACATCCGGCACCACCCGCTTGGCCGCGTCGGTGGGGGTGGAGGCGCGTAGGTCGGCGACGTCGTCAAGCAGCGGCCGGTCGGCCTCATGACCGATGGCGCTCACCACCGGGGTGGTGCAGGCGGCGACGGCGCGGATCAAGCCCTCGTCGCTGAAGCCGAGCAGGTTCTGGAAGTCTCCGCCGCCACGGGCCACGATGATGACGTCGACGCTGGGGTCGGCATCCAGTCGTTGGATGGCCGCGGTCACCTCGCCCACCATGCGGTCGCCCTGCACGGCGGCGTGCACCACGCTGAAGTCCACGGCCGGCCAGCGCAGCTGGGCGTTGCGCAGCACGTCTTTCTCGGCGTCGGAGTCTTTGCCGGTGACCAGGCCGATGCGGTGGGGGAGGAACGGCAGGGCGCGTTTGCGGGAGGCGTCGAAGAGGCCCTCGGCGCTCAACTGGGCGCGCAGGCGTTCGAGCCGTTCGAGCAGGTCGCCCAGACCCACGTGCCGCAGTTCGAAGACCTGCATGGTGAGGGTGCCGCCCTTGACCCAATAGTTGGGCTTGACGAGGGCGATCACCCGGTCGCCCTGCTTGAAGTCGCCGGTGAGGCGGGCCTTGACCGACGACCAGACCGTGAAGCTCACCGTGGCGTCGATGGTGAGGTCCTTGAGCTTGCCGTAGACGTTGCCGCCGCTGGCGCCCCACTGCACGATCTCACCCTCGACCCAGGCGGTGCCGAGCCGTTCGATGTAGCCGCGGATCTTGTTGGAGAGCACCCCCACCGGCCAGGGTGAGTCGACGGTGGGCGGGGCATCACCCGCGGCGGGCATCGTGACGGCGTTCATGTCGCTCCGTTCCTGAGTGCTCTATACAGACGCGCCCGCTTAGACTGGTCGGGTGAGTACCAGTACAGAATCGCCCGTGATCGGCCTTGGCATGCCCAGAATTCCGAGCTTGCGCAACAGGCTCAAGGATACCCCGGTGGATGGGCTGAAAAAGGTGCTGCTCGCAGCACCCCGCGGCTACTGCGCCGGCGTCGACCGCGCGGTCATCGCCGTGGAGAAGGCCCTCGAGCTGTACGGCGCCCCGGTGTACGTGCGCAAGCAGATCGTGCACAACACCCACGTGGTGAGCGAACTCGAGAAGAAGGGTGCCATCTTCGTCGAGGAAGTGGACGAGGTTCCCACCGGTTCGCACATCGTCTTCAGCGCCCACGGTGTGTCCCCTGCCGTCGTGAACGCCGCCGCCGCGCGCGGCCTGTCGGCCATCGACGCCACCTGCCCGCTGGTCACCAAGGTGCACCGCGAGGCCGTGCGCTTCGCCCGTGACGACTTCGAAATCCTTCTGATCGGTCACGAAGGTCACGAAGAGGTCGAGGGAACCGCCGGAGAGGCGCCGGAGCACACCACCCTGGTGGGCAGCCCCGACGAGGCAGACACCATCACCGTGCGCGACCCCAACAAGGTGGTCTGGCTGAGCCAGACCACGCTGAGCGTGGACGAGACGATGGAGACGGTCCGTCGCCTTCGTACGCGCTTCCCGAACCTGCAGGACCCGCCCAGTGACGACATCTGCTACGCCACCCAGAACCGCCAGGTCGCGATCAAGAAGGTCGCTCGCGATTCCGATCTCGTGATCGTGGTCGGTTCGGCGAACTCGTCCAACTCGGTGCGCCTCGTCGAGGTGGCACTGGAGTACGGTGCCAAGGCCGCCTATCGGGTGGACTATGCCAGCGAAGTGAAGCAGGAATGGCTCGACGGGGTCAACACCGTCGGTGTGACCAGTGGCGCGTCCGTGCCGGAGGAACTCGTGGAGGAGTTGCTGCGCGACCTGGCCGGTGCCGGCTACGGCGACGTGGAACAGATCAAGACGGCGGAGGAAGACCTGCTCTTCTCCCTGCCCAAGGAGCTGCGCAAGGACCTGCAGGGCAAGACGGATGCGCGCGCCATCGGTGGGCGGGTCAGCCGCCCCGAGTAAGGCGGGGCCCGAGTAGGGCCCGAGCCGGTTAGGGCTGGCTGAAGTAGTCCAGCAGGGCCGCGTCGCCGGCGAGAACGGCGGCCATGGCGGCCACGAGGATCACGAAGGCGATGACGCCGCCGATGAGCGGAACGTAGAACGCCCGGCGGCGTCGCAGCAGCAGCAGGATGGAGATGGCGGCCGTGGCCAGCCAGAGAACGCCCTGACCGACGCTGCCGACCGTGACGATCGTGGCGACGGAGTCGGCGGCGGTGTAGTCACCGAGGCCGGCCTGCGTGTAGATCATCTGCAGCGACTCGGTCAGTGTGCCGAGCATGGAGATGGTGAAGAAGGCCCCGAGCAGCCCGAACACGAGCAGGCTGATGGTGACGGGCCGGTCCCAGCCCGGAGCGGGCGCCCGGGTGCCGGCCGCGGGCGTGGGGACCGGTCGTTCGGCCGATCCCCACGTCTGTGCAGCGGGTGCGGGGGTGACGGTGGCAGAGTCCGCTGGCGCGTTGGCGTCCTGCGGCGGGGTCCAGGTCCAGCCCTCCGGAGCCAGCTCGCCGTAACGAGGCTGGGGGCGGTGGTCGACCGGCGGCGTTGCGGCCGCCCGATCCTGGTCCGAGGAGTTCTCTGCCATCGTCATCCGCTAGCTGTTGGAGTGGCCGGCTGAGCCGAGCTGGCGGGTGGCCTGAGCGACGCGAGCGGCCATGGCCGACTCGGCGACCTTGCCCCAGGCGCGCGGGTCGTAGAGCTTCTTGTTGCCCACTTCACCGTCGACCTTGAGCACGCCGTCGTAGTTCTTCAGCATGTAGTCGGCGATGGCACGCGTGAAGGCGTACTGGGTGTCGGTGTCGACGTTCATCTTGACGACACCGTTCTTGACGGCCTCGGCGATCTCGGCGTCGGTCGAACCCGAACCGCCGTGGAAGACGAGGTCGAGCGGCAGGGCGCTGGTGCCGTACTTGGCGGCGACGCTGGCCTGGATCTCCGCGAGGAGCTCCGGGCGCAGCTTGACGTTGCCGGGCTTGTAGACGCCGTGCACGTTGCCGAAGGTGAGCGCGGCCATGTAACGGCCCTGCTCGCCGAGGCCGAGGGCCTCGATCATCTTGACGGTGTCGTCGAAGGTCGTGTAGAGGTTGTCGTTGATGTCGCCCTCAACGCCGTCTTCTTCGCCGCCGACGGCGCCGATCTCGACCTCGAGGATGGCGTTGATCGCCTTCGTGCGAGCGATGATGCCCTTGGCGATCTCGAGGTTCTCGTCGAGCGGGATGGCCGAACCGTCCCACATGTGCGACTGGAAGATCGGGTTGAAGCCGTCGGCCACAGCGGTCTCTGAGGCCGAGATCAGGGGCAGGACGAAGTCGTCCAGCGCGCCCTTGGGGCAGTGGTCGGTGTGCAGCGCAATGGTGACGGGGTAGTTGTCAGCGACGGCGTGCGCGAACTTGGCGAACGCGAGGGCACCCGCGGCACGGTTCTTGACGGTGTGACCGGCGAAGTAGTCCGCGCCGCCCGTGGTCACCTGGAGGATGCCGTCGGAGCCGGCTTCGGTCAGGCCCTGGAGCACGGCGTTGATCGACTGCGAGGAGGAAACATTGAATGCGGGGTACGCGAACCCCTTCGACTTGGCCTTGTTCAGCATTTCGGCGTATTGGTCTGGGGTTGCTATGGGCATTGCTTCTCCTCGAAATCGAGCGGGGTTGTCCCTCAAGTGTAGCGAGGGCAGAGGGTACAAGGTCCCGGAGGATCGGTGCTGGGTAAGCTGTGCCCGTACCGGAGAAGGCTTCCGGCTCAGTCCCTCAGCAACCCACATACGATCTCGAAGGACACCAACACACAGTGACTACCGAACACGATTCCCTCTACCTCCACCCCGATCGCAGCCTGGGCATGGAGCTGGTGCGGGCCACGGAGGCCGCCGCCATCCGTGCCGTGCCCTTCATCGGTCGCGGCGACAAGAACGCCGCAGACGCCGCGGCCGTCGACGCCATGCGCAAGTTCCTCGGCACGGTCGATTTCGACGGTGTCGTCGTGATCGGCGAGGGCGAGAAAGACGACGCCCCGATGCTGTTCAACGGTGAACACGTCGGCAGCGGCCGCGGCCCGGCCTGCGACATCGCGGTCGACCCGATCGACGGCACCTCGCTCACGGCCAACGGCCGGCAGAACGCGCTGAGCATGATCGCCGTCGCCGACCGGGGCAGCATGTACGACCCCAGCGCGGTGTTCTACATGGACAAGATCGTCACCGGCTGGGAGGGACACGGCGTCGTGGACCTCCGCCAGCCGATCGGCGAGAACATCCGTGCGCTGGCCAAGGCCAAGGGCAAGGACGTGTCCGACATGACCGTCGCGATCCTCGACCGGCCCCGGCACGCCGGCCTGATCGAAGAGGTGCGCGCCGCGGGCGCCGGCACCCGACTGATGCTGGACGGCGACGTGGCCGGTGGAATCAACGCGGCGATCACGGAGACCCGCATCGACATGTGTGTGGGTATCGGTGGAACACCCGAGGGCATCATCACGGCCTGTGCGCTCAAGGCCCTCGGCGGGTTCATCCAGGCGAAGCTGCACCCCAGGGACGACGACGAGGCCCAGCGGGCCATCGACGCCGGCCACGACCTGAACCAGATCCTGGGGGTGAACGACCTCGTCACCAGCGACAACACCTATTTCGTCGCCACCGGCGTCACCGACGGCCAGCTGGTCGGCGGCGTGCGCAAGATGGGCCCGAAGATCCGCACCGAATCCATCGTGCTGCGGGGGCGCACCGGCACCATCCGCCGGGTCGTGGCCGAGCACCTCGCGGAGAAGTGGCTCTGACCACTCCCTGACCGTCATTCACCGCTGACGGTTACCGAACGATGATGCCCAGCTGCGCGGCGAGCAACGGAGCGAGCAGCGCGAGCTGGGCATCGTCGATGGTGGCGCCCTTCAGGCCCGTCAGGCTGTGGATCGCCGAGAAGTCGCTCGAGCGCAGATCCACATCGGCGAGCCGGGCGCCGGCG
Source organism: Cryobacterium inferilacus (assembly GCF_019599185.1). Classification (GTDB taxonomy): domain Bacteria; phylum Actinomycetota; class Actinomycetes; order Actinomycetales; family Microbacteriaceae; genus Cryobacterium; species Cryobacterium inferilacus. The sequence goes on along the minus strand of NZ_JAIEUL010000005.1, from coordinate 76,288 downwards.
ACGTCGAGCGTGCCGATCCGGCAGTCGCGCAGTTCCAGCCGCTGCACGACGGCGCTGGAGAGGTCCAGTTCGTCGATGATGCAGTTGCTGAGCAGCACGTCGGTGAGGGTGGCGCCCCGCAGGTTCACGAAGTCCAGCTTCGAGCCGTCGATCTGCACGCTGCGCATGGTCGACTCGTACATCTCCACCGAACCGAGCCTGGAGTGCTCGATGCGCACGTCACGCCAGGCCGACCGGGGTGCGCTGAACACTGCGGCGTGCAGTTCGGTGGCCACGCACTCCGCCCAGGTGCTGCCGCGCAGCACCGTGGTGTTCAGGTCCACGGCGTTCAATTCGCACTCGGTGAACCCCGTTCCGGTGAAGTCCCGGCTGGAGAAATCGACCCGGCTGTACCGTTCGGCTTCACGGTCGTCACCGCGCCCGATCAGGGCGCCGTCAGAGTCAACCAGGTTGTCCAGCACGATGGGGTCGAGCTGCGGGCCGCGCGTGGTGACCCTGGCCATCAGGAGTGCGGCGTCTCGGTGACGGGCTCGAGCAGGAATACCGGGATCACCCGGTCGGTCTTGACCTGATAGTCGGCGTACGGCGGGTACGCGGCGACGGCGCGCTCCCACCAGATGGCCTTTTCGTCTCCGGTGAGCTCGCGAGCGACCATATCCTGCCTGACCGGGCCATCCTGCACCTCGACCAACGGATGCGCGAGCACATTGGCGTACCAGACCGGGTTCTTCGGGCTGCCGCCGAGAGAGGCCACCGCGGCGTAACGGCCGTCGTGCTCGACCCGCATGAGCGGAGCCTTGCGGATCTTGCCGGACTTGGCGCCGAGTGTGGTCAGCACGATGACGGGCATGCCGCGCAGGGTGGTGCCCCTGGTTCCGCCGGACGACTCGTACAGCTCGACCTGGTCGCGGACCCACTTCTCGGGGCTGGGCACGTACTCACCGTTCAGGGGCATGGTGGCTATCTTTCTCTCGGGGTGATCCGGGGATGGCGCGGCGCGTACCGGGGGATGTAACGCCAGAGAACACCGGCGCCGATCAATCCGACCACGCCCATGACACCGCTGGCGACCGACAGCGACAACGCCGCGATCATGCCCGCGACGGCCAGGGGAGCGGCGGCGCTGCCGAAGTCCGCCGTGAACCGCCAGGCACCCAGGAACGGGGCGGGGCCGGTGACCGGCGCCAGGTCGGCGCCCAGGGTCATCAGCAGACCGCTGCCGATGCCGTTGGCCAGGGACAGGAACATGGCCACGGCGATGAACCAGCCCACGTTGTCTGGCAGGTCGTGGGTGAACGCGAGTGCGAGCATCCCGACGCCCAGGCCGATCATCGAGGGGATCGCGGTCCACATGCGGCCGAACCGGTCCATGATCTGGCCGCTGGCGTAGAAGAGCGCGAAATCGATACCGCCGGCGATGCCGATGATGAGCGCGGTGTCCGGCTCATTGATGCCGATACTCACCGCCCAGAGCGGCAGCATGACCGTGCGGGTGGCCCGCATCGCGCCCACCAGGCCGGCGCCGGTGCCCAGGCGCAGCAGCACGCCACGGTAGGTCCAGATCGTCGCGAACAGGCCGGCGGCGGGCACCGCGGCAACCCGGGTCTTCGCGGCGAAGGTGACGGTCGGGTCTGGCAGCAGCATCAGCACCAGGGCCGCCGCGACGCAGCAGACGATGAAGACCCAGAAGACGGCGGTGGTGCTGCCGGTGAGGTGGATGACGCCGGCCGCGAGGAACGGGCCGACGAACCAGCCGGCCCGGAAGACCCCGCCGAGCGTGGACAGGGCCCTGGCGCGGTAGGCGACGGGCACATAACTGGTCATGAAGGCGTGCCGAGCCAGCGCGAAGATGGCCGTGGCCAGGCCGATCAGGAAGATGCCCACCGTGAGGACGATCGGGTTGGGCGCGACGATGCAGACCAGGACGGCGATGATCGCCAGCAGCGAGGCGCCGATCATGGAGTTGCGTTCGCCGATGCGCGACACCACGGCACCGCTGGGGATGTCGCCGACGAGTTCACCGACCATGACCATGGCCGCGATGAAGCCGGCCAGGGCGAGGGAGGCGCCGAGGCTGTCGGCCACCAGCGGGATGAGGGGAATCATCGCGCCCTCGCCGATCGAGAACAGCAGAGTGGGCAGGAACGCGGCCAGGGCGACTCCCCGCAGGCTGAAGGGGCGCTCGGTACTCATCGGTTCGATGCTACCCGGCGCCCGGTAGGCTGGTTTGCACAATGATTGAGCTGGATTTCTCTGAGCAGATCGCCGCGCTGCGGGCCACGTTTGACGACATCCGGTCGGTGATCGACATCGACCGCCTGAAGTTGGACATTGCCGAACTGAACGACCAGGCGGGCGCACCCGACCTGTGGAACGACTCCGAGCACGCCCAGAAGGTGACCAGTGAGCTCAGCCACCGGCAGAGCGAACTCAAGCGCATCGAAAGCATCGAGAGCCGCCTGGACGACCTCGAAGTGCTCGTGGAGCTCGCCAACGCGGAGGGCGACCAGGAGTCGGCCGACGAGGCGACGGCCGAGCTGAAGAGCGTGCAGAAGGTGCTCGGCGACCTCGAGGTACACACCCTGCTCAACGGCGAGTTCGACCCGAACCCGGCCGTGATCACGATCCGCGCCGGTGCCGGTGGCGTCGACGCCGCCGACTTCGCCGAGATGCTGCTGCGCATGTACCTGCGCTGGGCCGAGCAGCACGACTACACCACCAGCGTTCTCGACGTGAGCTACGCCGAGGAGGCCGGCATCAAGTCCGCCACCTTCGAGGTGAACGCCCCGTACGCCTTCGGCACGCTCAGCGTCGAGGCCGGCACGCACCGCCTGGTACGGATGAGCCCGTTCAACTCCGCCGGCAAGCGCCAGACCTCCTTCGCCGCCGTCGAGGTGGTTCCGCTGATCGCCCAGGCCGAGGCCGTGGAGATCCCCGACAACGACATCCGCGTCGACGTGTTCCGCTCCAGCGGCCCCGGCGGCCAGTCGGTGAACACCACCGACTCCGCCGTGCGCATCACCCACCTCCCCACCGGCCTGGTGGTGAGCTGCCAGAACGAGAAGAGCCAGATCCAGAACCGGGCCGCCGCGATGCGGGTGCTGGCATCCCGGCTGCTGCTGCTGCAGCGTGAGCAGGAGGCGGCCACCAAGAAGGAGTTTGCCGGCATCATCACCGCCAGCTGGGGCGACCAGATGCGCAGCTACGTGCTCGCGCCCTACCAAATGGTCAAGGACCTCCGCACCGAGTACGAGGTGAACAACCCGTCGAATGTGTTCGACGGTGACCTCGACGGGTTCATCGCCGCGGGCATCCGCTGGCGCAAGACGCCGACGGACTAGAAAGCTGGCGACTTGCCCCCTGGGGTATGTCGCAATTGGAAAAACCGGGGATGCTGCTTAGGCTCGAAACGCCATGATCCGATTTGATCACATCACCAAGAAATACCCCGGTACGAACCGACCGGCCCTGAACTCAATCGACGTCGAAATTCTTCGCGGCGAATTTGTCTTCCTGGTCGGAGCTTCGGGCTCGGGGAAATCCAGCTGCCTTCGCCTGATGCTCAAGGAGGAGAAGCCGTCCAGCGGCAGCATTCACGTGCTGGGCCAGGACCTGCGCTCCATCTCCAACCGCAAGGTGCCCTACTTCCGGCGCAACCTCGGGGTGGTCTTCCAGGACTTCCGGCTGCTGCCGAACAAGTCGGTCTACGACAATGTCGCGTTCAGCCTGCAGGTGATCGGCAAGTCCCGCGGCTACATTCAGCAGGCCGTGCCCGACACGCTCCAGATGGTCGGACTGGCCGAGAAGGCCCAGCGCCTGCCGCACGAACTCTCCGGTGGTGAACAGCAGCGCGTGGCCATCGCCAGGGCGATCGTGAACAAGCCGCAGATCGTGCTGGCCGATGAGCCCACCGGAAACCTCGACCCCACCACCAGCGCGGAGATCATGTCGCTGCTGGCCCGCATCAATGCCAGCGGCACCACGGTGATCATGGCCACGCACGAGGCCGGCATCGTCGACAAGATGAAGCGTCGGGTGATCGAGCTGTCCGCAGGTCAGATCGTGCGCGACGAGCGCCAGGGCGGGTACGCCACCGCGGCGATCCCGATGGTGCTGCCCGCCGGCGAACGTGCCGCGTCCAGGTCGTCCCGGATGCCCGCCACCGGTTCGGCACCGGCCGAACCCCTGACCTTCCCCGCCGACCCGAGCCCCGCGCTCACTCAGCCGAGCGAGACCGTGCCGGCCGAGTCTGGGCACGCCGAGACCGTGCCGGCCGAGCCTGTGCACGCCGAGACCGTGCCTGATTCTGCGCCGGCCGGGACCGTGCACGCCGACGCACCCGCGACGAGCCCGTCCTTCAGTGAGCCGGAGAGCGCGCCGGTGCCCGTGGCCGCCGCGGTCATCCCGGAGCCAGAGGAGATCACCGCGCCCGCGCAGGTGGAGCCCGTGCGGTTCACGGCGCTCGAACCACCCGAGCCCGTGGCTCTGCCGGCCCCGGAACCCGCGACCACCACCATGTCCCGGCCGCAGTTGCCGGTCACCCAGCATGACGAGCCGGAACAGCTCACCCTGGCCGAGAAACTCGGCCTGCGGGCTCCGGGCGAAAAGCCCGACCCCACCACCGAGCAGAACGTAGGACCCACCCGATGAGACTCGGACTTGTGCTTTCCGAAGCATCCACCGGCCTGCGCCGCAACGCCTCGATGGTGGTCTCGGTGGTACTGGTGACCTTCATCTCGCTCACCTTCGTCGGTGCGGCCATCCTCATGCAGATGCAGATCGGCCAGATGAAGAACTTCTGGTACGACCGCGCCCAGGTGGGCATTTACATGTGCACCAGCCTGTCCACCACGGACACCTGCACCGCGGGGGAGGCCTCGCCGGAGCAGATCGAGTCGGTCAAGGCCCAGCTGGAGTCGCCCACTCTGGCGGCCTTCATCGACAAGTACTACTTCGAGACCCACGAGCAGGCGTACGAGAACTTCCAGGCGCAGTTCGCCGGCAACCCTGTGGCCGAGTACGTGACCCCTGAACAGCTCAACCAGACCTACTGGGTGAACCTGGTGAACCCGGGCGACTCCGATGTTCTGGTGGAGGGTCTCTCCGGTGTGGCCGGCGTCGAGAGTGTCGCGGACCAACGCAAGTACCTCGACCAGATCTTCTCGGTGCTCAACGTGGCCAGTTACACCGCGATCGGCATTGCCGCGCTGATGCTCGTCGCGGCGGCGCTGCTGATCGCCACGACCATCCGGCTGTCAGCGTTCTCCCGCCGCAAGGAGCTGGGAATCATGCGGCTGGTGGGCGCGTCGAACCGGTTCATCCAAACACCGTTCATCCTGGAGGGTGTGTTCGCGGCGCTGCTGGGTTCGGTGCTCGCCGGTGGTGCGACGGTGGCGATCGTGCAGTACTTCGTTCAGGGGTATCTGGGGGAGAACCTCAGTGGCTTCGCCCTGGTGGGGCTGGAGGACGCGATCCTGGTGGTTCCGATCCTGGTGCTGATCGGTGCGGCGTTGGCCGCGGCGTCGGCGAACTTCGCGATCACCCGCTATCTGAAGGTCTGATCCGCGGCCCACGCGGCCGTCCACTAGACTGATGGGCTGCCCGGCGACTGCCGGGCATCCCACCGACCGATCGAGGAGAATGCCGTGCCCAGGGAAAAAGGCGAGAAGGTCGTCGCGACCAATCGCAAGGCGCGCCACGACTACCTCATTGAGGACACGTACGAGGCCGGAATGGTGCTCAGCGGCACCGAGGTGAAGTCCCTCCGCGCCGGTCGGGCCTCGCTCGTCGACGGCTACGCGTTCATCGAGTCCGGGGAGGCCTGGCTCGATGCTGTGCACATCCCCGAGTACACCGCCGGAACCTGGACCAATCACCCGCCGCGTCGTAAGCGCAAACTGCTGCTGCACAAGCAGGAGATCATCAAGATCAGCCACAAGACCAAAGAGGGCGGCTACACCCTCATTCCGTTGAAGATCTATTTCAGCGACGGCAAGGCCAAGGTCGAGATCGCCGTGGCGAAGGGTAAGAAGGAGTTCGACAAGCGCCAGACGCTGCGCGAACGCCAGGACAAGCGCGAGTCCGACCGGGCCATCTCCGCCCGCCGCAACCTCGGCGACTAGGCCGGGGGGTCGCGCCCCGCTACCGGGAACCGGGGCAGGTGTTGTAGACTGAAAGGCCGTGGTGGAAGCATCGCGGGTTTGGAAACTCAACAGCGTGTGACAACAACCGCCTTCCACCCGGCTCTGCGCCGGGGGATCGTGAACATGGGGATGATCGGTTTCGACATTGCCTGCGTAACTGTGAGAAGCGGGTCGAGGATGCAGGGTTATCTCGTAAACGATCTCTGCAAAACAATAAGTGCCAATTCAAACCGCACTGTCTCGCGTTCCGCTTTCGCCCTCGCGGCCTAAGTAGAACCACATTGAGACCGTCAGACCGGGAATGCTCTCTACTCGGACCCTGACGTCATTTAGAGAGATTGCTCCTATCCTGAGCCTCGGGGTATAGGGGGACTTAAACGAGGGCTGGGCTCGTCGGATCAGCTGCCAGTGGCAAGTTCCGGAGCCGAGTAGAACGCCTTCACTGGATACACCCGTAGAAGAAACATGACCACAGCAATGGACCGGGGTTCAATTCCCCGCATCTCCACCATTGGGTTGTTGCCACACGCTGTTGATTCCTGCGCTGTTGACCAGCGCCGAAACGCCACCCTCGCGGGTGGCGTTTCGTGCGTTGACGGCCGGGTCACGCGGCCAGGAAGGGCTGATGCCGGTAGCCGTCGGGGTCGATGGTGAGCGCGGACGACTCCGGTACCTCGAGGAAGGCGCCCGGCAGGTCGTTGAGCGGCTCGGAGACGACGACCTTCGCCGTGTCGCCGAAGGTGGCGAGGCGCTCCTGGTCGGGATACATCTGGCGCAGGGTGGGAATGTCGACCGAGTGGAACAGCGAGCGGGTGCGGCCCTGCGTGGAGTAGCGCACGGCCCACAACGAGGTGCCGTCCGAGACGGCAACGGTGCCCTGCCACGGGAATCGCACATTCTTCGCTTCGCCGACGGACTCGACCATGCGGATGTCCCGCCCGAGGGCGCCGAGCGGGTCGTCGCGCAGTCCGAGGGTGAGTGCGAGGTGGAAGACCACCTCGGAGTCCGTCGTCCCGAGCACAGTGGGGTACAGCGACGGGTCGATCGCCAGGGTGAGGTCTCGCCTGAGTTCCCGCCAGCCCGCGATGGCACCGTTGTGCATGAACATCCAGTTGTCGTGCCGGAACGGATGACAGTTGGTCTGCTGCACTGGCGGCGTGGTGGCCGCGCGAACGTGGGTGAAGAACAGCGGGCTTTCGATCGCTCGGGTGATCTCGCGCAGGTTCACGTCGTTCCAGGCCGGCTCGATGCTGTGGAAGAACGCCGGCGCCGTGCCCGCTGCCGCGTCAGTGGGGTACCAGCCGAAGCCGAAGCCGTCGCCGTTCACGGTCTCGGCGCCGAGCGGGGAATCGAGCGACTGAGCCACGATCGAGTGCTTGGCGTCGAGCACGATAGTGGACGGACGTAGCGGTTCCCCGATGTAGGCCAGCCATCTGCACATTCGCCCATCTCCTGTTCGGCTCGCCTGGGGCGGCGGGCACGCGACCATAATGCACCTATCTGCAGCATCGATGCAGGAGGTGACCTACGTCACCGTGAGACTCCTGACAAGGCCTTGACCACCCATCCGGGAAAGGTGAAGATCGTGCCAATCGAATTCACGCCGTTGTGAGCGGACGGCGGCGGGGAGGTCATCGTGGCGACGTTCGGCATAGAAGAGGAATTCCAATTCCTCGACCCTGAGACCCTGCGACCGGTGGATGCCGGTGCCACAGTCTTCGAGACCCTCTCGGCCACGACCGACTGGCGGGAGGTCACCCACCGGGAGTTCCTGGCGTCGCAGATCGAGCACGCGTCGGCGGTCTTCGAGCAGATCGATGACGCCCACGTCGCCCTCACCGGGTTCCGGCGATTGGTTGCGGCACACGCGGCCGAACTCGGTGTCGTCGTGGCCAGTATCGGCACCCCACCGGACACCACAGCGTTCCCGTCGATCACCGACACCGAGCGCTACCACCGCATCGTGCGCACCATGGACGCGGTCATCGCCGACCACCAGGTGAGCGGTCTGCACGTGCACGTGGGCATCCCCAACCGTGAGGCGGGCGTGATCGTGCTCAACGCGGTGCGGCCGTGGTTGCCGCTTCTGACGGCGATCGCGTCGAACTCACCGCTCTGGCGCGGGCAAGACACCGGACACGACAGCTGGCGCACGGTATTGCTGCGCCGGTGGACGACCTCTGGCTGCCCGCCCGCTTTCGTCGACGCCGCGGACTACGACCGGAGGATCGCCAGACTGCTGGGCATCGGCGGCACCGTCGACCTGGGTGTGATCATGTGGGACGTGCGCCTCTCCGAGCACCTGCCCACGATCGAGTTCCGGATGGCCGACGCGCAGCTGGACGCGCGGAGCACCCTGTTCATCGCGGCCCTGTGCCGGGCGCTGGTGGCGCACTCCCTCGGCGTTCCCGGCGCACAGAGCGCCGCGGCCAGAGCGTCGGCCGAGATGCCGTCGGAGTTGCTGTCGGCGGCGTTGCTGCACTCGGCGCACTACGGTATGCGTCAGGAGGTCTTCGATCCGATCATCGGCGCTCTGGTACCGGCGCACGCCTGCCTGGCCCGGCTGCTACGGATGCTGGCGCCAGAGCTGGGGCAGCTGGCCGATCTGGAGATGGCGACAGAGGCCGTGGCGCGGCTGGCGGTGGACGGCACCGGCGCCCAGCAGCAGCGGGCGGCGTTCAGCCGGAGCGGACTACCCGGCCTGCGCCGGCTGCTTTCCGCTTCTGTCACTGCGGCTACTGTCACCGCAGCCGCCGTCAACCCGGCCACCGTCAGCCCGCCCCGCGGCGACGCCAAGGTCGCGGCGGTGGTGGGATCCACCGTCGGCTAGGCGGGCGCCAGGAGGCGCAGGCCGGCGGAGGTGCTGATGGCCTCCCGCTGGCCGCCGGAGTGCACGATGTCGGTGCCGTGCACGGTGAGTTGGCTGGCGTGCGCGCGCAAGGCATCCGTCACCAGGGGCAGGTGCTCGGGGAGGTCGAACCACTCGGCGCCGGCCTGGCGGGTCTCGACGACCTCGGCGAACGGGGTTCGGGTGGCTCTGCTCGCGGCCACGGCGGCATCGTGGGCGCGCACGTGATCCGGATGCCCATAGCCGCCGCCGTTGTCGTAGCTGACCACAAGCGACGGGCGCAGCACCGCGATCAGGGCGACGAGGTCGTTGACCACCTCGGCCAGGGCGGCCACAGACAGGGCGTCCTCGGCGGCGTCGGAGGCCGGTCCGGCCAGGCCGGGCCGGATCCAGACCATGCCGGAGTCGCGGTAACGCCGCGGGGCCAGGCCTGGCACCCTGGCGGGGGGATCACCCAGCCAGAAGCGCTCGGTGACGCCCAGGATCCTGGTGGCACGGGCCAGTTCCCGCTCGCGCTCGCGGGCCAGGCGACCGGTGCCGGCCAGTGCCGTGAGCGGTCCGGGCACGATCTCGCCGCGTTCGCCGCGGGAACAGGTGACGAGGTAGACCTCGCTGCCCCTCGCGACGTATTCGGCGATGAGCGCTCCGGTGGAAATGGTTTCGTCGTCTGGATGGGCGTGCACGAAGAGGACGGCACGCTGGTCGTCGAGCAGGCTCACGCGCAGACCGCGACCGGGAGCAAACCGCAGTACACGTGCACCAGGCCGGCGGCGGAGCGGGGCCAATCGAAGACCTCGGCGCGCGCACGGGCCGCCGCGGAGAGGCGACGGGCCAGCTCGGGGTTGCCGAGCACCTCCGTGAGGGCGTCCGCCCAGTCGCGGGGGTCACGGGACTCGATGATGAGCCCGGTATCGCCGGCCAGCACGGCCTCCCGCAGACCGCCCGTGCCCTGGGCGACCACCGGAACACCGCTGGCCGCGGCCTCGAGGGCCACCAGTCCGAAGGTCTCGGAGTGTGACGGCACCAGGACGACCCTGGCGTTGCGGAACAGGGCGGCCAGCTCGACGCGGGAACGCGGGCCGACGAAGCGCACGCCGTCGGCGATGCCGTGCCCGGCGGCCAGCCGGGTGAGTTCGTCGATGTAACCGGCGTAGTCGGCAGAGGCATCACCCGCGATCACCAGCTCGGGGCGCAGGTGTGCCGGCACGGCGGCCAACGCTTCGATGGCGAGGTCGAGGCCCTTGAGCGGCTGCAGTCGTCCGGCGACCACGGCGTAGCCGTTCGGGTGGGCGCCGCGGGCCGGCGGCCGGGTGCGAGGGTGGAAGAGGGTGCCGTCGACACCGGGGTGCACGACCGTGACGCGGTCGGCGGACCCGCCCAGACGCTCCACGACGGTCGCGGCCTCCGCGGCGCTGATCGCCACGATGGCGTCGGATTCGCGGGCCAGCCAGGCCTCGCCGGCCATCCGCCCGGTTGACTCCGGACGCTCACCCTCGGACAGCGGCGTGGTGGCGTCGGCGGCGATGGAATGGAAGCTCTGCACGTGCGGCACGCCCAGGCTGCGGGCCAGGGGAAGCATGGCCATGCCGGAGAACCAGTGGTGCGAGTGGATGACATCCCACGGTCCGAGGGTGGCGGCCCGGCCACGGAATTCGTCGATGAAACCCTCGTGGTCGCCCTTGGGCACCGACCGTAGCGGTCCGGCATCCAGGTAACGCAGGGTCACGCCGGGGCCGAGGCGACGGGCGGCCGGCCTGTCGGGGGAGGACCGCCGGGTGAGGATCTCGACATGGTGTCCCGCCGCAGCCATGGCCTCTGCCTGGTGGCGGACGACGACGTTCATGCCACCGGCGTCACCGGAACCCGGCTCTGCGCCGGGGGAGGTATGCAAGGAAACGAGGGCGATGCGGAGGGGATCGGTAGCGGGAGACACTACAGAATCTTAGGACATCGGGCGGATGCGTATGATGATGACCAGTTGTATGCAATGTTCGCTTGCGGCCGGGTTCGCGCTCACCGCATCCAGTTGGAGGGTCACGTGGGCGGAATCCTTCGCTGGATCATGGCTCCCGTGATGCGCGGCTGGGTCCTGAATATCGAGCGGAAGTTCGCCGGCATCCCGCAGCCCCTCGACGCCCCGCAGGCGCACTCGGCAGGTCTGGACAGCCACCGCATCCTCCTGGTCGGCGGCGGCGCGGCCGTCGGGTGGGGCGTACTCAGCCACACCCTCGGCCTGCCGGGTTCCCTGGCCAGGGCCCTGACGGCCCGCACGGGTCGCGGCGCCGATGTCGACGTCTTCGCCGCCTCGAACATGACGGCGAGGTCCGCTGTGGGGTACATCGACGTCGACACCCTCCGCCGGTACCACGCCGTCGTGTTGACGCTGGGCGTCGGCGACGCCGGCCGGCTCACCTCTCCACGGGCCTGGCGACAGGACCTGGCCCGACTGGTCGACCGCGTCCTGCAGTCCAGTCCGAGCGGCACCGAGATCTATCTGGCCGGCATTGTCCCGCTGGCCTCCCTGCCCCTGTTCCGAACCCCGCTCGGTGCGCTGGCCGGAGCCCAGGCTCGAACGCTCAACGAGGTGAGCGCCCGGTTCTGTGCCAGACAGGACGGCATCACCTTCGTGCCGCTGCCGGCAACCCCGGCGTCGGAGTCCGGCCGGTTCCGTTCGGCCAGCGACTACGAGGTCTGGGCGGAAACCCTCGCCGCGCGCATGGTGGACCACCTCCAGCCGGAGCCTGGCTCGCCCGACAGTGCCGTGTCGGGCGGCTCGGCAGCACGCTCGGAGGCAGACACCGAAGAGGCCAGACGGCGTGCCCTCCAGGCCCTCAACCTGCTGGATACCGCCCCGGAGGAGCGGTTCGACCGCATCGTCGCCCTGGCCAGTTCCGCACTGGGCACCAGCGCCGCGGCGTTCACCGTGCTCGACGGTGACCGGCAATGGCACAAGTCTGTGGTGGGACTGACCGACACCGAGATTCCGCGGAGCAGTTCGTTCTGCACGGTCACCGTGCTGGAGCCGGCCGCACTGGTCGTTCCGGATGCGCTCCTCGACGACAGGTTCAGGACCAACCCGTTGGTCGTGTCCGGGCCCCGGCTGCGGTTCTATGCCGGCTTTCCCATCGAATCGCCCTCCGGCGAGCGGATCGGCGCGCTCTGCGTCTATGACGAGATGCCGCGGTCCGTCGCCGACGTCGACGTGGTGCTTCTGCGTGAGCTGGCCCTGGTGCTGCAGAACGAACTCTGGCAGTCGACAGGGGCGGCAGGCCCCGCTGCCGATGCCGGCGCAGTCACGGAGTGACGCGGTTCTACCTCGCTGCGCCCGCCAGGGAGCCGGTCACCGGCCCGCTCATGTCGCCGATGAGGCAGCGCACCACCCGTCCTCGATCGGCAGACCCGTCCGGCACCAGATAGGTGTAGCCGAGCGCGGATGTGGCGGTGTCTGGCAGGTCGAGGAACGGCCGGAGGGCCGCGCCGCAGCCTTCCTCTGCGGCGGCCACGACCGCATCCGTGTCGTCGATATCGTCGGAGTGTTGCGGCCGGCCCGCGATCTCGAGGTCGAGATAGACCTCCCAGTCGTGCGGGGCGGTGCAGGGCACGGGGTCGAACCCGGAGTGCAGATCACCGTCGACCACCGTCGACCACCGTGATGCAGTCGCCCACGGTGAGCTGCTCGATCTCACCGCTTCCGGCGCGCGCCACCATGCCCCCAGCGGCATCCTCCGGCGGGGCGAGCGTGAGGTCGGTGCAGCCGGTGAGCAGCAGGGCGGCAGCGGCGAGCAGGACCGGGCGGAGGCGGGCTGAACTGATACGGCGAGCAGTCATGACGCGGGGCGTTCAGGTGAACCGGTGCGGGGTCACGCCGTCGGGGCGGCCAGGGCGGCCAGGGTCAGCTCGTGCAGGCGGCCATTCGTGGCGAGGGCGCTGCCGTGCCACGGGCCGTCCTGCCCGTCGACGGAGGTGAAGCGCCCGCCGGCCTCCTGCACGATCGGCACCAGGGCGGCCATGTCGTATGGCTGCAGGTCGAATTCGCCCGCGATATCGAGATGGCCTTCGGCGAGGAGCATGTACGACCACATGTCGCCGTAGGCGCGGGTGCGCCAGACCTGACGGCTCAGCGAGACGACCGAGTCCAGCCGACCGGCCGCATCCCACTGCTGGATGCTGTTGTAGCTGAGGGAGGCGTCGGCGAGGGTTTCGACGCCGGAGACGCTGATCCGTGTGGGCGGGGCGTCCGGCAAGCGCGCGTCGCTCGACCAGGCGCCACCGCCGAGGGCCGCCCACCAGCGTTTGCCGAGGGCGGGGGAGCTGACCACGCCGAGCACGGGAACGCCGTCCACGGCGAGGGCGATGAGGGTGCCCCAGATGGGGATGCCGCGCAGGAACCCGGCGGTGCCGTCGATCGGGTCGATGATCCACTGCCGGCTGGTGGAACCCGCCGTGCCGAATTCTTCGCCGAGGATGCCGTCGGCAGGGCGCCGCTCGGCCAGCAGGTCGCGGATGGCGCGTTCAACGGCCTGATCGGCGTCGGTGACAGGCGTGCGGTCGGGTTTGGTGGTCACGATCAGGTCGAGCGACTCGAACCTGGCCATCGAGATCGCGTCGGCGGCATCGGCCAGCTCCAGAGCGAGGGTGAGATCATCGGCGAGGGTGGGCAGCGGGGTCTCGGTCACGCTCCCAGAGTAGTGCTCTCCTGCGACACGCCGATGTTCGCCCTCGATTGGCGCCGGGTTCAATACTGGTGGTAATGTCTCATGTCGGCAGGGGAAGCCCAGCCGACAAACATGCACCTCTAGCTCAATTGGCAGAGCAGCTGACTCTTAATCAGCGGGTTCCCGGTTCAAGTCCGGGGGGGTGCACCACAGTGGGAAGCCCGGTTGCGATCATTCGCAGCCGGGCTTTTTTGTCGTCCCGGGCGATTCGCCAGCCCTGCGTTTTAGGATCGAATGACACGTGACCAGACGCTCTGCGAAAGGACCCCACATTGTTCACGCACACCGACTTGATCCGACTGATGACCAGTGAGTCGCCCTCTGCAGTGTCGATTTTCCTGCAGACGCATCCCACCGGGAAGGAGGTGCGACAGGACCCGATCCGGCTCAAGAACCTCTTGGCGGACGCCCGGACCAAACTCACCCGAACCAGCCTGACCGAGGCGGAAGCCGATGCGTTGCTCCAACCAGCGACTGACCTCCTGGAGGACCGTGAATTCTGGCAGCACCGGTCCACCGGGCTGGCGCTCTTCATCGGGCAGGATCAGTTGGACGATTTCCACGTACCGCTCGACTTCGAGGACCGGGTCGTCGTGGGACACGCCTTCGATGTCCGGCCCCTGTTGCCCCTGCTCACGGCCGATGGGCAGTTCCGAGTCCTGACGGTCACGTCCGAGTCGGCTCGTCTCTACACCGGATCGCGCCACGACCTGGTCCTGGACACCACCGCGGGGTTGCCGGAGCGAGCCTCGGTGGAGAACGACTATGAAAACCCTGTGCAGGCCAGTCCACCGGCCCGGCCGAGAGTGGGCAGCGCCAACATCTCAAATGCCCAGGTGTATGGCGACGGCCCGCCCGACTTCCGCAAGGCCCTTCTCCAGGAGTTCGTCGGGGCCGTGGCCAAAGCCGTCGACAAGCTGAACGCCGCAGACCCTCAGCCCCTGGTCCTGGTGGCGGATGCCGAGGTCGGCGGACATTTCCAGCACGACGCTCATCTCGGCTCGATGCTCATCGGCGTGGTCCACACCAATCCGGCGTCGCTGGATGTGCGGGAATTGCACGACCTCGCCTACCCCGAGGCGAAGAGTCGGCTGGACAGTGGCAGGGTCGACGCCATTGCCAAAGCGGCCGAGCTCCTGGGTCGGGGCGATCAGGGCGCGACGAGCGTTCTTCCCGACATCGTGCGAGCCGCCTACCGCGGACAGGTCGACACCCTGCTGCTCGGTGAGGGCGAACCGGTCTGGGGGCGGTATGACCTGGATGCCGACCGCCTGGAGACCGGGCCGGCCTTTGAAGCGTCGGGAGAGGACCTCTGGGCGAGTGCGGCGGTGCAGACCCTGCAGCACGGCGGATCGGTACATCTGACGAAGCCGGACGAGCTGCCGGATCAAGCCGCAGCCGTCGCTCTGCTGCGGTTCTGATCGAGCGAGGCTGGGAGGCTGCTGTGCGCACCGGCGCGGCTGGAACAGCGAACCACCCGCGAGCGTTGGCACCGAGGAAGCGACGGCTGAGTGAGCGTCCGTATGCTGGTCACAACTGAGAAAGGCACACCATGAGCGCAACAACTGAGAAGGCGACACTGGCGGGCGGCTGTTTCTGGGGCGTCGAGGAGCTTGTGCGCAAGCAGCCCGGCGTGCTCTCCACCCGGGTCGGTTACACCGGCGGCGACACCCCCAACGCTACCTACCGCAACCACGGCGACCACGCCGAGGCCATCGAGATCACCTTCGACCCCGAGCGCACCAGTTTCCGTGCGATGCTGGAATTCTTCTTCCAGATCCACGACCCGTCGACCAAGGACCGTCAGGGCAACGACCGCGGCCGCAGCTACCGCTCCGCGATCTTCTACGCGGATGCCGAGCAGGAGCGGGTCGCCCGCGACACCATCGCCGATGTCGACGCATCCGGCATCTGGCCAGGCCCGGTCGTGACCGAGGTTGAACCGCTGGGCGACTTCTGGCTGGCCGAGCCCGAGCACCAGGACTACCTGCAGAACTACCCCAACGGCTACACCTGCCACTTCGTGCGGCCGGGCTGGGTTCTGCCGCGCCGCGAGGTCGCCAGCAACAGCTGATCAGTCTAGGTTGAGCGCATGAGCCACGAACGGGCCGCGGAGGAGAGATCCCCGCGGCCCGTTCTGCTGTCTCTACCTTTCTCCGGCCGGTGGCTGGTGCAGAACAGTCCGGCCCAGCGGGTGCCCAGTCATGGAAGCGACCTGTTCGGCGAGCGCTATGCGATCGATTTCGTCGGCGTCGATGAGTGGGGCCGCACCGCGGGAACGCGCGACTGGGCAACCGTGTTCGGCACGGAACCCCCTGACCGGTTCGTCGGGTTCGGCCGGAGCGTCCTCGCTCCCGCCGCCGGCTCGGTCATCGCCGTACACGACGGCGAGGGTGATCACCAGGCCCGCCGGTCTCCACTCGCTCTCCTGCCGTACGCCCTGGGGCAGGCGGCGCGGGTGCGGGCCGGTGTGGCCGCGATCGCCGGCAACCACGTCATCATCGAGCTGACCGATGGCGCCGGATTCCTCGCCCTGGTGCATCTACGGGCCGAGTCGATCCTCGTCGGCGTCGGCGAGTCCGTGACGACGGGTCAACCGGTCGCCCGCTGCGGCAATTCCGGCAATTCCACCCAGCCGCACCTGCACCTGCAGGCCATGGACAGCGCGAACCTCGGCGTGGCCAGGGGTCTGCCGATCGCCTTCACCTGCTACTCCGAACACGTCGGCCTGGCTGGCCCGCCGGTGCACCGGGCGTCGGGTGTGCCCGCTGAGGGGTCAATCGTTGAGCCGGATTCACCCGCGAGGCCGGCGAACGGAGCGGGGCGGTGACGGGCGCCGTGGACGCTGAGGTGGACCTGAACCGGTGGCTCACCACCCGGCTGGGTTCGCGGCATCCGGTGGCGGCCGTCGCCACCGTCTCTGCCGGTGCCGTGAGAGTCGCCGTACACGGATGCGAGCCCGCGGCCGATTTCGAGATCGGCTCGCTCTCGAAGGGCATCACCGGACTGCTCTACGTCGACGCCCTCCATCGGGGAGAGGTGCAGCCGGACAGCACCCTGGGTGACCTGCTGCCGCTGGATGGCAGCGCCGTGGCCGGGGTGACCCTGGCCGCGCTGAGCACACACTCCTCTGGCGTGCCCCGGCTGCCGCCATCGTCGCAGGTGCTTCGGCGCAGTTTCGCGCTGTGGCGGCACGGGACGAACCCGTACGGAGAGAGCGTGGAGGAACTCCTGGAGCAGGCGCGCGGCGTGCGCCTGGGCCGGCCTCGCCCGAAGTACTCCAATCTCGGCTTCGAACTGCTCGGCCACGCTGTGGCCGCGGCCGCACAACTGAGCTACCCCGACCTGGTCGAGCAGCGTCTGAGCAAGCCGCTGCAGCTCACCGGGATGTACACGCCCGCGCACCCCGGCGAATTGAGCCAGGTCGCCCTGGTCGGTCGCAGCCGGAACGGTCGGCCCCGCGAACCGTGGACGGGCGCGGCCATCGCACCGGCGGGGGGTATCCGCGCGTCGATCGGCGACATGGCGCGGCTCGCGGCGGCGCTGGTGGACTCCACAGCGCCCGGACTGAGCGCGTTGGATCCGGTGGCGCCGATGGCCGGTCGCGCCCGGATCGGTGCCGCCTGGATCACCGTGGACCTCAAGGACCGGCCGATCACTTTCCACAACGGCGAGACCGGCGGATTCCACAGCTGGCTGAGCCTGGATCGGCGGGCTGGCACGGCTGCCGTGGTGCTGACAGCGAGATCGGCCTCGGTGGACCGCGCTGGTCTCGCCCTGCTGAGCGACCTGTAGCGGCGCGCGGCGGGCGTGCCCGGGCCGCAGCCGGCGAAAAAATGAGCACTCCCTCATTTTTTTGCGCTGTGACCAGCACGAACGCAGCCGTTGACAAGATAGCGGGACCTTCGGCAGTGGTCCGACGGTGTAAATTACAACCGGCCTGTTGAACTTAACAGCCGATTCTCAGCCGACCATCCTGGTTCGTGTTGAGCTGTTCCAAGTGGCAATGCGCGCTTGGCATGAACACCAGAAGGAGACCCAGGTGGCGTCAACACCCGCTGGAGACATTATCCAAAGCATCGGAGGGGCCGACAACGTCGTGCACCTCACCCACTGTGCGACCCGCCTGCGCTTCACGCTCAAGGACGCATCCGTGATCGACCAGGCTGTTGTCGAAGCCATCCCGGTCGTCCTGGGCGCCGTGCCGCAGAGCGGCGACCGCTACCAGGTCGTCATCGGCGGCGCCGTCGAGACCGTGTACAACGAGATCCTCGCGCTCCCCTCGATGAAGAAAATCGGAACCGGCGAAAGCGCCGATGACATCAAGGCCGCCGAGCGCGCCAAGGGCCCCCGCGGTAAGTTCGCCGGGCTCGACACGTTCTTCGAGGTGCTCTCCGACTCCTTCCGCCCGATCCTGGGCGCACTGCTGGGTGCCTCGCTCTTCATCACCTTCATGGCACTGATGGCCACCCTCGGTGTCATCCCCGCCTGGAACGCACCCGGCGTCACGCTCGAACCCGGCTGGGCCTTCATCAACCTGATGTGGCAGGGCGTCTTCGTCTTCCTGCCCCTCATGGTCGCCTACAACGCCTCCAAGCGCCTCGGTGCCGACCCGTGGGTCGGCTTCGGCATCATGGCCGTCGTCATGCTGCCGGGCTTCTCCGCCCTGGCCGCCACCGACGGCGCCCAGACCGTGTTCGACGGCAAGGCCGCCATCGTCTCGATCTTCGGCCTGCCGCTCACCGTCACCGACTACAGCTCGCAGGTCTTCCCGCCGCTGCTGATGGCGGTCGTTCTCGGCCTCCTCACCAAGGGTCTGAAGAAGATCATCCCGGCCAGCGTGCAGCTGATCTTCGTGCCGTTCCTGAGCATGCTCGTCATGATCCCGGTCACCGCCTTCCTCATCGGCCCGATCGGTGTCTTCGGCGGAGCGGCCATCGGCGAGTTCCTCAAGTCCATCAATGACTTCTCACCGCTCATCTTCGCGATCGTCATCCCGCTGGCCTACCCGTTCATGGTTCCCTTGGGCCTGCACTGGCCGCTGAACGCCGTGATGCTGCTGAACATCCAGTCCCTCGGCTATGACTTCATCCAGGGCCCCATGGGCGCCTGGAACTTCGCCTGCTTCGGTGCCACCGCCGGTGTGCTCGTCCTGGCCATCCGTGCCAAGAACAGCCAGATGAAGCAGACAGCGACGGGTGCTCTTGCCGCCGGCCTGCTCGGTGGTATCTCCGAACCGTCGCTGTACGGCATCCACCTGCGGTTCAAGCGCATCTACCCGCGCATGCTCGTCGGCTGCCTCGTCGGTGGTGTCATCATCGGCATCGGCGGTGGCGTCACGACCAACGCGTTCGTGTTCACCTCGCTGCTCACGATCCCGGCGTTCAACAACATCCCGCTGTACGCCGCTGCCGTCGCCGCGTCGTTCTTCACCGCGATGATCCTCGTGATCCTCTCCGGCTACCTGTCGCCGGAGCAGAAGGCCGAAGCGGCCGCTCAGCTCGCCGCCGACACCGCCATGCAGGACGCGAAGAACGCTCCCGTCGTGACTGTCGCCGCACCCGTTGCCGCCGCAACCGCCACGGATGCCGCACCCGCCGGTGCCGGCACGGCCACCATGGTCGCCACCGTCGTGGCCACGATCGGTTCGCCGGTCGAGGGCGTCGTCGTTCCGCTCGATGAGGTGCCTGACCCCGTGTTCAGCAAGGGCATCGTCGGACTCGGCGTTGGCGTCGACCCGACCGGAGATACCGTCTTCGCTCCGACCGCTGGCAAGGTGCTGGTCGCCCAGCCGACCGGGCACGCCTTCGGCCTGATGCTGGAGGGCGGCATCGAAATGCTCATCCACGTGGGCATCGACACCGTGAACCTGGCCGGCAAGGGCTTCGACGTGAAGGTCAAGGCCGGCGACAAGGTCGAGGCGGGTACCCCGCTGGTGACCTTCGACCGTGCCGTGATCGAGGCGGCCGGCTACTCGCTGATCACCCCGGTGCTCGTGACGAACCCGAAGAAGTTCGGCTCCATCGACCAGGCCGCCACCGGCCACGTGTCCGTCGGAGACGCACTGCTCACGGTGACCGCCAAGTAGCAGCACGCAACACGCAACACGCCACAGGGCGGGCAAGGGAAACCTTGCCCGCCCTGTGTCTGTTGCACGGGGGTGTCGGTGATTCCGGCGTCGGCCCGTGGCATTGACAGCGCTACTGCCGGGGGCGACGGTGAACGCATGAACGAGCATCCGCCCGCAGACGCACATCCGAGCGTGGCCGAACGTGCCGCCGCCGGCAAGGCCGCCAGGGCGCACGCCCCGGTCGGAGGCCTCCGTGGCTGGGAGCCGGCCGACGACCGGTCCGACCCCGTGGCCCTACTCGAGGAACAGAACCGCACCCGGGTGCCCGACCTCGTGCCCGTGCGGCACGGCCGCATGATGGTGTCACCGTTCACGTTCTACCGCGGAGCCGCCAAGATCATGGCGGCCGACCTGGCGCACACCCCGCGCGCGGGGCTGATCGTGCAGCTCTGCGGAGACGCGCACCTGTCCAACTTCGGCGTCTTCGCCTCCCCGGAGCGCAATCTGCTCTTCGACCTCAACGACTTCGACGAGACCCTGCCGGGCCCGTTCGAATACGACGTGCTGCGCCTGGCCGCGAGCTTCACCATCGCCGCGCGTAACAACGGCTTCACCGACGAGGACGTGCGCACCGTCACGCTGAACGTCGTGCGGTCGTACCGGGAGGGCATGGCGCGATTCGCCGGGATGCGCACACTGGACATCTGGTACTCCCAGCTCTCGGAAGCCGAGCTGGTCAGCGCCATGGACATGGCTCGGGCCACGCAGAAGGGCAAGTTGGCCAAGAAGACCTCGAAGGCGCTGGAGAAGAACGCCCGCAGGGGCACCGCCAAGGCTCGGACCCGGGACAGCATGCAGGCCCTCGCGAAACTCGCCGAGCTCGTCGACGGGCACTACAGGATCATCAGCCAACCGCCCCTCGTGGTTCCCGTGCGCGACTTCGGCTCCGCCCTCGGGGCGAGCGCAGAGGAGGCCGAAGCCGCCGTCCGCCAGCAACTCGCCTCCTACCGGGCCGCCCTCCCGCCCGACCGGCGCCACCTGCTCGAACGCTTCCGGGTGGTGGATGTGGCCCACAAGGTGGTCGGGGTCGGCAGCGTCGGCAACCGGGCTTTCATCGCCCTGCTGGAGGGGCGCGACGAGCAGGACCCATTGTTCCTGCAGGTGAAGGAGGCCACCGCATCCGTGCTCGAAGACCACCTGCCGGCCAGCGAATACGACCAGCCCGGTGAACGGGTGGTGCAGGGGCAGCGGATGATGCAGGCCGCCAGCGACATCTTTCTGGGCTGGACCAGGGGAGTGCAGGCCGACCGCTACCTGTACTGGCGGCAGCTACGTGACATGAAGGGCTCCGCGGTCGTGGAGGCGATGGTGCCGATGGGCATGACGTTCTACGCGCACGCCTGCGGGTGGACCCTGGCCAGGGCGCACGCCCGTTCGGGCGACCCGATCGCCATCGCGGCCTACCTGGGCGGCAGCGACAAGTTCGACAAGGCGGTCACCGACTTCTCCCGCCGGTACGCAGACCAGAACACCAGGGACTACGAGGCCTTCCTCGAGGCCGTGCGCTCGGGCCGGCTGAGCGCCCGCGAGGGTGTCTGACCGGCCCCAACTGTTGCCCGTGCGGACAATTGCGCCCGGTGTGCCGGGCGCAATTGTCCGGAACGGGCACAGAAGCGGCCGTACGATGGCAAGACACCCCCGCAGCGGCGGCGGGCCCCGCGGCAGCGCTGCGGCATTCCAGAGGCATTCCAGAGGCGAGGAGCGTTCGTGGCCAAAGCACCCACGGTCTACGACGTCGCCGAGCGCTCCGGGGTATCGATCGCCACGGTCTCGCGCGTGCTGCGCTCACCGGATGCGGTGCGGGAGCACACCAGGCAGCGTGTGCTCGCCGCCGTCACCGAGCTCGGCTACGTGCCGAGCGCCGCGGCCCGCGGTCTGGCCGCCCGGCGCACCAACGTGATCGGGCTGTTCTTTCCCGGCCACGACGAAACCGTGCCGGACCAGCCCGTCGACTCGGCGCGCGGCGACACCGTGCCCATCGTCGACGACGACGCCGACACCTCCTCCGACACCGAGAACCTGTATTTCGACGAGGTGTTGCGCGGCGCAGAGATCGAGGCCTGGCGGCGCGGGTTCGCGCTCATGGTCGCCGCAGGGCGGGGCGCCAGTCGCGAGGCCCTGGTCACCGACATTGCCGGCCGCGTGGACGGCCTCGCCGTGCTCGCCCGCACCGTGCCGGACGAGCTGCTCGCCTATGTGGCCAGGCGCATCCCCGTGGTCATTCTGGCCGGCGCCCAGCGCGCCGACTCCTTCGACCACGTCAGCGCGAGCAACGGACCCGGCATGCGCACCCTGGCCAACTACGTGCTGCAGGACCACGGCGTGCACGACGTGGTCTACATCGCCGGCCCCACCGATTCCCCCGACGACACCGAACGGCTCGCCGGCTTTCGGGACGCCCTCACCGACTCCGGTGTGGCCGAGGCGGATGTGCGCATCCTGCGCAGCGACTTCACCCGCGACGGCGGCCGGGCCACCGCCGCGCGCGTGCTGGCGGAGCGCCGGCCTCGCGCCATCCTCTGCTCCAACGACGAGACCGCCCTGGGGGTGCTCGACGTGCTCGAGCAACGCGGCATCCGTGTGCCGGAGGATGTGCTAGTCACGGGCTTCGACGGCATCACGGCCGGCCGGCACTCCCGGCCGCGGCTGACCACGGTGCACCAGCCGATGGTGGAACTGGGCCGTGCCGCCGTGCACGCCATCACCGTCAGGCTGGACGATCCCACCCTCGACCCGCAGGCGTTCACCCTTCCCGTCGAGGTCGTGCTGCGGGAGAGCTGCCCGCGCGTCTGAGCGGGACTCAGCGCCAAAAAGGTGAGGATGCTTGCGTCCTGGGAATGTATGCGCATACAATCAGCACACAGATCCCGCGCCGCCGGTCCACCCTCGGCGCGATCAGCTCAACGATGACTGAGGAAAACCGGTAGTAATGATGCAACCCACTCGATCTCGGCCCCGATCAGGGCCTCTCCGTCTGACGCTTGCGCGCCGAACGCTGGCCGTCGCCGCCCTGGCCGTCGCCGCCTCCACGCTCGCCGCGTGCAGTATCCAGATCCAGAGCGCGCCCGATCCGTCCATCCCCGACGACACCATGCTCGTCGCGGCGGACAACGGTTCCCCGCTGTTCGAGAAGAACTTCAACCCGTTCATGATCAACAAGCGGGTCGCGGCGTTCTACATGTACGAGCCGCTGATCGTGCTCGACAACCTCAACGCCGAGGAACACCCGTGGCTCTCCACCGGGTACACCCAGCCCGACCCGTCCACCATCGTCTTCGACATCCGTGACGGCGTGACCTGGTCAGACGGTGAGGACTTCACCGCGGCGGACGTGGGCTTCACCTTCCAGCTGCTGAAGGACAACCCGTCGCTCGACCTGCAGGGCATCTGGAGCTACATCGACACCTTCGAGGTCGGCGACGACACCGTCACCGTGCACCTCACCGCCCCCGACGTGCCCGCCGCCCAGCTGATCGCCTCCACCACCCTGATCGTGCCGGAGCACATCTGGGCCGACGTGGAGGACCCCACCACCTGGCGGAACCCCGACCCCGTCGGCACCGGCCCGTACACCCTGGGCAACTTCGCCGCTCAGCAGTACACCGTCGACAAGTTCCAGGACTACTGGCGGGCCGACACTGTCGCCGCAGAGCACCTGATCCTGCCCGCCACCAACACCCAGCTGGACGTGGCCACCAAGGGGTACGACTGGGCCTACTCCTTCATCAGCGACGTCGAGGGCGCGTGGGTGGATGCCGGCAACCAGAACACCTACTGGTTCCCGCCGGGCGGAACCATCGCCCTGTTCCCCAACCTCACCAAGGCGCCGTTCAACGACGTCAATGTGCGTCAGGGGCTCTCCACGGCGCTGGACCGCGGCATGGTCGGCGATGCCGCCGCCGAGGGCTACATGGACCCGGCCGGCCAGACCAACATCCTGCTGCCCAACCAGGCGGATGTGCTCAACCCCGAGATTCCCGACTCCGGCTTGATCACCCAGGACACCGACCAGGCGTTGGAGTACTTCGCCGCGGCCGGCTACACGCAGCAGGGCGGCAAGCTCGTCGACGCATCCGGTGCCCAACTCAGCCTCACGATCACCACGGCCGCCGGCTACAACGACTGGCTCAAGGGTGTGCAGGAGGTGCAGAAGCAGTGGGGCGCCATCGGCGTCGACGTCAAGGTCGAATCCCCGCAGCCCGCCGCGTACACCCTGGCGCTCCGCAACGGCGAGTACGACCTCGCCATGGGAGCCACCGGTGGAACCGGCAACACCTTCCGCGACTTCAACAACCTGCTCTCCAGCGAGTGGGTCAAGCCCGTCGGCGAAGAGGCCAGCAACAACTTCGAGCGCTTCAGCGACCCGGCCGTGGACGAGATCCTCGCCGAATACAAGATCGCCCTGGACCCCGAGGTGCAGGCCGACCTGGCCAACCAGCTGCAGCAGGTCGTCTACGACCAGATCCCGTCGATCAGCCTGTACTACGGCGGCTCCTGGGGCCTGTTCAGCGACGCGAAGTTCACCGGCTGGCCCAGTGCCGACGACCCGTACGCATCGCCGAAGACCTACGAGTCCACTCCGCTCCTCGTTCTCACCAATCTGAAGAAGGTCAATGATGACTAGCACCACGGCGGCGCCCCGCGGCGCCGACGGTCTCGCTCCGGCGAGGCCAGGCCCCACGGATGCGCCGCACGCGCCGAGCCCGCTGGCCACCTCCCTGGGCTTCGTCGCCCGCAAACTCGGCCTGTTCGCCCTCACCCTGTGGGCGGCCGTCACGGTCAACTTCCTGCTGCCCCGGCTGATGCCCGGCACGCCGGCGGATGCCGCGCTGGCCAAGCTCGCCCAGAACGGCCCGGTCTCCGAGGCCACCAAGGCCGCCATCGAAGCCCAACTGGGCGTGCCCACCGGCAATATCTTCGAGCAGTACCTCGCCTACCTCCACCAGGTGATCACGCTGGACTTCGGCATCTCGTACACCTTCTACCCGCAGAGCGTGGGGGAGCTGGTCTCGGCCGCGCTGCCGTACACCCTCGTGCTGGTGGGGCTGGTCACCGTGGTCGCGTTCATCCTCGGCACCCTGCTCGGCGTGCTGGCCGCGTGGAAGCGCGGCACCTGGCTCGACAGCGTGCCCACCCTGGTGGGTTCGTTCATGAGCGCCTTCCCGTACTTCTGGACCGCCCTGCTGCTGTTGTTCTTCGCCGGCCACGTGCTGCGGCTCTTCCCCACCTCCGGCGCCTACGGGCCGACGGCCGAACCGAACCTCTCGTTCGAGTTCCTCGGCGACGCCCTGTACCACGGGGTGCTGCCGGCGCTGACGATCCTGATCACCTCGCTGGGCGGCTGGATCCTGGGGATGCGCAACACCATGATCTCCACCCTCGGCGACGACTACGTCACCTTCGCGGAGGCGAATGGGCTCAAGCCCCGCACCATCGCCCTGCGCTACGCCGCCCGCAACGCCATCCTGCCCAACCTCACCTCGTTCGGCCTGGCCCTCGGCGGTGTCGTGGGTGGCTCGATCCTGGTGGAACAGGTCTTCGGCTACCCGGGCATCGGCTACCTGCTCTTCAACGCCGTCACCAACCAGGACTACCCGTTGATGCAGGCACTCTTCCTGATGATCACCGTGAGCGTGCTCATCGCCAACTTCCTCGTCGACATTTTGTACGGCGTGCTGGACCCGAGGACCCGACGATGACCACCTCACTGCCACCGACCACCGCGGCCATTCGCGCCCCCATCACCTCGATCGACGCGGCTGCGTCGCCCTGGAAGGTCGTCCTCCGCGTCGCCTCCACGGTGTGGAGCAACGGCAAGGCCCGCATCGGCCTGGTCATGCTCGCCGTCTTCATCCTGCTGGCGATCTTCGCCCCGCTGATCGCCCCGTACGGGGCCAGGGAGACCGGTTTCGAGAGGAGCGCCGACGGCAGCGCTGCCCACTGGCTGGGCACCACCGCCGCCGGTGAGGATGTGCTCAGCCAGCTGCTCTACGGCGCGCAGATCAGCATCTTCGTCGGCCTCGTCGCAGGCCTCCTCTCCACGGTGATCGCCGTGCTGATCGGGCTCAGCTGGGGCTACGTGCGCGGGTTCGGCGCCGACGTGATCAACTTCGTCGTCAACCTGTTCCTGGTCATCCCCGGCCTGCCGCTCATGATCGTCATCGCCGCGTACCTCTCCGGTGGCGGCATCGGCATGATCATCGTGGTCGTCGTGATCACCGGCTGGGCCTGGGGCGCCCGAGTGCTGCGCAGCCAGACCCAGTCGCTGCGCTCCCGCGACTTTGTCACGGCCGCCGTCTTCAGCGGCGAACGCCCCTTCCGCATCGTGTTCCGCGAGATCCTGCCCAACATGACCTCGCTCATCGTGGGCAACTTCTTCGGCGCCGCCACCGCGGCGATCCTCGCCGAAGCCGGACTCGAGTTCCTCGGCCTCGGCGACTCCACGGTGGTGAGCTGGGGCACCATGCTCTTCTGGGCGCAGAACTCCAACGCGCTCCTCACCGGGCAGTGGGCGCTGCTGTTCGCGCCCGGCCTGTGCATCGCGCTGCTGGCCACCTCCCTCACCCTGATCAACTTCGGCGTCGACGGCATCAGCAACCCCCGCCTCCGGGAAGGAACCAAGAAATGACCCCGTCTCCGTTCGTCCAGACCCCGCCGGCCGCCAACAGCACCCTGCTCGAGGTGCACGATCTCTCGGTGCACTACGGCTACGGCGAGGCGGCCACCAAGGCCGTGCAGAACGTCTCCTTCCGGCTGGCCCACGGCGAGTTCGTCGGCCTGGTGGGGGAGTCCGGCTCTGGCAAGTCCACCCTCGGCTTCGCGCTCACCGGGCTCAGCAAGCCGCCGGCGCACATCGAAAAGGGCCGCATCCTCTTCGGCGGCAAGGACATCGCCAGCCTCGACGCCGAGCAGCTGCGCGAGCAGCGTCACGGCGGCATCGCCATGGTGCTGCAGTCCGGCATGAACGCGCTCAACCCGGTGCGCAGCATCCGCAACCACTTCGTCGACATCTTTCGCGCCCACGGGCACGTCGAGAGAAGCCGCTGGACCGCCCGCGCCACCGAGCTGATCGGCAAGGTCGAACTGACCCCGACCGTGCTCGACAGGTTCCCCGGCGAGCTCTCCGGCGGTATGCGGCAGCGGGTCTCGATTGCGCTGGCCCTCTCGCTCGAGCCCGAGCTGATGGTGTTCGACGAGCCCACCACGGCGCTGGACGTACTCGTGCAGCACGCCGTGATGAACACCATCATCGAACTGCAGAAGAGCGAGAACTTCACCGCCATCCTGATCAGCCACGACCTGGGCATCGTGCTCGAATCCGCCCAGCGGGTGATGGTGATGCACGAGGGCCGCATCGTGGAGGATGCGCCGGCGCGGCAGATCCTCACGAACCCGCAGGCCGACTACACCCGGATGCTGCTCTCGCACTACGCCGACCCGCGCGCCGAGGTGGTGGAACTGCCCGGTTTCGCCGACCGGCAGCAGCGCAGGGCGGAGGGAGCCGCACGGACCGAGGCGGCCACGCACACTCCAACGGTGTCGCCGCGAACCCGACGCACCGACCAGCACGCCATGATCGTCGAGAACGTCTCCAAGGTCTACCCGGCGCCGCGCCGCGGTGAGGCGCCGGTGCGCGCGGTGGACAACGTCTCGTTCACCCTCGAACCCGGCGCCGCGTTGGCCCTGGTCGGCGCCTCTGGCTCGGGCAAGTCCACCATCGCCAAGCTCATCACCGCGGTGGAGAAGCCCACCAGCGGCAGCATCCGTTTCGGCGACCTCGACGTGGGCACGCTGAACCGGCGGCACTTCCGCAAGCTGCACCGGGACGTGCAGATGGTCTTCCAGGACCCGTACTCCGCCCTGAACCCGCTGCACACGGTGGAGTACGCGCTGACCAGGCCGGTGGTGAACTTCACCGGCCTGACCGGCACCGAAGCCCGCCGCCGGGTGCTCGAACTGCTCGACATCGTGGGCCTGAGCCCGGTGGAGGAGTTCGCGGCCAAGCTGCCGCACCAGCTCTCCGGCGGTCAGCGCCAGCGCGTGGTGATCGCCAGGGCGCTGGCCAGCGACCCGCAGGTGATCATCGCCGACGAACCCGTCTCGATGCTCGACGTGTCGCTGCGGGCCGGTGTGCTCGCACTGCTCGAAGACCTGCGTGAGCAGTGGGGCGTGAGCCTGCTCTACATCACCCACGACCTGCTCTCGGCCCGGGTGGTCACCGACAACATCATGGTGCTCAACGGGGGAGCCGTGGTGGAGACCGGCAACACCGCCGCGGTGCTGCAGAATCCGCAGGACGACTACACCATCCGCCTGCTCGACGCGATCCCCAACCCGCGTAAGGACGTCGCATGACCGTGCCGTTCGGCGATCTGCAGCTGGACCCGGCGATCGAGCATTTCAGCATCGACACGGCGGCCGGGCCGCTCACGGCGTTCCGGTTGCGGCCGCAGGGCCCGCGCCGCGGTGTGGCCCTGCTGGTGCCCGGCTTCACCGGGTCCAAGGAAGACTTCCGGTTGCTCCTGCCACTGATCGCGGCGCACGGCTGGGAGGTCGTGAGTTACAGCCAACGCGGCCAAGCCGACTCCTCCGCCCCGGCCGGCATCGACAACTATCGGCTCGACGACTTCGCGGCGGATGCCGTCACGGTGGCGCACGAGATCGGCGCGGGTGGTTCGGTGCACCTGGTCGGCCACAGCCTGGGCGGTCTGGTCGCCCGAGCCGCGCTGCTGCGCAGCCCCGCGTTGTTCTCCGACCTCACCCTGCTCTGTTCCGGCCCCGGCGGCCGGCCAGGTTCGCACGAGAACGAGGCCGAGCGGGTGGCCGAGCACGGCACCGTGGCCGTCTGGGCACTGGATCACCCGGCCGGCACCGTGCTCACCGCCGACGACGAGTTCGTGCGTGACCGCCTGCTGGCCAGCTCGGTCGACAACATCCTCGGCGGCATCCGCATCCTGCAGTCGACGCCGGATACCAGCGCTGCCGTACGCGCCACCCGGGTGCCCACCCTCGTCGCGCACGGCGACACCGACGATGCCTGGCCCGTCCCGTCCCAACGGCTGATGGCCGAGCGGCTCGGCGCCGAGTACCGCATCATCCCGCAGGCCGGGCACCTGCCCAATCTCGACAACCCCGGCTTCACCGCCGCGATGCTCGACGAGTTCTGGGCATCTACCAGCTGATTTTTGTCTTGTACACCGCATCACCGCTACCCAAGGAGATCCTTCCATGCTCACTTTCCCCCAAGGCTTCCTGTGGGGCGCCGCCACTGCCGCGCACCAGATCGAGGGCAACAACGTCAACAGCAACTGGTGGCCCAAGGAACACGCCAAGGACACCACCATGGTCGAGCCGTCGGGTGATGCCGCCGACAGCTTCCACCGCTACCGCGAGGACATCAAACTGCTCGCCGACCTGGGCCTGGACTCCTACCGGTTCAGCATCGAGTGGGCCCGCATCGAGCCGGAGCGCGGCTTCACCTCTCGCTCCGCGGTGGACCACTACCGCCGCATGGTCGACACCTGCCACGAGTTCGGCATCCAGCCGATCGTGACCCTGATGCACTTCACCGTGCCGCGCTGGTTCGAGAACGACGGTTTCTGGCGCGCACCGGATGCCGCGGATCTGTTCGCCCGCTACACCGAGCTGGCCCTGCCCGTCGTGGCCGAGGGCGTCAACTACGTGTGCACCATCAACGAACCCAACATCGCCGCGATGCTCGCCGGCGGGGAGGATGCCGCCAATCTGGTGGCGCACGGCCTGCCCGACCCCGACCTGCGGGTGGCGGATGCCCTGCTGCTCTCGCACCAGCGTTCCCGCGAGGTGCTCTCGCAGGTGAGCGGCCTGAAGAGCGGCTGGACCGTGGCCACCCAGGCGTTCGTGGCCGTGGACGAGGAGGGCGCCGCCGAGAAGCTCGTCGAGTACGGTCACCCGCGCGAGGACTGGTACCTCGAGAACGTGAAGGGTGATGACTTCATCGGCGTGCAGGCGTACACCCGCACCTTTATCGGTCCGGAGGGCCCCCGCCCGGTCGCCGAGAACGTGGAGACCACTCTCACCGGGTGGGAGTTCTTCCCGCCGGCCGCCGGCATCGGCGTGCGCGCAGCCTGGGAGCTCACCGACCACGTGCCGGTCATGGTCACCGAGAACGGCATCGCCACCGCCGACGACAGCCGCCGGATCGCCTACACGCAGGGCGCCCTCGAGGGCCTGCACGCCTGCATCGACGACGGCATCGATCTGCTCGGCTACCTGCACTGGTCGGCTCTCGACAACTACGAGTGGGCCTCTGGCTTCACGCCCACCTTCGGCCTGATCGGCTGGGACAAGCAGACCTTCGCCCGCACCCCCAAGCCCAGCGCCAGCTGGCTGGGCGAGGTGGCCCGCCGCAACGGCCTGGAGTCATCGGTGGCCCCCGCCGCCGCAGCGTCCGCCGCCTGACCGGTGCCGTTGGTCGAGCTTGTCGAGACCTGGCGAGGTGTTCGTGTCATCGCGGGTGCCGGTGTGCGACACGCAGGCCCGTCACGAGGTCTCGACAAGCTCGACCAACGATCGGGTGCGACGCGCGGGGCCGCCCCGAGCGGCTAGACGAAACGCTCGAGCACCGTGCCGTCGCGCATCCGCTCGACCCGTTTCACATGCTCACGGATGTCGCGCACCCCGCGGTACACCGCCAGCTCGGCCACATCCGCCACCTTGGTCGAGGCGTGCGCCCTGGTCGGATGCGCGAACTCCTCGATCGACTCGAAACTCTCCCGCCCCCGCGGCTCCGCGCTGAACCGCTGCGCGAACCCGGTGTTCACGCGGGTGAGCTCGATGTCTCGCTCGTGCGCGGCAACCAGGCTGCGGGTGTCCACCGTGATCACGGTGTGGGCGTCGTCCCGGTACGAGCGTGCGGCGAGCAGCTCGGTCAGCCTCGACTTCTGCAGGAAGAAGAACACCCGGTCGTTCAGCATGGCGTACCACTCGCTGGGGGAGAGATCGTCGAGCGCGGCGGCCAGCGACGGCTCGTGCATGGCCTTCTGGTGGCGGATGACGGCGGTGCCGAAGTCGGGATGCTCGAGCTCGATCGACTCCCCGCGCCGCCTGGTGAGGATCGCGGCCTGCGGCGCCCCCTGGCGCACACCCCAGCGGGTGACGAGAGCGGCCGTGCTCAGCAGGCCGTGCCGCTCGATGGACGGCCACGACCCATCCGCTGCCACGTGGTACAGCTCGGGGTAGAGGCGAATCAGGTCCTTGGACAGCACGGGGCAAGCGTACCCCCGGCGCAGGGCCGCAACGCGCTACAGGTCGAAGGCCAGCCGGGCGCCGAGCGCGAGCATGACCACCGCGATACCGCCGTCGAGCACCCGCCAGGCTCCGGGCCGGGCGAACACCGGCCGCAGCAGGCGGGCGCCGAAGCCCAGGCCGGCGAACCAGAGCAGGCTGGCCGCGATGGCCCCGCCGGCCCACCACCAGCGCTCGGCGGCGCCCTGCTGGGAGGCGACGGCGCCGAGCAGCACCACGGTATCCAGGTAGACGTGCGGGTTGAGCCAGGTGAGGGCGAGTACCGTGCCGATGGCGACGCCCATGCCGGTGCCGGTGCCACCCTCCGCCCCGCTGACCACGAGGGCACCGGGGCGGAGGGCGCGCCGGGCCGCCCACAGGCCGTAGCCGATCAGGAACGCGGCCCCGACCATCCGCACGACGACCATGGCCAGCGGGGCCGCCGTCACCAGGGCGCCCATGCCGAGTACCCCGGCGAGGATGAGCACGGCATCGGAGAGGGCCGCGATGGCGACCACGGGCGCGATCACGCGGGTGCGTCCCTCGATGCCGAGCCGCAGCACGAAGGCGTTCTGGGCCCCGATGGCGATGATGAGCGTGAGCCCGGTGGCCAGGCCCAGCAGGGCGGGGAGGAGGGTGGTCGCGGGGCTCATGGTGACCACGCTAGAGAACCCTGCTCATGTAGTCCAGCTACAGTTTCTGATGATGCGTAAGCTGAGCTTATGCAGCGATTCAGCCTGGAACAGCTCAGCACGCTCCTTGCCCTCCTCGAGGCCGGCACCTTCGACGCGGCCGCTCGCACGCTGCACGTCACGGCATCCGCGGTCTCCCAGCGGGTCAAGGCGATGGAGCAGGCCTGCGGCCGGGTGCTCGTGCAGCGCACCACGCCCGTCGTGCTGACGGATGCCGGCGCCGTCGTGCTGCGCTACGCCCGGCAGATGCAGCTGCTGGAGGCGGACACCGTGCGGGCCCTGCAGGAGGGCGCTCCCACCGGTGAGAGCGTGCCGATCTCCCTCGCCGTGAACGCGGACAGCCTGGCCACCTGGTTCCTCGGCGCGCTCGCCGGGGTCGCCGAGGCGCAGGCGGTGTCCTTCGACCTGCACCGCGAAGACCAGGAACACACCACCTCGTTGCTGCGCTCCGGCGCGGTCATGGCCGCGGTCACCTCCAGCCACGAGCCGATCCAGGGCTGCGTCACCGAACCGCTCGGCCGGATGCGCTACCGCGCCGTGGCCACACCGGCCTTCGTCGCCCGCTGGCTGCCGGAGGGCCTGGCCACCCTGTCGACCGCTCCCGTGGTCACGTTCGACCGCCACGACGATCTGCAGGATGCGTTCCTCCGCGCCCACGCGGGCCGGCCGGGTGCGGCTCCCCGGCACGTCATCCCCGCCTCGAACGACTTCGCCCGGGCCGTGCTGCTGGGGCTGGGCTGGGGTGTTCTGCCCGAGCAGCAGTGCCTGGTGGAGATCTCCGATGGCCGTCTGGTGGAGCTGGCGGCGGAGCATCCGGTGGATGTGCCGCTGTACTGGCAGCGCTGGAACCTGTCGTCACCGCTGTTGGATGCCGTCTCCACGGCGGTGCGCGAGCGGGCCAGACACACGCTCAGGCCTCTGCCGGCCTGAGCGGGCGCCGGGTCAGAGGTCGGTGTGCGCCAGCGGCAGGCCGCTCAGGCTCGCCCGGATCTCGATGCTGCGGATGCGGTCCCGCGGCACATCCGTCGACGCGGCCAGGTTCTCGGTGCTCGGGCTGGTCGCCGTCCAGGTGGCGAGCACCGTGGAGCCGCCGCCGACGTCGGTCATCACCATGTCGTAGTCCTGGGGTCCGTTGTTCTTCCAGAGCTCGTTGAGATACACACACGACCAGTCGAACCGGGTGCCCCAGTCGGTGTCGGTGATGGTGAGGGCCGCGGTGAGCGCGTCGGGTTCCAGCGGCTCCATGTCCACCACCCGGGTCACCGCGGTCGCCGGGTCGGTGGGCGGCGCGGTCGGCGCGGCCTGCAGTGCGGGCGAGGAGGTCAGCCCGGCGCCGAGAGCCGCGCCGCCGAGTCCGATCAGCACGGCGGCCGTGACGCCGATCAGGGCCAGACGGATGCGACCGCGTCGGTTGCGTTTGACGGCCGCGCCGGCCAGCCGCTGCACGAGTCCCGGTTGGTGCAGCGCGGTGCGCAGGTGCTCGTCGGCGGCTGGGGCGTCCGGCTCGGCTGTGGCGAGCGCTGCGGCCTCGGTGGCGGGCAGGGCGCTGAGGATTCCGGGCATGCCGGCCAGTTCGGCCACGGCGCCGGCGCAGGCGGGGCAGGTGAGCAGGTGGCGTTCGAAGGCGTGCCGGTCCTCGGCGCTGAGCGCGCCGAGCACGTAGGCGGCGTCCCACTCGCGAAAACCGTCGGGGCTGGAGGTCATTCGGTGACCCCTCTTTCCTGTAGGGCGAGCCGCATTGCTCGCAGGGCGTAGTGCAGGCGCGACTTGACGGTGCCCTCCGGCACCTGTTCGCGGCGGGCGATCTCGGCGATCGACTGGCCGAGGTAGTAGGCGCTCACGAGCACCGTGCGGTGCTCTGGGGTGAGAGCAGTGAGGGCATCGGTGAGCAGCCACCGGTCCAGGATGCTGTCGGTGGCGTCGGCCGCGGCCGTCTCCGGCAGCGCATCCGTGCTGATCTCGCGGGCGAACCTGGCGCTGCGACGGTCGTCGATGACGAGGTTTCGGGCCACCGTGAACAGCCAGGCCCTGGCGGCCGCGTCGTCCCGGTCGAGCAGGGCGGGTCGTTTCCAGGCACGCAGCAGGGCTTCCTGCACCACGTCTTGCGCGAAGGCATAGTCGCCGGTGAGGCGCACGACGTAGCGGAACAGCGCCGGCCCGTGGGCATCGTGCAGGGCGCGGAGAAGGTCCGCGTACGGTTCCGCGTTCTGGTCCGGCACGGTCACCTCCCGCCCTGCACGATGTCCACGGTGAACACCTGGGTCTTTTCTACGCCGGTCTAATTCTGGGCGACGTTGAGGGAGAACTCGACGGAGCCGGTGTCTTCGACCGACACGAAGCCCAGGTCGGGCGCCTCGACGTCGTAGTCGCTGAAGGTGATCGGCACGCTGCCGACGACCTGGCCGCCGGTGTCGGTGAGCGCGGCCTGCAGCTCAACGGTGACCGGCTGCGTCACGCCGTGCAGGGTGAGTTCGCCGGCGGCGGTCACGGTCTGGGCAACCCCGGCCTCCGGGGCCTCGAGGGTCACCGGCTCGGTGAGCGTGAACGTGGCGGTGGGGAACTCGTCGACCTCCAGGGCGGTGTCGCGGAAGTAGGCGTCCCTGGCGCCCTCATCGGTGGCGATGCTCGCCACATCCACGGTGATCTCGGTCGCCGTCAGGGAGAGATCGTCGACGGTGAGGTCTCCGGTCACCTCACTCGTGCGCCCGGTGACGGTCACGTCATTGCCCTGCAGCACCTCGTCGACGCGGTAGCCGGCGAACGAGTCCGCGCCGATGCTCCAGGTGCCGGAGAGATCGTCGGCGTTGACCGCGGTGCCGGCGGTCGCATCCGTCGTGCTCGGGGTGCTCGCCGCGATGGTCGGGGCGGCGTCGGCGTTGCTGTTGGCGTAGTCCGCGTACACGGCCGGTCCGTACGCCAGGGCGGCGCCGCCGACAACGACAACCCCGCCCGCAATCCACAGCCCGATCTTCGTCTTCTTCTGCATGTCACCCTCGTTCGTGGTCGATAGGGATGGTGGTCATCCACCCTGAACAACGAGCGCCGGGGGTGAAAGGTTCACGCGAATTCGAGATTGGTGCGAAACTCACCCGGCTTTGCCGCTGATCCGCCGGCTCAGCTCGGCGGCGGAGTGCTCCACGGCGGCGGCAAGCTCCGGCCACCGGTCCGGCGGCACGCTCGCACGGGCGAAGGTGACGGCAATACCGGCGGCGGGCCAGCCGGAGTGGTCGCGAACGGCCACGGCCACGGATGCGAAGCCCTCGGTGACATCGCCGTCCTCGGCCGCGTACCCCTGGGCGCGCACCTCGGCCAGAAGCCTCTGCAGTTGGCGGTAGCTGCTCACGGCACGGGACGGGTGCACGCCAGGAGGCGTATCGCCCTCACCGTCGCTGGCGCGCTGCACGAAGGCCGCCGCATCGGGGAACAGCGCCCGCAGCTGCGACGCCGGCAGGGTGGCCAGCAGAGCCCGGCCGCTGGCCGTGAGATGGCTGGGCAGCCGCACGCCCACATCCGTCACCAGGGCCGGCCGGCGAGGCGCTCGTTCGTCGACGAGGTAGATCACGTCGCGGCCGTGCAGCACGGCCAGGTGCGCGCTCTGCCCGATCTTGTCCACCAGCGACGCCAGAATCGGCCGGCCCAGCCGGGCCAGGGGCTCCTGCCGCCAGAAGCCGGAGCTCAACTCGAACGCGGCCAGGCCGATGCCGTAGCGGCGGGCCTCGGGGAAGTGCAGCACGAAACCCAGCTCGGTGAGCACGCCGAGCAGCTTGTACACGGTGGAGCGGGGGAGCCCGAGTGCCTGCGCGATGGTGGCCGCCGGCACCGGCCCGCGCTGCGCGGCCAGGTGGGTGAGGATGCTCAGGGTCTGCCGAGCGGCGGGCACATCGTTCCGCGCGGGCGTGCCGCTCTGGGCGTCATCACGGGGCGGGACCATGGCGCACCTTTCAGCGGGATCCCCACTCTAACCGCGTGACGGAGCGCCGGGGTTTTCGCGAACGGTGACGACGGTGCCCATCGACTCTGCGCGGCCGCGCCCGCGGCTCGGGGCGGGTTGTGCCGGGGTCTGGCTGACCACGAGCACCCGGGTGGGGGTGGGATACAGCTCGTCCTGGGCGGGGCGTCCGCTCTGCAGCAGCTCGGTCAGGGCCGGCGGCAGGTCCAGATCGGTCACGGCTGGCGCCGTCGCCCCGTTTCGTGATCCGGTCCGTGCGGGGATGCCCAGCAGCCGAGCGGCCTGATCGTTGTATAACACCACGGTGCCGGAACGGTCTATCAGTGCGAGGCCCTCGCGCACGGACCGCAGCACCGAGTCGGTCAGGAGGTAGTTACGCGCCAGCTCCTCGGCGCCCCAACCCAGGGTCGCCCGGCGCAGGAAACGGTCGAGGAGCCAGAACCCGACCGTTCCGGCCAGCAGCAGCGTCAACGCCAGGATGAGAATGGCGGGCAGGCGCGCATCCAGCACGGTCTGCGTGGTGTTCGTACTGATGCCGGCCGTGACGATACCGACCACGTCGTCTTCTGGGTCGACGATGGGAACCACAGCGCGAACCGACGGGGCCCCGGCGCCGGAGGTGACCTCCGTGTACGCGGCTCCGGTGATGGCGCGCACGGCCTGGTCCGGGTCCTTCTGGCCGATCTTGGCGGGGTCCGGATGCGTCCACCGCACGCCCCCTGGGCTCATGATCGAGATGCTGTCGACATCGGCATTGGCGCTGACCGAGACGGTATAGGCCTGCAGCGCGGCCGTCGGATCGGCGGACTGGGCGGCCGTCACGACGAGGGGGTTGTCCGCGATTGCCACGGCGACGGACAACATCCGCTCGGCTGTGACGGTGTAACTGCGCTCGCGGGCGTCGACGAGAGCAGCCGTGCTCACGAGCACCGTCAGTACAGCGAGGAACACACAGTGGGCGACGAACAGCCGCCGGGTGATGCTCGAGCCGTACATGTGTGCGTGCACTCGTCCTTCCGCTCAGGGTCATCCCGATCAGGGTCGTTGCCGTGGTGGCAGAGCTTCATCGACACTCAGACCGTACGCCTACCCCGCCCAAACGGGTCGGATCCCGCCGGGTGGCCTACCTCTCCAAATGGCGTGCGCGCACTCGCGCGTGACCATAACATACCGGTTCCAACCGCTCCCGGTCCAGCAGAATGGCCGGTGAAAGGCCTGTTCGGGCCTCCGTGAGGCCCATGCTGTGCTAGGCTCGGTGACGGTCTTACGACCCTTCACCAGGACGCGAACGCGTAGCCCCCAGCTCGACTGGGACGGCCGCGGACGTACGGTGAGGTCCGGACGGACGCGACCCCCATGGTCGCTCCAGCCCACACCGTGTTCAGGTGTTGCGGCCGGTCCCGGCCTACCCGTCCGACACAGCGAGCCCCGTGCAGTCGACCGCCCCGGCGGTCCCCTCGGCGTGCTCCGGAGAACCCGTGACCGAAATCACCGCCGTCAAGGCAGAAGAATCCGCCAGCGAGGCGGAGCAGTCCACCACAGCAGCACCGGCAATCGCCGTCAAGGCCGACAAGCTCTACAAGGCCTTCGGTCGTAAGCCCAACGACATCGTGAAGAAGCTCCAGGCCGGCGCCAGCCGTGACGAGCTCGCACACCTCGGAACCGCCGCCGTCATCGACGCCTCCTTCGAGGTGCAGCGCGGGGAGATCTTCGTGGTGATGGGCCTGTCCGGCTCGGGCAAGTCCACGCTCATCCGGATGCTCAACGGCCTGCTCGAGGTCACCAGCGGCACCGTGACCGTCGGCGACACGAACATCACCGGCATCCCCGCGTCCCAGCTGCGCGACGTGCGCAGGCAGAGCATCTCGATGGTCTTCCAGCACTTCGCCCTGCTGCCGCACCGCACCGTGATCGACAACGTCGCCTACGGCCTGGAGATCCAGGGCATGCCCAAGGCCGAGCGGCTCGCCAAGGCTCGCACCATCATCCGCCTGGTCGGCCTGGACGGCTGGGCAGACAGCCTGCCGTCCGAGTTGTCCGGTGGTATGCAGCAGCGTGTCGGCCTCGGCCGGGCGCTGGCGGCAGACACCGACGTGCTCCTGATGGACGAGGCGTTCAGCGCCCTCGACCCACTGATTCGTCGCGAGATGCAGGAACAGCTCATCGAGCTGCAGGCCGAACTCGGCAAGACCATCATCTTCATCACCCACGACCTGAACGAGGCCATGTTCCTCGGTGACCGCATCGCGGTCATGCGGGACGGACGCATCGTGCAGATCGGCACACCGGAAGAGATCCTCACCGACCCGGCCAACGACTACGTCGCCCAGTTCGTGCAGGATGTCGACCGGGCCAGGGTGCTCACGGCCGGCAGCGTGATGGAACCGGCTCGCTCGGTGATCACCGCCACGGCCGGACCACGCGCGGCGCTCCGCACCATGCGCGACCTGCAGACCTCCGCCATCTTCGTGCTGCGTCGCGACCGCACCTTCGCCGGCGTCGTTCGCGACCGCGACGTGCTCAAGCAGGTCAAGGGTGGCGAGACCGACCTCAAGGAGATCCTCGCCGAGGCCACCTCCGTGACCGCGGACACCGCCCTCGTCGACCTGGTGGAACTGGCCGTGGAAAGCGACCTGCCCATCGCCGTGGTCGACGAGCGGAACCGCCTGATCGGCGTCATCCCGCGCGTCACCCTGCTGGCCGCCCTCGGCAATGTCAGCACGGCCACCGGCGAGCTGCCTGCAGCCGGGCCGCCCCCCACCGTTCCGATCAGCGTGATCACCGACATCCTGCGCGAGACCGCGCCGGAAGGAGTACAGCCGTGAGTGATTTCCGGATTCCGCTCGGCTCCTGGGCCGACATCTTCATCGACTTCATCACCGACACGTTCGGCTTCTTCTTCGACTTCGTGCGCGCGGTCTTCAGCGGCGCGTACGACCTCGTCGACCTCCTCCTGGCCACCCCGCCGTTCTGGGTGATCATCCTCGTGGCCGGGGTTTTGGGGCTCATGGTGCGCGGCTGGAAATTCGCCGTCGGCACCGTGATCGGGCTCGTCGTGATCGTGGGCGTCGACCAGTGGGAGAACGCCATGGACTCCCTGGCCCTGGTTCTCGTGGCCAGCATCCTGGCGATCCTGTTCAGCGTTCCGCTGGGCATCCTCGCGGCCAAGTCCAACCTGATGTCCGGCATCATCCGGCCCGTCCTCGACTTCATGCAGACCATGCCTGCATTCGTGTACCTGATCCCGGCGCTGATCCTGTTCCGCGTGGGTGTGGTGCCCGGCATCGTCGCCACCATCATCTTCGCGATGGCCCCCGGTGTGCGGCTCACCGAACTCGGCATCCGCAGCGTCGACCGTGAGGTCGTCGAGGCCGGAGAGGCGTTCGGCGCATCGCCGCTGCGCATCCTCCGCCAGATTCAGCTGCCGTTGGCGATGCCCACCATCATGGCCGGCATCAACCAGGTCATCATGCTGTCGCTCTCGATGGTCGTCATCGCCGGCATGGTCGGCGCAGGAGGCCTCGGCCAGCAGGTCGTCGCCAGCCTGGCTCGCATCGACGTGTCTCTCGGTTTTGAGGCCGGCCTGTCCGTGGTGATCCTCGCGATCTTCCTCGACCGGCTCACCGCCGCGCTCGGCAACGGCAACACCCCGATCGGGCGACTGCTCGCGGATCGGAAGCGCCGAAAGCACGTCACCGCACCGTCGGACGACGCGCCCGCCCAGCCTGCCGTCGCCGAGACTCCCGCCGCCCAGCGCGAGCCCGCGCGAGTCTGATCCTCCAGCTTTCCACCCGTACCATCCCGCACCACAGTGACGCATCACAGTGTCAAGCCAGTCACCACAGCAGGTGACACGAAAGGAACCGAATGAAGAACCGTTCACTCAAGCTCATCGCCACCGCAGCCATCGGTATGCTCGCCCTCACCGGCTGCGCCGCAGCCGAGGGCGAGACGGTGTCGGAGGACAACTCCGACGCCAAGGACATCAGCATCGCCGTGTTCAACGGCTGGGACGAGGGCATCGCGGCCTCCGAGCTGTGGAAGGCCATTCTCGATGAGAAGGGCTACAACGTCGAACTCGAGTACGCCGATGTTGCCGTCGTCTACTCCGGCCTGTCCACCGGCGACTACGACATGAACCTCGATGTCTGGCTGCCGAACACGCACGCCACCTACCTCGAAGAGTACGGTGACGACATCACCGAGCTCGCCGCCTGGAACGACGAGGCCAAGAACACCATCGCCGTGAACGCGGATGCGCCCATCGACTCCCTCGCGGAGCTGGCCGAGAACGCCGACCTGTTCGGCAACACCATCGTGGGCATCGAGCCCGGCGCCGGACTCACCGAGGCCGTCACCAACAACTCGATCCCCACCTACGGCCTCGAGGGCATGGACTACCAGACCTCGTCGACCGCGGCGATGCTCACCGAGCTGACCGCGGCCACCGACGCCGGCGAGAACATCGCCGTCACCCTCTGGGAGCCGCACTGGGCCTACGGCTCGTTCGACCTGAAGAACCTCGAAGACCCCGAGGGCACCCTCGGCGTGTCGGAGACCATCCACGCCTACGGCAAGAAGGACTTCTCCACCGACTTCCCGCAGGTCACCGAGTGGCTCGCCGACTTCGAGCTCGACCTCGACCGCCTGTACTCCCTCGAGACCGCCATGTTCGTCGACTACGACGGCCAGGACTACGGCCCCATCGTTGAGCAGTGGATCGAAGACAACCAGGAGTACGTGGACTCGCTCACCGCGTAATCCTCTGCCCCACCCGTGAACGGCCCGTGCTTCGGCACGGG
Organism: Cryobacterium inferilacus; assembly: GCF_019599185.1. Lineage (GTDB taxonomy): Bacteria > Actinomycetota > Actinomycetes > Actinomycetales > Microbacteriaceae > Cryobacterium > Cryobacterium inferilacus. Next base: position 35,744 of record NZ_JAIEUL010000005.1, on the reverse strand, counting down.
CCGTTCTCGTGTCCGGTCAGGCGTGGGCGCGGATCTCCGCGCCGATGAACGCCGCCCAGGCGCCGGCCTTCCCGGTCTGTCCGGGGGCCAGCGGGCCCTCGGTGCCCTCGACGATGAAGCCCTGCGGCTTGGCGACGATGTGGGCGCCGGCGGCGGCGAGGGCGTGCGAGATCTTGGCGGCCGCATCCCCGTGGATGAACAGTTTGACCCGGGTGTCGAAGGCGGCGGCGCGCACGCCGTCGAGGGAGCCGGGCGGCAATTCCCGCAGGAACGCCTGGATCTTCTCGGTCGGACGCCAACCGTTGATCGGGCTGCCCACCACGAGCACCTCGACGCCCTGCAGGCTCGCGTCGGTGAGATCGGCCACATTGAGCGTACTGGCGTCACGGCCGAGTTCCGCGGCGATCACCTCCGCGATGGTGCGGGTGTTGCCGTAGTTGGTGTCGTAGACGACGCGTGCGCGCATGAGTCCTCCTTGGTCGGGATCGCAGCGGCCACGGTCGAAGGACAACGGTCGAGAGGACAACAGTCGAACGGCAGCGGCCGACCCAGCCATAGTGGACCGCCCCGCCGCAGCAGACAAGTCCGCCGGCGGCTCGTGCGTTGCCCGGCGGCTACTGCGTTGTCATGAACGTACCGAGGGCGTCCGTGATGGCCCGTTCGGCCTCGGCCGGAGTGATCGTGGCGTCCCCGTCGCCGGGCTGCGCACCGTAGGCGCCGAAGGAGGCATGGTTGGCGCCCTCGATCTGCACGAAGGTGGTGTCCGCGGGCAGCAACGGCGCGTTCTCCTGGATGGTGGCCGGGGTGCTCAGGCCGTCTTCGCTGCCGCTGATGCTCAACACTGCACGGTCGTCGTCGACGGGGGAGGCGCAGTAGCTGCCCAACAACACCAGGCCGGCCACGTCGTTCTCGTCGGCGTACATGCAGGCGCGCACGCCGCCCAGGGAGTGGCCGCCCACGAACCAGGTCGCCACCGCAGGCGCCGTGTCGGTGAAGGCGGCCAACGGTCGCTGATCGAAGAAGGCCAGATTGAGCACCGGCTTGGTGATCACCACGGTCATCCCGGTCTCGTGCACGGTGGGAGCCAGAGTTGCCAGGTAGGCGTACGGGTCGACCTTGGCGCCGGGAATGAAGACCAGACCGGTGGTGGACTCCCCGGCGGCCGATTCCTCGTCGGTCGGCGCGATCACCACGGCCGTCTCGGTATCGGTCACGGTCACAGCGGGGTTGTCGAACACGGCCTGTGCCGCCTCGCGGTCGGCCGGCATCACCAGCTGGGCCCAGATCAGAAAAACGACCACTCCCAGCGCCAGGGCGACCAGAGCGCTCCAGCCGACGACGCGGATGCGGCGCAGGCGAGAAGGTCGTCGTTGTGCTGCGGTGCCGTCAGCGGGGGTCTCCGGCAGGGCCATCTCAGTCGTCCAATCCGCGTGCGGCGAGTGCCTCTCCGATCGCATCGGCGGCGTACAACGAGCGTACGACCACGGGAACGGCCAGGGCGACGAGCGAGCCCTGCGCGCCGCGGGCCCGGCGGGCATCGAGCACCTCGTGCACGATCTCGGCCACCAGCGGGATGCAGCGGATGGCCAGTGCCACGAGCAGTCCCACCCGGTCCGCGTCCACCCACCGGCGGAACGGGCGCAGGAGCAGCTGGAACGCCTCGAGCACAGCGGTGACCGTGGTGGTGAGGGTGAAGAGGGCGGCCAACGCGACCGCCACCAGCAGACGGCCCGCCATCAACCCCGCCGTGGTCCAGCCCTCCACGGAGCCACCGGCGACGAGAACCTGCACCGGCACGGCGAAGACCAGGATCCAGAGGATCGGGCCGATCTGCGGCCAGGCGGCCGGGGGTGGGATGCCGGCGACGGCATAGAGGGCGACCACGACGACCAGTTCACCGGCGAGCACCAGGGGATCGGCGACGAGACCGACCACCACCATCGCGACCGCGAGCAGCCCCAGCTTGAGCAGGGCCGGCGCCCGGTGCAGCAGCGAGGTGCCCGGCCGGTACAGCCCGATCACGGCAGCCTGCTCACGACGGCAGCGTTCACGACAGCAGCGCCAGGTAGGCGGACAGCGCCACGGACGGCGCATCGTCGGCGACGACCCGGCCCTCGTCGATGACGATCACCCGGTCGAAGCCGTCGAGCACCTCGAGGTCGTGGGTGACCACGATCACCTGCTGGGTCAGCGACACCAGCAGCCCGGTGATCAGTCGGGTGTTGCGGGCATCCAACAGGGTGGTGGGTTCGTCGGCGACCACGATGCTGGGCCCGGCGACGAGCACCGCGGCCAGGGCGAGCAGCTGCTTCTGGCCGCCGGAGAGCCGGTGGGCAGGGCGGTCGGCGAGGGCGGTCAGGCCGAACCGCTCCAGCGCCTCGATGGTGCGCGCCTCGATCTCGTCCGGGGTCAGACCCCGCCGGCGTAGGGTGAAGGCCACGTCCTCCTGCACGGTGGGCATGACGATCTGGTTGTCCGGGTTGGTGAAGATGAACCCCACCTCGCGGCGCACAAGTTTGGCCTGCCGGCGCACGTCGAGGCCGTTCACGGTGACCGTGCCGCTGGTGGGGGTGACCAGGCCGTTGATCATGCGGGCCAGGGTGGACTTGCCGCTGCCGTTGGCCCCGACGATGCCGATGCGGCGTTCGGTGAGGTGCAGGTCGATACCGCGCAGCACCGGCTGGTCGTCGAAGCCGTGCGACACGGCCTCGAAGCGGATGCCGGCAGCGCTCACGCTCACGCCCGTGCGTCGACGGGCAGGGCGGCGGAGGCCCCGCGGCGAAGCGGGGTGATCAGGCCCGGGTAGGCCCGGTGCACCTGCTTGGCCACGAGCACCGTCACCACGACCTTGATCAGGTCGCCTGGCAGGAACTTGGTGCTGTCGAGGAGGGCGGCCCACAGCGGCAGGCCCAGGTTGATCGCCGTCACCGGCACCCCGATGAGGTACACCGCCACGATGCCGCCGAGCACGGTGGCGCCCAGGGCGGGCCAGAACGGGTAGCGCGGCAGCAGCCAGGCCGTGAGCAGGCCGATCACGACCGCGCCGAGCAGCCAGCCGTACGGGTACCCGGCGGCGGGGGAGGTGGTGAACCAGACCAGTCCGCCACGCCCGCCGGAGAGCAGCGGAAGACCGGCGGCCGCCAGCACCAGCAACAGCAGAACGGCCAGGAAACCCTTGCGGGCGCCGAGGATGGCGCCGGCGAGCATCACGCCGAGGGTCTGGAAGGTGATGGGCACGCTGCTGCCGCCCAGGGAGATCGCGCCGGGAAAGCCGAGGGCGGCGATGAGGGCGGCGAAAATGGCGATCTGGGCGAGGTCCCGCACGCTCAGGCGGGCCAGCCGTGCCCGGGTTGCGGTCTTCGATCGAGCTGAAACTGTGGGGGTGGTCATGTGTCTCAATCTAGAATTCGGCACCGGGGCCCCGCAGTGGAATACCTACAAAGAATCCGCCGGAACTTTGACAGCGAGGGCCGCCACCAGAGCGTCCGCCGCACGCACCAGGGTCAGATGGGTCAGGGCCTGCGGCGTGTTGCCGGCGTGGTGCCCGGTTGTCACGTCGTACTCCTCGGCCAGCAGGCCCACGTCGTTGGCCAGGCCGACCAGCCGGGTCATCAGCGCCTGCGCGTCCTCGATGCGCCCGGATGCCGCGTACTGCTCGACCAACCAGAACGAGCAGGCCAGGAACGGGTGTTCCCCGGGCTCGAGCCCGTCCAGGGCAGCGTGGGTGGTGTAGCGCAGCAGCAGGCCGTCGCGCATCAGGTCGGCCTCGAGGACCGCGACCGTGCCGAGCATCCGTGGGTCGTCGGCGGCGCAGAAGCCCACCTGGGGCAGCACCAGCAGGGACGCGTCGACCTCCTCACCGCCGAAGTGCTGGGTGTAGCAGCCGCGGGCGGTATTGAAGCCGCGTTCCTCGATGTCGCGACGCACCTCGTCGCGGATGGTCCGCCACCGCTCCACCGGCCCGGGCAGGCCGTACTCGGTGGCCCCGCGGATGGCCCGGTCGAAGGCCGTCCACACCATCACGCGGGAGTGGGTGAATTCCCTGGGGGTGCCGCGCACCTCCCAGATGCCCTGGTCCGGTCGACGCCAGAAGCTCTCGCCCACGTAGGCCCTGACGGCCGTGGCCGTGGGGTCTGCCGGGGCCAGCAGCCACCGGCCCTGGTCTTCGGTGCCGAGCAGGGCGCCGAACATCGATGCGGAGTCGTAGCGGGGCAGGCACAACCAGTCGATGCTGCCGTCGCGGCCGACCAGCGCGGCGGAGTGGCAGTCGCTGAGTAGGGCGTAATCCTCGATGTGTAGCGCCATGGAGTCATCCTCACATGGCGCCGTGCCGATGAGGGTAGACGCGCGGCTAAGCGACCAGGCGCGGCGAGGTACCGGAGGTCTGACGCGCGCCGTCGTGCTGTTCGGCCCACACCGAGATGGGGGCGGGGTTCCATGGCAACGCCGTCGGCTCGGCCCCAGAGGAGACCAGCAGGGCGCCGGTGTCCACCGACGTGATGCCGTTCACCGGCGTGTCGGTGCGCGGCTCGGCCACGTTGCGGGGTGCCGCGGTCTCTTCGGTGCGCAGACGGATGGTCTCGGTGGCGAGGATCTCGGTGAGCGCGGCGGCGATCTGGTGGGCCTTGAGACCGTGGAAGATCACATCGGTGTCGTCGGCCTGGCGGGGAACCAGGGTCCAGGCCCCGTTTTCGCCGACCAACTCTGCCAGGGCGCCGTGCAGGTGTTCGTAGATCTGGGCGTTGCTGAGCTCCGGGAGTGCTGGCGCGACTGGCGCCACAACAACCGGTGCGGTGCGGCGACGGCGTCCGAACATCGGGAGCCCCTTCCTTCTGTCAACGTGAGGATCAACGTGAGAAGTCCAGTTTCGCCCGGAACAGCCCCGAATCGTCGGGGACACGCCGCAGGCCCGCCAGTGGCGGGCAGACGCGGGCTAGCTGATCTTCTTGGCAGTGGCTCCCGGCACCGATTTGTCGTCGGCGTCCTTCACGACGTTGCCGACCGCAACCGCCACGCTCAGCCCCCAACCGATCCAGGTGAGCAGCAGGCGCCAGTCCCTGGGGCCGTTCCTGGTGGCCTGCAGAATGTGCCACCCGCCGACGACGACGCTGAACATTGCGCTGTTGAACAAGAACTTTCGCATGTGTGCCTCCTGTTTTCTACGCTACCGGACTGGGGCGGATGTGTTCTCTGGCGAACGCGAGGGTTTCGGCCAGGAGCTGCAGCCTGGTCGGTTCCGAGCGTGCGGTTCTCGTGTTCACTTCGGCCACGATCGAGCCCGACCAGCCTGAACTGGCCAGCTGCCGAAGAACCTCCGCCACCGGTTCCCGGCCTCGGCCTGGCAGCAGGTGCTCGTCGAAGACGCGGCCCTCACCCTGGGAGCCCGAACCGTCGCAGAGGTGCACGTGACGCAGCCGCTGGCCCAGGGCCGTCGCCATGGCCAGGCTGTCGTGACCGCTGAGCGCACAGTGCGAGAAGTCCAGCGTCACCGCCTCGCAGTCCATCAGGGTGGGATCCCAGCCGGGGGAGTAGGCCTTCACACCCCGCCCGCCGATCTTCCACGGAAACATGTTCTCGACGGCGATCTGCAGCCCGGTCGACCCGGTCAGTTCGCGCACGATGTCGAGGAAGTCCTCGGCATACCCGGCCTGCCAGCGGAACGGCGGATGCACCACCACGGTCGAGGCGTTCACCTGGGCGGCCAGCTCGGCGGACTTCTCCAGCTTCACCCGGGGGTCCCTGCCCCAGACGAAGTGGGTGAGCAACAGCACCGGGGCGTGGATCGAGAGGATCGGCAGGCTGTACCGCTCCGAGAGCGCCGACAGGGCCGCGGCATCCTGGGTGGTCTCGTCGCGGGTCACCATCACTTCGATGCCGTCATACCCGGCGGTTCGCGCCACCCGGAAGGCATCCTCGAGGGGCAGCGGGTAGACGCAGGTGGAACTCATGCCGATGCGAATCACGGCGTCAGCATAGTCTTCGCTGGTAACCTCCAGATACAGCCAGGTGTACCGCAGAGGCGGGCACCGGAATGGACGAGTCATCGAAACCGCAGCCGACACTACCGCCGCCGACACCCCGCAAGAACCCGGTCCCGATTCGGTCGCGCCCGGCCACTTCGACCTGGTCGTCGTCTCCAACCGGCTCCCCGTGGACTACGAGGTCGCCGAAGACGGCACCGAAAGCTGGCGCACCTCGCCCGGTGGCCTGGTCACCGCTCTCGAGCCGATGATGCGCGCCTCCGACGGCGCCTGGGTGGGCTGGCCCGGAGTGGCCGACCGGGAGTTCGCACCGTTCGAGAACGACGGCATCTCCATCGTGCCCGTACGCCTGAGCACCGAAGACCTCGAGCTCTACTACGAGGGCTTCTCCAACGACACCCTCTGGCCGCTCTACCACGACGTCATCGCCTCGCCGAGCTACCACCGCGAGTGGTGGGAAGCGTACGTGCAGGTCAACCGCCGTTTCGCGACCGCCGCTGCGGCATCCGCCGCCCCGGGCGCCACCGTCTGGGTGCACGACTACCAGCTGCAATTGGTGCCGCGCATGCTCCGCGACGCCCGCCCCGACCTGGTGATCGGGTTTTTCAACCACATCCCGTTCCCGCCATACGGCATCTTCGCGCAGCTGCCCTGGCGCAAACAGATCCTCGACGGCCTGCTCGGCGCTGACCTGATCGGCTTCCAGCGTCTCGCGGATGCCGGTAACTTCTCCCGCGCCGTGCGTCGCCTCTACGGCTACGCCACCCGCGGCGTCGCCGTGGACGTGCCCAGCCAGAACGGTCAGCACCGCCGGGTCATCGCCAAGCACTTCCCGATCTCGATCGACGCCGAAGCGTACGAGGCAATGGCCAAGCGTCCGGAGATCCAGGAACGCGCCAGGCAGATCCGGGCGGACCTCGGCAACCCCAAGACGATCATGCTCGGCGTCGACAGGCTGGACTACACCAAGGGCATCGGCCACCGCATCAAGGCGTTCGGCGAGCTCCTGCAGGACGGCACGCTGAGCGTGGAGGACGTCACCCTCGTGCAGGTCGCCAGCCCGTCCCGCGAGCGGGTCGCCACCTACATGCAGCTGCGCGACGAGATCGAACTCGCCGTCGGCCGCGTGAACGGCGACTACTCCACCATCAGTCACACCGCCATCAGCTACCACCACCACGGTTACCCGCGGGAGGAGATGGTGGCGCTCTACCTGGCCGCAGACGTGATGCTCGTCACGGCCCTCCGCGACGGCATGAACCTCGTCGCCAAGGAATACGTGGCCGTGCGCTACGACGGCGACGGTGTGCTCGTGCTCAGCGAATTCGCCGGCGCGGCCGACGAACTCAAACAGGCCGTGCTGATCAACCCGCACGACATCGACGGCATGAAGGCGTCGATCATGAAGGCCATCACCATGCCCAAGCGCGAACGCACCAGACGGATGCGTGCCCTGCGTCGCAAGGTCTTCGACAACGACGTGGCCACCTGGTCAGCCTCGTTCCTGCAGACCCTCACCGGGGGAGCGGCCGTGCAGAGCGGTGTGCCGGAGAACCTGGTCAGCGCCCTGCGCGACATCAGCTCGGCCGAGACCATCCTGGTGGCCCTCGACTTCGACGGCACCCTGGCGCCGCACGTGGACGAGCCGGAGGACGCCCGTGCGGTCGACGGCACCCACGACGTCGTGCAGCGTCTGCTCGACCTGCCCGGCGTGCGGGTCGCGTTCGTTTCCGGGCGCGCCCTGGTGAGCCTCAAGCACGTCGCCGAACCGCAGAACGACGTGCTTCTCACCGGTTCGCACGGCATCGAGGTGCAGCTGGATGCCAACGGCATCGAATTGGACCTGGTGCCGGAAGAGGTCGAGAACCTCGACACCCTCACCCGGGTGCTCGAGCGCATCTCCGGTCCGGTGTTCGGCACCTGGATCGAGCAGAAGCCGGCCGGCCTGGCCCTGCACACCCGCCTGGCCACGGCGCAGGACGGTCAGGCCGTGCAGCGGGAGGCCCGCGACCAGCTCGCCGAGCTGCTGCCGTCGCTCACCGTGCGCGAGGGCAAGAACGTCTTGGAATTCTCGGTGCGCTCCAGCACCAAGGGCGACGCCCTCGAACGCCTGCGCAAGCACACCGGCGCCGACCGGGTGCTCTACGCCGGCGACGACGTCACCGACGAAGACGCCTTCACGGTGCTCGGCGAGGGCGACCTCGGCCTGAAGATCGGCCCAGGGGCGACCCTGGCCGGGTACCGGGTGCGCGGCCCCAAGGAAGTCACCCAGGTGCTCGCGCTCCTGGCCGACTTCCGCGCGGCTGCGCAGCCGGAGTAACCCGCCGTCGCGGGCGTGCCGCCGGGTCCCTGACCTGCGTGCCGCCCGCGACGTTCTAGACTCGGACCATGTCTGAGATCGATATCAAGCCCCGCAGTCGCGACGTCACCGATGGCATCGAAGCCACCACCTCCCGCGGCATGCTCCGTGCGGTGGGCATGGGCGACGCCGACTGGGACAAGCCCCAGATCGGCATCGCGAGCTCGTGGAACGAGATCACGCCGTGCAACCTGTCCCTGGACCGCCTCGCGCAGGCGTCCAAGGAGGGTGTGCACTCCGGCGGCGGGTACCCGCTGCAGTTCGGCACCATCTCCGTCTCCGACGGCATCTCGATGGGCCACGAGGGCATGCACTTCTCCCTCGTCTCCCGTGAGGTCATCGCCGACTCCGTCGAGGTCGTCATGCAGGCCGAGCGCCTCGACGGCTCCGTGCTGCTGGCCGGCTGCGACAAGTCCCTGCCAGGGATGCTCATGGCCGCCGCGCGCCTCGACCTCGCCAGTGTCTTTCTCTACGCCGGGTCGATCGCTCCTGGCTGGGTCAAGCTCTCCGACGGCACCGAAAAAGACATCACCATCATCGACTCGTTCGAAGCCGTCGGCGCCGTCAAGGCCGGCCGCATGAGCGAGGCCGACGCCAAGCGCATCGAGTGCGCCTTCGCCCCCGGCGAGGGTGCCTGCGGCGGCATGTACACCGCCAACACCATGGCCAGTGTCGCCGAAGCACTGGGCATGAGCCTGCCCGGTTCCGCCTCACCCGCCTCCGCCGACCGCCGCCGCGACTACTACGCCCACCGCTCCGGCGAGGCCGTCGTCAACCTGCTGCGCCTGGGCATCACCGCCCGCGACATCCTCACCAAGAAGGCGTTCGAGAACGCCATCGCCGTGGCCATGGCCTTCGGTGGCTCCACCAACGTGGTGCTGCACCTGCTCGCCATCGCCCAGGAGGCCGAGGTCGAGCTCACCCTCGACGACTTCAACCGCATCGGCGACAAGGTGCCGCACATCGGCGACCTCAAGCCCTTCGGCAAGTACGTCATGAACGACGTCGACCGTCACGGCGGGGTACCCGCCGTGATGCGCGCGCTGCTCGAAGCCGGCCTCATCCACGGCGACTGCCTCACCGTCACGGGCAAGACCGTGGCCGAGAACCTCGCCGAGATCGACCCGCCCGAACTCGACGGCAAGGTCCTGCGCACCCTGGACAACCCGATCCACGCCTCAGGCGGCATCACCATCCTCAAGGGCTCGATCGCCCCTGAGGGCGCCGTCGTGAAGACCGCCGGCTTCGACAGCGATATCTTCGAGGGCCCCGCCCGGGTCTTCGAACGCGAGCGCGCAGCCATGGACGCCCTCACCAACGGGGAGATCCTGGCCGGCGACGTCGTCGTCATCCGCTACGAAGGCCCCAAGGGCGGACCTGGCATGCGCGAGATGCTCTCGATCACCGCCGCCATCAAGGGCGCAGGTCTCGGAGCCGATGTACTACTATTGACTGATGGTCGATTCTCAGGCGGCACAACCGGACTGTGTATCGGCCATATAGCACCCGAAGCGGTGGACGCAGGTCCTATCGCATTCGTGCGCGATGGTGATCTGATACGGGTCGATATCGCAGCTCGCTCGCTTGACCTACTGGTCGACCCTGCCGAGCTGACCGCCCGCCGAGAAGGCTGGGCACCGCTTCCTCCCCGTTACACCCGTGGCGTTCTCGCCAAGTACTCCAAGCTCGTGCAGTCAGCCGCGCTGGGCGCGACCACGGGCTGATCGACACCATCCGTCACCGATTAAGGGAATTGCCTCTCATGACCACGGAACCCTATCCCGTGCCATCCCCGTCCGTTTCCGCGCCGTCGGCCGAGCCCTCGGCACCGCCGAAGGTGCTCACCGGCTCCGGTGCGATCCTGGAGACGCTCAAACTCCTGGGCGTCACCGACGTGTTCGGCCTGCCCGGCGGCGCCGTCATCCCGCTCTACGACGAGATCATGAGCCAGGACGACATCCGGCACATCCTCGTGCGCCACGAGCAGGGTGCCGGCCACGCCGCCGAGGGTTACGCGTCCTCGAGCAACCGGGTGGGGGTGGCCATCGCCACCTCGGGCCCCGGCGCCACCAACCTGGTCACCGCCATCGCCGACGCCTACATGGACTCGGTGCCGCTCTTGGCGATCACCGGCCAGGTGTTCAGCACCCTGATGGGCACGGATGCCTTCCAGGAGGCCGACATCGTCGGCATCACCATGCCGATCACCAAGCACTCCTTCCTGGTGAAGCGGCCGGAGGACATCCCCGCGGCCCTCGCGTCGGCGTTCCTGATCTGCAACACCGGCCGCCCCGGCCCGGTGCTGGTGGACATCACCAAGGACGCCCAGCAGCTGAGCGCGCCGTTCATCTGGCCGCCCAAGCTCGACCTGCCCGGCTACCGGCCGATCACCAAGGCGCACGGCAAGCAGGTGCAGGCCGCGGCCGCGCTGCTGGCCGGCGCGTCCAAGCCCGTGCTGTACGTCGGCGGCGGGGTCATCCGGGCCAAGGCCTCCGAGGAGCTCCTCGAGTTCGCCGAGCTCAGCAAGACCCCCGTCGTCACGACGTTGATGGCTCGCGGCGCGTTCCCCGACTCGCACGAGCAGCACCTCGGCATGCCCGGCATGCACGGCACGGTCTCCGCCGTGCTCGCGCTGCAGGAATCCGACCTCATCATCGCCCTCGGCGCCCGCTTCGATGACCGCGTCACCGGCAAGGCGAGCGAGTTCGCCCCGAACGCGACCATCGTGCACGTGGACGTCGACCCGGCCGAGATCGGCAAGATCCGCGCCGCCGACGTTCCCATCGTCGGTGACGCCAAGGACGTCATCGCCGACCTCACGGTGGCCTACCGGGACGCGATCGCGACGACCACCCCCGACATCCACGAGTGGTGGACCTACCTCAACGGGCTGCGCGAGAAGTTCCCGCTGGGCTACAGCGAACCGGCCGACGGCCTGCTCGCTCCGCAGTACGTGATCAAGCGCATCGGCGAGCTCACCGGCCCGGAGGGCGTCTACGCCGCCGGCGTCGGCCAGCACCAGATGTGGGCGGCCCAGTTCATCAAGTACGAGCGACCCAACTCCTGGCTCAACTCCGGCGGCGCCGGCACCATGGGCTATTCGGTGCCCGCGGCCATGGGCGCCAAGGTCGCCCAGCCAGACCGCACGGTCTGGGCCATCGACGGCGACGGTTGCTTCCAGATGACCAACCAGGAGCTGGCCACCTGCACGATCAACAACATCCCGATCAAGGTGGCGATCATCAACAACTCGTCCCTGGGCATGGTGCGCCAGTGGCAGTCGCTGTTCTACGACGGCCGGCACTCCTTCACCGACCTCAACACCGGTCACGGCACCGCCATGGTGCCCGACTTCGTGAAGATGGCCGACGCGTACGGCGCCCTGGGCATCCGGGTCACCAGCGCCGACCAGGTCGACGACGCCATCAAGCTGGCCCTGGCCACCAACGACCGGCCGGTGGTGATCGACTTCATCGTGAGCCGTGACGCCATGGTGTGGCCGATGGTGCCGCAGGGTGTCAGCAACAGTTTCGTTCAGTACGCCAAGGACCACGCCCCCACCTGGGAAGAGGAGTAACCATGAGTACCCACGTTCTCAGCCTCCTCGTCGAGGACAAGCCCGGCCTGTTGACCCGCGTCGCGGGCCTGTTCGCCCGGCGCGGCTTCAACATCGAGAGCCTCGCGGTCGGTCACAGCGAGATCGCCGGTCTGTCGCGCATCACCATCCTCGTCGACGTCGAGGATGCGCCGCTCGAGCAGGTGACGAAGCAGCTGAACAAGCTGATCAACGTCATCAAGATCGTCGAACTCGACCCCGCCCAGTCGGTGCAGCGCGAGCACCTGCTGGTCAAGGTACGCGCCGACAACAGCACCCGTTCCCAGGTGCTCGAGGCCGTCACCCTGTTCCGCGCCCGCGTCGTCGACGTGGCCACGGATGCCGTGGTCATCGAGGTCACCGGCGACTCCGGCAAGGTGCAGGCGTTCCTGCGCGTGCTCGAGCCGTACGGCATCAAGGAGATCGCCCAGTCGGGCCTGCTCGCCATCGGTCGCGGATCCAAGTCGATCACCGAACGCGTCTTCAAAAACTAGGTCTCGACAAGCTCGACCAACGAAACTTTTCTCGACAAATACAACAACCAAGGAGAACACCACATTGTCTGAAATCTTCTACGACAAAGATGCCGACCTGTCCCTGATCCAGGGCAAGAAGGTCGCCGTCATCGGCTACGGCTCGCAGGGCCACGCCCACGCGCAGAACCTGCGCGACTCCGGCGTCGAGGTCGTCATCGGACTCAAGGAGGGCTCGAAGTCGCGTGCCAAGGCCGAAGAGGTCGGCTTCACCGTGAAGACCGCCGCCGAGGCATCCGCCTGGGCCGACGTCATCGTGATCCTCGCTCCCGACCAGGTGCAGCGTCACCTCTACAAGGACGACGTCCTCCCCAACCTGGCCGAGGGCAAGGCTCTCGTCTTCGGACACGGCTTCAACATCCGCTTCGGCTACATCGAGGCGCCCGCCGGCGTCGACGTGGTCATGGTCGCCCCCAAGGGCCCCGGCCACACCGTGCGTCGCGAATTCGAGGCCGGCCGTGGCGTTCCCGTCATCGTCGCCGTTGAGAAGGATGCCTCTGGCAACGCCTGGCCGCTCACCCTCAGCTACGCCAAGGCGATCGGTGGCCTGCGTGCCGCCGGCATCAAGACCACCTTCACCGAAGAGACCGAGACCGACCTGTTCGGCGAGCAGGCCGTTCTCTGCGGTGGCGCGTCGCAGCTGATCCAGTACGGCTTCGAGGTTCTCACCGAGGCCGGCTACCAGCCGCAGGTTGCCTACTTCGAGGTGCTGCACGAGCTCAAGCTCATCGTCGACCTGATGTGGGAGGGCGGCATCGCCAAGCAGCGTTGGAGCGTCTCCGACACCGCAGAGTACGGCGACTACGTCTCCGGTCCGCGCGTCATCGACCCGAGCGTCAAGGAGAACATGAAGGCCGTTCTCGCCGACATCCAGAACGGTGCATTCGCCGAGCGCTTCATCAACGACCAGGACGCCGGAGCTCCCGAGTTCCTCGCTCTGCGCAAGAAGGGCGAAGAGCACCCGATCGAGGCCACCGGCCGCGAGCTGCGCAAGCTGTTCGCCTGGAACGCCTCGAACGACGACGACTACGTCGACGGCGAAGCCGCCCGCTAACTCGCAGCTTCTGTTCTTCCCGAAGGGGCCGGTCACTCGACCGGCCCCTTCGGCATGCCCGCCCGTACACCGACTTGCCGCATGTTGCCCCTTCGGCGCTGCAGAACGGGGTGTTTGCGGCAACTCGGCGGCCGCGGCAGCCCGATAGGCTTCCCCGCGTGAGTACCAGAGCCCTAGCCACCGTTGCCCTGGTCGGCGCGGTGCTCTACGTGCTCGTCGACGTCGTTCTGCAGCAGCTGCCGCCGCACTACAGCGTCGTGTCCGAGGCCGAGAGCAACCTCGCCGTCGGCCCCTATGGCTGGATCATGAACCTGAACTTCCTGGCCAGGGGAGTGGTCACGGTCTGCATCGTCGCCGCCCTGGCACGGTTCGGCCCGCGCACCCGGCTGCAGCGCACCGGTCTGGCGTTCACCCTGCTGGCCGGAGCAGCATCCGCCGCCCTCGCCTTTCTGCCCACCGACATCCCCGCAGCGGATGCGCCGGGCCTGGCCCCCAGCACCGCCCTCGGCACCGCGCACCTCGCCGTCGCGGTCGTGGGCTTCTTTGCCGCTCTGGCGGGCTTCGTGCTGCTCACTCTGTGGCTGCGGGGGAGTGACCGGCTGCGCGCGGCGTACCCGGCCGCCGCCATCCTCACCGGCGTTGCCCTCGGCGGGCTGGCCTGGCTGGGTGTGGCCGCCACTCTCACCCCCGGTGTGATCGGCCTGGCCGAGCGGGTGTGCCTGGCCGGTGTGCTCGGCTGGGTCATCGCGGTCGCTCTCGTGGTGCGTCGCCGCTGAGCCGATCGCGCCCGCAGCGCGTACTATCACCTGCACATCACAGAGCGGTGACGAGAGGAGCTCCCCATGAAAGCACTCGTGTACGGCGGCCCGGGCGAGAAGACCTGGTCCGAGGTCCCCGAGCCGGAGATCGTGCGGTCCACCGACGCGATCGTGCGGATCGACACCACCACCATCTGCGGCACCGACCTGCACATTCTCAAGGGCGACGTGCCCGCGGTCGCGCCAGGGCGCATCCTGGGCCATGAGGGGGTGGGCACGGTCGTTCAGATCGGCGAGTCGGTGGAGTCCATCGCGGTGGGCCAGCGCGTGTTGATCTCCTGCATCAAGTCCTGCGGTCACTGCGCCAACTGCAAGACCGGTCTCTACTCGCACTGTCTCGGCGACGAGGGCCGGTCGGGCATCGGCTGGGTCCTCGGCCACCTCATCGACGGCACCCAGGCCGAGCTCGTGCGGGTGCCGTACGCCGACAACTCGCTGTACCCGCTGCCGGACTCGGTCACCGACGCCGAGGCCGTCATGCTCTCGGACATCCTGCCCACGGGCTTCGAGATCGGGGTGCAGTACGGACAGGTCGCCCCGGGCGACGTCGTCGCCGTGATCGGCGCCGGCCCGGTCGGGCTGGCCTGTGTCGCCACGGCCGGACTCTACGGGGCCGGGGCGATCGTGGCGCTCGACATCGACGAGAACCGGCTGACGCAGGCCAGGGCGTTCGGTGCCACCCACACCGTGCGTTCCGACCGGCCGGACTGGAGGGACGAGGTGCTCTCGGTCACCGACGGGGCCGGGGTGGATGTGGC
Source organism: Cryobacterium inferilacus (assembly GCF_019599185.1). Lineage (GTDB taxonomy): Bacteria > Actinomycetota > Actinomycetes > Actinomycetales > Microbacteriaceae > Cryobacterium > Cryobacterium inferilacus. Next base: position 20,646 of record NZ_JAIEUL010000005.1, on the reverse strand, counting down.
GATCGAAGCGGTCGGCATCCCAGAGACCTTCACGATGGCGACCGAGATCGTGCGGCCGGGCGGCCACCTGGCCAACGTGGGGGTGCACGGCAAGCCGGTGCCCCTGCACGTGGAGAACCTCTGGATTCAGAACATCAGCATCAGCATGGGCCTGGTGAACACCAACACCACGCCGATGCTGCTCAAGCTGGTGGCGCAGCACAAGATCCCGGCCGAGCGGTTGGCCACGCACCGGTTCGGCTTCGATCAGGTGCTGGAGGCCTACGACACCTTCGCCAGGGCGGCGGAGACCAGGGCCCTCAAGGTGCTGATCAGTCTCTGAACAGTGGCCCACCCTGCAACAAGCCCGCCCTCCATTATGCCCACCCTCCAATAAGCTGAGCCCATGACTTCTCCACGGGATGACGAGGCCCTCGGCTGGGCCGGCGACGACGACCCCACGCTCGTCTCCAGTAGCAGCAACGGCAGCAGCAGCCCCGAGCAGGGCACTGAGCCGACCGAGCCGGGCACCGACCTGCCGGAGGGCTGGGCCGTGACCGGTTCCCCCGGCGGCTACGTCGACGCCCCCACTCAGAAGGCCGCAATGTCGTCCCCGGCCCTCGTGGGTCTGGGCATCCTCGCCGGCGCGTACCTGCTCTACACGATCGGGTGGGTCATCGGCGTCGGCCGCCTGACCAATCCGTTCAGCGACCCGCTGGCGCAGTTCATGTTCTCCCTCGGCACCTGGCTGGCCATCGCGGCGCCCGCCGTCTGGTTCGCCTCCTCGTACTGGCTGACCCGCGGCCGGCCCCGGCTGCGCTGGACCTGGCTGATCCTGGGCGTCATCCTGCTCGCCCCACTGCCCTTCATCGCCGGAACCGGGGGACTCTGATGAGCGCCGACAAGACTGACAAGACCACCGTGACGGCGAAGGACTACAAGAACCGCACCCGTCGCACGCCGGGCTGGCTCTCCGCCACCATCGCCATCGGGTTCGGCCTGTTCTACGCCTACAGCGCCTGGTCGGGCCTGGGCAACCTGATCGGCCTCAACGAGGCAGCGCAGAGCCTGGACACGACGCTGAACGGATTCGGCTGGGGCCTGCTGCTGACCGGTGTGCTCGCGCCGGTCGTGGTCTTCGGCATCGCCTTCTGGTTGGGCCGCCGCCGCGAAGCCGGTCCCCAGGCGCTGCTGCTGCTCGCGGGCCTGTGCCTGGTCTCCGCGCTGTCCCTCGACATCTTCGTGTTCGGCCTCGGCAGCCTGATCGTATAGCGAGCGCTCAGGCTCACCCGGCCAGCGCCACCAGGAGCACCAGAGCGATCAGCAGCAGCTGCCCGACCAGGCGCGGGATCAGCGGGATCGCCACGGCGCCGAAGCGGTCCTTGTGCCTGGCGGCGTAGGCGTTGGCCGGGAACACTGCGACCAGGAACACGGCCAGGGCGACACCGGACGTAACACGGGTGGATTCCACCAGCAGTCCGATCCCGCCGGCGATCTCGCAGATCCCGGTGAAGATCACCAGGTTCGTCGGCGACCAGAGGCCGGTGGATCGCAGTCGTGGCGGGATCATCGCGGCCATCGTGCGCTGCACGGCCGGAGCGAAGTGGCTGATCCCGGCGACGATGAAGACCACCGCCAGAACGATTCGCAGCACGGCTAGGACGTTCGTCACGGACTCGGGGCTCATCGCTCCATTCTGGTGCCAGTAAAGTGTTGTGGTATCTGGCGCCCCAAGATCGTGGCGCGAGCTTCCCTCGCCTGACGCTTTCTAAGGATCTGTTTTCGTGTCGAAGCCCGTTGTATTAATCGCCGAAGAACTCTCGCCCGCCACCGTCGATGCCCTCGGCCCCGACTTCGAGGTGCGCTCCGTCGACGGCACCGACCGTGCCGCGCTGCTCGCCGAGCTGGCCACCGCCAACGCCATCCTGGTTCGCTCCGCGACCAAGGTCGACGCCGAAGCCCTCGCCGCCGCCCCGCACCTCAAGGTCATCGCCCGCGCCGGCGTTGGCCTCGACAACGTCGACATCAAGGCCGCGACCGCGGCCGGGGTCATGGTCGTCAACGCCCCCACCTCCAACATCATCTCCGCCGCCGAACTCACCGTCGGCCACATCCTCAGCCTCGCCCGGCACATCCCGCCGGCGCACGGCGCCCTGGCCCAGGGGCAGTGGAAGCGTTCCAAGTACACCGGCATCGAGCTCTACGAGAAGACAGTCGGCATTATCGGCCTCGGCCGTATCGGCGCCCTCGTGGCCGCCCGGTTGCAGGCCTTCGGCGTGAACATCATCGCGTTCGACCCCTACATCACCTCGGCCCGCGCCCAGCAGCTCGGTGTGCACCCGGTCACCCTCGACGAACTCCTCGAGCAGTCCGACTTCGTCACCATCCACATGCCCAAGACGCCGGAGACCACCGGCATGATCAGCGCCCCGCAGCTCAAGCTGATGAAGCCCACCGCGTTCGTGGTCAACGTGGCCCGCGGCGGCCTGATCGACGAGGCCGACCTGTACACGGCCCTCGTCGAGGGCACCATCGCCGGCGCCGGCCTGGACGTCTTCGTCAACGAGCCGCCGACCGGATCGCCGCTGCTGGGCCTGGACAACCTGATCAGCACCCCGCACCTCGGTGCCTCCACCGACGAAGCCCAGGAGAAGGCCGGCGTGTCCGTGGCCAAGTCGGTGCGCCTGGCGCTCTCCGGCGAACTCGTGCCAGACGCGGTCAACGTCGCCGGCGGAGTCATCGACCCCACCGTTCGCCCCGGCATCCCGCTCGTCGAGAAGCTCGGCCAGGTCTTCTCCGGCCTCGCCGCCCACAGCCCGCTCACCAGCGTCGACGTCGAGGTGCGCGGCGAGATCGTCGAGTTCGACGTCTCGGTGTTCAAGCTCGCCGCGCTCAAGGGCATCTTCACCAACGTGGTCAGCGAGACCGTCTCCTACGTCAACGCTCCGCTCCTGGCCGAGCAGCGCGGTGTGGCCGTGCGCCTCATCACGGATGCCGAGTCGCCGGAATACCGCAACCTGATCACCCTGCGTGGAGCGCTGGCCGATGGCTCGCAGGTCTCGGTCTCTGGAACCCTGGTCGGTCCCAAGCAGATCGAGAAGATCGTCGAGGTCAACGGCTACGACGTCGAGGTACCGTTCGCCGAGCACCTCATCGTGATGCTCTACACCGACCGTCCCGGGATTGTCGCCGTCTACGGCCGCGAATTCGGCGAGGCCGAGATCAACATCGCGGGCATGCAGATCGCCCGGCACGAGGCCGGCGGCAAGGCCCTCAGCGTGCTCACCGTGGACTCGCCCGTTCCCGCGAGCCTGCTGACCGCGCTGCGGGAAGCGATCACGGCCGACGTGATGGTGACCATCGACATCACCGAATAACCGCCTGAAAACGAAAAGCCCCGGACGCGAGTCCGGGGCTTTTCGTCTGGGTGGAGAGTGATCACACCTCGTCGATCGAGCGCTCCTGCTTGACGATGCTCTCCCCGCTGACCGGGTCGACCGCGCTGCGGGTGGTGCTGACGCTGCTGCGCTTGCGGGTGACCATGACGATACCCAGGATGAAAACCAGGAAGCCGGCTCCCATCAGCAGGTAACCGACCAGATCAAGGTCGACCCAGTCGACCTGGATGTTCAAGGCCCACACGAGGATGGCGCCGACGACGAACAGGAAGATTCCCAATCCGATACTCATAGGTAACTGCTTTCTTCGGGAGTGGCACATGCGCGTCGGCGACGCGCACGGTCAGGGTTCTCCAGCATAGACAGCCAAACGCGCACAGTAGGGTTGATTTGCAGGGTATCTCCACACCACAGTCACGCCACTTTCGCCAGCCCACCGGCTGCCTCACCGTAATCGGAGCCGCATGTCCCGCTCAGTCAAGCTCGCAGTCATCGCCGGAGACGGCATCGGCCCCGAGGTCGTCGCCGAAGCCCTCAAGGTGCTCGACGCCGTGACCCAGGCCGAACCGGTCGACTTCGAGCTCACCCACTTCTCGCTCGGAGCCACCCGGTTCCTCGAGACCGGCGACGTGCTCACCGACGACGACCTTGCGGCCATCAGCGCTCACGACGCCATCCTGCTCGGAGCCGTCGGGGGAGTGCCAGGCGACCCGCGACTGAAGAACGCCAACATCGAGCGCGGGCTGCTGCTCAAGCTGCGCTTCTCGCTCGACCACTACGTGAACCTGCGCCCGAGCGTGCTCTTCCCCGGCGTGCCGAGCCCGCTGGCCGCCCCCGGCGAGGTCGACTTCGTGGTGGTGCGTGAGGGCACAGAGGGCCCGTACGTCGGCAACGGCGGCGCCATCCGTCAGGGCACACCGCACGAGGTGGCCAATGAGGTCTCGGTCAACACGGCCTACGGGGTGGAGCGGGTGGTGCGTTACGCGTTCGAAGCGGCCCAGAACCGTCCGCGCAAAACGCTCACCCTGGTGCACAAGACCAACGTGCTCGTGTTCGCCGGCAGCCTGTGGCAGCGGATCGTCACCGAGGTCGCCGCCGAGTACCCGGAGGTGGCCGTCGACTACCTGCACGTCGACGCGGCGACGATCTTCCTCGTCACGAATCCGGGTAGATTTGACGTCGTCGTCACGGACAACCTCTTCGGCGACATTCTCACTGACCTGGCAGCGGCAATCAGCGGCGGCATCGGCCTGGCGGCATCCGGCAATATCAATCCGGACGGTCGTTTCCCCAGCATGTTCGAACCGGTACACGGTTCGGCACCCGACATCGCGGGCCGGCAACTGGCCGACCCGACGGCGGCGATCCTCTCGGTCGCGCTCCTGCTCGAGCACCTCGGGCTCACGGATGCGGCGGCTCGGGTGAGCGCGGCCGTCACGGCCGACATCGGTGCCCGCAGCAGCAGCGCCGCGGTGTCACGACCGACCAGCGCGATCGGCGATGCCATCGTGTCCCTCCTGACCGACACTCCCGCCTAGACCCAAGGGACTCCCATGAGCCAGCAGACCACCACCTTCCCGCTCGAATTCGAGCTCACGCCGTCCGAGACCGCACGCACCCGCGCGGCGCGGGAGACCATCCTCTCCGACCCCGGTTTCGGTAAGCACTTCACCGACCACATGGTCACCATCGACTGGACCATCGAGGACGGCTGGCACTCCGCCAGGGTCACCCCGTACGGTCCGCTCCAGCTCGACCCGGCGTCCTCCGTGCTGCACTACGGCCAGGAGATCTTCGAGGGCATGAAGGCGTACCGCCACGCCGACGGCTCCATCTGGACGTTCCGGCCGGACAAGAACGCCGAACGTCTGCAGCGCTCCGCGCGCCGCCTGGCCCTACCCGAACTGCCCGTCGCCGACTTCATCGAATCGATCAGGCAGATGGTCGCCGTCGACGGCGACTGGGTGCCCAGCGCCCCGGAGACCAGCCTGTACCTGCGCCCGTTCATGATCGCCAACGAGAGCTTCCTCGGCGTGCGGGCCGCCCACAAGGTGGGGTACTACGTCATCGCCAGCCCGGCCGGCGCGTACTTCACCGACGGTGTCGCACCGGTGAGCATCTGGCTGTCGACCGAGTACTCCCGCGCCGGCCGCGGCGGCACCGGAGCGGCCAAGTGCGGCGGCAACTACGCCGCCTCCCTGCTGCCGCAGCAGGAGGCCTACGACAACGGCTGCGCTCAGGTGCTCTTCCTCGACGGGGAAACCGGCACGCACATCGACGAACTCGGCGGCATGAACGTGTTCTTCGTGCACGGCACCGACACCCTCGTCACACCGCGACTGACCGGCACCATCCTCGAGGGCGTGACGCGGGACAGCATCATGCAGCTCGCCCGCGACCGAGGCATGACCGTGGTCGAGCGGGACGTGACCGTGGACGAGTGGCGCGACGGCGTCGCATCCGGAGAGATCACCGAGGTGTTCGCCTGCGGCACGGCCGCCGTGGTCACCCCGATCGCCCAACTCAAGGGTGTGGGCTTCACCATCGGCGACGCCGCGGCGCCAGCCGGGGAGATCACCATGGCCTTGCGCCAGGAACTCACCGACATCCAGTACGGCCGCCTGCCCGACCGGCACGGCTGGCTGATGCGCCTCGACGAAACGTCGGCCGAAACGTCGGCCGAGGCCGCGACGGGCAGCGAGGCGAACGCGTGAAGATCGCCCGCTACAGCCACGCCGGTACCATCGCGTTCGGCATCGTCGACGACGACGAACTCGTCGTCCTGACCGGGGACCCGATGTTCGCCGGGTACAACCCCACCGGAGCGCGCATTCCGCTGGTGGATGTGGCGTTGCTGGCACCCGTCATTCCCCGCTCCAAGGTCGTCGGCCTGGCCGGCGCCTACTTCGCGGATGCCGCGGAGAAGGCCGCCGCGCTGGCGGCACCGGGCGCCAAGGCCGAGCCGCGCTTCTTCCTCAAGCCCAACACCACCGTGGTGGGACCGAACGACCCCATCGTGCTGCCAGCGGCCTCAGACGACGTGCGCGTGGAGGGTGAGCTGGCCATCGTGATCGGCCGGGTCGCCAAGAACCTCAGCGTCGCCGACGCGCCGGCGGCGATCTTCGGTTACACCGTCGCCAACGACGTCACCGCGGTTGACCTGGGCGAGGCCGACGGCCACGGTGCCAGGGCCAAGGGCTTCGACTCGTTCTGCCCGCTCGGTCCGGTGATCGACACCGAGTTCGATCCCACGGATGGCCGCGTGCTCGGCCGCGTCAACGACGCCGAGTTCCAGAACGGCGAGGTGTCGCTGCTGGCGTTCTCCATGGCGGAGATCGTCTCGTTCCTCTCGCACTCCTTCACCCTGTTGCCCGGCGACGTGATCCTCACCGGGTCGTCGAGCGCGGCCAGGCAGGTCTGGGACGGCGACACCGCCAGCATCGAGATCCCCGGCCTGGGTGTGCTCACCAACCCGGTGCGCGACGCCCCCTAGCCCGCGAACTGGTCCCGAAGCGGACAAATGCGCCCGGTACGCCGGGCGCACTTGTCCGCACGGGCAACAGTTAGCGCGTGGCTGGGGGCGGCGCGGGGAACCATGCGCGCACCTGGTCGGCGGCCGTGGTCAGCAGCGCGGCCGACTCGGCGGCGTTCACCCGGGCCAGCAGCATCGCGCTCATCGAGAGCGACGCCAGGGTGCGCACTCGTTCGTCGGTGCGGTCACTTCGGTCGTCGGCGGCAGCCAGGGCGGCGCCGGCGAGGGCATGGCGCAGTGCCGACGCGAGATCGGTGCGGTACGCCTCGACCACCTCCCGGGCCGGCTCGTCGTGCGAGGCGAGGCCCGTGGCGCAATTGACCAGCAGGCAGCCCCGCCGGGGCGAGTCCAGCGGTAGCCTGCCCACAGCCTCGCGGAGCTCATCGAAGTAGGCGATCAGTTCGGGCCGGCCAGCGCCATCCGCTTGCAGGCCCCGCAGGCGCGGGCGGATGACCGTGTCACGGTAGTCGGCGACCGCGGCGTCGAAGAGACCCCGTTTGCTGCCGAACGCGTGGTACAGGCTCGATCGGTTGACGCCGGTGGCGGCCTCGAGGTCGGCCAGAGAGGCGCCGTCGTAGCCGAGGTCCCAGAAGACGTCGCGGGCGGACTGCACAACAGTGGTGCTGTCGAACGTCTGGAGCCGTCCCATGCCTGCCTGCCTTCCGTCCGCGGACGCCTGGTCCGTGGGGTGTTCCTGTGAATGTTCTGTACCGTTCGTTTCACTATAACCGATAGCCGAGCTATAGTAAAACGATTGGTGCAGAAAGCGAGTGGGCGCCACGAGCGCCTCGGCACCGATCACGAACAGTAAGGAATCTTTCATGACGACAGCCTCCAGCACCCAGATCCAACTCGCCGCCCGGCCCACCGGATGGCCCACCGCCGCCGACTTCAGCACCGCCGTGATCGAGCTGCCCGAGCTGGCGGCCGGTCAGGTGCGCGTCGTCAACGACTTCATCTCGGTCGACCCCTACATGCGCGGTCGCATGAACGACGTCAAGTCCTACATCGCCCCCTTCGTGCTCGGCGAGACCATGGGCGGCGGCGCCGTCGGCCACGTGGTGGAGTCCACCGTCGAGTCCGTTCCCGTCGGCAGCCTGGTCGTGCACCAGTACGGCTGGCGCGACGTGGTGCAGGAGGACGCGGCCGGCTTCCGTGTCGTTCCCGAGATTCCCGGTGTGCCCGCGTCCGCCTATCTCGGCGTGCTCGGCATGACCGCGCTGACCGCATTCGTTGGGCTACTCGAGGTCGCCAAGTTCCAGCCAGGCGACACCGTGTTCGTCTCCGGCGCCGCCGGGGCCGTGGGCAGCATGGTGGGCCAGATCGCTCGCCTCAAGGGTGCCGCCCGTGTGATCGGCTCCGCCGGCACCGACGAGAAGGTGGCCCTGCTCACCGAGAAGTACGGCTTCGACGCCGCGTTCAACTACAAGACCGGCGACCTCGCCACCCAGCTGGCCGAGGCCGCCCCCGAGGGCATCGACGTGTACTTCGACAACGTCGGCGGCGACCACCTCAGCGCGGCCCTCGGCGCCTTCAACGACGGCGGCCGGGCCGCCCTCTGCGGTGCGATCTCGCAGATGAACCGCACGGATGGCCCCACCGGCGTGCAGAACATGATGAACATCGTCACTCGCGGTCTCACCCTGCAGGGCTTCACCGTGGGCAACTACCTGCAGCACTTCCCGGCCTTCTCCGAGCAGATGGGCGCCTGGTTCGCGGCCGGCGACATCGTCTTCGACGAGACCGTCGTCGACGGGCTCGAGAACTCCGTCGACGCCTTCCTCGGCATGCTCCGCGGAGAGAACACCGGCAAGATGGTCGTCAAGACCAACGTCTCCGACGCCGTGAACTAAGACTCGAGCACCGCATCCAGATTCACTGAATTCGATCTAGGAGAACCATGACCTCTGTACTTTTTGTCGTCAGCGCTGCTGACCACTGGACCCTCAACGACGGGTCGCTGCACCCCACCGGATACTGGGCCGAAGAGCTCGCCGAGCCCCATCGCCTCTTCACCGAGGCCGGCTGGTCGATCACCGTCGCTACCCCGAATGGCGTCGCCCCCACGGTCGACGAGGGCAGTCTGGCCGCCGGTGCCACCGGCGGCGAGGACCGCTCGGCCGAGCTGCGCAGCTACCTCGAATCGATCCCGGCGCTGAAGACCCCCAACTCGCTCGACGACGTGACCGTCGCCGACTACGACGTGGTCTTCTACCCCGGCGGACACGGCCCGATGGAGGACCTCGCGGTCGATACGACCAGCGGGCAGATCATGACGGATGCCATCACCTCCGGCACGATCCTCGGTGTGCTCTGCCACGCTCCGGCCGCACTTCTGGCCGCCGAGGCCGAGGACGGCACGTGGCCGTTCCTGGCCTACCGCATGACCGGCTTCACCGACGCCGAGGAAGCCCTGGGCGGACTCGCCCCCAAGGCCAAGTGGCTCGTGCAGGCTCGCCTGGTCGAGCTGGGCGCCGACTTCGTCGAGGGAGCATCCTTCGCCGAGCACATCGAGATCGACCGCAACCTCTACACCGGCCAGAACCCTGCGTCGTCGGTCAAGCTCGCCACGGCGATCATCGACGCGGTCGCCGCGCATAAGTAACAGCGCTGAGCTAGCACCACCACGCAGTCTCGCGAAGGCGGTCCCGTGGTCACCTCACCATCCCGAGGTGACCACAGGGCCGCTTTCGTGCGTGTGGGGCGCGATGTACCGCGCCCCGCTCTCGAATCGAGTGGGCCGAGATTTGTTGGCGTACCCTGTGTCGCGAGGTGCCGCTAGAACGGCGGGTTCTCCGGTGCCGGTCGTGTCGGTGTCCGGGTCGGTCGTGGCCGGGGTGTGAGGTAGTTCTCCTCTGCGGGTCGCTTCCGGGCCTTGGGGCCCACCACCGGCGGCCGAGGACGCGGTGGGGCCATCGGATTGGCCGGATCGGTGCGGTAACTGCGCCTTCCCGGCGAGGTCCAGACCAGAATCCCGCCCGGTTCCTGGGTGACCCGCCACTGCGAGAGGTGCTTGAGGCGATGGTGGGGTTCGCAGAGGTGCGCGAGGTTGTCGCAGTCGGTCGGGCCGCCGTCGGCCCAATCGTCCGTGTGATCCACGTCGCTGGTGACCGCGGGGCGGGAGCAACCGGGGAACCGGCAGGTTTCGTCTCGTACCCGGAGCCATTTCTTCATGGCCTTGGTGTTCTTGTGCTGGATTTTGCCCAGGGAGAGCACCACGCCGGTTTCCGGGTGGGTGAGCAGCCGGGTGAAACTCGGGGCGTGCCCGGCAATTTCCCGGGCCATGTCCGGAGAGATCGGCCCGTAGCCCTCGAGGGTGGCGGGTTCCTCGTCTAGACCCAGCAGGGTGAGCACGGGAACGGTGATCATCACCTTGCCGCGGATTCCGGCGCCCATGCCGTCGGGTGTGATGCCGTCCAGGAGGAGTTCCCGGGTGATGTCGGCGCGGAGTTGGTCGAGGGTGCGTTGGTTCTGCTCATCGCTGTCGGCCGAGTTCCCCTCTTCACCGGCTGCATCAACTTCAACTCCAGCACCCGTGCCGGCCGCCTCGGCCGCGGTCGCCACGGATTCGCTGCCGGGCACGGAGCCCAGCGCGGTGCGTAGTGGGACGGGGTCGCCGATTCTCTTCAGGCTCCCGGCCATGGACTCGATCCGGTCGTAGGCGGCTTTCGTGTCGTGCGCGGTGCCGTACCAGTGCAACCAGCCCATCCCATCGGGGGCTGCCTCCCAGTAGGTGCGCCGCTCGGCGAGGGCGTTCTTCGTGCGGACCGCGATCGACTTCGGGTGCAGTCTCTCCCGGAGGCGTCGGGCTTTGTCCCTGAAGCGGCCCACCGGTAGCCGTTTGGCGTCCGGCAGCAGCTTCGCCTCGAACGACTCCTGGTCCTCCATCGGCACGGTGCGCATCTGATCCACCAGCACGGTCGCGTGCCGATAGCTGATTTCTCCCGCAGCCAGCGCCTCGAAGGTGGCCGGGGCACACGTCACCCACAGCGCCTGCTCCATCAAGCGTTCCACCGTGCGTTCGGCCACCCGCAACAGGCACGCGGTCTCACTCACGATCGTTCGGCGGGCCACCTCACGGTCGTCCCACCGACTGTAGGCGGCGGCCCGGGCCTGATCGTCGGTGAGTGCCGACGCGTTCACGTCGGCGAGCCGGATGCTCTCCGGGTTGCCGTGCAGGCGCGACGACACTTGCGGGTCTTCGCTCCAGCTCTGCAGCTCGACGAGGAACTCGACCTGCCGGGCCTGTGCTTGCGCGATGGCGCGGGCCTCGGCCGCGATCAGTTCCGTGCGCCGGGCCAACTCGGTGCGGACCAGCTCGTCCAGGGCGACATTGGGGACGTAGGGCTCGTACGCGCCCGATTCTGCCGACTCGCCGGCCGGCGTCGGTTCGTCGGACCGGCCTGGCTCATCCGGTGGAGTCGGGTGGTCGGACCGGCCCGGCTCACCGGGCGGCGTCGGGCTGAGTGGGGGTGGGGTGGATCCGGGTGGAGCGGACTCCGGAGAGTAGTCGTCATCGTCCGGAGTGGGCGGTGGTGCCTGGTCTGGGCTACTCATAGTGAGATCGTCTCACCTACCACCGACATTGACGCCGCACGCAGACGCACCCCACCCACGCATCCGCGAACCGTGAGAAAAGCACCGTAACTCGCGCGTTTTCGGGGCTTAAGTCACAGTTCGCGAAAGGTAGGGGGGCGAGTGGGCGAGACCGGGGTGGGGCTAACGGGCGAGGGCGCTGAGGATCTCGGCCACGTCGGAGGTGTCATTCCAGAGGTGGAAGGCGACTCGGGCGCGTCCCGCCCGGCCGGACGCCGTGATGCCGGCGGCGGTGAGGCGGGCAAGGTCTGTGCCGGCAGGGTCGGCCCAGGTGATGATCGCCTGATCGCGCTGGGGGAGACCGAGCCCGGCGCACAGGGCATTGCCCAGGCCGGTGTCGTGCGCGTGCACCGCGGCCGCATCGAGCGTGCTGAAGAACTCCAGCGCCACCCTGGCTCCCACCCAGGCCGGCCAGGCCGGCGACACATCGAAGCGGCGCGCATCCGTGGCCAGGGTCATGGTGGGCCCGTAGCAGGATGCCCACGGGTCCTCACCCGCGAACCAGCCTGCCTGCACCGGGAGCAGCAGCTCGGCCAACTCGGGCCGCACGGTGAGAAAAGCGGCACCGCGGGGCGCGCCCAACCACTTGTAGGCATGGCAGATGGTGGCGTCGAACTCGGCCGCGTTCACCGGCAGCCAGCCCGTGGCCTGGGTGGTGTCGCAGAGCGTGAACGCACCCACCGCGGCGGCCGCGGCCCGGATGGCGGGCGCATCCGCGATCTCACCGGTGGCGGACTGCACGAGCGAGAACGCGACCAGCCAGGTGCGCTCGCTCACGGTCGCGGCCAGCTCGCCCACCGGCACGTGTCGCACGGTGATGCCGCGGTGCTCCTGCTGCAGGAACGGGAACACCATCGAGGTGAAGTCCCCGTCCACGCAGACCACCTCCCGGCCGGCCGGCACGGATGCGGCCAACACGGCGGCCATGACCGACGCCTGCGACCCGATGGCCACCCGGTCGCTGGCGACCCCGACCAGGCCGGCGTACAGCGCCCGCGCCCGGTCGATCTCCTCCTGGTAGTGCGCGGGAGAGGCCCCGCCGCGTCTCCAGGTGTCGGCATCCGAGTGCAGCGCGCGAACCGTGTCGAGCGTCGGCAGCCCGGCGGTGCAGGCGGCCAGGTATCGGGTGGCCGAGGGGGAGTACGCGGCCCTGGCCTCCGCCATGGTCAGCGCGGGCGTCTGCGTGACGGCGGGAGTCTGCGTGGATGCGGGAGTCGAAGCGGAGGATGCCATCTCTCCAGCGTCCCGCCCCCGCATTCATTCGACAATGCCCAGTGCACGATCAATCGCATAACTAATCGTTATGCTTCAGTCATGCCCGACACCATTAACCGTGCACTCGACGTAGATTCTCATGCGCTGCGCATCGTGCAGCGCATCAACGAGCTCGGCTCGATCACCGCGGCCGCTCGCTCCCTCGGCTACAGCCAGCCGGCCGTGAGTCAGCACCTCAAGCGGCTCGAAGCCCGGCTTGGCTTGCCCCTGGTGGTCAAGGCCGGCCGCGGCGTGCGGCTCACCGAGGCCGGCCGCATCCTGGTCCGGCACGCCGCCACCGTGACCCAGGCGCTGGATGCCGCGGCAGGCGAACTCAGCGACCTGGCGGGACTCCGCAGCGGCCGGGTCACCCTCGCGGCCTTCCCCTCCGCGTCGGCCACGGTCATCCCCACCCTGCTCCGTGGGCTCTCTCAGCGGCACCCGGGCGTGCAGCTGAGCTATCTCGAGGCGGAACCTCCCGAGGCCGTGCGCGCCGTGCGCGACCAGGCCGCCGACCTCGCCCTCACCTTCAGCTACACCGGCGACCAGGCCGACCCGCACCGGCAGAGCGCGCAGGGTCTCACCGTCGTGCCGCTCTGGCGCGACGAGATGTTCGTGGTCGTGCCTCGCGAGCATCCGCTCGCCGGGCAGGACCGGATCGACCTGGCCCTGCTGGCGGCCGACCAGTGGATCGGCGGCTGCCCGCGCTGTCGCTCGCACCTGCTCGACCTCGCCGGCCGCAGTGGCTTCAGCCCGAGCGTCTCGTACGAGACCGACAACGTCGTGGCCGTGTTCGGCCTGGTCGCCGCTGGCCTCGGCGTGGCCCTCGTTCCGGCACTGGCGATCGCCGCGTCGCCGCTGCCGGCCGGCATCGTCGCCCGGTCCACCGCGGGTGGCGACTTCCGCACGATTCACCTCGTCGGCACGATCGGCGCCGACACGGTGCCGGCGGTGGCCGCCACCATCCGCGCGATCGCGGAGATCGATGCGTCGCCATGGTCACTGCACGCCCCGGCGGCGCAGTCCGCACACGCCGCGCTCGGCGCGCCGTCGGTAAGATGACAGCAGTATGTCTACTACAACAGCGCACCCGTTCTCGACCGCAACCGGCACTGACGTGCGCGTGCGGTTCTGCCCTTCGCCCACCGGAACGCCGCACGTCGGCCTCATCCGCACGGCCCTGTTCAACTGGGCCTACGCCCGGCACAACGGGGGTAAGTTCATCTTCCGTGTCGAGGACACCGATGCCGCCCGCGACAGCGAGGAGAGCTTCACCCAGCTGCTCGACGCCATGCGCTGGCTGCGTCTGGACTGGGACGAGGGCGTCGAGGCCGGCGGCCCGAACGAGCCGTACCGCCAGTCCCAGCGCTACGACATCTACCGTGACGTGATCAACAAGCTGATCGAGTCCGGTCACATCTACGAGAGCTTCGCCACCGGTGAGGAGATCGCCGAACGCAACATCAAGCTCGGCCGCGACGCCAAGCTCGGCTACGACAACTACGAGCGCGACCTCACCGACGAGCAGAAGGCCGCCTTCCGGGCCGAGGGCCGCGAGCCCGCGCTGCGCCTCAAGGTGCCAGACACCGAGCTTTCCTTCGACGACCTGGTGCGTGGCGAGATCACCTTCCCGGCCGGTTCGTTCAGCGACTTCGTCGTGGTTCGGCCCAACGGGCATCCGCTCTACCCGTTCGTGAACCCCGTCGACGACGCGCTCATGGGCGTCACCCACGTGCTGCGCGGCGAAGACCTGCTCTCCTCCACGCCCCGCCAGATCGCGCTGTACCACGCGCTCATCGACATCGGCATCACCACCTTCGTGCCGCGCTTCGGCCACCTGCCCTACGTGATGGGGGAGAAGAACAAGAAGCTCTCCAAGCGCGACCCCGAGTCGAACCTGTTCCTGCACCGCGAGCGCGGCTTCATTCCCGAGGGCCTCGTGAACTACCTCTCCCTGCTGGGCTGGTCGCTCACGCACGACCGCGATGTCTTCTCGATCGAGGAAATGATCGCCGCCTTCGACGTGGTGGACGTGAACCCCAACCCGGCTCGCTTCGACCTCAAGAAGGCCGAATCGCTGAACGGCGACCACATCCGCCTCCTCGAGCCGGCCGACTTCGCCGCCCGCGTGGTGCCGTACCTGGTGACCGCCGGCATTCTCACCGAACCGCTCAGTGACGATGAACAGGCCATCCTCACGGCAGCCGCCCCGCTCGTGCAGGAGCGCATCGCCCTGCTCGGCGAGACGCCCGACATGCTCGGCTTCCTGTTCGAGAGCGCCGACAAGCTCGAGCACCAGGCGGATGCGCTCAAGTCGCTTCCGCAGAACGCCGCCGAGATCCTCACGGCCTCCACGGATGCGCTCCGCAGTATTCCCGAAGCGGAATGGACCCACGAGCGGGTGCACACCACCCTCACCGAGACCCTGATCGACGGACTCGGCCTCAAGCCGCGGGTCGCGTTCGGCCCGCTGCGCGTGGCCGTGTCGGGCCGCAAGATCTCGCCGCCGCTGTTCGAGTCCATGGAGATTCTCGGCCGGGCCGACTCGCTGGCCCGCCTGGATCGGCTCTCGGCGACCCTGGTGTCATGACGTCCGGTGGTTCACTGAGCGCCGGAGTCGGCAGCGATTCCGCTGCGGGCACGGCCGCCGGTGTCGCGAGCGTTGAGGCGCCGTACGACGTCGTCATCATCGGCGCCGGACCGGCCGGGCTCGCCGCGGGGCTCAACCTCGTGCGTGCCCGCCGGCGCACCCTGATGATCGACAGCAACCGGCCCCGGCACTCCGCCACCCTGCGCTCGCACGGGTTCATCACCCGCGACGGCGTGCCTCCGCTGGAGCTGCGCCGGATCGGCCGCGAGGAGTACGAGGCCTACCCGGCCGCGGAGTTCCACATGGGTCTGGTGCGCACGGTCGAGCAGTTGCCCGGTGCCGACCTCGCCGACGCCACCGCGGCCCGGTTCACCGTGTCCACCAAGGGCATGCGCGGCGAGAAGAACCGCGTGGTCACCGCCCGCACCGTTCTCATCGCCACGGGCCTGGCCGAGACGCTGCCGGCGCTGCCGAGCATCCGCGCCTGGTATGGCACCAACCTGCACAGCTGCATCGGCTGCGACGGTTATGAAGAGGCCGACCGCGCCCTCGCCCTGATCGGCGAGACCGACGACCTGGCCGAACACGCGCTGCTCATCTCGCAGTGGACCGATGATTTGATTGTCTTCACCAACGGCATCGCCCAGGTCAGCGACGCCGACGAGGCGTCTCTGGCCGCGCGGGGCATCCGCGTCGACCGGCGCCCCCTCACCGACGTGGTGGGGGAGCGCGGCGCCATGACCGGCATCCAGGTCGCCGACGGCGAGTTCGTGGCCAGGGCGGGCGGTTTCGTGCGCCCCCGGTACGAGGCGGCCGCGACCTTTGTGGCCGCGCTCACCCCGGCCACGGATGCGTACGGCCTCATCGTCGTCGACCCGCAGGGCCGCACCTCGGTGCCCGGTCTCTACGCCGCGGGCGACACCACCCCGCCCGGCCCGGAGCAATTGCTCGTCTCCGCCGGTGAAGGCGCGCGCGCCGCTGTGGCGATCAACCGGGAGCTGCTCGGCCCACTTGCGACACACCCTCCGCTCAATTTGGCGGCCCGTACCGAAGTGGGCTAGAGTTACTTTTCGGCGCGGTTCTCGGACTACGCCATTGGGGTATGGTGTAATTGGCAACACGGATGATTCTGGTTCATTTGTTCTTGGTTCGAGTCCAGGTACCCCAGCAGTAACAGGCGCAGGATTCCGCGGCGAAACAGCCCATCGCCCGTCCTCCCGATCAGGCCCAAATTGGCCGCTGTGACCAGAAATGGACCAGAAACCCCATTGCAGGGTCACTGTGACCACTTATCGCCCGGACTGATACGGACCCGTCCCGGCATAGTCGGAACAGTCACGAAAGGCCCCGCACACCTTCTGGGTATGGACGCGACGACACAGATCACTCCGACGTTTCTCACCCAGCGTGAACTCGCCGAAATGCTCCGGCTACCCGAGCGCACATTGGAAGACTGGCGCCTCACCCACACGGGGCCGCCGTTCCTCAAGCTCGGCCGGCACGTACGCTACGACGTTCAGGACGTGCTCGCCTGGGCTCAGGAGCACCGGCATGGCTAGGCCACAGATCGCTGCCGGCGTGCTGGGCACCATAACTGTGGGAGTCCTGCCAAACGGCCGGTACCGAGCCCGCGCTTCCCTCCGAGACGACGGCGGAGTCCTGCATCGTCTGTCCGCGGTTGCTCACACTGACGAGAACGCGCGCGCAGACGTTCGGCGGCAGGCAGCGGTGATCGGTACCGGCGGCACCGGCGCTCTCTCGTCCAAGAACACCGTTAACCAAGTGGTGGAACTCTGGCTCTCTCAAATAGCCGCCCGCGCGAAGACGGGCAGCCTGACGTATTCCACGTACGAATCGTATGAGACAACCGCGCGCCTCATCATTTTGCCCCGCTGCGGAGGGATCAAGCTCGAGCGACTCACTGTCGGTCGGTGTGACCGCATCCTCCAAAAAATACTCGAGGAAGAATCCATCTCCAAAGCACGCCACGCCCGCGCCGTGCTGAGCCTCATCTGCGGCTACGCCGTCCGCGACGACGCGCTGCCAAGCAACCCGGTGCGTGACGTGCAGCGTCTGCCGACAGCCCCGAAGAAGGAGTCCACGCTCACCACGGAGCAACTCAACGGCATTCGTGAGCTCATGCAGGATTGGCGAGTCACGCGCGCGGACGGTCCCAGACCCAACTACCGCATTCTGATCGACGGCATGGAAATCATGCTGGGCACCTCAATCCGAATCGGAGAATGCCTCGGCCTGCGCCGCTGCGACGTGGACATGACAACCCGACCACCAACCCTCGTCGTCAACGGCACCATCGTCAGCACAAAAGCTGAAGGAATCCACCGGAAGGACACACCCAAGCGCTCCCGACAGCGACGCAGCATCGCCCTGCCATCGATGGCGGCAGCCGCTGTGCGCCGACGGCTGGCACTCGCTGAACCAGACCCGGATGCTTCACTATTCCCAACTAAGACCGGCCGTGCACTCAGCGTCAGTAACTATGAGCGCCTGCTGCGCTCATTCATTGCCGACGAGCGCGCGCAGCTGGTGAAGATGGGAGTCGACGTCGACGAGTACACCACCCACATCTACCGACGTACGGCCGCGACACTCGTCGAGCGTGCGGCAGGTATCACCTTGGCGTCTCGACTCCTAGGCCACGCGAACGAGCAAACCACGCGAAACAGCTACGTGGTCACAGCTGACCAGGTAGACATCGTGACCGCAGAGATTCTTGATGACGTGCTGGGTGGCTGAACAACAACACTCACAACGCGTGCCAGGTAACTCCGGCGTCATTGGTAATCACCCGCGAACAAGGTGTATCAAATGGGTGTCAGAAGGAATTGCCGCAGCTTGGATTCCAGATGGGGCCAAACACAAGTGGGAAAGTCTGGATAAGCAATCAGAAGGCCCCATATACTCCAGATATGGCGTCTACAACCGTAACTGACCCGTCGCAAGAGATGGCCGAGCAGAGGGCGCTGTGGCGGAGACAAACGAACTCTCTGCCTTCGCTACGTGGGGGCAAGCGAGTGTGGTTTGCACTAGTCGTCGAACTCGTTGAGCAGATCGCAGCCGGCAAAGCGCAAGTCCTGGATTCAAGACCCGATGTGCCTGCGGAGTTTTTTGATGTCGCGACACGCAAGGTGGGTGCGGCTCCCTCGGCAGTGACGTCAACATGGCGCGAATACGGAAGTTTTCTCAAGAGCATAGGTTTCGCACAAGCTGCGCGGGGCGGACTCGATCTAACTCCGTCCGGTCACAATTTTCGGACGAGTCCTGTGCCTGAAGCGTTAGGGGCCGCCTTAGCAAGCCGTTTTAGGCTCTTTGTGGAATCGCTCGCGTTCGTTTCTAACGCGCCCTCCACTGTGGAGGACCTCGACAGCCATCTTCGCGGTCTGTACGAAACAGGTTGGACCAGTCTCAGCGGTACTCGTGATCGTATCGATTGGCTCGACGCACTGGGACTAGTTGAAGGCGCCGGTGGCCGGCGTTGGAAAACGACCGAAGTTGGAGAGGCACTCCTTTCCCGCTGTGTGAGCGTTAGCCCGGAAGCCTTAGTGACGAGTCCAACTGCTGTGCGTGACTTCAGCGAGGCACCGCCGGAGATTGGGGTTCTCCTCAGCCAACTCTCGACTACCAATGATCTCCATGAGGCTCGGAGTACCTACAACATTTGGGTGCCAAGCCCAGCGGCAAGTCCCAACAAAGTTGAAAACCTGAGAACGATCGTAAACGCGGCACTCGATCCGACTGATCGCGAAGAGCTTCTTGGCTTTATCGCCGACACCTTCTCGCTGCAACGCAGCAGTGTCGATTCGATGATGCCTTTTCTCCGTGCGTCCGGCCTCCTCCACGAGATAGGACTCGGCGTTTATCAGGCCACGACTCCCGCTAGATCGTGGATCGAATCGGAGGAAGATATCAACTTCATCCGAATACTCCATTGCAATATGCGTTTTGTTGGCGAAATGATTCGTACGGTGAAGCCTGGCGTCACCCGTGCCGACATGTATCTAGAATCGGCGAAGTACGGTCTCAATGTCGACAAGAGCAGGTGGATCGCATCATTTCTCGAAGACGTTGGCTTGGTCGAGCAACCGCGATATGGGAGCCTTCGGGCAACCCCGCTCGGACTAGCGTTCCTTGAGGAGTTGCCACTCGCCTCAGCTCCGACTACAGACGACCCCGAACAGGTCCTGTTGGTCGAACAAACTCAGAGAGATCTCGCGGATCTGAATTCTCGCACCGATCAACTTGTGACACTCTCAAAAGCGCCGCACGCTCAGAGTCTCGGTTCAGGGAAGGCGTTTGAGATTGCGGTCCGTGACGCATTTCTCACGATGGGGTTCCATGCGAGAACAATCAGTGGATCGGGTGATACCGATGTTGTTGTGAGCTGGCGGAACCAGGCAGGCGATGAACTGGTTGCCATTGTGGAAGTTAAGTCTCGATCAAACGGCCAAGTGACCCATACCGATATCAGTGACGTGGCGCTAGAGACCCACCTGAGCCAAAATCGGGCCAATTACGCGGCCGTCGTAGGACCATCATTCGCTGGCGAGACTATCAAGAACATGGCTGCCAAGAGAAGTTGGGCGCTTGTGGACGCCCAGCGGTTGGGAGAGATCACTGAGGCTGCCGTCGAGCTGGGTTTGAGCCCGCAAACGACAGGTCTCCTTTTCAAGGTTCCCGGTGGACTTGACGAACTTGCCCATGCAATCGAGCAGCGACAGCGAGAACTCTCTGTCGTTTCGTTTGCGGTGTCTCAGCTCGTCAACGAACAGAGGGAGACGGGCGACTCGATAACGGCCCGCGACATGTCTCGGGACGGAAGAAAATCAGATCTTCATCCCACCCTTGAAGAGGTCCTCAACGCGCTCTCGCACGTGGCGCGCACGGCCCCTGAAGCAATTCGAGAAATGCACAAGCATGACGACGTCAAGTTCTCGACATACGCACTCGGTGACGTGAGCGCGGCAGCTTCACGCTTGCGAGCGCTGGCGAACGCCATGGAGACATCGCTGCCGCAGGATCCCAACAGCTGACTTTGAGAGTCTCAAGGCCACCATCGTGTAATTCAGCTGGCCCGCTATGGTCTGTATCAATTGGCGATCGACCCTCTGACGTGTCAGGCGTGGCCTGGTCGTGGAATTACTTCTCGGCTTCGTACAACTCGGAGAAGAGGATTGGCCTTGACCCCGGAGAGTGGACACGGGCGAGTTGGATCTCAGCGGCCTGTGACGAGTATTGCATCTCGAACTCCACTGGCGTGACATGCCCGATCGAGGAGT
>NZ_JAIEUL010000059.1 GCF_019599185.1 Cryobacterium inferilacus | reverse complement strand
CTATCAGGACGCAATGAGTTCCCCGCCCGGCAATGTGTCTTCAAGACTGCCGTCTCGCTTTTCCCCAATCAGGGGCCAGACGACAGCCTCGTCTTCATACTGGAGGATCAGCGCTTGTGGGCCCGTGGGCATGTATAGAGCCTGCCCAACGGGTCGACCCGCCTTCGGCTCAGCGATAGCAATATCCGTACCCTCAACGAGTGCCCCGTCGAATGCTGGAAGGAGATATGCGACGACCCTCGAGCCCTCGCGCAAGCCGTCCTGGTACGCATCCGGGTCTTGCTGGCCGGGGTTCTGTAATTCGACATACACCAAGCCATCACTACCTTCATCGACGCTTCCTACCACCGCCTTGGCATCTCTCAGCACGAGCACGATGGTAGAAATCCCAGGTATGTTCTCGTTCCCCGGGACGATCTCAACTCGACCTTCTTGGACTCGATCAATCGTTCCCGCCACCACAAGCCTGCTCCGCTCAGCGAGTGCGGCCGGAGAGGTCAATGGGTCGTAGTCGAAATCGAGTCCGGCAAATTGTTCGACGCTCTGCTGTGCCGAGTACGGCCTTGACGCCTCATCGCTTGCGTCAACCGTTGCCGATGGCGTGGTGGCCGGCTCACCGCCGGCGACGGGAGCTGCTGCGCAACCGGACAGAGCAAGGGCCGTCAGTCCAACGCCGAAGTAACAGGAGGCGATTTTCTTCACTTGTACCCCTTTGCTCATGATGTGCGCCCGCTGAACTGGCTCGGAAGACTAACCGCTCGAAGCTCGCCCAATGACTCGGTGCGTTCATTAGATAATGTCCGGATCGGAGGAGGAAGTTCCCGACTTCTCCGAATTGCCGTGATGCCTCCTGGAACGTTGCTGGCTGCACCGGGGCCGCCCGGAAAAAACAGTGGGTTAGCACCCACCTCGCGAGAGTACCGCCTGTCTTCAGTCGTGATTAGCTCCGGATTGCTGCCGAAGTCGCACGCGCCGCACATGAAGTGCAGTGTCTCCCAACCGACATGTCTCATAAGCCATGGGATA
>NZ_JAIEUL010000058.1 GCF_019599185.1 Cryobacterium inferilacus | reverse complement strand
GATTGCTGCCGAAGTCGCACGCGCCGCACATGAAGTGCAGTGTCTCCCAACCGACATGTCTCATAAGCCATGGGATACAAGACGCTGATTACCCCTCCGAGACAGGGCCAGCCACAAAGCTAGTCCGCCAAATATTGATCACAGACCGCCGTTACAAAGCGCCGAGGACACAGGACGTCTGGGGCGAGTAGGACAGGCGCTAGTGGCGGTCCGAGGTAGCCTGACCGCATGAGCGTCGTTGCGGTGGGTATTGATCCACGGGATACGAACTGGGAACAGGACCAGCCAACCTACCGTGTGTACTTCCACGACGAGAACGGTGCATCGGACGAGTGGCAGCTCACCGATGTTGATTCCGTCCACACAGTCGTGGGATGGGCTGAAAATAATGCGTCAGGCCGTACCTTCGTGGTTTATGTCGAGGTGCAGGTCCCACCGGGCACTGGGCTAATCCGGCTGGTAGGCCGGAACCCTAACGAGATGTAGCGTTCGGCCACCGATTGACGGCTACAAACTGCAGTTCAGTCGCGGGATGCCTCGTCGGAGAGCTTCAATCCATGAGCTTGGAGAGGATCCTCCCCGTCGAGAGTCATCGATGTTGTCGGTGCCGGGTCGAATTCCGCGGCGGCCCGCGCCTGAGTTCCGTTACCTGAATACACGTCTCGGAGAACACTTGCGGCGGCTCCGACCGGGGCGGCTGCTTCGCGCAGGCGCCGACGGCGAAGCCCTCGGATCAGAATCACCAACGCGAAGGCTAGGCCGATGGCGGCGATGAGAATGGCGTCGGACATCTATGTCCCCCGATCATCAATGTCTACTGAGTGCATCACGTCCGCTAAGGATTAGCAAGGAACCCTGAATGGACCGCCCGAAACCCAGGAGAGATGTGTCTCGTAACGCATCTGCTTCATAAGCCATGGGATATGAGACCTAAGGGATCGCCTGTCACACGACGAGCGGCTACCTGATTCGTCTCGCATCCTCACGTGTCTCGTATCGGTAGAGTTATAAGACACTAGATCGTGTTGCAGATAGGGCGCCCTTGTGGGCATTCAAATCGCGCGGGGTAAACGTGCA
>NZ_JAIEUL010000057.1 GCF_019599185.1 Cryobacterium inferilacus | reverse complement strand
ACTGCGTGGCCCCCAAAGGCGATACCGGTGGCCCCCGAAGGCAATATTCACTGGCCCCCAAACCCGCAAATACTCAGGCGCGGTCGTTGATACCGGCTTTGAAGGCGTAAGGGTTCTGTGCTGCGCCGTTTCCGGTTCCGCCGGCTTTGAGCACCTGTACGCCGTACGGGTCGTAGTCGTAAGTGAACACGTTGCTCGAGAAGTCGACGAGCAGGCCGACTGGGTTGCCGAGTCCGTCCCAGACGTAGATGCCGTTGACGCCGGTGGAGGTGGTCAGCATCAGAGCCTGTCCGGTGACCGGGTCGCTGTAGACGTGTGCTCCGTTTCCGTTCACGGTGTAGGTGGTGACCTGCGGGTTGCCGTTGGCGTCGTTCTTGCCGTAGCCGAGCTTGTATGTCCGGGTGGGGATGGTCTCGGTCAGCACCATTTTCTGGTCGGCACCAGCGTAGGTGTAGGTCGACGTGACTCCCCCGGTGGTGGCGCTCGTCATCTGTTGGAACCTGTTGTAGGTGTAGGTGGCGGTCGGGGTTGCCGTGAGGTTACCGGTGCCGTCGTAGGTGTACCCCGCGGTCGTGATCTGGTTGGCCGCGTTGTACGTCAGCGTCTGAGAGGACGGGTTCGAGCCGGTGACCACTTGAGTGAGCCGGTTCCCGCGGGCGTCATAGGTGAACGCAAACGTGCTGTTGCCGTCAGTACCGCCCGACTGGGCGACCTGAGTGACCCGGCCGGACGTGTCGTAGGTGTATGCCGTGACCTGGTTGGTGAGGTTGTTCTTGGACCATTGCAGTTTGGCTCGGTCTGTAGCCGCGCCAGTGGCGCAGGTGGGGGCGGCTGAGGCCTCGTTGTAGCAGTACACCGTGTCAAACACGACGACGATACCGGCTGGGGTGCCGGAGTTGTCGTTGGTGGATGATGTCAGTTGCTTCACGCGTCCCGAGGTGTCGTAGCTGGTGACCTCGTGGCCAGCCCAGGTGGAGTTGTCCGGGTTTGTGGACTGCAGCCAGGTGTCGGTGCGGCGCCCTTGGGCGTCCGTGGCATATCTGGTCGTCTGATACGTGCCGCTCTTGGGGTACTGGGTGCTGGTGAGCACGCCAGACGCGTCAAACGTGTTCGTAAAGGTCCCGAACGAGTCGGTGGAGCTCAGCTCGTTGGGACTGCCCCGAGTTCAGTTGACTCAAAGGGTTAGTGGTTTCAGGCGGCTTTGAGGGCCACGTTTATTGTCTCAA
>NZ_JAIEUL010000056.1 GCF_019599185.1 Cryobacterium inferilacus | reverse complement strand
CTGGATGAGCGCTCCGATCTGGCGTGAGAGTGCAAGGGGTTTGATCTTCTTCATTTGCGCGTTCATCCCGATGACGGAGCGTTTACCCACGCTGGGATGGATGATGGCGCGCTGGTGCGGTGTCGCGGCGAGGTCGTGGCGTTTGACGACTTTGGCTCCGTGGCGCTCCTTGAAGATAAGTTTTTGCTGTGGCAGCAGATAGTTGGCAAACACCCGGTCAAGTTCCCAGATTCGGTTCAGGACCTCCAGCTCGCCTGGTGTGTCATAACGCAGGTAACCGACCAGTTCCCGCACTCGTGCCCAGTTCTTCTGCTCGACGTGGGCGCCATCATTCTTGTTCCCGGAGCGAGACCGGGTGAAGGTGATCTTGTTCGCGGTGCAGTAGTTGAAAAGGTGCTCGTTGATGAACTCGCTTCCGTTGTCTGAGTCGATGCCGATGATCGGGAAGGGGAACACCTCGGTGACGTGCATCAAGGCTTCGAACACCCACTTCGCTGCCTTGTTGCGCACCGAGCAGTTCACCGTCCATCCGGTGGCGATATCAGTCACGGTCAGGGTAAAACAGAACTCCCCGGACGAGGTCCCGCCATCATGACCGACCAGGTCGATCTCGACAAACCCCGGGACCGCATCGTTCCACTCCGCCCAGGTGCGGATCGGGATCTGGGACTTCAGCAACGTGCCCGGTTTGGTATGAGACCGCCCGCGCGACATCATCTTGGCCCGTTCGCCAGCGAGCTTTCGATCGATGGTGGCCGCGCTCATCCGCACCAACAGCGCGGCCTGATCGTCGGTCAGGTCGATGCCGCCCTCAGCACGCAACATCGGCACCAGGCGGGGCAGCATAGGCGCGAGGATCTTCCCCGCCGGAGCCCGCAACACCGCCCAGCAACGCACCAGTGCCGGCATCAGCTCAGGCCCATAGATAGCTGGCCGCCCGTGCGCCGGTGACACCGCCTTGACCGTTCTCGGTGCCACCAACGCAGCTCGCAATGCAGCTCGAGCGTAGTCACGATGCCAACCCGTGAGCTCGACCAACTCCGTCAAGATGCGAGACTTCACAGCCTTCGACCCGCTCTGATACGCCTGCGCTTTCTTCCTCGTCACAGCCTGCCGCTGCGTCATCGTCAGCTCCATAGAAACGGGCGTAATCCGAACCAGCCACCACACGCAACCCTCGACTACGCGGAGGTCCCGTAATGAGGCAACCAATCGACTCACGCGGAGGTTTCTTATGAGTCAACTCG
>NZ_JAIEUL010000055.1 GCF_019599185.1 Cryobacterium inferilacus | reverse complement strand
TGATGAGCAGGCCGGCAACGCTGAGTCCGAGTGCGGTCTTGGTGAAGCTGCGCATGATGGGGTCCTTTGCTGTGGGGGAGTCCTGCGGGGTGTTGCTTGGTATGCAGGAGGTTCGGCCCCGCCCCAGAAAGGGTTTGGTCTTCTCGGGAAGAATTTTCCTAGAGACGCCGGAAGCGGTCGGGAGCGAGGTCCCAGGGATCCTTGCCGAGCAGTTCCGCAACGGCACGGAACACGCAGCTCTCGACGATCATGCGCTGATGCAGTTCGTCGACCTGGTGCATTCGGCTGAGGCGCTGCATCGGCAGCCGGTACAGGGTGATGCGCCGCTCACGGGCATCGACGGAAAACCGCTCAACCCCGACGCCGGGGATCACCGAGGCAGGCCCGGGCGCCACCTCGAAGATGACGTCGGATAGTTCCGCGGGCCAGACCATGCGGAGGTAGTCCACTGTTGAGGCGATCGTCATGTCGAATGTGTCGATCCGCGTGCGCAGCGGGGGGAGGAACGGCCCGGTGGCCGAGCTGCGCATCCCTCGACCGTGCCGGTCCCGTCCGCGCCCCCGGAGAGTGGAGACGTGCACTGTTGCGCGGCGTGATCGAGGCATGTCACCAGTCTACTTCTGGGCCCTTCGGCGGTATCCTGAATCACCATGTCAGCCAGAGCCTGTTCACGCATCTCCTGCACTGAGGAAGCCGTCGCAACCCTGACCTTCTCCTATGTTGACTCGATGGCGGTCCTCGGCCCCCTCGCCGGCACTCACGAACCGCACACCTATGACCTCTGCGAGCGGCACGCCAGACTCACCTCCCCGCCGCAGGGCTGGCAGCTGATTCGGCACCGAATGGTGTCGACGACGGATGCCGACACCGACCGTGCGAATCAGCCGGAGTAGGCCCGACACGCCCGGGCGCCGGAGGTGATTTGCGGCCCCTCCGGAATCCCCGTAATGTCATCTCTCGTCACCCCACAGGTTCGGAAAAGCCGCAGAGCTTCCGGCCTCAAGCGGGACCACATCCCAGTCACAACAGCCCAAATCGTTTTCGATGTGATCGTTTGTTATGGCCGGGAATCAGCCCTTCTCGTCAGATCCTTCGGATCGAGGCGCGGACTGGTTCACGACACGATTGTGTCTGAAACTCGCCGCTCCCTTGATTTGACACGGTAACGAGCAGGAGCTAAGATCGTAAAGTTGCCCCGGAGCGACAGCCAGTCACATGGCCTGAAGTCGGGTGCGTCCGATCCTTGAGAACTCAACAGCGTGCACAAT
>NZ_JAIEUL010000054.1 GCF_019599185.1 Cryobacterium inferilacus | reverse complement strand
GGTCATCGATACGACCGAGGTAATCGATAGTGCCATCGGCCCGCCACCTGGCAAGGTCCCCCGTGCGGTAGAGACGCTCGCCGTGGCGTTGGGTGAACGCGTGCGCGGTGAGCTCGGCACGGTCGAGGTAGCCGGTGGCGAGGCCATCGCCGGCGGCGTGAAGCTGGCCGGTCTCGCCGATGCCGCAGACGCGGTCGCCGGCGAGGATGTGGACTCGGGTGTTACTGATCGGCCGGCCGATCGGGACGGTGCTGAACCCGCGCGGGATCACGTGCGTGGTGGTGAAGGTGGTGTTCTCGGTGGGCCCGTACCCGTTGATCACGGTGATGTCGGGGTTGACGTCGTGCAGACGGCGGACATGATCGCCGCTGACCTGCTCACCACCGATGATGACCCGGCTGACGCCGGCGAGTACGGTGGGGTCCGTCGCGATGATCTGGTTGAACAGCGACACCGTCAACCACAGCACGCTCACGGTGTTCTCGCGGATCAATCCGGCGAACCGGTCCAGGGTCAGCACGTCGTCTTTGGACGCGGTCACGAGGGTGCCGCCATTGGCCAGGACCCCCCAGATCTCGAACGTGGACGCGTCGAACGCCAACGACCCCGTCTGCACGAGGGTGTCAGCGGCAGACACGGGAAGCGCCGTGTTACCGCGGACCAGGCGCAGCACAGCACGCTGGGGGACGAGGACTCCCTTGGGCACGCCGGTCGTGCCGGAGGTATAAATCACATAGGCCGGCGCCGACCCGGCCACCAACACCGGTCCGTCCGCGAGGACCCCGGCCGCCACAGCGGCACCCACCTCGATCACCCGCACCCCCGTGTCCCACGCGTCAACGGCAGCGCGGGCACGTTCGCCGGACACAACCACAACATCCAGGTGCGCGTCACCGACGATGAACCGGCCCCGTTCCACCGGGGCGTCCACGTCGACCGGGACATACCCGGCGCCGGCACCAACAATGCCCAGCAACCCAGCGACCACCCCAGCACCGGCATCACCGACCAAACCCACCAACGCACCGGCACCCACGCCCGCCCCCTGCAACACACCCGTGACCGCCGCCGCATCACCGGCCAGCTGCGCATACGTCACCCGACGCCGCCCGTCCACGACCGCGACCCGCTCAGCGAACCCGACCGCCGTCTGAGCAAAAACAGCACCCAAACACCCATCAACCTCGTACCCCGTGGCCGTGTCATTCACCGCAGCCAACACCACACCATCAGCCACCGTCACCGTCGACACCTCACCCAGGCACACATCCACACCCGCGAACTGCTCCAACACCACCAGCAGACG
>NZ_JAIEUL010000053.1 GCF_019599185.1 Cryobacterium inferilacus | reverse complement strand
GCTGACTTGTTTGCCCAGGTTTTGGTGTTGTGTTTGCAGGCCGGGTTGGGGCGTTTCGGGGTGGTCGCGATCGATGGGACCAAGATCAAGGCGAACGCGGCGAACGACAAGATGCGCACGCTGAAACGGTTGCGTGGCGTGGCCGAGGCTGAACTGGCTAAAGCCGCAGTCACGGACTCCGCCGAGGACGCGGCGAAGGAGCCGTCCGCGCATGATGATCTGCCTCCGGGGATGGGACCGGGGTCGGATCGGGTGGGTCGGATCCGCGCGCTGATTACTGAGTCCATCGAGGTGAGCGACGCGGCCGATGGTGCGTCCGCGCGGCCAGAACGGGCACCGGGCGGGGCAAGTCGCCTCTCCCGCGCCGAGGCCGCGATCAGGGACCTTGAAGGTGTGGTCGAGGCCGGTAATGCTCCGAGATTGAAGATCTTGCAGGATCGGTTACGCGCGGCCGAAGAGGCCCTGGCTCGGCGTGAGGCCAGGTACGCCACTAGCAAGGCGCTCTACGATGCCAACCGCGCCGCGAAGCGGGTGGCGGGTCGGGCTCCGATAGAGAACAGCGCCAAAATCGTGGGCGCGCGCCAGAGCGTTGACGCTGCGTCCGTCCGCCTCGCCCGGGCACGGCATCAAGAGGCTGACCAGAAGGCCGGGGAGATCGACCGCACCGACCGGGTCATCCTGCGACGCAATCTGACCGACCCGCAGGCGCGTCTCATGCAGACCCGGGCCGGGTTCATCGTGGGCTACAACGCGCAGATCACCGTCGCAGAGGACCAACTGATTTTGGCCGTGGACGCAACCGATCACCCCAATGATCTAGGACAGATGATCCCGCAAATGCAGCGGTTGAAGTCGACGATCGAATACTGCCGATCCCAAAGCGAACGCACGGATCTGGAAGTGGGCATGGTCGTGGTCGATAACGGATATCTCTCCGCAGAGAACGTGGACGCGCCCGGCTTCGACCGGCTCATCGCTCCGGGCCGCGGCACGGTGAAAGACGGAAAATGGGTCGGCAAGATCAAGGGCCGAGAAGGGGACACCATCACAGCCGCCGCCGCGCACATGATCGAAAAACTCGCCCTGCCCGGCAACCAAGACCGTTACAAGCAACGCTCGGGCATCGTTGAACCGGCCAACGCGTGGATCAAAGATCGGCGGGGCCTGCGCCAATTCAGCCGCCGTGGACTCATGGCCGTCAACGCCGAACTCAACCTCGCTGCGATGACAACGAACCTCCTGAAACTGTTCGTGCTGACCAACCAGACGGCCCCCGCCACTGGGTAACGACCGGCCGGCCCGGGCCAAGGAGCTCGGTCTAACGAATCACACGAAACCTCGTCCGGCCGCCGCAGGTCGGGCCCCGCAGACCACTTTCGCCCGACCAGCATCCCAGTGC
>NZ_JAIEUL010000052.1 GCF_019599185.1 Cryobacterium inferilacus | reverse complement strand
AGGTCACGTCCCGCTGAGTGGTGGAGTTTCTCAACACCGTGCGGGTCAGTTGTTCTAGCTTAGGCGGCGGCGAGTTCGGGGAGGATCACCGCCTCGTCGATGACCTCGATGGGGTTGTTCATGGTGGCCAGCTCGAGCATCGATGACTCGGAGAAGTAGCGGCGTTCGCCGGCCTCCCACTCGTCGTGCTGCTCGATCAGAACGGACCCGGCCAGGCGCAGCAGGGCGGCGGAGTTGGGGAACACACCGACGACGTCGGTGCGGCGTTTGATCTCCTTGTTCACCCGTTCCAGCGGGTTCGTGGACCAGATCTGGCGCCAGTGCCGCCTGGGGAATGCGGCGAACGCGAGCAGATCGGGCTGCGCGTCGACGAGCATCGCCGCGACCTTCGGGTGCGAGCGGGTGAGCATCGTGGTGACCTCGCGGAACTGCTTCTCGATGTGCTCGCGGTCGGGCTGGGCGAAGATGGTGCGGATGATCGAGGCGACCATGTCCTGCGATCCCTTCGGGATCACCGCGAGGACGTTGCGCATGAAATGCACCCGGCAGCGCTGCCAGCCGGCACCCTGGAACACGGTCCCGATGGCCTTCTTCAGCCCGGTGTGCGCGTCAGACATGACCAGCTTCACCCCGTCGAGACCACGGGTCTTGAGCGACCGTAGGAACGACGTCCAGAAGCCTTCGTTCTCGCTGTCACCCACGTCGAAGCCCAGGACTTCCCGGCGACCATCGGCCGCAACGCCGACCGCGACGACGATGGCCTGGGACACGATTCGGTGCCCAACGCGGGCCTTGCAGTAGGTGGCGTCGAGGAACACGTAAGGGAAGTCCTGCGCGGCGAGGGTGCGGTCTCGAAACTCAGCGACCTCGGCGTCCAGGCCGGCGCAGATCCGGGACACCTCCGACTTCGAAATCCCGGTATCCGCGCCGAGCGCTTTGACGAGGTCATCAACTTTCCGGGTCGAAACGCCGTGGACGTAGGCCTCCATCACGACTGCGAATAACGCCTGGTCGACCCGGCGGCGCCGCTCCAGAAGGGCGGGGAAGAACGAGCCGGCGCGGAGCTTGGGGATCTTCAGGTCGAGATCGCCGGCGGTCGTCGACAAGGTCCTGGGTCGGGTGCCGTTGCGGTGGGTGGTGCGTTCGCCGGTGCGTTCGAATGGGGCGGCGCCGATGAACGCGGTCGCTTCCGCATCGATCAATTCTTGATAGAGAGTTTCGGTCGCGACGCGGATTCGGTCGGTGACATCAGTGAGTTTGAGTTCTCCCAGCAGGTCGAGCAGGGCAGACTGGTCCAGAGCCATCGTGTGGTGTCCTTTGTGAGTTGCTTTAGTCGGTACTCACTGACCATCCCACGGTGGCTCTTTACGTTGACGAAGCAACGCTCAAGAGCGGGAAACCACACCACTCACAGGGACGTAACC
>NZ_JAIEUL010000051.1 GCF_019599185.1 Cryobacterium inferilacus | reverse complement strand
GCATAACTAACACGAAAATAGACGTGAGGTCATGCTGCCGCCGGTGTGAGGGTGACGTCGTAGCCGAGTTTGCGGAGTTGGGTGAGGGCTCGGTTCTTGGTGCGTTCCGGGGCGAGCTGGGCGTAGAAGTCGGCGCCGGGGTCGGTGTAGCACTCGCCGGTGGTGAGCATGTTCCAGGTTGCGGTGAGGATGGTGTGCTCAAGTGCGACGATCGCTTTGAGCCGGCCGCGGCGGGCGCTGATGCGCCGGTATTGCGCGGCGAGGTAGGTGTTCTTGGTGCGGGCCGCGGCGATCGCGGCGTTGCCGAGGGCCGCTTTGAGGTATTTGTTGCCGGGCAGGATGTGGGCGGATTTGATCCGGCCCGCGGATTGGTTCGAGCCCGGGCAAACACCGGCCCAGGACGCGAGGTGGCCGGGTGTGGGGAACACGGTCATGTCGCCGCCGGTTTCGGCGATGATGACGTCGGCGACGATGGTTGAGACTCCCGGGATGGTGGTGAGGGCGTCTCGGAGGGGACGAAAGGGCGCCATCGACGCCTCGATCCGGTTGTCGAGGTCGGTGAGTCGTTCGGTGAACGTATCGATCGTGTTCAGGTGTAGCCGGGTCATGAAGGCGTGGTGTTCGCCGAATCGGCCGACCAACGCTTCAACAAGTTCGGGTTTCTTAGCGCGCATCCGTCCTTGAGCGAGCTCGGCGAGCACTTCCGGGTCGTGTTCGCCCGCGATCAACGCCTCGAGCATGGCCCGAGCCGAAACACCGGTGAGGTCCGTCGCGACCGAGGAAAGCTTGATGCCGGTGCTTTCCAGGAACTTCTCCAACCGGTGGATCTCTCGGGTCCGGTTGCCGACCATGATCGCCCGTGCCCGGGTCAGATCACGCAATTCACGGATCGGTTCCGGCGGAACAAACGACGCCCGTAACAACCCGTGCGCGGCGAGCTCGGCTAACCAGACCGCGTCGGCAACATCGGTTTTACGGCCCGGCATGTTCCGGGCGGCCTTCGCGTTGACCAGCATCAACGGCAACGTTTCCTCAAGGAGGTAATAAAACGGTTTCCAATAATCGCTGGTCGCTTCTATGACCACCGTCGTGACGTGGTGACGCATCAGATACGCCCGCAGTTCCAGGATCTGACTCGTCGTTGACCCCCACGTCGTCACGGTTGTGGTGAACCGTCCCGGCCGGCCAGCCGGCACTCGAACACAGACCTTCGCATCGCGCTTAGACACGTCAATGCCCGCCGCCCGGTCGTGAACAATATCCATGATCCAACTCCTCACCCTTCGACCCAATATTCGGGTCTGTCACGGGGAGGACTGGGGTTCAATCGGAATCTAACACCCGTGCTCAAAGCAACAATCCACGGTTCCCGTGGGAGTCCTCCACACCACGCTCCTGCGCAGGCTCGCAACACACAGCACCAAGTTAAGACCGGCGTCGCCGCGACAGACACCGACATCATCCCGCCAAGCCAGACTCACAAACGCGACCAGGGGCATATTTTTTCACCCCACAGTGCCCCGCAGGGGCCCTACCGCTCCTGC
>NZ_JAIEUL010000050.1 GCF_019599185.1 Cryobacterium inferilacus | reverse complement strand
GCTGCCGGGCTATATGATTCCCGCGTCATTCACCCGCATCGACGCGATCCCGCTGACTCGCAACGGGAAGCTGGATCGGGCGGCGTTGCCGGAGCCGGTGTTCGTGGCGGCCGGGTCGGTTGCCGCGGTCGGGCCGGCGGAGGAGGCGGTGTGCGCGGCGTTTGGCCGGGTCCTCGGTGTGGAGGGGGTGGGCGCGCTGGATAACTTCTTCGAGGCCGGCGGTGATTCGATCTCGGCGATCCGGGTGGTCTCGATGATTCGTCAGGTCGGGTATGCGGTGACGGTGTCTGCGGTCATGGCGGGTATGACGCCGCGCGGGATCGCGCGCACGCTGCGTCTTGACGAGGCCGACACTGCTGAGCAGGGCGAGGTCACCGGGGTGGTGGCGGGGTTGGCGATCGTGGCTGACTTCTTCCGTTGGGACCTGGCAGTGCCGGAGCACTTCAACCAGGACCTGCTGCTGGAGGTGGGCTTCGTCACACCGGAGCAGGTGCGGGCGGCTTTGGATGCCCTCTGGGCCCACCACGACGCGCTTCGCGCGACCGTGATCGATAACGCCCTCGTGCTGCGTGGCACCACCGACGCGTCCTACGGCTTCGAACACGTCGTCGTCGCTCCGCGCCCGGCCGGTGAGGTTACCGGTGCGCAGTCCACCGGTGCTCTCGTTGACGCGGCGGTGCTCGCCGCTGCCCAGCAGGCCCAGGCCGGTTTGAGTTTCGGGGCGGGGGGCGTGTTGTTCCGCGCCGCCCTCGTGAGCGGTCCCCTCGGCGCGCGGCTTCTCCTCGTCGCGCATCACCTCGTCGTCGACGCGGTGTCCTGGCCGATCCTCACCGACGACCTCCTGGCCGGGATCCGTGCCGCGCAGAACGGCCAGAGCGCGGTCCTGCCCGCCAAAACCGCTTCCCTCAATGACTGGGGTCGCGGCCTCGCTCTCCTCGCCGAGGACGTCCCGGCATCGACCCTCGCCTACTGGGACCGCGTCGATGCGGACTCCGCCGCCGCACTGCTGCCGGCAGCGCTGGGCGATCCGGACGCCACCGGGTCGAGTTCGGCCGAGTTCGAACTCGACGACGCGGCGTCCGGAGCCGTCGCCCGGCTCGCGACGGCGTATCACGCCAGCGTCGAGGACGTGCTCCTGGCCGCTTTGGCCTCGAGTATCGGCGAGCTCACCGGCCTGGACCGGATCGCGGTGCGCCTGGAGCGCCACGGCCGTTTCGAACACCCCGCCCTGCCCCGGATCGATCGGACCGTGGGCTGGTTCACCAGCCTGCACCCGGTGCTGCTGCCCACCGTCGGCACCGACCCTGGCGAGGTCCTCATCGCCGCGAAAGAGACCCTCCGCGCGGTGCCCAACGGCGGCCGCGACTACGGGCTGCTCCCCGGGGGTTTGGGCCGGACCCGCGCCACGGTCACGTTCAACTACCTCGGCACCTCCCGGCTCGGCGCCACCGGCGCGGCACTGACCGGGACCCCGTCCCACCCAGACAACGTGTTCCTGGCCGGAGTCCGCGTCAACGCCCGCACCCACAACAGCCGCCTACACATCCACCTCACCGCCGACCACACCGTCCTCAGCGCC
>NZ_JAIEUL010000004.1:199459-256071 GCF_019599185.1 Cryobacterium inferilacus | reverse complement strand
CAAGCCAGACTCACAAACGCGACCAGGGGCATATTTTTTCACCCCACAGTGCCCCGCAGGGGCCCTACCGCTCCTGCAGTTTTGTGTCGGGCGGATGCCGCGGCGCGGGATTCCGGGGTGAGCATCCGTCGCCGAGACGAATAGCAGGAGTTATGCCCGGAGCCCGGAGCCCGGAGCCCGGAGCCGGGCCGGGCCGGGCCGGGCCGGAGGCGCCGGCATCCGGGCGCGTGCAATATCGTAAGAACATGGCTGTACACGAGGAATCGCCCGCCGACGCGAAGCAGGATGCGATGGAGGAACTGCAGAGCATCCGCCAGAGCATCGACAACATCGATGCCGCGCTTATCCATCTGCTCGCGGAGCGGTTCAAGTTCACCCAGGGGGTCGGCCGCCTGAAGGCCCAGCACGGCCTGCCGCCGGCTGACCCGGCCAGGGAGTTCCTGCAGATCCAGCGCCTGCGCGGACTGGCCGAAGAAGCCAGGCTCGACCCGGCGTTCGCCGAGAAGTTCCTCAACTTCATCATCGCCGAGGTCATCCACCACCACGAGAAGATCGCCGGCGACACGTCCGGCGTCTCAAAGGCCGGCGACCCCGGCGACCCCGCCGGGTCCGCGTGAGCTGGAACCCGCGGGCGCTGCCCGACCAGTCCGGCCGCACCTTCGTCGTCACCGGCGCCAACGCCGGGCTCGGCTATTTCACGAGCGAGCAACTGGCCGGTGCCGGCGCCCACGTGGTGCTGGCCTGCCGCAACCCGGCCCGCGCCGCCGCGGCCGTCGCGGCGATCCGGCGACGAGTGCCCGGCGCATCCGTCTCGACCCTCGAGCTCGACGTGGCCGACCTCGGTTCGGTGCAGGGCGCCGCGGAGCGGATGCGTGAATACCCGCAGCTGGACGGCCTCATCCTCAACGCCGGCATCGTGCACCCGCCGAGGGACCGGGCCGTGAGCCTGGACGGCGCCGAACTGGTGCTCGCCACCAACTACACCGGTCATTTCCTGCTCACCAGCCTGGTGCTGCCCGTCTTGCAGGCCACGCCCGGCAGTCGGGTGGTGTCGCTCGGCTCGATGATCTCCCGGCTGATGGACTCGTCGCTCGATGACCTGCAGCTCGAGGGCACCTACAACGGGTGGAAGGCCTACGCGCAGTCCAAGATCGCGATGCAGGTCTTCGGCTTCGAGCTCGACCGCCGGCTGCGGGCGGCCGGCCTGGGCGGCGAGACGGGTGTGCAGAGCCTGGTCTCGCACCCCGGTTATTCGATCTCGGGGCTCACCCCCGGCATCCGCGGGGTCAACGAGGTCAGCCGGGGCAAACGCTTCGCCGACACCCTGCAGGGCTTCATCGGCGCGCAGGGCAAGGACGCCGGCGCCTGGCCGACGGTGCGCGCGGCCATCGACCCGGATGCCCGCGGCGGCCAGTACTACGGCCCGCGCTTCCTCACCCGCGGCGCCCCCACCGTGCAGCGCCCCACCCGCACCTCGCTCGACCGGGGCATCGCCGCCCGGCTCTTTCCCCGCACCGAGGCCCTCGTCGACGCCCCCTTCGCCCTCCCCGCCTGACCGCCGCCCGCGTCGCCGCGGCCCGGCCTTGCCCGCCAGCCCACCGAGCCTCGGCGAGCACAACTCCTGCAGAATCCCCGCGCCGGGTTGCCCGCCCGCGTGATTGCGGCATCCGTCATCTGCCGGGGAAGAAATTGCAGGAGTTGTGCTCCGCCACGCCCGGCGAGGGATTGCCGCGGCCGCCGTCCGGGGGCAGGATGCCACCGGGCGTGGGTTCGTCGAACCGGTGTCCGTCACGGCTGACACGAGAACGGATGCTGATGGGCGAGCGCATTGCGATCATCGGCGGCGGCATCGTGGGGGTCGCGATCGCGCGGGCGCTGGTGCTGCGCGGACTCGGCGACGTCACCGTGTTCGAGAAGGAGAACCGGCTCGCCGCGCACCAGACCGGGCGCAACTCCGGGGTGGTGCACGCCGGGCTGTACTACCAGCCGGGCACGCTCAAGGCGCGGTTGTGCGCCGCCGGACGCATCAGCATCCGGGACTACTGCGCCGAAAAGAACCTGTCCTATCGGGAGGTGGGCAAGCTCGTCGTCGCGGTCGACGAGTCCGAGCTGACCGCGCTGGCCGAGATCGAGCGCCGCGCCCGCGCCAACGGCGTGCCCGATCTGGCGCGGCTGAACGGCGGCGATCGCCTCCGCGAGATCGAACCATCCGTGGCGGGTGTCGCGGCGGTGCACTCCCCGCACACCGCGGCCGTCGACTACGGCGCGATCACCGAGGCAATGGCCACGGATGTCCGAGCCAACGGCGGCACGGTCCGCACCGGCCACGAGATCGTGGGCTTGCAGATTTCCTCCGCGGGCGTGCGGGTGCGCGCCGCCGTCTCCGACCGCACTGCCGACCGCGGCTCCCCACCGGCGGTCGACCAGATCTTCGACCGGGTCATCGCCTGCGCCGGACTGCAGTCCGATCTCATCGCCGGCCTGGTCGGCGCTGACCCGTCACCCAAGATCCTCCCGTTTCGCGGCGAGTACTGGGCGCTGGATCCCGCCCGCACCGACCTGGTGCGCGGCATGATCTACCCCGTGCCAGACCCCCGGTTCCCGTTCCTCGGCGTGCACTTCACCCGCGGCGTCTACGACGATGTGCACGTGGGGCCCAACGCGGTCCCGGCGCTGGCGCGGGAGGGTTACAGCTGGCTGACCGTGTCGCCCCGAGACATCTGGGGGTCGCTACGCTGGCCGGGCGCGGGCGCACTCGCGAAGCAGCACTGGCGCATGGGCATCGACGAGATCGGCGGCTCGCTGGTGAAACCGCTGTACTACCGCAAGGCCCGCCGGTTCATCCCCGAGCTACGCCTGAGCGACCTCGCCAGCAAGACCGCCGCCGGCGTGCGCGCCCAGGCCTGGGGCCGCGACGGCACTCTGCTCGACGACTTCGCGGTCGATCAGGTGGGCCCGGTCACGCTGTTGCGCAACGCGCCGTCCCCGGCGGCGACCTCGTCGATGGCCATCGCCGACTACCTGATCGAGCACTACGTTCTGGCCCGCACGCGCGAGTAGCGCGGCGGGCCCGCCGCCGGGCACCGAGTTGTGCGAAAAATGCCCCTTCCCGCGCAGGGAAGGGGCATTTCGCGGCAACTCAGCGACGCGGCAGCGGCTACGCGAACGCGTTCGGCAGCGTGCTGCGGTGGCGGGACTGCAGTTCGGTCAGCGGCACCGTGAAGTAGTCCTGGATCTCCAGGACCGGGGCGGTGGCATCCGTCACACCGATGCGCAGCACCGGGTAGTCGCGGCCCTCGCACAGGCCCAAGAACTTCACGTCGTCCTCGCGGGGCACCGAGACCAGCACGCGGCCGGTCGACTCCGAGAACAGCGCCACGGATGCGTCGATGCCGTCACGCTCGAGGATGTCGCCGAGCCACACCCTGGCGCCAACACCGAACCGGAGCACTGCCTCGGCGAGGGCCTGCGCGAGGCCGCCCGTGGAGAGGTCGTGCGCGCTGTCGATCAGAGCCTCGATCGACGCGGCGTGCAGCAGCCCGGCGAGGTCGGCTTCACGGCCGAGGTCCACCAACGGCGGCACGCCGCCGAGGTGGTCGTGCACCACGGCGCTCCACGCGGAGCCGTCGAGCTCTTCGCGGGTGATGCCGAGCAGGTAGATGTTGTGTCCGTCGTCCTGCCAGCCGCTGGGCACGCGGCGGGCCACGTCGTCGATCACGCCGAGCACGGCCACGACAGGGGTCGGGTGGATCGGCTGGTCGCCGGTCTGGTTGTAGAACGACACGTTGCCGCCGGTGACCGGGATCTCCAGCTCGAGGCAGCCATCCGCCAGACCCTCAACGGCCTGGGAGAACTGCCACATCACCTCGGGGTTCTCCGGCGAGCCGAAGTTGAGGCAGTCGCTGATGCCCACCGGCACGGCGCCGGTGACGGCCACGTTGCGGTACGCCTCGGCGAGGGCCAGCTGGGCGCCGCGGTACGGGTCGAGCTGGCAGTAGCGGCCGTTCGCGTCGGTGGAGATGACGAAGCCGAGGCCGGACTCCTCGTCGATGCGGATCATGCCGGCGTCGTCGGGGAAGGAGAGGGCGGTGTTGCCCATCACGTAGCGGTCGTACTGGTCGGTGATCCAGCTCGGGTCGGCCAGGTTGGGCGAGCCGAGCAGGGCAAGGAACTGCTCCTGCAGGGTTTCGGCATCCGTGGCGCGCGGCAGGGCGAGCGCGGTGTCGGCCTGCAGGGCGTCGATCCAGGTGGGGTAGGCCACCGGACGGTCGTAGACCGGGCCGTCGACCGCGACGGTGCGCGGGTCGACGTTCACGATCTCTTCACCGTGGAAGTCGATGATCAGGCGGCCGGAGTCGGTGACCTCGCCGAGCACGCTGGTCTCCACGTCCCACTTCTCTACCACGGCGAGGAAGCCGGCGAGCTTCTCCGGCGTGACGACGGCCATCATGCGCTCCTGGCTCTCGCTCATCAGGATCTCTTCGGCGGTCAGCGACGGGTCGCGCAGCAGCACCTTCTCCAGCTGGATGTACATGCCGCCGTCGCCGTTGGAGGCCAGCTCACTGGTGGCGCAGGAGATGCCCGCGGCGCCCAGGTCCTGGATGCCCTCGACGAGCTTCTCGCGGTACAGCTCGAGGCAGCACTCGATGAGCACTTTCTCGGCGAACGGGTCGCCCACCTGCACGGCGGGCCGCTTGGTGGGGCCGCCCTCGCTGAAGGTGTCAGAGGCCAGAATGGATGCGCCGCCGATGCCGTCGCCGCCGGTGCGGGCTCCGAAGAGCACCACCTTGTTGCCGGCGCCGGAGGCGTTGGCCAGGTGCAGGTCCTCGTGGCGCAGCACGCCCACGGACAGCGCGTTGACCAGCGGGTTGCCCTGGTAGACGGAGTCGAACCAGGTCTCACCGCCGATGTTGGGCAGGCCCAGGCAGTTGCCGTAGAACGAGATACCCGAGACCACGCCGTGCACCACCCGGGCGGTGTCGGGGTCGCTGATGTCACCGAAGCGCAGGGCATCCATCACGGCCACCGGGCGGGCGCCCATCGAGATGATGTCGCGCACGATGCCGCCCACGCCGGTCGCGGCGCCCTGGAACGGCTCGATGTATGAGGGGTGGTTGTGCGACTCGATCTTGAAGGTGACGGCCCAGCCCTCGCCCACGTCGAGCACGCCTGCGTTCTCGCCCATGCCCACCATCAGGTTCTTCTTCATGGCGGGGGAGACCTTGTCGCCGAACTGGCGCAGGTACTTCTTCGAGCTCTTGTAGGAGCAGTGCTCGCTCCACATCACGGAGTACATGGCGAGCTCGCCCGAGGTGGGGCGGCGGCCCAGAATCTCGCGGATCGACGCGTATTCGCCGGCGGTCAACCCGAGGGCAGCGTACGGCTGCTCCTTCTCGGGAGTCGCGAGAGCATTGGTCACGGTGTCAGCGACGCCGCGGGAGGAGGTGTTGGAAACAGCGGTCACGAGTGGCGTTCTCCCAGAGATAGCGGATGCTTGACCGGGCAAGTCTACCCGCAGCCCCCGCTCCCCGGCGGCGATCTCGGCACCGTACCCGAGCACCCCTCAGCGGGCGGGCGGAGTGGTGCGAGCGCAACGGATGCGTCGCGCGGGTCAGGCGCCGCTTCGCGGGTGGCGTGCCCTGATTGCCATGATGGTTGTGAGACACCATTGGTAATCGACGCGGGGAATTGGAGTTACGAGATGAATGACCCGACTATTGGCCTGACACGATCGGGGCGGCGATCGTTCCCGGTGGAGTACCGGTTGGACTTCTTGCGGAAGTGGGACGCCAGCGTTGAGCGGGGCGCGAAGGTTCGGCTGTTACGAGAACACGCGCTCGCGTCAACCACGGTGGATCGTTGGTTGGCGGCTCGGACGCGAGGAGAATTGACGGCATCGATGGTCACCAGAGCAGAAAGGTCGTCGCACCGGATGGAGAACCGAGACCGCGCCGAACTCGCCCGCCTGCGCGTCGAAAACGAGGCGTTGAAGAAGAAAGTCGCCCAATCTGAAGCGGCGCAGCAGATCTTGGGAAAAGCATTCGAGCTCTTGGAAGGGATCACCACGAGCTCGGAGAAGACTCCGGAGATCCCGCCGACGTTGATGAGCGCGGACGAGTACGCCAAGTGGTTGAAGCAACACAGGCTCTCCTGACCGGGACAGTCATGGCGTTGGAAGCTATCGGCGTTCCTGTCGTCGGTAGTTGCAGGACGGTGGGTCTGCCCCGGTCGACGTATTACCGGCGCAGCCGGGGATACCGGCACTACAAGCCGGTGCCCCAGCCGCTGCACCAAGCCGATCGACAGCAGCCCGCGGCACTCGACACGGACGAACGAGCCGCGGTCATCAACGTCCTCACGGATGACAGGTACGCGGACAAGTCTGTGGTTCAAACGTATTGGCGCGCTTTCGACGCCGGCCAGGTGGCGTGTTCCCAGCGCACTTTTTACCGGATCGCGAAGGCCGAGCGCCTCGTCGGCGACCAACGCCGAACCCGGTCCCACGGATTCAGCACCTCCCGCACACCGGCCGTTGCAACGACCTCGGTCGGAGAGCTGTGGTCCTGGGACATCACCGAACTCCGCGGCCCGACCCGGTCGGACCGGTACTTTCTGTATTTGGCTATCGATGTGTTCTCTCGGTTCCCGGTCGCTTGGTGCATCGAACACACCGAGTCCAAAGAACGCGCCGTGAGCATGTTCACCGACGCGATCAGCACCCACGGCGCCCCACGGGTGCTGCACTCCGACAACGGCGCCGTCATGCGCGCCCACGACCTCATCGACACCCTCACCACCACCGGCGCGCTGATGTCCTATTCCCGGCCTCGCGTCAGTGACGACAACCCGTTCTCGGAATCCCTGTTCAAGACCATCAAATACGACCACACCTGCCCCGACCGTTTCGACAGCATCGACCATGCCCG
Organism: Cryobacterium inferilacus; assembly: GCF_019599185.1. GTDB lineage: Bacteria > Actinomycetota > Actinomycetes > Actinomycetales > Microbacteriaceae > Cryobacterium > Cryobacterium inferilacus. The sequence continues at coordinate 249,145 of NZ_JAIEUL010000004.1, read as the reverse complement.
CCAATGGACCCACAACTTCCTCCACGGCTACGCCACCGAGCACCGCCACAGCGGACTCGGCCGACACACCCCGGCATCCGTTCACGACGGCACCGCCGACCAAATCCGACAGCACCGCCAAGACCACCTCGACCAATACTGGGCCGAGCACCCCGAACGGTTCAGGAAACGCCCCACCGCACCACAACACCCACTACAAACCGGAATCAACACCCACCTGTTGTCTCAGACAGGTTGACAACTTCCGCGTGCCACCCGCGAAGCGGCGCACAGCCCGCGCTCGGCGGATGCGGCGCCCGAACGCGGGACCGAGGCGAAACGCCCGGGGCCGGTGCGCGGTTAGCTCTCGCCGCCGGGCGGGCCCATCACGAGCAACGTCGTGAACACGGCGACCAGGCCCACCACGAGCACGGATGCCAGCAGCACCGGTCGCGCCAGCCCGAACCTCAGCAGCCGGCTCACCAGGGTGTGGTCGCGGGGGTCGTCCGTGGCCTCCCGGCGCCAGCCGCCGCCCAGCAGGTCGCGCCGCTCGAGCCAACGGTCGAAGGGGATCGTGGCGTATGGCACCACGGCGGTGGTCACGGCGAACAGCATCAGCCGGGGCCGCCAGCGCTGGTTCACGCCCACGAGCACCGCGGTGATGCCGTAGGCCAGGAACACCAGCCCGTGCACGAAACCACCGACCCGCACGGCGCCGTCCCCGAACTCGCCGGGGGTGAACACGTACTTCAGAAGCATCGCGGTGATCAGGATCGTCCAGGTGATCGCCTCGGCGATGGAGAGGATGCGGTAGAGCAGGCGGGGTGACACGGGGCAGACTCCGTACAACGTGGCGCGGCGGGTGCGGCGGCGGGTGGGACCGGCGGGCAGGCCGCCGGTACTGGGAACTGTTCCCAGCCTGCCATCTCCGCCTGAGCGGAGCATCCGTCGAAGGGTTGACCCGTCGACAGGTCGCTGTGCCAGCATTGAGACCATGACGTATCTTCCCGCAGACACCCGTTATGACTCCATGCCCTACCGCCGCACGGGGCGCAGCGGCCTCAAGCTGCCCGCGATCTCGCTGGGGCTCTGGCAGAACTTCGGCGATGGCGCCCCGGTGGAGACGCAACGCGCGATCCTGCGCCGGGCCTTCGACCTCGGCATCACCCACTTCGACCTGGCCAACAACTACGGCCCGCCCTACGGCAGCGCCGAGACGAATTTCGGTCGCATCTTCGCCGAGGACTTCTCCGCCCACCGCGACGAGACCGTCATCTCCACCAAGGCCGGCTACGACATGTGGCCGGGCCCGTACGGCAACTTCGGCTCGCGCAAATACCTGCTCTCCAGCCTCGATGCGTCGCTGAACCGGATGGGCCTGGACTACGTCGACATCTTCTACTCCCACCGCGCCGACCCGGAGACCCCGCTCGAGGAGACCATGGGCGCGCTGCACACCGCCGTCACGAGCGGCCGGGCGCTGTACGCCGGCATCTCCTCCTACTCGCCAGAGCGCACCAGGCAGGCTGCCGCGATCCTGGCCGATCTCGGTACGCCGCTGCTGATCCACCAGCCCTCGTACTCGATGTTCAACCGCTGGGTCGAAGACGGCCTGCTCGACACCCTCGACGACCTCGGTGTCGGCTGCATCGCGTTCTCCCCGCTGGCCCAGGGGCTGCTCACCGACCGCTACCTGAACGGCGTGCCGGAGGGCTCGCGCGCGTCGCAGGCCGGGTCGATGAGCCGTGACATGGTGAACGACGCCACGGTGGGGCGCATCCGTGCCCTGACCGAGATCGCGGATGCGCGCGGGCAGTCGCTCGCCCAGCTCGCGCTGTCGTGGGTGCTCCGACGCGAGACCGTCACCTCGGCCCTCGTCGGCGCGTCCTCGGTGAAGCAGCTGGAGACGAACGTCGCTGCCATCGACAACCTCGTCTTCACCGACGAGGAGATCGCCGCGATCGACGAGCACGCCGTCGACCTGGGCATCAACCTCTGGGAGCCGTCCAGCGCCGTCTAGTCCGCCGAGTTGCCCCTTAACGCACGAGTTGCCCCGGCGCACCGGGGCAACTCGTCCGAACTTGGGCAACTCGGCCCCGAAAAACTACGCGTTGACCAGCGACCGCTCGATCACCGAGGTGAAGAACGCCAGCCCGTCCACGCCGCTCCGCATCGCGGCAGCGGTGTCCGGGCCGAAGCCGGGCTCCACGGCGTGCTCGGGGTGCGGCATCAGGCCCACCACGTTGCCACGCTCGTTGGTGACACCGGCGATGTCGTTCAGCGACCCGTTCGGGTTCACGTCGAGGTAGCGGGCGATGACGCGACCCTCACCCTCGAGGCGGGCGAGGGTGTCGGCGGAGGCGATGAAGCCGCCCTCACCGTTCTTCAGAGGGATGGTGATCTCCTGGTTCGCGGTGAAATCCCCGGTCCAGTCGGTCGAGTTGTTCTCGATGCGCAGGCGCTGGTCGCGGCAGATGAACGCGCCGGCCTCGTTGCGAATGAGCCCGCCCTCGAGCAGGTGCGCCTCGGTGAGCATCTGGAAGCCGTTGCAGATGCCGAGCACGGGCATCCCCTTGTTGGCGGCGTCGATGACCTCGGCCATGATCGGCGAGAGGCTGGCGATGGCGCCGGCGCGCAGGTAGTCGCCGTAGCTGAACCCGCCGGGCAGCACGAGCGCGTCCACGCCGTGCAGGTCGTGCTCGCCGTGCCACAGGGCAACGGGCTCAGCGCCGGCCAGGCGGATGGCGCGCTGGGCGTCGCGGTCGTCGAGCGAGCCCGGGAAGGTGACGACGCCGATGCGCATCAGTGCGTTTCCCCGGCGGCGGCCTCGAGCACGAAGATGCCGGTGACGTCCTCGATCACGGTGTTGCACAGCACGGTGTCGGCGAGTTCCTGCACCTCGGCGAGCAGCGCGGCGTCCGCGGGCCCGTCAAAGCTGAGTTCGAACCGCTTGCCGACGCGCACGCCGGTGAAGTCGGTCTTGCCGAGGCGGCGGAGGGCGCCGGCGACGGCCTTGCCCTGGGGATCGAGCAGTTCTGCCTTGGGCATAACTTCTACGACGATGGTTGGCATGGCTCACTCCGTAAGACGTCGGGGCTGGATGCGTCGATTCTACAGGCCCGCAACCGGCGCGAGGCCGGCTTGGCCGAGCAGGATGCCGCGCAGCACGTCGCGCACGGCCGCCACACCCTGGTAGGTCTCCACGAAGCTGGTGCTCAGCGGTGACAGGCCGATCCGCAGTCCCTCCGGCGCGCGGAAGTCGGGGATCACGTCGTGCTCCCAGAGGATTCGGGTGACCTGCCGCATGGCCGGGTGGTTCACGGTGAGGTGGCCGCCGCGGTGGGTGTGTTCACGCGGCGACGCCACGGTCACCCCCATCGGCACCAGCCAGGCATCCACCAGCTCGAGCGCGAACTCGGTCAGCGCCACCGACTTGGCCCGCACCGCGTCGATGCCCACCTCGTCGATCATCGCGATGGTGTCCTGCATGGCCAGCATGCCCACGATCGCCGGGGTGCCGCTCATGAACCGGCGGATGCCCGTGGCCGGCACGTACTCCGGGCCCATCGCGAACACGTCCGCGGCGCCCATCCAGCCCTGGATCGGCTGGGACAGATCGGGCTGCAGCTCGGCACGCACGTAGCCGAACGCGGGGGCGCCAGGGCCGCCGTTGAGGTACTTGTAACTGCAGCCCACGGCCAGGTCCACGCCGTCGAGGTCGAGGTTCACCGGCACGGACCCGGCCGAGTGGCAGAGATCCCAGAGCATCAGCGCGCCGGCGTCGTGCACGGCGGCGGTGATGGCGGGCACATCGGCGAGGTAGCCGGAGCGGTAGGCCACGTGGCTGAGCACCACGAGCGCGGTCTGCGGGCCCACGACGGCGCGCACCTGGTCGACGGTGACACCCCCGGTGGTGCTCGATTCGATCCAGCGCAGGGTGAGGCCGCGTTCGGCGGCGATGCCGGCGAGCACGTACCTGTCGGTGGGGAAGTTGTCGGTGTCGAGCACGATCTCACTGCGGGCCGGCAGCGAATCCACGGCGGCGCGGGCGAGCTTGTACAGGGTGACGGTGGTGGAGTCGCCGATGTACACCTGGCCGGGCGCGGCACCGAGCGCGGCCGTGCCGAGGGCGTCGCCGATGGTCAGCGGCAGGTCCATCCACTCGTCGTCCCAGCCGCGGATCAGCCGGGTGCCCCAGGCTCCGCCGAGGAACTCGGTGATGCGGGCCACGCTGGCGATGGTGGGGCGGCCCAGGGAATTGCCGTCCAGGTACACGATCGAGGGAGCAGCCGGGTCGGCGTCGGGGTCGGCGGTGCCCTCCAGGCCCACGAACCGGCGGCGATAGTGGCCGAGACCGTCGATCCGGTCCATCCGCCTGGCGAAGGCGAGCGGGGCGTCGAGCCCCTCGGCGACGCTGGTGTCGTGCTGGGTCATGATCGAAGGTCCTCAAGGTCGGGCCGGGGGAGCGTGCGGGCGGGCAGTGAATCGGCGGGCAGCGACCGAGCGGGTAGCGAGAGAGCGCCGAGCAGCCAGTCGGTGAAGCCGGCCAGGTCGCGCCGGTCGGCGGGCCGGTCGCCGGGTACAACGGTAACCCGCTCGGCGGACGCGGTGTTGCTGCGGCCCGGCCGGCTCGGCACGGCGGCGGTGAGCGCGGCCAGCACGTCGTTGGGGGAGAGGCCGCAGGCCAGCAGGGCGTCGATCTCGCGCCGGTTCAGCCCCACCGGAAGCGGTCCGTTGCCCAGGTCGGTGCCGTAGAGCACCCGGCCGCCCACGGAATGGAACCGGGCGAGGTTGTCGCAGGCGACCTCGAACGCGGCGGTGGGTTCGCCCCAGCCGTGGATGTCCAGGGTGCTGATCCAGGTCATGCGCCCGGCCATCAGGCGCAGCAGCGCCTCCGGCAGGGCTTCGGTGAACGGCGTGTGCGCGAGCAGGTCCACCCCGGCGTCGAACGCGGCGGCTGCCTGGCCGACGCCCTCGGTGTGGGCGGCGACGGGCAGCATCCGCTCGTGGGCGGCCGCGACGATGGCGGCGAGGGTGTCGGTGCCCAGCACCGGGCCTGCCGCGGAGTTGAGTGTCACCTTGATCACCGAGGCGCTGGCCGCGGCCTGTCGGGCCACGGCCCCGGCCGCATCCGCTGCCGATGCGACGGGGCAGCTGCTGTCGGCCGGCGCCCAGGCCTGCCGGCTGGGGTAGCCGCCGGGGGCGCAGAGGAACTGGCCGGCGAAGTGCGCCTCTGGGACCCTCTGCGGTGCCGTTGCCGCCGGGTCGCCGCCCACAGCACCGGCATCGGCGGAACCGTCCCCGGTGGCCGGCGTCCACCCACCGAGGTCGAGCACCCGGCCGATTCCGCCGTCGAAGAGCGGCGCCGGGTCGATCAGCGCCAGGTGCACGTGCGCGTCGAGGAACGCGGGGAGTACCGTCACCGGCCCACCTCGGTGCGCACGGCGAACAGCTCGGGAAAGAAGGTGAGCTCGAGGGCCTTCTGCAGGAACCCTGCGCCGCTGGAGCCGCCGGTGCCCGGCTTCATGCCGATGATGCGCTGCACGGTCTTGAGGTGCCGGAAACGCCAGAGCTGGAAGTTGTCCTCCAGGTCGACGAGTTCCTCGCAGGCCTCGTAGACGTTCCAGTTCTCGGTCTCGTTCTCGTATATGCCACGAAAGGTATGCACGAGTTCGGGCTGCAGCGTCCACGCTTCGGTGACGTCGCGGTCGAGTACCGCGGCGGGGATGGCGAAGCCTTGGCGGTGCAGGTAGCGCAGGAATTCGTCGTAGATGCTCGGTGCTTCGTACACCTCGGTGAGCAGGGCGAGGGCGTCCCGGTCGGCGGCGAAGACCTCGAGCATGCGGGAGTTCTTGTTGCCGAGCACGAACTCCACCGCCCGGTACTGGTACGACTGGAAGCCAGACGAGCTGCCCAGGAAGTCCCGGAACTGGGCGTACTCGGTGGGGGTGAGCGTCGCGAGCACCGACCACTGCTCGGTGAGGGTGCGCTGAATGTGCTTGACCCTGGCGATGCCCTTGAGGGCAGGCGGCAGCCGGTCGTGCCGCAGATGCTCGGCGGCGGCGCGCAGTTCGTGCAGCACGAGCTTGAGCCACAGCTCGGTGGTCTGGTGCTGAATGATGAAGAGCAGTTCGTCGTGGTGCTCCGGCGCGCTCACGGGCGTCTGGGCCGAGAGCAGGGTGTCCAGGTCCAGGTAGCCGCCGTAGCTCATCCGCTCCCGAAAGTCGGTGACGATCTCGGGTTCGAGGTCTCGGGTGTTGTTCTCGACGGGCATGGGTTCCTTTCCGTCTGGCACTCGCTGGGCGCCGCGACCGGTTCCTGAATTGTGCGGGCTGACGAGCTCAGGCGCAACACCGTTCCCGTGCCCGCTCAGCGCCCCACGATTCCGAGCGTGTACGCCAGGATGACCGCCTCGACCCGGTCGCGCAGGCCGTGCTTGTACAGCACCCGGCCCACGTGTGCCTTCACCGTCGATTCGCTCAGGTGCAACTCCGCCGCGATTTCCCCGTTGGTGGCCCCCAGTCCGATCAGACGGAAGACGTCGCTCTCGCGAGCAGTGAGCGTGGCCGGTCCCGCGACCGGTTCGGGGGTGATGGCGGCAGCGAGGTGCGGGGCGGCCACCTCGATCAGCTTCGCGGTGATCCGCGGCGAGACGACGGCGTCGCCCTGGTGCACGGCGGTGATCGCGGCGATGAGGTCGGCCGGGCGGGTGTCTTTGAGCAGGAACCCGGACGCCCCGGCGGTGAGCGCGCCGAAGGCGTACTCGTCGAGGTCGAAGGTCGTCAGCACCAGCACCCGGGTGTCCGGCACCAGCGCGGTGATCCGCCGGGTGGCCTCGATGCCGCCCGTGCCGGGCATCCGCACGTCCATCAGCACCACGTCGGGGCGCAGGCGCACGGCCAGCCGCACGGCGTCCTCGCCGTCGCCGGCCTCACCCACGACGGTGAGGCCAGGCTCGGCCCCCAGCACGAGGGAGAACCCGTACCGAACGAGTTTCTGGTCGTCCACCAGAAGCACCCGGATGTCATCCGTCACGCCGTCTCCTTCGTCCAGAACAGTGTCACGCGCACGAGCCAGCCCCCGTCGACCGCCGGGCCGGCCTCGACCGAGCCGGCGTAGAGCGCGGCCCGTTCGCGGATGCCGACCAGCCCGCGCCCCGGTTGCGGTGCGTCCGACCCGGCGACGGCGTCCGGCGCGGCCGGGGCGTCATCCTGCACCAGGATCGTGACGCACCCGGCCGACCACGTCACCGTCGCCGTCACCTCGGTGGCGCCGTGCGCGTGTCGCAGCGCGTTCGTCAGCGACTCCTGCACGATCCGGTAGACGGTCAGTCCCACCGCCGGGTCAGCGGATGCCGATCCGGTCACCTCCAGGCGCACCGGAAGCCCGGCCAGGCCGAACTGTGCGGCCAGGTCGGTCAGCTGCGGCGCCCCGGGCTGGGGCGCGTGTTCGGGTGCGGGTGCGTCGCCATCGGTGCGAACGGCCCCGAGCAGCCGGCGCAGCTCACCCAGGGTGTGCCGGCCGGTCTCGGCGACCTGCCCCATCGCCGCCATGGAGTCGGTCGGGCGCTCGGCGGCCGCGGCCCGCGCGCCCTCGGAGAGGGCGACCATCACCGAGACGCTGTGCGCCATCACGTCGTGCATCTCCCTGGCGATGCGTTCGCGCTCGCCGGCGCGCGCGATCTGGGCCTGCTGATCCCGTTCTCGCTCGAGCCGAACGGCCCGGTCCACCAGTGCCGCGACGTAGCGGCGGCGTTGCCCGGCGTTGACCCCGAAGAGCTGCGCGATCAGCAGCGGAATCAACATCAGCAGCGCGGCGTTCAGCCAGTCGTTGACCGGGTCCGCCGAGGTGGGCGGGGCCAGCGGCTCCCAGAGCGGCAGCCCGTCGTTGGCGCGCACGACCAGGATCCACGCCGCGCCGCACGCGACTAGCGACGCGGCCAGGTACGAGACCCACGCCGTCGGGGCAGACCGGTACGTGCCGACCGCGTGCAGGGTGATCAGCGTGAGCACGGTTTCCGCGCCGGTGCCGCCGGCCAGCGACAGCAGGCACAGCCCGGTGGCGGCCGCGAGCATGAGGACCGGCCGGCGGCGACGGAACAGCACCGTGGCGATTCCGGCGACCAGCAGCGCCAGCGTGAACCACACCGGGGTGCGCAACGGCGGGTTCGCGGAGATGAGCGCCAGCCCGGCGGCGAGGAGGCCGTACAGGCCGGCGCTGACGGCATCCGACAGCCACGGGTGCCGCCGCAGCGTCCGGCGCCACGCGCCGGGCGACGGCAGCACGGAATCGCCCGACGCTGCAGCTGCATCGTCGAACGGTCCATTCTGCCCAGGTGTCAGGCGGCTCCCCTCCGAAGCGGCATCGCGCCGGTCTGCGGCGAATCGGCAGTCCACGCTAACACCGGCCGGGCGGCCACGGTCTGGCGGCGCATCAGGCGTCCCTGCGACGCAGCCGGATGGCGCCGAGCACGATGAAGACACCGACCCAGAGAACCGCGACCAGCCAGCCGGCACCCGGGCTGATGTAGCCGTCCGCGAGATCCAGCAACCCGCCGCCGGCATCCGCCGGGCCGGCCATGGCGTCGCCGGCCTTGGACATCGAGAGCAGGTGCAGGCTGCGCACCAGATCGGAGGCGGGCAGCACCGACAATACGATCGGCAGCAGCAGGATCACCGACAGCACGGTGGCCACGCCGGCAGCGACCGAACGCAGCAACGTGCCGATGCCCAGGCCGAGCACGGCCGACAGGCCGACGTACACGGCTGCGCCGAGAAGCGCGAAGACCACCCCGGGGGCGGTCAGCCCGACCTCGATGCCGAACGCGGCGTACATCGGGTAGGTCACGGCCCACGAACCGATCACCGCGATCAGAGCCGCCGATGTCGCGGCGAGGAACACCACGACGGTCTTGGCCGCGAGCACCCTCACCCGGGAGGGGACGGCGATCAGCGTGGACTGGATCGTTCCGCTGGAGTACTCCCCGCAGATCACGAGCACCCCGAGGACTCCGGCGACGAGCTGCCCGAACAGAACCGTTCCGATGGTGACCTCATCGAGCATGAAGCCCACCGACGGTTCCGCCGGCACCCCAGCCTCAGCCATGGTCAGTCCCAGGATGATGCTCACGCCGAGGCCGAACACGATGATGGAGAGCAACAGACCGACGGTGGAGCGCAGGCTGGTGAGCTTGATGAACTCCGAGCGGAGCACACCGGCGAAACTCAGCTGGTGGGGCGGCGAGATGAAGGTGGCGCGCTGGTTCTCAGCCGTGCGCTCTGCACTCGTGCCCTTCTGGATGGTGGTCATCGTCGTGCTCCTGTTCCCGTGATGGTCGTTCCCGGTGTGCCGGTGCCGGCAGTACCCGCCGAGCGGTATTCGACTTCTCCGGCGGTGAGGGCGATGTACGCCTCCTCGAGCGACCCAGACACCGCTGTGACCTCGTGCAGCACGACGCCGGCCGCGGCTGCCGCGATGGCCACCTCTTCGGCGGTCAGCCCGGAGACCTCCAGTGCCCCGTCTGGCAGCGCCGAGACGACGACGCCGGGCCCGGCGAGCGTCGCCGTCAGGCGATCCGCATCCCGGGCGCGCACCCGGGTCACCGACCGGGTGGACCCGGCGATGATGTCCTCGATCGGCCCATCGGCCAGGATCCTGCCGCGGCCGATAACGATGAGCCGGTCGGCGGTCTGCGCCATCTCACTCATCAGGTGCGAGGAGAGCAGCACGGTGCGCCCCTCGGCAGCGAGGCCCCGCATGAGTGTGCGCACCCAGCGCACCCCCTCCGGGTCCAGGCCGTTCACCGGTTCGTCGAGGATGACCGTCGCGGGGTCCCCGAGCAGTGCGGTGGCGATGCCCAGCCGCTGGCCCATCCCCAGGGAGAACCCGCCGACGCGTTTGCCGGCGACGGAGTCGAGCCCGGCCAGGCCGATGACCTCGCGCACCCGGGCCGAACCGAGGCCGTGCGTGGCCGCAATCGCGAGCAGGTGCCTGTAGGCCGAGCGGCCGCCGTGAGCGGCCTTCGCATCGACCAGCACCCCCACTTCCCGCAGCGGTGCCCGGTGCTCGTGGTACGGGCGCCCGTTCACCTCCACACTGCCGGCGGTCGGCCGGTCCAGGCCCACGATCATCCTCATCGTTGTGGACTTGCCCGCCCCGTTCGGACCGAGGAACCCGGTCACTCGGCCGGGCAGTACCGTGAAGTCGATCGCATCCACGGCGGTTCGGTGGCCATAGCGTTTCGTGAGCCCGCGCGCCTCAATCATTCGTGTTCTTTCGCATCCCCTCACGCTAGGAGCCACCCCCTCGGCACCGAATCGGCCCGTGGTCCACATTCGTGGCCGACATCCGGTACCCCAGTACTGGGTTCACAAGAAACGAGCTGACACGCCGGAGCCCTGTGAAGCACTCGCCCGGCCTGATTGGGCGAGGAGGCCACCCTCCGCGGGCTCGGAGAAAGGGGATCTAGAATCAACCCCATGACATCCTCCGCCCGGCCCCCGCAGGACGCGTCCCAACCGCGCCGCCGTGACGCTCGGCAGAATCGTGAACGACTCATCGACGAGGCCCGCAGCCTCATCGCCGAGCACGGCGTGGATGCGTCGTTGGAGGAGATCGCGCGTCGCGCCGACGTCGGCGTCGCCACCCTGTACCGCAACTTCCCCAGCCGTGACGACCTCGTCCGGGCGTTGTACGACATCGCTCTGGCCGAGCTGTTCGCGGTGCGCAGCGAGATCGAAGCGGCACCCTCCGCCTGGGCCGGCGTGGTGCTGTACACCGAGCGCCTGGCCGAATGGCTCGTCGCCGACCCGTCGCTGCCGCCCATCCTCAAGCGGATGGCCACGATCGATCCCACCGCCAGGCCCTCAGTGGAGTTCGAGAGCTTCATCGCCGCCCTCGTGCTGCAGGCCAAGAAAGACGGCGACCTGCGCCCCGACGTCGACTCGATGGACCTGGCCGTTCTCGTCACGATGATCGGATCGCTCGGCACCCTCGGCGGTGGGTACACCGGTCAGTGGCGCCGGCAGCTTTCCCTGGTGCTCGATGGGCTGCGGATGCCGGAGAAGCCCCGGCCCAAACTGCCCGGGCGTCCGCTGAGCGTCAAGGAGTTCCAGGCCACGGTGCACGGCATCACCCGCCGGGCCAAGCGCGCCGCCCGCGGTACCCGCCCCGCGAACTGACCGCGCTTCCCGCGTCCGCCACCGGTTCGCGGGCCTGCCGCGGCCCGTGTTCGTCCCGCCGGCACGTCTTCGTCCTCTCGCGGCACGTGTTGGGCACGGCGGCACGTGTTCGTACGCGTGCCGGCGGGCGCAAGTAGTGCCGCGAGAAGGGGAACCGCCGCGCGGCGCGGCCTACGCGGCCGTCAGCCGGGTGAGTTACCGGCCAGCGGCCCAGCCGGTGATCAGGTCGATCGCCCGCGCGAAGGCGGCCTCCCTCGGCCGGTTGAGGAACGCGTGCGCCGTGCCCGGCAGCACGCGGCGTTCCACCGGTACCGCCGCATCCGTCAGTTCGCGGGCGAACTGCTCGCCAGAGGCACGCATGGAATCGCTCTCGGCATCGAGCATCAGCACCGGCGGAAAGCCGTGCAGCGGATGCCCGCCCGCGAAGGCGAACGGTTCGGCCAGCGCGGCCACGCTACCGGTGTAGTTCAGGTTCGTCAGGTCCAGCAACGCCGGAAGGTGGGTGTACTTGCGGCGGCCGCGCAGCAGCCCACGCACCTCACGAGTGAGCTCGGGCAGGCGGGCGTGGAAGAAGCCGTAGGCGAAGAACACGCCCGCCAGCGGCGGAGCACCGTCGGCGGCCAGCCGCAGCACGGCCCCGGCCGACAGACAGGCCCCGGCGCTCGCGCCACCGAGGAGCACCCCGGGCGGGAGGTCGGTCTGTGCGCTCTGCTCGGCCTGCACGGCCCGCAGCACCGCCACCACGTCATCGACCGGCACCGGGTAGCGGATGCTCGGAGCGCGCCGTCGGCTCGGCGGACGGGGTCCGATGGTGGCCAGTCGGTAGCCCACCGTGACGACCGGAAAACCCGCGGCGGCCAGCGCGCGGGCCACCTCGTGCGTCTCGGGCAGGTCGAGGTCGCCCGTGAAGAACCCGCCGCCGTGCACCCACACGATCGGCGGGCGGGCCGTGGCGCCGGCGGGTGGGGCGTACCGGCGAACGGGTACGGGGCCGTGCGGTCCGGCGACAGCGCTCTCAACGGGGGCGACGGTGTGCTCGGGCATCCTGCAACCCTAGGGCGCGCAGCGGTCCAGCTTCTTCGTGCGGGCCCGCCCCACCGCCAACCGCGACCACGGGGCCTCGCTCGTGGCACGTGTTCGTCCCGCCGGCACGTGTTCGTACTCGTGCCGGCGGGCGGAACTAGTGCCGCGAGAAGGGAAACTGCCTCGCAGCGAGGGTTACGCGGCCGTCAGCCGGGTCAGCAGCTCGCGGTAGCGTGCCGCCGTCTGCGCGACGATTTCGGCGGGCAGCTCGGGCGGGGTGCCGGTCTGGTCCCAGTTGGCGGCCAGCCAGTCGCGCACGATCTGCTTGTCGAAGCTGGCCATCCGCTCGGCGGGGGTGTTCCCGGCCAGCCAGAGCGCGGCATCCCAGTACCGGCTGGAGTCGCTGGTGAGCACCTCGTCGCCGAGGGTGAGCACGCCGGTCGCTCGATCGGCGCCGAACTCGAACTTGGTGTCGGCCAGGATCACCCCGTGGGTCTCGGCGATGACGGATGCGCGACTGAAGATCTCCAGCGACGTCGTCCGCAGCGCCTCGGCCACGTCGGCCCCCACCAGCTCGACGGTGCGTTCGAACGAGATGTTCTCGTCGTGCTCGCCCATCGGGGCCTTCCACGCCGGAGTGTAGATCGGTTCGGGTAGGCGGTCGCCGTTCTGCAGGCCCTCCGGCAGCGGGATGCCGCAGACGGTCTGGCTGGCGACGTACTCGAGCCAGCCGGAGCCGGTGAGGTAGCCGCGCACGACGCACTCGATCGGGTACATGTCCAGTGTCGTGCAGAGCATCGCCCGGCCGGCGACCTCGGCGGGAATGCGGCTGGTCCCCTCTGCCGTGCGGTCGGGCACGAGGTGGTTGGGCACGCCGGTCAGCTGGTCGAACCACCACAGGCTCAGGGTGGTGAGCAGTTCGCCCTTGCCGGGGATTCCGGGTTCGAGCACGTGGTCGAACGCGCTCACCCGGTCGCTGGCCACGACGAGAACCCGGTCGGCGTCAGCCAACCCGGTGGAGCCGGTCGGCACGTACAGGTCGCGCACCTTGCCCGAATAGACGTGCTGCCAGCCGTCCAGCGCCAGCGCGGCCATCAGGAGACGACCTTGGCGGCGATGTCGGTGCGGTGCTGCGAACCCTCGAGCCCGATCAGGTCGACCGCCTCGTATGCGCGGGCGCGCGCCTCGGTGAAGTCGCTCCCCACGGCCACGACGCTGAGCACCCGGCCGCCGGTGGCGACCAGGTCGCGGCCGTCCAGGGCGGTCGCGGCGTGTGCGATGGTCACGCCGGCCACGGCGGAGGCCTCGGCCAGGCCGGTGATCGCGCGTCCCGTCACGGGGGTCTCCGGGTAGTTCTCGCTGGCGACCACCACGGTCACCGCGGCGTCGGCGGAGAACTCCGGTCGGGGCAGCGCGGCCAGCCCGCCGGTGGACGCGGCCATCAGCAGCCCGCTCAGCGGGGTCACCAGGCGCGGCAGCACCACCTGGGTCTCTGGGTCGCCGAAGCGCGCGTTGAATTCGATCACGCGGATGCCGGCATCCGTCAGAATCAGCCCGCAGTAGAGCAGCCCGATGAACGGGGTGTCTTCGTCGGCGAGCTGGCGCACGGTGGGCAGCGCGATGGTCTCGATGACCTCGTCGACGAAGGCGGTCTCGCTGCCGAAGCCGGCGTCGAGCCAGGGCAGCGGGGAGTATGCGCCCATGCCGCCGGTGTTGGGTCCCTCGTCGTTGTCGGCCAGGCGCTTGTAGTCCTGGGCGGGGGAGAGCGGCAGCACGCTGTGGCCGTCGCTGAGCAGGAAGAGGGAGACCTCCTGGCCGGAGAGGAATTCCTCGACCAGCACGGCGCCGTGCTGCAACCAGCGCACCGCGTGCGCGAGGGCGTCGTCACGATCGGTGGTGACGAGCACGCCCTTGCCGGCGGCGAGGCCGTCGGCCTTGACCACGTACGGGGCACCGTATTCGTCCAGGGCGCCCTGCGCCTCGGCGAGGTTGCCGGCCCGCACGGCCCGGCCGGTGGGCACACCGGCGTCGTCCATGATGCGCTTGGCGAAGGTCTTGCTGCCCTCAAGGGCGGCGGCGGCCTGACCGGGTCCGAAGACCGGGATACCGCGGGTGCGCAGGGCGTCGGCGACACCGGCCACGAGCGGGGCCTCAGGGCCCACGACCACGAGGTCGATGTTGTGCTCCTGCGCGAAGTTGGTGACCACGTCGGAGTCGGTGGGGTCGAGGTCGACCACCGGCACGTCCGCGGCAATGCCGGCGTTGCCTGGGGCGGCGATCACGTAGGGTCGCGGCTCCTCACGCAGGAGGGCAGTGACGATGGCGTGCTCGCGGGCGCCGGAACCGAGGACCAGTATTCTCACCGGATCAGGCTACCCGGCCAACGCCCCCGCGCGCATCCACCGCCGACTCCTGGCGTCACGGCCACTCCGGCGAATGGGCGGCGGCGTCACGCGGGGCCCGATGAGACGGCAGACTGGGAGCATGGCACGCGCGAGAATCGATGACGGACTGGGCCGCACCGCCGTGAAGGCGTATCTGGCCGATGAGGCGGGCGCGACCCGCGACACCCGGGCGCTCGCCGTGCGATACACCCTGCAGGTCCTCGCCGAGCAGGCCGAGGGCAACACCGTCGAGGTGCGCGTGCCGCCGTTCGGCGCCACCCAGTGCATCGCCGGCCCGCGGCACACCCGCGGCACCCCGCCCAACGTCGTCGAAACGGATGTCGCCACCTGGCTCGGCCTGGCCACCGGCACCCTGTCTTGGACCGACGGTGTCGCCTCTGGCCGCATCCACGCCTCCGGCCAGCGCGCCGACCTCAGCGCCGAGCTGCCCCTCTTCCCCTGAGCCGGCCCCCGGCCCCCGCCGCCCCCATCCGCGGCTTCAGTTCCGCGGCAGTTGAGGCCCACCGGCCACTGAGACGGTTCTCGGCCGAGACTATAGTTCGGGCCACAGCCGACGCGGAGCGTGCCAGATGTCGGCCATGCGCCACGATTCGGCCTGGTGTACCTGCGCCCGGCCGCGGAGGCCGACGAACTCGACCCCGTGCGCGTCGGTGCGGGTGGGGTAGACCCGGCACGCCAGCGGTTGTCCGTTGGCGAAGATCTCCAGCGCGGAATGGTCCACGAGCGCGCGCACCCGGATGTGCCCGTCGACCTGCCGGATCGGGCCGCTGCGCGGGGTGGCGTCCACCGTCGGATCCAGGCTGCTGGCCGTGCGGATCAGCTCCAGAGTGACGTCGGCGTGTGGGTCGTCCGGTCGGGTGAAGCGGATGACCGTGCGCTCGGTCCCGTCTGCGGTGGCCCGCACCACCAATTCGGCCTCGGCTCCCGGCTCCAGCTGCAGGTCGGCCACGATGTCGATCTGGTCGCCACGCGTCAGACCGGTGCGGCGCTCCCCGTCGGTGAGGACGAAGCCGCCCAGTCGCACGTGGTCGCGTCGCAGCGTCTCCAGCTCGGGCACCGGCTGCTGCAGCAGGGTCCCGTCCGGCGCTCGGGTGACGAGCCGCGGCAACGACATGACGCCCGACCATCCCGCCGCCTCGGCCGCAGCGTCGGTGCGGCCCTCCTGCAGCCAGCCGAACATCACCCGGCGGCCCCGCGCATCCAGGGTGGATTGCGGCGCGTAGAAGTACCGTCCGCCGTAGTCGAGGCGGTGCGCTGCCGTGCGCTCGAACTCGGTACCGGAGTAGCGGCCGGTCAGGTACAGCGTGTGGCGGGTGACGCCGTCATCCCAGGCGGAGAACACGAGCACGTCGGGGTCGACGGTTTCGCTCTCGCCGGCGCCGGCTTCGAGGCGGAACATGTCGACGCATTCCCACATGGTGCCGGTCCAGTCGTCGGCGGTGGTCTCCCGGTCGCCGCTGTCGCCCACGACCAGCGGGCCGAGGTAGCTCCAGCTCCGCAGGTCGGGGGATTCGTAGAGCAGCGCCGTGCCGCCCTGGCCACGGATGCCGGAGCCGATGAGTTGACGCCAGCCGCCGCCGGGGTGCGGCCACACGCAGTGATCCCGGAAGGCGGTGAGCTCCAGCGCCGCGGGCGGCGCGGAGATCACCGGGTTGGCCGCATCGGTGGTCCACTCGGTGAGATCCGCCGAACCCACCGCGACGCAGGGCAGCTCCTGGTCACCCCGGCGCCCAGAATAGACCAGCGTCGGCACGCCGTGGTCGTCCACGAGCACCCCCGACCAGCATCCATCGGCGTCCGGGGCGTCCGCGCTGTCCGACGGAACCAGGGCCACAGGGGCATCGGTCCAGGTGACCAGGTCGGGGCTTGTCGCGTGCCCCCAGTGGATGCGGCTGTGCACGGCCTTCAGCGGGTTGTACTGATAGAAGAGGTGGTACACGCCGTTCCAGTGGCTGAAGCCATTCGGGTCATTGAGCCAGCCCGCCGGGGACACGAAGTGGAACCGCGGGCGGTGCCCGTCGGCCTCCGCGCGCGTCACGAGCTCGTCCGGCGCGGCCGTCGGATCGGGGTGGTCAGTGAGGGGAACGACGAGCGGGTTCACCGGTCAGCCTTTCTGGTCGGTGCCGGGGCAGTGCCGGGGGCGGTGTCGAGGACGGAGTCGAGGTCGGAGTCGGAATCGGTGAGTAGCGGATTTGTCGCCGCGGAGACCTTCGGTGCGTACAGGTGGCAGCGCACCCAGTGATCGGGGCCCACGGTGTGCCGCACCGGCGAGGTGGTGCTGCAGTCCGCTCCCTGCCACGGGCAGGTGGTGGGCGCCAGCACGGCCTGCCGCAACCTCGCGCGTTCAACCGGGTCGTAGCTCAGCGTGCGGGCCGGATCCGGAACGGCCGACAGCAGCAGCCGCGTGTACGGGTGCGACGGGTTCTTCATCAACTCCAGGGACTCCCCGCCCTCGACGAGGGCTCCGGCGAACATCACCAGGGTGGTGTCGGCCACGTACCTGGCCGAGGCCAGGTCGTGGGTGATGAACAGCATCGAGATACCCCGCTCGTCACGCAGCCTGGCCATCAGGTTGAGGATGCCGATGCGCACCGACACGTCGAGCATCGAGGTGGGCTCGTCGGCCAGGATGATCTCCGGGTCCACGGCGAGTGCCCGAGCAATCGACACCCGCTGGCGTTGCCCACCGGAGAGCTCGTGCGGGTAGCTGTCGAGCATGTCTTCGGTCAGCCCGACGGTGCGCATCAGCTCGGCGGACCGGCTGCGCACCTCCGCACGGGTTCTGGCCTTGCCGTGGATGCGGAGGGGCCGTTCCAGGAAGTGTTCCACCCGGTGCGCCGGGTTCAGCGAGCCGAACGGGTCCTGGAAGACCATCTGCACGGTGCCGCGGTACCGGCGGGAGGCCGCCGATTTCTCGGTCTTGAGCACGTCCTGGCCACCGACCGTGATCGACCCGGAGGTGGGGCGTTCCAGGCGGGCGATGGCCCGGGCCACCGTGCTCTTGCCGCTGCCGGATTCCCCGACCAGGGCGACGATCGTGCCGCGGGGGATGTCGAAGTCGACGTTGTCGACGGCGCGCATGCTTCGCCTGGAGAACAACCCGCCGAGCGGGAAGTCCTTCGTGAGCCCTCGCACCCGCACGCTCACGTCGTCGGGTGCATCCGTGCTGGCTGGGCGCTGTGCGGTGCTGGTGGTCATGCTGCCGCTCCTTCGAGGTTGGTGCGCGGGTGCTCAGCCACAAAACGTCCCTGTTCCACCTCGCGCAGGTCGGGGATGTTGCCGGAACAGTTGATCCGGTCTGGTGGGCAGGACACGTGGAAGGCGCAGCTGCCAGAGCCGTCTGCGGCTCGAACCGCATCCGACAGCCCGGTCAGGCGAATACGCGGCCCGGTCAACGGGGGGAACGCGTTCATCAGCGACGAGGTGTACGGGTGCAGGGGCCGGGCGAACAGGAGGTCGGCCTCGGCCATCTCCACCAGCCGGCCGCTGTGCATCACCGCCATGCGGTGGGACAGCTCCACCATGAGGGACATGTCGTGGGTGATGAAGAGCACGGAGAATCCCAGCTGCCGCTGCAGGTCGCTGATCTGCGCCATGATCTCCTGCTGCACGACCACGTCCAGCGCTGTCGTCGGTTCGTCCATGATCAGCAGTGAGGGCTGCAGCGCGAGGGCCATGGCGATCACGGCGCGTTGGCGCATGCCGCCGGACAACTGGTGCGGGTAGGAATCCAGCCGCACCGGGTCGATGCTCACCAGGCGGAGCAGCTCGGCCGATCGGACCCTGGCCTGTTTGACCGAGATCCCCTCGTGGGTGGTGAAGATGTCCACCATCTGGCTCCCGATGGTCATCACCGGGTTGAGCGAGTTCATGGCGCTCTGGAAGATCATCGCGATCTCCTTCCAGCGAAACCGGCGCAGTTCCTCGCCACGCAGGGTCAGCAGGTCGCGGCCCTTGAACCTGATCTGCCCGCCCGTGATCTCGGCTGGATCCTTCAACAGCCGCATGATGGAGTTGGCGACGGTGGACTTGCCGCAGCCGGATTCGCCGGCCAGGCCGAAGATCTCGCCCTCACCGATACTGAACGACACATCGTTGACGGCGACCACCTGGCGGTTGTCACCGTGGTATTCCACTCGCAGGTTGGAGACCTCGAGGATCGGCGTGGTGCTCATGCGCGGGTCCGTCCCTTCTTTTTCGTTCGCAGCCGCGGGTTCGTGACCTCGTCGACGGCGTAGTTGACCATGGCCAGGGCGAAAGCCACCAGCGCGATGCAGAGGCCAGAGGGCACGAACGCCCACCACGCCCCGGTGAACAGTGCTCCGTCGTTGCTCGCCCAGTACAGGTTGGTGCCCCAAGTCACGACGCTCGCGTCGCCGAGGCCGAGGAACTCGAGGCCGGCCTGCGCCCCGATGCCGAAGATGACGCAGGCCAGGAAGGTGCTCATCACGATGGAGGCCATGTTCGGCAAGATCTCGCGGAACATGATTCGCAGCGGATTCTCGCCCGTCACGACGGCGGCGGCGACGAAGTCCTTACTGCGGATGGATAGCGCCTGCGAGCGCAGCACCCTGGCCGAACCGGCCCAGCCGGTGATGATCAGCACCACGACGACGGTTCCGATCCCCGGCGGCAGGAAGGCCGCGAGGATCACCAGCAGCGGCAGCCCGGGAATCAGTAGGAAGACGTTGGTGACCAGGGAGAGCAGGTCGTCGATGACCCGGCCGAAGTAGGCCGAGGCCACCCCCACCAGCAGTCCGACCAGGGTCGCGGCCGCGCCCACGACGAAGCCGACCAACAGGGAGGTCCTGGCGCCGTGCATGGTCAGGGCCAGAACGTCCTGGCCCTTGGCGGTCGTGCCGAACAGGTGCTCGGCGGACGGCGGCTGCGACGCGATCGCCGTGATGAGCGACGGGTTTCCTGGCGCAAGCAGCGGTGCCGCAAGCGCGACAACGGCGAACACCAGCAACACGCCGGCCCCGAAGGCCGCCTTGCGATTGCCCAGGATGCCGCGGATCAGACCGTGGCGAGGCCGGCGGATGGATGCCGGCGCGCTGGTGGGGGCATCCGGTGTGGCCAGCGCCACGGTGTCAGAGGGATTGGTGACAGACATGATGTTCTCCGTCTCAGCTCACGCGCACGCGCGGGTCGAGGCGCACGTACACGATGTCAACGATGAAGTTGGCGACGAGCACTGCGGCCGTGATGGTGAGGAAGATGCCCTGCATGAGCGGGTAGTCGAGACCCTGCACGGCGGCGAGCAGCTGATAGCCCACCCCCGGATAGGCGAAGACCACCTCGGTGAGCAGGGCACCGCCCACAATGAAGCCGAAGGACATTCCGAAGGCGGTGACGCTGGGCAGCATGGCGTTGCGGGCGGCGTAGCGGAACATGATGCGGTTGTTCGTCAGACCTTTCGCCTCGGCCATGAGGATGTAGTCCTCGGCGGTGGTGGCGATCATGGTGTTGCGCATCCCGAGCATCCAGCCGCCGATGGAGACCAGCACGATGGTCAGCGCCGGCAGGAACAGGTGGGTGGCGACGCTGGAGAAGAAGGTCCAGGAGAGCTCCGGCGTCATGCCGGCGTCGAAAGCGTGCCGGATGGGGAACCAGCCGAGCACCACCCCGAACAGGTAGAGCGCCGCCATGGCGAGCCAGAAGTAGGGGAACGAGCCGACGAAGACCAGGATCGGGGGGAAGACGGAGTCGAGGACGCCACCGCGTCGCCAGGCGGCGAGGATGCCCAGGAGGTTGCCGATGACGACGGCGATCACCAGTGCGGTGCCGCCGAGCAGCAGGGTCCAGCCGATCTGGCTGCCGATGACCTCCGAAACCGGGGTGGGGAAGCGGGAGATTGATACGCCCATCTGGCCGGTGAAGATGTTGTGCACGTAGGTGAGGTACTGCTGCCAGATCGGGCGTTCGTCGAGGCCGAACAGCTGGCGCAGCTGCTCGATCTGGTGGGGCTGCATCTTGTTTGCCGCCTGGGCGAACATGCGGGTGACGGGGTCGCCGGGCATGAACCGGGGCAGGAGGAAGTTGAGGGTGATCGACACCCAGAAGGCGAGGAGGTAGAAAGCCAACCGCCGCACTATGAATCGCACTGGTCGTGCTCCGTTCTTGACATGGCTGCCTGGCCTGGTGTGGCCATCGGGCTTGGCGTGGCTATCGGGCGGATGCCGGTGTGCCGGACAGCCGCGGGGGCGGCACCCCCGCGAGGGGGTGCCGCCGATCGCTACTTGGTGACGGGTTCCAGGCTGGTCAGCACGAGAACTGTCGTGGGGGACTTGGTGGAGAGCGTGGCGTACGGGTCGCTTTCCGTGGGGAATCCGGTGAAGCGGGTGTCGGTGAACATGCCCCACTCCGGGCCGGCGAACAGCGGGATGACGGGCGCCTCGGCGTCGAACTGGGCCTGCAGGCCGTTCACGGCCTCGGTCTGGGCCGCCTCGTCGGTGCTGCCGGCGAAGGTGGCGAGCAGGGCGTCAGCTTCCGGGCTGGCGAAGCGGTGGTAGTTCTCGAAGGTCTTCTCCCCGACCGGTTTCACCGTCTCGGACGACATGACGCCGCGGAAGAACTGGTACGGCGTCGGGGCGTTGTTGCTCCAGACGATTCCGGTGTCGAAACTGCCGTCTTCGTAGCTCGCCGAGACCGTGGGCCAGTCGGGTGAGTCGACGGTGGCGGTGACGCCGACCTCGGCCAGGTTCTGCGCGATGATCGTGGCCGCGAGAGCCAATCGGACGAGGCGGAGCCCACCGAGATGTCCAGGGTGAACGGGGAACCGTCCGGAAGGGTGCGGGTGCCGTCGGCTCCGAGCGGGTAGCCGGACTTCTCGAAGAGCGCGTTGGCCGCGTCGACATCGTGGTTCGTCCAGTCGCAGGACGCGGCCGTGTCGGCATCCGTCCAAGTCGAGTACGCGCCGCTGAGGCCGGTGCAGTCTGCCGGGCCCGCGTAGCCGTTCATCGCGATGTCGGTGACCTGCTCGCGGTCAACGGCCATGCTCAGTGCCTTGCGCACGTTGACGTCGTCGAACGGAGCCTTGGTGGTGTTGAGCTGCCAGTTGATCATCGAACCCGTGGAGGGGAACCAGAACTGGCGGTGTTCGGGGTCCTTCGCGACGAACGACTTCTCGATGTCCGGCATGAACTGGTACGCCCAGTCGACCTCGCCGTTGACCGCGGCGAGGTTGGCGCCGTCGTTGCCGGCGAAGGCGAGCATGCGGATGCCCGCGATCTTCTGCTTCTCTGGCTGCCAGTAGTTCGGGTTCTTGCCGAGGTCGAAGCTCTGGCTCTGGAAGCTGGTGACCTCCGTGTACGGGCCGGTTCCCACCGGGGTGCCGTTGGTGTCCTTGGCGGGGTCGTCGATGTCTTCCCAGATGTGCTGGGGAACGATGATCTGCTGGCCGATTTCGTAGAGG
Organism: Cryobacterium inferilacus; assembly: GCF_019599185.1. Taxonomy (GTDB): domain Bacteria; phylum Actinomycetota; class Actinomycetes; order Actinomycetales; family Microbacteriaceae; genus Cryobacterium; species Cryobacterium inferilacus. The sequence continues at coordinate 227,144 of NZ_JAIEUL010000004.1, read as the reverse complement.
GCGGGGGAGTACGGGCGGTTCAGGACGAACCGCACCGTCTGGTCGTCGTCTGCTTCGACGGTGTCGAGGTACTCGTAGCCGCCGAGAAGCTCTTTCTGCAACTCGAACGTGTAGGCGACGTCCCCGGCGACCATGGGTTCGCCGTCGGACCAGGTGACCCCGTCGCGCATGGTGAACGTGAGCTCGAGCCCGTCGTCGCTGGCGGTCCATTCGGTGGCCAGCCACGGGGTGGTGGCGCCGTCGGCCGGGTTGTACACGAGCATCGACTCGTAGACCGCCTGCTGCGTCATCGGTGCCGCGTTGGGGGTGAACGGGTTGAAGTTGCGCGAGAAGGTACCCATGTCCTCACGCGGAATGGTGAGCAGCTGGTCGCCGGAGGTGTCGGCGGCTGTGCCGCCGGCCGTGCATCCGGTCAGCAGCACCGCTCCGGTGAGGAGCGCGGCCAAAGCCAGCGCGGATCGGGTCTTTCGTTGGGATTGTGGCATTATGGTTGTGTCCTTTCATCGACGCTGAGCGCGTGGTGGGGTGGCAATGCGTCGGTCTGATTCACAGTCAGACCGACGCACGTTCAAGCAGGGGGCAGTCGATCAGCATCCGGTTGGTGCGAAGCGGTGCTCCAGCTATGAGATCGGCGAGCATGGTGACACCCACGGCGCCCATCTGCTCGAAGGGCAGCGCCACCGTCGTGAGGCGGGGGCGAAGAAATTGGGAGATGATCTCCTGGTTGTCGAAGCCGACCATGGCAATGTCCTGCGGGATGCGCAGGCCGTGCTCCTTGACGGCGTCGTATGCGCCCATGGCCATCCGGTCGTTGCCGCAGAAGAACGCCGTGGGCGGCGACGCGGAGTCGAGCAGGGCTGCGGCGGCGTCGTATCCGCCGTCGGCCAGCGCATGGCCATACACGACGAGGTCGGGGTCCACTGTGACGCCCGCCTCTGCATGGGCCCGGTCGTAGCCGGCGCGGCGACCGATGGCCGCGGGCATGGCGGGATCGAGGTTGATGAACGCAATCCGGGAATGCCCCGCGTCGAGCAGTCGCTTCGTTGCACGGTAACCGCCGATTTCCTCGTCGGGCACCACGCACGGGAACCGGTCCTCTGGGTCGAAGCAGTTGATCAGAACCGTGGGCACCTCGAGGGCTGCCGGCGGCAGCGTCACGGCCCGGTGCCAGGTGGTGGCGTAGATGAGCCCCTCGACGCGCTGTTCGAGCAACTTCTCGATCGCGGCAGTTTCCATGGCCTGATCGCCCTCGCTCGACGCGATCAGCACGAACTTGCGCTCGTCCCAGGCCTTGTCCTGCACGCCCTTGATGATGTCCACGGCGAACGGGGCGGTGACGATCTCCGTGATCAGGCCGTACCAGTCGCTTTTCTGTGCGGCGAGGGCCTGCGCTCCGGCGTTGGGCCGGTAGCCGAGAGCGTCGACGGCCTCGAGGACACGCCGCCGGGTGCTGTCGGGAATGTTGGCGTTCTCACGGTTGCTCAGAACAAACGAGACCGTGGTGCGTGATACTCCGGAGTGGGACGCGACATCCGTCATCGTCACGTTGCGGGTCCGCTTGATCGCCACTGCGTACTGCCTTTCATCATTGAACTGCGTTGCCGACTCACCCGCGTTACTAACGCGCGTTACTCGGTGGTGAAACTCTAGCCGGAGAAATCCCGGGGTGTCAAGAGGGCACTCCGGGTGCCGTTTCACGTGGCCCGCCGTCGACGAAGGGCGAGCGGTCGATCAGGCGAGGATCGCGGCGACCTCGGCCAGCGTCGGCATCGAGCTCGTGGCCCCCGCCCTGGTCACCGAGATCGATGACGCCACGGTGGCCCAGCGCACGGCGTCGATCATCCGCTCGTCGGTCAGGCCGGCGGCAGACACGGCACCCGGCGCCGACCGCGCGGCCAGCCGGGCCACCAGGGCGCCCACGAAGGTGTCCCCGGCTGCGGTCGTATCCACGGCCGTGACCGGCCGGGCGGGCGCCAGCCCCAGCACCGCTCCGTCGTGGGCGACGATGCAGCCCTCGGCGCCGAGCGTCACGATCGCCCAGGTGCCGCCGGCGCTGAGTACTTCGGCGGCGCGGGCAGGGTCGCTCTCGCCGGTGAGCTCTGCGGCCTCGATCTGGTTGGGCACAACGAGGTCCACAGACGCCAGGAAGCCCGCGGGCAACGGCATGACCGGCGCGGGGGTGAGCACGGCGAACACGCCCGACTCCCTGGCCACGGTGATGCCCGCCTCCAGCGCGGCCACGGGCAGCTCGCACTGCATCACCAGGAACGAGGACTCTCGGATGCGTGCCTCCTGCGCCGCGGTGAGCGCGGTCACGGTGTTGTTGGCGCCGGACACCACGACGATCGAGTTCTCACCGGAGTCCAGCACGGAGATGTGCGCGGTGCCGGTCGGCTCGGACGTTTCCGCGAGGCCCTCCGCACCGATGCCCTCACCGGACACCAGGTCGCGCAGCTCCCGGCCGTAGCCGTCGGAGCCGACCGCGCCGATGAACTCCACGACGCCGCCCTGCCGGGCCGCCGCGACGGCTTGGTTGAGGCCCTTGCCGCCGGGCACGGTGCTGAAGCCGGTGCCGAACATTGTCTCGCCAGGCTTCGGCAGCCGGGGCTGGGTCACCACGAGGTCCATATTGGCGCTGCCGAGCACGACGATGCGGTGGGGTGCGCTGAAATCGTTCACCGGTCCAGTCTGGCGGATGCCGCCTCCTCCCACCCGGGGATCCTGCGATCCCGGGCCCCTGATACCGTTTCGCGGGCACCGCGCCGTTTCGCGGGTGGCACGCCACCCGCGAAACGGCGCCCGACCCGCGCACCCACGCTGCCGCATCTCCGTGGCCGCACCCCGATGCCCCACCCCGGCGTTGCCACCCACCCGCCGGATGCCTGCGCCACGTTGGCCCGTGCGCCATGGGCCCGTGCGACAATAGATGGGTGAGCTCTGCAGACCAGCACGGTGACGCCGAGACGCCAGCGTCCGGCACGGCGCCCCTCGAACCCACCGAGACCGTCGTCTCGGAGGACACCGTCGTCGTCCGCCGCTCGCCGCGCTACCTCAACTTCATGGTCGTCGGCGCGGTCGCCGGCGCTCTGCTGGCGTTCCTGCTCACGGTGATCTTCCCGCAGAACGACGAGTTCGACCCGGCGCAGGTCTTCGGTTTCCTGCTGCTCGGCGGCGTCACGGTCGGAATCGCGATCAGCTGCATCGTCGCGATCGTGCTCGACCGCATCGTCGGACGCTCGGCGACCACGGTTGTCGTCGATAGACTTGACGCGAACTCAACACGCGCCCTCGAGGCTCCGGATCCTGGATCCGACCCCCAATCTTCCAACGAGAATTCCTAGTAAAGGGGCTGCGGCTTGGCCGGTGGCGACGGACGTCTGAATCATGATCTTCTTCCTGGTGAGAAGGGCCCGCAGGATGCCTGCGGAGTCTTCGGAGTCTGGGCGCCGGGCGAAGAGGTAGCCAAGCTCAGCTACTTCGGGCTCTACGCCCTGCAGCACCGCGGCCAGGAATCGGCGGGCATCGCGACCAGCGACGGCTCGAAGATCCTCATCTACAAGGACATGGGCCTGGTCTCCCAGGTCTTCAACGAGGCCTCGCTGAGCACCCTGCTCGGCCACCTCGCGGTGGGTCACACCCGCTACTCCACCACCGGGTCGTCGAGCTGGCAGAACGCCCAGCCCACCCTCGGCCGCACCTCCACCGGCACCGTCGCCCTCGGCCACAACGGCAACCTCACCAACACCGCCGAGCTGCTCGAGCTGGTGCGTGAGCGCTACCCCAAGGTCGACGGCGAGCTGGCCCGCGGCAACACCACCGACACCGCCGTGATCACGGCCCTGCTCACCGGCGACGTCGACCACACCCTCGAAGCCACCGCCATGGAGGTGCTGCCGCGTCTGCGCGGCGCCTTCTGCCTGGTCTTCATGGACGAGACCACCCTCTACGCCGCCCGCGACCCGCAGGGTGTGCGCCCGCTGGTGCTCGGCCGGCTCGAACGCGGCTGGGTCGTCGCCTCCGAAACCGCCGCCCTCGACATCGTCGGCGCCAGCTTCGTGCGCGAGGTCGAACCCGGTGAGCTCATCACCATCGACGAAGACGGCCTGCGCACGCAGCGCTTCGCCGAGGTCAAGCGGGCCGGATGCGTGTTCGAGTACGTCTACCTCGCCCGGCCGGATACCACCATCGCCGGCCGTGGCGTGCACGAGGCCCGCGTCGAAATGGGTCGTCAGCTCGCCGCAGAGTACCCCGTCGAAGCAGACCTCGTCATCCCCACCCCCGAGTCCGGCACCCCGGCCGCCATCGGCTACGCCCAGGCGTCCGGCATCCCGTTCGGTCAGGGGCTGGTCAAGAACACCTACGTGGGCCGCACCTTCATCCAGCCCTCTGAGACCATCCGTCAGCGCGGCATCAAGCTCAAGCTCAACCCGCTCAAAGAGGTCATCAAGGGCAAGCGGCTGATCGTGGTCGACGACTCGATCGTGCGCGGCAACACCCAGCGCGCCCTGGTCAGCATGTTGCGGGAGGCGGGGGCGGCCGAGGTGCACGTGCGCATCTCCAGCCCGCCCATCACCTGGCCCTGCTTCTACGGCATCGACTTCGCCTCCCGTGCGGAACTCATCGCCACCGGCCTCGGTGTCGACGAGGTGCGCCAGGCCATCGGCGCCGACTCGCTCGGATACCTCTCGGAGGACGGCATGATCGCCGCCACCGAGCAGCCCAGGGAGAGCCTCTGCACGGCCTGCTTCACCGGCGTGTACCCGATCAAACTGCCAGAGACCCAGCACCTGGGCAAGAACCTCCTCGAGCGTGACTTCTCCACCTCCGACGGCTGCGACCCCGGTCCAGACGCGGAGTTCGAGGGTGTGCTCACCCCTGACTCGAAGCGGGCCACCGTGCTCGTCGAACACGGTCAGGTCCCGTTCGGCGATCCCGGAAGACCAGAATGAGCAACGCAAGCTACGCCGCCGCCGGAGTCGACACCCACGCGGGTGACCTCGCGGTATCACTGATGAAGACCGCCGTCTCGGCCACCCACGGCCCGGAGGTGCTCGGCGGGTTCGGCGGCTTCGCCGGCCTCTACGACGTCTCCTTCCTCACCAACTACACCCGCCCGCTGCTGGCCACCTCCACGGATGGCGTTGGCACCAAAGTCGCCATCGCCCAGGCGCTCGACAAGCACGACACCATCGGGCAAGACCTGGTGGGCATGGTCGTCGACGACATCATTGTCGTGGGTGCCCGCCCGCTGTTCATGACCGACTACATCGCCTGCGGCAAGGTCGTCCCCGAGCGCATCGCCTCGATCGTCGCCGGCATCGCCACGGCCTGCGCGGCCACCGGCACCGCCCTCGTCGGCGGCGAGACCGCCGAACACCCCGGCCTGCTCGGTCCGGACGACTACGATGTGGCCGGAGCGGCCACCGGTGTCGTCGAAGCCGGCCAGGTCCTCGGCGCCGAGCGCGTCCAGTCCGGTGACGTTGTCATCGCCATGGCCTCGTCCGGCCTGCACTCCAACGGGTTCTCGCTCGTGCGGCACATCCTGAGCCAGCGCGGTATCGGCTACACCGACACCTCGGCCGAGCTCGGCGGCGTCGTCGGTGAGGCCCTGCTCGAACCGACCCGGCTGTACACCGGGCCGCTGCTCAGCGTGCTCTCCGACCCCGAACTGGCCGGAGTGGTGCACTCCCTCAGCCACGTCACCGGCGGCGGTATCGCCGCCAACCTCGCCCGTGTGCTGCCCGTCGGCAGCTGGGTCGAGGTCGACCGGTCCACCTGGTCGCCCGCACCGGTCTTCCGGGTGCTCGGCGACATGGCCGGCAGCACGCTGGAGAGCGCCGAAGGCACCTGGAACCTCGGCGTGGGCATGTTCGCCGTCGTCGCCGCCAACGCCGCGTCATCCGTCATCTCGCGGTTGAAATCCGAGGGTATCCCGTCCTGGGTCGCCGGCCGCGTCTCGATGGCCCCGCACGACCTCACCGGATTCGAGCAGGGCGCCAAGGGCGTCAACGGGGGCGCCGTGCGCCTCGTCGGCAGCTACGCCGACTGACCGAACCCGCACACGACGAACCGCCCCGAGTCAGTTGACTCCGGGGCGGTTTGTTGTTGTGCTGAGAGTCGGCCGGGAACCGGTCGCCGGGCGCGCCACACAGTGTCGGCACCCGCGAACGCGAGCCGACGAGAAGCAGCGCGGCTAGGCGCGCTTCTTCTCGTCTTCGGTGTCGTAGTGGTCGACGTACTCGTCGGGATCGTCCGACGTCGTCTTGTTCGCCTCGTACTCCGGCCACTTGGCCAGGTCCTCGTCGAGGCGCGGGTCGGTCGCCGGATGCCCGGTGAGCTCGCGTTCGAGCGCGTTGTAGTTGGTGTCCGGGCTGAAATACTTCAGCTCGCGGGCGACCTTGGTGTGCTTTGCTTTTTGACGGCCGCGCCCCATGCGTGACCCCCTAACGATGCCAGGCCGGGTGAGCCATGAGTCACCCGGGAGTTGCCGAACGGAATAGTGAAATCTAACCGCTAGTTTAGCATGGTGGGCCTGACGCCCCGATGACGCGGTTCACGGCTGGACCGGGGGATGAGGTCACGTGCACGACGGCGGGACTGTGCCGGTGGTCATCATCGGGTCCGGCCAGGCCGGGCTGTCCGTGGCGTACCACCTCCGGCGGGCCGGTCTCACCGCCGGGCGCGACTTCGTGATCTTCGATCGCGGTGCGGATGCCGGCGGCGCCTGGCAGTACCGCTGGGAGTCCCTGCGCCTCGGTGAGGCCCACCGGGTCAACGATCTGCCCGGCCTGGCCGAGGTGGGCCTGAGCTTCGAAACCGCCGATCGCACCCGGCCCGCCCGCGACGTCGTCACCGAGTACTACCGCCGGTTCGAGGAGCACTACGAGCTCAACGTGCTTCGACCGGTGGCCGTGCGGTCGGTGTTCAACCGCAACGCCGACCTGGTGGTGCGCACCAGCTCGGTGGCGCGGGGCGAGCAGGAAACCCTCGCCAGGCTGCTCGTCAACGCCACGGGCACCTGGGGTGCGCCGTTCGTGCCGCACTACCCGGGTGCCGACCGGTTCCAGGGGCGCCAGCTGCACACCAGCGACTACACGGATGCGCGCCAGTTCGCCGGCCAACGCGTGGTCGTGGTCGGCGGCGGCACGTCGGCCATCGGCCTCATGCTCGAGCTGGAGGGGATCGCCGCCGACCTGACCTGGGTGGCCCGCCGCCCGATCGAGTGGGTGCGCACCGAACACCTCGACCCTGAGGGGGCCTTGGCGGCGGTGGCCAAGCAAGATGAGGCCGCCCGCAACGGCCTGGCGCTGCCGAGCATCGTCAGCGGCACCGGGGTGCCGGTGAGCCGGCGCATCCAGGCCGGAATCGACCGAGGCACCCTGGTGGCCCGGCCGATGTTCGCGGGCCTGGAGGAGACCGGGGTGCGCTGGCCGGACGGTTCGGTCACCGCGGCCGACGTCATCATCTGGGCCACCGGGTTCCGGCCGGAGCTGCGCCACCTGGCGCCGCTGAAGCTGCGCACCGGTGCGGGCGGCCTCGCCGTCGGGGCAGGTGCGTCCTGGAGCGACCCGCGCATCTTCCTGGCCGGGTACGGCCCCCAGGCCAGCACGATCGGCGCCAGACGGGCCGGCCGGGTGATCGCCAGACGGCTGCTCGCCCTGCTCTGAGCCGCTGACTTACTTGCGCTTGCGCCTGTTCGGGTTCACCGGTCGGGGTCTCGGCTTCATCGGCGGGCTGGCCGGGCTCGACTTCGGCCCGGTCTCCTCCGCGGCCGGCACGCGCACGCTGGTCGTGTCCACGGTCACCGGCTCGAGCGGCCTCCGCGGGATCGGGTGCGAGCGCACCGGCTCACCGCGACGCTCCTGGCCGGGTATCGGCCGGGACCTGCGCCCGTAGATGAGCTCGGAGGAGTCCAGCAGCCACGGCACCAGAGCGATGGTCACCCCGTGCACGAGCATCAGCTTCTGGCGCAGGCGCCTGGCCTTGTGGTTGTGCAGCAACGATTCCCACCAGTGCCCGACGATGTAGATCGGCGTGTACACGGTCACGACTTCTGAGCCGTACTCCTGGCGGCGGTCCTTGATGTAACAGATCAGCGGCCAACTGATGTCGCGGTACGGCGACGCCACGATGTTCAGCGGCACCTGGATGTTCTGCTTGGCCCAGTCGATGATGAGGTTCTCGGTCTCCTCCTCGTCGATCGACACGTGCACGGCCTCGAGGCTCACGTGCCGGGCGGCGATGGCGTAGTCGAGGGCCTTGAGCACCGGCTTCTGCATCTTGCCGACGAGCACGATGGCGTGGTCGCCCTGCGACCCGAAGGTCGTGATCGGGTCGACCTCGACCTCCCTGGCCACGTCGCGGTAGTACCGGTTCACGCCCAGCATCAGCATGAACAGGATCGGCATCATCAGGAACACCAGCCAGGCGCCGTGGGTGAACTTGGTGATCGTCACCACGATCAGCACCACCCCGGTGAGCAGGGCGCCGAACCCGTTGATCGACAGGCTGCGGATGATCGAGCCCCGGTTGGGCGGAGCGGTCTTCAGCAGGGTCAGCCAGTGCACCACCATGCCGGTCTGGCCGATGGTGAACGACACGAACACGCCGATGATGTAAAGCTGGATCAGCACGGTGAGGTTGGCCTGGTAGATCACGATGATCACGATGGCGGCCAGCGCGAGCAGCACCACACCGTTCGAGTAGATCAGCCGGTCGCCGCGGGTGCTCAGCGACTTGGGCGCGTAGGAGTCGCGGGCCAGCACGCTGCCCAGCAACGGGAACCCGTTGAACGCGGTATTGGCCGCGAGCAGCAGCACCATCGCGGTGGCGCCCTGCAGAACGAAGAACATCAGCGAGTTGTTGCCGAAGGTCGCGGCGGCGATCTGCGCGATCAGGCTGCGCTGCGGCTCTGTGGCGCACTCGGCCCAGCCGATCAGATCGCACGGGTTCTCCGCGTAGTGCACCTTGGAGAACAGCGCCAGAGCGGTGAGGCCCACGAACAGCACGATCGCGATGCCGCCCATCAGGGTGAGGGTGATCTGCGCGTTCTTGATCTTCGGGCGTTTGAAGGCCGGGACGCCGTTGGCGATGGCCTCCACGCCGGTCAGGGCGCTGCATCCGCTGGCGAACGAGCGCAGCAGCAGCAGGATGAACGCCGTCTGGGCGAGGTTGTGCGCCTCCACCTCGAATCCGGCGGACTCGGCGATGGGCGCATCCCCCAGCGCCACGCGGCCCAGACCCACGACGATCATCAGCAGCACGCTGCCGATGAACAGGTAGGTCGGCAGGGCGAAGGCCTTGCTCGACTCGGCGACGCCGCGCAGGTTCACGGCGGCGAGGATGATCACGAACAGCACGGCCAGCTCCACGCGCAGCGGTGCCAGGGCGGGGATCGCGGAGATGATGTTGTCCACGCCGCTGGATACCGAGACGACCACGGTCATCACGTAGTCCACGAGCAGGGCGGATGCGACGACGAGGCCGGCCTTCTCGCCGAGGTTCTTTGAGGCGACCTCGTAGTCGCCGCCACCGTTGGGGTAGGCCTTGATCAGTTGGCGGTATGACGCCACCACCACGACCAGGAGCAGCACCACCACGGCGGCGACCCACGGGGCGAAGCTCAGGAAGGCGAGCCCGCCGAGGGTCAGGATCATGAGCAGTTCCTGCGGGGCGTAGGCCACGCTGGAGAGCGGGTCGCTGGCGAAGATCGGTAGCGCCAGGTGCTTGGGAAGCAGCTGCCCGTCCAGGTGTTCGCTGGGGAGCGGTTCGCCGATTATCCACCGTTTCGGTGATCGACCTTCAGGTAATGGGGAGTTCCCCTCTGATGTCACGAGGGATGACACTACTCCGATGCACCCCACAGTCAAGCTGTCGGCAGATTGCCAGCCTTTCTGGGAATACTCTCAGGCGCGCGGGCGGAGGCGCCGGCGCATCGCCACCGCTGATGAGCGGGCGGTTCGGCCCTGTCCGGGTGCCCGAACGGCACGAAGCCGCCCCGGACAGGGACGGCTTCGTGTGCGGTCTCGCCGGGTCAGGGCCTGAGCGAGGCGAGGATGCTGGCGCGCACCTCATCCAGTTGGCGGCGGAGTTCCGGCACCGTGGCATCCGGCAACTGCGCCCGGTAGGCCTGGGTGCGCAGGTCGGCCCGCAACTGTTGACGGAACTCGTTGAGCACCATGTCGGCCTCGCGGAGAGACCGGTTGGAGTCGCCATGCGGGCGGGTGTCCTGGTGGGGTTTGCTCATGTCGGGCGCAGCGTGCCTGGCGGCTGAGGCGAGATCGGCACGCAGGCTCTTCATCGCTTCGGTCACCCCGGTGCGCACCTCATCGGCCAGGCGGCGCACCGAATCGGTGACCTCCGACTCGATGTCGCGCAGGTCGTCTGCCCGTGCGGCCAGTTCGGCGCGGCCGGCGTCGGTGATCTCGTAGACCGTCTTGCGCTCGCCGGCGGTCTTGGTGACCAGGCCTTCCTCCTCGAGCTTTGCCAGGCGCGGGTAGATCGTGCCCGCGCTGGGGCTGTAGGTGCCGCCGAAGCGTTCGCTCAGGGCCTGGATCAGCTCGTAACCGTGCCGGGGGCGCTCGGCGAGGAGGCTGAGCAGGTACAGGCGCAGGCTGCCGTGGGCGAAGGTCGGGGTCATGAGGAGGCCTCGTCGTTCGGGTAGCCTCCGGTGCTGGTCTGGGTGGTCGAGCTCGCGTCGCTCACGGTCGCCGGCGCCCGACGCACCACCGAGATGTTCCCGGATACCGACTTGGCGCGCAGGTCGAGCCAGGAGCCGCTGAGTTCACCGGTGGTGCCCTCGTAGCCCTTGCCGAGGGTGCCGCGGATGGTCTGGTTGTCCAGCTGCAGCGTGCCGGAGACGGTGTTGAGCCGGTAGCGGGTAGCCACTTCGGCGCCCAGGCGCACGGTGAGCGCGCCGCTGACCAGGTTCGTGGAGATCTCGTCCGGGGTGCCGTCGATGTCCAGGAAGACCGCGCTGGTCACGCCGTCGACGGTGAACTTGCCGATCGTTCCGCTCGCGGTGAGCTCGCCGGACACGGTGTGCGCGGAGATGTTCCCGACGTGGTTGCGCACCGAGATCTCACCGTTCACGGCGTTCAGCTCGAGGTCGCCGACCATGTCGTCGATCACGAGGTCGCCGGAGACCGTGCTGAGCTTGGCGTCGCTGCGCAGGCCCGTCACGAGGGCATCCGCGGTGATCACACCGAACTTCAGGAGCACGTCGTGCGGCACGGTCACGCTGACCTCCGCCTTCGCGGTGCCCCGGAAGGAGGCGAAGACGTCGAGGAAGTTGTCCCAGCGCAGCTGCGGGTGATCGATCTCGAGCGCGTCCTCCACCATGGAGACCTTGAGGTCGAGCCCGGAGACACTGTGCACTTCGATGCGGGCACCCGGCTCGTCGCTCCCGATGATGTCGATTTTTCCGCCGATCAGGCTCACTTTCAGGGAACGAACCAGCTCGATGTCGATGATTTTGGACTGCCCGGGGGCAATCAGCCATTTTTCTTGCGTCATTGTTTTCTCCTTCGCGATATATCGCGTTCAGTGAGAATCAAGCTATATCGCGTCTAGGCCTCGCGCAAGGCCCTCACGGCAAACCCGAAGAAACCAGGGGAGCGCCGCCGGGCCGCGCCGAGTGCGCCGGAGTCAGTACGGGAAAATGGCCAGCCAGTCCCGGTTGTGGGCGTGCACGAGCACCAGGAAGACCACCAGGTCGAAGAGCAGGTGCACGCACACCACATAGGTGAGCGACTTGGTGATGGAGAAGGTGTAGCCCTGCAGCAGTGCGAACGGGATCGTCAGCAGCGGACCCCAGCTCTGGTAGCCGAGCTCCCAGAGGAACGATACGAAGATCACCATCTGCAGCAGATTCGCCGTCCAGAAGGAGAAATGCCGCCGGAGCAGGGCGAAGACCGTGCAGATGAAGAACAGTTCGTCCCAGATGCCGACGAAGCCCACGCCCACGAAGAGCCGGCCGAGTTCGTCGGGGGCGCTGATGGCCGGCCAGTTCAGGTATGCGCCGGAGCGGATGAAGTAGGTCGGCAGAATCAGGTAGCCCAGCAGCAGGACCCCCACCAGATACCAGCGTTCCAGGGTGGTCCAGCGCTGCCCGGTCTTGATCGGGAACCACACCTGGCGGTCGCCGAACAGTCGCCGGGACATCAGGTACGGCACGAAGACGGCGGCAGAGAGCACCACGCCCATCAGCGCCATGTTGGGGTAGCTGATGTTCGCCTCGACCGAGATCGTGCTGATGATCAGGAGTCCCACGCCGATCAGGAGCAGGTCCTTGAACAGGGCCCGGTCCGCCCAGAACGCCACCAGCAGCGCCAGCGCGAGGGTCGCGTACCCCGGCAGTCGCAGCCCCAGGGCAAAGATGAGCACCGCAGAGGCCGAGACCAGCAATGCCGCCACGATCCGCAGCGGGGTCCGGGCGGATGCGTGCACGGACGTGGTCCTGGTGGCCGAGGCCGCGTCGTCTCCCATCCGCCAATTCTGTCCGAAACCCCCGCCCACGTAAACCGCACCGCCGTCCCGCCCGCACGCCCGCCCCGTGGCGCATAACTCCTGCAGAATTCCGGCCGATCCCGGTCAGGTGGCAAAACGGATGCCGGATGGGCGGAAATTGCAGGAGTTATGCGTCGGACAGGAGGGTGAGGTACTGCCGGGAGGGGGCATCCGGCGCTAGGTTCGGGGAATGGCGAACCAGAGACCAGACCGGCCCGTCTCACCGGCCCCGGATGACGGCGTCGACCGGGCCACCCCGGCGGGCCCCGCCGACGGCCCGGCCCTCCCGGCGGAGCAGCGGGCGGACGCCCTCGACGCGGTCGACGACGGTCACCTCGACCCCGTCGTGCTGGCCGCGCGCCTGATCGCCATCGAGTCCGTCAACCCCGACCTGGCGCAGGGCGGGGCGGGCGAGGCCGCCATCGCCGACTGGTGCGCCGCGTGGCTCGCCGGCCGCGGATTCGAGGTGCACCGCCTGGAAGACCGCCCCGGCCGCCCCTCCATCGTCGGCATCAAGCGCGGCACCGGCGGTGGTCGATCGCTCATGCTCAACGCCCACCTCGACACCGTCGGCGTCGACGGCTACGAGTGCGACCCGTTCGCGGGCCAACGGCACTCGGGCAGGTTGTGGGGCCGCGGCGCGTTCGACACCAAGGGCGGACTGGCCGCGGTCCTCGTGGCCGCGCAGCGGGCCACGCTCACCCCGCTGGCGGGCGACCTGCTGGTCACCCTGGTCGCCGACGAGGAGTTCGGCAGCCTCGGCACCGAGGAGGTGCTGCGCAGGTTCAGCGCGGATGCGGCGATCGTCGTCGAACCCAGCGAACTCAGCCTCACCGTCTGCCACCGCGGCTTCGCCTGGTTCGAGCTCACCCTGCACGGCCTGGCGGCTCACGGGTCGATGCCCGCACTCGGCGTGGACGCCATCCGGCACGCCGGCCTGGTGCTACGCGCCCTCGATGACCTGCAGGCCCGGCTCGACCGCGCGCCGGCGCATCCGCTGCTCGGCCACGGCAGTGTGCGGGTGTCCCAGATCGCGGGCGGCACGGATGCGGCCACGGTCGCGGCGCGTTGCACCCTCACCATCGAGCGGCGCACGCTGCCCGGCCAGACCCCTGACGCCACCGAGGCCGAGCTGCGTCACCTGCTCGACGGGCTGGCCCGTGACACCGCAGGCTTCTCGTACGAGCTCACCCGGCTCGTCGCGCGCGGAGCGTTCGAGGCGGACCCGACCTGGCCGGTGGTGCGGTTGCTCGCCGAACAGGCCGAGCGAGTGCTGGGCCGCCCGATCGAGCCACGTGGTGAGCCGTACTGGACCGACGCCGGTCTGGTGCTCGAGGCTGGCATCCCGTGCCTGCTCTTCGGTGTCGACGGTGGCGGCCCGCATGCCCCCGTGGAGTGGGCCACCGAAGAGTCCATTCGGCAGGTGGCCGACGCCCTCGAGGGCACCATCGTCGCGGTCTGCGGCGCGGCGCCGGCCACCCCCTCTCGGCGATAGCTTCCGCAAAAGCGGCCGTGCGGTCACCTCACCCGGCCGTGGCGACCACAGCGCCGCTCTCGCGCACCCGCCGGGCGAACAGCGGCAGGGTCCACTGGCAGAGCGGCCCCACCAGCAACGCGAACGCCACCGTGCCCACCCCCACGTTGCCGCCGAGTAGCCAGCCGATCACGAGCACGGAGCCCTCGATGCCGGTGCGCACCGCCCAGATCGGCCAGCCGGTACGGGCGTGCAGGCCGGTCATCAGGCCGTCCCGCGGGCCGGGGCCGAGATCCGCCCCGATGTAGATGCCCGAGGCGACCGCCAGCAGCACCAGCCCGGTCGCAAACAGCAGCACCCGCGCCCAGAGATCCAGGTCGGCGGGAATCAGCCAGAGGCCCACATCCGCCGACGGCCCCACCAGCAGGGCGTTTGCGACCGTGCCGACGCCCAGCTTCTGCCGCAGCGGAATCCACAGCAGCAGCACCACGCCACTGATGATCGTGGTGACCAGCCCGAAGCCCAGGTGGGCATGGCCGTCGATGCCCTGCGTCAGCACGTCCCACGGCGCCACCCCGATGGCCCCGCGCACGATCAGCGCGATACCGATTCCGTAGAGGAAAAGGCCAATGAGCAGCTGAACGAGGCGATGAGTCATGGAAGCAATCCAATTGCATCTACAGGGTGTACTCAAGTAGCCAATCGACCTAAAGTGGCTTCATGTCGTCCAACCAGTTGACTGCCCGGGCCCTGGAAGCGCTGCTCGGCGAGTGGCGCGCCACCGGACCGGCCTACCGGGCGCTCGCCGACCGCATCCGCCTGCTCACCCTCGACGGTCGCATCCCCGGCGAGAGCAGGCTGCCCGCCGAGCGCGACCTCGGCGCCCGGCTGGGCCTGAGCCGCACCACCGTCACGGCCGCGTACCGCGAACTGCGCGCCGCGGGGTTCCTGGTGAGCGTGCAAGGGTCCGGCAGTATGACCCGGCTGCCCGGCGTTCCCACCGGTGCGGATGCGCCGGCCGCGCCTGGTGTGCTCGACCTCGGCCAGGCGGTGCTCCCGGCCTGGCCCGGCCTCGCCGACGTGGCCGTGCTCGCCGCGGCCGACCTGCCCCGGCACCTGCAAGACTCGGGTTTCGATCCGCTCGGCCTGCCAGAGTTGCGGCGGGCGGTTGCCGACCGGTACCGCCAGCGGGGGCTGCCCACCGACCCCGACCAGATCATGGTCACCATCGGCGCCCAGCACGCCATCGCCCTGCTCGCCCGGGTGCTGGTCAGCCGCGGTGACAGGGTGCTCATCGAGACGCCCACCTACCCGCACGCCTACGAGGCGTTGCGTGCGGCCGGCGGCCGGCTGATGCCCGTGTCGGTGACGGCCGCGCTGCCCGGAGTCGAGGCGGGGTGGGACGAATCGGCTCTGCTGCAAACGCTGGAACGCAGCAATCCGGTGCTCGGCTACCTGATGCCGGATTTCCAGAACCCCACCGGGCAGACGATGCCGATGGAGCAGCGCGAGCGAGTGCTTGCCGCCGCCGCGCGGCAGGGCACCATGCTGATCAGCGATGAGACCATCGGCGAACTCGACATCGACCGGGCGGGCGAGTTCGCGCCGTTCGCGGCGTCGGCGGATGCGGCCAGGCCCGACCTCGCCGTCTCCGTCGGCTCGGTGGGTAAAACGGTCTGGGGCGGCCTCAGGGTGGGCTGGATCCGCGCCGACCCGGCCCTGATCCGCAAGCTGGCCGCCGCCAGGCTGGCCAACGACCTGGGCACCCCGGTGCTTGAGCAGCTCATCGTGGCCCGGCTGTTGCGACAGCTGCCGGAGATCCTCCAGACCCGCCGTACCCTGCTGCGCGAGGGCCGCGACCGGCTCGTCGCCGGGCTGGCCGAGCGATTCCCACACTGGCAGGTGCCGACGGTGGACGGCGGCATCACCCTGTGGGTGAACCTCGGTCGCCCGGTCAGCTCCCAACTGGCCCTGTCCGCCCGGGCGCAGGGGCTGCTGCTACCCGCCGGCCCCCGGTTCGGCATCGACGGCGCGTTCGAGCGATTCCTGCGTATCCCGTTCTGTTACGGACCCGCCGAGATGCCCCGAGCCCTCGACGCCCTCGCGCTGGCCTGGGACTCGTTGCTGCGGCATCCGCTGCCCGACACGGGCTACCTCGCCGACGTCGTCTGACCGTCACGAAACCGTCATCTGTCGGCCCGGCCGCACGACGTCGGCAGACCGGGCAAATGAGATACTGATCGGGTGTATTTTCTCTCGGTCCTGAGCATGAAGAATCGGGCGCTCATCGCGCTCATCACCGTCGTCGCGGCCATTTTCGGCTCCCTGGCGCTGACCAGCCTCAAGCAGGAGCTGATCCCCTCCCTCCAGCTGCCCACCCTGCTGATCTCCACCAGCTACCCCGGCGCCTCGCCCGAGGTCGTCAATGATGACGTGTCCACGCCGATCGAGACCGCCATCCAGGGCATCGAGGGGCTCGAGTCGACGTCCACGACGAGCAGCACGAACTCCTCGCTGGTCAACGCCACGTTCACCTACGGCACCGACCTCGTCAAGGCCGAATCCAAGGTCAGTCAGGCCGTCAACCGCATCAAGACCGCCCTGCCCGCCGATCTCGACCCGCAGGTGATCAGCGGCAGCATCGACGACTTCCCGGTGCTGTCCGTGACCGTGTCCGGCGGTGACGCCGACACCGTGGCCGACCAGCTGCGCCGCGGTGTCCTCGGCGACATCCGCGACATCGAGGGGGTGCGCGATGCCGCACTCGTCGGCGACATCGGCCAGCGCGTCACCATCACGCCGGATGCCACCGCGCTCGCCGTCCGTGGCCTCAGCACCCTGGCCATCCGGGACGCCCTGCAGCAGAACGGTTCGCTCATCCCCGGCGGCTCGCTCACCGAGAACGACCAGACCCTGTCCGTGCAGGCCGGCACGAAGCTCGGCTCCGCCGACGACATCGCGGCCCTTCCGCTGATCGGCGCGAGTGCGCCGGCGACGGCACCGGCAACGGATGCACCGGCAACGGATGCGTCCGCGGCATCCGCACCGCTGACGATCGGCGACGTCGCCGAGGTTGCCGTCGTCAACAACCCGGTGACCAGCATCTCCAGGGTCGACGGCGAAACCGCTCTCACGATCTCCGTCACCAAGGTGCCCGCCGCCAACACCGTGGACGTGTCTACCGCCGTGCGCGCCATTCTGCCGCAGCTCGAAGACGCCGTGCCCGGCACCACCATGACCGTGGTCTTCGACCAGGCCCCGTTCATCCAGGAGTCCATCGACGCCCTTACCCAGGAGGGCATCCTCGGTCTGATCTTCGCGGTCCTGGTGATCCTGGTGTTCCTGCTGTCGGTGCGGGCTACCCTCGTCACCGCCATCTCCATTCCCACCTCGGTGCTCATCACCTTCATCGGCCTGCAGTCCGTGGGCTACTCGCTGAACATCCTCACCCTGGGTGCGCTCACCATCGCCATCGGCCGGGTCGTCGACGACTCCATCGTCGTGATCGAGAACATCAAGCGGCACCTGGTCTGGGGCGCCGATCGCGCCGAGACCATCGTGCGCGCCGTACGCGAGGTGGCCGGCGCCATCACGGCCTCCACCATCACCACCGTCACGGTGTTCCTGCCGATCTCGTTCGTCGGCGGGTCCACGGGGGAGCTCTTCCGCCCGTTCGCTCTCACCGTCACCATCGCGCTGCTCGCGTCGCTGCTCGTCTCGCTCACCATCGTTCCGGTGCTCGCCTACTGGTTCCTGCGAGCACCCAAGCCGGCCCCCGCCGACGCCACGACCGCCCCCGCCACGACCGCCCCCGCCGAGGAAACGCCCGCGCTCGAGCCGAGCGCCGGCCCCGCCCCCGGCACAGTGGCCACCGCCACCGGCACAGTGGCCACGGCCGCGCTCACCCGCAGCCGGCACGCCGCACCGGATGCCGACGGCTTCGACGAGCGTGACGCCCGTGAGCAGCCCAGCCGGTTGCAGAAGGGGTACCTGCCGGTCATCCGCTGGACTCTCAAGCACTACGTGGCGACCCTGCTGCTCGCCGCCCTGGTGCTGGCCGGCACGGTGGCGTTGCTGCCGTTCATGAAGGTGAACTTCCTCGGCTCCACCGGCCAGTCCACCTTCCAGGTCAGCCAGGAACTTCCGGTGGGCACCAGCCTCGCCGCCCAGGATGCCGCATCCACCGCGGTGGAAGACACCGTGCGAGGGGTGGACGGCGTGAGTATCGTGCAGGTCTCTCTCGGCGGCGGCAGCGCTTTCGGCGGGTTCTCCGGTGGTGGCGGTTCCTCCAGCACGGTGACCTACTCGGTCACCACCGACGACTCCGCTGATGCGGATGCCGTGCAGGCCGAGGTACGAGACCAGCTCGACGGCGTCGACGGTGCCGGCGAGATCACGGTCTCCTCCGGTGGCGGCTTCGGCGGATCTTCCGACATCGAGATCGACATCACGGCGGCGTCCGGCGCAGACCTGCAGCAGGCCTCCGACGACATCCTGGCCGTCATCGGCGACCTCGACTCCGTCAGCCAGGCCAGCAGTAACCTGTCGGCCTCGCGCCCGTATATCGCCGTGACCATCGACCGCACCAAGGCGGCTGCCGCCGGGCTCAGCGAGCTCGCGCTCGGCACCCTGGTGTCCCAGGCGATGCAGCCCAGCAGCATCGGATCGATCACCGTGGAGGAGGCGTCGCTGTCGGTGTACCTGCAGTCGGAGTCGGCGCCGACGACCACGGCGGATCTCGCCGACCTGCAGGTGCCGACCGCGGCCGGACCGGTGGCGCTGGACACCCTGGCCGTGGTGCAGCAGGTGGACGGCCCGTCCACGCTCACCACCACCAAGGGCCTGCGTACGGCCACGGTCTCGGCTACGCCCGATGGTGACGACCTCGGCACCGCCACCGCCCAGGTGACCACGGCGCTCGCCGACACCGGCCTGCCCACCGGTGCCACCGCCACCCTCGGCGGTGTCTCCGCCGACCAGACGGATGCGTTCGAGCAGCTCGGCGTCGCGATGCTCGTGGCCATCCTCATCGTCTACATCGTCATGGTCGCCACGTTCAGGTCGCTGTTGCAGCCGCTCTTGCTGCTGGTGTCCGTACCGTTCGCGGCGACCGGCGCGATTGCCCTGCAGGTGATCACGGGCATCCCGCTCGGTGTCGCCTCCCTCATCGGCGTGCTGATGCTCATCGGCATCGTCGTCACCAACGCCATCGTTCTCGTCGACCTGGTCAACCAGTACCGGCAGCGGGGTCAGACCGTCTACGACGCTCTGGTACACGGGGCGTCCAGGCGCCTGCGCCCGATTCTCATGACGGCGCTGGCGACGATCTTTGCGCTGCTGCCCATGGCGGTGGGTCTCACCGGGCACGGTGGGTTCATCTCCCAGCCGCTCGCGCTGGTCGTCATCGGCGGCCTGGTGTCGTCGACGGTGCTCACTCTGGTGGTCCTGCCGGTGCTCTACCTGGTGGTCGAGGGCGGTCGGGAACGCCGACGGTTCCGCCGGACGATGCGCTGAGCCGCCGCGCTCGGCGCGAGTCAGCCGGTGCCGAGGTCGATGCCGCGCTCGGTGAAGAACGGCAGCGGATCTATGGCGTTGCCGTCAACCCGCACCTCGAGGTGCAAATGACAGCCGGTGGAGGCGCCGGTGCTACCGACCTTGGCAATCACCTGGCCTGCCGTGACGGTATCACCAGTGGTCACCAGCGTGGCGTCGTCTCGAATGTGGGCGTATCCGGTGCTCACGCCCTCGCCGTGCTCGATCAGGATCCAGTTGCCGTAGGTACCGAGCTGCCCGGTCTGCGTGACCACCCCGGCGCTGGCGGCGTAGATGGGAGATCCGCAGGCTGAGCCGAGGTCGGTGCCGGCATGGAACGCGTTGACGCCGGGCAGGGGCCGGATGGGGCGCGAGCCGTAGCTGTCGTTGATGATGCCGACAACGGGGGTGGCCCAGCCCTGATTGCTCAGCCGCGCCCCGAGGATGCCGGCGAGCTCGCTGGCAGCCGCCTCGGTGCGAGCAGCGGATGCCTCGGCCGATTGCGCCAGCGCCAGCCGGGCGTTCTCGCTGGCCGCGGTCAGGGCGGCGGTGGCTTCGCTCAGCGTGAGCTCGGCGGATGCCAGCGCCGCTTCCTTGTCGGACAGGGGGACGTTCGCCGCCGCTTCCTCGGCAGCGAGGAGGTCGGCCTGTAGGGTGGCGGCGCGTTCGGTGTCCGCCGCGACCTGGTCGCGGATGTCGGTGATGCTGCCCGACAGCGAGCGGAGCCGGTCAGCGCTGCCCAGCCTGGCGAGTAGGTCGCCCTCCTCCTGCGCCCCGAGCAGCGCGTCGAGGGTGGCCGTGTCGGAGCCCTGTTGAACCATGGCACGGGCGAGGGCCGCCAGGACCCTGGTGGAGGCATCCGCTGTGACGACGGCCGCGTCGGTGAGGGCGCTCATCTCGACGACCCGGGTGAGTGCGGCGTCATGGTCGGCCAGCGTCGCGGCCAGGTCCAGCCGGGCGGCGTCATACGCCGTCTGGGCCGAGGCGTGTGCCGTTTCCGCGGCGGCGAGGGCTGCGGCCGCCTCGACAGCCGCGAGCGATGGACCGGTGTCGGTCGGGACCTGGTCGAAGGGCGACGGGGCGACCGGGCCGAGGGGAGTGTATGGCCCGAACGGCAACGTGGGGTTGGTTGGAGTGACCAGGCCCGGCTCGGTGTCGAGAGCCGTCGGGTCGGTGGGCTCTGGTGTGGGTGTGGGTGTTGGAGGTGTCGGCGTCTCGGACGGCACCGGCGGCGTCGGCGTTCCCGTCGGGGTGGGTGTCGGGGTCGGGGTGGGCACAGTCGTCGGGGTGGGTGTCTGTGTCGGTTTCGGCGTTCCGGTCGGTTTCGGCGTGCTTGTCGGGGTCTCGGTCGGCCGGGGTGTGGGCCGGTCGCTCGGGGTCGCGCTCGGCCGGGGAGTGGGCGTCTCGGTCGGTCGTGGCGTGACCTGCCCGGTCGGTGCGGGAGTCGGTGCCGCCTCGGGCGCCCCGGGTGATGTCGGCTGCCCGGCCCCTGGGGGTGACGTGGACGGTGTTGGTGGTTCGTCGGTCTGTGCGGGTGGCGCCGCCGGGGCCCCGTAGGGTTGCGGGGCCGGCTCAGAATCCACTCCCGGTGCCGGGGGCGGCGTCGGTGGCGTTGCCGGCGCGATTGGGGTTGAGGTTGACTCCGGTGTCGGGGTGGGGGTTGGCGTAGACGTGGGTGTGGGTGTGGGTGTGGGTGTGGGTGTGGGTGAGGTGGGCGGGCCTGCAGGTGTGACGGTGGTGGCGCTCGCCGCTGGTGCGCCCATCGCGGACACGGGTGCACCCGCCGCGAGGACGAACGACCCGACGGCGATCATGGTGCCGATGGCGAAGGGACGAAGAGCGCGATCAACGCGGTGCGGGCTACGACCTTTCGACGTCAGCATCATGCCGTTTGCCCTTTACGGTTCGGTAAGTCTGATGGCCGGCACCCGGCAAGTGGCGCCAGTATCGCACCGGTGGTCCATCCTCGCTACGACCCGATCACAGGCGCCCGGCCTCCGCCTACGCTTAGTTCCGGGCGTCGCCGCGGGGCTGTTGTTCCTGCGCCGCGGCGCTCTTGCTGCGCATCCGGATCAGGGTCTGGCCGGGGTCGACGGAGGCGGGTGGTCTGAGCCAGTAGACGCCCTGGTTTTCGAAGATCTGCCAGCCCTGACTGTGCAGCAACCGGTGGTGTGGTGGGCAGAGCAGAACACCGAGGGCGATGTCGGTGGCGCCGTGGTCGCGCACCCATTCTTCGAGGTGGTGGGCTTCGGTGCGGGAGGGTGGCTTGTCGCAGTCGCCCCAGATGCAGCCGCCGTCGCGGGCGGCGAGGGCGATGCGTTGGCCGGCGGTGAAGACGCGTTGTTCCCGGCCGAGGTTGAGCGGTTGGCCGTCGTTGTCGAAGTCGATCTGCAGGGTGCCGCCGGTGCAACACAGCCGGTCGATGGTCTCCTGCGAGACGGGTTCGGTGTGGCCTTCGATGAAGCCGTGTCCGGTGCCGTCGGGAATAGCGACGAGCACCGCGGTCGGGTCGATTTCCGGCGGTGGTTCCGGTACCGGCTCGGGGACGGGTGCGTCGGTGGGCCGGGCCGGGCCTGGGGCGTCAGTGGGTCGGGCCGGAGTCGGTGCGGGTGCGGGTGCGGGTTCGTCGGCGGATCGAGCCGGTGCCGGGGCGTCGGTGGGTCGGGCCGGGGCCGGGGTGGTGGTGAGGACGCGGACGGCGGGGGTGCGTCCGCCGAGCATCCGGTCCGGGTTGACGGTGCTGCCGGCCTTGATCAGGTCGATGAAGGTGTCTGCGGTGAGCTGGTCGGTGCTGCGCGGGTCGTCCTGCACGGCTTTGGCCCAGGCGGCCCGCTCAGGGTCGACGAACCGCACCCCGCCGCGGCGGGGGCCGGTGGCGCTGTCGTAGACGGAGAGCAGGAACGCGCCCTGCTCGGGCGGGAACTGGCCGTTGAGGTGCACCTGACCGGAGTCGCTGGTCCAGACGCGCAGGTACCGGTCGTCCCAGGCTTTCTGTTCCCGGGTGGCGATGCCGGCGGCGTCGAGGGTGTCGCGCGCCCGTCGGGAGCGTTTGAGCAGGGCGTCGACGGTCATCGTCTTCGCCTCGGCCAGGAGATCGAGAACGGCGGTGCGGAGGACTTCGGCGGTGACGACGGTGTCGATGGCGCCGAGCCCGGCGCGGATCGCGTGCGCGGCGGCCACGGAGAGGGAACCGGTGGCGACCGCGGCGGAGATTGGGCTGTACCAGGGCAACGAGACCGCGGTGCAAGCCGGGCCGGGACCGTCCACGCCGCCGGGTCCGTCGTTACCGTCCACGCTATCGACGCTGCCGACGCCGTCGAGTCCGTCCAGGTCGGCGGGCCCGCCCAGGCCGGCGTCCTCGTCGAGCAACCGGCGGGCCTCTTCCTCGTCGGCGGCGGCCGTAGCTGCCGCCTGCGCGGCCTCGGTGTCGTCGAGCATCGTGCCCACATCCATCAGCTTGCGAGCGTCGGCCTTGGTGCAGCCGGTGAGGTCTTGGATCAGCTCGGCCGGGGAGAGGAAGCCCTGTCTCGCGGCCAGGCCCTGTTGGCCGAGCTCACGGCGGGACCGATGGGTGAGGGTCTTCGCCAGCCACACCGCCCGGGTCTCGATCAGAGCCCGTAACGTCGCGAGCTTCTTCTGCCCGGCAATCAACTCCGCATCCGTCAGTGCGTCGTAATCGGCGCTACACGCCCCGAGCTCCTCGACGGCTTCAACCGCGGCGGCCAACGGATGCACCAGCGCCGAATCCGCAGGCAGCACGGCACTTTCCGGGGTGTCGGGGGCGGATACAGCTGCGATGCTGGGCATGTAGTGAGAATAGCTCAGTATCGAAGCCTTGTGTGGTGAAAAGCAAGCCTGTGGAGAACTTTTTTTGGGCGCTCACCTGCCCTGCCTCGTGGCCTCGCCAGTGAGCTGGGCGGGGTCAGGTTCCGAGATGAAGGTGCAGAAAGTCCGCGACCTGAACCCGCATCGCCTCGTCCAGAATCCCGATGGAGTGCAGGCTGCCCGGCACGGTGACGAGCTGGTTGGTGATGCCCAGCTCGCTGAGGGCGTCGGCGAAGTCTGTCGACTGACTGAGCGGGATGAATTCCTCGGTCGAGGTGCCGATGAACACGGGCGGGTCGGTGCGATCCAACGAGGTCACGGCAGACGCTTTCGGCGCGGACGGGCAGTCGAGCAGGGAGGAACAGTCGAGGTAGTCCAGGGCGATCTGCTCCAGCCCGGAGGAACCGCCGGACACCACGAGTCCGTCGTAGCTGAGGTCGACGGGGCCGGAGAGTTCGGCGACTGCCGCTACCCGGCTGCCCTCGGTGAGGGGGCCGCGCCCGCGGGTGCCGAGCAGTGTCGCCAGGTTGCCGCCCGCCGAGCCGCCGAACGCGCCGATCCGGTCCGGATCGATGTTGTAGGTGTCGGCGTTGGCGCGCATCCACTCCACGGCCCGACCGATGTCGTCGATCGCTGCGGGAAAGGCGACCGCAGGAACCAGGCGGTAATTCACCGAGTATGCGACGAAACCCTCTGAGGCCAACCATTCGCAGACGTTGCGCCAGTCGCTGTTGGCCTTGTCGCCGCGGGCCCAGGAACCGCCGTGCACCGAGAGCACAGCCGGGCGGAGGGCGGCTGCGGCCGGCGCTTCGGTGGGGGTGGTGTCGCTGGGCAGCGCCGTTGCGGTCGGATCGATGGTCGATCCCAGCCCGCCTCCGGCGTCCTCTTCCGGTGTCGCCGCGGGCGGTGCCGTCGTTGCGGCGGTGTCAGCAGGCTGCGCTGTCGGCGCGGCAACGTCGGCGGGGGAGCAGACGTCCAGCGTCAGCTGGGTGCCGTCCGGCTCGGTGGCGTAGACGACGTCTTCGACGACGACGGCATCACCGGGGGCGTCGAAGGTGCGGATGCCGACCACGGCAGTCGTGTCGACCTCACTGGCGGTGCCGCCGGCCTGGGCTGGGGTCACGGGGCGCAGGTCCCAGTGGAAACCCGACAGCAGCAGCGCGACAGCCGAGGCCATGCCGACGACGTAGGTGACGAGAAGTAGGCGGAAGCGTCGGGAGCCTAGTCCGATGGTGCGGCGGCGACCGGTGCTCACGGGTGCTCCTGAATGCGCTGGGTGCGTGGACTTCTGAGAATAGAACGCCCAGGCCGGGCCGGGTTAATCGACGCAGCTCCGGGTGCAGGCCGGGCGCGCCGTACGGCCCTCGCCGGCCAGCGCCGAGCATTCAGGGGCGATCTCCCCGCAGCGGACTCAGGCGGCGACCGGGGCGTCGCGCACGATTCCCGGTCGAAGTGCCACGAGCATCCTGTTGAGGTCGAGTGTCGCCGCGCTTGCCGCCACGATGGCCTCCGCACCCAATTCGCGATGGTCGTGGATCGCCTGGGTCACGGCGGCGACGGCGGCCTCCGCCGCCTCCAGCGACTTCAGGTTTGTCTCGCCGGTGTACCATTCGGTGACCACGTTGGCCGTGGCCCGCACTGCAGCTCCCAGCGCCGGCCGCAATTCTTCTGGCAGTTCGACCGGCACGGGGGTTCCCCAGGCGGCCCCGGCGAGCACATCGGTGAGGTCGCGCACGTAGAAGGTCGTGTTCTCCAGCGCGGCCAGGTCGGTGTAGTCGGTGCTGAGATCGTGCGGGCGGATGCGTGCCCGCATGTTGATCCGCCGGCTCTCGTCGGCTTCCGCCAGCGCGCGACGCACCGCCGTGGTCGTGTCGTTCAGCGTGGCACCCTGCTTGGACCACTCGCCCTCTTGCGGGGGCCAGTCCGCCTCCAACGCATCCGCCACCGAGGCCAGGTGGGTGCCCAGGGCGGCCCGCAGGCGGGACAACTCCTTCACCGCCGCGGTCACCCGCAACGGCGGAGCGACCAGCAAATTGATCGCCAGGCCCACAACCACGCCCAGGGTCATCTGCGAGACGTAGCCGATGGAATAGCCGTCGGCGTTCGGGCCGCCGACGATCAGCACGAACAGTCCGGCGATCGGCACATAGTCCCGGCCGGCACCCAGCTGGCGGATGCCGCTGAACAGCATCCCGATTCCCACCACGAGCGACACCGTGACCACGCTGGGCTCGCTGAAGATGATGACGGAAGCGGCCAGGGCAATGCCGATCACCAGCCCGGCGAGCGTCTGGGCGGCGTTCTTGATGGAGCCCATCAGGGTGGGGAAGCTCGCCACGATCACGCCCAGCGGTGCGTAGTAGGGGTAGTCGTCGGCGACGCCGGGCATCAGCGGCGCCAGTTTCCAGGCGATGGCGACCCCCACGGCCGTCTTCGCGGCTTGCAGGAGCCGCGGGTGCGCGATCGCGGACTTCAGCAGCCCGCCGGTCGCACGTGGGGAAAAATCAGGAGTGCGCATCGAACGATTGTGCATCAGAGGACTCCGTCCGCCTAACCTGACCGCGCCACACCCGCCCGCTCCGCGCCGAACGGCCCAGCCGGCATCGGCATACACTCGCGGCAACACCCGTGACCGAAGTGCTGGGGCAACAGAACCGCCGAAGGAGGCGCCGTGAGGATCGCAGTGGCGGGGGGAACCGGCATCGTGGGGCACCACCTCACCGATCTGGCCAGGAGCGCCGGCCTCGAACCCGTGGTGATCGGCAGGTCCACCGGGATCGACCTCCTTACCGGAGCGGGACTGCCCGCGGCGCTTGACGGCGTCGATGCCGTCATCGATGTGGTCAATACGCCCACGCTTTCCGCGAAGGCGTCCCGCCGATTTTTCGGCACCACAACGGCCACACTGCTCAACGCAGAGGCGGATGCCGGTGTGCGGCACCATCTGGCCCTGTCGATCGTGAACGCCGCCACGGTTTCGGCGGGCTACTACGCCGGAAAGGCCCTGCAGGAGGAGCGGGTGATGCGGGGCGCCGTGCCGTGGACCCTTCTGCGTGCCACCCAGTTCCACGAGTTCGCGGCGCAGACCCTGGATCGGGGATCCAGGGGAGCCGTTGCGCTGGTGCCCGTCATGCGTACTCAGCCCGTGGCGGCGCGTGAGGTCGCCGCGCGCCTCCTCCGCCTTGTTCTCGGTTCGCCGCGCGGCATCGTTCCGGCCCTCGCCGGTCCCAGTGAGCAGACTCTGGGCGACATGGTGCGTGACTACGCCAGGGCCACGCGGTCGCGCGCGCTCGTCGTCCAGGTTCGGCTGCCGGGCCGGATGGGCCGGGCGATGCGTGACGGTGGCCTGCTGCCGTCACCCGGCACCGAACGTGGCGCGCAGTCTTTTCAGGAGTGGCTCGAGACCGACGTCAGGGCGGCACCGTCCGTCTGACCGTGTGCACTGCCCGGTGCAACTGCCCCGTGACATTTGGGACTCGATCAGGTAACGTAGACAAGTCGGCTCTTGACACCGCGTGTTTCATTGTGTGCGCGGATGGGTTTGTAAGTCAGGATGGGCCGGTTTCCCAGTAATCCGCTGGTGAAAAATCACTGTATGTGAACGGCCCCGGCCATAGACTGCCCGGGTTCTCAGGCTGCGTCGCTGTGCGACGTACTACTGCCATGTACTCAACACAACCCAGAAACACTTCTATGCCTTCTAGCAAGAAGCCGGCCGTCGGCCGCGCAGCCAAGAACTACGACCCGAGCTACTCCAAGGGCGGCCCCAAGGGCGCACCCAAGGGCGGCAGCAAGAGCCCCGGGCACCGCGGCTACCGCGCCGACGAGGGTGCTCCCAAGAAGCAGCGCTGGAACGCCGACGAGCGTGCCGCTCGCTCCGGTGAGCGCTCCTCCTCCGACCGTCCCGCCTACGGCGACCGTCCCGCGTACGGCAACCGCACCGAGCGCCCGGCCACCGGGCAGCGCTCCGAGCGTCCCGCCTACAACGACCGTGCCCCGCGCACCGATCGTCCTGCCTACAACAACGACCGTCCGTCGTACAACAACGACCGTCCCGCCCGTGGCGGCGACCGTCCGTCCTACGGCGACCGTGCCCCGCGCACCGACCGTCCGGCCTACAACAACGACCGTCCGTCGTATGGCGACCGTGCCCCGCGCACCGACCGTCCCGCCTACAACAACGACCGTCCCGCCCGTGGCGGCGACCGTCCGTCCTATGGCGACCGCGCTCCGCGTACCGACCGTCCGGCCTACAACAACGACCGCAACAACGACCGTCCCGCCCGCGGCGGCGACCGTCCGTCGTACGGTGACCGTGCTCCGCGCACCGACCGTCCGGCCTACAAC
>NZ_JAIEUL010000004.1:0-199359 GCF_019599185.1 Cryobacterium inferilacus | reverse complement strand
AATGACCGTCCGGCTCGCACCGAGCGTCCGTCGTACGGTGACCGTGCCCCGCGCACCGACCGTCCGGCCTACAACAATGACCGTCCGGCTCGCACCGAGCGTCCGTCGTACGGTGACCGTGCCCCGCGCACCGACCGTCCGGCCTACAACAACGACCGTCCGGCTCGCACCGAACGTCCGTCCTACGGTGACCGTGCCGGCCGCTCCGAGCGCCCCGCCTACAACAACGACCGTGGCGGCGACCGTCCGGCGCGCAACGACCGTTCGTTCTCCGACGGCGGCCACTCCAGCAACTTCTACCCCGACCGCGACTCCAAGCCCAAGTTCGCCGCCGGCGACGACGTGGTGCTCGAGCGCCTCGAGGCCATCGCCACGACCGCTGAGGATGTTGTCGGCGTGACCTTCGGCGACCTCGGTCTCGGTGGCAACATCGTGCGCGAGCTCGCCCTTCTCGGCGCTCCGTCCCCGTTCCCGATCCAGGCCGCGACCATCCCCGATGTGCTCGCCGGCCGCGACGTGCTCGGCCGCGGCAAGACCGGTTCAGGCAAGACCATCGCCTTCGCCGCTCCGATGATCGAGAAGCTGATGGAGAACAACGGCGCCAAGGACCGCAAGATGGCCCGCAAGCCTCGCGCGCTCATCCTGGCCCCCACCCGTGAGCTGGCCCTGCAGATCGACCGCACCGTGCAGCCCATCGCACGCAGCGTCGGCCTCTTCACCACCCAGATCTACGGCGGCGTCCCGCAGTACCGTCAGGTCAGCGCCCTCCAGCGCGGCGTCGACATCATCATCGGCACCGCCGGCCGCATCGAGGACCTCGTCGAGCAGGGTCGTCTCGACCTGTCCGAGGTTGTCATCACGGTTCTCGACGAGGCCGACTACATGTGCGACCTGGGCTTCCTCGAGCCCGTGCAGCGCATCCTGCGTCTCACCAAGAAGGGCGGCCAGCGTCTGCTGTTCTCGGCCACCCTCGACAAGGGTGTCGCTTCGTTGGTCAAGGAGTTCCTGACCAACCCGGCTGTGCACGAGGTCGCCGGTGAAGACCAGGCCTCCAGCACGATCGACCACAAGGTCCTCCTCATCGAGCACCGCGACAAGGCCTCCATCATCGGCCAGCTCGTCGACCGCCAGGGCAAGACCCTGATCTTCAGCCGTACGCGTGCCTATGCAGAGCAGCTCGCCGACCAGCTCGAAGACGCCGGAGTCAAGGCCACCAGCCTGCACGGCGACCTCAACCAGGCCCGCCGTACCCGCAACCTGCAGATGCTCACCAGCGGCCGGGTCAACGTGCTCGTTGCCACCGACGTCGCCGCCCGCGGCATCCACGTGGACGACATCGACCTGGTCATCCAGGCCGACATGCCCGACGAGTACAAGACCTACCTGCACCGCGCCGGCCGCACCGGCCGCGCCGGCAAGTCCGGTACCGTCGTCACGCTGATCCCCAAGCAGCGTCGCCGTCGTATGGAAGACCTGCTCGACCGGGCCGAGATCGACTCCAGCTTCACCACGGCCACGCCGGGTGACGCGTCGATCACCGCACTGGCGAACCTGTAACACCGCCACACAGAGGAAGGGCACTCGCGTAAGCGAGTGCCCTTCCGGCGTTGACGGCGAGCCGGCTGGTTAGCGGATGGTGGCGATCGCGTCCTGCACCCGGGTGGAGAACTCTTCCGACAGCGGCGCAGAGCCGGCGCCGGCTGCGGCGGCGGCCTGGCCTTCCGCGCTGGCGACGTAGCCGAGGTAGCCCGTGATGAGTTCGGCCTGGTCGGCTTCTGGGTATTCCTCGCAGGCGATCAAGTAGCTCACCAGCACCAGCGGGTACACGCCGGCGGCGGTGGAGGTGCGGTCGACGTCGACGACCAGGTCGTTGGGGTTCTCCCGCTCCACCAGCGGGGAGGCATCGATGATCGCAGCGGCGGCCTCGGCGGAGTAGTCGACGAACTCGTCGCCCACCTGCAGTGCGGCCACGGCCAGATCGCCGGCCTTGGACGCATCCGCGTAGCCGATCGTGCTGTTGCCGTTGGCCACGGCGCTGACGACGCCGGAGTTGCCCTGCGCCCCTTCGCCGTCATAGGGGAACGCGTCCTCGGGCTCGTTCGGCCAGATCTCCGGCACGTTCTGGTGCAGGTAGTCGGCGAAGTTCTTCGTCGTGCCCGAATCGTCAGAGCGGTGAACCGCGGAGATGGGTTCGTCTGGCAGGCCGGCGTCCGGGTTCAGGGCGACCAGAGCGGGGTCGTTCCAGCGGGTGATCGTGCCAGAGAAGATGTTCGCGATCGAGGCGGGATCCAGGCGCAGGTTGTCGACACCGTCGACGTTGTAGACCAGGACCAGCGGCGACACGTAGACGGGGAGGTTGATGGCGAGGGAACCCGGCGCGCAGGCAGCGAACTCGCCGGCCAGTTCGTCCTCGCTGAGCGCGGAGTCCGAGCCGGCGAAGTCGACACCGCCGCCGATGAACTGTTCCCGGCCCGCTCCCGAACCGGTGGGGTCGTAGTTGATCGTGACGCTGGCGTTCGCGCCCTGGAACTTCGACATCCAGACGTCCTGCGCCGAGGCCTGCGCGCTCGACCCTGCACCGTCCAGCGTGCCCTTGAGGTCGCTCGTGCCCTGACCGATTTCATTGGCGGCGCAGCCCGACAGGAGCAGGGCGGTCACCGCGGCCCCGGTGCCAAGGAACAGTGCCGGGTGCTTTTTTGTTGCCATCACGCTTCCTATTGTGCCTGACCGACGCTGGTGGGTTCCCCGGCGCCCACGGAAAGCCGCGTCCTGATAGATTCGAGGCACTGCAGGAGAGGGACGATCATGACCACACGCTGGGCGCGTTTTGCCCGTGGGTGGATCGTCGCGCTCTTCTCCACCTTTGTCGCTGCGCTGTCGCATACCGTTGCCGGTGGCGCCGTGCCCGGCGCGCTTGCCGTCGTCGTGTCGCTCGCCTTCGCCGGCATCGTGTCCATCGTGCTGGCCGGCCGCACCCTTTCCACCTGGCGGCTCAGCGTCGCGGTCCTGATCAGCCAGCTGATCTTCCACGGTTTGTTCTCCTTCGGCGGTTCCGGCGGCGCACTCGTGACCACGGCCGCGACCACCGCCCACGCCCACCCGGCCGGCTCCGTGGCCGTCCTGGCCCCCTCGGTACAGGCCGGCTCCATGTCCGGCGCAGAGCACGGCGCCATGATGACCGTCGCCCACATTCTCGCGGCCGTCGTCACAATCGTGGCGCTGCGGTACGGCGAGCGGGCGTTCTGGGGACTACTCGACATCGCGACGAGCCAGCTGCGGGCCCTCGTGCGGGTTCTCGTGCTCAGCCCGATCCCCAGCATCCCGCAGGTTCTCTCTGCATCAACGGCCGCTGTGCCGCCGCGCGATCTCGCTGTACTGCTGAGTCCCATGCGGCACCGTGGGCCGCCGCTGGGCGCATCCGCCTGAGGGTCGCCTCGGCCCCGCCAGTTCCCGCACCTCTTCTTTAGGCGTCGCCCGCCTGCCCGCGAATCGTGTGCCGAACTCCGCCGTGCCCATCAGCCGGCGGGATTCAGGCCGTGGTTCGACCCGCTACCGGTCGTCAGCCATCACCCAAGGACCCACCATGAAGCTCTCCACGCCCGTCTTCGCCGCCACCACCCTGCTCGGTGCCGGCCTGCTCGCCCTGTCCGCCCCGCTGGCCGCCAGCGCCCACGTCGACGTCACGCCGTCGTCCACCGCCGCCGGCTCCTACAGCCTGCTCACCTTCTCGCTCGGACACGGCTGCGAGGGATCGCCGACCACGGGCATCACCATCGACGTGCCCGACACCATCACGAGCGTCACCCCCACGATCAACCCGGGCTGGGCGGTCACCCCGCTGACCGACGGCCAGGTCACCTACACCGCAGAGTCGCCCCTGGCCGACGGCCTGCGCACGACCTTCGTGCTCAGCCTGCAGATCCCGGAGGACGCCGCCGTCGGCGACACCCTCGCGTTCCCGACCCTGCAGTCCTGCGAGGTCGGCGAGACCGACTGGGCGGAGGCCATCGTCGAGGGTGAGGCTTCCTAGGCGCCCGGTGACAGACATCCGTGCCCGCCGTCGACCCGCGACGGTGCTGAGACGCTCGATGCTGGGCGGGATTCTGCTGGTGGCGGCGACGCTCAGCTTCTCCGCTGCGCCGGCCCTCGCGCACAACTCCGTGGTCGGCACGACACCCGAGGCCGGTTCGGTCGTCACCGAGCAGCCAGGTGCCGTCGTCGTGACCACCAACGACAACCTCCTCGACCTGTCCGGCCAGGGTGAGAGCAGCGCCATGCAGGTGAGCGGGCCCGCGGCTGCGCCGCGCTACTACGGTGACGGCTGCGCCACGGTCTCAGGCCCGAGCCTCACGGCCGAGGTGCAGCTCGGCCAGCCGGGGGAGTACACGGTGGTCTGGCAGACGGTGTCGACCGACGGGCACTCCATTTCGGACAGGTTCACGTTCACCTGGCAGCCCGATGCGAACCAGGTGCTCGATGAGGGCACCGCCACGGCACCGGCCTGCGACAGCGCCGGCACCGGCGGGGACCAGGCAGCCGACACGGATGCCGCCGCAACCGCCGAAGAGACCGAGTCGGCCGGCAGCGGCGTCGCCGTGACCGACCTGCTCTGGATCGGCGGAGCCGTCGTGGCTATCCTCGCCGCGATCGGCGTGACGCTCCTGTTCCTGCGCAAGCGCCCCACGGGGTAGCCAGTCGCCCGGCGCCGCTGAGCACCGCTTTCGTGGCACGGGCCGTCGAATGACCGTCGAGCCCGGCGGCGTCGGTGGGCGCGGGTAGAGTTGGCGGGTGAGTTGGAACGCCGAGATACCGTGGGATCCTGACGAGTTCGAGCCACCGGACGACTTCGATGCCCCACCGCCCCCAGACCCCTACGGTCAGGGCGGCTCCGGCCAGCCTGCCTCCCGGCCGGGCGCATCCGCCCCCGCCGGAGCGGGCCCCGTCGACTTCGGCGACTACGCCCCACCCGCCGGTGGTGCGACGCTGCTCGCGCCGCCGCCGTCCCAGCGCGCCACGGCCAAGTTCGCCACCGCCGCCGAGGCGCTGCACACGGTCTTCGGCTTCGACTCGTTCCGCGGCGAGCAGGCGCAGATCATCGACCAGCTCATCAACGGTGGCGACGCCGTCGTGCTGATGCCCACCGGTGGCGGCAAGAGCCTCTGCTACCAGATCCCGTCGCTGGTACGCGAGGGCACCGGCATCGTCATCTCCCCACTGATCGCGCTCATGCAAGACCAGGTGGATGCGCTCACCCTCGTCGGCGTGCGCGCCGCGTTCCTCAACTCCAGCCAGGATTCCGCCGCCCGCAGCCAGGTCGAACGCGATTACCTCGCCGGCAACCTCGACCTGCTCTACGTCGCCCCGGAGCGCCTGAGCAACGAGGCCACCAAACGCTTCCTCGACCGGGGCACCATCGCCCTGTTCGCCATCGACGAGGCGCACTGCGTGTCCCAGTGGGGGCACGACTTCCGCCCGGACTACCTCGCGCTGTCCGAGCTCGCCGACCGCTGGCCGGACGTGCCGCGCATCGCGCTCACCGCCACGGCCACCGACGCCACCCACACCGAGCTCACCGAGCGCCTGCAGATGGGTGAGGCGCAGCACTTCGTCGCCAGCTTCGACCGGCCCAACATCCAGTACCGCATCGTGGGCAAGAACGAGCCGCGCAAGCAGCTGCTCAGCTTCATCCAGTCCGAGCACCCCACCGATGCTGGCATTGTCTACGCGCTCAGCCGCAAGACCGTCGAGCAGACCGCCGAGTTCCTGCGCGCCAACGGCCTGAACGCCTACCCGTACCACGCCGGCCTCGACCAGGGCCTGCGCGCCCGCACCCAGTCGCGGTTCCTGCGCGAAGACGGCGTCATCATCGTCGCCACCATCGCGTTCGGCATGGGCATCGACAAACCGGATGTGCGCTTCGTCGCCCACATCGACCTGCCCAAGTCCGTCGAGGGTTACTACCAGGAGACCGGCAGGGCCGGCCGCGACGGCCTGCCATCCACCGGTTGGCTGGCCTACGGCCTGCAAGACGTCGTGCAGCAGCGCCGCATGATCGACGAGTCACCCGGCGACCTGTCGCACCGTCGCAAGATGAGCGCGCACCTGGACGCCATGCTCGCGCTCTGCGAGACCGTGCACTGCCGGCGGGTCAACCTGCTGCGCTACTTCGGCCAGGCCAGCGAACCCTGCGGCAACTGCGACACCTGCCTGGTGCCACCGGAAGCCTGGGATGGCACCGTACCCGCCCAGAAGCTGCTCTCCACGATCGTGCGGCTGCTGCGTGAGCGCAACCAGCGCTTCGGCGCCGGCCAGCTCATCGACATCCTGCGCGGCAAGACCACACCGCGCACCACCCAGCACAACCACGACCAGCTGGCCACCTGGGGCATCGGCGCCGACCTCACCGACCAGCAATGGCGCGGCGTGGTGCGGCAGATGCTCGCCCAGGGCTTCATCGCCACCTCGGGCGAATACGGCACCCTGATCCTCACCGAGGCCGCCGCCGAGGTCCTCGCCGGCAACCGCACGGTGCAGCTGCGCAGCGAACCCGACCGGCCGGTCAAACGCACCCCAGCGGCCAGGGCGGCCACCGCCAAGGCCGGCCTCGCCGAGCTCAGTGCCGATCAGGAGACCCTGTTCCAGGCGCTGCGGGCCTGGCGCAGCGCCACATCGCGGCAGCAGGGCGTTCCTGCGTACGTGGTCTTCGGCGATGCCACCCTGGTGGCCGTCGCCGCGGCGAAACCGCGCACCCTGGCCGACCTGGACGGCATCACCGGTGTGGGAGCGAAGAAGCTCGACTCCTACGGTGAGGCTCTGCTCGAGGTCGTCGCAGCGAACAGCTGACGCGGGTCGGCGCTGCCGGCCGCCCCGCGCATCCGTCAGATCTTTGTCGCCCTTGGTAGGTCGCGGCGCTCGGTTGTTGTAGAAGAGCTACAGACCGAGCCCGTGGCCCCGCGTCCTTTTTTGTAGCCCCGTCACGCACTATTTCCGCGGGGGAGCTCCCAGACCTAACGTGGTCGAACACTCCCCAGCCCGCGCGTAGACGTAAGGACCAATGATGGTTGACACTGCCCAGCGCCCCACCCCGACGCCGCGTGAGACGGTCGAGATCAACACCGGCCCCGTTCGGGTGGCGGGCGACCCGGATGCCCCGCGCATCGACCTGCCCGCCCTCACCCGCACCCTGCTCGGCACCTGGGCCGACGTGCGACTCGCCGCCCGCGAACTCACCGCCCGGCCAGAGCTGCAGCGCATTGAGGGCCAGTCCATGGCGGACCACCGCAAACGAGTGCTCGGCCAACTGCAGATCCTCGCCGACAACGGCCACGTGCACCGCGCCTTCCCAGCCTCCCTTGGCGGCTCGGACGACCACGGCGGCAACATCGCCGGCTTCGAAGAACTCGTCACCGCCGACCCCAGCCTGCAGATCAAGGCCGGCGTGCAGTGGGGCCTGTTCGGCGCCGCCGTCATGCACCTGGGCACCACCGTGCACCACGAGAAGTGGCTACCGGACATCATGAGCCTCGCCGTCCCCGGCGCCTTCGCGATGACCGAGACCGGGCACGGCTCCGACGTGTCCGCCATCGGCACCACGGCCACCTTCGACGTCGAGTCCGGCGACTTCGTGCTGCACACCCCGTTCCGCGCGGCGTGGAAGGACTACCTCGGCAACGCCGCCATCGACGGCACCGCCGCCGTCGTCTTCGCCCAGCTGATCACCCTCGGTGTCAATCACGGCGTGCACGCGTTCTACGTTCCACTCCGCGATGAGACCGGCGCGTTCCTGCCCGGCATCGGTGGCGAAGACGACGGCCTCAAGGGCGGCCTGAACGGCATCGACAACGGCCGGCTGCACTTCGACTCGGTTCGTGTGCCCCGCGAGAACCTGCTCAACCGCTACGGCGATGTCGCCGCGGACGGCAGCTACACCAGCCCGATCGGCAGCCCGGGCCGACGCTTCTTCACCATGCTCGGCACCCTGGTGCAGGGCCGGGTCTCCCTCGACGGCGCCGCCACCCAGGCCTCCGCACTGGCCCTCACCATCGCCATCCGGTACGGCAGCGAGCGTCGCCAGTTCACCGCTGGCAGCGACACCGACGAAGAGGTCATCCTCGACTACCAGCGCCACCAGCGCCGGCTCCTCCCGCGCCTGGCCACGGTGTACGCGCAGACCTTCGCGCACGACGAATTCCTGGTCAAGTTCGATCAGGTCTTCAGTGGCGCCGCGGCAACGGATGCCGACCGGCAAGACCTCGAAACCCTCGCGGCGGCCCTCAAGCCGCTGTCCACCTGGAACGCGCTGGACACCATCCAGGAGTCCAGGGAAGCCTGCGGCGGTGCCGGCTTCCTCGCTGAGAACCGCTTCGTCGGGCTCCGCGCCGACCTGGACGTGTACGCCACCTTTGAGGGCGACAACAACGTGCTCCTCCAGCTCGTCGCCAAGCGCCTGCTCACCGACTACAACCGCAAGTTCGCCGGCGCGGATGCCGGTGCGTTGGCCAGGTATGTGGTGCAGCAGACCGCCGGCCGTGCCTATCACGGCACGGGCCTGCGCACCCTCGGCCAGTCCGTCGCCGACTTCGGCTCCACCGCCCGCAGTGTCGGTCAGTTGCGGGAGACCAACACCCAGCGCGCCCTGCTCACCGACCGGGTCGAGACCATGATCGCCGGTGTCGCCCAGTCGCTGCGGAACGCCAACAAGCTGCCCAAGAAGGAGGCGGCGGCGCTGTTCAACGCGCACCAGAACGAGCTGATCGAGGCCGCCCACGCCCACGCCGAGCTGCTGCAGTGGGAGGCGTTCACCCGGGCCGTCGAGTCCACCACCCACGCCGGCACCCGGCAGGTGCTCACCTGGCTGCGCGACCTCTTCGGGCTGCGCCTGATCGAGGAACACGCGGCCTGGTACCTGATCAACGGCCGGTTGTCGGGCAAGCGCGCCCAGGCGGTGACGGCGTACATCGACCGCCTCATCACCCGCCTGCGCCCGCACGCGCTCGACCTCGTCAACGCGTTCGGCTACGCGCCGGAGCACCTCAGGGCGCCGATCGCCACCGGCGCGGAACGCGAGCGTCAGGTCGAGGCCCGCCGGTACTACCGCGACCAGCGCGCCGCAGGCACCGCCCCGGTCCCCGAGAAGCCGGCCCGCCGCCCCTGACCTCGCCCGCCCCGCCCGCCCACACCTCCGGCTGGTGCGCATAACTCCTGCAGAATTTCACAAACAGAGCCTGCGGCCCCGGAATTCCGGGGCTGTTCGGGCCGGGCCCGGAAAATTGCAGGAGTTATGCTCACCGGCGCGGGGAGGCCGGCCCACGGGGGAGGGGGGCGAAAGGGTGAGGGCCGGCGGCCCGCAACCATCCTCAGGGCGGATGCGGCGGCGCGACCACCCGCTCTAACCTCGGTCGTGGGGTCGACGCGGCATGCGTCCAGGCCCCGCCGCCGACGGGAAGAGGAACCGGATGATTCAGGCACAGTCCCTGACCAAACGCTACGGAAACAAAACAGCGGTCGATGCCGTCGACTTCACGGTCCAGCCCGGCCGGGTGACCGGATTCCTCGGCCCGAACGGTGCAGGTAAGTCCACCACCATGCGCATGATCGTGGGCCTGGACCGGCCCGGCGAGGGTTCGGTCACGGTGAACGGCAAGCAGTACCGCGAACACAAGGCCCCCCTGCGCGAGGTGGGCGTGCTGCTCGACGCCAAAGCCATCCACACCGGCCGGAGCGCATACAACCACCTGCTCGCGATGGCGGCCACCCACTCCATCCCGGCCAGCCGGGTCAAGCAGGTCATCGAACTCACCGGCCTGGAGTCCGTGGCCCGCAAGCGGGTCGGCGGCTTCTCGCTCGGTATGGGCCAGCGGCTCGGGATCGCCGCGGCGCTGCTCGGCGACCCGGCCACGCTGATCCTCGACGAACCGGTCAACGGGCTCGACCCCGAGGGTGTGCAGTGGGTGCGTCACCTGGTGCGCCACCTCGCCTCGGAGGGCCGCACGGTGCTGCTCTCCTCCCACCTGATGAGCGAGATGGCCGTCACCGCGGACCACCTCATCGTGCTGGGCCGCGGCCGGGTGATCGCGGATGCCCCGGTGGCCGAACTGATCGGCGCCGCCAACCGCAACACGGTGCGCGTGCGTACGCCGTACGCGCCCGAGCTCGCCGCCCTGTTCCAGGCCGGCGACGTCACCGTGACCCAGACGGATGCCGATCTGCTCCAGATCGTCGGCGTCAGCGCGGCCGATATCGGCAATCAGGCCGCCCGCGCCGGAATCGCCCTGCACGAGCTGACTCCGATCAGCGCCTCGCTCGAAGAGGCCTACATGGCGCTCACCCAGAACGATGTGGAGTACCGCACCGGCGGCACTCCAGACGATCATGCCGCCGACCACCCCGTTGTCGAACAGCCGGCAGCTGACCTGCAGGAGAGTGCCCGATGACCATCACAACGCCTTCGGCACCGCCCGCGGCCCGCACGTTCACGGTGTCCGGCTCGGGGCTCAGCTTCTTCGGCGTGTTGCGTTCGGAGTGGATCAAGCTCCGCACCGTACGTTCCACGGTCTGGTCGTACGCCACCGTCATCGTGATCTCCCTGGGCCTGGCCGCGCTCATGTCGGTGTCCGCCGGCTTCGACGGCAGCCAGATTCCCGCCGAGCAGCAGACAGCCATTGTCACTCAGGCCGCCACCTTCGGGGTCTTCTTCGGCCAGCTCGTGGTCGCCGTGCTCGGTGTGCTTGCCATCAGCGGTGAATACAGCACGGGCATGATCCGCTCGAGCCTCACGGCCAGCCCCAAACGCCTGCCGGTGCTGGGAGCCAAGGCCGTGGTGCTCTTCGTCAGCACTTTCGTGGTCGGTCTGGTCAGTACCGTCGGTTCCGCCCTGGTGGCGGCGCCGATCCTGGCCGGCCAGGGCATCACCGCCGAGGTCACCGATCCCGACCTGCTCCTGCCGCTGCTCGGCGGCGCGCTGTACCTGGCGCTGGTGTCGGTCTTCGCCCTCGGGGTCGGCGCGATCCTGCGCACGGGCGCAGGCGGGATCGCGGCGGCGCTGGGCATCCTGCTGCTGCTGCCGATCGCCATGGTGATGATCCCGGCGGACTGGGTGGCGGATGTGACCCCGTACCTGCTCTCCAACGCGGGCCTGGGAATCTTCGGCCTGAACGCGTTCGGTCCGGCGGACTTCGAGGTCTGGCAGAACATCACGATCGTGCTCGGGTGGGTGGCCGTGTCCCTGGCCGGCGCCGTCGTGCTGCTGAAGCGCCGCGACGCCTGAGCCATCCGGCGTCGCACGCGGCGCTCGCCTCCCTCTGGGCGGGCGCCGCGTGCCGCTGCGATCGCTCCCGGCGCGGGCCGTAGGCTCGAGGGATGAGAGAGTTCTACCCCGAGATCGAACCGTACGACACCGGCATGCTCGACGTCGGCGACGGCCACGCCCTCTACTACGAGGTATCTGGCAACCCGAACGGCAAGCCGGCCGTCTACCTGCACGGCGGCCCTGGCGGCGCGTCCAGCGCCACCCAACGCCGGGTGTTCGATCCGGAGAAGTACCGCATCGTGCTGTTCGACCAGCGCGGCTGCGGCAAGAGCACCCCGCACGCCAGCGCAGCGGATGCCGACCTGTCGGCGAACACCACCTGGCACCTGGTCGCCGACATCGAGCGCCTGCGCGAACACCTCGGCATCGACACGTGGCTGGTCTGCGGCGGCTCCTGGGGAAGCTCCCTCGGCCTGGCCTACGCAGAGACCCACCCGGAGAAGGTCTCCGAACTCGTGCTGCGCGGCATCTTCACCCTGCGCCCGATCGAACTGGACTGGTTCTACGAGGGCGGCGCCGCGGCCATCTACCCCGACCTCTGGGAAGGGTTCATCGCCCCGGTCCCCGTCGACGAGCGCTCTCGCCTGATCGCGGCATACAGCCGGCTGCTGCACGACCCCGACCAGTCCGTGCGGGAACGTGCCGGCGTGGCCTGGTCCACCTGGGAGTCCTCGACCATCACGCTGCTGCAGCAGCCGGCCACCATCGAGCGTTTCACCGAACCCGCTTTCGCGGTGGCGTTCGCGCGCATCGAGAACCACTACTTCATGAACAAGGGCTGGTTCGAGCCAGAGCAGCTGCTCCGCGACGCGCACAAGCTGAAAGACATCCCCGGCGTCATCGTGCAGGGTCGCTACGACATGTGCACCCCGGCCTTCACGGCCTGGGCGTTGCACCAGGCCTGGCCGGAAGCCGACTTCCAGATGATCCCAGACGCCGGCCACTCGTTCGAGGAGCCGGGCATCCGCGCCGCGTTGCTCGAGGCCACAGACCGGTTCGCCAGGTAGCACCCGTCTCCGCGGCTCTCGTCGACCGTGCTCCCTAAGCCCGCCGGGTGAACCGGCTCGTTGAACGGCGTAGAAACCGGGCGAGAGTGGCCAGGTCGCGGCGGCGCAGTCCGTAGAACGTGAGCGGGCTGATGCCGAACACCCTGGCCAGGAAGAGCAGGTTCAGATTGCTCGAGATCAGGTTGCCGGCGAGGGTGGCCAACGCCGCTCCCATGGCGCCGAGCACGGGCGAGAGCACCACCAGCAGGACGATATTCACCACGCACGCGACGGTGAGCGACACACTGCGCAGCCCCGGCCGGCCGCGGCCGCTGAGCCCGGACCCGGCGATCGAACCTGGGGTGCCCAGCACCACGGCGCCGAGCAGCACAGCGGCGACCGGCAGAGCGGGCCGGAAGTCCTCGCCGAAGAGGAACGGCAGCCACCAGAGCATCGTCACCCCCAGGAACAGGGCGGCCAGTCCGCTGAGCAGCGTCGAGATGCGGGCGGACGCACTGAGGCGGTCATCCACCGATTCCGCGGATTCATTGACGAAGGTGACGTCGCGCACCGCCTGGTGGATGATCAGCGGGAGTTCGCTGACGCTGACGGCAACCAC
Organism: Cryobacterium inferilacus; assembly: GCF_019599185.1. Taxonomy (GTDB): domain Bacteria; phylum Actinomycetota; class Actinomycetes; order Actinomycetales; family Microbacteriaceae; genus Cryobacterium; species Cryobacterium inferilacus. The sequence continues at coordinate 186,446 of NZ_JAIEUL010000004.1, read as the reverse complement.
GTACAACCCGAGCTGGTACGTGCCGGCCAGCGGCGTCATCAGCACCTGGTCGATGCGGGAGAGCAGGATGCCGGAGATCGCGCCGATCCAGACGCGCATGCCGTAGCCGAGCAGGCCGCTGGTGCGTGCCACCGGCGGCAGGTCGCGGGCGCGCGGGGGGAGGGTGCGCATCCGGCCGATGTACACCAGGGCACCGACGACGGGCATCGCGGCCACGGTGATCGTGGCGACCAGTGGGGTCAGAGTGCCGGTCAGCCAGAACGGGATGAGCACCAGCAGACGCAACGACGAGGTGAGGATGCGCTCGATCGCCACCAGCCGCCAGGTCTGGGTGGCCGATGCGACGCCGCGCAGCACGCCCACCAGCAGATTGGGCACGATGGCGAGTCCGGCAACCAGGATGAGCTGGGCGACCTGGGGTGACCCGCCGCTCAGCCACGGCGCCGACACCGCCACGGCCGCCATCGCCAGAAGCCCGGCGACGGTGAGCAACAGCACGCCGCGGGCGGCGGCGTTCCGGGCCAGGTGCGGGTTGCGGGCCACGACCCAGGTCACCGCCTCCGGCACGCCGAAGGTCGCCAGGGTCACGACGAGAGCCAGCGGAGCGGTGGCGGCGGCGACCGCGCCTCGGCCTTCCACGCCGAGTGCCTGCGCCAGGATGGGCCCGGAGAACAGGGCCACCAGCGGAGGGAAGGCATTGCCGAGCAGCGCGATCGACATGTTGCGGGACACGGACCCCGCGCGGCGCGCGGCCGGGCCTGGAGGCACGATTCTCGGCGGCACGCGCGCAGGACGTCGAGTCACGGCGATGGACCTCCCCCTCGAATCGGGCATCCGGGTGATTCGGCAGTCGGGTGCTGAGGCCGGCGTCGGCCCAGCGCTGTTCGTCGGGCCCTGAGGGTGCACAGACTACTCGGGCGCCCCCGTCGCGGATACCGCCCACCTTCGGGGGGCATTGGCCGTTTAGGCCGGTGATCGGCCTTGTCGGCTCCTCATCCGCGCTCTATGGTGTCGTCGATGCGGCCAGGAGCCGGCGAGGAATCCGACTCGCCGCGCCGGCCCGGTGCGGTGGTGGGCATGGCAGGACAGACGGAATCGACACCCCCAGGGACGACGCCCCGTGGGCTGACGCCTCGTGGACCGACGGCTGGCGCCGGCACGGGCACGCGGTCGCCCGACCCGGTCGGAGGGGGGCGAGGTGGTCCGCTCTCCGCGGCGCGCCTGGCCGAATCCCAACGCACCCGCCTGGCCGGTGGGGCCGTGGCCGCTGTCGTGCTGGTGCTTCTGGCGATGCGCACCGAGATCCAGTCCGGCCTCACGATCGGCTACCTGCTGGTGGCGGTGCTGTCGCCGCTGTGGATTCCCGCACTGCGTCAGTACCGTGGCGCCCGGCTGCTGCTGGTGGCCGGGTTGTTCGCCGTCGGTTCCGGCCTGTGGCTCACCGAGTCGTTCACCGCGACCCATGAGACGAGCATCGGCCAGATGCTGTCGCTGTCGATCGGGCTGTTGGGCATTCTCGGCGGCATCGGCTTCGTACTCTGGTGCCGCACCGTGCTGTCCGATGCCCAGGTCGCACTCTGGTTCGGCATCGGCCTGCTCCTCGGTGTGACGCCCACCAGCGAACTCTTCCTCACCAACCCCTGGAAGTTCGGCTACTCCTTCGCCCTCACCCTCATCGTGCTGGCACTGGCCAGACAGACCGGGCGCCGCTGGCTCGAGTTCATCGCGGTGATGGTCTTCACCGTCATCGCCGCCTTCACGGATGCCCGCTCCGCGTTCGCGATCCTGTTGCTGACCAGCGTGCTCGTGCTGTGGCAGATGCGGCCGGGCCACCGCACCCGCACGGTGTCGACCGCATGGTTGGTCCTCGTCGTCGGCGTCCTCACCGTCGTGGTGGCTGCCATCGCCCAGGCGCTCATCCTTGACGGCGCGCTCGGCCAGGAGACCCAGCTGCGTAGCGACGCCCAGCTACAGACATCTGGCTCGCTGATCCTCGGCGGCCGGCCGGAGGCCGCGGCCACGGCAGCGCTGATGCTCCATGAACCGTTCGGTTTCGGTACCGGAACGGTGCCGAGCGGCGAGGACATCCTGGCCGCGAAGTCGGGACTCAGCCGCATCGGCTACGACCCGGACAACAACTACGTCGATATCTACATGTTCGGCGGGCACATCGAACTGCATTCCATCGTGGGCGACCTCTGGGCCTGGTTCGGTCTTCCCGGTCTGCTGTTCACCGGCGTCCTGGTGGCGGTCGTGCTGAGGGGAGTGGCCGCCGGGATCGCCAGCGGCACCGCATCCGCCGTGGCGATCTACCTGGTGATCAGGCTGTTCTGGGCTCTGCCGTTCGGCCCGGTGTACAGCTCGTCGTCCCTGATCATCCTCGGAGTCGGCCTGGTCGTCATGCGACGGTCACAGCCATCGGCCCGTTCCGGGCAGCCCGCCCGCACGATCGGCGCGGGGGCGCTGAGGCCCACCCGCTAGGCGCGGATGTCGCCGACCCGCGGAGAAAGCGCTTCCAGTGCGCGCCTGAGCGCGGTGCTTGAGGTGTGCACCGTATACGGGAAATAGACCACGTCGACGCCGACCTTGGCAAACTCCCGCTCGAGTTTCACGCCCCGGGCGGTGCCGCGCCAATCGTCGCCCTTGAAGAACACATCGAAACCGACGGTGCGCCAGGTATCGAGCTTGTCCGGCTCAGTCTCCGCGACGGCTTCGTCGACGTAGCCGATGTGCGAGACGATCTCGAGCCGCTCGGCGAGGGGGACGATCGGCGCCGCTCCTTTGGTCAGGATCAGCATTTCATCAGACACCACGCCGGCAATCAGGTAGTCGCATCGGCTACGCGCCTGGCGCAGGATGTTGAGGTGACCCACGTGGAACAGATCAAAAGCGCCGGCGGCGTAGCCGATGCGCAGTGGCGGAGAACCGGGGTGTACACCGGGCATCGGCGGGCTCGCTTTCTCTCAATCCGCGGCCCAGGAGCCGGGAAAGTCGGGGTAGAGATGACGATGGGGACTGTAGCTGCGGTGCCTCGATTCGGCTAGGGTGACGGCGAAAGAACCTTGGAATCCGGTGTAAGCGTTTGACCAATGCGGGATTGTAGGCGAAGCTAGACGCACGATCGGTGGCCCCCTACGGTTGCTTCACCCCGCATGTCCCGAACGTTGTGCACCACCAGAAAACACGTATCCACTCAATGCTCTTTTCACACTCGCGCTCCACGTCGTCGTGCAAGACGACCCCATCCTCTCCTCTCCAGACCGAGAGTCGCTCCAACGCATCGCGCGGCAAGCGTCCCGCGATGTTCGCCTCCGCCGCACTCGCCGCGGTCGTCGCCTTCACCGGTTTCGCCGCAGTGCCCGCCCAGGCCGCCCCGGCGACCGCAGCCACCGCGGCCGTGAAAGCGGCCGTCAGCACCGCCCTCGAAGAGGTTGTCGCTCCCCCCGGCGGAAGCAAGACCATCTCCCTGGGCAGCGTCCCGGCCAACGCCACGGCCGTGCAGCTCAAGATCGATGGTTCCGGCGCCTGGCGGGACACCGTCGTGAAGGCCTCTATCAGCCCGAACGGCGCGCAGAAGGCCGTGTACACGGCCAAGCTCAACGAGAAGCCGAGCACCACCATCACCCTGCCGCTCCAGGCCGGGCACGACGGCAAGCTCACCCTCGCCAGCAGCCAGGCCAGCGTGCGGCTCAAGACCACGATCACCGGGTTCACCGTGCCGACCGCTCCCGCGGCAACAGCCAAGGGTGGCGCTCTGCCCACCGTCGTCGTGCCGCCCAGCGGCCAGAAGACCATGCCGCTCGGCACCATCCCCACGGGCGCGACCTCGGTCAAGCTCACCGTCACCGGTGCCGGCGCGTGGCGCGACACCGAGGTCAAGGCCTCCATCGGGCCGGACGGGCGCCAGCTGCCCGTGTTCACGGCCTCCGTGAACCAGAAGCCGTCCAAGACCATCACGCTGCCCCTGCACGCCGGGCACAACGGCAAGCTCACCCTCACCAGCAGCCAGGCCAGCGTCGAGCTCAAGACCAACATCGTGAGCTTCGGCTCGGCTTCCGCGGCCACCCCAGCGCCTGCGCCAGCGCCGGCGCCGGCTCCGGCCCCTGCCCCCGCGCCCACCACCGCGCCGGCTGCCACCGGCACCCCCGGCAAGAGCAACACCGGCGTACCGGCCGGCACGCAGCTCAAGGTGCACAACGGTGACCTGAACATCACCACGGCCGGAACCGTCATCGACGGCCTCGACATCCGTGGCCTGGTCAAGATCAGTGCACCGAACGTCACAATCAAGAACACGATCATCCGTGGCAAGGCGCTGTCCGGCGTCGCACCGCTGATCAACAACCTCAGCGGTCAGAGCGGCCTCAAGATCATCGACACCGAGCTGTTCCCCTCCACGGCGTCGCCGTACGCCATGGGCATCTACGGGTACAACTTCACCGCCACCCGGGTCAACATCCACGGCGTGATCGACGCCATCCACCTCACCGGTGGGAACGTCGCCATCGACCGGTCGTGGTTGCACGACAACCTGCACTACACCAGCGACCCGAACCACGGTGGCAAGCCCAGCCACGACGACTCGATCCAGATTCAGAAGGGCAGCAACATCAGCGTCACCAACAGCAACATCAGCGGTTCGCACAGTGCTGCCATCATGATCACCCAGGACACCGGCAAGGTCTCCAACTTCACCTTCACCGGGAACTACGCCAACGGCGGTGGCTGCACCGTGAACATCGCGGAGAAGTCCTACGGGCCCGTTCAGGGCGTCAAGATCGCCGACAACACCTTCGGTCGTGACACCAAGCACGACAGCTGCGCCGTGATCGCCAAGACCACGACGAAGATCGACCTGAAGAACAACTTCTACGTTCCTGACCGGGCTGCGGTCACGGTGCGCAAGGGCTAGCCGCCCCCGGCGGCGACGCCAGAGATGCCCCAAGACCCCGCGTGCAGTGCACGCGGGGTCTTGCTGTGTCCCGGCCAGGGCCTTGCCCCCCACTGACGTGGCGTATCGCCCCCAAAGAGGGGTCATGAGATGTGAGAGATCGTCATATAATCGCGAAATTGGGCCGGGCAACCAAGAACCGGCGACTGACGGATGAGGACTCAGAATGCTCGTGCGCGCCCGCAACACGCTCGTCGCCCTATTGACCGTTGTCATCCTGGCTGCGGGGGCCACGCTGACAGGCACGGCCGCTGTGGCCGACACCAACCCGCCGTCTGGCACCCCGGCCACCGCGGCAGCCGACGCGTTGCCGACCCCCCAGATCAACGGCGTCGTCTGGGCGCAGGTGATCGTGGGCAACACCGTCTACGTCGGCGGCCAGTTCACCAAGGCCAGGCCGGCCGGTTCAGCGCCGGGAGTCAACGAGGTCACCCGCAACAACATGCTCGCCTATACCCTCTCCACCGGCCAACTCACCTCGTTCAACCCCAACCTCAACGCCACGGTGCGTGCCCTGGTCGCCGCCAAGGACGGGTCCAGGGTCTACGTGGGCGGTAACTTCACCAAGGCGGGCAGTGTGACGCGCAACCGGCTCGCGGCCTACTCCACCTCGAACGGCGCACTCAGCTCCTGGGCCCCCTCACTCAACGGTCGGGTCGCGGCCCTCGGGATCAGCGGCAGCGCCGTGTACGCCGGCGGCACCTTCACCCAGGCCGCAGGTCAGGCGCGCACGTACATGGCGAGTTTCGCCACCTCGAACGGTGCGGTGCAGGCCTGGAAGGGTACCCCGGCCGGCGGCACCGTCAACTCCCTGACCGTCTCGCCCGAGGGCACCAAGGTCGTCATCGGCGGCTCGTTCACGTCCTACAACGGCCAGAACAACCCCGGTTACGGCATGGCGGCCACCAACGCGAGCACCGGCGCCCCCCTGGCCTGGAAGGTGAACAGTCTGGTGCGCAATGCCGGAGTGAACGCATCCATCCTCAGCCTCACCTCCACGAGTGCCGGAGTGTTCGGCACCGGGTACGACTTCGGTGCGGGCGGGAATTTCGAAGGTGCCTTCAGGGCTTCCTGGGCCGACGGCACCATCGTCTGGTTGGAGGACTGCCACGGCGACACCTACTCTGCGGCTCCCACCGCCAATGTGGTGTACACGACCGGCCACCCGCACGACTGCTCGAACATCGGCGGACCGCCGGAGACCTCGCCGCGGAGCTACCATCGCACCCTCTCCTTCACGATGAACGCGACGGGCACGGTCGCCACCAACACCGCCGGCAACTACTTCAACTTCGGCGGCCAACCGCGCCCGTCACTGGTGCACTGGTACCCCGAGATCAACACGGGCACCTTCACCGGGCAGGGCCAGGGCCCCTGGCACGTCGCCGCGAACTCGCAGTACGTGCTCTACGCCGGTGAGTTCACCATCGTGAACAACAAGAAGCAGCAGGGCCTGGCGCGGTTCGCCGTCTCCTCGATCGCGCCGAACAAGGAGGGTCCGCGGGTCACCGGGACCAGCTTCGTTCCCACCCTCAGTTCCCCGGCGACCGGGTCGGTCAAGGTCAGCTGGAAGTCCAACTACGACCGCGACAACGAACTGCTCACCTACTCCGTGCAACGCGGAGGCGTGACGGTCAAGACCCTGACCGGGCGCTCGTCGGACTGGAAACGACCCACACTGACCTGGACAGAGACCGGCCTGCCCGGCGGGACGTATTCCTATCGGATCAGGGTGAGTGACCCGCGAGGCAATACCGTCACCGGAAACGCGGTGAACATCACGGTGGGCGGCGCCGCCGCCAACCGGATGGCCGCCCAGGCCGCAGCGAGTTTCTCAGTGACGACGACGGGGCTTTCGCTGGCCGTGGACGCTTCCGCGTCCACCTCACCTGGCGGCGCGATCAGCTCATACGCCTGGACCTGGGGCGACGGCACCAGCGGAACGGGAGCGAAAGCAACCCACGACTACGCGGCGGCCGGAACCTACCCGGTCACGCTGACCACCACTGACGCGGCCGGGACCACCCAGACGCTGAGCCAGTCGGTGGAGGTGACCGCCCCGCCTGCCCAGAAGGCGCCCGCCGCGCCGCAGAAGGATCCTGCTCCGGCGCCGGACAAGAAGGAGCCTGCTCCCGCTCCCGAAGAGAAGGCGCCTGCCCCCGCACCGCAGGAGGAAGCGCCTGCTCCTGCGCCGGAGGAGAAGGAACCTGCTCCCGCTCCGGACGAGAAGGCTCCGGCGCCTGCGCCTGAGCAGAACACTCCGGAGCTCGCGCCAGGGGAGAAGGCCCCGGTCCCTGCGCCCGAAGGGAAGGCTCCGGCTCCGGAGGAATAGGCACCGGTATAGGGGGCTTCCCGACGCCGCCGGGGTGGTCTAAGGTCACGGCAAGAAGCGGCTCGGAGGCCGGCCACATCGCTCCAGTCGACCGAACCGTATCCGTCCAGCAGCGCCCTCAGTGTCAAGCGCCCTCAGTGTCAGGAGCACCACCATGGTTCCACAAGACCCCGCAGGCCCGGCTGACAGCGGCGCACCGTCCGGTCGGAAATGGCGCTGGATCGGCCTGGCCGTCGTCGTCGTCGCGGCAGTCGTGCTGTTCGGCGCAACCTTGTGGGTGTCCCAGGGCGGCGGAGGACCGCTCGCCGGTGCCACCGGCGCCTCGACCCCGACCCAGGTGCCCGCGCCCGCCGGCGTCGAGCCGGTCGCTGAGACGCCGGTTCCCACGGAACCCGCGGTGGACGAGTCCGAGGCCCCCGGCGAGGAGCCCGTCCCCGAGGCTCCCGTGGAGCCGGAGTCAGAGCCGGAGTCGACCGACCCTCCGGTGGATGCGGCACCCCTGCCCGAGCTTCCACCCGTGCCACTCACCGAACAGGTGGCGCCGGTGCCAGGCGTGGTGGTGAGCATCAGCGGGCTCGAGGCCGTGGAGGGCGAGGCTCAGGGGCCGGGTGAAGTGGCGGGGCCGGCGCTGCGGTTCACCCTGTCGATGCGGAACGACGGTGATGCCCCGGTGTCGTTGACGTCGACGGTCGTCACCGTGTACTCGGGACCAGAGCAGACGCCCGCGGTCGACCTCCGAGGCCCTGGCGGTGTCCCGCTCCCGGAGGAGGTCGCTCCAGGTGCCACCGTGACCGGGGTGTTCATTTTCACGGTCCCGCCAGAGGAGCGCGACCAGGTCAAGATCGGGGTCGACTACACGGTCGGTGTCCCGATCGTCGTGTTCGAGGGGTCGGCCCCGCGCTAGACCCTCCGCTCCGAACCCTGGTGGCCGTGGAGATCGCCCCTGTAGTGGGGACATCCGAGATGAGTGTTCGTCATTATGCTCGCAGCGAGCACCGGCCACCCGAAGGTCGTTGCCAGACTCGAACTGAGGCGTCAATGGGTGCTGCGTCCCCCCTTTCGTTCCGATCCGTTTCCCCGAACCGTGCCGCCAGGAAGCTGCTGATCTCCGCCGGCACCGTCATCGCCCTGGTCGGCGGCCTGCTCGTGCACACCGGGCTCGGTGCAGCGCCGGCGCGGGCCGACACCGCGCCGGACTCGGCCGCCACCGCGCCGACGGTGGCGGCAGACTCCCTGCCGACGACGCAGATCAACGGTGTGGCGTGGGCCCAGCTGATCGTGGGCACGACGGTGTTCGTCGGAGGCGAATTCACCTCGGCACGACCCGCCGGCGCCGCTGCCGGCACTGGGGAGGTGGTCCGGAACAACCTGTTGGCCTACGACCTGACGACCGGCGTGCTGAAGGCATCCTTCAACCCGAACGTCAACGGGGCCGTGCGCGCCCTGGTCGCCTCACCCGACGGCAGCCGGCTGTACGTCGGCGGCGCGTTCACCAGCATCGGCGGCGTCGCCCGCTACCGGCTGGCCGCCCTGAACACCTCAACGGGTGCGCTGGTCTCCTCCTGGAGCCCGCAGGTCAACGCCAGGGTCAACGCTCTCGGAATCAACGGCTCGACGGTGTATGCCGGCGGCATTTTCTCGTCCGCCAACGGCGTCGCCCGCTCGAAGATGGCCGCATTCTCGACCGCTGACGGGGCAGTGCTGCCCTGGGCCGGCAACCCGACCGGTGGCAACGTGCATGCCCTCACCGTGTCCCCTGACGGGTCAAAGGTGGTCATCGGCGGCGGCTTCACCGCGTACAACGGCGGTTCCGACCCCGGTTACGGCATGGCAGCGACGGATGCGTCCACGGGCGCCTCGCTCCCGTGGAAGGTGAACTCTGTGGTGCGGAACGGCGGCCTGAACGCCGCCATCCTCAGCCTCACGTCGTCCACGGACGGTGTGTTCGGCACCGGCTATGTGTTCAACGGAGCGGGGAACTTTGAGGGCGCCTTCCGCGCCAGCTGGGAAGACGGCACCCTGATCTGGCTGGAAGACTGCCACGGAGACACCTATTCCGCCGTTCCGGCCCAGGGAGTCGTCTATACGACGGGACACCCGCACTACTGCGGCAATATCGGCGGCTTCCCCCAGACCGACCCGTGGACGTATCACCGCGCCCTCACCTTCGGAATGCCGGCCACCGGAACCATCACCCCCGACCCGCACGGCTACTACAACTTCGCCGGCAACCCGCACCCGGACACCCTCACCTTCTATCCCGACATCAATACCGGCACGTACACCGGCCAGGGCCAGGGGCCCTGGCACGTGGAAGCCAACGACGACTACGTCGTCTACGGCGGCGAATTCACCATCGTCAACAACAAGCGCCAGCAGGGCCTCGCGCGTTTCGCCACCTCGGACATCGCACCGAACAAGGAAGGTCCACGGCTCAGCGGCGCCGACTTCGTTCCGGCCGTGGCGTCCTTCGTCGCCGGCAGCGTCAGGTTGAGCTGGCCCGCCAACTACGACAGGGACAATGAGCACCTCAGTTACGAGGTACTGCGCGACGGGGTCTCGGTGACAACCCTGGTCGCCTCGTCCACCGTGTGGAACCGGCCGGCCATCGCCTGGACCGACACCGGGCTCACCCCTGGTGCGTCCCACTCCTACCGGCTCCGGGTGACCGACCCGTTCGGCAACGAGCGCATCGGTAACTCGGTGCCGGTGACCGTCGCCGAATCCGGAACCCTGAGCGACTATGCCGAGACTGTCCTGGCCGACGCCCGTTCCTACTGGCCCCTCGGGGAGGCATCCGGCACAACGGCATTCGACTGGGCCTCCGGCACGGACGCCACCGTCGGCGCCGGCGTCTCCAGGGGGACAGCGGGCGCGGTGCTCGGCGGCTCGACGACCGCGTCCTCGTTCGACGGTACGACCACCGGCGTCGCGACCGCCAACACGGCCGAGCAGGCCAGCGACACGTTCACCGTCGAGGCCTGGGTGAAAACCGAGAGCACCAAGGGTGGAAAGATCGTCGGTTTCGGCACCAGCAACACCGGTACCTCGTCGTCCTACGACCGGCACGTGTACATGGACAACGCCGGCCGCATCTGGTTCGGTGTCCACCCCGGCAGCGTCCGCACCGTCAACAGCACGACCTCATACAACGACGGCCAGTGGCACCAGGTGGTGGCCACACTGGGCGCGGCGGGCATGACGCTCTATGTGGATGGCGCCAAGGTTGCGCACCGGGGCGACGTCACGACCGGCCAGGCCTATTCCGGCTACTGGCGGATCGGCGGGGACAACCTGGGCGGCTGGACCAACCGGCCGACCTCCAACTTCATAGCGGCCGACATCGACGAGGTCGCGGTCTACGACACGTCGCTGACCCTGGCCCAGGTGATCGACCACTACGAGGCCTCCGGCCGGGTGTCGTCCGCGCCGCAGGCACCTGCCGACCCGTACGGCACCGCCATCTATAACGCGGAGCCCGACCTGTACTGGCGGTTGGGCGAGGGTTCAGGCACCGTGGCGGCCGACTCCTCCAGGTCGGCAAGCCCAGGCAGGTATTCCGGCACGGTCACCCAGGGCGCATCCGGACTTGTCGGCCGCACGCACGACACCGCGGCAGCCTTCAACGGCGGGGTGGTGAGCAGCACCGTCCAGGTCACCGATCCGCGGGTCTACTCGCTCGAGGCGTGGTTCTCCACCACCACGAACCAGGGCGGAAAGATCATCGGCTTCGGCGATGCCCAGACCGGGCTGTCGGGGAACTATGACCGGCACGTCTACCTGCAGGACGATGGCCGACTCGTGTTCGGCACCTGGACCGGCACGGCGAACACCATCACGACGGACACCGCGTACAACGACGGGAAACGGCATCACGTCGTGGCGGTGCAGTCCGCCACCGGAATGCGACTCTACGTCGACGGGGGGATCGTCGGCACGCATCCGCAGACCGCCGCACAACCCTACGCCGGCTACTGGCGGGTCGGTGGCGATCCCACCTGGGGTTCCAGCAGCCCGTACTTCGCCGGCACCATCGACGAGGTCGCGGTGTACTCCCGCGACATCGGTGCCCCGGTGATCCGCAACCACCACACCACCGGCACCGGGGGCGAGCCGGCCAACACATCACCGATGGCATCGTTCACTGCCGCGGCCGACCAGCTGAGCGTGACCGTGGACGGATCGGCATCCGCCGACGCCGACGGAACGATCACCGGCTACGACTGGTCCTGGGGTGACGGCGAGACGACGACCGGACGCACCAGTTCGCACACCTACGCCGCAGCAGGCGATTACCCGGTCACCCTCACCGTGACGGACAACGCGGGTGCCACCCACGCAGCGACCCGAACCGTGACCGTGGCGGCAGCGGAGAATCAGCCGCCGACCGCGGACTTCACCGTGACCCCTTCTGGCCTGCAGGTTGCCGTGGACGGGGCAGCCTCTGCCGACCCGGACGGCAGTATCGCCGAGGTCGCCTGGGCCTTCGGCGACGGAGGGACGGCCACGGGCGCAACCGCCACGCACACCTACTCCGTCGCCGGCGATTACCCGATCACGGTCACGGTGACCGATGACGACGGGGCCACCGCCACCGCCACCAAGACGGTGACCGTGGCCGCCGCACCCGGCGGCACCGCCTACGCCACGGATGCCTTCGAACGCACTGTCGCCGGGGGCCTCGGCGCCGCCAGTCCCGGTGGGGCCTGGACGGTGACGGGCAGTACCGGCAACTACTCGGTGTCACAGGGCGAGGCCCGGCTGAGGGCGGCTGCCGCCGGCGCCACGGTTGCCGCAACGCTGCCGGACGTCTCCGCGACCGACACCGAGGTGCGGGTGAACCTCGCCCTCCAGCAGGCCGCGACAGGCTCAGGCGCTTACCTGTCGGTTCTGGGGCGGAAGGTGGGCAACGACGACTACCGGGCCAGGGTCAAGCTGACCGCGACCGGCGCCGTGCAGCTGCAGCTCCTGCGCGGCGGCACCAGCCTGCGGGCCTCGACCATACCCGGCCTCGACTACGCCACAGGCGACAAGCTCAACCTGGTGATGCAGACCACCGGAACCGCACCGACGACGCTGAGCGCAAAGGTCTGGAAGGTCGGCACGACAGAGCCGACCGGATGGCAGGTGACCACCACCGACTCGACCGCGGCCCTGCAGAAGGCCGGTGCCATCGGGCTGTCCCTGTACCTCGGCGGCAGCGCGACGACGGTACCGGTGACCATGGCGATTGACGACCTGTGGGCCGGTCAGGCGACGGCGTCACCGCCGCCCCCTCCACCCGCCAACGTCGCCCCGACGGCCGCGTTCACCGCCACCGCGAGCGGGCTGACGGCGGTGCTGGACGCCGCCACATCCAGCGACCCCGATGGCACCATCGCCGGCTACGCCTGGACCTTCGGTGACGGCGGCGAAGCGTCCGGCGCGCAGGCGTCCCACGAGTACGAGGCGCCGGGAGACTACCCGGTGACGCTCACGATCACCGACGATGACGGGGCGACAGCCAGCGCGACCCAGTCGGTCACCGTCAGTGCTCCGCCAGAAGGCGGCGACCTGGCCGGTGACGCGTTCGAACGCGCCGTCGCCACCGGCCTCGGCACGGCGGACGTCGGCGGAGCGTGGACGACGACGGGCGCGGCGGGGAACTACACGGTTGCCCAGGGCGCGGCCACGCTCCGCTCACCGAAAGCGGGCGCCACCGCAACGGCCCGGTTGCTGGGTGTGACCTCGACATCCACCGACGTGCGCGTGGGCGTGTCCGTTCAGCAGCCGGCGACCGGGACAGGCACCTACCTGGCGTTGCTCGGCCGCACGGTCGAGAACGACGACTATCGCGCCAGGGTGAGGCTGAACGCCGACGGCACCGTGATCCTGCAGCTCTTGCGCGGGGGGACCGCACTGCGTTCCTTCCCCGTGCCGGGCGTGACGCCGGCGGTGGGCGATCAGCTCACCCTGCGCCTGCAGGTCACCGGAACCGCTCCGACCAGCCTGCGCGCCAAGGTGTGGGCGACGGGCCAGAGCGAACCGTCGGCCTGGCAGGTCGAAACCACGGACACCACCCCCGCATTGCAGGGGCCGGGTGGGCTGGGAATCTCCCTCTATATCGGCGGAACAGCGACAAACGCGCCGGCAACGGCCCGGTTCGACGACCTCGTTGCGGGGGTGCTGCCATGACCGATCGTGTCACCATCGCGGTCCTCACCTACCAGCGGCCGCGAGACCTGGCCGAACTCCTCCCGGCGTTGGTCCGTCAGGCGGAGGAGGTGGACGCCGCCGTCGACATCCTCATCGTCGACAACGATCCGGCCGCCGGCGCACGCGAACAGGTCCTGCGGGCGGGAGCGGATGCGCCCATCCGCTACCGGCACGAACCCGCTCCCGGTATCGCCGCCGCCAGAAACCGGGCCCTCGACGAGTGCACGGCCCGCTGGTTGATCTTCATCGACGACGATGAACGCCCCACCCCGGAGTGGTTGACGGCGCTGCTCGCGGCGCAGGCGAGCCACCGGGCGGTAGCCGTGGTGGGACCCGTCGTCTCGCGGTACGACATCACGCCCAGCCGGTGGGTGGAGGCCGGACGGTTCTTCGAGAGGCGTCGGATGGCGACGGGGACTCCCGTGACCGTCGCCGCCACCAACAACCTGCTGCTCGACCTGCACTGGGTGCGCCGCAACGGGCTCAGGTTCGACACCCGCTTCGGCCTCACCGGAGGCTCAGACTCGCTCTTCACCCGCCAGCTGCACGAGCGCGGCGGACGGATGGTCTGGTGCGACGAGGCGGTGGTGATCGACGTCGTGCCCGCGAAGCGGCTCACCAGGGAGTGGGTGTTGCGCAGGGCCTACCGGATCGGCAACGCGTCAAGTCGCGTGCGCCTGAACGGGCGCACCGGTGGCCAACGGCAGCTGCTGCGCCTGGGCTTCGCCGCCGGAGGCGCACTGCGGGTGATCGCGGGAAGCCTCCGGGCTCTGGCCGGCCTGCTGACCGGTCGGCTCGGCCACCGCGCTCGCGGCACGCGCACAGCGGCCAGGGGCGCGGGGATGCTGTCAGGCGCGTTGGGGTCCGTGTACAGCGAGTACTCCCGGAGCTGATGGTGGGCGCGATACTCGCAGACCGGGCCCGGCTCTACCAGACCGTGCGCAGTGCACACCTGGAACGCGCCAGACAGCTCGCCCCGGCCACCATCCTGCACCGCGGAACGCGGTACGACTTTGATGCGGCGCTCGCCGACGGACTCGACCTGGTTGCGGCGGGGCCGGTGCGGGCGGCCTGGCTGCTCGCCCGGTCGTCGGTTCGACAACTCGAGGTCAACGAGCCGCTCATGATGCTGAGCCTGCGCCGCACCGCGCTGGCGATCGCCGCCCTTCGAGCGCGCGCCCTGATCGGCGGGCCGCGAGTGCGTTGTGTCAGCTATGCCATTGAGAACGCCAATCCGTTGGGGCGGCCGGTTGCCGGATGGGCGGCACGGATGCGCCGCATCGAGCAGCGGACGCTGGCCCGCTTCGTCTGGTCTTCCCTCGACAGTGTCGCCTTCGGCACCGACGCCGCGCGGACCCTGTATTCCTCAGCGCTGCCGGCCCGATCGGGACCAGGTCGCAGCATCGTGATCCCGGCGCTGCCGGCTGCCTGCGACTGCCAGGGTGAGGCCCGCGACGATGTGCCCCGAGTGCTGTTCCTGGGCGCGTTGGCCGAAAGGAAAGGGTTCCCCCTGGTGCTCGCGGCCTGGCCGTATTTAAAGGTACGGATGCCGACCGCGCGCCTGACCGTCGTGGGGACCGGTGCGTTGGCGGACAGCGCCCGCGCGGCCGCCGCGGCCGACCCGACCATCGAGGTGATCATCGCACCGTCTCGAGCCGACATCCATTCCCAGCTGCGCCGCAGCCGGGTGCTGGTGCTGCCGTCGCAGCCCGCGCCTGGCTGGCGAGAACAGGTGGGCCTGCCGATCTGCGAGGGGCTCGCGCACGGCTGCAGCATCGTGACGAGCACCGAAACCGGGCTTGCCGGATGGCTGGAAGCCCACGGGCACGGCGTGCTCGCACCGGGGGAGCCCGCCGGGGTGCTGGCAGACGAACTAGTGGCGGCCCTCCGGCTGGACCGGTCCGCCGCCTCCGTGCTCGATGACCTCCCGCACACCGATGGTCGTCTCGCTGCCGACGACTGGCTGTTCGACCACTCCTGAACCGGCGGCCTCTGGGCTGTGGTCGGCCGGCGCCGGTGAACTGCTCGCCCGCAGGGCCTGGGCGTATGCCTGGCGGTGCGCGGCGGCGATGACCGGCCAGGCCCTGGCGCTCAGGTCAGGGCGGGCATCCGCCTCCCGCGGGCTGAAAGCCCGCACCCGTCGGAGAGCATCGCGGAGCACGTCAGGGGTCATCACACCGCGGTAGGTGTGTACCCAGCCGTGGCCCACCTCGCGACGCAACGCCTCGGTCACCGGGTTCGCCGGCACGAGGATCGGACGGGCGAGGGACAGGGCCAGCAGTGCGGCGCCGGAATTGTGCATCTCCCGGTAGGGCAGCACCACCAGCTCGGCTCGGCCGATTTCGGCGGCGAGGTCCCTGTCGCTGGCATGGCCGAGGGCCACGGCGACGCGGTCATCCGCGGTGGCCGAGAGGAGGACTTCCGCGCCGATGTCGGCACTCGTGGCCCGACCGACCACCCGCAACGAGAGGGCGTCGTCGTCCGGCCCCGTGGTCAGCCCGGTGAACGACTGAATCAGGCCGGGGACGTTCTTGTACGGGCGGATCAAACCGAAATAGACCAGCCGGCCCGAGACCGAGTCGGGAACCGTGGCACCCGCGAACCACTCTCGGTAGTCACCGTGCACGATCGTCAACGCGGGAGCGCCCGCCGGAGTCGGCGTGCTCGGATTCAGCCTGATCCACAACGACGTGGCCCCGTCGAAGCGCTCCAGCAGCCGACGCTCCACCCGTGGCCCGTTTTCGTGGCTGCGCAGGTTGTGCACGGTACGCACGACCGCTATCCGCTTGTGACTGAGTCGGAGTCGGAGCAGAAGGGCCCGGAACAGCACCCGCCTGGCCCGGCTGCGCCACGGGCTGGTGCCGTGCAACAGGGCCTCTGGCCAGTGCGCGTGGAAGACGTCGTACCGCTGGGTGAGTGCCCGGCGCCAGGTGAAGCCCAGCACCACCGGCTCCGGGGCCAGCTGGTCACAGAGCTGCACCAGGTAGGGGTTGGTGGTGGTGCGGCCCGCCGGGAAGGATTGGAGGACGCGCATCAACTCACCGTGGTCTTGTCCGTCGTCTTCGCTTCACGGCGGGTGGCCGGCAGCGGGCCGGGACGGTTCGGGCGGGAAACGGCGGGCACGGCGATGGCCGGAGGTGCCGGCGGGACGTGCTCAGCGGACGAGGACGCTCCAGGGGCGGTCTCCGGGAGGTCCGCAGTCCCGTAATAGGCCTGCTGTCCGCTCTCCTTCACCTGGTTGAGCACGATCCCCAGCACCGTGGCGTTGACGTTTTCCAGCGACGCGATGGTGTCCTTGAGCTGGCTGCGACGGGTCTTGCGGTAGCGGGCCACGACGATGGCTCCGTCGGCGATGTGTGCCAGGCCCAGGGCATCCGTTGTCGCCAGCAGCGGCGGTGAATCGATGACGATGTAGTCGTAGGACTCCGCCAGGGTGCGGATCAGGGTGCGCATGGCGTCGGAACTGAGGAGCTGACCGGGGTTGGGGGGCAGAGCCCCTGCTGACAGCACCGACAACGTCGGGCCGAGGGGCACGATGGCCTCCTCCGCGGAGATCGCACCGACGAGGACCGTGGTGAGTCCCACGTCCGGCTCGACGCCGCAGACATCCGCGATGCTCGGTCGCCGCAGGTCCGCGTCGATGAGGAGCACCCGCGGGGAGCGTTCCGCCAGGGCCAGCGCGAGGTTCACGGCCGTCGTGGACTTGCCGTCGCGGGTCACAGAGGAGGTGACCACGATCGTACGCGGGCGATGATCGACATCGATGAACTCGAGGTTGGTCTGGATGCGCCGGTACGCCTCGGCCGCCGTGCTCCGCGGCATCACCCGCATGGTGATTCCGGCCGGATCCCGGCGTCGTTTCATCCCCACCTTGCCGAGGAGCGGCGCGTAGGACACCCGGGTCAGGTCCTTCTCATCCCGTACCCGGGTGTCGAGCATGTCGCGCAGAACGGCGAACGCCGCACCCAGCGCCAGGCCGAGGAGGGCCCCGGTCGCGGTCAACAGCACCAGGTTGGGGGAGAACGGGTTCAGCGGGGGCTGCGCCGTCGACACGGATTCGACGGCGATGGACGGAGCTCCGGACGGGCCCTCAGGGGCCAGGTCCTGACCGACGGTGGCGAGGGATCTGGTGATGGCGTTGGCGATTGTTGCGGCCTGATCTGGCGACCCGTTGACCACGGTCACCTCGATGATCACCGTGTTCAGCGGGGTCGAAGCGCTGACCTTCGCGGCGAGGGCGGCCGGGGTGGTGTCCAGCTGTAGATCGTCGATCACCGGTTGCAGCACCGCCGGCATTGTCGCCAGCTGTGAGTACGACTGCACAAGCTTTTCGGTGAAGGTGAAGCCCTGCACCAACTCGTTGGTGGTCTCGCCGCGGGGGCTGGATACGAACACGCTGCTGGTCGCACGGTACATCGTCGGCAGGGTGGAGGCATAGGCGTAGCCACCGAGGCCGCCCAGGATCCCCAGCAGCAGGACGACCTGCCACCGGCGGATCACGCTCCTCAGATAGTCGACCGATTCCATGGTGCCTTCCCCTCGTTGAGTGATGATGCGAGCACGGTGACGTGCGCAGAGCCGGCCGGACGGCCGGAAACTGTGAAGCCGGCTGCGGCCGGGTGCTGGGCGTGGTTGACCGCGTCCCTGATCGCCGAACGGTACCCCGCGAGGGCGTGCCGGTCCCGGGCCAGGAACTGGTCGGTGACGGCCGCCAACCGCTCGTGCGGCCAGTCCCGCACGATCCGGGACACCGCGTCCGCGATGGCGGACGAGTCACCCGGCGGTACCCGGAGGGTCGAGGCGAAACCGGCCGATGCCTCCCGCAGCCCCGACGTGTCGCTGACGACCACCGGGCGGGCGGCCAGGGTGCCCTCCACCGCGGTGTTGCCGAAGCCTTCTTCGAGTACCGACGGCACCAGGAGGATGTCGGAGGCGGCCAGGAACGGCCAGACGTTGCGCTGGTAACCGTGGAAGTGCACGCAGTCGTCGAGACCCTCGGCGTGCACCAGCTGGTGCAGCCGGGTGAGGTACCACTCGTAGCCGGGGAACACATCGCCGACCAGGTGGAGTTCGGCCGCGTGACCGCTCGACCGGTATCTGGCCAGTGCCCGGACCGCGACGTCGACGCCCTTCCGCTCCGAGAGCCGGCCGACGTAGACCAGGCGAACCCGATCGGTCAGAGCGGCTCTGGCCGGTTCCGGATGCTGGGGGCCCGCGATCGGGTTCGCCACCACGGTCGTTCGCCGGTGGAGGGCGGGGAACGATTCCGAGACGACGTCCCGGCAATGGTCGCTGTTGGTGATCACGCTCGCACAGAGCAGCAGGGGAGTCGCCAGGGCCCGGCGGATGAGGCCGGGCGCGTTACGTTCCGCCTCATGGATGTGGGCGATGACCGGCAGGCGGCCCAGGCGGGCCAGCAGCACCCAGAGTGGCAGGGTCACGGTGTTGACGTAGACCACGTCTGGGCGGGTGCGGAGCAGCACGCCCACCCCGGCAAGAGCGCCGGCGACCGTGTCGCGGAGGAATGCCGCCGCACCGGCCGGGCGGAGGATGCTCTTGCGCAACACCGGGGTGCGGCAGAACACGGTGGTGGCACCGCGCCGTTCGAGTTCGGCCACCAACGGTCCGTCGCCGGGGAGGGCAACGGTCACGGTGCTCCCGGATTCGACGAGGGCGCTGACGGACTCGAGCATCACCAGGTCCGAGCCGTAGAGCTCCGCACCCGGGTGGGCGATGAGTACGGTCGTGGGCCGGTGGCGGGCTGTCACGATTCCTCCGTCACGGTCTCACGCCGTGTCGGCGACACGTGCGGGGTGCGCCGGTCGGTGCGACCGGTCAGGGCCACCACGGTCACAGCCGAACCGCGCGCCAGGCCGCGCAGGGCGGCCAGCAGCAGCGGTCCGGCGTGGCGCAGCAGGTCGCGCCGACCGCCGCGAGTGAGAACGTCGACCGCGTACCCCGGGCTGCGCAGGTACCAGCGCGCCAGCTGCCGACGGGTGAGGTGAGTCGCCGCGAACAGCATCCGATTGCGGATGTTGTAGTACACGTAGGCCGGTGACTTGCCTGCCCCGGCCTGCGTACCGCCGACACCGTGCACGACCGTGACATCCTGGCGCACGACGAGTGAGCCGCCGGCCTGGGAACACCGCCAGGACAGGTCGACGTCTTCCCAGTAGAGGAAGTACCGTTCGTCGAATCCGCCGAGCCAGTGCCACATCGATGCGTGCA
Source organism: Cryobacterium inferilacus (assembly GCF_019599185.1). Taxonomy (GTDB): domain Bacteria; phylum Actinomycetota; class Actinomycetes; order Actinomycetales; family Microbacteriaceae; genus Cryobacterium; species Cryobacterium inferilacus. The sequence continues at coordinate 166,740 of NZ_JAIEUL010000004.1, read as the reverse complement.
CCATCAGGCAGGCTCCAGTGAGCCAGCCGTCCGCCGCCGAACTGTCCGAATGAGCGCCGGCGCGGGTGCGCCCGGCCGCCACCTCGACGGTGCCGCCGGAGAACCAGAGGGTGCCGTTGGAGCGCACGATCCTCGGGCACTGCAGGCTGGCCGGGTCGGCGGCGCAGCCCTCGGCCAGCACGCGCACACCGGCTTCGTCGATGAGCGCGTCGGGATTCAGCAGCAGTAGCCGCTGGCAGCCGGTGGCGATCAGGTGGTTCGCGCCGGCATTCATACCCGCCCCGAAGCCGAGGTTCAGCGCCGGACCGATCAGAGTCCAGCCCTCTCGCTTTGCCAGCGCGGCGGTCGCCGCTCTCTGGGCGATGCCGGAGAAATTGTCGACCACGACAACGTGGTCGCGGCGGAGGTGCCGCGCCAGCGGGACGAGGTTCTCTTCGAGCAGCGTGGGGTAACCGTAGTTGACCACCACGATGCCCACGTCAACGGGCAGCGGCACCGTCGCCCCATTCCTCGGCCCGGTGCCGGGGACCGGTTCCCGGTTGGATCCGTGCGGGCGGGGTGCCGAGCGCGCGCATGTCCCTGAACCACTTGGCCAGCGCCAGGACGAGGTAGAGCAGGTTGGCGGCGAACAGGGCGGTGTAGGCGGCGAAGAACACCAGGGGGGCACCCAGCAGCACGAACGACAGGCACAGAATGCCATAGTCGGTCGGGAGGGCGAGGAGAGAACGCCCCGGCGAGCTCGGTGTCGACTTGTTCGCCGGGAACGCATATTTCGCTTTGAGCAGGTCGTTCAGGATCATCGCGAAGAACGCGACGGATGCCACCAGGGCGAAGCCGAGCGGTACCAGCAGCCAGACCGGTTGCAGCCCCGTGGGGTGGCGGAACAGCATCACCAGAACGGCGAGGTGCACGCTGGACATCTTCCAGGCGTCGACGACGTGGTCCAACCACTCGCCGGCGGGGCTGCCGCCGCCGCGGAGCCTGGCGAGTTGCCCGTCGGCGGAGTCGAGTACGTAACCGCCCGCCAATAGCAGCCACACGGCGAGGCCGGATGCGAGGCTCGGGGTGGCCAGCGCGAGCACCAGGACCCCGGCCAGGCTGAACCCGGCGCTGAGCAGGGTGACCATGTTCGGTGTCCAGCCGAGCCGGAAGGCCACGGCCGCCGGCACACGGCCGAGCGGCCGGTTCACGAACAGGGAGTAGGCCGGGGCGCCGTGCGCCGCGGTTTTCTGGGCGCCGGCGAGCTGGCGAACCACGTCGGCGAGGGTGAGCGTCTGAGCCGGGTTCGCGCTGGTCACAGTGACCCCCGCAGTGCTGCTGGCCGCTGGGCGGGCTCCGGCCGGTGCAGGGGGGAGCGGCCGGTGCGGCCGACGCTGACGCCCTGCGTGCTGTAGCCGGCGACGAGGCGTCTGGCCAGATCCTCGTAACTGTCGGTGACGTGTCCCCAGTTGTACAGGGCGCTGGCACGCCGTTGCAGGGCCTCGCTCACTTCCTCGGTGTGGTGCGGGTTGAATTCAGCGTCCTCGATCAGGGAGGCCAGGGTGGCCGAGTCGCGGAAGTAGGCGCCGTAGACGCCGAGTACCTCCCGGTTGAAGATGACATCCCAGGCGATGGCGGCGGTGCGAGCTCCCATCGCGCGCAACAGGGACGGGTTCGTGCCGCCGACCGAGTGGCCATGCAGGTAGCTCACCGAGTGGGCGTAGAGCTGGTCGAGCTGTTCCTGGTCCCACACCCCGCCGAGCAGGCGCACCCGGGGGTCGGCGGCGAGGGCGGCGATCCGGCGGCCGTGCACACCGGAGTAGATGGCGGATCCCACGACCACGAGGGGCAGCCGGGAGCTGCTGCGCAGGAATCCCTCGATGATCACGTCGACATGGTTTTCCGGCTCGAACCTGGCGACCACCAGGTGATAGCCGGAGGGGGAGAGCCCGAGCTCGCCGAGCCTGTCGCTGGGCGGGTTGTGCAGAACCCGGGTGCCGTAGCTGATCAGTTCGGTGGGCACCGCGAACTCGTCCCGGTAGTAATCGACGATGCCCTGGGCGTCAGCGATGAGTGCATCCGCGGAGCGCACCGACTGTTGTTCAGCCCACCGGTAATAGCGCCGAGCGGTGCCGCCCCACTTGTCGCGTTTCCACTCGAGGCCGTCCACGTGCACCGTCGTCGGGATGCCGCGTTGACGGAGCAGGGGAACGAAGGGTGCGTTAGCGGCATTGAACACGAACGCGGCGTCTGGGCGACGATGGGTGGTCACGTGGGCCACGGACAGAGCCGTGTGGCTGAGGGTCTCCAGGGCCTTCACGTGCATGGCCGGAAGGTGCACCAGCCGCATGCCGAGATGCTCAGTGCGTGCGGCGTCGGAGCCGGGAACGCCGGTGCGGCAGTAGACGGTCACGGCGTGGCCGCGGTCGACCAGGCGCCGGCCGATCTCTTCGACGGCTGTTTCGAATCCGCCATAGGCGGCTGGAACCCCGCGGGTACCGATCATGGCGATCCGCAGTGCGTTGGCGGGCTGTGACGGCGAGGCTGCGTCTGTCGGTGCGGTCATGTCAATATGCCCCTTGCGGTCGGATGATGATTTTGAAGGTTCGCCAGATGATCATGAGGTCGCCGGCCAGCGACCAGTTCTCGACGTAGTAGAGGTCAAGGCGCACGCTTTCCTCCCAGGTGAGGTTGGAGCGCCCGTTGACCTGCCACATGCCGGTCAGGCCGGGCTTGATGTACAGGCGCCGGTGCATGTGCGACTCGTAGTTCTCCACCTCGGCGGGAAGCGGAGGGCGGGGGCCGACCAGGCTCATCTGCCCGGCCACGATGTTCCAGAGCTGGGGCAGTTCGTCGAGGGAGTACTTGCGGAGGACCCGGCCGACCTTGGTGATGCGGGGGTCGCTCTTGATCTTGAACAGCAGGCCGGCGCCCTCGTTCTGATCGAGCAGTCCAGCGAGGTCGTCCTCCGCCGTGCGCACCATCGAACGCAACTTGAGCATGTGGAAAGTGCGGCCGTTGCGGCCCACGCGCTCCTGCCGGAACAGGACCGGCCCAGGGCTGTCCAGTTTGACCAGCACGCCGATCACCAGCAGCACCGGGCTGATCAGGAGAAGTGCGGCACCGCCGAGCGCGATGTCCAGGGCGCGTTTGAGGACGTGTTTCGCCCCGTCGTACTGCGGGATTTCCACGTGAATGAGCGGGAGCCCCTCCACCGGGCGGAAATGGATGCGGGGACCGGCAACATCCGTCAGCCGACTGGAGAGCACGAGCTCAGCCGAGGTCTTCTCCAGATCCCAGCCGAGATTGCGGATGAAGGTGTTTCCGAGGTGGGGATGCCCGGCCACGATGACCGCGTCCACCGCCAGGGCCTGGGCCGCGTTGGCCACGTGAGCGAAGTCGGCCACGACGGGCACTCGTTGCCCGACCGTGTTGACGCTCGTGCTGTCGCCGCCGTCCAGGGCCGCCCCGACCACCTGGTAGGCCGCTCCGGACTTGTCGTTGATCTGCCGGACGACGTATTCGACGTCCTCCCTGGCGCCGACGACGATGGCTCTGGCCAGGTAGTGACCGTACCGGCGCTGCCGGATCAGCCACTTCCGCCACAGCCACCGCTCGAAGACCAGCACGGCCAAGCCCAGGGGCAAGGCGAAGACGAAGTAGGCGCGAGCCGTATCCACCTGCAGGAGCAGGAAGAAGATGGCCAGCATGCCGAAGGCGAGGGCACTGGCGTTGATGACCAGCTTGTATTCGGTGGCGCCGACCCCGACGATGCGCGCGTCGCGGGTGCGGAAGGTGCCGAGGGTGACGATCCAGGTGACCGCCACGATGGTTGTGACCGCCCAGTGCTCCAGGGGAATCCGGCCCGCTCCCGGGACCGGATCTGCCAGGGCGAACCGCGCGAGGAAGGCCACCAGCACGGCGAGGGCGATGACCGTCGCGTCGGTCAGGGTGAGCCAGCGGCGGTACTGCCGTGCCCAGGCGGCACCGGACAGCCCGGTGACCGGGTCTGCGGTCGGCGCACTCGGGGCAGTCGGCGCGGGAAGCGCCGGCGCTAGGGGCGCAACCGGGCCGGTCGCAGCCGCCGGTCCGACCAGGCGCAGCGGGGTGCGGGGTGCCGCATCGGGCATCGAACCGGGGTAGGACGCACTGGGCTCTGATCGGCTCACCGCTGACCGCCCTCTGGCAGTGAATCCGGGCAGGCAAAGCGCGGGCCGCAACGGCCAGACGGGGGCTGTTGGTGTTTCTGGGGTCGACGAATAGGTCGACACGTCAAGAACGTGTTCACGGTGGTCCCCTGCAGTTCGGGTTTACAGGTTCGGGCGGGTGGAAGAACGTTGCTGTGGCCGGGTCTGTGGGTGGGTGGCCCACGGGGCAAGACCCGGATCGAGCGATGGTGACGGGTGTGACGGGTGTGAGTGAAGCTCAGCAACTCACGACGTGACCATACTCCGCAATCAGTTTTAAGCGCTGTGACCAGAACAGGGGCCAGTTTTCGGGCCGGCTTTGTACCCCCGGTTGGGGGACTGCGGGACGGCGGGGGCGGTGGCACTGTGCAGGTGAGCGACCCTCAGTTTTTGAGCGGACAGTGCTCGTGCCACCGATCACCAGGCAGAAACCATCAACCATTGGGGTTCACAGTGACCGACACGTTGCGGATCGCCGTCATCGGCGCGGGCTACTGGGGACCGAACCTGGTCCGGAACTTTCGGGCCAGCCCGCACTGGCAGCTCACCGCTATCTGCGACCTCGACGGCGACAGGGCCCAGCGCCTGGCCGGCCCAGGCGACGCGGTCCGCGTCACCACCTCCGTCGGATCCCTCCTGGCTGGCGGAGACGTGGACGCCGTGGCCATCGCCACTCCGGCGGCGACCCACCACGACATCGCGCTCGCCGCGCTCGCCGCCGGCAAGCATGTTCTGGTGGAAAAACCGCTCGCGGACACCGGGGAACGCGGCCGTGCGATGGTGCGGGCGGCGGCGGAGTCCGGTCTGGTGCTCATGACCGACCACACCTATTGTTATACCCCGGCGGTGCTCAAGATGCGGGAACTGATCCAGGGCGGTGAACTGGGCGACATCCTGTTCATCGACTCTGTCCGGATCAACCTGGGCCTGGTGCAGCCGGACGTGGACGTGTTCTGGGATCTGGCTCCGCACGACCTGTCGATCATCGATTTCATCCTCCCTGGCGGCCTGGACCCGGTCGCGGTCAGCGCCCTCGGCGCTGATCCGTTGGGCGCCGGCAAGTCCTGCATCGGCTACCTCACCCTTCCCCTGGCCAACGGGGCGATCGCGCACGTGCACGTCAACTGGCTGAGCCCCACGAAGATCCGGCAGATGATCGTCGGCGGCTCCCGACGCACCCTGGTCTGGGACGACCTGAACCCGCAGCAGCGCCTGAGCGTGTACGACCGCGGCGTCGACCTCGGCCTGCAGGTGCTCGACGGTGCGGAGCGACGCCAGGCGACCGTGTCCTACCGGCTCGGTGACACCTGGTCGCCGGCCCTGCCGGAAACGGAGGCGCTCGCCGCGATGGTGACCGAATTCGCCTCGGCCATCCAGGACCGGCGAGCCGCGGGCACGGATGGCGGCGCGGGCCTGCGGGTGCTCGGAATCCTCGAGGCGGCGAGCCGAAGCCTCGACGCCGGCGGCGAGGCGGTGCCCCTGGCGATCGACCGCGTGCCGGCGCTGGCAGGAGAAGCTGGCCATGGTTAGCGCGGGCAGTCGGCCCGTTCACGAGTTCACCTCAACACACTCTGGGAGCAGCACATGAATCCATTGCCCATGACGTCCTTCATCGGTGCCGATGTGCTGGTCACCGGCGGTGCAGGCACGATCGGATCGACCATCGTCGACCAGCTCCTCGACGCCGGCGTGGCACACGTCGACGTGCTCGACAACCTCGTGCGCGGTCGGCCGGCCAACCTCGCCGCCGCCCTCGGGTCCGGACGCGTCTCCCTCGTCGTGGGGGACATCCGCGACCGCGCTGTCGTGCAGGACGTGACCCGCGGCAAGGATCTGGTCTTCCATCAGGCCGCGATCCGGATCACCCAGTGCGCCGAGGAGCCCCGGCTGGCCCTCGAGGTGCTCGTCGACGGAACCTTCAACGTGGTCGAGGCGGCGGTGCAGCACGGAGTGGGCAAGATCGTGGCTGCCTCCAGCGCCTCGGTCTACGGTCTGGCCGAGAGCTTTCCCACACCGGAAGGTCACCACCACCACAACAACGACACCCTGTACGGTGCCGCCAAGTCCTTCAATGAAGGCCTGCTGCGCAGCTTCCGGGCCATGCACGGCCTCGACTATGTGGCCCTGCGCTATTTCAATGTCTACGGACCGCGGATGGACGTGCACGGCCTGTACACCGAGGTGCTGGTGCGCTGGATGGAGCGGATCGCCGACGGGAAGCCACCGCTGATCTTCGGCGACGGGCAGCAGACCATGGACTTCGTCTACACCGCCGATGTGGCCAGGGCCAACCTCCTGGCCGCAGCAGGCGACCGAACCGACGGCGTGTACAACGTGGCCAGCGGAACCGAAACGACCCTGCTGGAGCTCGCCGAGGCGCTCCTGGCGGTGATGGGCTCCGACCTGTCGGTGGAGCACGGGCCGGACCGCGCGGTCAATGGAGTGGCCAGGCGCTGGGCCGACACCCGAGCCGCCCGCGTAGACCTCGGCTTCGAGGCCGGCGTCGGGCTACACGAGGGCCTACGATCTCTGGTCGACTGGTGGCAGCCGCAGCGCGACGAGATCGCCGCCGGTCGGTTGAGCGTGGCGTCATGACCCGCATCAACGTGATGAAGCCGTGGCTGGGAGCGGACGAGATCCACGCGCTGACCGAGGTGATCGAGTCCGGCTGGGTGGCCCAGGGGCCGAGGGTCGCGCAGTTCGAGCGGGAGTTCGCCGTGGCGATGCAGGCAGACCACGCCGTCGCGACATCGAACTGCACCACCGCCCTGCACCTTGCTCTGGTCGTCGCCGGAGTGGGTGACGGAAACGAGGTCATCGTCCCGTCGTTCTCCTTCATCGCCACGGCCAACGCACCGACCTACGTCGGCGCGCTGCCGGTCTTCATCGACGTCGACCCGGTGACGGGATGCGTCACGGCCGAGGGAGTGGCCGCCGCGATCACCCACCGCACCCGTGCCGTCATCATCGTGGACCAGGGCGGTGTCCCTGTCGATTTCGGGGCGATTCGCACGCTGTGCGATCCGTTGGGCATCGTGGTGATCGAGGACGCGGCCTGCGGCGCCGGCTCGACCTATCGGGGCCGTCCCGTCGGTGCGGGCGCCGTGCTCGCGGCGTGGTCGTTCCACCCGCGGAAGCTGCTGACCACGGGGGAGGGCGGCATGCTGACCACCTCGAACGCTGGCTGGGCAGAGCGCGCCAGACGACTGCGGGAGCACGCCATGAGCGTGTCGGCCGCTGACCGGCAGACGAGCATTCTGGCACCGCCGGAAAGCTACGCGGAAATCGGATTCAACTATCGGATGACCGACCTGCAGGCTGCGGTGGGCATCGTGCAGCTGGGCCGGCTGCCGGAGATCGTTCGCCGGCGCCGGGAGATTGCGGCCGGTTACACCGCGGCGTTGGCCGGGGTCGGAGGCCTGCGCCCGGTCGGAGACCCCGGCTGGGGCACGTCGAACTTCCAGTCCTACTGGGTCGAGGTCGGCGTGGACTACCCCCTCAACCGGGAGGCCCTGCTGCTCCACCTGGCGGAAGCGTCGGTGTCCGCTCGACGCGGCATCATGGCCGCCCACCTCCAGCCGGCCTACGTCGGGAGCCCCTCGGTGCGTTCCCCGTTGCCGGTGACCGAGTCACTCACTGCGAACACCCTGATCCTGCCGCTGTATCACCAGCTCGACGCTGCCGATCAGGCCACCGTGATCGACGCACTGCTGGCTCCCCTCGCGGTGGTGCGACATGGCTGAGGTCCTGTTGGTCGCGGCGAGCGGGCTGGCGAGGGAGGCTCTGGCCGTGCTTCGACGTTCCGGCGAGCACCGCGTGATCGGCTTCCTGGACGACAACGCCAGCCTGTGGGGCAGAACACTCGACGGACTGCCGGTCCTCGGTGGAACAGACCACGTGGACGAGCATGCGCAGGCGCACCTGCTGATCTGCGCCGGGCGAGGGTCCGTGCGCGCGGCGATCGCGGCCAAGCTCGCCGCGAAGGGCCGAACGAAGGCCGACTACGTGAGCGTGGTCGACCCCAGCGTGGTGGTGCCGGTGGACTGCACCGTCGGCGCCGGAAGCATCCTGCTCGCCGGTGTCGTCCTGACCACGAACGTCGAGCTCGGCCGGCACGTCGTCGTGATGCCCAACGCCACGCTGACGCACGACGGCCTGATCGAGTCGTTCGCCACCCTCTGCGCCGGAGTCGCGCTCGGCGGACACGCCTGGATCGGGGAAGGCGCGTACCTGGGCATGAACGCGAGCGTGCGGGAAGGCATCAGGGTCGGAAAACGGGCGGTCCTGGGAATGGGCGCGGTGCTGACCCGCGAACTGCCGTCTGGACAAACCTGGGTCGGCGTGCCGGCCCGCCGGTTGGAGGTGGCGGCGTCATGACCGTCCCCTTCCTGAATGTGGCCGCCCAACAGGCCGAGATCGCCGACGAGGTACTGCCCGTCTGGCAGGCGCAGTTTGCCTCCGCCGCGTTCATCGGCGGGCCGGAGGTCTCCGCGTTCGAGCGGGAGTACGCCGCGTACATCGGCGTCCCGCACTGCGTCGGCGTGGCCAACGGCACCGACGCCGTCGAAATCGCCCTCCGCGCCGTGGGCATCCGCCCAGGCGACGAGGTCATCATCCCGGTCAACACCTTCATCGCCACGGCCGAGGCGGTCACGCGTATCGGTGCGGTGCCGGTCTTCGTCGACGTCGACCCCGAGTGCCTGCTCATCGACCCTGCTGCCGTCGAGGCGGCGATCAGCCCGCGTACCAGGGCGCTCGTGCCCGTGCACCTCTACGGTCAGACCGCGCCGATGGAGGCCCTCCTCCCGCTGGCGGCACGGCACGGACTGGTGGTCGTGGAGGACGCCGCACAATCCCAGGGGGCGTCATCGACCCTCGGCTCTGCCGGGGCGCTGGGCCACGTGGCCGCGACGAGCTTCTACCCGGGCAAGAACCTCGGTGCCGCCGGCGATGCCGGCGCCGTGCTCACCGCCGACCCGGCGATAGCCGAGTTCGTGCGCAACTTCGGCAGCCACGGCAGCACCGTGAAGTATGTGCACGACCGGGCGGGCGTGAACTCCCGCCTCGACGCGGTGCAGGCCGCCGTACTCAGGGCCAAGCTGCGCCGCCTCGACGGCTGGAATGCCGCCCGTCGGCTCGCCGCCGCTCGCTACGCGGAACTTCTCGCCGACATACCCGGCGTGCGTCTACCCACCAGCCGGGCAGGCAACGCAGACGTCTGGCACCTCTACGTCATCCAGGTCGACGACCGCGACCGGGTGCTGACGGGGCTCGGGGATGCGGGGATCGGCGCGGCCATCCACTATCCGACCCCCCTGCACCTGACGACCGCGTACGCCGACCCGGGCTATCCGGTCGGCCGGTTCCCGGTCGCCGAAGCGGCGGCCGATCGGATCCTCTCGTTGCCGATGTTCCCGCACCTGACGCCAGAGCAGCAGTCGCTCGTCGCAGCCGCGGTCACACGTGCCGTCACGAGCTCGGCCCTGGCCGAGGCCGCAAGCGGGGCAACACCGTGACCGAGGACTCGCCGCTGACCGTGTTGGTGCACCTCAACGCCCTTGAGCTGGGTGGCACCCAGATCAACGCGGTCGACCTCGCCGCCCAGATGCGTACCGAGGGGATCACCTCGATCCTGGTCGGCTCCCGCGACACCATTCCGGATGGGCCGTCCCTCATCGAGATCGCGGCAGCACGCGACCTGGAAATCTGCCTCTACGATCCTGCGCCGACCATCCTGGCCCGGGCGCACCAGATGACCGCGATCGCCAATCGTCACCTGGTCGACCTCGTACACGTCTATGGGTCATGGGGCGGAGGGGCGCGGCCCACATACTGGGGGCCGTCCAGGTTCGCGCGATTGCCGTGGGTGCAGACGGTGTACGAGATGAGCGTGTCGACGCAGATTTTCCGGCACATGCCGATGATCGTGGGAACGGGCTATCAACGAGACGAACAGCGTGCTCGTCCCGGTCGCACCATTCTCATCAGCCCGCCAGTGGACCTGACCGAGAATCATCCAGACGCGCAGGTCGGCAGGCAGTTCCGCACCGGTCAGGGGATCGAGGATGGACCGCTCCTGGTCATAGTCAGCCGGCTCGATACCAGCATGAAGACAGTGCCAGCGCTCGCCGCGATCGACTCCATGCGAGTGCTCGCCTCAGCGGGTGCTGCCCTGGTGATTGTCGGCACCGGCGACAATGTGGCAGCGATCCAGCGCAGAGCAGAATCGGTGAACGCGGATGTCGGCAGGAGCGTGATCCGGCTGCTTGGCCCGGCAGCGGACCCCCGGCCCGCCTACGCCGCAGCGGACATCGTGCTCGGGATGGGCGGTTCCGCCGCCAGGGCGTTGGCCTTCGCGAAGCCACTGGTGGTGCAGGGTGAAGCCGGATGGTCCTCACTTTTCGAACCGTCCTCGGCCGAGACTCTCGCACGATCCAGTTTCTGGAGTCCGGACGCGGTCCCCGATGCCGCAGCGCGCCTGGCGGCCATAATCACGCCCCTCCTCGCGGACCCAGAGCGACGCATGGAACTCGGCCGGTTCGGGCGGGCGTTCGCCGAGGAGCGTTTCGCCCTCGAGTCCATGGCCCGTCGCCTCAGCCACTTCTACAGGTCTGTCCAGGGCGAGTACACCCGCAGGGACTGGATCGCCGACCTTCCCTTCGAGGGGCGGATGCTGGGGGCGAAAGCGGCTCGAATGACCCGTCACGCCCTGCGTCTGCCGCCGGCAGCCGAGGTGGGAGTCTGATGGTCGATGCGGGCAAGAGGGCAACCCGCGCGGAGGGCATCGATACGCCAGAGACCGCGGCTCAGCGACTCGAGGCGTCGATCAACCCGAGCGCCCGGAGCGACGTCGGACGCCATGCTGCCTCGGGCATCCTCTGGTTGACAGTCCAGAAGTGGACTATCCGGGTGTTCGGGTTCGTGACGATTGCGGTACTCACCCGGCTGCTCACGCCGGCAGACTTCGGTACGGTGGCCGCGGCTTCGACGGTCTTGCCGTTCTTCTTCCTGCTGGCGGATCTCGGATTCGCGGCATACATCGTTCAGGTCGAGAAGGTCGATCGGCGCATGTTGAGTACCGCATTCTGGTTCTCGATGCTGGCAGGAATCCTGTTGTGCGGATGCGTGTATCTGGCGTCACCGCTGCTCGGCGCGATATTCGGGGCCGCCGGTGTTGTTCCGGTCCTGCAGGTGTTGTCGCTCTGGGTCGTACTCACCGCGGTCGGGTCCGTCCCGATGGCCTTGATGCGGCGCGACATGCGATTCGCGACGATAGCGGCCCAGGGCGCGACGGCAGCCATCATCGCGCAAATCGTTGCGATCATTGTGGCGCTGTCCGGGTTCGGCGTGTGGGCCCTCGTCGCCCAATCGCTGGTGGCCGCTGTGATCTCGACCGCTCTGGCCTGGTGGACGGTCACGTGGCGTCCGACGTGGCAATTCTCGAGAGTGGACTTCCACCGGATGGCCCGGTTCGGCGGGAAGGTCCTGGGCGTGGAGTGTGTGGCGCTGCTGCGCGCGTGGGGAGAGGCCGCTGTCATCTCTGCAACTCTCGGCCTCGCAGCACTCGGATACATGAACATCGCGCAGAGGCTCGTGCAAATCGTGCAAGACCTCACGGGAAGCGCGATAGTCCCCGTCACCAATGTCGCGTTCGCCAAGATCCGGGATTCCGCGTCGCGGCTGCGTGACGCGTATGGTCGGGCTCTGAGCGTCACGTATGCTGCGCTGTCCCTGCCGCTCACCACGGTCGCGGTCACAGCACCTCTGCTGATTCCGATCGTCTTCGGCGAGGGGTGGGAGCAGAGCTATCAGATTGCCCAGGTCCTCGCGCTCGCCGGCACGCTCTCCGTCGGTGCGTGGCTGGATCACGGTTTGTTCTACGGGCTGGGCAGACCTGGCACCTGGTTCGTGTACGCCCTGATCATAGATCTGCTGACCTTCGCGACCACGCTGTTCACGGTGAGATGGGGACTTGTCGCCGTCGCCGTGGGGTTTCTCTGCGTTGCAGCGGTCGCCACGGTGGTTCGCTGGTTCCTGGTCGCACGTGCACTCACGACGACGCCGTGGACGATTGCACGTCCGTTCGTCTATCTCGCCGTCGTCGTCAGTTGTATGGGGGCGGCTGGATGGGCGGCACGGATCTGGACCGATGCGCTGTCGCCGTGGCTCTCGCTCATCGTGATCGGGTTCGTGATGTTCGCCGTGCACGCCGGTATCACCCTGCTCATGGCCCGGCCCGCTATCCGGGAAGCGTTACGCATCGTGAGCCGGTTCGGGTTCAGTTCACGGGTGCCCTTCCTCGCCCGGCTGCGAGAGCAATCATGACCGCGTCATCGAGGTCGGCTCGTGTGGTGGTCGCTCGTCTGAGCGCCGTGCTGTTCGGTATCGTCACGGGGGCGACCGGACTGCTGCCACCTCGTATCCGGTACGGCTATGTGCACCGGCTCACCAGAGGCGTGCTGCGCACGACGCTCCCTGCCGTTCGTGCAGATGGTCCCGACACGGCTACTGCCGTCGCCACACACGTCACTCGTCCGGGAACTCTCAGCTGCGTCCTCGCGGTGGACGCACTGGACACCGGAGGAATCGGTTCTGTCGTGGAGGTGCTTGCCACGAGGCTTCCGGCGCGGGGCATCACTCCGACGGTCGTCTGTTTCGGCGAAGGAATACGTGTGCAACGTCTCCGTGGACTGGGCATCGACGTGCGTCCCGTCTCCGACCTGGCCTCCGCTCGCGCGGTGTTCGACGAACTTCGTCCACACGTGATCCAGCTTCACAGCGCACCGTCCTTCCTCGAAGTCGCCGCGTCGACGAGCCAGGTCCCCCTCGTTGTTGTGCTGCACAACACCGAGATCCACTTTTCTCGGGCCAGGTGGCAACGGGTGGCAGAACTGCTCTGGCGGTCGGAGTTCTCGATTGCCGTCAGCGACTTGGTGCGCAGCTTCCATCTGGAGCACCTGCCAGGCGTGCTTCACTCGCGAGTCGTGGTGGTTCCCAACGCCGCTCCTGGCCAGCCCGCTCCAGACCAGCACCGGCGCCAGGCGTCCCGCGAAATCCTGGAAACGGCGCTCGACTGTCGTTTCAACGACGATGTCATCTTCCTGTGCCTGGCCCGCTATGACGCGCAGAAGAACATCGCCGGCACAGTGGCGTCGTTCCTGGCCTGCGTGTCGGCCGGCGTGCCGGCGCAGCTCGTGGTTGCGGGCGAACCGTCCGACTGGGTCGAATTCCACAGATCCGACGCTATTCGACGCGCCAGTCGTTCTGCGGATCGGGTACATTTTCTCGCTGCCTCAGACCCGCCCACATTGCTGGCCGGCGCAGATGCGTTCTTGCTCAACTCGTTCTTCGAGGGATGGCCTGTTGCCGCGACGGAAGCGTGGACGACGGGGCTCCCGCTGGTTCTGAGCGACGTCGGAGGGGCGAGAGAACTCGTTGAGCGCGATCCAGGCCGATCGATTCTCATCTCCAATGCGACGGGTGAAGCGTCCGGGGTGACCGACACCCGCGTTGAACGTGCGCGCCGGAGGGCGAGACACCAATCCAACTCACCCGAACTCGGCGACGCCATCCGATCCGTCGTCGGCACCGTGCGGCGGGAACGGGTCGAGAGCCCCGCATCGCAGCCCGCGGCTGACGGTGTCGCCGTCATGATCAGCGAGCACGCGCAGGTGTTGAGGGATGCGGCTCAGCGCCGTCCCCCACGAGGTACGACCCGACCGGGTCGGTTGTCCGATGGTGAAATGAAAGGGACGGTCACAACATGAGCCGAGGTGCAGCACTTCTCGGGAAGACCCGCAGAGCGTTCGCCGTTGGGTCGTCCGGCATCGCGCAACGTATCGCGCAGCGTGCCTATGAACGAACGGGCGCGGCAGATCTATCCTTCAATCTCGACTTGGATGACCTCCTGGTCGATGTTCCGATCGATCTCCCCGTGCCCTCTGCGCGTCCAGAGCCGGGACGCCCGCTCCGCATCGGGTGGGTGACGACACCGCCGGCCGCTGGGTCGGGTGGCCACACCACCGTGTTCCGGATCATCGAGTCGCTGGAGGCCGCGGGACACCAGTGTGTGCTCTTCCTCTATGACAAGCACGACCTCGACGTCGCGCGCTTACGTGCGGTCGTCCGCGAGAACTGGCCGCTCGTCCACGCCGACGTGCGGGATGCGCGAGCTGGCATCGCTGGCGTGGATGCAGTCGTCGCCACGTCGTGGGAAACCGCGCACGTGATCGTCAAGTACGCGACAGCTCCTCTACGACGGCTGTACTTCATCCAGGATTATGAACCGTTCTTCTACGGTCATGGTGCCGAGTACGCCCTCGCCGCCATGACCTACCGGCTGCCGTTTCGTCGCATCGCCCTGGGCGAGACTCTCCACGGGATGCTTCGAGAGCAGACCGGGTTGCCCAGTGACGTCGTGCCGTTCGGATGCGACGCAGCCGTCTATCACCTGCCTCCTGCGGACACCGTGCGGAGCGGAATCGTCTTCTATTCCCGACCCGACACCCCGCGGCGAGGTTACCAACTGGCCTGTATCGCGCTCACGTTATTTCACCAACGACATCCCGAGCAGGAGATTCACGTGTACGGAGCCGCACCACGAGGACTGAGAATTCCCGTCACCTTCCACGGCCGATTGCCGACATCCGCCTTGAACGATCTGTACGGGCGGACCATCGCCGGACTTGCGATGTCGTTCACCAACGTCACGCTTGTCGCTGAGGAGATGTTGGCTGCGGGAAATATCCCGATCGTCAACGACTTCCCCCTCGCGCGCCGCACGTTGCCCAACCCCCACGTCAGCTGGGCCGAGCCGACTGCTGCGGCGCTAGCGGAGGCGCTCAGCGCCGCTGTCGCCGCCGATGACCCCGATGGCCGCGCAGCGGAGGCCGCTGCCTCCGTCATCGGACGGTCGTGGAAACCGACCCAAGACGCCGTTGTCCGCATCATCGTCGAGGAGGTGATGGGCGCATGAAGGCAGCACCCGCCCAGTCCCCGCACGTGCTCATCATCGTCGAGAACCTTCCCGTACCGCTGGATCGACGGGTGTGGCTGGAGTGCCAGGCCCTGATCGAGCACGGGTACCGGGTGAGCGTGATCTGCCCCAAAGGGCCGGGGGACCCCGCGCGCCAACACCTTGACGGGGTGGATATCTACAAGTACAAGCCCGCGCCTGAGGCTGACGGCACGCTCGGGTTCGTTCGCGAGTTCGCCTACAGCTGGTTGCGTACCGCGTGGCTGACGCTGTCTGTCCGCCGGAAGGGACGCTTTGACATCATCCAGGCCTGCAATCCCCCCGACAGCTATTGGCTGTTGGCCCTGTTCTGGCGGCCACTCAAGGTTGCCTTCGTCTTCGACCACCACGACCTGAACCCCGAACTGTTCATCTCGCGGTTCGGTGAGGCGCGCGGCCTGCTCAAGACCCTGGAGTACCGCGGGTTGGTCTGGTTGGAACGCGCCACGTTCCGCAGCGCGGATCGGGTGATCTCGACGAACGAGTCCTACAAGGCGATCGCAGTGAAGCGCGGCGGACGCCGCCCCTCCGAGGTGACCGTGGTGCGCAGTGGCCCTGACACCCGTCGCATGCGCCCGATCTACCCCGACCATCCTCGGGCCGCCGGCGAGATCAACCTGGTGTACCTCGGAATCATGGGACCCCAGGACGGGGTCGATCAGGTTCTGCTGGTCGTCGACGAGCTCGTGCACCGCAGAGGGCGAACGAACATCACCGTCACACTCCTCGGATTCGGGGATTGCCTGGAAGACCTGATCAGACAATCGACAGCGATGGGACTCGACGACCACGTGACCTTCACCGGCAGGGTGGACAAGGTCGCAATCGCCGAGCACCTCAGTCGGGCAGACATCGGGTTGTGCCCCGACCTGAAGACGCCACTCAACGACGTGTCGACGATGAACAAGACCATGGAGTACATGGCGTATGGACTGCCCGCCGTCTCCTTCGACCTGGTCGAGACCCGCGTCTCCGGCGCAGACGCCTTGTTGTATGTGCCGTCCGGAGATATCGCGGGGTTCGCTGATGCGGTCGAATCTCTGATCGACGACCCGGCACTGCGAGCGACACTGGGCAGGCGTGCCCGCACCAGGGTTGAGACGCTTCTCGATTGGCGGCCCCAGGCCGAGGCGTACCTGTCGGTGTACGACGGCCTGTCCGGACTCGCGCAGCGGCCTCTGCGCCTGACCAACCCCGACGACGGGCTGAACGCCGACCGGGACCCCGAGGGGCGTCTCTATGTCGACCTCAACGATGCCGAGGAGTTTGATCGTTTCCTTCGGCATCGCAGCGCACGAATTGAATGGAGCGAGACGATGATGCCCGCCAGAACCAGCCTCCATCACCTGCTCAGTCAGGCGGCCACCACCACCCCGGATGCCCCGGCGCTGACGTATGGTGACACCACGCTCAGCTACTCGGCGACCTGGCAGATGTCCAGATCCGCGGCAGCGCAATTGCTCGCGCTGGGCCTGGAACCGGGCGATCGGGTAGCGATCTACCTGGAGAAACGGCTGGAAACGGTGGCGTCGATCTTCGCCGTGTCCGCCGCCGGGGGTGTGTTCGTCCCGATCAACCACGTGCTCAAGCCGGCACAGGTCGGCCACATTCTGCGCGATAGCGGTGCGCGGGTTCTGGTCACGTCCTCTGATCGGCTCGTTCAACTCGCTGAGGCGTTGCCAGATACGCAGGTGACGCAGGTGATCACGGTGGATGACACTGTCCATGAGTCAGACACGACCTGGCAGGTCCACAGCTGGGCGGCGGGACAGACCGCTGCGGGACACCCGCTCCGGGCGCCGACGATTGACATCGACCCCGCGGCGATCCTGTACACCTCGGGGAGTACCGGCCCGCCGAAAGGCGTCGTGCTGAGCCACCGAAACCTGATCGTCGGGGCTGAAAGCGTGAGCACCTACCTGGAGAACACGAGTTCGGACGTCATCCTCAGCGTTCTGCCGCTCAGTTTCGACGCCGGCCTGAGCCAGGTGACCACGGCATTTTCCGTCGGTGCGCAGTGCGTCCTCATGAATTACCTGTTGCCGCGGGAGGTCCCCCAACTCTGCGCCAAACACGGCGTCACCGGTCTCACCTGCGTGCCGCCATTGTGGCTGGCGCTGGCAGACCTGAACTGGCCGAAGGCCGCCACACAGCGAATGCGGTACTGGGCGAACACAGGAGGACGGATGCCCCGGGCGACCCTCGACCGACTCCGCACGACGTTCCCCACTGCCGCTCCCTTCCTTATGTACGGCCTCACTGAAGCGTTCCGTTCGACCTACCTGGATCCATCCGAGGTCGATCGGCGTCCGGACTCGATAGGCAAAGCTATCCCGAACGCGGAAATCCTCGTCCTCCGTCCGGACGGAACGCCGTGTGCGCCTGGAGAGCACGGAGAACTCGTGCACCGTGGCGCTCTCGTGGCCCTCGGGTACTGGAATGACCCCGTCCGCACGGATGAACGGTATCGGCCTGTGCGCCATCTCGAGCAGGAGTGGCGGGCACCCGAGCGGGCGGTCTGGTCCGGAGACACCGTCGTCGCCGACGAAGAGGGCTTCCTCTATTTTGTGGGTCGCAGCGACGACATGATCAAGACGTCCGGGTATCGGGTGAGCCCGAGCGAGATCGAGGAAGCAGCTCACGCGACCGGTCTCGTACGAGACGCGGTCGCCCTCGGGGTGGAGGACCCGGCTCGAGGGCAGAGGATCGTCCTGCTCGTCACGTCCGGCGCTGCCGCGCTCGACATCGACGTGCTGATGGCAGCCCTGAAACGAGCATTGCCGCTCTACATGGTGCCATCGCGTATCGTCCTCCGTGACGAACTGCACCGTTCTCCGAACGGCAAGTATGACCGCCACCGGCTTCTCTCCGACCTCGCGGAGGAGGTGCCCGATGAAGCCGCATGAGCACGCAGCGACTTTCGGCAGCACGAACGGTGAGCTCAGGCTCGGTGGCCTGCCCCTCTCCAGGCTGGCGGCCCGGGTAGGGTCGACGCCGTTCTTCGCCTACGACCGCGGCCTGCTCGACCAACGCGTCGATCGGCTCCGAGCGGTGCTGCCAGACAGGGTGGAGCTGAGTTTTGCGATGAAGGCGAATCCGATGCCCGCGGTTGTGCAACATCTGGCACGCCGGGTGGACCGGCTGGACGTTGCCTCGGGGCTCGAAATGCAAACGGCCCTGGATACGTCCGTCGGTGCAGACCGGATCAGTTTCGCCGGTCCGGGCAAGACGGCCGCGGAAATTCGGCAGGCCGTCGCTGCCGGAATACTCGTCGAGGTCGAGTCGGCCACCGAGTTTCGCCGGGTACTCGCCGCCGGCGACGATCTCGGACTGGAGCCGACGGTCGCCGTGCGGGTGAACCCTGACTTCGCGGTGAAGGGATCGGGAATGCGGATGGGGGGCGGACCGCAACAGTTCGGAATCGACGCTGAGCTTGTACCCGCGCTGCTGCGCGAATATGCCACGGCCGGCGCGGACGTTCTCGGATTTCACGTGTTCGCGGGCTCACAGAACCTGGACGCCGACATCCTCGCAGAGGCACAGCGGCGCACCGTCGACGTGGTCAGCGACCTCGCCGAGCACCTCATCTCCCCTCTGCGGTACCTCAACTTGGGTGGTGGCTTCGGAATACCGTACGTCGAGCGAGACCGGCCGCTCGATCTCGAGCGTGTCGGAGCGACGCTGCTGGAGCTGGTGGAAGGACCGATCGTCGAACGAATGCCCGAGGCGCGCCCGGTACTGGAACTCGGTCGATACCTCGTCGGGGAGTGTGGGGTGTACGTCACCAGGGTCGTCGATCGAAAGGTGTCCCGCGGCACGACCTTCCTGGTCGTCGACGGCGGAATGCACCACCAGCTTGCTGCCTCCGGCAACTTCGGTCAGGCCATCCGCCGCAACTATCCGGTGACTGTCGGAAACCGCATCGACGGTGCACCCGGCGGTGCTGTCACTGTCGTGGGATGCCTGTGCACTCCGCTCGACGTGCTGGCAAAGGACGTCGAGCTTCCCCCCGCCGACGTCGATGACCTCATCGTGATCTTTCAGGCCGGGGCCTACGGACTCACGGCCAGCCCGACCGCTTTCCTCGGGCATCCCGCACCGCCGGAGATTCTCGTCTGAGCGTGGGACCTTTCTCGTCGCTCCACCCGTCCAACCACAAGGAGTAATGATGACCGACACCCTGAACACCGACACCCTGAACGCTGTGCGCACCGTACTGATTGAGTCGCTCGAGTTGCGTCAACGACCGGAGGATTTGCGGGAGGAGACCGCCCTCTTCGGTGCCCTGCCGGAACTCGACTCGTTCGGCGTCGTCAGTCTTGTGGCGTCCATCGAGGACCGTTTTGACATCACCGTTGACGACGATGAATTCGGCGCAGACATATTCGAGACTGTGGGCAGCTTGACTGGATATGTGGCTGCAAAACTCGCGGCAGCCTAGCCGCGTGCGTCCGACGGCAAACGACGGTTTCGCTTGACGTAGCGGGATGCGCCGTGCTTAAGGTTGTGCCTGTGCCCCGAACGGGGGTAACACACACAATCCATGGCCGAACACTTTTCGTGTTCGACACAAGATTTAGGAAACACATATGTACCCCCTAGGAGGTCCGGCGAGCCAAATCGCCAGCACGCCCCGCAGCTTGTCACCCCGCGGCCGCATCGCGGTCGTACTGTCGATGCTGCTTGCGCTTCTACTGGCGGCCAGCCAGTGGGCAGTCAGCCCCGCGGGTGCCGCCACCAGCACGATCTTCGGCACCTCGACGCCGTCCTCCCTCGTGCAGCACACGGATAGCCAGGCTGTGGAGGTCGGGACTCGCTTCACGGCGCGCTCGAACGGAACGGCGACTGCCATGCGATTCTGGAAGACCCAGGATGCCGGCGGGACTCACACCGGAACGCTGTGGAGCGCGCAGGGCGCAAAGCTCGCCGGGGCGACCTTCTCCACTGCCTCCGGTTCCGGCTGGCAGTCAGCCAAATTCGACCGAGCGGTCGCGTTGAAAGCCGGTCAGACCTACACGGTCTCGTACCAGGCCCCGAAGGGACGGTACGCGGCCACCCAGAACTACACAGGCAAGTCGCTCTCACCCGATCTGGCCATCGCGGCCGGGGCCGGCGTCTTCAGGTACGGGGCGACATCGCAGGTGCCCACCGGGACCTACCGAAACAGCATGTACTGGGTCGACGTCGAGTTCGCCCCCACCGCAGTCGCTCCGGCACCGCAGCCCACCACGGCGCCGTCACCTGTCCCAGCACCCGGAGCTTTCCCGGACGCAAGCACCACCGGCCCGCCTGCCGGCACCACGCTGAAGCCGTCTGGTGGAGTCACGATCACGACGAATGGCGCCGTCTACGACGGCTACAAGTTCTCCGGCGACATCATGATCCGGGCCAACAATGTCACCATCCGCAACTCCGTCGTCGATGGCCGGATTGCAATTCGCCCGCCATACACCGGGCTTCAGGTGCAGCGCACGGAGATCGTCGGGCCGGGCCCAGGGTACGCGACCAAGTACCCCGCTATCGGGTTCGCCAATTTCAGTTGTGACGCCTGTGACATTCACGGGTGGGGCGATGGCGCCATGATGGACAACAACGTGACGGTCAAGAACTCCTGGATCCACGACATCGCCGTGTCGGGCGGCTCGCACAACCAGGCCATTCTGAGCCTGGGAGGGTCGAACTACAACATCCTCAACAACCGTCTGGACGCCGGGCCGGATGCCAACTTCACGGCGTCCCTCTCCTTCCTGAACCAGTGGGGGGCGTTCACGAACACCCTGGTGCAGGGAAACCTCTTCAACGGAGGCGGATACTGCGTCTACGCCGGCGGTGAGGCCAAGGGCAATGCCGCCCGGCCATCCTCGAACGTCCGGTTCCTGGACAACACCTTCGGCAAGTCCCTGCACCAGAAGTGCGGCTTCTACGGGCCGGTGACTGCTTTCGACCCGTCGGGTGCGGGGAACCAGTGGCAAGGCAACCGCTGGGAGGACGGTAAGTCAGTACCCGCAGGCTAGCCGGCACTGGGCTGTAACCGAGCCGCACTGGCCTTGCGCGATGGAGACGGGATTCCCGTCTCCGTTCGCGCAAGGCCAGTGCGGCGTCTGGTCGTCACCACTCGAGCAGCGTCAGTTCGCTGTAGAGGTAGTCGATGGCGTCACCCGGTACCGCCGTGCCGCGGAACATCTTGGCCCGAGGACGTGTCATGTCGATACCGAGGCCCGGCACGAAGCCGAGTACCCGACGCTCCGCCAGGGTCGCCACAGTCCCCTGGCGGAGGAGCAGATGCGAGCCGACCTGTGGCCACGCCGACTGCAGCAATGCCCGGCTCCCGCCGACATACAGCGGTGAGGAGAAGAGCGGAAGGCGTTTGCGGCGGTCCTTCCGCACGACGAGGTAGGAGTAGCCGCCGTCTCTGATCACCACTATGTGGTGAGCGGCCGGTGCGCCCAGATGATCACGGTAGACCCGGGCGTCCGTGCCGGTCAGGACCCCCGCCACGACGGAGGGTTCGGCTGAAACCGTGAGGCCACGGCGCGGAAGGCTGGGCAGGTTGGGGACCACTCTGGTCGTGGTGTCGAGTGCGGTGAAGCCGAGCCTCTCGTTCACTGCTACGACATTTCCGCTCGGCGAGAAGTCGGTGAACTCGAAGCCCTTCTGGGCGAGGATCGCCCGCAGTAGGCGGACGCTGTGCGCGCGATAGTCCTCGAGAACGCAGAACGCTGCGAGATTGCAGAACCTGTGCACTGTCCCGTCGAGGACACGTTCGGAGTACACCGCCGCATAGACCCCGACGATCCTGCCGCCCACGACGAGGTGGTAGCCGAGATTGGGTGATTCCGCATACCAGGGTGGAGAAAGGACGCCGTGCCACGCCTCGGCGCTCACCCGTGAGTTGAGGTGCTGGTGCAGAAAGAGCGAGACCGCGTTGGCATCGTTTTCCCCGGTGGGGCGGACAACCACTTTCTCCCGATCCATGAGCCGATAGTACGGCACACGAGTCGGGCGCAGCGGGGTATTGTGCCGGCACAGGCGCTCAGGCCGTCTCGCAGTCTCCCACCGAAAGGACCCCCATGCTGAGCATCGTGATCTCCGCCCACAACGAGGAACACGTGATTTCCAGGAGTCTCGACGCATTGCTCAGCCAGGAGACGCCCGTGCCCATCGAAGTCATCGTGAGTGCCAACGGCTGCACCGACCGCACGGTGGAGAGGGCTACTCGCCCCGGCGTCGTGGTGATTGATCGCCAGGAGCCGGGCAAGGCCGCGGCGCTCAACGCCGGTGACCGGGCGGCCAGCGGGTTCCCCAGGATTTACCTCGATGCCGACATCATCGTTCCGCGTGGTGGACTCGCCGCGGTCCTCGCCCGTTTCGCCGAAACCTCTCACGCGCAAGCCGTGGTGCCCCGGCGGCGTCTGGATACGGCAGGACGGCCTTGGTCAGTCCGGGCATATTTGTCGATCCACGAGCGGTTGCCGGCTTTCCGGACCGGGTTGTTCGGACGGGGGATGATCGCCCTGTCTGCAGAAGGGCGCGCCCGGTTCGACGCCTTCCCGGACATGATCGCCGACGACCTGTTCCTGGACGCCCTGTTCACCACTGCGGAGAAGGTCGAAGAGAGCAGCGTTGTGGTCGTGGTCGCCGCACCGTTCGCGACGGTAGATCTGGTGCGCCGGCTGGTTCGCGTGCGGCGGGGCAACGCCCAGATGCGGGCAGGCGCGATGGGTGGACGGATCGGTGTCCGAGTCCGGCCCGCAGACCGCTGGAGCTGGTTGCGTGACGTCGTGCTGCCCAACCCCCGGCTGCTGCCTGCCGCCGTTCCGTACGTGGTGATCACCGTGATCGCCGGCCTGCTCGCGCGGCGAACGGCGAAGCCGGGTGCCGGGTGGGGGCGTGACGAGAGCACGCGTCGGACGCGGCCTTCGGCGACGAACGGTGCATCGGCATGATCATCAATCTCTGCTTCCACGGCATCGGAACCATCGAGCGCGAGCGGGAGGTAGGAGAGGCCCGCTATTGGGTGACCGAGGAACGCTTCCTCCGCATCCTGGACGAGGCGCGCGAGAGCCCCAAGGTGCGACTCAGCTTCGACGATGGCAACCGGTCAGACGTCGACGTCGCCTTTCCCGCCTTGCGAGAGCGCGGCCTACGCGCCTCATTCTTCGCGCTCGCCGGGCGGCTGGATGACCCGGCCAGCCTCGCAGCGTCCGACCTCCGTGACCTGCGCAAGGGCGGCATGGTGATCGGCAGCCACGGCTGGACACACGCTCCGCTGCGCGGGCTTGACGAGCAGGAGGCTCGCCGGGAGCTGGTCGATGCCCGCACGGCCCTTGCAGAGGCCAGCAACGGAACGATCGAGGAGGCGGCCCTCCCTCTCGGCCAGTACGACCGCCAATTGCTGGGACGACTCCGGCGGACGGGCTACCAAACTGTGTACACGAGTGATCGGCTCCCCGCGCGACCGAACGCCTGGCTTCAGGCACGGTACAGCGTGACCGCAGGGGACACCGTGGCATCGATTCGGTCGGTGATCACACACCGCCTGGGCGTCCGGGATGTGCGCAACCTGCTCGCGACCGGGGCCAAACGGATGCGTTGAGCCCCCTACCCGGGAAGGTACCCGGTGCTCGCGCCTAGCTGTGGGGGGCGCAACGAGGGCCGCAACAGCGCGCGCACGGTCGTCCAGGACTTGCGGTCGCCGAGGACGGCACGGCGGACCTCGACGAGTATCGTCATGCCGAAGTAGAGCCACGCTCGAAGGTCACCCGTGCGACGACGATAAATACGGACCCGGTTGAGCATCTGCATCGTGTGGGTCGTCGCGCTTTCACCGGACCCTCCGCCGACATGCATGGCACCCGCGCTCGGGGTGTAGACGGTGGTCCAGCCCGCGTCGCGAGCCCTAAGACTGAAATCGGTCTCCTCCGAGTACAGGAAATAGGACTCATCGAGGCCGTCCAAAGCATCGAAGCACCGACGGTCGACGAGGAGGATCGCGCCAACGGCCCAGTCGACCTCATGTTCGGTCTCGTACTCGCCCGGAATCTCGATGCGCTCGGCGAACACCGGCAGGCGGGTGAAGCTCAACCCGCCGACGCGGCCGAGCGTCGGCCCACGCCGCAGCGTGGGGGAGAGGCTTCCGTCTTCCTCGCGCACGCGCGGTGCGACCAGGCCGGCGCCGGGCCGTCGTCGGAGAACCGTGAGCATCTGTGGCACGGCGTCGGGGTCGAGCGTTGCATCGGGGTTGAGGATGAGGATCGCCGGAGCTTGGGGTGACGCACGCACGGCACGATTGATACCGGCCGCGTACCCGTCATTCGAGGCCTGGACGACATCGCAGTCCGATCGATCAGCCAACAGGTCCGGCGTGCCGTCGGTCGACCCATTGTCGACCACCACAACCGAATAGGTCAGGTTTCCGAACGCGTCGGGAAGACTGTCGAGAAGTGCGCCCACGTGTCGGGTGCTGTTGTACGTGACGACCACCGCGGCGACGTCGACTACATCCAAGAGGGTGTTCCTTCCGGGGCGATGCCTCACTGGTCCTGTGGCGACCGTATCCTCATTCGCATTCGTCCGATGTGGCCACTTCGGGGGTGGTCGGCGTGACCCGATTGGGGGGTGTGCGGGGACTGGTTTGAATTGAGGAATGCTCATACATTCTCATTATCCGAATGCGAGCCGCATGACTTGTGCCCTAGGTTGTGTGACCTTCTCGCCAGCACACGACGTTAGCGGCGGGACACAACGATGGCGGCACATCAGAACACCCAGAGTCACGGTCAACCGGCCTGGCGCCGAAGCCGCGTCGCTGTTGCCGTCGCCCTTATTGCCGCCATGGTCTTCACCGGGCTCAGTGCCTCGCCCGGCGCTGCGGATGCGGCGAGCGGATGCCGAGCGGCGGTGAACCCGGTCGCCTGCGAAAATGCCAAACCTGGAACGAACCCCAACACCTGGCAGATCAGCGGCGCCGGCGACCCCAGCATTCAGGGTTTCGGCACCGACATCTCCGTTGAGAACGGCGAAACTATCGGCTTCAAGATCGACACCAACGCCGCGAACTACAGCATCGACATCTACCGCACCGGCTGGTACCAGGGCCTGGGAGCACGCAAGGTGGCGTCCGTCACGCCTTCGGCCACCCTGCCGCAGAACCAGCCCGAGTGCCTGTCAGACCTGGCCACCGAACTCTACGACTGCGGCAACTGGGGCGTCTCGGCGAGCTGGCTGGTTCCGGACGACGCGGTCTCCGGCGTCTACGTTGCGCTGCTGCGCCGAGCAGACACCGGCGGCGAGAGCCACATCATCTTCATCGTGCGTGACCAGACCTCACAGTCGGACGTGCTGTTTCAGACCTCCGACCCCACCTGGCAGGCGTACAACTCGTACGGTGGCTCCAATTTCTACCAGGGGGCGGACAACGGGCGGGCATACAAGATCAGCTACAACCGGCCGTTCGCAACCCGGGAGGGTGTGACCAAACGGGACTTCTACTTCAGCAGCGAGTACGCCCAGGTGCGCTTCATGGAGCGGAACGGCTATGACGTCAGCTACTTCAGCGGGGTCGACACCGACCGATTCGGTTCCCTCCTGGCCAACCACGAGGTGATTCTCTCCGTCGGCCATGACGAGTACTGGTCCGGCGCGCAGCGGGCCAATCTTTTCGCCGCCCGCGATGCCGGGGTCAACCTCCAGTTCCTGACCGGGAACACCGGGTATTGGCGCACCAGGTACGAGCCGTCAGCGGCGGGCGGGACGTCCACGAACTATCGCACCCTGGTTTCCTACAAGGAGACGTGGAGCAACGCCAAAGTCGACCCGTCACCGGAATGGACGGGTACCTGGCGGGACCCCCGGTTCGCGTCGCAGCAGGCCGGAGGCGGACTGCCAGAGAACGCCCTGACCGGCACAATGTACCAGGCGAATTTCAGTGACCTGCCCGTCACCGTCTCCGCCCAGGAGGGCAAGCGCAGGACGTGGCGGAACACCGCGCTCACCGCCCTGGCACCGGGAACGACGGCGGCGCTGGCACCCCACACTGTGGGCTACGAGTCCGAGGAAGACATCGACAACGGATTCCGGCCGGCCGGCCTCATCCATCTGTCGACAACTGTCGGCCCCACCCCCGAATACCTCGTCGACTACGGGAACACGGTCGTGCCCGGCTCGACAACGCACAATACGACCCTGTACAAGGCTCCCAGCGGAGCGCTCGTGTTCTCGGCTGGAAGCGTGCAGTGGGCCTGGGGTCTCGACGCCACCCATGACGGTAACGGCGCCCCGGCCGACCCCGACATGCAGCAGGCGCAGGTGAACCTCCTCGCCGACATGGGCGCCCAGCCGTCCACCCTCATGTCCGGACTTGACCCGGCGCAAAAAAGCACAGACACCACCGCTCCCTCCGCCCAGGTGACCTCACCGGTGACGAATTCCACCATTGCCGCAGGCACCCGCGTGACCGTGACCGGCACGGCCTCGGATGTCGGCGGCGTCGTGGCCGGGGTCGAGGTCTCCACCGATGGCGGCGCCACCTGGCGGATGGCCACCGGCACCACGTCGTGGTCGTTCAGCTACTACCAGACGGGCCTCGGCTCTGCGGGTATCCGGGCCAGGGCGATCGATGACAGCGCCAACTACCCGTCAACGCCTGCATCCGTGAACCTCGTCGTGACGGGTCCGACCGGGGTTCTCGGCCAGGAGGTTCCCGCTATCCAGAACTCGGGCGACACGACCGCTGTCGAGCTCGGTATGCGGTTCCGGCCCGAAACGAACGGCTTCGTCACCGGTGTGCGCTTCTTCAAGAGCGCCGCGAACGGGGGAACCCACACCGGCTCGCTGTGGACCAGCGCCGGCACCAGGCTCGCGACGGTGACGTTCTCCGCCGAGACCGCGACGGGGTGGCAGACGGCGAATTTCAGCACGGCAGTCACCGTGACGGCGGGCCAGGATTACGTCGTGTCCTACACCGCCCCACAGGGTCGCTACGCCATCGCCGAGTATTACTGGCCATACTCTGCCAAGAAGAGTTCACCCATCACCGTGCCGAGCGGCTTCACCGACCCCGCACCCGGCACCTTCGGCTCACCGGGAACGTTCCCCGACGACTCCTACCGGGACTCCAACTACTACGTCGATGTGCTCTTCGACGCCGTCGACACAACGCCCCTGACAGTTACGGGTCAATCTCCCGCACCCGATTCGACGTCGGTGCGCACCGACACGACGGTCACAGCCAGGCTCTCGGCCGACGTGGTGTCCTCATCGGTGGCCTTCACGGTTACGACCGCGGCCGGCGCCGGCGTCGCCGGAGGTACGACCTACGACGCGAGCACCCGCACAGCGGTGTTCACCCCCTCGGCGCCCCTGGCCGTCGGCACCTCCTACCTCGTCAAGCTGGCGGCCCTCGGCACGAACGGAGCAGCCATCACCGCGGGGGCCACCTGGTCCTTCAGCACGGCAACGACCGCTGCGGCGTGCCCGTGCTCGCTGTTCGATCCCGCCACGACACCGGTCATCGCGCAAGTGGATGACGATCCGGTCACCCTCGGCGTGCAGTTCACGGCCCGCACCGGCGGCGCCATCGCCGGGATGAAGTTCTACAAGGGCCCCGGCAACACCGGCGTGCACGTGGGGACCCTGTGGAGCAGCAGCGGCCAGGCACTGGCATCCGCGACATTCCTGGCGGAATCAGCGAGCGGGTGGCAAACCGTGTACTTCACCCAGCCCGTTACGGTCCAGGCCGGATCGAACTACACGGTCTCCTACCAGACCACGACCGGCAATTACTCGGCGACGATCGGCGCGTTCGCCTCGGGGTTCACGAACGGACCGCTGTCGGTGAGCCCCAACGCCGGGCGCTACACCTACGGAAGCGGATTCCCGACGTCGACATCGTCCACGAACTACTTGGTTGATGTCGTGTTCGTGACCGACGGGGTGATTCCGCCCCAGCCGGTGTCCGTCACCCTGGTCAGCCCCACCGCAAACCAGACCGCGGTGCCCCCGGCGAGCCTGGTGACCGCGGTCCTCTCCGCCAACCCGCCGTCGGGTACGGTGCCGCAGATCGGACTGTCGTCGGCGCTCGGGGCGGTGGCCGGTACGTCGAGCTACGCACCGTCCACCCGCACGATCACGTTCACGCCGGCCGCGGCTCTCGCGTGGTCGACCGCCTACACCGCGACAGTGTCGATCGCCGGGACCGTTCCCGCCGGAGGCACCTGGTCGTTCACCACGGCCGCGAACGTTCCCGCAGACGGCACGTTCACCCTCCTTGGCAATGAAACCCCCGCCGTCGCCTCCGACTCCGACACCGACGCCATAGAGCTGGGCATGGCCTTTGCCGTCTCACAACCGGGGGTTGTGACGGGAATCCGCTTCTACAAGGGGGCGGGCAACACCGGAACCCATGTCGGCTCACTGTGGTCGGCGGCCGGTGTCAAGCTCGCGTCCGTGACGTTCACCGGTGAAACGGCGACCGGATGGCAAACGGCCACCCTCGCCACCCCATACGCCCTGACACCGGGGGAGCGCTATGTCGTCTCCTATCTGGCGCCGGTGGGGCGCTACTCCAGCACGTCGAACTACTTCTCCATCCTCAGGAGCCAGGGCCCGCTGACGGCCGACACGGCGTCGAACGGGCGCTACCGCTACGGGTCGGGAGGCGGTTTCCCGACGGGGACCTACCAGGCGACGAACTACTTCGTCGACGTGCAGTTCCGCACCCAGGCGGCACCGCCACCGGCCCCGGCCACCGTGACGTCCACGAGCCCGGCATCATCCGCGACCGGGGTGAGCTCCACGGCGCCTGTCTCGGCCGTGCTCTCCGCGGGAACCCTGGCCCAGAACCCGACGCTGGCGCTTCAGGGGCCCGGGGGCGACGTTGCCGGAACATCGACCTTCGACACGGCTTCGCGCACCGTCACCTTCACGCCGGCGACCGCCCTCGCCGGAGCCACCCAGTACACGGCGACAGTGACCGTGGCGGGCACAGCGCCTGCGGGAGGAACATGGTCCTTCACGACCGCCGCCGCTCCAGCGCCGGACACCGAGTTCACCCTGCTCGGTACGACAACCCCCGAAACCAACTCCTTCAACGACGGAACCAGCGGCATCGAGCTCGGCATGGCGTTCACCGTCTCCCAACCCGGTTCAGTGACCGCGATCCGCTTCTATAAGGGCAGCGGAAACACGGGCACCCATACCGGCTCGTTGTGGTCGGCGTCGGGTACCCGGTTGGCAACGGTGACGTTCACCGGGGAGTCCGCCGGCGGATGGCAGACGGCCTCCCTCCCGACGGCGCTCACCCTGACACCGGGCACCCGCTACATCGTGTCGTACTACGCACCCGTCGGCAGATACTCCGCCACGGCGAACTACTTCGCCACACAGAGAACGAACGGTCCGATCATCGCCGATACCGTCTCCAACGGGCGATACCGCTACGGAGGGGGCGGCGTCATGCCCGCCTCGAGCTACCGAGCAACCAGCTACCTGGTCGACATCGTTTTCACCACCGCTGGAGCGCCAGCTGCTCGCTTCGCACCGGCTCCGACCGACACTGCGACACCCTCGCCGTCAGACGCCGCCACTCCCACTCCCACACCCACCCCCACCCCGAAAGTGACCCCCACACCCACACCGAAAGTGACCCCCACACCCACACCGAAAGTGACCCCCACACCCACACCGAAAGTGACCCCCACACCCACGCCGATTCCCACGCCCACGGCCCCTGCGAGACCGGAGGACATCACCACCCCGACGCCCGCACCTCGCCTGACTCCGACTCCGACTCCTACGGTAGAGCCGGCTCCCGCGACCCCGAGCGCCGATACGCTGTCCCCGGCATCCGATGCCACAGGCGTCAGCCCCACCGCCGTGGTCTCGGCGACGGTGGCCGGTGTGAGTACGGCCGCGATCACCGTCGCAGGCCCGGCCGGCGATGTGGTCGGTGAGTCGAGCTACGATCCGGTCACCGGCGTGGTCGACTTCACGCCGACAGCGCCCCTGGAGTGGTCGTCGGACTACAGGGTCGTGCTGACCGCGGGCGGGGTGGCCATCGAAGACTGGCGCTTCTCCACCACCGACACTCCCGCCATCCAGGAGTACGGAGCGTTCCTGCCCGGGTCATTCCTTCGCACCGCCGACGACGCGGACCTGCAGCTCGGCGCGCGCTTCAGTCCGACCGTCGATGGTTCGGTGTCCGGCGTCCGGGTCTACGTGGGCGCTGACGACGAGGGATCTCACACCGGATACCTGTGGAGTGCGGACGAGACGCTTCTCGCAACTGTCGCGTTCACCGGTGAAACCACCGACGGATGGCGCACCGGGGAGGTGAGCCCAGCGATCGAGCTCACCGGCCACGAAGAGTACCGCGTCACCGTCACCAGCTCGACCGGTCGATACGCACGGCTGCCGAACGGTTCGGCATCCCCGATCGTCAACGGGCTCCTGTCGTGGGACCCGTCAGCGGGCGTCTACGGCAACGGGTACCCGGATCAGGCCACGACGGACAGCTTCCTTGTCGACGTGATCTTCGCCACGACACCGTGACCGGTTTTCGGTCTGCGCCTACCTGGGCACGGGCGGGCCACAGGCCTCTCTCCCCGGTCACCGCACGATGGACGGCGACCACGCGTGGGAAAGGAAAACCGAGGGCCCGGTCGACCCGTCCGCTGACACCGACCAGACGTCGCTGTCGCCGGCCTCGTCCGCCCGGGCGAGGCCGTAGAGGAGGGTGTCGTTGTCCAGCCACTCGACCTGGTCGTCGACGTTGCGTTCTTCGGGCAGGATCGTCTCGGTTCCGGTCGCGAGATCCAGCACGGCGATCGACCACGTCGGGGCGCCGCCAGAGGACACCCTTTTTTTGTAAGCGATGCGCGCCCCGTCGGGCGACAGCGACGGGCATTCGGCGGTGTCCCTGATGGCGATCAGAGTTCTCGCGGTCAGATCCCCGCGTACCAGCCAGGTGCGGTTGGCTGATGCGGCCGTGGCGAAGAAGGTGTTGTCGTCATCGTCGAACGTGACGCCCCAGATGTTGCGGTCGGCAGCGGTGATCGGCACCCCGTCGACGCTCAGCGCGAAGTCCTCGAGATTGCCATAGTCCATGCTGCCGTCGGTCCGTGACACTGTCGTCATGGTGGCGAATCCGACGGTGGCGTACGACTCGCCGGTCACGAAAGACGTGACGGCGACCAGCCGCGAGTCGGTGGAGATGCGCGTGCGGCTGGGCACCCCGGCCAGGGGCCAGGAATCAGTTTCCCGGCCCGACGAGTCCAGCACAGTCGCATTGAAGGTCGTGACGACTCCTCGGTTGGTGTGCAGGCAGGACTGGACGTCGGCGGTCGCGTAGACACGGTCGCACGCCAGCCCGGTAACGGTGCGCACAGCCGACGGATCGGACAGGGGCACGGATGCGACCAGGCCGTAGCCGTCCCCACTGGCGGTATTGCGGAAGACCACCCGTGCTCCGGCCGGATGAACATCCGATGTGACGGACTGCGCCTCGCTGGGCGCCGAGGCGCGGTCGCGGTGATCAGCCCAGGCCCCGATGCCGTACCCCGCGGCACCGGCCAACAGAACGACGCCGATGGCGGTGACCAGCCAGACCCTGACGCGGCTGCTCATCGAGTCGGCTGCCGGGTGGCCACGGGTCGAAGGAGGATCGCCACGACGGGGATCACCGCCGCAAGCGCGACAGCCGCGGTAATCATCGCTTCCTCGCGCCCCAGCGTGAACCAGAGCAGTCCGAATCCGGTCGACGCGACCAGGCGGGCGAGGGCTACGACGGTCTGGGCGGCCGCAATGCCGCTGGCACGAGCCTCAACCGGTACGCACTCCGAGGCGAGGGCGGCAAGGATCCCGTCGGTCGCGGCGTAGAACGTT
This sequence comes from Cryobacterium inferilacus, assembly GCF_019599185.1. Lineage (GTDB taxonomy): Bacteria > Actinomycetota > Actinomycetes > Actinomycetales > Microbacteriaceae > Cryobacterium > Cryobacterium inferilacus. The sequence goes on along the minus strand of NZ_JAIEUL010000004.1, from coordinate 134,679 downwards.
CCGAGCAGGGCCAGACACAGGATCGTCACCGGCGCGCCGGTGACGGGAAGGGCCGCGCACACGTAGGCGGCCAGCAGCGCGATGTGGCCGATGATGAAGATGCGCCCGCGCCCGAACCGATCGCCGAGCCGACCGAGCGGGATCGCCAGGAGGAGGAACGCGACGTTGGTTCCCACGTACAGGAGGGGGAACCACGCCGCAGCGAACGCCCCCCTGTTCTGCAGGACAAGGTAGATGAAACCGTCGCCGATCGTCAGGATGCCGAGAAGCCCGGCGCCGAGCAGCAGGCGGCGAAGCCGGGGATCGGCCAGCTGACGCCACCGGAAGCGCACTGCCGGCCGGCGCTCGGCGGCCCTGGCGGCCCGTTCGGCGCGCGGCCGCGTGTTGGGAACGAGGATGCCGAGGATGGCGAGACCCAGGATCGCGCAGGCCAGCGAGACCACGAAGATCGTGCTGTATCCGTCGGGGATGAAGAAGAGGATCACGAACGCCAACAGCGGGCCGACCGCCGCACCGACAGTGTCGAGCATCCGGTGAACGCCGAAGGAACGGCCGAGGTTCTCTGGGCTGGAGGAGGCCGTGATCAGTGCGTCCCGCGGTGCGGTGCGCACTCCCTTGCCGAGCCTGTCGATGGCGAGGACGCTGACGAGAGCGCCGAAACCCGAGGCGAACAGGAGGCCGATCCTGGCAATCGCGGAGACCCCGTATCCGAAGAAGGCTATCCATTTGGGCTGGTCACCGCGGTCGGCGGCCCAGCCGCCGGCAATGCGCACGAATGCGCTGATGCCCTGGTACAGCCCATCGATGAAGCCGTAGGCAACAGTTGACAGTCCGATCACTCCGGTGATGTAGAGCGGGAGAATCGCCGAGACGGACTCCGAGGAGATGTCGGTGAGCATGCTCACAATGCCCAGGCTGACGACGACCGAGGACACCTTGGCCGCCGATTTCGATCCTCCAGGAGTGAAAGTGTCCGGTGTGGTCCCGCGGCCATTGCGGTCAGAGAAGGAAATGTACATCTCGTCAGCTCCCTGCGGTGAAGGTGCCGAAGACCACGTAACGACAGCCGCCCTCGATCGGTGAGACGGTGAGCGCGACACTGTTGTTCCCCCGGGTGAAGGCGATCGCCGAGGAGCCGTCGACGGACGGCGCCGGAGCGTCGGACAGCCCGAGTTCGGCCAGGGCGGTGCGGTAGAAGTCCAGCACCTCGTCGGCGGTGAGGGTCGTTCGCCCCGACAAGGCTGCCTGCAGCTGGGAGCCTTCGGTAGCGACTGAGCTCACCTCGACCACGGAATCCGGCGGCTCGGGGATGACACCCGCCGGGAATCCGGCCACGATCGAGCCGACGGCGGTGGCGGTGTCAGGCAGGGGCAATGACACCAGGGCCGGCAGTGTCCCTTCCGGGGGCGGTCCTTCCGGTGGCGTTCCCCCCGGGGGTGTCTCCTCCGGGGCCGGGGCAGGGGCACCACTCGGGATGCCCTCGCCGCGATCGCCCGTGTCGGCCTCCCCAGTCTCGGCCTGGCTCGAGTCGGTGGTCCCTGGCGATGGAATCGGCGTCGGTGAGCCCGGTGACACCGGCGACGGGGTTCCAGCGGAATCCGACGTTTCCGCTGGCCGGGAGCCGGACTGCTGGATCGCGAATGCCCCGGCCGCGACGACGACGGCCGCGGCGGCGAGAAGTGCACCGGCAAGGAGTGTGCGGCGCATGGTCAGGTCTCCACCGGTACGCCCGGCGTTTCGCGGGCGGACGGCGACACGTCCGACACCGCTTCAGCGGCCACGATCGCGCGGACGCTACCGCAGAGACCGGCCAGGAGGAACAGCATGCCGCCCGCGATCGGGAAGGAGAGCCCGTCGAAGAAGGCGAAGAGGATGGCGATCGTGAACAACGACAAGGCCAGGGCGTGACCCAGTAGTCGAACGTCTGGCGTGGTGGAACGCCGAGATTGCAGGGCGCTCCAGATTCCCGCGACGAAGAACGCGGCAAAAGCCAGGAGCCCCAGAATGCCCACTTCGATTGCAATGAGCACCCACTGATTGTCGAAAATGTAGTACCTGGGAAGGAATATCCCGAACCCGGAACCAACCACGGGAGAGGTGGACATGAACTCAGGGACCCGTTCCAGCGCATTCGTTCGAGACTGCGTGCTGGGGTCGGTGGCCGCGCCGGAGAACAGCTTCACGGTCGTCGACAGCAGACCGGGCATCAGCGCGAAAGTCGCAAAGGCGACGCCGACGCCGGCGCCGATGACGATGGTTCGGTACCGTGCCGGAACCGCCGGAATCATCAGGATCACCGCGAGCGCGAGGCCGATGATGGCTGAACGCGATACCGACACCAATGCCGAGACGGCGATCAGGCAGACGGGCAGCCACCACGCCAGGTTTCCGCCGGACTGGCGCGATCGGAAACCTCGAGACAACGCGGCGGCGATGACGAGTGGGAGGGCGGCGTTGAGCGCCGTTGCGTATTCGAGGGGGTGGATCGCTGTTCCCGACGAGCGGACGATCCCGGCACGCTCTCCGAGGCCCCCTTCCGCAGTCAGACCGGGAATCGACCCGAAGAAATCGACCAGTGGCGATCCGGTGAGAAACTGCGCGAGACCGAGGGCGGCGAGCAGCCCGGCACCGATGACGATGCGGCGGGCCATCCGGGCCAGACTGTGCACGGTGCGGATGCCGTCAATCGCGACGAACAGCACGCCCGCCCACGACAGCATGCGGACGAGTGCCGTGACAGCGGGGCTCTCCTGATCGTCGGGCTGCCCACGCAGCATGGCGGCGGTGAAGCTGAGGAGGACAACCACCAGAAAGACGACGAAGGCGACACGGACCGGCTGGGAGATCGGTGTTCTGCCGATGGAGACCGGCAGCTGAAGCCGAGTGATGGCCCACCAGCCCAGCAGGACGAGACCCCACATCAGGGACGGGTGACCGAGCGCCCCCAGAGCGGTGACCACCACACCGGACGGAATCCCCAGGAGCAGCACCAGATAGATTGTCAGCATCATCACGGCGTCGCCACCGTGTCGACCGGCGCTGCTCCGCCGCGTTTCCTGCCGGGGAGAGGGCGGGCGTGCTGAGCGCATCGGACTTACCTGACGCTGCGGGCGGGGGCAGCGGTCATGTCCCGCTCCGAGTCATATTCCGGTCCGTCCAACGTCCTGGGCGGCGCGGCCGGCGTGGTGGCGAGGACTCCCTCCTCGGCAGTCGCTTCGCCCTGATCGTATTGCCCGGGATCGGAGGGCTGGTCGTCCCCCTTCCTGCGTCTCGCGCGGCTCGCGCTCCACCCCTCCGCCAAGCCCGCGAGGAGGAGGGTGAGCGTCATGCCCACGAGGCCGGTGGCTGCGACCGCGATGAATCGGCTCCGCTGGTCCAGGACGCTCTGACTGTCCACGGTGATGGGAAGGAGGGTCACGCGATTCTCCGCCCTGATGTTCTCGGTCTCCTGTAGCTCGTCGAGCACGGTTCCGGTTCGGTCCACGAGAAGTTCCAGGACTTCTCTGGCGTCACCGTCGCTGGCTGCTGTGACCGCGATCAGGATGACCGGCCCCGCCGTCGAGGTGTCCCGTAGGATCTCGATCTCCACGTCGGGGTAGTCCGCCACGAGCTCGTTCCTGGTATTTTCTGAGCCGACCGCTCGAACGAGTACATCGGCCGCCGGCGAGAGACCGCCGAGGAACAGATATGGATTCGCTCCGTCCGGCATGCTCAGAGCGCCTGGAATGAGGAGTTGTGTGGAGGACCGTTCGTAGCCGGGCGGAATCATGCTCCAGGCGCCCGCTGCTGCTGCTGCCGTGAGGAGCATGCCGGGAATGACGATGTACCAGCGTCGCCAGAGCCCACGGAGCGTGTCGACGAGATTCATGATGACGTTCCTTCCAGAATGCGGCGCGATGGTGCCTGTGTCTGGGCTGTCGTGGCACCCCGGCGGGACAGCCGGCGGTCGACCGTGATCGAGCCCCAGCCGCTCAGGATGAGGGCGACTGCAAGCATTGCGGCTGCGGCAGCAAGCTGGTTTCCCCTGGACGGGACGATGTGCTCGATCTGAGTGGTGAGCGGCGCGACGCTCGCGGTGATCCGACTCTCTCCCGGAACCTCGAGGACGGCCTGCTCGGCGGCGGCGAAGCCCGTGACCAGGTCGACCATCTCGTCTTGTTTCGCCTCGACCCAGCTCAAGGAGCGCCCGACGATCCTGATCTCGACATCGGACCTGCTGAATGTGGACGACCACTGATTGCCTGCGTCAGCCAGGTCGACCCGGATGCCTTCGCGAATACCGGCCCCGTAGTACGGGGCGCTTGCCATCGAATACGGTGCGGGGGCTCTTCCCTTGTTGACCGCGGTGACGACAGCCCCCGCAAATGCGACGACGCTCGAGTCGTCCGTCCCATTGTGCGGCGACAGGCTCGTGGCCGTCGGGCGCATGAAGGTCACGACCGGGCTCGTGGTGTAGATGCCCCCGTCCCGGAGGAGAAGCAGGGTGACAAGGGCTGCGCAGCCGAACACGCCGAGCGGGACATACCACCGTCGGACCATGGCAGTCAGAATGTCGGGAACAGTCATCGGCAGCAGACCGATCCCACGGGGCCGCACGCCGTGGTGCGATCGACGTCGCCTGCGTCTCGCCGGTCGGAGGAGGACATATTCACACTTTCCCTGCAGCTTGAGTGACAGAACGGGCTCTCTCAGGTCTTGCTCGGCGAGAGTATCCTCGTTCGTCGCCGTTCGCTGTGGCCCCTTTGGGGGGTTAGGCGGGGAGGGCTCTCAGCGTGCCGTCGACCTCCCGGTAGCGGATGCCGGTGCCAGGGCAGGTGAAGAGGTCACCGGTCTGGACGAGCGGGAGTCCCGCTTCGCCGACCCAGCCGACCTGCCGGGCGGGAGCGCCGACGACCACGGCGTAGTCCGGAACGTCCCGGGTCACGACCGCCCCGGCAGCCACCAACGCCCACCGACCGATGGTGACCGGAGCGATGCAGACGGCACGCGCGCCGATCGACGCACCTGCGCCGACGACAACACCGACCGCGTCCCAGTCTGCGGCGCCCTTCCTGGTCCCGTCGGCGTTGATCGCACGGGGGAAGGTGTCATTGGTGAGGACCGCCGCCGGCCCGACGAAGACGCCGTCACCCAACACTGCCGGCTCGTAGATCAGGGCGTAATTCTGCACCTTGCAGTTCGCACCGAGAACGACCCCTGGACCGACATACGCTCCCCGGCCCAGGCTGCATCCCGAGCCTACGTGGGCGTTCTCCCTGACCTGCGCCAGGTGCCAGATGGTGACATCGCTGCCGATCGTTGCGGCGGGATCGACGTCGGCGGTGGAGGCTATCGAGGCTGTCTGGTGAGTCATGGCTACCGTCCCGAGTGGTTGTCGGTGTGTTCAGTGCTCCTGGTCGACATCAGTATGCCCCGGTTCGGGGGATGCGTCTGCCAGACCGAAACTCAGGGACCGACAGCTGATTACGGCGCGAAGGTGATCTCGCTGTACAGGTAGTCAATGCCGTCTGGGCTGACCGTCGAGCTCCTGAACATCCGCTGCCTGGATCGTGGCATGCGGACGGAGGGATGGATGCGCCCGGCGGTCAGTCGGTCTTCGACAATGGTGGCGACTGTGCCCTGGCGGAGGAGAAAGTAGCGTGCGAGCGAGCCGATCGACTCGCGAAACAAGGAGGGGTTGCTGATGTACTGGATGGACACGAACAGGGGGATGCGTTTGATGCGATGCCTGCTCCAGATGACGTAGCAGGACTGGTCGCCACGGATCAGCACCAGGTGCCGGGACCTGTGGCAGTCGAGGTGGTCCTCGAAGTAGGTGCGTACGTCCCCACTCAGAGTTGACGCGATTACCGCTGGATCTGCGCTTATTCGTGCCCGCGCCAGGCCGATCCACGGCAGGTGGGGGATTGCAGCCGCGGCGGTCTCGAGATAGCTGAAACCCAGCCGAAGGTTGAGCTTCTGAACCGGTTCGATCGGGGTGAGGTCCGTGAAGGTGACGTCCCGCTGTCCCACGATGGCTCTCACCATGCTGAGACTGTGAGTCCGGTATTCGGGGACCGTGAACCAGTCATAGAGGTTGCAGAATCGTTCCAGGTGGCCGTTGATCGACCGGGTCGAGTAGATCGCCAGGTACGCGCCGACGACCCGATCATCGGCCCGCAAGAGGAAGCCATGGTTGGGTGCGCTGCTGCCGGGGAGGTTCACAGTCGCGCGCCAGGCCATCGCCCATTGATCCGCCGGAATGCGTGGCGGCCAGTGCTGAGCCCTGGCTAGTCCAACCTCGTGGAGGTCCTGGTCGGTGATGGGGTGCACCGATGCCGGCGGAGACGGTGCACTTTTCCGATTCATGGCCAGATACTAGCCACTATCCGAGCCAGGTCAACGTGGCCGGGTGAACCCGCTACGGCGCGCTCGTTATCTCGCTGTACAGGTAGTCGATGTGCTCAGGGCCAACCGTTGAGCTTCGAAACATCCGCTGCCTGGATCGCGGCATACGGAGGGAGGGGCGGATGCCGCCTGACGTCAGTCGGTCTTCCACGATGGTTGCCACCGTGCCGTGGTGGAGGAGAAGATAGCGCGCCAGAGCGCCGAACGATTCGCGGAACACGGCGGGATTACTGATGTACTGGACAGAGGCGAACAGGGGGAGGCGTTTGATCCGATACCTCCGCCAGACGACATAGCAGGATTGGTCGCCGCGGACGAGAAGCACGTGCCGTGCCCAACGGCACTCAGCGTGATCCGCATAATAGGTGCGAACGGGCTCTGGCAGCGTCGCCTCGATGACCGCTGGGTCATCGGTCACCCGTGCACGCGTCTGTCCGATCCACGGCAGATGGGGAACGGCGACCGTGGCCGTGTCCAGGTAGACGAAGCCGAGCCTCAGGTTGAGCTTCTGCACCACGTCGATCGGAGAAAGGTCGGTGAAGGTGAGGTCGTGCTGACCCAGGACCGCGCGGACCATCCGGATGCTGGAGGACCGGTACTCGGGTGCCGTGAACCAGACCGCAAGATTACAGAAGCGTTCCAGGCGGCCGTTGATGACCCGGGTCGAGTAGATGGCAGGGTATGCGCCGACGACTCTGCCGTCGGCGCGCAACAGGAAGCCATGGTTGGGCGCGGTGCTCCCTGGGCGGTTCACAGTGGCGAGCCAGGCGTCAGCCCACTGATCCGTCGGGGTATCGGGCGGGAAATGCTCACCGAGTAACCGGGCTACCTCGGGGAGATCCCGGTCGGTGATGGGATGCACTGACACGTGCGCAGATGGTTCGCTCTTCCGATCCATGGCCAGATACTACTGACCTTTCTCCTGGGCGCCACCCCGCACGGCTGCCCATCGGAGAGGCGGCGCTCAGCCCAGCCGTGCCGGCTGCGTCACGTCGTCGCGGGGGAGCACGTCGGCGACGGCGGTGACGGTGAGCACGTTGAGCAGAACAGCGGCGCCCGCCGACGACAGGAACGCCGTATCGGCGGCATCCCGGCCGGTCGCGATGCGCATCAGCGACTGCCGCGGTGCGAGCCCGGTCGCGTCGACCACCTGCCAGGCGCCGTCGACATAGGCCTCGGCGACGGCGTGGAAGTCCATCGGCGACAACCCGGGTGCGTAGACCGACACCAGTCGGGCGGGCACGTCGTGGGCGCGGAGGAACGCGATGACGAGGTGCGCGTAGTCCCGACAGACGCCCTGCCTGGCCAGCAGGGTGCGCACCGCACCATCCGTCGGCAGGCTGGCACCGGGAACGTAGCTGAGGTGACTGCCGACCCAGGAGGTGATCGCGTCGAGCAGGGCGATGCCGGTGAGCCCGCGGAACTCGGCCTGGGCGGTGGGCCACAGGTGATCGGACTCGCAGTACCGGCTGGGCCGCAGGTAGCGCACGATGTCGATATCGCTCACCTCGGGGGCTGCGGTCGCACCGCTGACCTCCACCGTGTAGTCGATGTCGATCCGGCCGGCCTGCACCGAGATGAGCTGCAGGCGGGTGCCGTGCTGGTCGAGAGTCTCCCGGTATGGCAGCGTCTGGCCGTTCTGCACGATGCGGAGCAACTCGGTGGCGTCGGCATCCGCGGCGACGGTGACGGACAGGACCAGCTCGGCGGGCCCGAGGGCCTCCAGCTCGAGATGTGCGGATGCGGAGCGCTTCATGCACCGATCGTCGCATAAATCTGACCGCGCGCTGTGAGCTGAGCCAGGAAACCCGGACACCGGTCAACCGGACTGTTCGCGGGCACAAAAAAAGGCCACCTACGGTAGAAGCCCGTAGATGGCCAAGTGGCCCCGACCGGCGTCGATCCGGTGACCTTTCGATTTTCAGTCGAACGCTCTACCAACTGAGCTACAGGGCCTCGATGACGACTGCAAGAGACGCCTTCGAAAGGACGAAAAGCCCCTTCTTTCGAAAGGGCTTGTCGCCTTGGCGACCCTGACCGGACTTGAACCGGCGACCTCCGCCGTGACAGGGCGGCGCGCTAACCAACTGCGCTACAGGGCCAAACTGTGAAACTTGTGTTGCGATCGTGCTGGTGTTTCTGTCTTACTTTTCGTGCCGTGTACAACCTACAGTATGCGTAGCCCCAACGGGATTCGAACCCGTGTTAACGCCGTGAAAGGGCGCCGTCCTAGGCCGCTAAACGATGGGGCCTTGCTGTTTTCAGAAGCTGAGAACTTCCGACGCATAATCATAAGATGGAAAAGCCGGAATGCCCAAATCGGCCCGCGCGAACCGAGTGGCCGCGAGCGGCCGAGGGGCGCTCTGCCCCGTAATTCCGGGCCTGAACGCGGGTGCCGCGCTCAGCCGCTTCGGCGTGTCGCTTTTGCACCGCGCCCGCAAATGGTTCGGGTTTTGGCTGTGTCGCGGGTTACATTTTGGTGGAAGCCCGGGTCCTCAGCCGGGTTTGTTATTGTGACGAGTGTTACCACAGTGACGGATGTGACTAACGAAAGCCCGATCGGGGAGTTATGAAGCGCACGGCAACCGTGATCAGCCGCATGAAGGCTGGTCTGCACCGGATGCGACCGACCCCCCGCACGCAGCACGGCCCGACCGACGGCTCCGCCAGACGGGTGGGCATGGGAGTGACCGGATTCGTCGCCGCCCTCGCCCTTGCGGTGACACTCGCCAGCCCGATCAGCCCGGCCCAGGCCATCGACTACCCGAGCTGGGAAGACCTGCAGAACGCGAAGTCGAACACCGCGTCCGCGGCGAACCAGGTCACCGAGATTCAGAACGCCATCGCCGGACTGCAGACCGAACTCACCCGCACCCAGGCCGAGGCCGAGGCGCGCGGACTCGAGTTGCAGGTTGCCCAGGCGAAGTTCGACGACGCCAGCATGCGCGCCTCCGACCTGCAGACCCAGGCCGATGCCAGCAAGACCGAGGCGGATGCGGCCACCAGGCAGGCCGGCCAGCTCGCCGCTCAGCTCTACCGCACCGGTGGCAGCGACCTCAGCGTGAACCTCTTCATCGACGGTCAGGAGAGCGGCGAAGACGCCGACGAACTGCTGTCGAAGCTCGGCAGCATGAGCAAGCTCGTCGAACGCAGCACCGACGTCTATGACCAGGCCCAGACCGCGAACAACACCGCCCAGTCGCTCGGCGACCAGGCAACCATCGCTCAGGCCGAGCGGGAGACCCTGCGGATCGCCGCTGAGGCCGCCATGGCGGCCGCCCAGGAGGCCGCTGACGCCGCCGCAGGCGCCCTGGCGGAATCCGAAGCCAAGGGCCTCGAGCTCGAAGCGCAGCTCCAGTTCATGCAGGACGCCGAAGCCACCACGGCCGCCGGCTACCAGGCCGGCGTGATCGAACGTGCCCGGATCGCGGCTGAGGAAGCCGAGCGGGCCAGGCAGGCCGCCATCGCCGCTGCGGCGGCGTCGGCCGCCGCGGCGTCGGCCGCCGCCTCCTCCGGTTCGTCCAGCGGAGTGGCCACGGGTTCGCCGGGAGCGGGCCTGGCCGGCGGTCGCATCGGCGGGCAGGGCTGGGCGGTTCCCGCCGGCGGCCGCATCACCGCAGGCTACGGCCCCCGCGCCGTCCTCTGCGGCGGTGGCAGCTGCAGCGGTGGTTACCACTACGGCACCGACATCGGCACCGGCTGCAGCGCCCCCATCTACGCCGGGGCCACCGGAACCGTGACCTACGCAGGCCGGTACGGCACGTACGGAAACTTCGTACTGATCAGCCACGGAAACGGTGTCGAAACCGGTTACGCGCACATCCGCGATGGCGGTATCTTCGTCTCGGTCGGCCAGCGCGTCGACGTGGGCCAGAACATCGCCAGCTCCGGCACCACCGGCGCTTCAACCGGCTGCCACCTGCACTACGAGGTGCGCACCGGCGGCAACCGGATCAACGCAGTTCCATTCATGTCCGACAGGGGAGCACCGATTGGCTGATAACACCTCCACTCGCCGCACACGTCGCAACTCGGCAGCGCTGTTGTCGGCCGTCGTGATCGGATCCGTCACGGCCGCCACCGGTGCCGTGGCACCTGCGTTCGCTGAGGAAGACTTCCCCAGCTGGGACGAGGTCACCAAGGCCAAGGAGAGCGAAGCCACCAAGGCCGCGGAGATCGAGAACCTGACCGGCCTGCTCGATAGCCTGCAGGTCTCCTCGGCCGGCGCCACCCGCACCTCGCAGATCGCCGCAGAGGACTACCGGATCACCCAGGACGACCTCGACGCGGCGACGGCCCGCGAGGAGAGCCTGAACAAGCAGTCGGCCGTCGCACAGACAGCGGCAGACACCTCGAAGATGCGGGCCGGTCTGATCGCCGCCCACCTGGCCAAGACCGGCGCGCAGGATCTCTCGCTCACCCTGTTCATGAACGGCAACACTGCGGATGACCTGCTCGGCCAACTCGGCACCGCCAGCAAACTCAGCGAACAGTCCGAGACCACCTACCGGCAGGCCGTGCAGGACAAGAACACGGCGGAGTCCCTCATCGCCCAGGCCGCCGCGGCCACCGCGGAGCGCAAACGACTGAGCGAAGAAGCCCAGGTCAAGTACGCCTCGGCGAACGTCGCCGCCGTGGGAGCCCAGGCCGCGCTCGACGTGGAGCTGAAGAAGTCGGCCGAACTGTACGAGCAGCTGGCCCTGCTCAAAGACACGACCGCCGAGGCCGAACGGGAGTACCAGACCGGATTGAACGCGGCCGCCGCCGCGGCCGCTTTCGCGAAGGCCCAGGCTGCCGCAGCTGCCGCTGCCGCCGATGTGGCCAACGACCCGCCCAGGGAGTCCGCCCCTGAGGCGCCGTCCACACCGGTAGCAGAGACTCCGGCGAAGACTCCCGCAGTGGCTGCGCCCGCTCCCGCGGCTCCTGCGCCGGCGGCCCCGACCCCGTCAGCCCCCGCGCCTGCCGCACCGGCCCCCGCTGCCCCCGCTCCGGCGGCTCCGGCACCCGCCGCGCCAGCACCCGCAGCGCCAGCGCCGGCCGCGCCGGCCGAGCAGCCGGCCAGCGCTCCGGCATCGTCAGGATCCGCCCCGATCGAGGTTTCCGCCCCGGCGCCGAACGCCTCCGCCGTCGCCACGGCCGTCGGCTTTGCCCGGTCGCAACTGGGCGACGCCTACGCCCTCGGCGGTTCCGGCCCGGATGTCTGGGACTGCTCTGGTCTGACCAAGGCCGCCTACGCGGCAGCCGGCATCTACATCGGCAGCCACTCCGCGACCAACCAGTACAACACCATGGCCGGACAGGGCAAGCTCGTCTCCTTCGCCAACGCCCGCGTGGGCGACCTGGTCTTCTGGGGCGTGCCGGGCAACTACTACCACGTGGCGATTTATCTGGGAGGTGGGCAGATCCTCGAGGCGCCCAACCCCACCGCGCCGGTGCGGGTGCACAGCATCTGGTCACCCGGCGAGGTCGCGCCGTACGTGGGCCGGCCGTCCTGACCTGAGCGCACCTGACCGACCCGGCCTGGGCGCACAACGACAGAAGCCGCTTCCATTCGGAAGCGGCTTCTGTCGTATCGATGGTGCGAGAGGTCAGTGACCCTCGTCGACGAGCTTCTTGAGCCCGTCCCGTACGATCTGGTCGGCCTCGGCAGCGTCGCCCCAGCCCTCGGTCTTGACCCACTTGTTGGGTTCAAGGTCCTTGTAGTGCTCGAAGAAGTGCTCGATCTCCTTGCGGGTGTACTCCGGGATGTCGGTGACGTCCTGGATGTGCTCCCAGCGCGGGTCGCCGGCCGGAACGGCGATGACCTTGGCGTCTGAGCCGCCGTCGTCGGTCATATTGAAGACACCGACGGGGCGCACGGACACGCCGACGCCGGGGAACAGCGGGAAGTCGAGCAGCACCAGGACGTCGACGGGGTCGCCGTCCAGGCCCAGGGTGTTCTCGAAGAACCCGTAGTCGGTCGGGTACACGAAGCTCGTGTACAGCACCCGGTCGAGGTAGACCCGACCGGTTTCGTGGTCCACCTCGTACTTGTTGCGGCTACCGCGTGGGATTTCAATGACTGCGTCGTATTCGGCCATGGCCTGGTATCTCCCTTGTGTCGAAGTCTGCGGATAACGTTACTGGATGAAGTCTTCCCGCCGCCCGCGACTGACGCCGGCCATCGCCGACCTGCGTCGCGCCGTGCGGGCGCACCTGCCCGAGACCGGCCTGGTGCTGGTGGGCCTGAGCGGGGGAGCGGACTCCCTGGCCCTCGCCGCCGCGACGGCGTTCGAGGCCCAGCGGGCCGGGCTCCGTGCCGGCGCCGTGATCATCGACCACGGGCTGCAGGCCGGCTCAGCCGAGATCGCCGCCGCCGCAGCCAGGCAGGCCGCCGAGCTCGGCCTGGACCCGGTGCTGGTGCTGCCGGTGCGGGTGACGGATGCCGGCGACGGCCCCGAGGCCGCCGCCCGCGCCGCCCGCTACGCCGCGTTCGATGCGGCCCTCGCCGACACGGGCGCTGCCACGGTGCTTCTGGGGCACACCCTCGACGACCAGGCCGAGACCGTGCTGCTGGGCCTGGCCCGCGGTTCGGGTGCGAGGAGCCTGCAGGGGATGGCCGCGATCAGCGGGCCGTTCCGGCGGCCGTTGCTGGGCATCCGCAGGGCCCAGACCCGACAGGCCTGCCTCGACGCGGGCCTGCACGCTTGGACCGACCCGCAGAACTCCGACGCGAGGTACGCCAGGGTGCGGGTGCGAGACCGGGTGCTGCCGATGCTCGAGAACGAGCTCGGCCCCGGCATCGCGGAAGCCCTCGCCCGCACCGCCGAGACGCTCAGGGAGGACGCCGACGCCCTCGACGCCCTGGTGCCCGCACTCGTGGCGGACAGCATCCGGCCGGCCGAGACGGGCATCGGTGTGTCTGCCCTCGTACTCGCCGGCCACCCGCCGGCCCTCGCCCACCGGATCATCCGCCAGGTTGCCGAGACGGAGTTCGGAGTGACCCTCGAACGCAGCCACACCCTCGCCGTCGCCCGGCTGGTGACGCAGTGGCACGGACAGAAGGCACTGGACCTACCAGGCGTTAGAGTGGAACGTCTGGGGGGAACGCTCGTGTTTTCTGCTCCTCGACCCACCTAACAAAGGACTCTTCCGCTCCCATGGAACCTCGTGACATTGACGGCGACCTCACCGAAATCCTGATCGAAGAGACCGAGATCCGGGCTCGCCTGGCAGAGATGTCGCGGCAGATCGAAGCGGACTACGCCGGTCAGGACCTGCTCCTGGTGGGTGTGCTCAAGGGTGCGGTCATGGTGATGGCCGACCTGGCCCGCGAGCTCGTGCACCCGGTCACCATGGACTGGATGGCCGTCAGCTCCTACGGCTCCGGCACCCAGTCCAGCGGCGTCGTGCGGATCCTCAAGGACCTCGACACCGACCTGCACGGCCGCCACGTGCTCATCGTTGAAGACATCATCGACTCCGGCCTCACCCTGTCCTGGCTGATGGCCAACCTCAAGTCGCGCGGGCCCGCATCGCTGGAAATCTGCGCCCTGCTGCGTAAGCCCGACGCCGCCCGCGTCGAGATCGACGTGAAATACCTCGGTTTCGACATCCCCAACCAGTTCGTCGTCGGCTACGGTCTCGACTACGCGGAGAAGTACCGCAACCTCCGCAGCGTCGGGGTGCTCGCACCCCACGTATACTCAACCGGCGAATAGGCTCCACCGCACGACGTCCTCCAGTTCACCTTTGGGCGAACACTCGGTGTTCCCCCAGTACGAGAGCGGTAGCCTGTGACCACCATGAACGTCAAGAAACTTCTGCGCGGGCCGCTCCTCTACATCATCCTCGCGGTCATCGCCGTGTGGGTAGGGTCGAGCCTCCTCACCATGTCTGGCTTCCGTGAGATCTCCACCCAGCAGGGTTTGGATTTCCTCAAGGACGGGAAGGTCGCCGAGGCGAAGATCGTCGACGGCGACCAGCGCGTTGACCTCACCCTCAGCACCGCTGATTCGACCTACGGCGAGCAGGTGCAGTTCTACTACGTCACCCCCCGCGGCGAAGAGGTCGTCGACGCCGTCACCGCCGCAGACCCCGAGGACGGCTTCACCGACGAGGTACCGCAGGCGAGCTGGTTCCTGTCGCTGCTCGGCATCCTGCTGCCCGTGCTGCTGATCGGTGCGTTCTTCTGGCTGATGCTCTCCGGCATGCAGGGCGGCGGAAACAAGGTCATGCAGTTCGGCAAGTCCAAGGCCAAGCTGGTCTCCAAGGAGACCCCGCAGGTGTTCTTCAGCGACGTCGCCGGCGCCGACGAGGCGATCGAAGAACTGCAGGAGATCAAAGACTTCCTCAAGGAGCCGGCCAAGTTCCAGGCCGTCGGTGCCCGGATCCCGAAGGGTGTGCTGCTGTACGGCCCTCCAGGAACCGGTAAGACCCTGCTCGCCAGGGCCGTCGCCGGCGAGGCCGGCGTACCGTTCTACTCCATCTCCGGCTCCGACTTCGTCGAGATGTTCGTCGGTGTCGGCGCCAGCCGGGTGCGCGATCTGTTCCAGCAGGCCAAGGAGAACTCTCCTGCAATTATCTTCGTCGACGAGATCGACGCCGTCGGCCGTCACCGCGGCGCCGGAATGGGCGGTGGCCACGACGAACGCGAGCAGACCCTCAACCAGCTGCTGGTCGAGATGGACGGCTTCGACGTCAAGACCAATGTGATCCTCATCGCCGCCACCAACCGGCCGGACATCCTCGACCCCGCTCTGCTGCGCCCCGGACGCTTCGACCGCCAGATCGGTGTTGACGCGCCGGACATGCTCGGCCGCAAGCGCATCCTCGAGGTGCACTCCAAGGGCAAGCCGATGGCCGCAGGCGTCGACCTCGAAGTCCTCGCCCGCAAGACCCCCGGCTTCACCGGCGCCGACCTGGCGAACGTGCTCAACGAGGCCGCGCTGCTCACCGCGCGTTCCAACGCGCAGCTGATCGACAACCGCGCCCTCGACGAGGCCGTTGACCGGGTGATGGCCGGACCGCAGCGCCGCACCCGCGTGATGCGCGACCAGGAGAAGCTCATCACCGCGTACCACGAGGGCGGTCACGCACTCGTGGCCACGGCGATGCGCAACACCGACCCGGTCACCAAGATCACCATCCTGCCCCGCGGGCGTGCCCTCGGCTACACCATGGTGATGCCGCTCGAGGACCGCTACTCGGTGTCGCGCAACGAGCTCCTCGACCAGCTCGCCTACGCCATGGGCGGTCGGGTCGCCGAGGAAATCATCTTCCACGACCCCACCACCGGTGCGTCCAACGACATCGAGAAGGCCACCGCCACGGCCCGCAAGATGGTCACCGAATTCGGCATGAGCTCCAATGTCGGACCGCTCAAGCTCGGTTCAGCGTCCGGCGAGATGATGTTCGGTCGCGACATGGGCCACCAGCGGGACTACTCCGAGCGGCTCGCCGAACGGGTGGACACCGAGGTGCGACAGCTGCTCGAGGCCGCGCACGACGAGGCATACTCGGTGATCAACGCCAACCGCGCCATCCTCGACGACCTGGCCGCGAAGCTGCTCGAACACGAGACGCTCGACCAGACCGCGCTGGTGGAGATCTTCGCCGGTGTCGAGAAGCTGCCGCCGCGCCCGCAATGGCTCTCCAGCGACAAGCGCCCGGTCTCCGACCTTCCCCCGATCGCGATGCCCACCCCGAAGGCGCCCATCGACGGCGCCGCCGTGGACGGCGGAGTGACCAGCGGCGGCAGCGAGTCCGACAAACCCAAGCTGGCGCCCGCTCGCAAACCACGCCCCGCAACAGCGTAGAACGGCGCACGTGGGAGTCGACCAGCCACGCGTCCTGGCGGCCGTCGCCGAGATCCTCGCCGCCATCGGTGAGGATCCCGGCCGGGCCGGCCTCGAGTCCACCCCCCAGCGGGTGGCGGCGGCGTACGCCGAGTTCTTCGCCGGCATCGGCCGTGACCCACTGGAGCACCTGCGCGACACCGTGCCGGTCGGGGACCGCACCGGCGACCTCGTGCTGCTGCGCGACATCGAATTCCGCTCGGTCTGCGAACACCACCTGCTGCCGTTCCTGGGCACCGCCCATCTGGCCTACCTGCCGGGGGAGCGCATCGTGGGCCTCGGCAAGCTCGCCGACGTCGTCGCGACCATCGCGGCGAGGCCCCAGCTGCAGGAACGCCTGACCGAGGAGATTGCCGACGCCCTCGAGACCGGCCTGGCACCGCGCGGGGTGCTCGTGATGCTCGATGCCAGCCACGGCTGCGTCACCACCAGGGGTCCGCGGCAGGCGCACAGCACCACCGTGACCATGGCCACCCGCGGTCAGCTCGCCGAACCGGCCGCACGCTCCGAGGTCATCACCCTCATCGGCGGCTCGCTGTGACCTGGGTGCCGGCATGACCCTGGTGATGGGCGTGCTCAACGTCACCCCGGACTCGTTCAGCGACGGCGGCCGGTGGGCGAGTACCGAGTCCGCGGTGCGACATGCCCTGCAGCTACGCGACGAGGGCGCCGATCTCATCGACGTCGGCGGCGAGTCGACCCGCCCCGGCGCCACACGAGTGGCCGCGGAGGTGGAACAGGACCGGGTGCTGCCGGTCATCGCCGAGCTGAAGCGACACGGCATCCGCACGAGCGTCGACACCCTCAACGCCCAGACCGCCGAACGGGCGGTGGCGGCCGGGGCCGACATCATCAACGATGTCTCCGGCGGCCTCGCCGACCCGGCCATGGCCGCGGTGGTCGCCCGCGCCGGCGTGCCATACATCGCCATGCACTGGCGCGCACACGCCGGCACGATGGACACCCTGTCGACCTATGACGACGTCGTCGCCACCGTGGTCGCCGAGCTCACCGAACGGGTCACGGCCCTGCAGGCCGCCGGTGTGCGACGCGACCAGATCATCCTCGATCCCGGCCTCGGCTTCAGCAAGGATGCCGAGCAGAACTGGCGCGTCTTCGCGAGGCTCGACGCCTTCGCTCCCCTCGGCCTGCCGGTCATGGTCGGGGCATCCCGCAAACGTTTCCTCGCCGGAGTGCTGCCCGCGGACGCCGCCGTTCTCGAGCGCGACCTGCCGACCGCGGTGCTCAGCGTGCTCGCCGCCCAGGCGGGGGCCTGGGCCGTGCGGGTGCACGATGTCGCGGGAACCCGAACGGCGCTCAACGTGCTGGCCCGGGTCGATTCGGCCAGAATAGGGTCATGAGCACTGACTCGATCACCCTCACCGGTCTGCGGATCACCGCACATCACGGTGTATTCGACTTCGAACGCGCGAACGGCCAGGAATTCGTCATCGATGTGACGGTGTGGCTCGATTTCCGGGCCGCGGCCGCCGGAGACGACCTGGCCAGCACCATCCACTACGGCGAACTTGCCGTGGAGGTCGCCGAGGCCGTGCGACGGGACCCGGTGGACCTGATCGAGACCCTCGCCGAGCGGATCGCCGAGGTGGTTCTCGCCCACGACGCGGCCGAACGGGTGCGCGTGACGGTGCACAAACCGGCAGCCCCGATCGAGGTGCCGTTCGCGGATGTCTCGGTGCAGATCGAACGGAGCCGACCGTGACCGGGCCCTCGATGTCCGCCGCCCCGCCCACCGCCGTGCTGGCGCTCGGCAGCAACCTCGGCGACCGCGAGGCCACCATCGCCGCCGCCGTGCGCGCCATCGCCGACCTGGACCAGGCCGTGCTGACCGCGGTGTCGCCGGTGTACGCCTCCGACGCCGTCAAGCCGGGTGGGGTCGACCTCTCGGCCCCCGGCTACCTGAACCTCGTGATCACGCTGCGCTGGGCGGGAGAGCCGCACGCGCTGCTCGACGCCGTGAACGCCATCGAGGCCGACCACGGCCGTGTGCGTGACGAACGCTGGGGCGACCGCACCCTGGATATCGACCTGATCAGCATCGACGACCTTCGCATCGACGACGACAGGCTCACCCTGCCGCACCCGCGCGCCGGCGACCGCGACTTCGTGCTCGCACCGTGGCTGGACATCGACCCGGACGCCGAACTGCCCGGACGCGGCCGGGTGAGCGAACTCCTGGCCGTGGCCGCCCGCACCGCCCGCGCGCACCCGGTGACCGCCAGCACCGACCCCTCCCACACCGAGGTGGCGCACGAGCACACCCTGCACCACGAGCCCGGCCGCCCGGCGCCCGGCACCCCTGACGACGACACCGACCCGACCGTGACCATCGATGGAGACGGTCGATGAGACGCACCAGGGCGACTCCGCTGCTGGCTCTGGCCCTGGTCGGCCTGGTCGTGGCGTTCCTGGCCGAAATCGGCGCCACCGCAGCCGGCTGGGCCATCATTGTGCCGCCGTACACCTTGCCGCTGGCGCTGGTGCTGATCACGGCGATCCTGCTCACCCTGGCTTGGCGGATCCGCCAGTCCACCCGGGGCAAGGCGGCCAGTCGGGTCGACCCGTTCATGGCCATGCGAGTCGCCGTCCTCGCCAAGGCGTCCAGCCTGAGCGGGGCGCTGCTGCTCGGTCTCGGCGTCGGGATCGTCGGCTTTATCCTGACCCGCACGGTAATACCGGCGGTAGCATCGTTGTGGCTCGCAATCGGGATGGCGCTCGGCGCCGCAATCCTGCTCGCGGGCGGCCTTCTGGCGGAGCACTTCTGCACACTGCCGCCCGACGACGACAACGATCACGACGAAGGGGGCGCAGCACGTGTCTGACTACCGAGACACCGACACCGGACCGGCCGCGCCGACCGAACCGGCTCTGCCGGCCGCCCAGCCCGCGGTGACGGAACCGGCGATCGCCGCCGAACAGCCCGCTGCTGCGACAGACGCCCCCGTCGTGCCGCCGGTCGGCACCAGGCTCGACCTGCCGGAGGCCGGTGAGTGGCAGCGGGTGTCACCCAAGTACGTGATGGTCGAAATCGTCGGCAGCCTGATCTTCCTCGTGATGATCTGTGTCGCCGCCGGGCTGCTCTGGCTGCTCCTGGACCAGACCTGGGCCGCCATCGTCGGCGGCGCCCTCGCGCTGATCGTGCTGGTCTCGGTGGCGTTCGAACCGCGCCGGGTGCGGTCCATCGGCTATCAACTGCGCGCCGATGACCTGCTCTTTCGTCGCGGCATCATGTTCCAACGATTCGTATCGGTGCCGTACGGCCGCATGCAGCTGGTCGACATCACCCGCGGTCCCGTTGCCCGCTGGCTCGGCCTGGCCGACCTCAAGTTCGTCACCGCCGCCGCTACCTCCGCCGTGGCCATCCCCGGCCTCGCCGAGGACGACGCCAATACCCTGCGCGACAGGCTGGTCGAGCTGGCCGAAAGCCGGCGGGCCGGATTGTGACGCTCGCCGACGGGGAGTGGCACCGCCTCCATCCCGCGAGCCCGCTGCTGCGCGGCGGGATCTTCATCTTCGCCCTGCTCGGCTTCCTGATCGCCAACCTGCGCGAACGGGTCGTCGAGATGGTGTTCGGCATTCCCCGGGAGTCCGGCGACCCGCTCGATGAGATCTACCAGCGCGGCGCCGTGGGCTGGGCCCTGCTGGCCACCGCGGTCGTGCTGGTCGTGATCCTGGTCGTCTTCGCCCTGTCCTGGCGGATGCATACCTTCCGGGTCGGCGACGAATCCGTCGAGGTGCGCAGCGGGGTGCTGTTCCGCAGCCACCGCCAGGCCCGGCTGGATCGCATCCAGGGCGTCAACATCGTACGGCCGCTCATCCCGCGGCTGTTCGGTGCGGCGAAACTCGAGGTCAGTGTCGCCGGGCAGGACGCCAACGTGCAACTGGCCTACCTGGGCTCCGCGCTGGCCGACGGCCTGCGCAGGGACATCCTGCACGCGGCGGGCGGAGCCAGGGCGCCTCGGCAGACCGCGGCCGCGACCGCTGACCCGGCCACGGGGATGCCTGTCGCCTCGGGCTCTCTCCCGGGCGAGCCGTCTGCGGCCGACACCGTCGGCCAGGCGCGGACCGGCCTGGGCGGCTACGCGACCGCCAGAGTGGGCGAGTTTCTCGCGCCTGAGCTTGATCCGGATGCGGCGCCACCGGAATCGGTGGTGCGCATTCCGCTGCTGCGCCTGATCGGCTCGATCGTGCTCAGCAGCTTCACGGTCGTCGTGGTCATCGCCATTGTCGCGGTGATCGTGAGCGTGGTCTCCGGCAGCACCGGCTGGTTGCTGGTGGCGATCTTCCCGTTCCTGCTGGCCAGCTTTGGTTACTACTTCTCCCGGATCACCAAGTCGCTGCGGTTCAGCATCGCCGGCACCCCCGACGGAGTACGGGTCGGTTTCGGGCTGCTCACCACGAGCAACGAAACCCTGCCGCCTGGCCGCATCCACGCCATCGGCGTGACCCAGCCCCTGCTCTGGCGGCCGTTCGGCTGGTGGCAGGTCAGCATCAACAAGGCCGGCCACTCCACCAACGACGGCGCCGCAGGTCAGGCCGCCACCACCATCCTGCCGGTGGGGACCCTCGACGACGTCACTCGGGTGCTCGAATTGGTGCTGCCGGCCTTCACCGGTGCCGACCAGCACGCCCTGATCGAGCGTGGCCTGCTCTCCCGCGGCGGCGAAGGCGACGGTTTCAGCAGCGCGCCACGCCGGGCGGCCTGGCTCCGCCCGTTCTCCTGGCGTCGCACCGGGTACGCCCTCTCCTCGGGGACGGCGCTGATTCGCCGCGGGGTGGTGGCCCGCAACCTGGTCTTCGTCCCCCTGGCCCGGCTGCAGAGCGTCGCCATCCACCAGGGCCCGGTTCGTCGCCGGCTCCGACTCGCCACCGCACGGCTGCACACCGTCACCGGACCGGTCACGGCCAGCCTCGGCGTGATCGACGTGGCCGAGGCCGCCCGACTCTTCGACTCCATCGCCGCAGGGGCGATCGCCGCCTCCGACTCCGACACCAGCCACCACTGGAACCGCGAACTCGAGGTGACCACGTGACCGCCCGACCCGGCCGCCTCGGCATCGGCGTCATCGGCGCAGGGCACGTCGGCCCGATCCTCGCCGCCGCCCTCGCCGGCGCCGGCCACGCCTTGGTCGGCATCTCCGCGATCTCGCAGGCCAGCCGTGACCGCGCCGAGGCGATCCTGCCACTCGTGCCGGTCTTGACCGTGCCGGAGATCGTGGAGCGCAGCGAACTGGTCATCATCGCCGTTCCCGACGATCAGCTCGACAGCCTGGTGGCAGGGCTCGCGGCCACGGGCACCTGGCAGCCGGGTCAACTGGTGCTGCACACCTCCGCCAGGTACGGCACCGACGTGCTCCGGCCGGCGCTGATTTCGGGGGCGATCCCATTGGCGATCCACCCGGCCATGACCTTCACCGGAACGAGCCTGGACATCGCCCGCCTCACCGACAGCTACTTCGCCGTCACCGCGCCCGGCCCGGTGCTGCCGATCGGGCAGGCCCTGGTCGTGGAGATGGGCGGGGAACCGGTGATCGTCGCCGAGGCGGACCGGACCGCGTACGCCGAGGCCATCGAGACGGCGACGGCCTTCTCGACGGCTATTGTGGAGCAGTCCACCCGGCTGTTGCAGGGCATCGGTATCGACCAGGCCGGCGCCGTGATCGCCCCGCTCGTGCGATCGGCGATCGAGAATGCGCTCAGCCGCACCGGCGCCGACCGGCTCGGCGCAGCGCATCCGCTGGACGAACTCGACGACCAGATCTACCCGACCCACCCGCGTGACCCGTTCGACCCGGAGGACCCGTGACCGTGCTCACCAAGCCAGAAGTCATCACCACGATTGACGAGCTGCAGGGCCGGCTGTGCCTCGCCAAGCAGAACATCGCCGCCAAGGGCGGAGACGCCCACGTGGTGCTTGTACCCACCATGGGCGCCCTGCACGACGGGCACCGGGCGCTGGTGCGCCGGGCCGTGGCCCTGGGCCAGATCGTCGTGGTGTCGATCTTCGTCAACCCGTTGCAGTTCGGCGTGAACGAAGACCTCGACACCTACCCGCGCACCCTCGACGCCGACGTCGCCGCCCTGGCCGAGGAGGGCGCCACCTTCGTCTTCGCCCCGCACACCCGCCAGATGTACCCTGATGGAGCCTCGACCACCCGCGTGACCGCCGGAGCCGTCGGGAGCCTCTACGAGGGCGCGGCCCGGCCAGGTCACTTCGACGGCATGCTCACCGTCGTCGCGAAGCTGTTCAACATCGTCGAGCCGGATGTCGCCGTGTTCGGTCAGAAGGACGCCCAACAGGTGTTCCTGGTGGAGCGGATGGTCGCGGACCTCAACCTGCGCACGAGCATCGAGGTCGTTCCCACGGTGCGCGAAGACACCGGTCTCGCCCTGTCCAGCCGCAACCGCAACCTCGACGAGCCGGCGCGCACGGCCGCCAGGTCGCTGTCGGTGGGCCTGACGGCCGCCGCGGCCGCCGCCCACGGCGGGGTCCCGGCGGCGATTGTGGCCGCCCACGCGGTGATCGGCGCCTCGCCTCTGGTTAAACTGGACTATCTCGTTGTCGTGCATCCGCACACCTACCTGGTGGTCGACGACGACTATCGCGGCCAGGCCAGAATGCTGGTCGCCGCGATGGTCGGCAGCACCAGGCTGATCGACAACATTTCACTGGACATCCCCTAACCGATTTTCAACGGGGTACCGGCCTGGCCCGTGTACGCCCACCGACGGAGAAACCGCATGAGCACCACCCCCGACGCCGTGCCCGATGACAACGACGACGCCCAGGCCGCGGCCGAACTGTCCGAGCAGAAGGCCGTGCGCCTGGCCAAGCGGGACCGCCTGAACCAGGCGGCCACCACCGCCGGCGGCGGCGCATACCCGGTATCGGTGCCCGTCACCCACACCATCCCGGCCGTGCGTGCTCAGTACGGCGAGCTTGAAGCGGATGCCGCCACCGGCGACACCGTGGGCCTGGCCGGCCGCATCGTTCACCTGCGCAACACCGGCAAGCTCTGCTTCGCCAGCCTGCAGTCCGGCGACGGCAGCCGCATCCAGGCCATGGTCTCGCTCGCCGCCGTTGGCGAGGAGTCCCTCGCGGCCTGGAAGGACCTCGTCGACCTCGGCGACCACGTCTTCGTCGCCGGCGAGGTCATCTCCTCCCGCCGCGGTGAGCTGTCGATCATGGTCACCGACTGGCAGATCGCCGCCAAGGCGTTGCTGCCGCTGCCCAACCTGCACTCCGAACTCAGCGAGGAGACCCGGGTACGCAGCCGCTACCTCGATCTGATCGCCCGCGAGCAGGCCCGCCGCACCGTCGTGCAGCGCTCCCAGGCCGTGGCGAGCCTGCGCGCCACGTTCACCGGCCGCGGCTTCCTCGAGATCGAGACGCCGATGCTGCAGACCATGCACGGCGGCGCCTCCGCCCGGCCGTTCAGCACGCACAGCAACGCCTTCGACACCGAACTGTTCCTGCGCATCGCGCCCGAGCTGTTCCTCAAGCGCGCCGTCGTCGGCGGCATCGACCGGGTCTACGAGATCAACCGCAACTTCCGCAACGAGGGCGCGGACTCGACCCACTCGCCCGAGTTCGCGATGCTCGAGGCCTACGAGGCCTACGGCGACTACACCTCCATCGCCGAGCTCACCCAGACGCTGATCCAGGATGCCGCGGCCGCCATCACCGGCGGCTCGCACGTGGTGACCTGGGCCGACGGCACCGAGTTCGATCTGGGCGGTGACTGGGACCGGATCAGCATGTACGACAGCCTCTCCGCCGCGGTCGGCCGCACCATCAGCCCGGCCACCCCGCTGACCGAGCTGCAGGCCCTCGCCGCGGCCGAGGGCGTCGAGGTCGACCACCCCATCCACGGCAAGTACGTCGAAGAGCTCTGGGAGCACTTCGTCAAGGCCGATCTGGTCCGCCCCACGTTCGTGCTCGACTTCCCGGTGGACACCAGCCCGCTGGTGCGCGGCCACCGCTCCATCGACGGTGTCGTGGAGAAGTGGGACCTCTACATCCGCGGCTTCGAGCTGGCGACGGGGTACTCCGAGCTGGTCGACCCCGTCGTTCAGCGCGAACGCTTCGTCGAACAGGCCAGGCTGGCCGCCGGCGGAGACCCGGAGGCCATGCGCCTGGACGAGGAGTTCCTGCGCGCGCTCGAGCACGGCATGCCGCCCACCGGCGGAATGGGCATGGGCATCGACCGGCTCCTGATGGCCCTCACCGGCCTCGGTATCCGGGAGACCATCCTCTTCCCCTTGGTAAAGTGAGGTCATGATGACTTACCTGCCCAAGGACGAGCTGAAGCCAGACGACGACGGCGGCAAGAAGGGCCCGTCGACGAACCGGATCCTGATCTGGATCCTCGTCGGCGGTGTCGGACTGTACCTGCTCGGCTCCGGCATCTGGGGCATCCTCGTCAAATAGCCGCCCCCAGCCCCGCCCCCACCCCCGCTGGGAGGACGGCCGCCGGGGTGCGGGCGGAGTTCGCGTAGGCTGGAGGGACTATGGATAGCTTCTGGGCCAACGCTTTGTACTCGCTCGCGCCCACCGTTCTGGTCGGGGTGATCTTCTGGATCATCATGCGCGCCATCATCCGCGCCGACCGCACCGAACGGAACGCGTACGCGCGCATCGAAGCTGACGAGCGAGCCAGGCTCGGCCTCGACACCCCGGCCGACTGACCGTGTTCGGCATTGAACTGTCCACCATCTTGCTTGTGGTGGCCTTCCTGGTGGACTTTGCCATCCGGGTGGTGGCGATCATCGTCGTCCCGCGCAACCGCAGGCCTACCTCCGGCATGGCGTGGCTGCTGGCGATCTTCCTGATCCCGTACTTCGGTGCCCTGTTGTTCCTGCTGATCGGCTTCCGCACCCTGCCCAAGCGCCGGGTGGAGATGCAGGCGGAGATCAACCAGTTCATCCTCGACAGCACCGCGGGGATGGAACGGGTGCAGCGGGAGCATCCGTGGCCCGGCTGGCTGGAATCGGTGGTGGAGCTCAACCGCAACCTGGGTTCGATGCCGCTCGTCGGCGACAACCGTGCCCGGCTGCACGGCGACTACGACGAGACCCTCGCCGCCATGGCCGCGGACATCGACCAGGCCACCAAGTACGTGCACGTCGAGTTCTACATCCTCTCGCTCGACGACACCACCGGCCCGTTCTTCGACGCGATGGAGAACGCCGTCAAGCGTGGCGTGACCGTGCGGGTGCTGATGGACCACATCCAGTCGATGCGGAAGCCCGGCTTCAAGGAAACGAAACAGCGCCTCACCGCGTCCGGGGTGAAGTGGCAGCTGATGCTGCCGTTGCAGCCGTTCAAGGGCAAGTGGCAGCGCCCCGACCTGCGCAACCACCGCAAGCTCGTGATCGTCGACGGCCGGGTGGGCTTCATGGGCTCGCAGAACGTGATCGACCGCAGCTACAACATGAAGCGCAATCTGCGCCGCGGCCTGAAGTGGAAGGACCTGATGGTGCGGCTCGAGGGCCCCATCGTGTCTGGCCTCAACGCCATCTTCATCACCGACTGGTACAGCGAGACCAACGAACTGCTCACCCGCGACATCGAGCCCGTGCACCCGGTGCAGGTCTCGGATGCCATCGACTGCCAGATCGTGCCCAGTGGGCCGGGCTTCGAGGGCGAGAACAACCTGCGCCTGTTCCTCGCGCTGCTGTATTACGCCCAGGAACGCATCGTGATCACCAGCCCGTACTTCGTGCCGGACGAGTCGATCATGTACGCCGTCACCACCGCCGTGCAGCGCGGCCTGCACGTGGAACTGTTCGTCTCGGAGATCGGCGACCAGGCCCTCGTCTACCACGCTCAGCGGTCCTACTACGAGGAACTGCTGCGTGCCGGCGTGAAGATCTACATGTACAAGGCGCCGTACGTGCTGCACGCCAAGCACTTCACCATCGACGATGACGTGGCGGTGATCGGGTCGAGCAACATGGACATGCGCTCGTTCAGCCTCAACTTCGAGGTGTCGATGATGGTGCGTGGGCGCTCCTTCGTGGAACAGCTGCGCGCCGTCGAGGACGGCTACCGCGCCGACAGCCGTGAACTCACCCTCGAGGAATGGATGAAGCAGCCGCTCAAGTCCACGATTCTGGACAACCTCGCCCGACTGACCAGCGCGGTGCAGTAACGCCGGACGGGCGACCCGGTCGGGCTCACCGGCGGGGCTTGAGCCTGACGGTGGGAAGCTCGGGTGCCGGCAGGGCCGACCCGTGGTACGCCACCTGACCGAACCGGCCCGCGGCATCCGCCTGATCGATCACCTCGAGCTGCCACTGGGCGCGCCAGGCGATGATCTCCTCGTGACTGCGGCCGATGAAGTTCCACCACATCACGATCTGCTCGCCGAGCGGCTCCCCGCCCAGCAGCACCACCCTGGCCGGGCCGTCGCCGGTGTTCTCCAGGCGGATGCCCGTGCGGCCGGCCTCGATGAAGCCAAGCTCGGTGCTGTGCACGGTGCTGCCGGCGACGCTCACGGTGCCGGTGTCGACGAGTACCCCGTGCTCGAAGGACCCCTGCACCCCGAGGTCGATGGCGGTGCCGACCGGCAGGTCGATCTGTGCGCCGAGCAGGGGGGTGTCTGCGGTGGCGTCGGCGGTGTGCCCGGCCACAGTGCCCAGGAACACGTGCAGGGTGACACCGTTGCGCACGATTGGAGCGATGACGTGGTTCTCGAAGTGCGGCGCCTGGTGCCGGGTGAGGTCGGGGAGCGCTATCCACAGCTGCACGCCGTGCAGGGCGGTGGTGTTCGGGGTGGACACCTCGGAGTGGCTGATGCCGGCGCCGGCGGTCATCAGGTTCAGTTCGCCCGGCCGCACCAGGGCGAGGCTGTCGACGCTGTCGCGGTGCTCCACCTCGCCGGCGAAGAGCCAGCTCGCCGTCTGCAGCCCGGTGTGCGGATGCGGCGGCACCACCATCCCGCCGGTGACGGACACGTCGTCCGGACCGTAGTGGTCGACAAAACACCAGGCGCCGATCAGGCTGCGCTCGCGCTGGGGCAGGGTGCGCCGCACGTTCATCGCGCGCAGGCCGCCCAGGGGCACGTCCCGCGGGGCCAGGATGACGACGGTGGGATCAGACGCCACGGCGGCCTGGGCGTCGCAGACCAGCTCGGCGGGTTCGGTCTCGAGATTGCTCACAGTGTGAGCCTAATCCGGCCTGCTGTCCGCACGGATCGGTTCGAGCGGCTCGGTGGGGCCGGTCTGCCCGCGCAGGTTGTCCGGGTCCCCCGGCGGGAGCGGAAGGGTCGGGTTGGCCGCGGTATCCGTGCGGGCGGCCGGACCGGCCGGGCCGGGTCCGTCGCCGGGGGCGGCCCCGGCCAGCGGCGTCGCCGGCGGCGCCACGGGCGGGCGCTGCAGCACCTCGACGAGCAGCACCGCGATCAGGGCGAGCACCGCCGTCCACAGGATGACCGGGGGAGTGAGCGGCCGCCAGAAGATGGCCACGGCGGCGGCGGCCAACCCGATCAGCACGTGCGCCAGGCGCCGGTAGTGGTACAGGAACGCGCCGAAACCACCGGTCGTGATGCCGGCGTTGCCGGCCGCCGCCCTGATGCTGGCGGCGGTGCCGATGGTCGACCGACGCAGCATGCCGGAGCCGCGGAACGGCCCGGCCAGATAGGCCACAACGGCCACGGTGAACCCGACCAGACCCACCGACAGCGCCGTGGTGTTGATGAACGGCACCACCGCGTCGTAGAGGGCCTGGGCCACGTTGTTGGGCAGATAGGTGGGCGAGAGTGCGCTGATGAAGAGGATCCGGCCAACGGCGATGCCGGCGGCGAGGATCGCCATCGACAGGGCAAGGGTCAGACCGGCCCAGATCAGGGTGCGGGAGCGGCGTTTGGCCACCAGCACCCCGAGCGCGATCAGGCCCAGGCTCACCACGGGCAGGACGAAACCGAGCACATTGAGCAGTTGATACCCCGTGCGCGCCTGCACCAGCGAGTCCGACTGGGCGACCACGATGGTGCGGTCCACCTCGGGGATATTCTGTGCCAGCGAGAAACCCCGGTTCACGAGCTCGGTCTTCACCTCGTCGATGATCGGGCCGAGCTGGATGCCGATCTCGCCGGTATCGCTGATCACCAGGGCCCCGCCGGTATCGCCCTCCAGCGCGGCGATGACCTGGGTCTGGCTGGTACGCAGCGCCTGTTCCCAGAGCTGGGCGAAGGCATCCGAGGCGACGATGTTCGTCGCCGTCGACCTGATCAGGCCCTGAACCCCCTGGATCGCGGGCTGCTCGAGCAGGCCCAACGCATTCTGGGCGGCCGGCGGGAGGTCGAGGTTCGCCAGCCCGTCGAACAGATCGCTCGTGATCCCCTCGATGTCGACATTGTCGTTCACGACGGTGACGATCTCGTCGACCAGGTAGGCCTGCACGGCCGGGTCCTCCGCGAGCGGGGCGAGCGAGGCGACGAATCGGTCGGTGTCGTTGATGTAGCCCTTGGTCCAGTACGCCACGACACTGACCGGGGCCAGAATCACGCCGATGGTGATGAGCAGAGCCGCGAAGAACGCCCGCCACCTGGCGGCCGCACGGTGTTCGGCGGCCGGGCCGAGCTGCCCGCGTAGGCGGGCGTTTTCGGCGGAGAGACGGGCGATCTCGTCGGCCGGGTCGGTCTCGATGGTGCCCGCAGTGCGAGGACCGGCGGATTTCTGGGAGCCGTCCATGGTGCCACCGCCTTTCGCCTGCCGCTGCAGGTTGCGAAAATCGTGGAGCCGGATGCTGACAGTATTTGCGCTCTCCGGACCCCTCGCAAGGGCAGGCGATGGCTCTCAGTCGGCGCGGACGAGCAGGGCGATGGGTTCTCAGTCGGCGCGAACGAGCAAGTCACCCACCTCGCAGTCCAGGGCGACACAGACGGCGGCCAGGGTGGAGTAACGGATGGCCCTGGCCCTGTCGTTCTTGAGGACCGACAGATTGACCACGCTGACCCCGACCAGCTCGCTCAGCCGGGTGAGGGTGATTCCCCGTTCCACCAGCAACTCGTCGAGTCGGCAGTGGATGCCCGTGGACTCCTCGTCGCTCTCCGGCGCCATCAGACCAGCCCCGCGGTGTCCTGCTGCAGGCGCTGGCCCACCCGGATGGCGGCGGCCGCGACCAGGATCACCAGGCCGGCCACGGCGGGGGAGGGGTCGATCAGCGCG
Source organism: Cryobacterium inferilacus (assembly GCF_019599185.1). GTDB lineage: Bacteria > Actinomycetota > Actinomycetes > Actinomycetales > Microbacteriaceae > Cryobacterium > Cryobacterium inferilacus. Next base: position 105,262 of record NZ_JAIEUL010000004.1, on the reverse strand, counting down.
GCCAGCGGCCAGAAGTCGGCACCGGCCGCTGCGCTGAGTTCGTCGGCCGCCATCATGCGGCCCAGCCCGCCGAAGCCCTGACCGAGGACAGTGCCGAGGACCAGCGCGTACCCGACCAGAGCGACTAGCCAGAAGACCGGCCGGTTGAAGGGGCGCCGGCGCAGCACGCTCCAGCAGAAGTACCCCACGGTGACCGACACCAGCAGACCTGTCGCCACAGCCGTGGCCCCCTCCAGGGTGAGCAGAAAGCGGGGCAGGACGCTGAGCCCGGACACGATGACGTCTGCGGTGCTGAAGGTGCCGTCCACCAGCTCGGCGGTGCCGGCCGAGGCCTCGGCAGGCAGGGCGGTATCCACCAGTAGGGTCACGGCGAAGCGATCGCTGATCAGCTGCCCGATCAGCGAGACGGCGCCGATCACGACCGACAGCGCCCCGAACACCACGCTTCCCGCCAGCACCAGCCAGGTGAGTCCGCGGCCCAGCCGGCGTTCGAGGCGGGCGTCCCTGGCGGCCTTCGCGGCTGGTGTGCGTACCATGATGCTCTCCTAACGATTATCGATATGATATCCAGGCTGAACATATCGATTATCGTTGGCATGCGCAAGTGCGACCCCTGCGCAGGCGGCGAGGCAACCCGGGTAAAGCCTGCACGTCGCGTCACATCCGTCACGCCCACGGCGAACAGAGGCACGCATCCGGGCATCCGCTGGTTACTCTCTTTGTATCGGTGCCATAACCGCCCTGGCGCCAAGGGAGTGTTCATATGTTTGAGAGATTTACCGACCGAGCTCGTCGTGTCGTCGTCCTGGCCCAGGAAGAGGCCAAGATGCTCAACCACAACTACATCGGAACCGAGCACATTCTGCTCGGTCTCATCCACGAGGGTGAAGGCGTGGCCGCCAAGGCCCTGGAGAGCCTCGGCATCTCCCTGGATGCCGTGCGCGAACAGGTGCAGGACATCATCGGTCAGGGCCAGCAGCAGCCCACGGGTCACATCCCGTTCACGCCGCGTGCCAAGAAGGTGCTTGAGCTAAGCCTGCGCGAAGCGCTGCAGCTCGGCCACAACTACATCGGAACCGAGCACATCCTGCTCGGGCTCATCCGCGAGGGCGAGGGCGTGGCCGCCCAGGTGCTGGTCAAGCTCGGTGCCGACCTCAACCGGGTGCGCCAGCAGGTCATCCAGCTCCTTTCCGGCTACCAGGGAAAGGAGCAGGTGCAGGTGGGCGCGAACGAGACCGCAGCCAACCCCGCGGGCAGCCAGATTCTCGACCAGTTCGGACGCAACCTCACCCAGGCGGCGCGAGACAACAAGCTCGACCCGGTGATCGGGCGCGAGAAGGAGATCGAGCGGGTCATGCAGATCCTCTCCCGCCGGTCCAAGAACAACCCCGTACTCATCGGTGAGCCCGGCGTCGGCAAGACCGCCGTCGTGGAGGGCCTGGCCCAGGCGATCGTCAAGGGCGATGTGCCGGAGACGCTGAAGGACAAGCAGCTCTACTCGCTCGACCTCGGCTCGCTCATCGCCGGCAGCCGCTACCGCGGTGACTTCGAGGAACGCCTGAAGAAGGTCACCAAGGAGATCCGCACCCGCGGCGACATCATCGTGTTCATCGACGAGATCCACACCCTCGTCGGAGCCGGTGCCGCCGAAGGCGCCATCGACGCGGCCTCGATCCTCAAGCCCCTGCTCGCCCGCGGTGAACTGCAGACCATCGGTGCGACCACGCTCGACGAGTACCGCAAGCACTTCGAGAAGGATGCCGCGCTCGAGCGCCGCTTCCAGCCCATCCAGGTGAACGAGCCGTCGCTGCCGCACACCATCAACATCCTCAAGGGTCTGCGCGACCGCTACGAGGCGCACCACAAGGTGTCCATCACCGACGGCGCTCTTGTGGCCGCGGCGAACCTCGCCGACCGGTACGTCTCCGACCGGTTCCTGCCGGACAAGGCCATCGACCTGATCGACGAGGCTGGCGCACGCCTGCGCCTGTCGATCCTGTCCAGCCCGCCGGAGCTGCGCGAATTCGACGAGAAGATCGCCGTGGTTCGTGCCGCCAAGGAGACCGCGATCGAGGACCAGGACTTCGAGAAGGCCGCAGGCCTGCGCGACGAGGAGAAGAACCTCCTCGGCGAACGTCTGCGCCTGGAGAAGAAGTGGAAGTCCGGCGACGTCAAGACCACCGCCGTGGTCGACGAGGGCCTGATCGCCGAGGTCCTGGCCCAGGCCACCGGCATCCCGGTCTTCAAGCTCACCGAGGAAGAGTCCTCGCGGCTCGTCTTCATGGAGAAGGCACTGCACCAGCGCGTCATCGGTCAGGAAGAGGCCATCTCGGCGCTCGCCAAGACCATCCGTCGCACCCGTGCGGGCCTGAAGGACCCGAAGCGTCCGAGCGGTTCGTTCATCTTCGCCGGCCCCACCGGCGTCGGCAAGACCGAGCTGGCCAAGGCGCTCGCGGAGTTCCTCTTCGACGACGAGGCCGCCATGATCTCGCTCGACATGAGTGAGTACGGCGAGAAGCACACGGTCTCCCGCCTGTTCGGTGCGCCTCCCGGGTTCGTCGGCTTCGAAGAGGGTGGACAGCTCACCGAGAAGGTGCGCCGCAAGCCGTTCTCCGTGGTGTTGTTCGACGAGATCGAGAAGGCTCACCCCGACATCTTCAACTCGCTCCTCCAGATTCTGGAAGAGGGTCGGTTGACCGATGGCCAGGGTCGCGTGATCGACTTCAAGAACACCGTCATCATCATGACCACCAACCTCGGCACCAGGGACATCAGCGGCTCGCCCGTCGGGTTCCAGCTCGAGGGCGACACGGCCACCAGCTACGACCGGATGCGCGGAAAGGTGAACGAGGAGCTGAAGAAGCACTTCAAGCCCGAGTTCCTCAACCGCGTCGACGAGATCATCGTCTTCCCGCAGCTGTCCAAGCCGGAACTGCTGCAGATCGTGGACCTGTTCATCAAGCGTCTGGGCGACCGACTGCTCGACCGCGACATGACCGTGGACCTGACCCTCGCGGTGAAGGAACACCTGATCGAGGTCGGCTTCGACCCCGCACTCGGTGCCAGGCCGCTGCGTCGCGCGATCCAGCGCGAGGTGGAGGACCGTCTGAGCGAGAAGATCCTGCACGGCGAGCTCAACGCCGGCGACCACGTGCACGTGGACTTCGTCGACGGGGAGTACGTGTTCACCACGACGAACCGTGCAGAGGCCGTCTCGGTGGGTATCAACACCGCCGCGGGTGTCGGCACGGGACCGGGCACGCCCGATCTGGCCATCACCAGCGAGTAAGAGACATCAGCATTCAACACAGGCCCGGGGCACGCTCCGGGCCTGTGTTGTTGCAGCAACGGGGGAGCACGATGGGTGTCGAAACGCCGGAATCATCGACGGGGAGCGAACGCCGACGCCGGATCGAGAGGATTGCGGCCTATGTCCCGGCGACGGTCCTGATCGTGTACCTGGTGATCGGACCACTGTGGATCGTGATGAACGGCATGGTGAGCCTCGCTACGGGCGCCACGCCCAATGTGCCGGAGGGCCCAGGCGTCACCACCCGGGACAGGTGGGCCGGCGCCTACCCGTATGCCCTGCCGGTATGGGTGTACATCGTGGCGATCCTGCCACTGCCGGCAGTGCTTGTGATCGGGTGGAAGGCGAAGGGCCCGGTCTCGTTGGGCGCCTCGCCAGTGGCCATCGCCGTCATCGCGCTGCTCTGCTCGGTCTTCGCCTTCGACATCGGCTCGTATTTTCCCGGACCTGACGGTAGCTACGGGCTGCACTGGATTGCCGGGACGGTGGGCGTGGCGACACTCGTCGCCGCGATCATCCGGCAGAACCTGACCCGGACCCTCCCGCCCACCAGGCGTCGCCGGCGGCCCGCCGCCGCGTAGGCCGGAGGAGGTCTCGCCGGCGTAGGCCGGGTCTTGGGCGCACGGCGCCGCCGTAGACTTGGTTTCTCGAACGAGACAACAGCAACGGCCGTGCGCGGCCAGGGGAGTGGGCGGGCGTGACCAAGCAGGAGTTCATCGTGCGTCGGGCCCAGACCCGCGACGTGCCGCACATCCAGGCTCTTGTCGAACCGCTCGTGCAGCAGCGCATTCTGCTCGGCAAAGACCGCGTGGTCTTCTACGAGGCCGTGCAGGAGTTCCGGGTGGTCGAAGACCTGGAGGGAAACCTCATCGGCTGCGGCGCTCTGCACGTGATCTGGGAGGACCTCGGTGAGGTGCGCACTCTCGCCGTGGCCGAAAACTGGCTCGGGCACGGGGTGGGGCACGCCATCATCGACCGTCTCGAAGCGGATGCCCGTGAGCTCGGCCTGAGCCGCCTGTTCTGCCTCACCTTCGAGGTGGGCTTCTTCGGCCGGCACGGTTTCGTCGACATGGGTACCGAGACCGTGGATCCGGCCGTGTACGCCGAACTGGTGCGCTCGCCCGACGAGGGTGTCGCAGAGTTCCTCGACCTGGCCCGCGTCAAGCCGAACACCCTCGGCAACACCCGGATGCTCAAGCGCCTCGGCTGATCCCGCCGCCCGCTCAAATGTGGGCCGGAACGGCACTTTCCTGCTCATCTGAGCGATGCGCCGCGCTGTAACGCGCCCGAAATGCGGCGTCCATAGGCTCCTGGCCACGTCAGTCGAGGCTCCCACGTACACCAGGCGTTCACGCTTGCGGTCCCGGAGCGTCACCCGTCATCCCTACGCTGGCGCCGCTGATTGCTGTCTGGTACCCGCATTCCGATCGTCCCACTTGAGGAGAACCATGTCGCTCGTCCCCCGAAGCCGGCTTACGCTGGCTGTCGCATCCGTGATCGGAGTGAGCCTCGCGGCCGCCCCGGTCGTGGCCCTACCCGCGCGGGCCGATACCGCGGGCACGGGAGTGGTCATCAACGAGGCCTACCTGAGCGGCGGCAGCGCCGGAGCGGCCTACTCGGCCAAATTCGTGGAGCTCTACAACCCCACGGATGCCGCCATCGACCTGAGCGCGTGGTCGCTGCAGTACCGCAAGGCCACCGGTACCGTGGCTGACGCCCCGAGCGCCGTCGCCCTCACCGGGACGATCCCGGCGAAGGGCTACTACCTCGTCTCCGGTGCCTCGAACGCAAATGGCGCGAACGGCGCGGCTCTGCCCACGCCCGACCAGACCAGCACGCTCAACCCGAGCGGCACCACCGGCACCCTGATCCTTGCCAAGTCCACCTCGGCTCTCACACTCGCCGCCGGAGATGCCACCGGCAACCCCGACGTCATCGACCTGCTCGGCTACGGCAGCTCGCTGACCTTCGAGGGCGCCGTCGCCACGGCACCGAGCTCCACCACCGACGTCAAGTCGATCAACCGCACGTCGGGCATCGACACCGACAGCAACGCCACGGACTTCAGCCTGGCCGCCACCATCACGCCCACGTCCTCAACGGGTGCCGCTCCGGTCGAGCCAGAGCCCACGCCCACCACCGAACCCACGGGAACGCCCGCACCGGTGGAGACCGTCGCGATCAACGCGATCCAGGGCACGACGGATGCCAGCCCCCTGGCCGGCAACACCGTGACCACCACCGGTGTCGTCACCGCCGCCTTCCCGACCGGAGGGTTCAAGGGCTTCTACCTGCAGACCCCCGGAACCGGAGGAGCGGTGGACCTCGCCGGCCACGCCGCATCGGACGGAATCTTCATCTACACCGCGGACCTGACCGCATCCGTCGCCGTCGGCGACTACCTGTCGGTCACCGGTGTGGTGAGCGACTACTACGGCCTCACCCAGCTCTCCGTCGGTGCACTCACCGACATTGCGGCGCTGGATGCCGCCGGAATCGTGGCGCCCGCGCCCGCGACGGTGAACCTGCCCGCCACGGCGGCCGAGCGTGAGTCCCTCGAGGGCATGCTGATCGCCCCCGCCGGCGACTTCACCGTGACCAACAACTACACCACCAACCAGTACGCCGAGATCGGGCTGGCCGCCGGCACCACACCGCTGGTCGGCGCCACCGTGACCGCCCGCCCTGGCACGGCCGAGTACACCCAGGCGCTGGAGGCGAATGCCGCCCGTGCCGTCACGCTGGACGACGGCGCGTCGACGAACTACCTCAGCTCGGCCAACAAGGACAAGCCGGTGCCGTACCTGTCGACCACCGAGCCCGTGCGCATCGGTGCCGCGGTGACCTTCACCAGCCCGGTCATCTTGGACTACCGCAACAGCACCTGGAAGTTCCAGCCGACTACCGAGCTCGTGCCGGCCAACGCCGCCACCGTGCAGCCGGCCACGTTCACCAACACCCGCACCGACGCTCCCCGCGCCGTGGGCGGCGACATCCGCCTGGCCAGCTTCAACGTGCTCAACTACTTCACCACCACCGGTGACTCGATCCAGGGCTGCACGTACTACACCGACCGCGCCGGAGCACCCACAACGGTGAACTCGGGCTGCGACGCCAGAGGAGCCGCCGACGAGGCCAACCTCGAGCGCCAGCAGGCCAAGATCGTCGCCGCGATCAACGCCCTCGACGCTCACGTGATCTCGCTCGAAGAGATCGAGAACTCCGCCGCATTCGGCAAGGACCGCGACACCGCCCTCGGCGACCTCGTCAACGCGCTCAACGCCGACCTGGGCACAGAGGAGTGGGCGTTCGTCGCCTCCCCGGCCAGTGTTCCGGCCAACGAAGACGTGATCCGCACCGCCTTCATCTACAAGAAGGCCGCCGTGGAAACCGTCGGAGCATCGACCATCTTCGCCGACCCTGCCTTCGACAACGCTCGGCAGCCGCTGGCCCAGGCCTTCCAGTTGGTCGGCGACGCCGGCAGCGCCTTCCAGGTGATCGTCAACCACTTCAAGTCCAAGGGATCGGGCACCGGAGCCGACGCGGATACCGGAGACGGCCAGGGTGCGTCGAACGCGTCCAGGGTCGCCCAGGCCACCGCCCTCGTCTCCTTCGCCGACACCCTCACCACCGACACCGGCATCGGCCGGGTCTTCCTCACCGGTGACTTCAACGCCTACGACCAGGAAGACCCGATCAAGGTGATCACCGACGCGGGCTACCTGAGCCAGGAGGCCAAGACCGGCGAGTACACCTACGCCTTCGGCGGCACGGTCGGCTCGCTCGACCACATCTTCGCCTCACCCGCCGCGAACGCCACCGTCGCCGACGTCGACGTCTGGAACATCAACTCCGTCGAATCCGTCGCACTCGAGTACAGCCGGTACAACAACAACGTCACCGACTTCTATGTCGCCGACGCGTTCCGCTCCTCCGACCACGACCCCGTGGTCGTCGGTTTGAACCTCGCCAGCGCGGAGCCGGTGGAGATCAACCTGCTCAACATCAACGACTTCCACGGCCGCATCGACTCCAACACCGTGAAGTTCGCGGGAACCGTGGAGAAGCTGCGCGCGGAGTTCGGTGACGCCAACACCCTGTTCCTGTCCGACGGTGACAACATCGGCGCCTCGCTGTACGCCTCGGCGTCACAGCAGGACCAGCCGACCATCGACGTGCTCAACGCGCTCGAACTGGACACCTCGGCCGTGGGCAACCACGAATTCGACCAGGGAATCGACGACCTGACCGGTCGGGTCGCTGACGCCGCTGACTTCGAATACCTCGGAGCCAACGTCTATCTGAAGGGCACCGAGACCCCGGCGCTGCAGGAATACGCCCTGTTCGAGATCGACGGCGTGACCGTCGGCGTGATCGGCGCCGTCACCGAGGAGACCCCCACCCTGGTCACCCCGAACGGTATCGCCTCGATCAGCTTCGGTGACCCCGTCGACGCGGTGAACCGCGTGGCCGCTGCGCTCACCGACGGCAACCTCGAGAACGGTGAGGCGGATGTCCTGATCGCCGAATACCACGAGGGAGCGGGCGGTAACAGCACCTCCAACCCGGTACTCGAGGAGGAACTGGCCGACACCGACAGCGCCTTCACCAAGATCGTCACCGAGACGTCGCCGGCCGTGGACGCCATCTTCACCGGTCACACGCACAAGACCTACGCCTGGAACACCCAGGTTCCCGGTGCCGAGGCAGGGGTGACCCGCCCGGTGCTGCAGACCGGCAACTACGGCGAGAACATCGGCCACGTTGTGCTCAGCTACGACCCGACCACCGACACCGCCAGCACGGTGACCAACGAGAACGTCAAGCGCAGCACCGCTGCCGACGCCGATCTCGTGGCCGCGTACCCGCGTGTCGCCACGGTCAAGACGATCACGGATGCCGCCCTCGCGGAAGCCGCCGTGACCGGCAACGTCACGGTCGGCTCGATCACCGCCCCCGTCACCCGCGCCTCCGTGGGCGGGGCCAGCCCCGTGGTCGAGGACCGTGCCGCACCATCCACCCTGGGCACATTGATCGCCAACTCCCTGCGCGAATCCCTCGCCGACCCGGCGAAGGGCGGCGCCGAGATCGGCATCGTCAACCCCGGCGGTATGCGCGCGGACCTGCTGACGACCCCGGACTCCGACGTCAGCGTCGCCGAGGCGAACGCCGTTCTGCCGTTCCTGAACAACCTGTGGACGACGACCCTCACCGGGGCGCAGTTCAAGACGGCTTTGGAACAGCAGTGGCAGCGCGACGCCGCCGGCGCGGTGCCGAGCCGGCCGTACCTGCAGCTGGGACTGTCAGACAACGTGAACTACACGTTCGACGCCACCCGCGACGAGGGCGACCGGATCACCGGGATCTGGATCGACGGCGAGCCCGTCGACCTCGACCGGGACTACCGGATCGGTTCGTTCAACTTCCTGATCACCGGCGGTGACAACTTCCGCGTCTTCACCGAGGGAACAGGCACCCGTGATTCCGGTCTTGTCGACCGGGATGCCTGGATCTCGTACATCACCGCGCAGAGCCCGATCTCGCCGTCCTTCGCGGCCGGACAGGCGTCAGTGGTCGGCGTTCCGGAAACGGTGACGGCCGGTGACGAGGTGACCTTCACCGTGTCGCAGCTCAACCTGAGCTCGACCGGTGCACCGAAGAACACCGAACTCGCCGTGTCCTGGGGAGCCAGCGAGAACACCTTCGCACCGGTGACAGTCGACGAGACGGGAACGGCGATCGTGACCGTGACCGTGCCCGCCGATGCCGAGGCTACGAGCGAGATCACCCTGACGGCCAAGGAATCCGGCACCGTGGTGCGCGTTCCCCTCGCCGTGACGCCGACGACGGAACCGACCCCGGTACCGACGACGGAGCCCACCCCGGTCCCCACGGACGAGCCGACCCCGGCCCCGACGACGGAGCCCACTCCGGTCCCGACCGACGAGCCGACCCCGGTCCCGACGACGGAGCCCACTCCGGTCCCCACGGACGAGCCGACCCCGGCCCCGACTGACGAGCCGACCCCGGCCCCGACGACGGAACCCACGGAGGAGCCGACTCCGGCCCCGACCGACGAGCCGACCCCGGCCCCGACGACGGAGCCCACGGAGGAGCCGACCCCGGCTCCGACGGACGAGCCGACCCCGGTCATCCCGCCGACCGACCCGACCGAGCCGACCGAGCCGACCGTGCCGACCGTGCCGACCGTGCCGACCGAGCCGACCGACCCGACCGTCCCAACGGTCCCGACGGTCCCGACCGTCCCGACCGTGCCGACCGACCCGACCGTGCCGACAGCTCCGACAGCTCCGACAGCTCCGGCGGCTCCGACCGCGCAGCCGTCGGCAGCTTCGGAATCCGCTCTGACGGCGCTGCTGAAGGACAAGATCACGTTGAGCGACTCCACGGTCACCGCCGGAGCCAGCGTCACGATCACCGTTGGAACCGAGTACACCGGCCAGTACGTCTCCGCCTGGGTACGTTCCACACCGGTCAACCTGGGCGGCTGGCTTCAGGTGAGTGAAGCGGGCGCCGTGACTGTGACGCTCCCGACGGACCTCTCCGCCGGTGCTCACCGCATCATCGTGCAGGATGCGAACGGGGCAGTGATCGGCTGGACCGACATCACGGTGGCCGCCAGTGGCACCACCGCATCCGGTCTGGCCCAGACCGGGCTGGACGCCAGCCCGTGGCTGGCCGGAGGAGTGCTGCTTCTGCTCCTCGGTGCCGTACTGATGCGTCATCGTCGGGTGGCGACGCAGCCGTAACCGGCCCAGGCAGCACCGGCGGCGCCGGTGGACCGTCTCGGCCCGAGAGTCGACGATCACGTATCGTCGGCTCCCGGGTCGGGTGGCCCATCGGCGCCGTTCGCGTTGTGCGGATTCAGCCGGATTCCTGTCCGACACGCAACGCATTACCGGCGGTGACAGTGCACCTCGTTACCCTGGGAACATGTCGACGACCAAGCCTCCCGTCGGACCTACCCCCAGCAGCGTCTACCGGCGCCGCCGCCTCATGGTGGGGTTCGGCGTTCTGGCCGTTCTCGTGATCGTCTTGCTCATCTTCTTCCGGCCCGGCACCGGTGCCGAGCCTGCCCCGGCCGACGCCCCGACCACGAACCCGGTCGCCACCGCCGACACCGGTGAGCCCGTGAGCACGGCCTGCGATCCGGCCAATGTGCTCGTCGAGGCCATCACCGACCAGGACTCGTACGACCCCGACGACAACCCCGAACTCTCACTCAGCGTCACGAACACCGGCACCACACCGTGCGACCTCAATGCCGGCACCTCCACCCAGGTGTTCACCATCACCAGCGGCGCCGACGTGTACTGGACCTCCACCGACTGCCAGACCGAACCCGCCGACGCCATGGTCACCCTGGAGCCGGGTGTCGCCGTGGCCACCGACACCCCGCTGGTCTGGGATCGCACCCGGTCGAGCCCGGAGACCTGCGAAATCATCGACCGTGAGGCCGTGCCGGGCGAGGGCGCGTCGTACTACCTGTCGGTGACCGTGGGCGGCTTCGCCTCCGCCAGCCCCACCCAGTTCCTGCTCAACTGACGCCGGGCTCGGCACGGCGGCGTTCGCTGCGGGCTGAGGCGTCGACTGGCCGCGCCGCGGCCACGGATGATTGAATGGGTCACGTGACAAACGCGACCTCGGACACCCGATCAGAAGCCCTCGCCACCGCACTGGCCAAGCAAGACGTGGCGGCGGTGGCCTACGCCCTGCGCAACGACGTGGTGATCGCACCGCTGCTCGTGGTCAAGGGATCCGCCGAACAGGTGCGGGTCTTCGGCCGGGAAGGCAGCGACAAGCGCACCCTGCTGCTCTTCTCCTCCGGCGAGAATTACGCGCGCATGATCCCCGACGAGGTCAACCCGCAGGTGATGGTCGCCGACGGCCAGTGGCTGCGCGAATTCCTCACCGTGCACAAGGAGACCCTGGAAATGGTGTTCTTCGACGTGGCCGGTCCGGCCGTGATGCAGGCCGCCCCGGCGGACCTGCTGCGCGCGCTCGGACCGATCGGTGACCAGGCCGAGACCGGCCAGGCCGGCCCGGACTCCGGCGACTCGGAGCCGACCGACTAACCTTCAGCGTCGCCGACGCCCCACTACCTGAGGACGTCGTCTACCTGAACGCGTCGTCGAGTTCGGCGTCGCGGCGGGAGATGCCCGTGCCCAGCGCCCGATTGACCGCGGTCTGCACGGTGCTGCTGGATGCGTCGATGCGGGTGTTGAACCCCATGCGGGTAGCCTCGGTGGCGCGTTGTTTCGCGGCGGACACCGGACGGATCTCCCCGGCCAGGCTGATCTCACCGAATGCCACCACGTCGTGGGCGATAGGTTCGTCGAGGATCGCGGACGTCAGCGCGATCGCGATGGCGAGATCGGCGGCGGGTTCGCCCAGCCGCACGCCGCCCACCGTCGACACGTAGACATCCTTCTTCGAGAACTGGTGGCCGACCCGTTTCTCCAGCACGGCCAGCAGCATCGCGACGCGGGAGCCGTCTACCCCGTTGGTCACCCGGCGGGGGTTGGGCATGACGGTGTCAATCACCAGTGCCTGCACCTCCACCGGCAGGGCGCGACGGCCCTCCATCGCCACGGTCACGCAGGTGCCCGAGACCGCGGTGGTGCCACGGCTGAGGAACAGTCCGCTCGGGTCGGCGACCTCGCTGATGCCGTCTCCGGTCATTTCGAAACATCCCACTTCGTCGGTGGAGCCGAATCGGTTCTTGAGGGCGCGTACGAAGCGCAGCGCGGTGTGCCGGTCACCCTCGAATTGGCAGACCACGTCGACGAGGTGCTCCAACAGGCGGGGGCCGGCGATGGTGCCGTCCTTGGTGACGTGACCCACCAGCAGCACGGGCAGGTTGCGGTCTTTCGCGAGCCGGATGAGGGTGGAGGCGACCTCGCGCACCTGGCCGGGCTGTCCGGCCTGGCCGTCGTTGAGGGAACTGGACACGGTCTGCACCGAGTCGATGATGACCAGGTCGGGCTTGACCGCGTCGATCTGGCCGAGGATGGTGGCCAGGTCGGTTTCCGCGGCGATGAACAGCTCGGGTTGCAGGGCGCCGGTGCGTTCCGCACGCAGGCGCACCTGCGCCACCGACTCCTCGGCGCTCACGTAGAGCACCCGTGACTTGGCCAGGGCCGCCTTGGAGGCCACCTCCAGCAGCAGGGTGGACTTGCCGACGCCGGGCTCACCGCTGAGCAGGATCACCGAGCCGGGCACGATGCCGCCGCCGAGCACCCGGTCGAACTCGTCGATTCCGGTGGGCCAGTGGGCCACCGCGGTGGTGTCGACGTGCGTGATCGGCCGGGCAACGCTGGGACCGCTCACGAAGGACGGCGTGACGGACCGAGTGATGCTCGTCTTCACCGCCGCCTCGACCACGGTGCCCCACTGCTGGCACTCGCCGCAGCGGCCCGCCCACTTCAGGGTGGTCCAGCCACACTCGGTGCAGTGGAAGTTCGAGACGGGTTTAGCCATGTCAGCGAGCCTAGCCGCGGCCGCCGACACCGATCACTCAGGCATCGACCGTCTGGGGAATGCGGTGTGCCACCGCGCTGCTGAGTTCGGGCAGGAACGCATCCGCCCAGATGCGGTAACCGCGGTCGTTGGGGTGGAACAGGTCGTTGGCGACCTGGCTGAGCACGCTGCGGATGCCCTCGCGTTTGGTGGTTGCGTGCAGAGGGACCACGGTGAGGTCGTGCTCTGCCGCCACCTCGCGCACGATGCGGTTGGCCACGGCCACCTTGCGTTCGTTGTGCGGCAGGTGGAAGCACGGCAGGTCGGCCACGATCGCGTGCGGCGGCAGGGCCGCGAACACCTCGCGGATGCCGGCCTCGAACTTCGCCGGATCCCACTGGGCGATGTCGTTGGCGCCGATCGCGACCGTGACGAAGTCAGGCTTGAGCTTGACGAACCGGGGCAGCTGGTCGCGCACGGCGAGCTCCACGGTGGCGCCGGAGACGCTGAGGTTGATCACCCGCAGGGTACGGCCGGTGGCCAGACGGATGTGGTCGGCCAGGATGCCGACATAGCCCCGGTTGGGCGCGCTGGCGCCGATGCCCTGCGCGGCGCTGTCGCCGATCGCGACATAGAGCAGGTCGCCCTTCTCCTTGGCATGGGTGCGCCACCAGAGCGAGTTGATCGGCAGGGTCTCGTTGAGCTCGGCGGCGTTGGCTGCCAGCATCCGCTGGAAGCGCCGGTACCCGACGGTGGCCGCGGCGCCGACGGCGGCCGTGGTGGCCACCGCGCCCAGGGTGAGGGAGAGAATACGGGGAGTGGAGGTGTCGTTCGTCACGCAGGAGAGAGTACCGCCGGCCTCTGACAGTTGCCCGGATTCGCGTGCGAGCCCGTTCCTGAACTACAATCGCTCTCGGTACCGTGTCCGAGCGGCCGAAGGTGCAACTCTCGAAAAGTTGTGTGGGGGAGACTCCACCGTGGGTTCAAATCCCACCGGTACCGCCACAGATAGCCCCCTTGCATCCCTTTGTTTTACTGGGAAGCGGGGGGTTTTCTACTTCCCAGAATCGGCTTTTGGCCACACTTTGGACACACTTGCATTCGTTCTCGCCTGATCTAGCGCGGTTGCAACGGCGTCTAGGTCGTCCTCGAACAGGTCCGCGTAGGTGTCCAACGTCATCGCCGCCGACGCATGGCCAAGCATCCGCTGCACCGCCTTGACGTTCGCGCCCGCCGAGATAGACAGGCTCGCCGCCGAATGTCGGAGGTCGTGAATCGTCACGCGCTCGAACGTCGGGTCTGCCGCCTGTGCCCTCGCAACCGCTGCGACAAACCAGCCCCGCCGAGAATCCGGCAGGCGTACATGGTCGGTACCGTTCCCGAACAACAGCGCGTCTCGAGCCTTCCCTTCGCATAGCTTCGCCAGCGGTTCGGAGAGGAAGGCGGGGAAGGGGACGCTTCGCGCCGTGTGCGACTTCGGAGTGCCCACGATGATCTTTCCGCCGACGCTCACCGCGTTCTCGGAGACGTTCACCCGCCGCCTAAGCGCGTCTAGGCTCCGCACCCTAAGTCCGGTCGCCTCACCCCATCGCAGGCCCGTATAGGCCAGAAACAGGACCAAGGTGGAGTTGCCCTTCGCGCTATCGGCCAGCAGTTGCACCTGGTCGTGGGACAGGTACACCCGCGCCTTGCCGGTCTTCCTGGGCAGGTTCACACCTCGAGCTGCATTCGCCGGCACGCGACGATCCTTGACCGCCACGTCGAGCAGCGCGGCCAGCACACCGTATGCCCGTAGAACCGTCGTGGCACCCTTCCGCGCCGTCAAATCCGTGACCCACGCCTGAACTTCACTGTGCCGGATGCTACCCACGGCGCGCTTCCCCCAAACAGGTTCGACGTGCAACCGCCACGCAATCTCGACCGGACGCAACGACGACGGCTTCAGGTGCGACTGGTGGGCCAGCCACTCCGCGCCGAGCGTCCCCACCTTCGCCCGTGCCGCCGTCGCGTCGACAAACTCGCCCTTCGCCTTCGACACAACGACAGACGCCAAGAACTCGACTGCATCCCGCTTCGTCTTGAGTCCGCGCTTCCGGCCCGCGCTGTGGTCCGGCTTCCGATAGCGCACCTCAAACCGCTTGCCGGCAGCAGTCTCGTAAGCATGGACGCTACCCACGGTTGTCCGCGGCGTCGTAGGCCAGCCAAGGTCCCTCTGCCCACGTCAGGTCCATAGTTCGAGACATTCTTTTGAGCGCGTTGTAGGCGTCCTGGGCTTGACGCGCCATCGCGGCGACGTGCATCTGGCTGTACTCATTGGGGTCGTGGTGGGCCGTGTATTCGTCGCCCTCTGGGGAATAAGCCGTGTACTCAAACACCGGCTGCTCTTCAACGCTTTCCGCCAAAGCCGCAGGGAACTTCTGGGTCGCCACCGACAGGTCTTCAATGTGACCCATCACCGCACGGATCCAGGAACCCAAGTTGGAGTAGGTCCGGGCGGATTCATCTACACGGAACCACTCGACAACGTCCCAAACGGTCATCTCCGACACCGACTGTCCGACGCCCGGTAGCTCAGCCTTCGCCAAAGGCATGTTGATCGGAACGACCAACGCTACCGGGGGAATGTCGAGGGCTTTGGATATGTCGAGCAATTGCGAAACCGTTAGATCAGCCTTCCGCCCGCTTTCGACATTCTGAATCGTCGACTTAGTAATGGCGTCGTTCGGGATGGCGTCGGCAAGGTCCCCGGCGGTCTTGAAACCTGCCGCTTTTCGATAGCCGGCGACTCTGCGCCCGATGTGTTCAATCGTCATTTTGACAGATTACACCCGTTTTGGTTTGCAGTAATGAAGATTTGCTGTATTGTCATTTATGCGATCAAATCTGCTCGCGTTAGTCGTTTTGAAGAATCGAGGGTCACGTGAATATCTACCTTTCGCCGGATCAGGTCACCGAGATGATCCCCGGGATCACCAAGGGGCAATTGGCACAGTGGCGCTACCAAGGAGTCGGGGGGCCGAGATACCGGAAGCTCGGGAAGAAGATCATCTACGTCCAGTCGGAGGTCGTCGACTGGATCGAGGACAGCGCCCGAACTGGCACCGCGCTCGAGGCGGTCTGATGGTCCGGGGCAAAGAAATAGCCGCCGCGCCTGGTAGGGCAACGACGGCAACGACAAAAAACTCACCGCTAAGCAAAGGATTCGTCTTGAACCACCGTACCCGCACCACCAGCGACACCGCCACCCTGACCGCACCGACGACGAGAGTGCAGGCGTGGCTCGAGGCTCACCCGAACCTGACCCACGAGCCCGTCGTCAGCATCATGCGAGCCGGCTTCTCGCCCGAGGAACGGGCGTTCATTCTCGACATGGCGGTCACCAAGACGAGAAGCGCCACCGACAAGGACTGGAACGGGCACACCGTCGCCACCCGCGCCGGCTTCGTCGTCAAGCCCGACAGTCTCATGATGCGCAGCCTGTGCAACGGGGATGCTGCACGCGCCGGAGATATTGACCGCGCCCGCTTCTTCGTGAACGCGGGGGAGTAGCCGTGATCCTCCACCTGGTCGACACCAAGACCGGCCCGCTGGTGTACGTCGACGCAAAGGACGACTACCTCACCCCCGACGAGGCCCGCCGACTGGCGATCAAGCTGCTCGAGCTTGCACAGCAGGCCGAACGCCCGACCGTCGCTTCCGAATGGCCCTAAGTCACCCCCGTCAGGAAGGAAGGAACCGTGACCACTGCGAACGCGGGATTCCTCATCATTCCAAACTGGGTGATTCGGGATTCCACCCTCGACGGGCACGAGCTGCTGGTCTACATGGCGCTGTTCAACCACGTCGACCGGAAGGGCTACGCGTTCCCCGGCAAGGCGCGCATCGCCAAGGAAGCGCGTATGTCCGTGCCGACCGTCAAGCGCACGCTCAAGAAGCTCGAGGCGCGGGGACTTATCGAGATTCGGCAGCGACCGCTCGAGTACGGCAAACACAACTCGAACATGTACCGGGTCGCCACCTTCGCACGGGAGCAACCTGTGGATAACTCCATGGGTGCAACCGGTCAATCTGTCCACACCTGGGGTCACACAGACCCTACCCCCGGGTCACACAGACCCGACCCCCGGTTCACACAGACCCCCAAAGAAGACACACATGAAGAAGACACAAGAGAAGAAAACTCTGAGGGTCAAACAAGTTTGACCGCGAACGTTTTTTCCTTTCCTGAGGCTTCAGATGGGGCAACGACCAGTCAGCTCGAATACCTCCACGACCTCCACATCCACTACGCAAACGAAGTAGCGCCCGACAACACCAAGCGCCAGTGGGCCGCACTCACCAGCGAGAAGGCAACGGAAGTAATCAACAGCTATCTCAAGTTCATACCCCGTTACGACTCATACGAAGGCCCCGAGTACGGCGACGACAACTACTTCAAGTTGTCACCCGCAGGCCGCGAGTACGCCGACACCGGATTCCTACCTGAAGGACGTGCATTTTGAAGATCAAGTTCATCCGCATTATCGGAGCCAGAGCCACCAAGCCCGGAGTCGTCGCCACCGTCGACGATCACCTGGTCAAGTGGAACCCCAGCAAGGACTGGGAGTGCGACTGCCTCACCGACCTCGACGAGTTCGAGTGCGACCACATCGAAGCGATACGCGGTCTGCTCGACGACCGTGTGCTGACTCCGCTGCGCCGACGAGGACTGATCCTTTGACGCTCAAGCTGTGCGTCGTGTGCGCTGAACCCTGCCCGGACTACAGGTGCAAGGCTCACCAGCTCGCACGACCCGCGAAGGCTGGACGTGAGGAACGCGGATACAACGCCGCGTGGCGCAACCTGTCCGAGCGTGCCCGCAGGCTTCAGCCCTGGTGCTCAACGTGTGGCAGCACTGAAGACCTGACTGGTGACCACCTGGTGTGGCCGGCGCGAACGCTCAAGGACGTCGACGTGCTGTGCCGCAAGTGCAACAGCGCGAAGGGTGCGCCGACCGAAGCCAACGACCCACGGGGGAAGACCGTAAAACTTTCTGCTCCCCACCCGGGCGGCAAGGCAAATATTCTCACTGTACCCCCGGGGGTATCGTGAGGCCCGGGGCGAAGTCGGCTATTACTGCCGATGACCTCGCCTGGGATGCTTTTCCTGCCCGTGGCGTGGACCGTATCGACGCGTTCGCCAAGTCGTTTCTGAAGGTGCCGAAGGGCGAGGGAAGCGGGACCCCGTTTGTTCTCCGGCCGTGGCAGCTCGAGACGGTGGCCGCGTTGTATCCGATGGATGCCCCGCGACCCCGGCAGGCGCTGCTGTCGCTTCCCCGAGGCAACGGGAAGACCGGTCTAGCGGCTCTGCTGGCCCTGTACAGCCTGTTTGCCGACGAGGTCGACGCCCCGCAGGTTCTGGTGGTCGCATCGAGCGAGCAGACGGCACAGCACGTCTACAAGGCCGCTCGCCGGATGATCGAGTTGAACCCGGAGCTGGAGGCCCGCGCCCACGTCTACAAGGACCGCATCGTGACCCCGTTGAACGGTGGCGAGTTCTACGCCTTGCCGGCGACGGTGGCCGCGCTTCAGGGCTGGGACCCGACGCTGATGATCGTGGACGAGCTGCACGTCGTCGACCGTGACGTTTGGGAGGCCGTCACGTCGGCATCCGGCAAGCGGTCGGAGTCGTTGACGCTGGCGATCAGCACGCCGTCGGATTCTCAGGAGTCGATCATGTTCGACCTGGTGAAGTACGGCCGGAAGCAGGACGACCCGTCGTTTGTCTTCCGCGAGTGGGCTGCACCGGAAGGGTGCGCTGTCGACGACGAGGATGCGTGGTACGTCGCTAATCCGGCGTTGGGGGACTTCCTGTCCATCGACGCTCTCCGCGCCACGCAGGCGACGACCAGAGAAGCCGCGTTCAGACGGTACCGGCTGGGACAGTGGGCCGGCGCCCAAGATTCGTGGCTTCCGTTCGGCATCTGGGACACCCGCGCAGCAGATCGCAGCTTGCAACCGGGGGAGAAGGTCGTGCTGGGCTTCGACGGTTCGGCATCGGGCGACTCGACGGCGCTGATCGCTTGCACCCTCGACGGCTTCATCTCGCCTATCGGCATCTGGAACCAGACCGACGAGCCGGGCTGGCGCGTGCCGCGTGCCGAGGTTACGCAGGCCGTCGACGACGCCTTCGACCTGTACACCGTCGTCGAGCTGGCAGCAGACCCCTGGGGCTGGCGCAGTGAACTCGAGGACTGGTCGAAGCGCCACGGCGAACGGAAGGTGATCGAGTACAACACCGGCTTTCGGCAGCGCATGGGGCCGGCCACTGATCGTCTTTACGCCGCCGCCATGGACGGCACGATGACGCACGACGGCAACCCGATTCTCTCCTTGCACGTCTCGCAGACCGTGGCGGTTCAGACCGCTATCGGCGCGATCGTGTCGAAGGACAAAAGAAACTCCACCCGCAAGATCGACGCCGCCGTGGCTTCGATCGTCGCGTGGGACCGCGCCAATTGGCACACCCGTAAGAAAACCCGAAAGGTCGTTTCGTTTTGAGTACCAAAGATGTTCTAGACACCCTGTCCGCCAAGCTCGACGAGTCGCAGGCCGCACTTGCCAAACTGGATACCTACTACGAGGGCCGGCAGCCGGCCGCGTTCCTCTCCCCGAAGTCTCAGGAAGCCCTGGGGAACAAGCTCCGCATGTTGAGCGTGAACTTCCCGAAGCTTGCCGTCACGTCGCTGGCCGAGCGGCTGAACCTCACCGGCTTCCGGGGTATCGGGGAGGAAGCCGCCGACGTGGACCTGTGGCGCATCTGGCAGCAGAACGACCTGACCGAGCAGGCGCACCTGGCGCACCTCGACAGCCTGGTCTACGGCCGGTCTTTCGTGATCGTCTGGGCAGGCGCTGAGGGGCCGCGTGTGACCGTGGAAAGCGCCAAGCAGGTATCCGCCGCCTACGACCCCGCAACGGGCCGTGTCGTGGCTGCTGTGAAGCGGTGGACCGATGGTCTGACGCATTATGCCGTCGTCTACGAGGCCGACCAGATCACCCGCTACGCCGGCAAGGAAAACGCGCTGCTGGTCGTCGAAGTCATCCCTAACCCGCTCGGAGAAGTCCCTGTTGTTCCCATCGTCAACCGGGGCCGGCTGCTCGACTTCGACGGCGTGTCAGAGATGGCCGATATTCTCGACCTGGCCGACGGGCTGAACAAGGTGATGTCGGATGCCATGGTGTCGAGCGAGTATTACGCCCGCCCGCGCCGCTGGGTTACCGGCCTCGAGATTGTCGAAGACGACGAGGGCAACCCCGTCAACCCGTTCAGCTCCGAGGGCGACCGCATCTGGCAGTCCGAGGCACCCGAAACCAAGTTCGGTCAGTTCGACGGCTCCCGGCTCGACGGCTACTCGGACCTGTCCGCCACGCTCACGGCACAGATCGGCGCGATCAGCGGTCTGCCCGGTCACTACTTGGGCTTGCACGGCGATCAGCCGCCGAGTGCAGACGCGATCCGCTCCGCCGAGGCATCCCTGGTCACCCGCGCCACCGCTAAACAGCGCACGTTCGGCCGGGCATGGGAGAAGGTGGCGGACCTGATCGTGAAGGTTCGGGACGGTCAGAACACCCGCGACTTCCAAACGCTCTGGGCATCCCCGGAAAACCGCACGCCCGCGCAGGTGGCAGACGCCGCCGCCAAGCTCGCCGGCATCGGTGTGCCGCTCGAGTCCGTGCTGGCCGACCCGCTGGGCTACTCCCCGTCGCAGATCGCGCAGATCAGGCAGGCACGTCGCGCCGAAGCCCTCGACGCGTCGGGCGCGGACCTGTCGACCTTCCTGGTGACTGCCGAGTGAGCTACCACGACACCCTGGCGAAGCTCACCGACCGAACCAGCGCGCAGGTGCTGGCAACGTTCGCCGGCTGGCAGGAAGGCAAGTTCACCGACGACCAGTTTGTGCAGTTGGTGTCCGCGTTCATCGCGTCATCGAACGGGCGCGCCGTGGCTCTGGCAGACCTGTCGCTGGCCGCTGAAATCTCTGTTCAGCTCCGCGCCCTCGAGCCTGCCCTAGGTGTCGTGTCGGCAGCGGATGACCAGTCCCGGCTGGCGAAGGGTGCCGCGACCCTCGCCGCCGAGTCGAAGGCCGGCTTCGATATTGCCGACCGGCTGGCACGGTTCGCCCACGCTGAAGCGTCTGCTGCTGCGGCGAACGCTTACGCCGACGGCATCGCCCGGTCGGAGAAGGTCACCGGCTGGGTCCGCAAGCTCGACGGCGACCCGTGCCAGCTCTGCACCTGGTGGTGGCGCGAAGGTCAGGTTTGGCCCAAGGACCACAAGATGCCGCACCACAAGGGATGCCAATGCACCCCGACACCCGTAACCCACGAAAGGACCGCACGATGACCACCACAACGACCGACCAGACCACCACCACCGAGGTCGTCGACCAGCTCGACGCACCCGCCGACGAGGCACAGGCGACCGACGCGCCCGAGGACGCTGAGACGTTCCCGCGTGAGTACGTCGTCAAGCTCCGCGACGAGAATGCGAAGTACCGGCAGCGTGCCGGCCAGACCGACGACCTGGCACGTCGGCTCCACCTCGAGCTGGTCAGGGGCACCGGGCGGCTGGCAGATGCAACCGACCTGCCCTTCGACGACGCGCACCTTGCCGACGCCGGCGCGCTCACCGCCGCTGTCGACGCGCTGCTGACCTCGAAGCCGCACCTGGCAAGCCGCAGGCCCTCCGGCAACATCGGGCAGGGTGCGTCCGTCGTGGCCGATACCCTGAGCCTGTCTGGACTGCTCCGAGGCAACGCCCGCTAAGCTCCGCGAAAAGCACGACAGACACGGTTTGTCAAATTGCCCCTCAGGTGGTATCATACAGGTACCCCTGGGGGGTATTCCGCGTTAGTGGGTCTGGCACCCAAACGACAATCAATCAATCGTTTGGAGAATCCCATGGCCGTATCAACCGCCAACGCCGCAGAACTCACCGCCGAGCAGGTCCAGTCCATCCTGGTCCAGCCCCTCGAGCAGGCATCCGTCTTCCTCGCCGCCGGTCCCCGCATCTTCGACACCGACGGCAGCCCCGTCCGCGTCCCCAAGCTCGGTGGCGCGACCAGCCCCGACTGGAAGGGCGAGAACGAGCTGATCGCCGACGACGACGTGACGTTCGACGAGATCACCCTCCTGCCCTCGACGATCAAGTCCGTCAAGACCCTCACCCGCTTCAGTAACGAGCTGGCCCGCCAGTCGGTCGTGTCCCTCGAGGCCGCGATCAAGGACCGCCTGGTGCGCGACGTGGCAGCCAAGCTCGACGCCGCGTTCATCGCCGGCACCGGAGATGGTGGCACGACTCCGCTGGGTATCCTCAACTACGTCGGCACGCAGGAAGTCGCCGCCGTTGGCACCATCGGTCTGGACGCGCTGCTGGACGCTTGGGGTCAGGCCCTCGCCGGCGGGGTGAACATGGCTTCGCTGAAGTGGATGCTTCGCCCCGAAACCTTCGTGGCGCTGCGCAAGATCAAGCAGGGCACCGGGTCGAACCAGTACGTCCTGACCCCCGACCCGACCACCGACGGCGTGTTCCGCCTGTTCGGCTCGCCGGTCATCATCACCAACCGCATCCCCGTCGACACCGGCACCACTCAGGCAGTGCTGGCCGACTTCTCCCAGATCGCCGTGGCACGCGATCAGGCACCGACGGTCAAGATCCTCGACCAGACCTTCGGTGACTACGACCAGCAGGCAATCCGCGTGACCGCCCGCTACGACGCCGCACCGCTGAACGTCGAAGCTATCGTCAAGCTCACCGGCATCACGGTCTAACATGCCCTTCCCCACAGCGGAAGACGTGGCTGCATTCCTGGGCAAGGCCGGCGACCTCACCGTCGTCGGCCTTGCCGGGGCGCACCTCCCAATGGTCACCGAGCTGGCCCGCGCCCACACCCGGGGCAAAGGGTTCACCGACTACGACCTCGAAGCGCCGGTCGCCAGCGTCATCGTGTCCGCCACCGCCCGACTGACCAACAACCCCGAGTTGCTGGTGTCCGAGACAATCGGGGACTACTCCGCCCGGTACACCGTGTTTCAGGGCTGGTCCATCATCGAGCGGTCTGTCCTCGACGGCTACCGACGGCGTACGGCATGAGGCTAGGCGACGTGGTGCAGATCGAAGGCGTCATCGGTGAGGGTGGAGGCTACGACGAGCAGGGTTATCCCATCGAAGACCGTGGCATCCTGGCATCCGTTCCCGCGCACGTCTTCTACAGCACGTCGGGTCTGGAAATCGGGTCCACCGGCGTCGTCGTCACCGACGAGTTGCGCTGCATCATCGAGCCGCCTGCCTTCGATATTCTCCCGGGCCAGCACCGCATCATCTGGCGCGGGGATTACCACCAGATCAACGGGCGGTTGGTGAGGTCGAAGTCCGGCCGCATCCACCACCTGACCCTGAACCTGGCGCGAGCCACCTAAGACCGGCGTGAACGTCACCCGCTTCGTGGTCTGCGCCAGCGGGACCGATGGTGGCGAGTTCCCTTTCGACTAAGACCCACCAGCGCCAACACCAGCACCGCCCCCGGACCTGAGAAACCCGGGGGCGTTGTTGTGTCTCATTTGGCCACACTTTGGCCACACTTTCTGAAAAACACCCTGTTTGACGACTGCTCATGTGATTCAAAACCCTTGTAACTACGCGAAAGTAGGGAGTCCGAACCGCACCGCCCGGGGTCAAATTAGAGTTCAAATCCCACCGGTACCGCCACGGGGTTGTTCCTGGAACTCATCGATTCTGTTCCAAGAACTGCTCCCAAAACGAATGGCCTCCGAGGTTTCGGAGGCCATTCGTCGTTTCTTGGGTGTCTAACTTCTGATTGCTTGTTCACGTCGGCGAGCGGGCGCGGATTAAATGACAAAGCACGGCCAGGGGTGCCCGGGCGGCCGATTTTCGGCGCTGCGGATTGTCCTGGTCGTGCGGTGGAGCGATTATTGGTGAGTTTCAGCGCGCGGCTATGTTCTGAGCGGCGGGTCGAGTTCCGAACCGTCCGGGGCTCCGGGGAGCACCTTTAGTGGCCACTTCGCCTTGTAGTTGGAGTGACCCTCGCGGTCCCGGCGTCTCGTGGTCGCTCGTACTGGTCCCATGCCCGTTGCGGCGGCCGGTTTGTCTTGCGATGCCCGTGTGGCACGGTCAGTGAGGAACTGGATGATTTTGCGGATATTCGCCGACACGAGCAGGATCGTCGTCAGAACTTGCTGGGCGGCGAAACCGCGGATCCGTCGGCGCGCTGGAACGTCAAGCGCCTCGTGGCCTTTGGATTTCACGTAGGCGTGGAAGCTCTCATCAGTGTTTCGGCCGACGCGGTAGGCATCGCTCCACTCCTTCGACTGGTATCGGAAGAGCTGGGCGTCGCGGATGCCGTCGGCAGGACCGAAGTCCACGGTGCCTTGCGTACAGATGAGGTCGGGGGCTTCAGGGACATTCTTGTCTTGAACGGTTGGGCGGACCTTGCCGGGTGCCTTGGGGTGGATTTTTCGGATTGGGCAGGTGACGGTGGGATTGGGTCCGGCGGCTGGGCACATCATCGGTACATGCCCGCGTTTGTCGGGCCGCTCCTTCGGACGAAGTTCGAACGCTGTCCGCTCCTCGAGCCGAGTCCGGTAGGTTTCTTCGTCGATCTTGTGTGCGGCCGCATCATTCGAGGCGTTGAGAAGATCCTTGCCGGTGCCGGCGCAATATTGGCGGCCTTCGACCTGGATGGAGCCTGCCTTTCCGCCGCGGACACCCATGCGTGTTACCTGATAGTCGGTAATGACGTCAAAGCCCATCTTCTTGATCGGAACGTGCAGTGTTTCAGGTAGTAGGTTCGCGAAGTACTCGCGATCGGCGACGATGGTGCCCGGGGTGTATCCGCGATCGACGATTGACTGGGCAACCGCCACTGTGTCACGGGCCAGGTGATGACCGGGCATGCTCATTGAGAAGCCGATCGCGATGTTGGCAAATTCTGATTGGGTGCTGCGGCTGTTCGGCACAAGTACGGCGACATTTCCAGCCCAGCCCCAGACGTATTCAGTGTCCTTCTGGTTCTCGGGACCGGATCCATCTCGCTTCTCCGGAGATTTTGCGTTCCATCCCGCGTCTGTTTCAATGACGAGTTTGTCTTTGTATTCTTTCTTCGTCTTGGGGTTAAACCTGCGCTCCATGCCCGTTTTGGGGTCGATCGGGGCGCGGCCTCGGGGGCTGGTTGCGGCAATCGTTGTTTGGTCGATTCCGATCATCACGTGCTGTTTCACATGGCGTCGGACGTCACGAGGCTGCAGGCGGAAGGTCATCTCGAGGAATGCGTCGCTGTACCAGTTGAGGCGAGTGCGCCTCTTTTCGACGAGACTGTGATCACGCACGCGGAGGACGCGTTCGATCGGCTCGGCTCTGGAGCCGGTAATGCTGCGTGTCGGGATATGGGTCCATGGTTGCAATAAGGCGATGGAACGAGTTCCAGGCGGCGTTGTACCAGCGTCTTGCTTCAATGCGTCCCTTATGCGAGCCAGACAGTGTGACGGGCAGGCCCAAGTACGTGCGCGCTTCGCTGGTCAGGCGCTGGTGCAGCAGGTTTCCCATCTCCCGGGCCGACTGCGGAGCGTGCTCGCGTCCAAGAAGCAGGAGTACGACGAGGACAGTGCGGTCATCGACTAGCGGAGCACGACCGCCGGCGTGATTGTTCCCGCGATCCTCGCGACGCCAGCCGACGATGTGTTGAACCGTCTTGGATTCATCGACCATCGTGGCGGTCCTGCGAACATCGTCAATGTCGAACTTTGATGTCCGCCCCGAGGTGGTGCCGATCGAGTCGTCGAGGAGGTGCTCGAATTCATTCCCCTCCGGTTCCTCGTCCGTCATCGTGAGAGGAGCAGCGGCGATGCCTCTCATGAAGTCACCACCGCTCCGGTGATGAGACGGCGGAGGCAGGTTTGGTTTTCCTGAGTCATCGCCCGCACGTAGGGGGCAAGAGAGGTGGGACTCGTCAGGCCGGCCAGTTGGAGGAGGGTGTCCAGTCGCAGCCCGGCGTTGAGCTGGCCCACTAGCCAGGTTGCACGGAGCCTCGTGGCTGATGGGGTGGGTTCCTCGGGGACGTCGATGCCGAATTGGTGGATCACCCGAGCCGGGTATTCAGGCAGGCGGTATCCAGAGAAGAGCCAGTCGCCCGGCGCCCTGTCGTTGATGCCCGTGACCAATGTGCGTCGCCACCCCACGCGCAGGGGGACCGTGCGAGGGTGCCTGCCGTGCACGCTGACTAGAAGGTCCTCGCCATCGGCCGTGACGTCGCTGACGCGGGATAGGGCGATTTCTTCGGCGCGCAGGCCCGCGCCGGCACCGAGGGCGAGTAGCACGTGGGCGTTCGCCCGCCGATCGACGTTGGTGCGTCGAGCGGCGGAGCTTCGGAAGATTACGAGCTCCCGGCTGGCGTAGGGGCGAACCGATGCCGGGTCCTTCCGGGTCTGGCGGTCGGGCGTGGTGGTGGTGAAGTGCGCAACGAGTGTGTTCAGGCGTTGCGCCGTCTGCTGTCGGTAGGTTTCGCCGTGGTCTGGCATGACCTCGCACACGAATCGACGGACAAGCGATGGGCGGAACGCTACTGCAGGGTCGAGGTCCGCAGCCGCTGTCTGCCAAAGCCACTGTGCAAACTTCGAGGTTGCCGCAAGGTAGTTCCGAGCGACACCCCGAGTCTGGAGCCCGAGGCCGGTCACGCTGTTTCGGACGAAGGCTTCGGTTTCGGCCCAGTGCGCGGCAGGTATCTCGGCGACATAGTTGTCGATGACGCGCTGCACTCCGGGCGGGCTGACGGCGCTCATGCCTGGCCCGTGCAGGGCCGAGAGGTGGGCAGGGTGCTGTGGGATGGTCGTGTGGTGGGGAATGTGGGCTGGAGGATGCTCATACCAAATTGACATGCGGAGGATCCGGGCCATCCCAGGACGAAGCGCCCTATTAGGGCACCAATACCGATAGCATGAGTGACGGTGACCGATCCGCGTTTTCTTCCGAGAGCTTCCTGTGCGCCCTCGACGAACTTCGGAACACCGCGCCCCGTGACCTGGGACAGCCCCGCTGGGATGACCGAAAGCGCGCTTGATCAACTGGGAACAGCCAAATTTCAGCACGCGCATGCTCAGCAAGTTCGCGCCGCTCTGGCAGCGGACGGTGCGACGATCGCGTCGTATGCCAAGGCGAACGGAATCGACAAGACCCGCCTGGGACGGATCCTTCGAGGCGACGTGGTCGTCAGGGTAGAAGATCTGGTGAATGCGGAGCGCAACCTCAAGCTGAGGGAACGACGCGCTGCTCCAGGTGAGAGTCCGGTTCAGCGCTGAGGCGTTACCGCGGGGTAGCGACCGCATCTCGCAGCGCGTTCCGGTAGTACCCGGAGTCCGGTTCTCTCACGAACTTGAAGAACCGGTCCAGCGCCTCTGGAGACTGCAGCCCGGCAGCTCGCATCAACGGGATGAGCGGGGTGCCGGCTTCCAGATGCTGCACGACCCAAGTCGCGTGCATTCTTCGGGCCTGCAGCCGGATCTTCCCTTCAGCCCGAGAGACGAAGTCCGTGATCAGGTTCCGGTTGGCACCGGCGTGCTGCTCCCGGAATGCCCAGGTCTCGGTCTGACCGGGATCGACCCGAGCTGCCAAGGCTCGCTCCCATTCACGCAAGACGGGGACCACTCGAGACCGATCGCCACGTACCCTGATGAGGACGCCGTGGTCGTCGGCGTTGATGTCCCCGATCCTAAGATTGACGATCTCTCGCCCGGACAGTCCCGCGCCCAGACCGAGGGCGAGTAATGCCTCCGCGTTCGACCGGCGTTCATGAGTGGTCTGGGCGATTGCCCAGCTCTTCAAGGTGACAACGTCTCGGGCGGTGTACGGCGGTGACGGATCCGATCCGCCTAGCGGCCGCAGGACGGGCGGCGCCAACGGCGCGTCGAGTAGCGCTTCCGAGATCCTGAGGAGCCGGGATCGCAGGGTGTTCCGACTTGCCTTGCTCCCATAATTCGTAAGACCAACCCCGATGAACCGTTCGATCGTGGAGATGGCGAAAATCACGTCACGTTCAAGGGGCATTGCGGCCGTTTGCCAGGCCCACAGGGTCAGCGGTGTCGCAGCGGCATACAGTTCTCTCTCGGAGTAGGCCGTGCTGGGTGCCGCGTCCACCACCGCGGCGCGTACGAAATTCCTGATATGAGTCCAGTACCTCGCATCGATCTGGGGTAGATAGGCGCTCCCGCCGTCTTCCTTCATCGGGCGCACACGCACGTGCGGCCGGCACGCACCCGACTGGGCAGATCTGCACACTGGAATGATCGCAACCCACAATTGGGGCAGCGCGACTCTCCAGAGATCACGAGGTGGACCCGGGTGGGCCCGACCTCACCCAGGCAGGTCACCGCCCGCTCCCGGGAAATCATCACGGCTGATGCGTTCAATCGCGGCGATCAGAGACGTGTTCGCCCAGAAGAAGTCGATCTCGTCGTCCCACCCGTCGGTGTGCATCGTCCACCGGCCTCGGTGACCGACTTTGATGGCGGTGATTGTGCGCAAGGGCCTTGCTCGGTCGTTGACGGTCGGCGGGGCGTTGGCGCCGGGGACGCGGGTGACAGTGCCCCGTTCCAGATCAACGTAATGGTCACTGTCGCGCGTTGACACTCGCCACAGCCCGCCCTCATCTCCGGTGAGCTCGCTCAAATGGTCGGGTTCAACGTTGCGGTCGGTCATTGTCGGTCCTTTCTGGTGCGTTGGTGTCGGGCTCGGCGGGTGCGCCGTTCCGGTAGAGGTGTTCCAGGTCGAGGGTGGTGGTGTTGAGAATCGCGAGGTTCACCCTGTGCTTCCCGTTGATATCGAGCACCACCACGCGGGTGGGGTGGGGCTGGCCCGGCAGCGACAGTGTCTCGTCGTAGTGGCGGTGGTAGTGGCCTCCGAGAGTCAAGCGCGGGCGAGTTTGCAGGACCGCCCGGCGAAACATGACCCGGCTGCCGGCCGCATAGGCGATATCGGCGGGCAAGTAACCCGCGTCGCGGGCGCTCTTCACCAGTGCGCGCTCGTCCATGATCGGTGCTTCATGGCCGATGAGTACGTCGACAGGGTCTGAGCCGAGCTGGCGGAGGTCGGCGGCTGAGATTTGTTCCTCGGGCCACCAGCTCACGCCCTCTTGGCGAAACCGGCGGTCGATGCTGTTGGCGCCGCCCAGAGCAGCCAGGGTGAACTGCGTACCGATTTGTGTGCGATACCCGCGGGGGAGGTGACCGATGTTGGCGGAAATCCACCGGATGCCGTCTGCTGCGATCGGAAACTCCAGGAGCTTCGGAAAGTACTCGTGATTGCCGTCGATGAAGAGCATGGCCATCTGGTGGCGGGCGAGGGCACGTGAAATCTTGCGTAATGCGATCTGCCAGTTTGTGCCCGGCCAGAGGACGCCCCAATCGCCGAGCTGGATGACACAGGTCACCCCGCGGTCAGCGAAAGTCTGGACCGCTTGCATCGCGTGCGCGAGGTCACCGTGGAGATCGCCCATGACCCCGATTCGGCGAACCGTGGACAGTGACGGCAAGGCGTAGGGCGTGTACGAGAAATCCTGGACAGGGCGGTGCGCACGTTCACGCGGGTCGACATCCGTGCGCAGGTCCGGGGGTGGCGGTACCGATTCGGGCGCGATCATGGGGTGCACCTGACGCGTGGGATGATCCCGCCGTTGATGTACCCGCCGCCAAATCGGGAGGACTCCGCGCTGGGGGCTGGGGTTCGCTGGTGTGCGCGTAGCCGGCGGACCACCGAGATCGTCGAGCACGGCGCGGCGGGCGTCTGAGTGGTGCTCATCGCGTTTGGCTCACCGGCGGAGGGCAATGGTTCGGGGGTCATGATCCTGCTCCGGCGTCTTCGGGGTCCGGATCATCGCGGTCGATCGCCACCACCGGCGTCGACAGACGAATCGTCGCGTCTACGCCTTCGACCGCGAGGTCGATGAGCAGGTGCATCCGACGGCCCACCGTGCACTCCACGACTCGCAGCACTCGCACGGTGGCACCGTCCCGACGCAGGGAATGTTCGCGCCCAGGATCATTCCGCACCGGTATCCGGCACATCTCGTACCGGTCCAGGTCCAACCAATACGTCGACCCCGACGCCGTGTAGACGCGGAACTGCCCGGAAACCTCGTCCATCAGAGACGTCATCAGCAGCATGACGGCGACCGCTGCTCGGTGTGCACCAGCGCGCCGACGGAGGTGGCGGCGGAGGGGGCGTGCAGCGTGCTGCCTCGTTCAGGCTGGCACACGACGTCATTGGCAACGGCTGTCACCGCCCGTGTGGTGGTTGACACGTTGAGGACCTCGTGTGGTGTCTGAGCGCCTGCTTCGGGCGGCATTTGGTCGGGCATTCGCGCACCTCCGAGTGTCGCGCCGGTCGGATGACCGGTCGGTGCTGGGACGGTAGCCCGGTCCTGCCCGCCGGCGGATCCGTGCAGGAATACATCCTCCGAAACGCCGCTGCACCTGCGCCGCGCATGACCTATCCGACATCGCACGCCGTGCGAGTCGGGAAGGCCCCATGTCCGAACCAAGCCCGCTTGAAGCACTCCGTTCCGAATATGCGCAGCTTCACCGCCAGCACCCCAGCACCCTCACGCAGGATCAGAAAAGGTCCCTCACCCTCTACAGCGCCGAGCATGCCTGGCGCGACACCGGTGAGATAGCCGACACTGTCCCTCGAGACATCGCCGCCTGGATCCGCAGCATGACTGCGCTAGAAGCCTTCGTGCGCGCCGAGGGCCGCTTGCCGCGCGAGAACCGACGCCTGCCCGCCGGCGCC
Source organism: Cryobacterium inferilacus (assembly GCF_019599185.1). Classification (GTDB taxonomy): domain Bacteria; phylum Actinomycetota; class Actinomycetes; order Actinomycetales; family Microbacteriaceae; genus Cryobacterium; species Cryobacterium inferilacus. Next base: position 74,640 of record NZ_JAIEUL010000004.1, on the reverse strand, counting down.
ATCTCAGCCGACGAGAAGCGACGCAGCAACAGCATCCGCGCCCAGCGCCGTAGTTTTGCCGCAGGGCGACTCTGCTCCTACCAAGTGCGCCGGCTGCTGTGCATCCCCGGGTTCAGCTTCCACCCGAAAGAGGACAGATGGCGGGCGAACTATGGGGCCTATGACCAGTTCACCGCCGCGCACGGACATGCACCCAGGCTGCGAAGCACCGACGACGCCGAACAGGCCCTCGCCCGTTGGGCAGCAAAGACCCGAATGGCCCGCCGGGCCGGCACGCTGTCGACCGCGAAGGTCGCCACGCTGAACGAACTCAACTTCTGGGCCTGGGGAGCCCCACACCGTCGAACGTGATCTCACGTGCAGGAATACACTTCGGACGCTCCCTGAGCCTCCGAGGGCGGACGAGCGCAGGATAGAAGTATGAATGACGGTGACGACGGAGACGGAACCGGGCGTCAAGGTGCACCACGCTCCGCGAGCGCCTGTAACCCACAAAAACCAGATGCGGAAACCGAGTCGCACACCTCGCCGCAGCTAGCTAGGAGCCTTCACGCCACCAAGTTGGCTTGGGACCGTATGGAAGCGGAGTTCGGGCTGCTGACAGATAACGAGGCGGCCAAATTCCTGGGGGTCACGTCCCCCAACCTGATCCGGCTTCGCAACTCCGGCAGGATCATCGCAGTAGAGCGTGGCCCCTCGATCCGATATCCCGGATTCCAGTTCGATCGAGCCAGCCGTGCCATCCTCCCCGTCATCAAGCCCCTCGTCGAGGTGGCCCGCGAAAACGGGTGGTCGAATGAAAGCCTGACTCTCTGGATGCTCGGACCAACCACTTCGTTCGACGCTGAGGACCGGCCGGCGGATCACCTGAACGAGCCTGAACTATTGTTGGCCGCTGCTCGCAGTCACATGGAAGCCCTCTGGTGACCAGGGGCAACAAGGGCCGAGACGATATCGATCCGTCGGCGACGGCGCCAGAGACGACCTACTCCCAGAAAACGAATTCAGTGCCTAACGGCGAGGGGTCGCCCGACGCAGAGCTCTGGGAGTCGTTGATCGGTCCGTTCTACGATCGCGCCGGAGCCATGAGTCTGTCCCACATGTCATCGCACCAGCTGGAGCATTCTTCCAAAATCGGAAGGATCCTGCAGACCAGAACACAGGACGGCGAGGACCTCTACCCGTGTTTTCAGTTCGGGCCGGCAGGAGAGCCTTTGGCGGGTTTGAGCGACGTGTTATCCGTCTTGGACCCGGGGTTGGTTGACTCTTGGGGTGATGCTCTATGGCTAAAGGCGGCTCTCCGTCGATTCAACAATCGATCCGCTGCGGAGCTGATGCGGGAGGGGAGGATCGATGCGGTCCTCGCCGCTGCGAGAAGTGACCGTGCCAGGTGGGATCAATAGGTGCACCGCGCCGAGTCGAGGTGATCGAAGGTAACCACCGGCCGATACACGGCGTCGAGATCTTGGCGTCGAGGATGGCTTAGGACGGATTTCCGGTGCGAAGCAGCGCGTGCCCCTGTCGCCCCTCGCCAATAGGCTGAGGAACAGGTAATACGAGGGGAAGTACGCGCCACATGGCTGAGAACAACAACGGGGCATTCATCTGGTCGATCGCGAACCTGCTGCGCGGCACCTACAAACAGTCCGATTACGGCAAAATCGTTCTTCCCTTCACGATCCTGCGTCGCCTCGACGCCGTGCTGGATCCTACAAAGGGTGCCGTTCTTTCCGAGTTCGAGAAGCGTAAGAACGGCAACATCCCGGTCGAAAAGCTTCTCCCGGCGGTCTCCAAGCACGACTTCTACAACACCAGCCTGTATACCTTCGAGAAGCTCACTGGCGATCCCGCCAACGTGCGCGCGAACCTCCTCAACTACATCGACGGCTTCTCCACCAACGTGCGGGACATCTTCGACCGGTACGACTTCCCCGCTCAGATCGCCAAACTCGACGAGAACGGTCTGCTCTACCTCGTCGTCCAAAAGTTCGCCGGCGTCGACCTGCACCCCGACCGGGTCAGCAACACGGAGATGGGTCTCATCTTCGAGGAACTCATCCGCCGCTTTGCTGAGTCCTCCAACGAAACCGCGGGGGAACACTTCACCCCGCGCGAAGTCGTGCGCCTCATCGTCAGCCTCCTCTTCACCGAGCACCCCGACGAAGACCCGAGCAAGTCACTCAGCGTGCCCGGCGCGGTACGCACCGTGTACGACCCCACGGCAGGCACGGGCGGCATGCTCAGCGTCGCCGACGACTACGTGCGCGACCACTATCCGCAAGCGTCCCTCACCCTTGTAGGCCAGGAGCTCAACGCTGAGTCCTTCGCCATCGCCAAAGCCGACATGGTCATCAAAGGCCAGGCCATCGACAACATCATCTGGGGAGACACCCTCACCGACGACGGCCACCTCGGAAAGACCTTCGACTACGGCATCAGCAACCCGCCCTTCGGCGTCGAGTGGAAGAAACAACAGGCGTTCGTGCAGAAAGAATACGACCAGCGCGGATTCGACGGCCGCTTCGGACCGGGACTTCCACGCGTCTCCGACGGTTCGCTGCTCTTCCTCCTGCACCTCGTCAAGAAAATGCGCCCGAAAGCCGAAGGCGGCGGCCGGGTCGGCATCGTCCTGAACGGGAGCCCGCTCTTCACCGGCGGCGCCGGCTCCGGCGAGTCCAACATCCGCAAGTACCTCATCGAGAATGACCTCCTCGACGCCATCATCGCGATGCCCACCGACCTGTTCTACAACACCGGCATCGCCACGTACATCTGGATCCTCGACAACGACAAACCCACCAGCCGCAAAGGCAAAGTGCAGCTCATCGACGCGACCGACCAGTGGATCAAAATGCGTAAGAGCCTCGGATCCAAACGCCGCCTCATCAGCACCGAACAAATCGAACACATCGTCCAGCTCTACGGCACCAACGGCGAAGAAGCAGAATCGATGAGTACCGACGCCTCAAAGATCTTCGCGACCGCCGACTTCGGATACACCACCATCACCGTCGAACGGCCACAGCAACTCAACTGGGCAGTGACCCCTGAACGCCTTGAACTCGCACTGGCAGCCAAGAACCTAAGCGCCGTGGCCGAGCAAGTCGAACTCGCGCTTCTGAACCTCAGCACAACCAGGGAGACGACAACGGACGCCGTCGCGTTCGCCGCCCGCATCAAGAAGACCCTCGCCGTCGTCGGCGTCACCCTGACTGCTCCGCAATTGAAGGCCCTTATCGCGGGCCTTGCCGAACGAGACGAAACCGCGCCGGTAGTTACCGACAGCAAAGGCAAGCCGGTGCCCGACACCACCCTGCGCGACACGGAAAACGTGCCACTCACCGAGGACATCGAAGCCTACATCCAACGCGAGATCGCCCCACACGTAAAGCGCTTCTGGGTCGACCGCACGAAAGACAAGATCGGGTACGAGATCCCCTTCACCCGACACTTCTACAAATACGTACCGCCTCGATCACTCAAGGAAATCGACGCCGACCTAAACAAGCTCGTTCACGAGATCACAGTACTTCTCGGGGAAGTCGAGCGGGCGTGACCAGGGTCGCTGCCTACCCGGAGTACAAAGCCTCTGGAACAAAATGGCTCGGAGCTGTCCCTAAACACTGGAAGATTTCGCCACTTGGTCAACATTTTCGAGAACGCAAGGGAATCGTCAGTGATGCCGATTTCGCCGCGCTGTCGGTTACGAAACAAGGTATCGTTCCCCAACTCGAGACAGCTGCGAAGACGGATAATGGCGACAGCCGGAAACTGGTTTTAACTGGAGATTTCGCAATCAACAGCCGGTCCGACCGTAAGGGATCCTCAGGCGTGTCGCCGTTCAATGGCAGCGTCAGCCTCATCACCACAGTCATCACGCCTATTGGGCTCGAAGCCAAGTACGTACACCATCTGCTTCGAAGCGAGCCATTTCAGGAGGAGTACTACCGGTTCGGCAACGGGATTGTCGCCGATCTCTGGAGCACCCGCTATGCGCAGATGAAGTCCATTTCACTTGCAGTTCCACCACTCGTGGAGCAGCGGCAGATTGCGGAGTATCTGGATCGGGAGACCGGGCAGATAGACGCGCTCATCACCAAGCAGGAGCAGCTGGTCGAGACGCTAGCCGAGCGCCGCCAAGCCGTGATTACTCATGCCGTCACCCGAGGCCTCGACCCCAGGGTCGATTTCAAAGATTCAGGAATTGCGGCAATCGGGCGGATCCCGGGCCTTTGGCAAGTGAAGAAGTTGTCATACCTTTTTTCCACGATTGGAAGTGGAACCACGCCAGCTGCTGAGGGTACGGACTTCTACGACGGGGACATGCCCTGGGTAACCACCGGTGAGTTGCGTGAAAGCGTGATTCTGACAACGAGAAAGGCTGTCAGCGAGAGTGCTCTCAGGACGCTGAGCGCACTGAAGGTGTTCCCTGCCGGCTCCCTTGTCCTTGCGATGTACGGTGCGACCATCGGCAGACTTGGCATTTTGGGGGTGGATGCGACAACTAACCAGGCCTGCTGCGTATTGGCGGAGCCTCGTGGCGTCAATGTCGATTTTGCATATTTCTCGCTCCAAGTCGCGACGGAGCGGCTATTGAACATGGCCTCAGGCGGTGGACAGCCAAACATCAATCAAGATGTCGTCCGACAGTTTCGGATCGCGGTACCTAGCTTGGCCGAGCAGTCTGAGATCGTGCGACATCTGACGATCGAAGCCTCAAGAATCGACAATCTAGTCGTCAAAGCTCGCCAAGTTGTCGAGGTGCTCAAGGAGCGACGCCAAGCGCTGATTAGTGCAGCGGTCACGGGGAAGATTGATGTGAGGGGGCTCTAATGGGGCAACACAACGAAAAGCCGTTCGAAGAGGAACTAGCCCTGTATTTGGAGTCGCACGGGTGGCTTTACTCGGCGACGAGCACCGGGTATGACAAGGAGAGGGCGCTGTTCCCAGCGGATGTGTTCGGGTGGTTGGTCGACACGCAGCCCGACGAATTGGAGAAGGTCGTGAAGCCGGCGGACGCCGCATCCGTCCAGCAGAAGTCCCGCGACGCGCTGCTCGACCGGCTGGTGAAGTCACTCGACGCGCCGTTCGACAGCGTTGGCGGCGTGCAGGGTGGCACTCTGTCCGTGCTCCGGCGGGGGTTCAAGTTCACGCCGGTGTCGTTGCGCATGGCGCAGTTCAAGCCCGCTGACGGGTTGAACCCGGCGACGACGGCTGACTACGGCCGGATGCGACTGCGGGTGATGCGGCAGGTGTTCTACTCGACAGCGAATAAGAAGAGCATCGACCTGGTCTTTTTCGTCAACGGTCTGCCGGTGGCGACGCTGGAGTTGAAGACGGACTTCACGCAGAGCGTGCAGGACGCGATCGCGCAGTACCGCACCGACCGTAACCCCAAGGGTGAGCCGCTTCTGTCGTTTGGGCATCGGGCGCTGGTGCATTTCGCGGTGTCGAACTCCGAGGTGTTCATGACCACGCACCTGCGTGGGCCGGACACGTTCTTCCTCCCGTTCAATCAGGGCAACGACGGGAAGGCCGGCAACCCGGTGAACCCGAACGGCTCCGCCACGGCGTACCTGTGGGAGCGGGTATTCCAGAAAGACGCATGGCTGGGTATCTTGGGCCAGTTCATGCACCTGCAGGTCGAGAAGAGTATCGACCCGGTCACCGGGGTCGTCGAGAAGACCGAGACGCTGCTGTTTCCGCGGTTCCAGCAGTGGGAATCGGTGACGAAGCTAATTGAGGCAGCCCGAGTGGAGGGGCCGGGGCACCGGTATCTGATCCAGCATTCTGCCGGGTCGGGCAAGACGAACTCCATTGCGTGGACTGCGCACCAGCTGTCAACCTTGCACCGGGCTGATGGCAGCAAGGTGTTCAGTTCGGTGATCGTGGTCACCGACCGCACCGTGCTGGACACCCAGTTGCAGGATGCGATCAAGCAGATCGACGCAAAGACTGGCGTGGTTGTGGGTATCGACGGCAAAACCGCCGGGTCGAAGTCGTCCCGGCTCGCCGAGGCGCTCACCAAGGGCGCGCAGATCATCGTTGTGACCATCCAGACGTTCCCGTTCGCGATGGCCGAGCTGGCCAAACTCGAGGGCACCCTCGCCGGCCGCAACTTCGCGATCATCGCAGACGAGGCCCACTCGTCGCAGACGGGAACTACGTCGAACAAGGTGAAGTCAGTTCTCAATGCCGAGGAGCTCGAGGACCTCGCCGACGGCGGCGAAATCGACATGGAGGCCCTGCTCGCGGCCGACATGGAGAACCGTGCGAACGCGTCGAACATCTCCTACTTTGCCTACACGGCCACGCCGAAGGCGAAGACCCTGGAACTGTTCGGCCGTGTCCCGGAGGGTGGGGAGCTGCCGCAGGCGTTCCACCTGTACACGATGCAGCAGGCCATCGAGGAGGGGTTCATCCTCGACGTACTGCGCAATTACACTCCGTACAAGGTCGCGTTCAAGCTGGCCCACAACGGCCAGGAGTACGACTCCGAGGGCCCGCTGGTCGAGAAGACGCAGGCGGTGAAAGAGCTCATGCAGTGGGTGCGGCTGCACGAGTTCAATATCACCCAGAAGGCTGCGCTCATCATCGAGCACTTCCGCGAGAACGTCGGTTGGCGGCTGAACGGCAAGGCGAAGGCGATGGTCGTCACCGGCTCCCGTAAGGAGGCCGTGCGTTACAAGCTCGCCTTCGACGAGTATCTGAAACGCACGGGCCACGTGGATGTTCGCGCCCTCGTCGCCTTCTCCGGGGAAGTGCTGGACGAGGCGTTGAGCCCCGACGCGTTCACGGAGATCAACATGAATCTCGGGCTCAAGGGCCGGTCGCTGCCGGAGGCGTTCAAGACCGACGCATTCCAGGTCATGCTTGTCGCCAACAAGTTCCAGACCGGGTTCGACCAGCCGCTGCTCGTGGCCATGTACGTCGACAAGAAGCTCTCCGGCGTCACCGCCGTGCAGACCCTGTCCCGGTTGAACCGGATGGCCAAGGGCAAGGACACCACGTTCGTGCTCGACTTCGTGAATGATCCCGAGGTCATCCGCGAGTCCTTCGACCCGTACTTCAAGGAGGCGAAGCTGTCGGCGGTGTCTGACCCGAACATTGTGCACGACATCAAGGACAAGCTCGATGCTCTGCACATCTACGAAGAATATGAGGTCGACGCCGCTGCATCCGTTGAGGTCTTCAAGAAAGGCAACAACGCCCTCACGGCCGCCGTGGCGCCTGGCAAGGAACGCTTCAACAAACGCTACGACGCGGCCCTTCTCGAAGGTGACGGCGTCGAAGTGGATCGATTGGACCTCTTTCGTGGGGACCTGACCGCGTTCGTCAACGCCTACGACTTCTTGTCGCAGATCATCAACTACGAAGACACATCGGTGGAGAAGCACGCCATCTACTACCGTGCGCTGGCGCGCGTGATCCGGGAAGACAACAGGCGCAGCCCAATCGACTTGGCCGGCGTCGAACTGATCGGCTACGGCATCAAGAAGCACGAGATGCAGAGCATCAGCCTCGATGACGGTGTGCTGGACCCGATGACGGCGTCTGGGTCGAAGAAACCCGTGGATCCAGTGCTCGCCCGGCTGTTCGAGGCGGTCAACCAGCTCAACCAGCTGTTCGACGGCGACGGGCTGACGGAGGCCGACATGATGGGCTTCTACGCTCACGTCAAGGGCAAGGCCGGCGAGAACGCAAAAATCACCACCCAGATCGCCGCGAACACCGAGCAACAGTTCTTGTCCAGCCCCGACCTGGGCAGCACCGTCACCAACGCGATCGTCACGTCGGGCACAAACTTTGAGTCCATGGTGGCGGAGGCGCTGAACAGCGATGTGAAGCTCGCGAAGATTATTGAACTGATCGGGCGGGCGCTGTACCGGGATGGCAAGGACGCTGCCTAGTGGACTGGACGGCGGTTGCTGCGGCGATCAGTGCTGTAGCGGTGGTCGTGTCCCTCGTCATATTCACCGTTGAAAGTCGGCGTCGTGCCGAGGAGGCGCGAAAGGCCGCCACCCACGACGCAATCTCACGCGTACTCGAAACAATGGAGAACGCCGTCAGATGGCAACAGAAGCCCGTGTTTATTAGGATGTTCGCAAACCCGGAGCTCGACTACGCCCTCGCCGTGCTGAGACTCCGACACGAGCTGCCGCGTGAGGACTCGCCGGTCGCGCAGTGGACGATGTCCCAAGCGCAACTCATGATGGCTGCGACATCGGATCGCGGATCACGCGACGTGGGCGTGCAGGTAGCGAGCAAGCTCGTCGAGTGGGGTCAGGGAGCGGTCCCCGATGAGTGGTTCCTGACGGAATTGGGGTTGCATCCACCCCAGGCACCATTCAAGGTGCCTCGCGAGCGACGGCGGCGCCGTTCTCTGTCGCGGGCCAAAGAAAGCTTTATAGAGGGCACAGCGATTGGGCTGGTCGTCATGCTGTTCCAAGGGTTGAAAGCGCTCTGGAAATCGGTCAGGTAGAAACCAGTCGGGGCAGTGCAATGGGACGGCATGACAAGCTTCCGGTATGAAGAATGAACTCACCGCGGCTGAGGCAGCAGAAATCGTCGGCAAATCGGCAAAGCACTTTCGTGCCACGCTCCGGGTGATGAAAGCTGATGGCGACCTGGACCCGGAGGGCGCGTGGCAGGAACCGGCCAAGGCGAACGGCATCTGGAAGATCCGTCTCGTGTACCTGACTGTGCTCGCGGCTGACCGAGGTTGGACAGTAGAGCAGGGCTAGGCCGATCTTTCAGGCGGCCGCCGTTGGCCGCCGAGACGCTGACGTCAACGCAAAGCCGGCTTAACTGTTCACAATGCGGGGGAGCTTCGACGCCCTAGTGTCCAGCCTGACGAGGCTCGAGCGACACGCTACTTGGGAGGGCTTAGCGCGGCGATCAGGGCGCCCCAGAGAAAAAAGAAGCTGAGGATGGCGCAGCCCACCATGACGTAAAGGATCACTAACCCAACGGTCGGTTCGATGGGCCAGACACCAATGACGGCAAAAGATGCGATCACCGCAGCCACGAAGCTCCAGCCCGACAGCCGGAATAGAGGAACCATCCATGGATGATGCGCTCGCTTCGGTAGGTTCGACGCTGCATTCAGCAATACGCCGGCGCCGACAATGCCAGCCCCAAGCCCTCCGCGTCGTCGCCCCATGAGTGCAGGCTAACGCACGAATCGACGGAGCTCGGCGCGGTCACATCCCAGACCCTCCGCCAAACCATTGCCCCTGGGATACGTGGTCGGGCGGGCCGGGAGCAGAGCGCGCCCCGGACTGGGGGAGCGGGACAGACCGGGGCGCTGAGCCTCTCGGCTACGCTCGATTCCGGGCGTCGCCCCACTTTCTCCGCCATCGCGGAGGTGTCCCGAAAAAGACAACTACGATTGCGCAAGCGATCGCAGTGCCCGGGGCGGCGCCCATCTGTGTGCCCACGGACCTCGTGACGGGGTCGGGGCTCGTGACATATGGAGGGTTATCGGCGTATCTCGGCAGAGGCGGTCGGATTGAACGGGCTCAGATTCCTGCATCTAGCAGGGGCGTCACCCCTCCCGGCTCCAGGCGTCTGGACGCGTAGTTGAGGTGGGCGCTCAGATCAGCCATCAGAATTCTTTAGGGCCTAAATATTCTTTCAGCCGGCTGAATAATGCTACGATCAGTGCATAAACACCGGCCCCTCTGTGTGCGATCGACTTTCAGTCAACGGCATTCCATGGGCCGGTTTTATTTTGTCCGGGGGACCCAGTGAACGAGCCGAAGGCCTTTTGCAATTACAACCAGTTGCTTGCGAAGATGCAAGAACGTGGAATGGAACTGGGCGAGCGAGACGCTGCACTGAACGCGCTGAAGCGCATTGGCTACTACCGCCTGTCTGGGTATTCCTACCCGTATCGCGCCGTCAGACTGAGCGAAGGCGACGATCGCACAACGCTTCTTGATGAGTTCGTCGAGGGAACGACTCTGCAGGAGATTCTGAGCCTTTACCGTTTTGACGAACGGCTGCGCGCAGTCCTGCTTGAAGGGCTCCAGATTGTTGAGACAGCCCTCGGCGCGTTTGTGGCGCACGCACTCGGCAAGAGGGATCCACTCGCGCACCTTGATGCCTCTCACCTCAATTCAACGGCGTGCAATCGGCCGGGACGGTCTCCCGGCTTCACCGCTTACGAGGATTGGCTGCGGCGGTACGCCGATCTCACGCCGAAGTCTGATCGTGAAGAGTATGTGAAGCACCACGAGCAGAATTATGGCGGCCAGATACCGATCTGGGCCGCGGTTCAATTTCTTGACTTTGGGTCGCTGACCTGGCTATTTGACTTTCTGCGCATTGATGAGCGAAACAGCGTGGCTAGCCAGATGGGACTTAAGAAGAAAGCCCCCGATCTGCTCCACTCGTGGCTCTTGGCTGTTGGCGCCTTGCGCAACCACTGCGCCCACGGCAATCGCGTCTGGAATCGCACCGTGTATCGACCGCCAGGGCGAATATCTCCCGACTCCGTTGGCGAGCAGCTTCACCATCTTCACCGTCTGGAAGAGGGCAAGTTGAATCGGCTGTACCCACTCGCTGCATTGATCGCGTACATGGTGATAACGGTTTCCCCGTCAAGCGAGTGGCCCATGACGTTCAAGACCCAAATCAAGAAGCTAGAGAAACAAACGCGGTTCCGTCCCGAACATGCAATGGGGTTCCCTGAGGGATGGGAAAACGAGTCGTTGTGGAATCGCGGGTAGGGAAGCTCTTTTGAACCCTGCCTGAGCCACCTGGAATGAATCGGGCCGCGGTCGCCTTTGGACGAGCCAAGACGACCGTGACAACTGGCGACCAAGTGAACGGTTCTTTGCGATGTGTTAGCGGCCATGCCAAACTCGGCGGTGGCACGGCGCCGAGTCGCATTGCAGGCGCCTGGTCAAGGAAATGATGACTCCCCTGCGGTATCCCTTTGTCGCTAGATTGCTCGGCGCCCGAGGATTCCTACCGAGCAGTCGTCCTTGGTGGCACCCCGAAGTTGAGTGTCAATTACACGCCTTAGTGACTTCTTGTGGGCCGGGTTTTTTGTTTGTTTCATCGGTGCCTCACCGACAATCGAGATCAGCTTGGCGCACGCTGGTGCGAGTGACTTGGTGCGCTGGTCAAAGAGGCTGGCGCTCGTGCCGTCGCTCATCAGGATGAAGCCAGCGATACCTTGTAGCGATCCGCGGTACAGCCTTAGTGAAGCGGCAGCATTTCCCGAAGTTACGAATGTTGTCTGATTCGCGAACTCCGCGTTGTCGGGTGTCGACGCGACCTTGAGCTCGCCGTCCTTGACGTAGCCGATGACACCGTCACCTATATGAGCGGCCACGAAGCGGTCCTCGAATAGGGCGACCGCTAAAAAGGTTGACGCGAGATCAGTGACTTCACATTCGAGGCGCGCTGCGGTTTTCGCGAGGCGAGCGTGGAGTGTGCCAACAATGTCCTCTCGGGCCTGCACGGCATCTTCGCCGGTCGCGAAATCGTGAAATCGGTCAGCAAGCAGAGCGCAACCCGCGTGCGTAACGGCCTGTGCGCCGTACGCGGAGTGCGATGCGGAACCCGCTCCGTCAGCGAGACACAGGACGTGCACACCGTGCTTCTTCGCGTAATGCGTCCGGTCCTGGCCGAGCGTACCTTCGGCTTCGTGCCCACGCCCGCGCACCTGGTAGTGAAACTCGTTGAACAACTACAATTCCGCCCAACCGGCAAGTCCTTCAAGGTCGAGCTTCACAGTGTCACCCGGAGTCGACTGCGAGACGCGAGAAACCGACTTCGAGAGCCATTCGAAGAACTCTTTGAAGTTGAGCCCGCGTAACCGTAGTGGCGGTCGGTTCGGGCTGAACCGAGCGAGAACGCTCATATCGGCGTCGGCACCGATGCCGATGGGAAATACCGTGAGCTTTTTTTCGGCGACCAGCTCCGTGACGCGTTGCACAGCACGTTCGAGCTCGCGGGCGTCCCCGTTCGGCTGGCCATCCGTCATGAGTACAAGCCACGGCTGGTAGTAGAGCACGCCACTTCCGGAGTAGTCCGATTTGCGCTTTTCGAGTGTGTCAAGCGCGAGATTGACGCCTTCGCCGAGGAACGTCAATCCGCGTGGGTCAAGCGTGCTGATCGGGGTGAGTCGCTCCACGCTCGCATAGTCCTGAAGGAGGCTTGCGCGGGAGTTGAATTCGACGACGCTGACCTCGGCGGCATCGTGCGCGTCGTCGTCAGCGTCGATGGTGGCGTAGAACTGGTTCACGCCTTCGACGAGTTCACGGATCTTGTCACCCATCATCGATCCGCTTGTGTCGATGCAAAGTGAGACTGGAACGCGGGGGGTCGGATTCTCAACTAGATCGTCGGCTGAGATTCTGAGTGCCATGGTGGTCCTTTCGGTTTAGGGGGAGAAGCAGATCGTTTAGTTCCAAAACCAGCCAAATAGTCGAGCCAAGAGGCTCTTCTGGGGCTGGGTGCTCGGCTTAATGGGCTGAGTGCGCGGCTTTTTGGTGCTGGGAGCAGTCGGAGGGCACTGCTGCTTTGTGGCGGTTACGTGTGACTTCGGCATGGCGAGACCCTTGCCTTTGAACCAGTCCGCATGGTCGAAGGTTATGAACGGTCTGCGACAGTCGATGCACAGCTGCGCAGGGTCCAGTTGTGCGCCCTTCGCAGCGCACTCCGCGCAGTGCCCATAGGTCATCGACGATTTGAGCGCCGAACGACCACAGCTCTTGCACATCGCCGTATTCTGTGGGGGTCTGGGCTGCTGGCGGTGCCGGTTCTGCCGGCTGCAGTCGAAGCAGAGCTCGGGCTCGAAGTAGGACTGCTGGTCGTCATCCCATTCTCCGACGATGGCGTTCTTGCCGTGGCACTGGGGGCAATCGCGAATAGGTGTGTCAGGTCGAAAGGCTTTGAAACGGGATGGGTAGACGTCGTTGGACATCGGGTCGAAGTCGTCGGCGCTGCCGAAAAAGGCCTTGTACTCGCGGAACACCTGAAGCCACTCGCCTGCCGTCGGGCGACGCGTGTACCGGTCGCCGTCGCGGTGGAAGGTGTGCCAGAACAGGCTTTTGACCTTGAAGGGCAGGTGGCTCCACATGTACTTCCACTTTCCACCCGGCTGATCCTGATCGGACTTTCCATGGAATTGGAATGCGAACTTTCCCTCCTTAATAAGTCGTGGAATGTCGCCGTCGGTGCCCGCTCTGGAGTATGGGAACTGGCCGGTGATCAGAACCATGAAGAGCATCGTTGCCACTGCAAACAGCTCCTCCTCCATGGTTCGCAGGTTGTCGGCGTAGTCACCCTTGACCGTCGGTGCGGTGAACATCGCTGTACCGACCGGGCAGGGGTATCCCTCCAGCTGCCACGAGTCGGCGTCGATGATCCACACCGTCTTCTTCGCCTCGACCATAAGGTTCTTCGGATTGATATCACCGAGCAAAACGTTGAGCGAGTGCAGATACACGACCCTTTCCAGGAACGAGATACATACGTCCACCAGATCGGCCTTCGACCAGTTCGGGTAGGTTTCTCTGAACCGCTTCGGGCGCATGAGAGTCGACTGGAACTCTTTCCCCTCGGCCCTGGGCATGGCGTAGCCGACAAAGTCGCCCGCCATGGTTGTAATCACGGAAGACGGGAAGGCAATGCCGGGACGAGCCAAGCCGTTTGCTGTGAGCAGAACTAGCTTCGCCTGGCGGTGTGCCGTCCGATGCTCCGCGTCGAAAATCTTGGCCACTCGGTTCGGCTGGCCAGCCACCTCATAAACCTGCCCTTCGCCGCCTTCCCCAAGAAGTCGGCCTAGGGTGAAGCTGGCTGCGCTAGTGGCCGAGCCGAATCGGACAGTGTCGCCCTCACGCGGGATAGTCGTGGTTCCCAGTACGTGGTCAGGGCCCCTGAACTTAGCAGGGCTCGAGAATGCGCAAGGAGTTCCCTCCGGCCGGGCAACTGTTGCGGGACTCGGCGTGTGACTCGGCGCGGGTTGTCGCGCCGCGGGGCTAACGCCCAGCGTGTGCTGGAAGTCGTCGAGTAGCGGCTCCAGGCTCGCGGCCTCGCGCTCTGACTTGGCTACATCAATGCTCTGCCTGATTTGCCGCTGCATCCTCTCGAGCTTGCGCGCACCCTTTTCGAAAAGGACCTGATCCGATTCGACTTCGATCTGCCCTTCCTTGCTCAAGCCGCCGGCCACGAGTCGTCTGTTTGTCTTGGCCGCGAGGAGACGAATCCGGAGGAGGAGGGTGATGTCGTGGGTAAGCAAGCACATTTCGTACTTGCCACCGACCCGAGTAAAAATTTCAACGAATAGGTCGTCGGCATATGGGTTTGAGTTGTCGCCCAGGTCCTTGCGCACGAGCCCGAGTGGCGCCACGGACTCAAGGAACGTGAGCGAGTTCGTTGCCTTTCTCACTGCGGCGGCCTTCCCGTCGGTGAGGCCCGCGGGGTTAGTGCGACTTTGCTTCGTCAATTCGTCGACGACCTTCGTGGGAACCACGATTGGATTGCTGTTCCGTGCGATGTCATCCTGGCATCGCTCGAATAGCCTCTTGAGGCCGCCTGCCCGTCGCGTGTCCGTGTCCATGAAGACATTTGTGTCGATGAACAGCCGTCGCTCCTGCTGGACGAATTCCGTCGGGTCAAGCATTTCTGCCCGGTTATCAGTCCTCAGCGGACTCGCCTCCCTACTGGCTTGCGGCGAGCGGTGCGATTGGAGACGGAGCTTTTCATTCGGTTCTGCCCTTGTTTCACTGGGGGTCGTCCCATGACTTGGGAGGTGGGCCAAGAATCTTCCCCGCCGCTTTGATTACGAACCACCCGAACAGGTGGTTTCCAGCGGCGCCGATGCCAACTCCGATGAAGAGAGGGATCTGTTTGCCGAGGACAAGCACACCCTGCTTCGTGCCGTACTTGGTCACGAATCGTGGGCCGAGAATGCTGTTGGCCTTGTTGATCGCTGACATTGGAATGGACTGCACCATCTTCTTCCCCCAATACGGTGCTGTGCGTCCGATCAACGGCTCTAGGGCTGTCGTCGCGGCTGTGTTGCCAACGAGGACAGATGTGACCAGAAATCTGCGTCGCTCGACGTCTTCGATATCCAACCCATGGATCTCGGCAACTGACAGCGTGTACAGGACCGAGGCTTCCAAGAATGTAATCAGGTCGACGAGGGCGACGGGAACCTGAACCCATCCATTCGGGACGATCGCCGCCGCACCTGCGCCTGCACCGGTCGTCGTGACGGCGCTGAGATAGATCGTGTTCAGGTAGGAGATGAGCTCCGCGGGAGACTTGCCAGGATTAACTCGTCGGAGACGCGCGACGTTCTCGACCGCCAGCGGGTACTGAGCCTCGAGCGCCTTATTGAGACCAGTTTTGACAGCGGCTTGGATGTCGATCTTCCGGAGAGCCGCGCGGATCTGGTCACGGGCATCTTGTTCCCATTTTGGAACGGACGATTTCTCTGGCTCTGCGACGACTTCCGACACTTTGCTAACCCCCCGATTGCATACTCCTTATTCGTCAGGTTAGGGGGTGCCGGCCACCGGTGGGGGTCCCGCGCGCCAATGCCCCGTCAAAGGGGGGGGTGCCCCTATGTTTTTGTCAAGCGGCGAGTGGGTGGTCGGTTTGGTAGAGGGTGCCGTCGCGGAGCATGGCGTAGAGGACGTCGCAGCGTCGTCGGGCGAGGGCGATGAGGGCTTGGTTGTGGCGTTTGCCTTGGGCGATCTTGCGGTCGTAGTAGGCGCGTGAGAGTGGGTCGTGGAGGGCGGCGAAGGCGGAGAGGAACAGGGCTCGTTTGAGGATCTTGTTCCCGCGTCTGGAGGGGTGTTCACCGCGGATGGAGCTGCCGGACCGTCGCGTCACGGGGGCGAGGCCGGCGTAGGCGGCGAGGTGGCCGGCGGATGCGAAGTCCTTGCCGGAGACTTCGGTGAGGAGTCTGGCTGCGGTCCTGATCCCGACTCCGGGCATGCTGATCAGGACGGGGTGAAGAGGGTTTGCCTCCACGAGTCGTTCGACTTCGACCGCTATCTCGTCGCGCTGACGGCGCAGGGCTGCGAGTTGTTCGGCGAGTTTGGGCAGCACGAGGCTGGTCGCGTTGGTGCCGGTGACGACGACTGTTTGCTGGGTCAAGGCCTGGGTGATCTCGGCCGCGAGTCGGCGGCCCATCCGGGGTGCGAGCTTGACCAGGCGGTTGCCGAGTCGGGTCGTGCCGGCGGCCTGCATCGCGGCGGGTGACGGGTAGCGCCGGATCAGGTCCAGCACGGCCGGGTGGTCCAGGTGGGGGCCGAGGACCCGCTCCAACGCTGGGTGGATCTGGGTGAGCAGGCCACGGATCCGGTTGCTTGTGGCGGTGATCTGGCCGACGACGTCATCGTCGAAGCCGCAGAGCATCGAGAGCTCGGCGACCTGCTCGTCCGCGAGTTGCAGCGACCGGAGCGCGTGCGGGAGGGTCCTCGCGGCTTGGGCGATGATCGCGGCGTCGCGGGCATCGGTCTTGGCTTCACCGGCGTGTAGGTCGGCGATGCGCCTCATCGCCAGGCCCGGCAGGTAGCCGACCAGCACGTTCTCCGCCTGGGCGACGGCGATCGGCAGTGCCCCGATGGTCGCGGGCTGATCCACGACGAACAAGACTTCGCCGTGTCGTTTTAGCCGCCCGATCAGGTCCCGCAACTTCCCTTCATCGTTGGGCAACGCCTTGTCGAAGAGTTGCTTGCCGGCCCGGTCGAGGGCGACCGCATGGTGCTCTCCCTTGCCAACATCCACGCCGATGAAGACGTCGACGCTGCCGTAGTTCTCGATCATGATGCTCCGTTCAGGTGTCGATTCGTCGGCCTGAACCGCGGCATCAAGTCTCGGCATCCACGTTACGAACGACCTGGGACACGTCCCGGTCCAGCCCCTATCAGCGATCACCTGACACCAGTCAGGCCCGGTGACAACACCCCCCGGATCATGGACGACTGGGGGCAGGAACCATGCCGGGCCTGACAGGCCAACACCCTCACAGGACTACACGATCAAGGGCTACGAAGAAAGTAACGGGGGCTAGGCACGTGGGCCAGCTGCTTCGTGTCCACGGAGGAGTTGGGCGTCGCGGATGCCGCCTTCGGGGCCAAAGTCCACCAATACTGCCTCACTGGTGCCCCTTCAGACACCGTTGAGCCGTTCATGACCCGCCGTCACGACCCAAACACGCTCCCCGGAATTCGTGAGGTGCCATGCCGGTTTAGGGTCGACCCGGAACGGTTCGGGAGCCGACTAATGCCAAGGTGCCCGGGCGGAACAACGGATTCTAGGTTCAAGGAGCAACCTGCCACAGACGTTGTGGTGCGGGATCCAACAACCCAGAAGATTCGAGTAGTTCGGAGTTGCGGACGCACATTGTCGTCTGTGGCGGGCTCGATTAGAGGTTCGGAACTGAAGCAGCCCGCCAACAGCCCCGCTGCTGCCATACTTCGGAAATGAGCGAAGACACTGCCCCGGTCGACCCCTCCGTTGAGGCTGCGGGGCCACATCTTCCCGCGGCGATTCCGGCGAAGGAAAAGGGGCCGGCCTGGTACGACAAGGTCAACGCCTGGGTGGATCGGCAGCCTGTGGTCTTCGAAGGCGTGACCATGAAGGCAGGCATCCTTAGTTACAAGCGTGAACGGCAGCCCGTCACTGGGGTGCAGGTAACTGTGGAGACTGCCGGGGAATTGCAACGGCGGTCTACTCTCACCCGCACAGCTGCCGGAGCGATCGTGTTTGGCCCTGCCGGTGCCGTCGTCGGGGCCTTGTTTAGAAAGCAGGTTGATCGCCGCGAACTCTACCTACTTGTGGACGGTGACCTATTCGCCTGGGCTGTCAATATCAACCCCTCGAAGGGTGCCGCCGCGCGGGCCTTCGCCGCAAAGGTGAATACGGCCGCTCGAGGCTAGACGGCAATCATTCTCACTTTCGTGAACTCGGCTTGACTGGCCAAACAGCTGAAACTCTTCCGAATGCCGCCGAACTCCAAACCTCGACGGACACCAGAATTCCTGTCATTGACCCACGCCATCGAGGTCTGCAGCGTTGCGCTGCCACATGCGAGCTGCCGGGACCCAGCGGATTCGTCCTGCCGAACTCGGGCAAGGCATCGGATGGACGGGCGGGTCGCTTCCGGTATCATCTCGTGGCAACGCGGCGAGAGTCCGGCCGATGGAGGACCCACGTATCTCGCGGTCTTCGGTTCTTCAGAGGATTTTTTGCACGCCCATGGAGGATGTGCGCGAAAGTGCCGAAAATGTGCCCAGTGCTTCAGCGGCCCGTGAGTTATAGGAACAACCCGCCACGAAAAACCCCTGGTAAAACAGGGGTTTTTTGCTTCTATCGAACCGACCTTGTAGACCGCTGCCGTCCGGAAGACCACGGTCGGCCGTGCCACCCGCACCGACCGGCGCTGAAACTCAGCCTCATTCGGCCTGCCGGAGCCGGCCGGTTCTAGTGGGCGGAGCCGCCGGCCCGCGCGGCGGCTTACCGTGGCCGGTGTCGCCCGCTCCCATGCGGTTGCTACGCTCGGTCAGCGCGACGAGTCCGAGGTGCTTATCGGCCGTCCAACAGGTCAAGCGACCCTTCTGATCCTTGTTGCGATTCAGGATCCCCGCCTCGCCCAACTGGAGCAGCGCGCGATTGGCGGCCGCCACGGAGACACCGTGTCGTGCAGCCGCAGTGTCGATTGTCAGCACCGGCTCAGTGGCCAGATTCTCGAGGATTCGCAACACCACGGCGTCGCTACGCGGGATAGCGGGCTTGATGCCCTGCTGACTGCGGTACCGGATCAGGTCCTCGTGCGTGGTTCGGTCCAGCGCCGAGATCTCATCGGCGAGCTGCACTGCGTTTCCCGCGGCCAGCACGGCGGCTTCAGCGAAGCCGATGATCCAGTCATCCAGGCGGGAAGGCTCGGCCCTGTATGCAGTGAGCCCCTCGATGTACGCGTCCTTGTTTCCCGCAAACACAGTGCTGATCGGGATCAGCACGTTTCGCAGCGCATCAGACCTGCGCAGCACTGTATGAATGAGCGCCCGGCCAGTCCGGCCGTTGCCGTCCTCGAACGGGTGAATCGTCTCGAACTGAGCGTGAGCGATCGCCGCCCGCACGACGGGGTTTCCCGCTGTTGCTGTGACGAAGTCGGCCAGGTCGGCCACCAGGCGCGGCACCTCTGTCTCTGGCGGCGGCACGAAGTCTGCGCGCAAGGGACTCCAGCCCGGTCCGCCGACCCAGTTCTGCGCTGTCCTGATCCCGTAGTCGAGCCCTGGCTCGATGATGTGCTGTAAACGCTCGATGTCAGCTGTGCTCACCGGGCGGCTCCGGTCAGCCAGCTCGGCGATCGCTTCTTCGGTGGCCCGCACGTTGGCCACGACGTCGATCGCTGCACGCGTGCCTCGCTGCAACAGCTCGGCGATGGCCAGCTTCTTCGGGCTGATCGAATTGCCCTCGATCCAGGACGACGAGATGCTCTCAGACCGGATGAGCAGGTGGTTGAGGTAGCCACCGCGCTGCCCGATGCGCTCATCTGCGCGCGCCAACACAGCCAGCGCATCCTCGGATGCTTGCTGGGCTGCCTGGCTGATCTGGGGCAACTGGTCTCCCAGCTCGTCGGGCACGTAGGCACGGTAGCGGCCCGGCGCTCGATCCTTCCTGGTCAGCTGGCCAGCATCCTCTGGATTCCAGAGCAGGTCGACGTAGTGGGCCATGGTCGGTTCCTAACGTCGATGAACGGGCGGCTATATATACTTTATCGTGTATAAAGTATATATACCACCGGGCCGCTGTCGCTTTTCGATGTCCGCCTGTGACGACTGAGCGCGCACCGTCCGAACGCGAGAGACTGGGGAAGTGATCCCTGTGCCGTTCGACCTGTCGAGAGTGGGTCGCGGGCTCGCGTTCGCCTCGGCGATCGATGAGCTGAGTGCTGCGCTGGAGGGGAGCCCGACCGTCGTCGTCAGCGCGCCGCCGGGCACGGGAAAGACCACGCTGGTGCCGCCGGTCCTGGCGGATCGCGTTGCGGGTCGTGTGATCGTCACTCAGCCCCGCCGGGTCGCTGCCCGCGCTGCCGCCAGGCGTCTCGCACAGTTGGACGGATCCCCTCTCGGCTCCCGCGTGGGCTTCACCGTCCGCGGCGAACGCCAGGTGAGTCAATCCACCCTGATCGAGTTCGTCACCGCCGGCGTGCTTCTGCGCCGCCTGGTCAATGACCCTGGTCTGGACGGAGTCGGCGCGGTCATCATCGACGAGGTGCACGAACGTGCTCTGGAGACGGATCTGCTGATCGGGCTGCTCGGCGAGGTCCGCGAGCTGCGCGACGACCTCGTCCTCATCGCGATGTCCGCGACACTCGACGCCGAGAGGTTCGCAACGGTTCTCGGTACGGATGCGTCGCCGGCCCCGATCGTGACCCAGACCGCACCGGCACATCCGCTCGAGGTGCGTTGGGCGCCCTCTCCCACACCTCGCTTGGATGAACGAGGGGTGACCCGGGCCTTCCTCGATCATGTTGCGAGCACCGCGGTTGCCGCACACCGCACCCTCGTGCGCACGGACCCGACCGCCGATGCCCTCGTCTTCGCGCCGGGTGCGCGTGAGGTCTCCGAGATCGCCGGACGCATCCGTGGTCTCGCCGCGGAATTCGACGTGCGCGAACTGCACGGACAGATCCCCGCCGCAGAGCAGGACGCGGTGATCAGTGGCCGGAGCCCCGCTGGCGCCGCACGGATCATCGTCACGACCTCACTCGCCGAGTCCTCCCTGACTGTGCCCGGTGTACGCCTGGTCGTCGACACCTGCCTGTCTCGCGCGCCACAGCGGGATGCTGCGCGCGGGATTAGCGGTCTCGTCACCGGCCCGACGCCCAAGGCCTCCGCCATCCAGCGCTCGGGGCGTGCCACCCGACATGGGCCGGGCGTCGTGGTGCGATGCGTTGACGAGCGCACCTTCGCCACGGCACCGACGCACGCTGCCCCCGAGATTCAGGCGGCGGATCTCACCGACGCAGCCCTGCTCCTCGCCTGCTGGGGCGCCCCTGGCGGTGTGGGGCTGCGGCTGGTCGATCCGCTTCCCTCCGTCAGTCTGGGCGAGGCGCTCGCCGCGCTGCGCGGGCTCGGCGCGATCGACGCCGATGGCCGCGCCACCGACCACGGGCGACAGCTCGCCCGCATCCCCACAGCTCCTCGCCTCGCCCGCGCACTGCGCGCGGGCAGTGATCTGGCCGGCGGGCGCACTGCGGCCGAAGTCGTTGCGCTGCTCAGCGGTGATCTCCGCGTTGTCGACGGAGATGCCCAAGCCACGCTCACCGCGCTGCGCACCGGACGAAGCCCGGATGCCCGCCGATGGGAGCAGGAAGTGCGGCGTCTGGTGCGCTTCACCGAGGACACCGACACGGCGCGAGGAAGCACTGATCAGACCGGACCGCTCATCGCGCTCGCGTTCCCCGAGTGGATCGCCCGCCGCGTCGACCAATCACCGAACGGCGCAACCTTCCTCCTCGCCTCCGGCACCCGCGCCGGCATCACCGGTCCGCTCGCGAGTGCCGACTGGTTGGCGGTCGCCGACGTGACTCGCGCACAGGGGCGAGCGGCCGCGGGAACCGGAGCAATCATCCGCTCTGCCGCCATCATCTCGGAGGACCAAGCGGAGCAGGTGGCGCCCCAGCTCTGCACCGACAGGGTCGAAGCCCAGTTCGTGAACGGGCGCGTTGTCGCGCGCCGTGAACGTCGGATCGGCGCGATCGTTCGCTCGTCAGTGCCGGTGCGCGTGCAGGCGGACGATGGCGGCCGGGAGGCCGTGCGCCGCGCCGTCACAGAGCAGGGGCTCGGAGTGTTCAAATGGTCAGACGCCGCGGACGCTCTGCGGCGTCGCCTCGCGCTGCTGCATCGCGAGCTCGGATCGCCCTGGCCGGATGTCTCAGACACCGTTCTGCTTGACACGCTCGATGCCTGGCTCGGGCCGGAGCTGTCAGAACTCGCCGCCGGCACTCCGGCTGCGAGCATCGACCTCGCCCATGCGCTCCGTCGCATCCTGCCCTGGCCGGCCGCGGCCGACCTCGATGCTCTGGTTCCGGAACGCCTCCAGGTGCCCAGCGGGTCGCACGTGCGTCTCAGCTACCCGCCCGTCGATGATGACGCCGCCCGTCCCGTTGTTGCCGTGAAACTACAGGAATGCTTCGGGTGGGCAGAGACTCCGCACATCATCGGAGGACGAGTGCCGGTGTTGTTCCATTTGCTTTCCCCCGCCGGGCATCCCCTTGCCGTGACCGACGACCTCGCCTCCTTCTGGGCGGGTCCGTACGCGCAGGTACGTGCGCAGATGCGCGGCCGGTATCCGAAGCATCCCTGGCCAGAGGACCCGTGGTCTGCCGTACCTACCCGGCACACCACGCGCCGCGCCGCCCTGGGCTAGGGCCGAGGCGCGCAAGGGTTCTCTGCGCAATCATGGGTACGCTCGATGAGGCGCGTTGGTTGAACCAGCTACGTGCCGCGCGGCGGTCAGTGTTCCGTCGCTCTCAGCCCGAACCTGAAGGAAACACCGTGTCTGATCACGCAAGAATCAAGGGCCACACCGTGACCCGCACCGTGCACATCGAGGCCCCGCGCGCGAGCGTCTGGGAGGCTCTGACCGACCCCGACGTGATGGTCAAGTGGTTCGGCGACGGTGTGGGTTTTGCGGCGCTCGAACCCGGGTCGACCGGCAGCATCGACTGGGAGGGCTACGGCAGCTTCCCGATCGAGATCACCGAGGTGGTGCCCGGCGACGCGTTCGGCTTCCGTTGGTCGGGAATCCCCGCCGACAAGCTCGACGAGTACTCGACGCACGTGCGCTTCACCATCGCCGATGCCGGCACCGGCACGGATGTCACGGTGATCGAATCGGGCTTCGACAAGCTCCCCGGCGGCACCCTCTACCGTCGCGACCGTCTCGAACAGAACCGTGAAGGCTGGGACGTCGAACTCGACGAGCTCGTGATCCTGCTCGAGGACGGCGCCGAGTAGCCCACGGTTACGCACGTCCCAATGCCAACGATTGCGCTAGAACCTCGCTATTTCGAACGTATGGGCTCCTCCCTCGGTGACAAGGCACGGATGGTGCTGCCGCACCTGCGGGGACCACTGGTGCTCGATGTCGGAGCCGGCGGCGGCGAGCTCACCGCCGCGATCGCCGCGGCCGGCTTCCGGGCATCCGCTCTGGATGCCGCGCCGGACGCCATCACCCGGCTGCGGGCGCTCGGCGTGCTGCACGAGGTTCGGCAGGGCTATGCCGAGCAGGTGCCGCAGCTGTTCGGTGAGCCGTTCGACAGCATCGTGGTGAGCGCGTTGCTGCACGAGGTGTACTCCTACGGAACCTCGGCGGAATCCGCTACGCCGTTGCTCGGGTACGACGCGCTGGAACTCACGCTGACCCGGTTTCGACAGAGCCTGGGCGAGCGGGGCCGGCTGATCATTCGCGACGGCATCATGCCGGACCGACCCCTCGAGCCGGCGACCGTCGACGGGCTGTCGCCCGCAGACATCGAGGCGTTCCACGACTACCTGCGGCGCAGCCCCCACCCGCAACTGCGGGCGCTACACCTGCGGGGGAGGAGCCTGACCGGCACGAGACATGCCGTCGCCGAGTTTCTCTGCACGCTCACCTGGGGCATCGAGACGTTCCCGCGGGAGGCCCTGGAGCGGTATCAGCTCTTCACTCTGGCCGGGTACCGCGACTACGCCGGCAGCCTGGGCTTCGATCTGCTGCACAGCGAGGCCGTCACCCAACGGGGGTATGTGGACGCGTTCACTCACCTCACCATCACCAGTGCCGGTCGGCCGTGGTTCCCGGCCACGAACGGCCTGTGGGTGTTCGAGAAGCGGGCCTGAAATCAGCGGGCGAACAGCCCGCGGTAGTACTCGTAGGTCCAGCCGACCAGGGCGATGGTTGCGACTCCCACGCCGATGATGGAGATCCAGAAGCCCACGGCGAGGCCGAGGAAGATGAGCCCGAGCGAGGCGGCCAGGATGATGGGCCACCAACTGTATGGACTGAAGAAACCCATCTCGGGGTCGCCGTCGTCGATGTTGGCACCGACAGTGTCTTCGGGCAGTTCGCCGCCCTGGGCCCGGTGCACCCGGCTGAGGTAGAAGGCGATGAACGCGCTCAGCACGGCGCTCAGGCCGAGCGCGACGGTGCCGACCCACTCGATGGGTGTGCCGGGGCCGGTGACGGACTGGGATGCCAGCTGCTGGGCGTTGAAGATCAGGCTCCAGACCGTGTACGCAATGGTGACGAGTACGAAGAACCCGGTGAGGATCCAGAAGAGGATGACGTTGACGCGCATGGGCGATTCCCTTCGGCTGCGGCACACCATATGCCGTCTGCAGGAAGGAGACACACCCCTTGACACGCCGGATGGGCATCCGCTACCCGGCCGGGGGAGACTTAGCCGATGTTGAAGCCGCCGTTGCTGGAGAGCAGTTGGCCGTTGATCCACGAGCCCGGCTCGGAGAACAGGAACCGCACAAGGTTGGCGGTGTCTGCCGCGGTGCCGGGCCGGCCGGCCGGGGTCGCCCTGGTGGTCCACTCGCGCACCGCGTCGTCCATCCAGCCGGTGTCGATCGGACCAGGGTTGATGACATTCGCGCGCACGCCCCGGTCGGCCAGTTCCACGGCCGCCGCGATGACGATGCGATCCAACGCACCCTTGCTCGCGCCGTAGGGCAGGTTGTGGGCGGTGTGGTCGCTGGTCAGGGCCACGATCCGACCGCCGACCTCGCCGACCGGCACGGCCTTGGGGAGTTGCTCGGCGAAGGCCTTGACCAACAGCCAGGTCGCTCGCGCGTTCACCGCGAAGTGGCGATCCCAGGCGGCGAGCTCGGTCGTGAGGATCGAGCTGTCCACCGACTCGCAGTGCGACAGCACGAGACCGGTGACCGGCCCCAGCGCGCTCGCCGCGTGCAGCAGCTCGGCCGGTACCGCGGGGTCGCTGAGGTCACCGGGGACGAGTTCGACGCGGACACCGAGCGCGCGACACTCGTCGGCGATGGCTTCGGGATCGTCGGCGGTGCGCTCGTAGCCGAGCCGGTCGTCGTAGGGGCGCCAGTAGTTCAGCGCCAGGTCCCAGCCGTCCTCCGCCAGGCCGACCGCGAGCGCCGCCCCGATCGACCGGCGACGGCCGACGCCGGTCACGACTGCCACCTGCGTTTGAACCTGTGTGCTCATGCCCCCAGACTAGGTGCGACCCGACCTACGCCCGGCCCTTCAAGATCAGGTTCCAGTACACCCACGGCAGGATGTGCCGGTCGAACACCCAGGTCAGCCGGCGCTCGCGGGCCAGGCTTTTCCAGAACGGGATCGTCGGTTTCGGGTGATACTGGTCGTCGAATTCGGCGAAGACAACGGTGGACCGCGAGACGGTGAACGGGCAGACGGAGTAGCCGTCGTACGCCTGCGCCGGCTGTTTGCCCTTCAGTACGGCGCTGAGGTTCTTGGCCAGCACCAGGGTCTGAGTGCGGAGGGCGCCGCCGGACTTCGAGTTGGTAGTGGCGGCGGCATCGCCGAGAGCCCAGACGTTCGGGAACCGAGTGTGCCGCAGCGTCTCGGGGTCCACTTCCACGAAACCAGCCGAGTCACCGGCCGCGGGGAGCGCGGTGGCCTTGAGCCAGTCCGGTGCCGACTGCGGTGGCACGGCGTGCAGAACGTCGTACGGCACGGTTTCGCGGGTGCGGTCGTCGATCCGGCCGATGACGGCCGTGCGGTTCACGGCATCCACCTCGATCAGTTGGCTCTCGCGCATCACGTCGATCCCGTACTCGGCCACCTTGCGCTCAAGTTCCTGGTCGATCAGAGGCATCCCGAACATGGCCGCGTCTGGCAGCACCAGGATCACTCGGATGTCGGCGAGCACGCCCGTGGCCTGCCAATAGCTGCAGGCCAGGTACATCGGCTTCTGCGCGGCGCCGGCGCAACTGGCCGGGCCGGCCGGTTGGGTGAAGACGACCGTGCCCTGACGCAGGTCACGCAGGAGCGGGGAGGCCTTGCTCGCCAACTCGAACTCGTAGTTGGACGCACCCCAGGGCGAGGCCATCGCGTCCACCAGCCCCGGTACGCTCTGCCAGTCCTGCTGGATGCCCGGGCAGACCACGAGGTGGTCGTAGCCGAGCTCGCGACCGGAGCCGAGGAGCACCCGATTGGACTCGGGCAGCACATCGACGACACGATCGTGGATCCACCCCACGCCCGTGGGCATCACCGATGCCTGCGGACGGATCGCCTGCCCGGCCCGTGCGGTGCCGCCGGCGACGTGCGAGAAGAGCGGTTGGTAACGATGATGCTCGCGCGGCTCCACCACCACGATGTCGCTGACGCCCTCGCGACGGAGGCGCCCGGCTACGGACAAGCCGGCGTTGCCACCGCCGATGACCACCACCCGATGTCGGTCGGCAATCACCCCGTGACCGCTCACGTGCACTCTGCTGTCGGATTGGTTTCGCTGCGCTCTGGCATAGGGCGACCCTAGACGAGGCCGGTGACACTCGCCACTGTCGCCGCGCAGTCCGCGGTCGCCTGCGCCCCGCGCGGGCGGGCGGCCGGTGTGGCCGGCTAAGAATCCTGGAAGAAATCGGGACGATCCTGGGAATTGTCAGCAGCACCGCACCGCCCCACAGAATCGAGCCCACGATGTCGCTTCGCACGGCACTCCCCGAGGTCGTCCCTCGCCCGACACAGGACCGTGAACGGCGCATCCGCACCCGTCGTCGGATGCGTGCGGCAGACCTCCTGGTTGCACTGAGCTGGTCATCGGTGGCGATGGCCGTCTCGCTGTACCTCGCCGGCGGCGGGCTCGCGCGGGTCACCGACCTGGCCTCCGGAATCACCGCAGCGGGCATCGTGACCGGCCTGGTCGGCACCGATCTCATTCTGGTGATGCTGGTGCTGGCGGCCCGAATCCCGCTGATCGACCGGGTCGTCGGGCAGGACACCGCCATGGCCTTCCACCGTCGGCTCGGGAAGCCGGCTCTGTACCTCCTTCTCGCGCACGGCCTGCTGCTGACCATCGGCTATTCCCTGGCGGATGGTGTCAACGTGGTCGCGGAGACCGTGGCACTGTTCCAGGGTGAAGACATGGCGCTGGCCTATCTGGCGCTCGGGCTGCTCGTGACGGTGGTCGTCAGCTCGTTGGTCGCGGTGCGGCGGCGTTTCCCCTATGAGGTCTGGCACCTGATTCACCTGCTCAGCTACGTCGCTGTTCTTGTGGCGCTGCCGCACCAGCTGAGTGCGGGTGGGGTGCTCGCCGATGGAAGTGTGCAGCAGGTCTACTGGCTCGGCTTGTATGTGCTGGCCTTCGGATCGATCGCACTGTTCCGGTTTGTGTTGCCGACGGTGCGGAGCGCTCGCCACGGCATCCGGGTGGCTGCTGTGGAACCGATCGCCGCCGGCGTGGTCTCGCTGCACCTGACCGGCCGGCACCTCGACCGGCTGCAGACCCAGGGCGGACAGTATGCGATCTGGCGGTTCTGGACCGGTGCCACCTGGTGGCACGCGCACCCGATCTCCTTCTCCGCGATGCCCACGTCGACATCCGCCCGCATCACCGTGCGGGCCCTGGGGCAGGGCAGCAGCGCCCTCGGCCGGGTGCGCCCCGGCACGCGGGTCTCGATCGAGGGGCCGTACGGCATCTTCACCCACTCGCACCGCACCCAGGCACGGGTTGCCGTGGTCGCTGCCGGGATCGGCATCACCCCGGTGCGATCGCTGCTCGAACACGCCGACCTCCAGCCGGGCGAGGCGACGGTTCTGTTGCGCGCCACCGACCCGTCGCAGAGTTACCTCTGGGAGGAGATCGGGTCCCTGCCGGGCATGCGCGGCAACTCCATCTACACGGTGCTGGGGCCGCGTCCGTCCGGCCTGGCGACCTGGCTGTCGGCCGAGGCGCTCGGCCGCGGCGTCACGCTCACGTCGGCCTTCCCCGATCTGCTCGATTCCGACCTGTATGTCTGCGGTCCGCAGGCCTGGACCGACCTGGTGATCCGCGACGCGCGAGCGGCCGGGCTGCCCGAGGTGCAGATCCACGTGGAACGGTTCGACTGGTGAGGCGCCGCGCGATCGGCCTGAGCATTCTGTCGTCTGCGGCGGTACTGGCCGTCGGCTGGCAGCTGGGGTCCGGCACCCAGCCGCTGTCGTCGTCGGTGTCGCAGGCCACGGATGCCGCGGTGCCCGGCACCGTCACACCGGCGGCACCCACGACCGGTGCGGCGACGCCGCCCGCCACGAGTGCGCCGGCGGCTTCCGCATCCGGCACCTTCACCGGCGCATCCGCCCAGACCCGGTTCGGCGCCGTGCAGGTGCAGATCGTGGTCGCGGACGGCACCGTCACCGACGTTGTCGCCCTGCAACTGACCGACGAAGACCAGAAGTCGGTGTCGATCAGCAATCGCGCCGAACCCGTGCTGCGGCAGCAGGTGCTGGCGGCGCAGTCCGCGAACGTGCAGGGCGTCTCCGGTGCCACCTATACAACCGATGGGTACCTCACCTCGCTGCAATCTGCCCTGGATCAGGCCGGTCTGTGACATGACGGTGCACATCTTCGAGACCATGGGAACCACGGTGAGCCTCCGATTCGGCGGGGCACTGCCGAGCGCGGCCACCCTGGCCGCCGTCGAGGCCTGCTTCGACCGGTTCGACGCGCGCTTCAGCCTCTATCGACCGGATAGCGAGATCAGCCGGGTCGCGGCCGCTAACCTCGCGCTCTACCGAGCGAGCGCCGAGCTGCGGGAGAACTACGCCGAGGCGCTGGATTGGCGCGGCCGCACGAGCGGGGCGTTCACCCCGCACCGCCCAGACGGCGTCATCGACCTCAACGGCCTGATCAAGGCGAAGGCAATGGCGGCGTCTGCGGTTGTGCTCGTCGCCGCCGGATCGACCGACTGGTTGCTCAACGTCGGTGGGGACATCCTGAGCAGCGGCAGCGTGGACGGCTCGCCGTGGAGCGTGGGCATCGTCGACCCGCTGGACGCCGCGGGGATGCTCTGCGCTGTTCCGCTCACCCCCGGGCGGCGCGCGATCGCCACCTCGGGCACCGCCGAACGCGGTGAACACGTCTGGCGGCGGGATGTGGCGGGCCAGGGAGATGAGCCCGCCTACAGCCAGGTGTCGGTGCTCGCCGCCGACATCGTCACCGCCGATGTGCTGGCGACGGCGATCCTCGCGGGCGGCCGGGCACAGCTCACCAGCGCGCTGGCCCAGTTCGATATCGAGGTGCTGACGGTGGATGCCAGTGGCGGCCTCACCGCCACGGCCGGACTGCGCTCCGGCCGCGGGCTCGTCCGCGCATGAGCGGCCCCGGCCCGGCCACATCCGCCGCTCCCTATACTTCGACTATGGTCGACCGTCCGAGGGTGCTGCTCGTGGAGGACGACGCACGCCTGGTGGCGATGCTCGACCAACTGCTGACCACCGAGGGTTACGACACGGTGATCGCCCGAGACGGGCAGCGCGCCTTGCACGAGGGCCTCACCCAGAGGTTCGATGTGATCCTGCTCGACCGGGGCCTGCCCGTGCTGGAGGGCCTCGACGTGCTCACCCGGCTGCGGGGCAAGGGCGTGCTCACCCCGGCGCTGGTGCTTTCTGCGCTCGGTAACCCGGCGGACCGGGTGGAGGGGCTCGACCGCGGCGCGGAGGACTATCTGGCCAAGCCGTTCGACATCGACGAACTGCTCGCGCGGATTCGTGCGCTCCTGCGCCGGAACAGCTCGATCGTTCCCGTCATCGCCGTTCCGGGCGGGTCGCTCGACACCGGCAGCCGAACCGTCACGATGGCGGGTGGCGAGGTGCTCGGTCTGTCTGAACGCGAGGCCCAGCTGCTCGAACGCCTGGCCAGACGCCCACAGCAGGTCTTCGAGAGAGCCGATCTGCTCGCGAACGTGTTCCCGGATGCCGACGACCTCGGGGTGGTAGACACCTACGTGCACTACCTGCGCAAGAAGCTCGGTCGTGGCGCCGTGCTCACCGTGCGGGGCATCGGCTACCGGCTCGGCACGCTCTCATGACCGGAACGCGGGGCCGCGGCGGACCCGGTGAAGACCTGCGCGGCGCCGCGCTCCGGCTGACCGTGCAGTTCACAGCGCTGATGCTCATGGTGCTCGTGATCGTCGGCGGTATCGTGTTCGCCATCGTGAGCAGGAGCGTGGCGGAAGCGGCCGAGAACGCCCTCGTCGCCGCGGTCGGCCTGGACTCGCCACAGGATGCACCGGAGAACACCTACCTGACGATCGTGCGCGACGGGCGCGTGCTGTCCTCGCCGGATCTCCCTGATGGCCTCGTCGACACCGCTGCCATCGCGACGGTCACCGCCGGCGGTGCCGAGGTGCGCGACAGCAGGGAGGTCGATGGGCGGGTGTATCTGATGCTCACCACGGTCTCCGCGGGTGATCGCGATGGCACCCACGTGGTGCAGGTCGCCATCGACCAACATGAGGGCGCAGAGGAACTCGGGCGGCTGGCCCTGGCCCTGGTCGCGGCCGGACTCGTCGCCCTCGTGCTGTCTGCCCTGGCAGCGAATTGGATGGCTCGACGCGCGATCAGACCGCTGGCCGATGCCCTTGCGCTGCAACGCAGATTCGTGGCCGATGCGAGCCACGAGCTTCGTACGCCGCTCACCTTGCTCAGCACGCGAGCGCAGCTGCTGCGTCGGCGAGACCAGGCCGGGCTGCCGGCGGATGTCACCGCATCCGTGGATGAGATCGTGACCGATGCACGCGTGCTGACGGGCATTCTTGATGACCTGCTGATCGCGGCCGACCCGCGCAGCATGTCCGAGCCGGTGCCCGTGGACCTCGTGGCCACCGCCGACCAGGCGGTCACCCTGCTCGCAGGCGACGCCTCGGCGCGGGGGATCGCCCTCGTGCGAGGCGGTTCGGCGGAACCCGTGCTGGTGTCTGGCACGCAACCCGCACTGCTCAGGCTCGTCATCGCCCTGGCGACCAACGCGATCGACCACGCCCGAACGAAGGTGGACGTGACCATCGAGGTGGACCGCGACTGGGCCGTGGTGCGGGTCGCCGATGATGGCGCGGGCTTTGCCCCGGAGATCGTCGAGACAGCATTCGAGCGTTTCGCCAGCAGCCGAGCCGCTCCCGCAACCGGCGCCGCCCGCCATTACGGATTGGGCCTTGCAATCGTGGCGGAAATCGCCCGGCGCCATGGCGGCACCGTGGCGATCGAGTCCCCGAAAGATGCCGGCGCGACCGTACTGGTGCGGCTTCCGCAGATGTCTCGGTAGCCCGGGAATTTCGGTCTAAAAAAGTTCTCCACAACCACGATTTTCACAACACAGGACTACGATACTGAGCTATTCTCACTACATGCCCAGCATCGCAGCTGTATCCGCCCCCGACACCACGCGAAATGCCGTGCTGCCTGCGGATTCGGTGCCTGCGGATTCGGTGCTTGCGGAGTCGGCGCTTGCGGAGTCATTGGCCGCAGCGGTTGAGGCGGTCGAGCAGCTCGGGGCGTCTAGTGCCGACTACGACGCCTTGACGGATGCGGAACTCATCGCGGGCCAGAAGAAGCTGGCGACTCTGCGCGGCCTGATCGAGACCCGGGCGGTGTGGCTGGCGAAGACCCTCACCCACCGGTCCCGCCGTGAGTTCGGCCAGCAGGGTCTGGCGGCGAGACAGGGCTTCCTCTCCCCGGCGGAGTTGATCCAGGACTTCACCGGCTGCACCAAGGCTGACGCGCGCAAGCTGATGGATGTGGGCACGATGCTCGACGACACCGAGACTGCGCAGGCCGCGGCCACGGCAGCCGCCGCAGAGGAGGACGCTCGCCGGTTGTCGATGAGGAGGCCGGCCTGGGCGGCCCCGACCTGGATGGACTCGACGGTGTCGACAGTGCCGACGGTGGCGACAGACTCGACGGCCCGGACGATCCCGGCCCGGCGTGCACCGCGGTCTCGCTGCCCTGGTACAGCCCGATCTCGACCGCCGTCGCCACCGGTTCCCTCTCGGTGGCCGCCGCGCACGCGATCCGCGCCGGGCTCGGCACGATCGACACCGTCGTCACCGCGGAGGTCCTCCGCCACGCGGTGCTCGAGCTCTTGGCCGAGGCGAAGACGATGACCGTCGACGCCCTGCTCAAGCGCTCCCGGCGGATGCGCGACACCCTCGATGCCGCCGGCATCGCCACCCGGGAACAGAAAGCCTGGGACGACCGGTACCTGCGGGTGTGGACCAGTGACTCCGGCCAGGTGCACCTCAACGGCCAGTTCCCGCCCGAGCAGGGCGCGTTCCTGCTCTCCGTCTACGACAGTGCCACCGGCCCGCGCCGCGGCGGGGTGCGGTTCGTCGACCCGGAGCGGGCCGCGTGGGCCAAAGCGATCCAGGACGACCCGCGCAGCACCGACCAACTCACCGCCGACACCTTCATCGACCTGCTCAAGGCCGGCAGCACCGTCAACCCCAACCGGATGCTCGGCGGACGAACCCCCGCCGTCCGCGTCCTCACCACCGCCCCCACAACCACTCCGGCCCCGGAGGCGGCACCGGAGATCGACCCGACCGCGGTGCTCGTGGCCATTCCCGACGGCACCGGACACGGGTATATCGAAGGCCACACCGAACCCGTCTCCCAGGAGACCATCGATCGGATCTGCTGCACCGGCGGCACCCTCCAGATCGACTTCGACGACACCGGCCAACCGCTCAACCTGGGCCGGGAACAACGCCTCTACACCGAAGCCCAACGCATCGCCCTCGCCGCACGGGACGGCGGCTGCATCTGGGGCGACTGCGACCGACCACCCTCCCGCACCGAAGCGCACCACCTCGAAGAATGGGTGCGCGACCACGGCACCACCGACATCGCCCTCGGTGTTCTGCTCTGCCCACCACACCACCGATTACTGCACAATCAGGGCTGGCAGATCTTCGAAAACCAGGGCATCTACTGGCTGCGACCACCGGCATCCGTCGACCCCGGTCAGACCTTGATCCGGATGCGCAGCAAGAGCGCCGCCGCGCGTGAGCGACACGACCCGCACTGAGGCGCGCGTGAGCGTCACTCCACCGTAGTCGTCCGCTGATCGAGCGGGTTGCGGCCTGGTGAACGGACAGCATCGGGCCTGCGGCGGCGACGCTAGGTGGTGTACGCGGGCAGGCCGGACCTGCGGCACGGGTCGCCAGGCAGCGATTCGCTGGACCTACGGGCCGGGTCGCTAGGCGCCGAGGCGCGAGGCCTCGCGCGGGATGTTAGGCGGCGATGCGCAGGGCCTCGCGCAGGTGGGTGAGGCCCTCGCTGAGGCGGGTGTCGGCGACGTCGGGGGTGACCCCGAGGAGGTCGGCGACCTGGTTCTTGCTGAAGCCCGCGTAGTACGCGAGGTGGATGGCCTGGCGGTGCTCCGGCGACAGGGTGTCGATGGCTTCCGCGGCGTTGTCGAGGTTATGGGTGGCAGTGAACATGTGAAGCGTACTTTTCGTTGTGACGTGTGAAGGCGGCGCGCAGCATTGCGTGCGCCGAGTTTCGAACAGCGTGAATGATCGACCGGAGTTCCGATCGAGTGGTGCCCGATCGAGGATGAACCCGGTCGAACGGCGTGCGACTCCGGCCATGGATTGGGGCAGCGGAGTGGTCGGATCGTGATAAAGATCGACGCGCAAATACCTACACTAGCACATCCGTTCGATCACCGCTCGCGCGCCCTCGATGACTCGAGGGCGCGCCACGGGCGACGCGGCTCAGGCCAGGGTCGCGATGTCGATCACGAAGCGGTAGCGCACGTCCGATTTCAGCACGCGCTCGTAGGCCTCGTTGATGTAGTCCGCCGCGATGAGCTCGGTCTCCGGCGCGATGCCGTGCTCGGCGCAGAAATCGAGCATCTCCTGAGTTTCGCCGATGCTGCCGATGCCGGATGCCGCGTACGAGCGCCGGTTGCCCATGAGTCCGAAGACCGAGATGGGTAGCGGCTCGGCGGGGGCGCCGACGTTGACCATGGTGCCGTCCAGGCGCAGCAGCGAGAGGTAGGCCTGCAGGTCGACGGGGGCGCTGACTGTGTTGATGATGAGGTCGAACTCGTTCGCGAGGGTGTCGAAGGTCGACGCGTCGCTGGTCGCGTAGTACCGGTCGGCGCCGAAGCGGATGCCGTCGTCCTGCTTGCTCAGGGACTGGGAGAGCACCGTGACCTCGGCGCCCATGGCGTGAGCGATCTTGACGGCCATGTGACCTAGCCCGCCCATCCCGACGACGGCAACCTTCTTGCCAGGTCCCGCGTTCCAGTGTGCGAGCGGCGAGTAGGTGGTGATGCCGGCGCAGAGCAGGGGAGCGGCGGCTTCGAAGGGGATCGACTCGGGCACCTTGAGCACGAAGTCCTCGACCACCACGACGTGGGTGGAGTATCCGCCCTGGGTGATGGTGCCGTCCAGGTCCACCGCGGCATAGGTGCCGGTGTTGCCCTTCAGGCAGTAGTTCTGCATTCCGGCGAGGCAGTTGACGCACTCGCGGCAGGAGTTGACCATGCAGCCGACGCCGACACGGTCGCCCACCTGATGCAGCGACACCTCGGAGCCGACCTCGGTGACGATGCCGACGATTTCGTGGCCGACGACCTGCGGGTAGGCGATGGGCCCCCACTCGCCGCGCACGGTGTGGATGTCGGAGTGGCAGACCCCGGAGTACTTGATCTCGATCAGCACGTCACGGGCGCCGACGTCCCGTCGTTCGATGGTGGTCTTGATGAGGGGCGCGGTCGCGGAGGGCGCCGCGTAGGCGTTGACGGTGAGCATGTTTCTCCCTGAGATTAAAAGCGGAAGTCCCATCCAAGCATCCACGCCCCGGCCGCGGGGCCCTGGAACAGGTACCGTCAGGGCACCCCCAGCCGGGAATAATTCCGGGCACACCATCCACGAGCCGGCAGACCAGCCGTGAGAAGGGCTACGGCAGGCCGAGGAGGCGGAGTCCGGCCGCGGCAGCGGCACCCGCGATGACGACCACGAGGAACGGGGCGCGCAGCCAGAGGGCGACGGCCGCGGCGACGAGGGCGCCGAGCCGGGAGTCCAGGGCGATCGCCTGGCCGCTGGCCACCGCGTTGGCCACGGTGAGGGAGGCCAGCAGACCGATCGTCAGGGTGCCGGCCACGCGGGCCACCCGCGGGTTGGTCAGCCACTTCCGCGGCACCAGGTAGCCCACCAGTTTGGTGAGGAATCCGACGACACAGGCCACGACGACCCAGAACCAGAGGCCGCTCACGGGGCGGCCGTTCGGGTGGAGTCATCCGTGGGTGGATACGGGTCGATGTCGGGCTCCAGGCCCTCGCCCTCCGGGCCGGCGGCGTAACCGAACCAGCCGATCAGGGCGGCGACCACGGCCGCCACCAGGATGGGCACGCCAGGCGGCACGAACGGCACCGCGATCACGGTGGCCAGAGCGCAGGCCACGGCGATGGCGCCCGCCTCCCTGGACCGCAGTCGGGGCCAGAGCAGGGCGAGGAACGCGGCAACGGCCGCGCCGTCCAGACCCCAGCGCTTGGGGTCTCCGAGGGCGTCCCCGGCCAGGGCGCCGACCAGGGTGAACAGGTTCCAGAGCACGAAGATGCCCACGCCGGCCACCCAGAAGCCGCGGCGCTGCTCGACCGGGTCGGTCTGGCCGGTGCTGGTGGCCAGCGATTCGTCGATAGTGACGTGGGCGGCGGCCAGGCGGCGCCAGCCCCGCGGATGCAGCAGCACGTTCATCTGCATGCCGTAAACGGCATTGCGGATGCCCAGCAGCGCCGCCGCACTCGCCGCGGCCACGGGGGTGCCGCCGCCGGCGATCACCCCGATGAACGCGAACTGGGAACCGCCGGAGAACAGCAGCAGGCTCAGCAGCTGCGTCTGCCAGACATCCAGCCCGGAGGCGACGGAGAGCGCGCCGAAGGAGACCCCGTACAAGCCGGTGGCGACGGCGATGGACAACCCGACCCTGGCGCCGGGGGACTGAGCCAACGGGGTGGGCGCGGCCGGGTTCACTCCTGGGCCTCGGCCGGAGCGCGCAGGGCGAGCCGGGTCTGGGTCTGGCCGGCACCGGCCCGGGTCTTCAACCGGTTCAGCAGCGCGTTCAGCCGACCGGTGTCGGCGACCCGCACGTGCAGCAGGTAGTCGTACGGCCCGGTCACGTGCGCGGCGTCCCGCACCTCGGGTTCGGCAGTGGCGGCGCGCATGAATGTCTCGGAATCGGCGTCGGGTCGCAGCCGAACGTCGATGAACGCCTCCAGCCCGCTGGTGTCTGAGGCGAGATCGTCGGCGAGCACGGCACGGTAGCCCACGATCACGCCGGATGCCTCGAGCTTGCGCACCCGGGCCGACGCCGCGTTGGTGCTCAGGCCCACGGCCGCTCCGAGGGCACTGAACGAAATCCGGCCATCCCGGCGCAGGATGTCGAGTATTTCGCTGTCGAGATCGTCCATGCCGGGATTTTAGCCGTATCGCCGCGCGATCACCGGCCCGGGGCGCAGCGGGGGAGCAGGATCGGGCCATGGATGTCACCGTGGGCCCGCTGTTCCTCGGGGGAGTGCTGGCCGGCTGGGCTGTGGCCCTGCCCCTCGGCGCCATCGGGCTGCTCCTCGTGCGGGCGGCCCTGACCGGCGGATTCCGGGCGGGGGCGGTGGCCGCGCTCGCGGTCGCACTAGTCGACGGCCTGTACTGCCTGGCCGCCGTGGCACTCGGCGCCGTCGTGGCTCCCCTGGTCACGTCGTGGGGTGCGCTGCCGGGGGTGGCCGCCGGCCTGGTGCTGATCGGCCTGGGCGGGTTCGAGCTGATGCGCCCGGGGGCCGCGGGGGTGCGACCCGGCGACCCGGCGGGGCAACCGTCGCCCGGCCGCATCTTCGTCACGTTCGTCGGCCTCACGGCGATCAACCCGGCGACGCTGCTCTACTTCGCGGCCTTGACCGCCGCGCTGCCGCGTTCGCTCGGCCTGGACCGGGCCCCTGCGGTGTTCATCGCCGGAGTCGTCGCGGCCTCCCTGACCTGGCAGCTGATCCTGGCCGCGCTCGGCGCCGTCGGCCGTGGCCGCATCGGCGCCCGCGGCCGGGCGGTGCTGAGCGGATGCGGCTCCGGTCTGGTGGTGGCGCTCGGTGTGGCCGCGGTCGTGGCCGCGCTGGCCGCTGCGGCTGCCTCGGCGTAGTCGGCTCGGCCGTGCCGTGCCGGGGCACCTGCTGGTACGGTCCAAGTGCCCGCTGAACCCCGCTGCGACGGCCCAGACCGGGTCCCGATCCGAAAGACCGCCCGTGACCTCGCCATCACCAGACCCCGTGCCGCGCTGGGCCGACGCCGGACCGGGCACCGAGGCTCCACTACTGCTCTCCGCCGACGCCGTCCTGCTTCCGGGCGCAGAGCTCGGCCCCGGTTGGGTCGAGGTGCGCGACGGCCTGATCGTCGCCTGCGGCAGCGGTGAGCCGCCCCGGCCGGCGGATGCGCACCTGGCGGCCGGGGTGCTCGCGCCCGGCTTCATCGACGCGCACGCCCACGGCGGCGGTGGCGCGAGCTTCACCGATCCCGACCCGCGGGCCGCGGCCGAGCGGATCATCCGCACCCACCTCGCCCACGGCACCACCACGATGATGGCCAGCCTGGTCACCGCGCCGCTCGACCAGACCGAGCGGCTGGTCGGCGCGCTCGCCGGGCTGGTGCGAGACGGCCGGCTGGCCGGCATCCACCTGGAGGGCCCGTGGCTGAGCCCGGCGTACCGCGGCGCCCACGCCGAAGAGCTGCTGCGCCTGCCAGATCTCGCCGACCTGGATCTGCTGTTGCGGGCCGGTGCCGGCGCGGTGCGCATGGTCACCCTGGCGCCGGAGCTGCCGGGCGGACTGGCCGCCGTGACCCGCATCGTCGAGCACGGGGCGATCGCGGCCATCGGCCACACCGACGCCGACTACGACCAGACCGTGGCGGCCATCGCGGCCGGCGCGACCGCCGGCACGCACCTGTTCAACGCCATGAGCCCGCTGCACCACCGGCGGCCGGGAGCGACGCTGGCGTTGCTGGAGCATCCGGGTGTGTTCGTGGAAATCGTGGCGGACGGCGTGCACCTGCACCCGGCGGTCGTGCGCCTGCTCACCCAGGGCCAGGCCCGCCCGGTGCTCGTCACCGACGCCATGGCCGCGGCCGGGGCGACGGATGGTGACTACACCCTCGGCGGGCTGCCGGTGCGGGTGTCCGACGGTGCGGCACGGCTGGCCGACGGCACCATCGCCGGCAGCGTGCTCACCCTCGGCGCGGCCGTGCGCTACGCCGTGCTGACCGCGGGGGTGCCGCTGGCGCTCGCCCTGCGCTCGGCCACCGAGAACCCGGCCGATCTGCTCTCGCTCACCGACCGGGGCCGCATCCGCCCCGGCCTCCGCGCCGACCTGGTGCTCCTCGACCAGGGCCTGCACGTCACGGCCACCCTGCACCACGGCACCTGGGTCGACACCGCGTGTGAGCCGTGAGCCCGAGCGTCCCGCAATTCCGGGGCTGAGTCCCGGCTCGCAGGGCGGGTGGGTAGGCTCACGACGTGACCGACACCCTCCGGCGACGACTGCGCGCCCTGCCCGACTTCCCCGCCGACCTGCCGACGTTCGACCCGGCCACGGCCCCGACCGACCCCGCCGAGCTCTTCCTGCTCTGGCTGGACGAGGCGCTCACCGCCGGGGTGCACCAGCCGCACGCCTTCAGCCTGGCCACGGTCGGCGAAACGGGTGTGCCGTCGTCGCGCATGCTGATCCTCAAGGACCTCGACGCGGATGGGTGGCAGTTCGCGTCCGCCCGCACCTCTCGGAAGGGCCGCGAGCTGACCGAGAATCCGCGGGCGGCGATGAACTTCTACTGGCACGCACTGGGCAGGCAGGTGCGGGTGGTCGGCACCGTTGTCGAGCTCTCCGCCGACGCATCCGCCAGGGACTGGGCCGAACGGCCGGCCGCCGACCCCACGCCCAACCCGGCCTGGCAGCTCTACGCGGTGCAGCCCACCGAGGTCGAGTTCTGGCAGGCCAGCGCCGACCGCCGCCACATTCGCCACCGCTACGACAACCTGTTCGGGTAGGCGCCTCTGGCGCCTTGATCGAGACGTGCTGACCCCATCGCCGCTCCTCCATAGGTGGGTTCGTATCGGGTTCTCCACCAGTGATTCATTGGGGACGGGAGTGTCGGTGGTGCGTGGTTCTGTAGGCGTATGGCCACCTCGGATGCCACACCCCAACGCCTCCCCAACGACGCGGTTGACCCGCTCGCGCAGGCGATCAGCGCGGTCATTGACCCGCTGATCGAGAACGAGAAAGCCCTCGCCGGCTGCTACGCCGAACGGGTCCGGCTGCTGGCCGAACTGGACCGGCTCGGCCACGAACCCCGCATCCTCGCGGGGCTGCGGGGCGACCCGGTCGAGTCCGGCCATGGCGACCCGGACACGGCCGCGCACGGCCCGGCTTGGGATGATGGAGAACTCGCCCGGCGCACGATGGCGACGGAGGCGGCGATGGTGTTGCGGGTGCGCTCGAATACCGCCGGGAGCATGATCTTCGACGCCACCAGGCTGGCCGGGTCCCTGCCGGCGTTCCACGAGTCGTTGACGGCGGGCCGGATCACCTGGGGGCACGCCCTGAAGATGCTCGAACTCACGGTGAACCTGCCCGACGAGGTGCTGCCCCGGTTCGAGGCGGCGGTCTTGGGGGCGGCGGAGAAGCGCACCTCGACCCAGTTCGCCAAGGCTGCTCTCCGGATCCGGGAACGGATACACCCGGTCCCGTTGCAGGTCCGCGCCGACGCCGGCTTCGCGGCCCGAAGGGTGGTGCTCCGCCCCGACGCCGACGGGATGGCGTGGCTGAACGCCTACCTGAAGGCGGATGAGGCGCAGGCGGCGTATGACCGGCTCAGCCGTATCGCGGCCGACCTCGACCAGGACGAGAACGCTGCGAACGCCGCACCCGGCGCGGCCGAGGGCGGGGCCGCGGAGCCGGAGCAGACTCGGACGAAGGACCAGCGTCGCGCGGACGCCTACCGGGACCTTCTCCTGGACGGGGTCGGGCCGGGCGGGCTCGGCCACGGCATCCGCGGCACCGTCAACATCACAGTTCCGGCGTTAACGCTATTGGATCGCAGCGACGAACCCGCGATCCTTGAGGGGTACGGACCGATCGACCCGGAGACCGCCCGGCGGATTGCCGGAACGGCGACGAGTTGGACCCGCATCCTCACCCATCCGGAGACGGGGGCACGGCTTTCCGTGGGCAGCGAACAGTACACGCCGCCGGCGGATATGCGCCGGTACCTGCAGATCCGGGATGAGACCTGCCAGGGCGTCGGCTGCAACCGGCGGGCCACGTTGAGCGAGATCGACCACACCCAAGCCTGGAACACGGGCGGTAAGACCCACGTCGACAACCTCGTCTGCCTCTGCAAAGGCTGCCACCGACTCAAACACCAATCCAGCTTCACCACCCAGCAGGGGCCGGGCGGTGCCCTGACCTGGACCAGCCCCGGCGGCAAGAAATACAGCAACACACCCGTCACCCCCGGTGGCAAAGCATCCGAGCCACCGAGCGGCCCGATGCCCAACCCGCCCGTTCAGCTGGCCGACGAACCGCCGCCCTTCTCAGCGACGGCGGCGACGGCTACCGTGATGCGGCCCGCGTCAGCCTCGCGTTCTGTTGGCGGCGAGCCGGTCCGCAAGACGACAAAAGAGGGTGCCCGGCCAATGGCCGGGCACCCTTTCACGTCATGCTTTAGAGCGTGATGAGACCGGAGGTCGTGGTGCGCGCGGTTTCAAAGCGGGCGGACACGTTGGCCCAGTCGGTGACGGTCCAGAACGCCTTGACGTAGTCGGCGCGCACGTTCAGGTAGTCCAGGTAGTAGGCGTGCTCCCACACGTCGAGCATCAGCAGCGGCACAATGCCGGCGGGCAGGTTGCCCTGCTGGTCGTAGAGCTGCACGATGATGGGCTGCTGGCCCAGGGTGTCCCAGGCGAGGATCGACCAGCCGGAGCCCTGCACGCCCATGGCGACGGCGGTGAAGTGGGCCTGGAACTTCTCGAACGAACCGAAGGTGTCGTCGATGGCGGCCGCGAGCTCACCGGTGGGCGCGCCGCCACCGTTCGGGGACATGTTGGTCCAGAAGATGGAGTGGTTGACGTGGCCGCCGAGGTTGAAGGACAGGTCCTTCTGCAGCTTGTTGACGAAGGTGAGGTTGCCGGACTCGCGGGCCTCCGCGAGCTGGTCGAGAGCCGTGTTGGCGCCCGTCACGTAGGCCTGGTGGTGCTTGCTGTGGTGCAGCTCCATGATGCGTCCGCTGATGGCGGGCTCGAGGGCGGCGTAGTCATAGGTCAGCTGGGGAAGCGTGTATGCGGTCATTTGCATAAACTAGCGTCTCAAGTGCACTTGAGATCAAGGAGACACCACTGTCAGAGCACATCTCCAGCAAAGATCTCCTGCCCATCGGGCATATCGCCGCCCGCGCGGGCGTGGCCGTCTCCACCGTGCGGTACTACGAGACGCTGGGCCTGATCCCCGCCGTGCGCTCACACGGCAACGTGCGCCTGTTCCCACGGCACGTGTTGCGGCGCATCGCGTTGATCCAGGTGTCGGTGCGGTTCGGTATCTCCCTCGCCGAGGTGGCGGCCCTCCTGGCCGACCTGCCGGACCACCGACCGCCGAGCCGGGAGGAATGGAGCCGGATCTCCACCACCTGGGGCGAACACCTGGCCAGACAGCAGGCCGTTCTCGCACGGATGCAGGCCGAGCTCACCGGCTGCATCGGCTGCGGCTGCCTGTCGCAGACCCGCTGCGCGGTGGTGAACTCCGACGACCGCCTGCGCACCGACGGTTCGGGGCCCAGGCGGGTGCTCGAGGCGCGGGAGAACGACTGAGGTGCCTGCCGCCGATTGGTAGGCTGGCAGTCAAGACCTGAGGGAGAGTCACGTGCCGGAATCAGTGCGTGACCGAGTGCACATCGCGGGCCCGCGCCTGACGGTATCGAACGGGTTGCTCGTCGTCGTTTTCGCCCTCGTTGCCGCGTACACCGCCGGGTTGCTGCTCAACACCGGCGGGCCCAGCCTGCTGGTGGATGTCTGGCTGGGTGAACTCACCCAGTGGGTACCAGCGGTGGTCTTCTGGCTGGCCGTGGTGCGCACCCGGTTCGCCCGGGCCGACGTGCTGTTCGCCACCCTCGCGGTCACCTTCAATGCGGCCGCTGACACCTACTACGTGACGACGATGGATGCGGCCGGGGAACTGCCCTTCCCCTCCCCGGCCGACATCGGTTACCTGATGTTCTACCCGCTGATGCTCGCCGCGCTGATCGCCCTGCTGCGCCGGCAGATGCGCGGGTTGGCCTGGTCGGTTCTGCTCGACAGTGCGGTCGGCGCCCTCGGCTCCGCCGCCATCCTCGCCGCCCTGCTCGGCCCCGTGCTCGTCTCGGCGGTCAACGAGCCCGAGGTCCTGGCCACGGCCGTCGCGGTGGCCTATCCCGTTTTCGACCTGCTGCTCGTGGCCGCCATCGCCGGTATCGCCGCCTCGCCGGGGCTCACCGTCGGGCCGCGCTGGGCGTTTCTG
Source organism: Cryobacterium inferilacus (assembly GCF_019599185.1). Classification (GTDB taxonomy): domain Bacteria; phylum Actinomycetota; class Actinomycetes; order Actinomycetales; family Microbacteriaceae; genus Cryobacterium; species Cryobacterium inferilacus. The sequence continues at coordinate 32,111 of NZ_JAIEUL010000004.1, read as the reverse complement.
GTCGGCGGCCTCGTCGTGTTCGCCGCCGCCGATATCGTGTACGCCCTCCTGGAGGTGAGCGGCACCTACATCGTCGGCCTGCCCCTCGACGCCGCCTGGGCGCTCGGCCTGGCGCTGATGGCGGTCTGGGTCGACGCGGCCGGTCGGCCCCGCCGCGGCCCGGTCGTCGCCAGCCGTCGACAGAGCTCGGCCGTGTCCGTGCCGGCCGTCGCGGTGGTGGCCGGACTGGGCGTGCTCATTCTCGGCACGCAGGTGGCGCAACCGCTCGCCGCCGTCATCCTGGCCAGCCTGACCGTGTCGCTGGCCGCCATCCCGCTGGTCTTTCGTCAGCGGTTGCTGCGTCGGCAGGCCCGCACCGACGACCTCACCGGCCTGCCCAATCGGCGCGCCCTGTATACGGATGCGCCGGTGCAGCTCAGCTTCAGCAGCACCACGGCTCGGCAGCAGCACGGCGCGCTGCTGCTGCTCGACCTCGACCGGTTCAAGGAGGTCAACGACAGTCTCGGCCACGACGTCGGCGACCAGCTGCTGGTGCAGGTGAGCGCCAGGTTGCGTGCCGCCCTCCCGCGGCAGGCCACCCTCGCCCGGCTGGGCGGCGACGAGTTCGCGGTGCTCGTCACCGAGTCCGGCGAAGCGGAGGCCACCGCCCTGGCGTTCGCGCTACGCGAGGCGCTGAGCCGACCGTTCCTGCTCACCGGTCTCGCCGTGGAAACCAGCGCCAGCATCGGCATCGCGCTGTTCCCCGAACAAGGCCACAACCTGAGCACGCTCATGCGTCGCGCCGACATGGCGATGTACAAGGCCAAGTCCAGCCGGGTCGGCGCCCACGTCTTCACGACCGAAGACGACAGCCACGGCGAGGCCCGGCTACGCACGCTCCAGGAGCTGCGGCTGGCCCTCAGCGACGACCAGCTCCTCGTCTACTACCAGCCCAAGGTGAGCCTGGACACCGGAGCGGTGACCGGCGTGGAGGCGCTGGTGCGCTGGCAACACCCCGACCGCGGCCTGCTGCTGCCGGAGGACTTCCTCGATCTCGTCGAGGAATCCGGCCTCATCCACGACCTGACCCGGATCGTGCTGACCAAGGCCCTCGATCAGGCCGTGCGGTGGGAGGCCGACGGGCATGCCCTCACCATCGCGGTCAACATGTCGGCGAGCTCACTGGTCAACGTCGAGCTTCCGGACAAGATCGTGCGCATGATCGCCGACCGGGGGCTGCCGGCCTCGGCGCTGATGCTCGAGATCACCGAGGACTACCTGATGAGCGACCGGGAGCGCGCCAGAGCGGTGCTCACCCGGCTGCGCGCCGCGGGCATCCAGATCGCGGTGGATGACTTCGGCACCGGGTACAGCTCGCTGTCCTACCTGCGTGACCTGCCCATCGACGAACTCAAGCTCGACCGCTCGTTCGTGCTGCCGATGAACGACGATGCCAGGGCGGCGTCGCTCGTGGCGTCCACCATCGACCTGGCCCACAGCCTGGGCCTGCGGATGGTGGCCGAGGGCGTCGAGACCGGTTCCGCCTACGACGAACTGGCCCGGTACGGCTGCGACCATGCCCAGGGTTTCTTCATGTCGCAGCCCATCCCCGCTGCCGACCTCAACCTGTGGCTGGCAGCGCGCCGCACGACCGAACCGGACGCGTCACGCCCCTAGGCGCGCGGCATCCGGCCGGCCGGTGACGGATCAGACGACGTCGGACCGCGCCTGGGTGTTGCCCAGGGCCCGGTCCTTGAGTACCGCGTATTCGCCCTCGGTGATCGCGCCGGAGTCCAGAAGTTGCTTGGCCTGCGCGATGTCCTGGGCGGGATTGGCGCCGGCGACCGACCGGATGTATTCGTCGGTGTCACGCTTCTGCGCCATGCCGGCGCTGATCTGGCGCTCCGCCATGGTGCGCCCGCGGGCGATCACGTACACGAGCACCGTCAGGATCGGGACGAAGACCAGGAAGATCAACCAGACGGCCTTGATCCAGCCGTTCATCGAGCGGTCCCGGAAGATGTCACCGATCACCGCGAAGAGGGCGAACAGATAGGACACGAAAACAAATGTCCAGAAGAAGAACCCGATGAAATCCCAAAAGCTCGACCAGAAACTCATGGCGGCACCTTTCTCACTGCATTCCGACCGGGGTCCTGCCGCCGCAGGGGCGACGTGGAACAGTCCTCGGCTGCAGATCACGCTAATCACGCCCCCAGGGTTCTGGATCACCCGGAACGGGTGAGAACGGGTGAGGCGTGCCGGGCGTGGCAGCGCGGCCGTGTACCGGGTGCCGGCCGCCGGTCGGCCCACTAGGCTGAGCCACACGGTGCGTTCGATCCATCGGAGATCCCTCTCCTGGAAGCTCGATTGTCGGTTTACAGGCTGTGATGGGGCGGATTCTGATGGTGGTGGTGGAACACACGTCGAGTGACGCGCGCCTCGCCTGGGTGGAGCGCCAGTTCTGGATCGATCAGGATGTGGCCCTCGCCGCGGCCGAGGACTGGCTGGCCGAACTGGATCCGGCGGATGACGGTGCCCTGCGTCGCCGGCTCGAGGTGCAGCGGGCGTCGATCATGACCCGCCGCGGCGACCCGCGGCAGGGCGCCGCCACCGTGCAACGCATCCTTGACTGGGCCGAGGAACACGGCGACCGCACCCTGCAGTCCCGGTGCCACGAGGTGCTCGGCTCCATCTTCGAACTCGTCGGCGATCGCGCCCTCGCGCTCGAGCACGCCGTGGCCACCAACGATCTGCTGGATGCGGACGAGAGTCCGCTGATGCGCTCCGCCGCCCGGCTCACCCTGGCCGATGCCCTGGGCTCGGCGGGGTCCTTCGACGAGTCCCGCCGGCGGTACGGCGAGGCGCTGCGGCTGGTGATCGACGACCCGGAGACGGGCATCCGCTACACAATTCTCAACAATCTGGCCTACACGGAGTATCTCGCAGACAACCAGGACGCCGCCCTGGCCGCGGTGGAGAACCTGATCGCCCTGTCGACGCTGCACGATCGGCCGATCGGCATGTACGCCCGCGACACCATCGCCAGGGTCTACCTCACCGCCGGCCGGCTCGACGAGGCCGAGGCCACCCTCCTGGCCGCGATGGAAGCCAAGCCGGTCGACTACCTGCCCGACAGCATCGCCGCCGCCCTCGTGACCCTCATCGAGACCTATCGCAGGCAGGGCTGCCTGGTCGAGGCGCAGACCGTCGTCGACCAGTGCCTGGCCCTCACCACCGAACACGGCCTGGTCCGCTGGGCCACCGAGGTGGCCAGGGAACAGGCCGAGATCTTTGCCGCGCTCGAGGACTACAAGGCCGCGTTCGAGGCCTACCGCAGCTACCACGCCCAGTCCGTCGCCCTCACCGCCGGCGAGAACGAATCCCGCGGAAGCATTCTCGAAGCGATGTTCCAGGCCGCCGAATCCCGCCGGGAAAGCGAACGCTACCGCGAGATGGCCCAGCGTGACCCGCTCACCGAGCTGCACAACCGGCGCTTCGCCGACGACCACCTCGGCACCCTGCTCACCGAGCTGCGCGAGGGCGGCCCGCCGGTGGCGATCGCGATGCTCGACGTCGACCACTTCAAGCGCATCAACGACGATCTCACCCACGCGGTGGGCGATCAGGTGCTGCAGGTGCTCGCCCGCATCCTGGCCGACCCGATGAAGCACCTCCCCGGCGGTATCGCCGCGCGTCTGGGCGGCGAGGAGTTCCTGCTGGTGATGCCGGGCGTCACGGCCGACGACGCCTTCGCCCTCTGCGAGAAGGTGCGCGCCGCCGTCGCCGGCTACGACTGGTCGGCCATCAACGCGGGCCTGCGGGTCACGGCGAGCCTCGGTGTGGCCGTCGCGCCGACGGATGCCGACACCGGTGCGGCGCTGTTGCGGGTGGCGGATGTGCGCATGTACGTGGCCAAGCGGGACGGCCGCAACCGTGTGGTCTTCCAGGGCGACTGACCCCGCCGTTCCGCTGTGAGTTCACTGACCGTACACCGATAGCCCCGCGCCGCCGCGGTTTACTGGACCGATGGCTCAGACTGTCGCAGACCAGCTCATCGCCCAACTCGTCGACGCCGGAGTGCGCCGCATCTACGGCATCGTGGGGGACAGCCTCAACCCCGTCGTCGACGCCGTGCGTCGCAGCGGCGGCTCCGCCAAGGGCGGCATCGACTGGGTGCACGTTCGCAACGAGGAGGCCGCGGCGTTCGCGGCGGGGGCCGAAGCCCAGCTCACCGGCCGGCTCGCCGTGTGCGCGGGCAGTTGCGGGCCGGGCAACCTGCACCTCATCAACGGGCTCTACGACGCTCACCGCACCGGGGCGCTCGTCCTGGCGATCGCCAGTCACATCCCCACCGGCCAGATCGGCAGCGGCTACTTCCAGGAGACCCATCCCGACCGGCTCTTCGTGGAGTGCTCGCACTACCGGGAACTGGTCTCCTCCGCCGAGCAGGCGCCGCGGGTGGTCAACGCGGCCATGCGGCACGCGGTCGCACTCGGCGGGGTCTCGGTGGTCACCCTGCCCGGTGACGTGGCCGAACTGCCTGCGGCGGGCACGGTTCCCCGGTTCGTCCTCCCCGGCCGCCCCACCGTGGTCCCCGCCGACGCCGACGTGGCCGCCCTGGCCGAGGCCATCAACGCGGCCGAGACCGTCGCGATCTTCGCCGGAGCCGGTGTCGCCGGCGCGCACGACGCCGTGGTCGACTTCGCCGACCTGGTGGCCGCCCCGGTCGGGCACAGCCTGCGCGGCAAGGAGTGGATCCAGTACGACAACCCGTTCGACGTGGGCATGACCGGCCTGCTCGGCTACGGCGCCGCGCACGCGGGCATCCACGACGCCGACCTGGTGCTGCTGCTCGGCACCGACTTCCCCTACGAACAGTTCCTGCCCGACGGCGACAAGGTCGTCATCGCCCAGGTCGACACCGACCCGTCCCACCTGGGCCGCCGGGTCAGCGTCACCCACCCGGTGCACGGCGACGTGGCGGCCACCCTGGCCGCCCTCACCGGCCTGGTGCGGAAGAAGACCGACCGGTCCTTCCTCGACGCCACCCTGAAGAAACACGAGAAACTGCTCAGCTCGGTGGTGGGCACCTACACGGATGTCGACCAGGGCCGGCCGATCCACCCGGAGTTCGCGGCGTCACTGCTGGACGAGCTCGTCGCCGACGACGCCATCGTCACCGCCGACACCGGCATGGGCAACGTCTGGCAGGCCCGGTATCTCACGCCCAACGGTCGGCGTCGGCTGATCGGCTCGTACCTGCACGGGTCGATGGCCAACGCCGTGCCGCAGGCCATCGGCGCGCAGGCCGCCTACCCCGACCGCCAGGTCGTCACGATCAGCGGCGACGGCGGCCTCGCCATGCTGCTCGGTGAGCTGATCACCATCGCCGCCCAGAACCTGCCGGTCAAGGTGGTGGTGTTCAACAACTCCACCCTGGGCCTGGTCAAGCTGGAGATGTTCGTCGACGGCATCCCGGACTTCGGTGTTGATGTGCCCGCCGTCGACTACGCCGCCGTGGCCACCGCGCTCGGCTTCCACGCCGTGCGGGTCGAGGACCCCCAGTTGTTACGGTCGGCGCTCACCGCGGCCTTCGCGCACGACGGCCCGGCCCTGGTCGACATCGTCACCGACCCGCTCGCGCTGTCGCTGCCGCCGACCGTGACGGCCAAGCAGGTGAAGGGCTTCGCGCTGGCCCTGTCGAAGACCGTGCTGAACGGCGGCGTCGGGGAGGCAGTGCAGATGGCGCGGTCCAACATCCGTCACCTGCCCGGCCTCTAACCGCACCCCGCCACCGCGGCTCACCCGAAACGGGTGACGCCGCGGTCGGGCGGGGCGGAGCACACTGTGCCTGACGCGAACTGATGCGGAGGGACCCCATGTGGCGACGCCGATCCAGGTCCACCCCGGGTGCGGTGAGCCCCTCGGCCGCCCGGGAGGCGCCGGGAGGTGAGCCGGCGATCGTCGCCCCACCCGTGATGTCCCACCGCAACACCTCCATCCTGGTCGGCCTGGGCGGCGCCACGGTCACGGTGTTCGGCCTGGCCGCCATCGCCGGCATCGCGGCGCCGATCCTGCTGGCGCTGGTGCTCACCATCTGCGCGCATCCGGTGCGCCGCGGCCTGGAACGGCGCGGCGTGCCGCGCGGACTGGCCACGGGGTCGGTGGTGGCGACGGTCTTCATCGTGCTGGCGGCATTCGTGGCCGCGTTCGGCCTGGCCCTGGGCCAGTTCGCCGCCCTGCTGCCCCAGTTCGCCAGCCAACTCAGCGACATCGGCACGACGGTCTCCGAGTGGCTCGCGACCCTCGGCTTCGGAACCGCGCAGGTGCAGGCGGTGGAGGACAGTTTCGACCCGAGCAACCTGGTGCCGGTCGTCTCCGGACTGTTCGGCAGCATCACGAACATCACCGTCGCGCTCGTCATCGTGCTCACCATGCTGATCCTGATGGCCGCGGATGCCGGCTACCTGCCCACGCTGCTCAGCCAGCTGCGGCCGACCCGGCCGACCCTGGTCGTGGCGCTCACCGACTTCGCCTCCAGTGTGCGCCGCTACATGGTGGCCACCACCCTTCTCGGCATCGCCCAGGGTGCGCTCAACGCCGTCGCGCTCATCCTGCTCGGGGTGCCAGGCGCCTTCCTCTGGGGGCTGCTGTCGTTCCTCTGCAGCTTCATCCCCAATGTCGGCTACTTCATCGCCATCATCCCGCCGACGGTGTTCGCGTTCCTCACCGGCGGTTGGGAGCTCGCCCTGCCCGTGATCGTGATCTACGCGATCATCAACGCCGTGGTGCAGTCGATCGTGCAGCCCCGGGTGGTGGGCAACGCCGTGGCGCTCAGTCAGTCGCTCACCTTCGCCTCGGTGCTGTTCTGGGCCATCGTGCTCGGCGCCATCGGGGCGATCCTGGCGATTCCGCTCACCCTGCTGATCCGCACCATCCTGGTGGATGCGGACCCTGCGGCCGCCTGGTGGCGGCCCCTGATCGGCGACCTCGACGAGACCCGCACGCTGATGAAGGTCGAGGACGCCCGGCAACGCGCCCTGCGGAAGGCCGGCCGGGCGGCCAAGGCGGATGCGGGGAAGGCCGCCAAGGCGAGCAGGACCGCAAGCCGGCGACCGTAGCCCTCACCGGGGCTCTGACGGTGCACTGACCGGCGCTCTCGTCAGGGGATTTCCCAGCACCCGGTGGCAGGATCAGTGATCCGTTCCGCTGCCAGGAGGTTTTCATGCCCGCTGATCCCGCCGCTTCCCCCGAGCCCCGTGCCCACTATGACGTGCTCGTGATCGGAGCCGGCCCGGCCGGCACCTCAGCGGCCCTCCGCGCGGCCGAGTTGGGCGCCGCGGTCGTCGTCGTCGAGTCCGATCGCACCGGCGGCACCTGCGTGAACACCGGCTGCGTGCCCACCCGGGCGCTCGCCAAGGCAGCCAGGCTGATGCGCGAGGTACGCACCGCCGAGACCTACGGCATCGAGGCCGCCATCACCCGGTTCGACTGGCGCACCACCGCCGCCAGGGTCACCGAGTCCGTCGACCGGGTACGCGCCATCAAGCGGGAGGCCGAGCGGTTCAGCGACGCCGGCATCGACCTGGTCTTGGAGGGCCGCGCCCGGTTCGTGAACCAGCACACGGTCGAACTCGAGAGCGGCCGCCGGATCAGCGCCGACAACATCCTGATCTGTGTCGGCGGCCACTCCCGTCGGCTGCCCATCCCCGGCGCCGAACTGGCCACGGTGCCGGAGCACGTGCTCACCCTGCCCGCCCTGCCCGAGCGCCTCGCGGTGATCGGCGGTGGAAACACCGGCGCCCAGCTCGTCACCATCTTCAGCTCGTTCGGCTCCCGGGTCACCCTTCTCGACGTGGCTCCGCGCATCCTGATGGCCTCGGACGCCGCGGTCTCCGAGGGCGTGACGACGGCGTTCCGTGAGCAGGGCACGACGGTGCAGACCGGCATCGACACGGTCGAATCCCTGGTGAAGCAGCCGGATGGCTCGATCACCCTCACCTGGCAGGTCGCCGGCGAGACCGTCGCCGCACCGTTCGACGCCGTGATCATGGCCACGGGCTGGCCGGCGGATGTCGACGATCTGGGTCTGGGCAACGCCGGCGTCACCACGGTGCGGTCGGCCATCCCGGTCGACCAGTACTTCCGCAGCGAGGTGTCGCACATCTTCGCCGTGGGCGACGCGAACGGCCGCGACATGCTCGTGCAGGCCGCGCAGTTCGAGGGCGAGGCCGCCGCCGAGAACGCCGTGCTGGGCACCAACCGGCGCACCCCTCACCACCTGCTGCCTGCGGGCGGGTTCACCGACCCCGACTACGCCGGGGTGGGGCTTACCGAAGAGCAGGCGCGGGCCCGCGACCCGCTCTGCGTGGTCGCCACGGTGCCGTACGCGAGCCTGGACCGGGCCGTGATCGACGACAGGGAGCGGGGCTTCCTGATGCTGATCTCCGACCGGCGCCGGGAGCTGATCCTGGGCGCGCACGCGGTGGGGGAGAACGCGATCGAGGTGGTGCAGTCGGTCACCACGGCCATCGCCGCGGGGGTGGACGTCGCCACGCTGGCGCACGTGCGGTTCGCCTACCCCACCTACAGCGCCATCATCGGCCTGGCCGCCCGCACCCTGCTCGCCGAGGCGGCCCCCGCCGCGGCCCCGGCCGCCCCGGCGTCGGCGGCATCAAGCCCGGCTGCCCCGCGGTAGCCCACCACACTGCTCAACTGTGCCGTACGGGTAACGGCTGTGGGGCTCTGCACGTGCGTGCAGGCCCCGGCCCCCGGCGGCCATTCGAGTTGACCGGATGCCCCGGGCGGTCGCAGACTGATGCCGTGGACAACGTTGAACGTCAGAACCATGAAGATCAGGCCGTCTCCCACGTCGTGGACCGTCTCGCCGAGAAGTTCCCGGCGCAGCCGCGGTCGGTGATCGAGAACGTCGTCACCGAGGAACGCCACCTGCTCGACGGCAAACCGATCCGCGAGTACGTGCCGGTTCTGATCGAACACGGGGCCAAGGCCCGGCTGCGCGAGTCCGCCGAACCCGCCCCGCTCGGCTGACCCGACTCGCTCGCCCTGCGGGTCAGCCCTTTTTCTTGCCCTTCGCCTCTGCGGCCAGCTCGGCGATACGCGCCGCGTGGTCGGGCACCGGCCGGTTCAGCTCGCGCGGCGGTCGCTCGTAGTCGGAGGCCGGCGGCCGGTGCGGGATGCGCACCAGCGGCGGTTCCATCTGCTCGTAGGGCACCATCGACAGGAAATGGCTGATCATGTTGAGGCGGGCGGCCCGTTTGTCTTCGCTCTCCACCACCCACCAGGGTGCCTCGGCGATGTCGGTGTGCACGAACATCTCGTCCTTCGCCTTCGAGTAGTCCACCCACTTGGTGATCGAGAGCACGTCGGTCTCCGAGAGCTTCCAGCGCCGCATCGGGTCTTTCAGCCGGGAGCGGAAGCGCAGCTCCTGCTCGTGATCAGACACCGAGAACCAGTACTTGAGCAGGATGATGCCGTCCTCGACGAGCATCCGTTCGAACAGGGGCGCCTGGTGCAGGAAACGCCGGTACTCGTCGGGGGTGCAGTAGCCCATCACCTTCTCGACGCCGGCCCGGTTGTACCAGGACCGGTCCATCAGCACGATCTCCCCGGCCGTGGGCAGGTGCTCGATGTAGCGCTGGAAGTACCACTGAGCGCGCTCACGGTCGGTGGGCACCGGCAGCGCCACGATCCGCGCAATGCGCGGGTTGAGGTACTCGGTGACCCGCTTGATCGCCGACCCCTTGCCGGCGGCATCGCGGCCCTCGAAGATCACCACGATCCGGGCACCGGACTCGCGCACCCACTCCTGCATGGTCACGAGGTCGGCCTGCAACCGGCGCAGCTCACCCTCATAGAGCTTCTTGTTCATGCGGGGTGTGGCGGCTGCCTTCTTGGCCATGGCGCGGTCCTTCCCGTGGTTCACGTGCGCTCAGCGTACCCGGTGCTGCTGGCGCCGACGTCGAGCCGCCCGGAGGATTTCGACCGGGCCTACACTGACCGATACCGGCCGGCATCCACTGGCCGAGGAGCGGGAGAGACCATGACCGAAGGAACCGCGGCCGAGCCGTGGCAGCTCACGACGCCGCCCGGCACCGCCAGCTACACGATGCACAGGGAGGGTGATGAGCTCGTCTGCCGGGTCGGCTCCACCACTTTGAAGTACCAGGCCAGGGCCATCGATGACCTACATGCCTGGCTCGTGGAACAGGGCGATTGGGTGCCGCTCGGCGCCAGCGACGAGAACAAGCCCGCCGTGGAGGGCAGCGTCGAGGCCTGGGGTCGGTCGGAGGACAACCCGGTTGGCGGCTGGTACGGCCTACGGAAGGGATATCGCGGCCGATTCGGCATGTACCTCCCCCCACTGTTGGAGCACCTCGGCCTGGTCGAACTGACCCACGACAAGCGCAATAACTCGGTGCGGGCCCTCTGACCCGAACCGCCACCCATCCCGTACAACTCCTGCCGCTGCACCTGGCCTGCACGCCCGGCCCCCAGCTAAACTGACGGGATTGACTGACCGAAAGGGGGTCGGATGCGCGCGCTGATGGTGACACTGCGTCTGGCGTCCCCGACCGCCCGATTGTCGGTGGCCCTGGGCCTCAGCCTCGGGGTCGGCCTCGGCGCGTTCTCCCTCGGCGCCCTCTCGCTCGACGGCCGCGGCTTCGGCGAACTTCTCGCCCTGGCCGCCATCGTCAGCCTGTGCGCCTCGGCCACGGCCGTCACCGGCGCCGCCCAGCAGGTGCTGGCGGTGCTGGTCATGGTGCTCACCGGCGCCCCGCGGCCCGGTGCCAGGCCCCACCCCGAGCTGGCCTCCCAGGTTGGCCAGAGCGTTCCGGATGCGCCGGGCAAGCCCCAGCCGCGCGCGCCGGGCCGCGCCCTCCCGGTCGCCTAGGGACCCTTCTCGCGCTGCACCCGCCGGGTGCGCGCTCCCTCTCGCGACCATACGGTTCCCCATTTTCCGTATTCCGACCGGGAGTCTTTCAATGAACATCTACGCCTTCGGCCCCATCGCGGCCGTGCTCGACCTGGCTTACGCCGTGCTGCACAACCTCACCCTGTTCCTCACCCCCGTCGCCGCCACGGATGCCGGTGCCCTCGCGATCGTGCTCGTCACCCTCGCCCTCCGGCTGCTGCTCGTCCCGGTGGGGGTGTCCCAGGCCCGCGCGCAGCGGGTGCGGCAACGTCTGGCCCCGCGCCTGGCCGAGCTGCGCCGCCGCCACGGCGCCTCACCCGAACGGCTGCAGCGCGAAACCGCCGCCCTGTACGCCGCCGAGAACGCCTCGCCCCTGGCCGGATGCCTGCCCCTGCTCGTGCAGGCCCCGATCGTCTCGATCGTCTACGGACTGTTCGTGCTGGGCGAGATCAACGGGCACGGCAACGCGCTGCTCGACGGCACGCTGCTGGGCAGCCCGCTGGGCACCAGCATCCTCACCGGGGTCACCGGCTGGGGTGCCGCCGCCGGCCCGGCGGTGCTGCTGGTCGGCGGGGGAGTGCTCGCCGTGCTGCTGGTCGCTCAGCTGCTCAGCCGCCGGGTGATGCTCGCGCAGTCCGCCACCGGTGCGCCGGCTCCGCAGGCTCCGACCTCGCAGGCTCCGGCTCCCGGCACACCGGCACTCACCCCGGGGGCGCAGGCCGCCCTGACCGGGGCGCTCAGCTGGTTGCCGCTGATCAGCGTGCTGTTCGCGGCGTTCGTGCCCCTGGCCGCGGCGCTGTACCTCACCGTGAGCGCGGTCTGGGGGGTGTGCGAACGTGCCCTGCTTTGGCGGCTGATGCGCCCGGCCGGCACCGCGTCGACACCTTGACCGCCGCCCGATCAGCGCGCATATTGACGGTGTCGAGTACCGCCGGGCAGCCCGGCCGCACTTGCCGGCCGCAGGCACCGGCTTCGAGAAAGGACCCCGAGCATGTTGGATACGACCACCGCCACCGGCAACCTGGTGCTCGAACGCGACTTCGCGGCCGGGCCAGACCGGGTGTACGCGGCCTTCACCGACCCCGACCTGCTGGCCCAGTGGTTCGGCCCGGCCGGCTTCCACGTTCCCCGCTCGACGGTGCGCATCAACCCCGTGCCCGGCGGGTCCTGGCGCCTGGTGATGGTGAACAACGACAATCCGGCCATCACCTCACCGGTCCACTCGGTGTTCACCGAGGTGCGCCCGAACGAGCGCCTGGTCGGCTACGAAGACGCGCGGGGCATGCCCGGGGTGCCGGACGGCACCCGACTCGTGCTCACGATCGATCTCGTGGCCGCCGGCAGCGGCACCCGGCTGCACCTGGAGCAGGGCCCGCTCCCGCGGGATCTGGCCGAGATGGGTGCCGTGGGCTGGCGGGAGTCCTTCGCCAAACTGGATGCGTTGCTCACGACGCTCGGTGCGTCGCGCGCGAGCTGAGCCCGGCCGGCCCCGGTCGCAACCGATTGACGCGCTATCTCTATATAGCTAGAGTTGCGCTCGTGACCCCGCTCTCGCGCCTGACCCCCGCTACCATCGACGTGCTCCGCGTCCTCCTCGACGATGGCGCCGCCGTCTGGGGGATGCTCGTGATCAAGCGCACCGGCCGCCCCGCAGGCAGCGTCTACCCCATTCTCGAGCGTCTCGAAAACGCCGGCTGGGCGACCTCGTCGTGGGAGCCGGACACCGACCGCTCCGGTCCCCGGCGCCGGCTGTACGCGCTCACCAGCGACGGCGGCGAGGCGGCGCGGAGCGCCGTGGCCCGGTTCGAGACCCGGGCAGAGCCGGCGACCCGGGCGAGCCGCGCGACGCGGCCGGGCCGGCCCGCGCGAGTGGCCCGGTTCACACCGGCGGGGGCCCGCGCATGATCGTCGACCTGCTGCTGCGCCTCCTGGCTCGGCTGCTGCCGCCGCTGGCGCGCATCCGGTATCTCGAAGAGTGGCGAGCGGATGCCGCCGGCGCGGCCGAGGCCGGCCTCTCCCGGCGCGATGTGCTGCTCGGTGCAGCCGCGCTCAGCCTCACCCTCGACCGCGACCTGCCCGCCCACTCCGGCGAAGCACGCGGCACACTGCCGCGCCGGCTGGCCCGCCGCGGTTTCGCCCTGGCCGCCGCCGCCGTGGTCATCCTGTTCGGCAGCTACTTCACCGGCGGCGGCATCGTGCCGCAGGGTGAGGCGGCCACGGCCGGTGTGGTCGCTGCGCTGCAGACCGCCGGATGGCTCGTGCTGCGTCTGGCGGTTCTGCTCGCGGTGATCGCGGCCCTCTATCTGGCCGGCGCCGCCCGGGTGGCCGCGACCCGTACCGCCAGCGTCACCCTGCTCGCGGCGATCCTGGGCCCAGCGCTCGTGCTCGCCGCGGCGCTGGTGCCCGGGCTGCCGGCCTGGCTCTCGGCCGTCGGTTTCCTCGTCATCGTCGCGGCCCTCGCCGGCGGGATCGTGGTGCTCGGCGGCTCGATGCCAATCGGGCTGAAGGACCGCACCGCGGTACGCCGGCGGCGGGTTCCCGTCGCCGTGCTCGGCGCGGCCGCGGTGATCGCGGTCGTCGTGGTCGGCGCCATCGACCTGTTGGTCTGGAACCCGGAGGCGAAGGTGCCCGGCACCGACCTGGCCACCATCTACGCCCTGATGGCGTCGCGGGACGGTTTCAGCCTCACCACCACCGCCGTGCTGATCGGTATCTGGGCCCTGTTCTGGTCGCTGGCGGCCCTCATCGTGCTGGCCGCGGCCGCCCATCCCCGCGCCGCAGCCCTCACCCCGCGCCGGCTCGCGATCGTGCTCCTCGGCCTGGTCGGCGGTGCGATCTTCTTCAGGTTCTTCGCCGGCTTCGGCATCGGCATGTCCATCGCCGACAGCTTCATGACCAGCGGGGGCGACGTATCGGTGGTCTCGGCCGTGCTGCCGTACGTGGGCCAGCTCGCCCTGGCCGGCGCGGCCGTGGCGTTCGGCTGGGCGCCGCGACTCGCTCCCCGCCAGCCGGCACCCGCCTGAGCGCCGGTCAGCAGCTCCGGTAGCGGTAGCCGGCGGTGCCGGGCGTCACGAGGTCCCGGTCGCGCAGAATCATCGAGCGCGGCCGGTCGGGCACGGCGCAGGCCGCGGCGAAGTCCTCCCGCAGGTCGTCGGCGTACTCGATCGCCAGCACGTGGTCGCCGTAGGCGGCGGTGTACAGCCCGCACTCCTGCCACCGGTCGCACTCCTCGGTGACGGCGAAGTCGAAGTCCCCGGCCAGCTCGGCCGCGAGGTCGGCGGTGTTCTTCTGGCCGATCGCCAGGCCCGCCTCGTGGGCAGTGGCCACGAACAGACGCGCCAGAGCGATGTTGTCGGCCGCGTCGAGCAGGCCGGCCGAGCGGGTGTACGAATCGAGGTTGTCGATCTCCACGGCGTCGAACCCGGCGGCGGCGCAGCCCTCGATCTGCGGTCGCAGCAGGGCCTCGATGCCCGCCCGCGAGTCGGCGCTGCCGGTGTCGAAGAGATACTCGTCCGGCCAGTTCTCGTCCTGCACCGGCTCGGTGCCGGCGGTGAGGATCAGTTCGGGGGAGTCCGCCCACAGCCGCTCGGACTCCGCCGGCTGGGTCTGGAATCCATTGAGGTAACAGATCGAGTAGAGGCCCGCGACCGCATCCGCGGTGCTGTCGCGCACGACGGTACGGATGCCGGCCGGCGGGTCGTATGCCCCGCCGAGCTGGTAGTCGAACCCGGCCCCGGCTGGTGGCAGGGTGACCGCGCCGGCGAGCGGCGCATCCGTGCTCGGCGCAGCCGTGGTCGTGCAGCCGGTCAGCGCGCCGGCCACCAGCAGAACCGGCAGCAGCGCCGCCACCAGCGCGCGCCTGTGGAACCGGTCACCGGGACGCGGCCGGCCTAACGCAGAAACGCGCCGCCGGGTGATCAACGGGGTGATCATCCGACGGCGCGCTGTAAGGCTGGGGCTAAGCGACTTCGGCGACGCTGGCGTTCAGCACGTCGTCGAGGGTGACGAAGGCTTCCTCTTCGGTGGACTTCTGCGCGAGCGCGAGCTCGGAGACGAGAACCTGACGGGCCTTGATGAGCATCCGCTTCTCGCCGGCGGAGACGCCGGAGATGCGGTCGCGGCGCCACAGGTCGCGAACGACCTCGCTGACGCGGTAGACGCTGCCGCTGCCCATCTTCTCGGTGTTGGCCTTGTACCGGCGCGACCAGTTGCTGGGCTCTTCTTCGACGTCGCTGCGGAGCACGTCGAAGACGGCCTCGACACCGGCGGCGTCGATGACGTCGCGCACACCGACGAGCTCGGCGTTATCGATGGGCAGGTTGATGGCCAGGTCGCTCTGGTGCACAGTGAGCGTGATGTAGCGCTTCTCGACACCCTTGATCGTGCGGGTGTCGACCGACGTGATCGTCGCTGCGCCGTGGTGGGGGTAGACGACGGTCTCGCCGACTTCGAAAATCATCTGATGCAGCCTCGTTATTCGTTAAGCGTGGTTGACGTATCACCCGGACGTCTGCGCGGGGCGCTGACGTGCTCCTCCACAGTGTCGACCAGCCGATTCGAGGTACCCGGGGCAGATCACCGGATACAACACGCGACTGAAAATGGCACAGCGGTTCGTTAAGGGTATTCAGAGAGTGTATCATTCCCGCCTCGTTGGCCCTATTCGGGTTTGGGGCCCTCGGTCGGCCGGTGGCGATCCGCCTCCAGGGCGCTCACCCGCTGCACGATCCACGACGACAACGTGGCCGTCAGCACACCCAGCACGGCCACCCCGCCGAGCATCAGGCCGGTGGCGATGCCCCGGCCGCGCAGGGTGACCGGCGTGAAATCGCCGTAGCCGACCGTGGTGATGGTCACCGCGGCCCACCACAGCGAATCGCCGAACGAGACGATGTTGGCGTTCGGCGCCGCCCGTTCGGCGTCGAACACCGCCAGCGCGGCGATATAGGTGACCAGGATCGCGGCCCCGGCGAGGTAGACCAGCACCCGGGCGCGAAAGGCCGTGCCGGCGGAGTGCTGGAACACCCGGCTGTGCGCCACGACCCGCAGCAGGCGCAGCGGCCGCAGTAGCGGCAGCAGTACGAAGAGCAGGTTCACCGGATGCCGCACCAGCCACTGCCACGGGCGGCGGGCCAGCACGATCTCCACCAGGTAACTCACCGGGAACAGCGCCCAACTGAGCACGATCACGACCCGCAGCACGTCGGCGGTGGCGACGTCGACATCGGCGATCACGGTGATCGAATAAGCGATCAGGAACAGGAGGGCCGCGATCGTCAGCGGCCAGTCCACGGCCCGCTGCCAGCGGGCCTGGCGTGGTCCGCCCCACGGATCCGCCCGGCTGTCGGTCGTGTCGGTCGCCGTCATGCGGGCATCCTGCCACCGGCGCCGGGGCCGGCCAATGGCGGGCGGCCGGGCGGGCGTGCCGTGCCGACGCACCGCCGGGCGGTCCGTGACGGTCCGTGGCAGGATGTGCGCATCAACGACGGGAGTGTCGTGGCCGACAGCCGGGAGAAGGAGCTGCAGGAGAGCAGCCGGGAGCAGGAGCTGCAGGAGAGACTGCGGGCCCTGCAGCGGCGGGCCTTCTCCGCCGAGGGGGATGCCGCGGGGGATGCCGCGGTGGCCGCGGCCATCCGGGCGGTGCAGGCCGAGATCGCGGCGGGCGGCCTCGCGGCGGGCAACCTCGCGGCGGGCGACCCGGCGACGGGCACGGCGGTGGGCGACCCGGCGACGGGCGGCAACCCACCCGGCCCGGTCGGAACGGATGCCGCCGGTCCCGACGGCCCCGCGCTCGTGGCCGGGCCGGCGGAGGCAGCCGCCCGGCCGCGCCGGCTCGGCTGGGGCCTGGCCGTCGCGGCGCTGCTGGGCGCGCTGGTGGGCACCGGCGCCACCCTGGCCATCCGCCCCGGCGCCGAGGGCGGTGTGCCCGGCGACTCCGCCACGGTGGCCGACGGTGTGGCCGACACCGAGGCGGCTGGCAGTAACGACCCCGTTCTGGTCGGCCAGGTTTTCGAGCGGCTGCAGACCGGCAGGGACATTCCCCGGGTGGAGATGCCGGAGGCGTTCCGGCCCGAGTCGTTCCGCTACCTGGGCTCGGCCGGCTGGACCGACGCCGACGACGACGGTGTGACGGATTCGCCGTACTACGCCGCGCGGGGGCCGTCGGATGTCGTCTGTCTCGTCGTGGTGCCGGAGGGCAGCGGCTACCTCTCCACCTGCGCCCCCGAGTCCGCCTACCCGCGTGCCGGGTTGCGTCTGGCCTGGCAGAGCACCGACCTGCACCCGGCCGTGCCGGACGGCACGAGCACGGTGCTGGACATCAGCGTGGCCTGGCTGCGCAACGCCATGGTGGAGACGCGCGGGGCCGGCCGTCCCGCCGAGCCCTAGAGCCCCTTCTCCACCATGTCGATCACCCGCACGATGAGCGTCTGCTTCACCGCATCCGGCAGGGCGCGCAGTGGCCCGTCGATGAACAGCTCGGCGAGCCCGTGCACCGACGACCAGGCCAGGAATTCCGCCGCCGGGCGACGCTCCGGTGGCAGCAGGCGTACGGTGACGAGGTCGTCGAGGGCCTGGCTGAGCAGTTGGAACGGGGTGAGCCCGCTGGCCCCCGCGCGGGCCGAGCTCGTGGCGCTCTCCATGTCGGAGGAGGCGGAGAATGCGGTTTGGAACTGGCCGGGTTGTTCGAGGGCGAAGCGCAGGTAGCCGGTGCCGACCGCCCGGAACCGCAACCGGGCCGCCTCTACCGGATCCGTCGTCGTGACCTGCGCCTGATCGGCCTCGATGGAGTACGCGACGAGCGCCTGGCAGCTCGAGCAGACGGCATCCAGCAGCGCCTGGCGGTCGGCGAAGTGCCGGTAGGCGGCGTTGGGCGTCACGCCGGCGCGGCGGGTCGCCTCCCGGAGCACTACGGCGGCCGGACCGCCCTCGCGCGCGAGGTCGACCCCGGCCTCGATCAGGGCCCGGCGCAGGTCACCGTGCCGGTACGAAGTTCGTACCGTCGAATTCGCGTTACCCGTTGCCACGCTGCCTCCGGTTGGTTACGATAAAAGCTCACATGTGGACATCGTCTACATATCAGCATACCCACCCGATTCGGCAGGGGCATGACATGGCGATAATCGAAGCCTCCGGGCTCACCAAGACCTACAAATCCAAGACCGGACCGGTGCACGCACTGTCCGGGCTCGACCTCTCCGTTCCGGCCGGCACGGTCAAGGCCATCCTCGGCCCGAACGGAGCCGGCAAGACCACGGTGGTCAAGATCCTGACCACCCTCATCCGCCCGGATGCCGGCACCGCGATCGTCGACGGCATCAACGTGCTCGACGACCCGAAGGCCGTGCGCAGCATCATCGGCGTGTCCGGGCAATACGCGGCGGTCGACGAGAACCTCACCGGCTTCGAGAACCTCGAGATGGTCGGGCGGCTCTACCACCTGGGCGGAGCGGCGTCGAGGCGGCGGGCACAGGAACTCATCGACCTGTTCGAACTCACCGCGGCGGGCAACCGGCCGGTGAAGGGGTTCTCCGGCGGCATGCGCCGCCGAATCGACCTGGCCGGCGCCCTGGTGTTCAACCCCAAGATCCTCTTTCTCGACGAACCGACCACCGGGCTCGACCCGCGCAGCCGGATGGCGCTGTGGGGCGTGATCAACAGGCTCGTCGACAACGGCACCACGGTGCTGCTCACCACCCAGTACCTCGAGGAGGCCGACCAGCTCGCCGACAGCATCGCGGTGATCGACGATGGCAAGGTCATCGCCGAGGGCACCTCGGACGAACTGAAGGCCCAGATCGGTGGTCACCGGGTGGTCATCGCCCTGGTCGACGCGGCCGACGGCGCTGCCGCCAGGGAGGTCCTGGCCCGGTACGGAGCGGGGGAGCCGCAGGTTTCCAGCGACGGGCGCGGCCTCGACGTGGCCGTCACCGACGGACCGCCCGCCCTGCAGCACGTGCTCGCCGACCTGCGAAGCGCCGGCATCGAGTTGCACGACGCTGGAATGCGCCGACCCACCCTCGACGACGTCTTCCTCAAGCTCACCGGGCACAAGGCCGATCTGGCGGCGGACGAGAACGAAGACGAGAAGCAGGAGCTGGTGAAATGACCACGACAGTCGAACGCCCCGTCCTCGCCCCGCCCAACTGGAACCCACTGTCGCTCTGGTTCTCGGACGGCTGGACGACGACCAAGCGCAACCTCATCAAGATCAAGCGCACCCCGGACATGCTGGTGTTCGCAGTCATCCAGCCGATCATGTTCGTGTTGCTGTTCAGCCAGGTCTACGCCGGCGCCATCGCGGTGCAGGGCACCGATTACGTGCAGTTCCTGATGGCCGGCATCTTCGCCCAGACCGTGGTGTTCGGCTCCACCTTCTCCGGCTCGGCCATGGCGCAAGACCTCAAGGACGGCATCATCGACAGGTTCCGCAGCCTGCCGATGAGTTCATCCGCCGTGCTGGTCGGCCGCACCAACGGCGACCTGGTGCTCAACACCATCTCGATGATCATCATGATGGCCACCGGGTTCCTGGTGGGCTGGCGGGTGAACTCGTCGATGGGTGAGTTCTTCGCCGGCCTCGCCCTGCTGCTGCTGTTCAGCTACGCGTTCAGCTGGGTGATGGCCCTGCTCGGCATGAGCGTGCGCTCGCCGGAGGTGATCAACAACGCGTCGTTCATCATCCTGTTCCCGATCACCTTCATCTCCAACGCGTTCGTGCCGATCGAGACGCTGCCGGAGCCGCTGAAGACCTTCGCCGAATACAACCCGGTGTCCGCACTCGTGCAGGCCGCCCGCGAACTGTTCGGCAACGAGGGCAGCGCGCCGGTACCGGATGTCTGGACGCTGCAGAACCCGGTCGCGACGGTGCTCATCGGAGTGGTGGTGCTGCTCGTGGTGTTCGTGCCACTATGCATCCGTAAGTTCGCCCAGATCAGCTCGCGCTGACCGGGGCAGCCCGGGACAAGCCCGGTCTCACCGAAGAGGGGAGTGGATCATGGTTACAACCGAACTGACCTATCTGCGTGGCTTCAGCGGATTCGCCGTGCCCGACCTGGACGCCGCCCGCGACTTCTATCGGGAGGTGGTCGGCCTGGATGTGGCGGACAACCCGATGGGTATGCTGGAGATCACCCTCCCCGGTGGCGGCATGGTGATCGTCTACCCCAAGGAGGACCACGAACCGGCGGTGTTCACCATCCTCAATCTGGCCGTCGCCGACATCGAGCAGGCCGTGGATGTGCTCACCGAGCGGGGCGTGGAATTTCTGCGCTACGACGGCTTCGAGCAGGACGAGCGGGGAATCGTTCGCGGTGGTGGCATGCCGACCGGAGGCTGGTTCGCCGATCCGGCCGGTAACGTCATCGCGGTGATGGAACTCTGAGCGTCGTGACCGAGGTTCACGCCGCGCCGTACGACGTGAAGCGGGAGCTCCGCGCCCTGTACGCCCCGAAGAACCGGGACTGGGAGCTGCTCGAGGTGCCGCCGCAACGATTCCTCGCGGTGGACGGCTCCGGCGACCCGAACACGGCGCCGGCCTACGCCGAGGCAGTCGAAGCGCTCTACGCGGTGGCGTACACGCTGAAGTTCGCGAGCAAGCGTGCCGGGCACGACCTGGTGGTGGGGCCGCTGGAGGGGCTCTGGTACGCCGACGACGCATCCGTCTTCACCGCCAGGGACAAGACCGCCTGGAGCTGGACCATGCTGATCGGCCAACCCGACTGGGTCAGCGATGCGCAGATCCAGGAGGCCGTCGCGGTGGCACGGGCGAAGAAGAACCTGCCCGGCATCGACCGAGTGCGCATCGAACGCCTCGACGAGGGCCGGTGCGCGCAGCTGTTGCACGTGGGCTCGTACGACGACGAGACGCCGGCGCTGGCCCGGCTGCACGGCGAGGTGCTGCCGGGGCTGGGCCTTAGGGAACGGGGCCGGCACCACGAGGTGTACCTGGGCGACCCGCGCCGCACGGCCCCGGAGAAGCTCAAGACCGTGCTGCGGCAGCCGGTGGCGCCCGCCTAGCTCGGCCGCGCGGCAAGGCAGCGTCGGTCAGCGACCGCCGCGGCGCTTGCCGGCCTGGGGGCTGGGGGAGTTGCGCGTGCGGCCGGGGCCGCCCTGCGTCTTGCGCGGGGTGGCCGGCTTCGCGGCGGCGGCCGCGGCGCGCACGGCCTTCGCGGCGGCCTTGGCCTTCGCGGTCTTCTTCTCCTTCTTCACCGGTTCGTCGCCGGCGGCCACCGCGTTGGTGCGGGAGCTGTCCCTGGTGCGGCCGCGCACGATGCCGATGAAGTCCTCCACGTCCGGGGTGGTGTCCACGGTGCGCCAGGCCAGGGCGATGCGGCTCTCGGCGGTGTCCTCGATCGGCTTGGCGACAACATCCTTGCGGCTGTGCAGCCGGGCCACGGAATGCGGCACGATGACGATGCCCACCCCGGCGGCGACCAGTTCCATGGTCTCGTCCATGTCGCGCATCGGCGGCAGGGCGCGGCGGCTGCCGTCGCGCACCTCCACCGCGGCGTCGCGCCACTCCGGCACCTCGTCCGGGTCCTGCAGCAGGTGCTCGTCCACGAGGTCGGCGACGACCACGCTGTCGGCATCCGCCACGAAGTGGTCCTTGGCCACGACCACGACAGGAATCTCGTTGTAGAGGGCGATCAGGCTCAGACCCTCTTCGTTGATCGGCAGGCGCACCAGGCTCACATCGGCGCGCCCGTCGCGCAGCACGCTCTCCTGGTCGGAGATGCTCGTGCGGAAGACCTCGAGTTCGACGTCCGGGCGGCGGGACTCCCAGATTCGGGTCCACTTGGTGGGGGTGACTCCGGCGACGAAGGCAATGGAAAAGGTCACCGGCATCCTCTCGTTGGGTGGTTTCTGGTGTCTGAAAGGCGCTGTCTGCGGGCCGGCGGGCACAGGACACCGAAACCTTAGTGCTCTCAGGCTATACGCTGGAAGTATGAGCGAGAAGAAGCCCCAGACCATGAAGCCGGCCACGGCTGCCCAGAAGCTTGGGATTCTGCTCGAAGCAGCACCCGAAGAGTTCCAGTCCGCCCCGGTGTCCCGCACCGAGCTGGCCGCCCTCGAGGCCAACCCGCCCGAGTGGCTCACCGAACTGCGCGCCAACGGCCCGCACCCCAAGCAGGTTGTCGCCGCCAAGCTCGGCGTCTCCATCTCGGGTCTGGTTCGCGGTGACGTCACCGAACCCCTCACCACCGCCGAGATTCAGGCGCTGCTGCAGCAGCCGCCGGCCTGGCTCGTCACCGAGCGCGCCACCCAGTTCGAGGTCCGCGCCGAGCAGATCCGGGTGAAGGACCGCGACGCCGAGAAGGCCCGCAAGAAGGCGCACATCGAGCGTCAGATCGCCCAGAACGAAGAAGCCGGCCGCAAGCTGCTCTAGTTCGAACCCTTAGGCCGCCGGCGTGGCGTACTGTTCGCGCAGGAACGTGGCGATCTCGCCGAGCTCCGCCTGCGAGATGGAGTGGCCGAGCCCCTCGTAGATGCCCTCGGTGAGGGTGGAGTGGCCCGGTAGCCAGGCCTGCGTGCGGGCCACCGCCGCCTCGGGGATGACCGGGTCGAGGGTGCCGCGGCCCCAGAACACCGGTGGCTTCACTTCGGCCAGGCGGGCGTCGCCCGGATGCGTGCCGCTGGCGATGAACCCGGACAACTGCACCGCGAACGCGAACCGCTCCGGCGCGTGCCGCATCAGCTGCAGGGTCATGGCGCCGCCCTGGGAGAAGCCGAGTAGGCCGATCGAGGTGGGCTGCTCCGGCAGGGCGTCGAGCCAGGCCAGGATGCCCAGCGCGGCGGCGTCGAGGGCGTCGCCCACCGGGTTGCCCGGCACACCGATCGGGAACCAGGACCAGCCCTGCCCCACCGGCAGCGGCGCCCGCAGCGCGGCGATGGTCGGCTCCAACGGCAGGTGAGGGGCCAGGGCGAAGAGGTCGCCCTCGTGCGAGCCGTAGCCGTGCAGCACGAGCAACAGCGGGCGGCCCACCCGGTCGGGCTCGGCCGCCGACCACAGCACCGCGGCCGCGTCAATACCTTCGGGACGAACAGCCATCAGTATTTCCTTCGCTCACCGGCGCGTCCGAATGTGGCGCCCCGTCCCCCAATCCTTCCACCCGGCTCGCCTCGCGTCACGCGAACCGAGAGGTGAGCGTCGAAATACGGCCCGAATCGGGGCTTTCGGTACGACTCACTGAGAATGTGTCGCGGCGGAGGGATGCATCCGCGGGCTTGGTGGGACACAATGAGGTATGAGCGTGCGCACCCCTGACCCCGATCCGGACTGGACGCCTGGCGGGGATGACGCGCCGCCGCCGAGCAGCAATCCCGGCTGGCTGAGCGATGTCGAGCTCGCCGAGATCCGTCAGCGGCTGCCGCTGCTGTACGTCGAGGCCGTGCCCGTGCGGGTGGACGGGCTGGGCCAGGTCGTCGAGGTCGGCGTGCTGCTGCGCGCCACCCCGGAGGGCAAGATGACCCGCACCCTGGTCTCCGGCCGGGTGCTCTACGGCGAAACCCTGCGCGATGCGCTCTTCCGGCACCTGGAGAAGGACCTCGGCCCGATGGCGTTCCCGCAGCTGCCGCCGAGCCCGGTGCCGTACTCCGTCGCCGAGTACTTCCCCATGCCCGGCATCACCGCGTTCACGGATGACCGCCAGCACGCCGTCTCACTGGCCTACGTCGTGCCCGTCACCGGCACCTGCGACCCCCGCCAGGACGCCCTCGAGCTCACCTGGATGACCCCGGAGGAAGCCGCGACCGACGCCGTCTCTGCCGAGATGGAGGGCGGCCGCGGCGGCCTGCTGCGCATGGCCCTGGCCTCGGTCGGCGCCCTGCGCTGACCTCGTCGGCCTAGCCGAGGCCCAGGGTGTCGAGGAACAGGCGGGTGAAGCGCGGCGCGTCCACGTCCAGGGCCACCTCCGCCACCTCCCAGCCGCCGACCGTGCCGTGCAGGCTGTCCTCGCCCCGGCCACGCCGCTGGTCCACGATGGTCTGGCCGCGGCCGTAACCGGTCAGCTCCACCCGCACGGGCAACAGCCGGGTGGTGAGGGCATCCGGGGCCACGAGCGCGCAGATCGCGCCGGCGTCGCCGATCAGGCCGCTGTACTCGGCCACGCTGGTCTCGCTGCGGGCCACCCGGTTGGCGAGCAGCGCGCCCACCACCCGGCCGTACGCCGAGTCACCGGCCTCGAGCGCGGCGGCCACCGACCTCTCCACGCTCACCTGGTTGAAGACATCCAGCCCGTACATGAACGTGGGGATGCCCGCATCCAGCACGATCGCCGCCGCCTCGGGGTCGTGCCAGACGTTGAACTCGGCCACGGCGGTGGCGTTGCCCACGCTGGCCGAGCCGCCCATGAACACGATCCGGTCGATGTTCTCGGCCAGGTCGGGGTACTGGCGCAGCAGCAGCGCCAGGTTGGTCTGCGGGGCCAGCGCCACGATGGTCACCGGGCGGGGGCTGTCGGTGATCAGCCGGCGCATCAGCTCGACGGCGTTCACCGGCTCCGGGGTGCGCTCGCCCGGCGGCAGGTGCACGGTGCCGAGGCCGCCCTCACCGTGCACGTGCGAGGCGCTGCGGGCCGGTGAGATCAGCGGGCGGCGGGCGCCGGCGGCCACGGGGATCTGGGGTGCGTCGGCGACGTCGAGGATGCGCAGGGTGTTCTCCACCACGCGTTCGAGCGAGGCGTTGCCGGCGACGCAGCTGATGCCAAGCACCTCGATGTCGGGGTGGGCGACGGCGAACAGGATGGCGAGGGCGTCATCAACGCCGGTGTCGACGTCGAGAATGACAGGAATCGTGGGCATCCCTCGATTTTAGGGGACCGGCCGTTGGCCCGTTTCAGGGCACCGGATGCGCCGGTGCAGCCTGCCGAGAACGGGTGCGGCGGCGCCCAGCCGGCCGCGAGCTGTGCGGCACCCCAGCCCGCGAGCCGTGAGCGGCGCCGGCCCGACCGGCCGCGACCGCGTGCAGCACAGCCCGACCGGCCGCGACCGCGTGCAGCACAGCCCGACCCCGCCGGGCGGAATCGGGCTGCGGCCGGCTCGGGCCGCGGGGACGGGTGCGGTCAGCGCTCCAG
This sequence comes from Cryobacterium inferilacus, assembly GCF_019599185.1. GTDB lineage: Bacteria > Actinomycetota > Actinomycetes > Actinomycetales > Microbacteriaceae > Cryobacterium > Cryobacterium inferilacus. The sequence continues at coordinate 7,121 of NZ_JAIEUL010000004.1, read as the reverse complement.
CCGCACCTCGCGGAACGGCTCGCCGAGCACCTCTTCGGTGCGCTCCTGGCCGTCGGGCAGGTAGCCGTTGCGGGCGTAGAACCGGTGCGCGCGCGGGTTGTCGGCCGCGACCCAGAGGTAGGTGGGGCCCGGGTCGACGACCGCGTCGAAGAGGGCCTGGCCGATGCCGCTGCCCTGGTGGTCGGCGAGCAGGTAGATGAAGTACAGCTCGTGCTCGGTCGGGGCGCCGGCATCGCGCCCGGGGCCGCTGCCGGCGAAGCCGACGATCTCGCCGTCGAGCTCGGCCACGACGTGGCGGTAGCCGGGGCCCTGCACCGAGAAACGGCGCCACATTTGGGCGAGACGCTCCGGATGCAGCTGCGACAGCGCAGCCCGGCTCAGGATGTGGTCATAGGATTCGTGCCAGCAAGCCGCGTGCACGCGGCCCAGGCTGTCGGCATCCGTCTCGGTGACGGGCCGAACAACAACGGTGGTGTTCATACTTCGACCCTACGCGAGGCCACCGACCCCGCCGAACCACCCCCGCGCCTCGGGCCGATGCGGCCTCCCTCGGCGTCGCTGAGCATAACTCCTGCAATCTCTGCGGATCCGCCGATCCGCCCCCGGAATTATGCGGCGGCCCCGAGGCAGCGGGAAATCTAGCAGGAGTTGTGCTCGCCGCCGCCGATTGACTGCGGCACGCGGCGGCGGCAAACGAGCCCGAGGTCGGACCAAGGATCAGGGGGCGAGCGACCAGCAAACGGGCGAGCGACCTACCCGGTGCCTGATCGTCGGCGTGCATAACTCCTGCAATTTTCACGGATGCGCCGGTACGGCCCCGGAATCATGCGGCGGACCTGAGGCGGCGGGAAATCCAGCAGGAGTTATGCCTCCCGAACCGGGTTAACCGGCGAACGGGCCGACTCCAGGAAGAGCCGGCCCGTTCGCGGGTGGTGCAGAGAGCGGATGCTGCGGGGCTGACTAGCCCTGCGCGCGGCGCGGAGCCGAACGGCGGGCGCCGCCACCGGTGGAGCCGCCGCCGCGAACCAGTCCGCCGACCTGCAGGCCGCCGGAGCGACCCGAGCCGCCGGTGCCGGAGCCCGAGGTGCGGGGCGCGTTGCCACGACCGCCGGAGGCCGGGCGTTCGGAGCGCTCGCGACGGGCGCCGCCGGCGGCAACGGCGTCGCCGCTGCGTCCGCCACGTCCGCCGGAGTCGCGCGAGCCGCGGCCGCCGTTGTCACGGTCGTCACGGTTGACGCGCTTGCGCTGGGCGTTGGCGCCCTGCGAGCGGCCGCCCTGCGACTGGCCCTGCGGCTGCTCGACACGGGGAACGGGCTTGACGTACGCGGCCACGTCACCGGTGAGGGCGACGACGGCGGGGGAGCCGGCGTTGACGCGCTGCGGGGTCACCGTGATGGCGGCCTTGCGCAGCAGCTGGTCGGTGTCGCGCTTCTGGGCGGGCAGCACGATGGTGACGACGTCACCGGCGCTGCCGGCGCGGGCGGTGCGGCCCGAGCGGTGCAGGTACGCCTTGTGCTCTGCGGGCGGGTCCACGTGGATGACGAGTTCGATGTCGTCCACGTGCACGCCACGGGCGGCGACGTCGGTGGCGACGAGAACCTTCACGTCGCCGGCGCTGAACGCGGCGAGGTTGCGGTCACGGGCCACCTGCGAGAGGTTGCCGTGCAGGTCGACGGAGGGGATACCCGCATCCGTCAGCGCCTTGGCCAGCTTCTTGGCGTGGTGCTTGGTGCGCATGAACAGAATGCGGCGGCCGCTGCCCGAAGCGAGCTTCTCGATGAGCTCCTTCTTGCTGTCGGCGCCGTCGACCTCGAACACGTGGTGGGTCATCGCGGAGACGTGGCTGGTGGCCTCGTCGACCGAGTGCAGAACCTCGTTGTGCAGGAAGCGACGCACGATCTTGTCCACGCCGTTGTCGAGCGTGGCCGAGAACAGCAGGCGCTGGCCGCTGGACGGGGTCTTGTCCAGGATGCGCGTGACGACGGGCAGGAAGCCCAGGTCGGCCATGTGGTCGGCCTCGTCGAGCACGGTGATCTCGACGGAGTCGAGGTTGACGAAGCCCTGCTTCATGAGGTCTTCGAGGCGGCCGGGGCAGGCCACGACGATGTCGACGCCGGCCTTGAGCGCGGCGACCTGACGGTTCTGCGAGACGCCACCGAAGATGGTGGTGGTGTTGAGGCCGTAGGCCTCGGCGAGCGGGGTGAGCGCCGCGGTGATCTGGGTGGCGAGCTCACGGGTCGGCGCGAGGATCAGGCCGAGCGGGCGACCGGGGCGACGCTTGCCGCCGGCGAGCTTGCCGCCGAGGCGGGACACCATCGGGATGGAGAACGCGAGGGTCTTGCCGGAGCCGGTCTTACCGCGGCCCAGGACGTCGCGGCCCTTGAGGGTGTCGGGCAGGGTGTCGACCTGAATCGGGAACGGGCTGTCGATGCCCTGCGAGGTGAGCACGGCAACGAGGGGAGCGGGCACGCCAAGCGCGCCAAAGGAAGTTTCAGACAAAGTGGTGCCTTTCGGGGCATCAGTCTCCTCGCTCGAACCGGTTGACGCACGAAGCGTGCGGCCGGAGCCAGGAGGATTCACATGGCGAAGGTGCCGATGGGCACATCCGTTCGCCGTAAGAAGGTTTCATTCGGAAATCGAGCGGGCCGCCAGCAACGAGTCATACTCGGGCGAGACGGCCATCAATAAGAAGAGGGCGTTCTACGACGCAGTGAGCGCAACTACGAACTCACAAGTAGGTCCACTCTAGCGGATGCTGTCAAGCCAACCACCCGAAACCAACCGGAATGCCGCTCTGACCGGGGCTTCGGACTCTAGTCCCTGGGTGTGTAGAGCTCGCCGACCGGGATCTCGACCGAAACGATGTTGCCGGCCTGCGGCAGCGGGCAGGCCCACATCGGGTCGTACGCGCAGGACGGGTTGTAGGCGAAGTTGAAGTCGAGGATCAGGCTGTCGTCACCGACGCCCGGGCCGAGGTCGGCGCCCTTGATGGTGTCCAACAGGTACCGGCCGCCGCCGTAGGTGCCGCCGGACTTGCCGGCCAGGCCGTCTTTCAGCGGCAGGAACAGGCCGCCGCCGTAGCTGGCCAGTCGCCAGACGTCGAGCGAGCCGATGTAGGGCAGCCGCACGGTGCCGATCAGGTCGAACGGCACGACGCCGTCGGTGCCGGTCTCCACCTTGATGCGGTGCGGCTCCGGCGCGCGGTGCACCTCCACCTCGAACCGCCAGTCCGGGTCGTAGGCCGACACGGTGAGCCCGGTGAACGCGGCCCGGTCGTCCGGCAGCAGCGGGGAGGCCGGATGCCCGGCGAACAGTTCGTCCCGCCCGGAGCGCCACAGTTCGTGGCCGGCCGAGGGTGTGCGCACGCTCAGCTGCCGCACCCCGCCGTACAGTCCGAACACGCGGCGGCGCCAGTCGGCGATCTGCAGGGCTCCGATGGTTGTGCTCATGGTTCAGGCTATCCCGTTGACCTCTCCGGAGCCCTCAGCCGCACCGGCGGCGACGAAGGCGGGATCGTCCGCGCCCAGGTCGTACCGCCAGGAGGGGGCCAGGGCCTTCAGCCGCAGCATCCGCAGTTGCCAGAACGCCCACAGGCCCGGCCAGACGGCGAGGGTCGCCGGTCCCGCGGAGAAGATCAGCTGGTCGCGGTACAGGGTCTTGCCGGTGCCGGCCGGGTCGGGCGAGATGGCCATCCGGTGGTCCCAGTGCGTGATCGCCTTCATCGCCCCTGAGACGCCGTTGCCGGTGTCGTGCACGATGCGCACGCCCTTCTTGGTGGTGCCCATCTCCAGCCGGATCATCTGCTCGCCCAGCGGCACCACCCCCAGCCCGCTCATGCTGACGGGGTGCTCGCCCGGCGTCCAGGTGGTGGGGAACCCGGTGGCTTCCAGCGACTGCACGCTCATCAGCGGGCCGCTCACCTCACGGAACACGGCGGGGCTGGCCAACGCCCGCCACGCGGCATCCGGCGGGCAATCGAGGATCTCTTTCAGCAGTACGCGCATGCACTCAGTCTGTGCTGTCGGGGCGATGCAGTACAACTAGTACCGTGGCGATTCGGTACTGGCTCGGGGTGGTGCAGCAGGAGTATGTGCTGCGTAGCGTCGCCATGGGCCTGGCGCAGATGAACTTCGCCGCCCGCGAGCTGCTCGAAGACATGAATGAGTCCGACGGCCTGGTGTACTACTCGCCGCGCACGGAGTTCGAGGGCGATCGGCTGCGCGAGTTCACCGCGATCGGCTACGTCAGCGACAACGTGGTGGTGCAGGTGGGCGCCTCCGGCAGCGAGTACCGGCCGTGGCGTCGGCGCGTGCAGTACGACACGGATGCCGAGCCCGCCTCGATCCGCCCGCTGCTCAAGGTGCTCGACCTCACCAGGGACGACCCGAACTGGGGCCGGCAGCTGCGCCGCGGTCTGCTGGAGATCAGCCGGCACGACTTCGACCTGATCCGCGCGCAGATGCGCCGCCCCAGCGCGGACGACCGCCGCCGCGCCTGACCCGCCCGGCCCCGCCGGATGCCTTCCGGACACGCCCCGAGACTGCCCGCCACCGGCCATTCCGCCAGCTTCGCTGAATAGGATGGCCGCATGACTGATGCTCTGTGGTGGCTCCCGTCCGTCATCGTCCTCGGCGTGGTTGTGGGAGTGATCTGGCTGTTCGTGGCGGCGTCCCGGCGCAAGGGTCGCCGCATCCGTGCCGCCGAACACGCCGAGCTGACCGACCGCGCGCGCACCGCCGCGATCAGCCTGGTGCGGGCGGATGACCTGATCGAGGCCGCCACCGACGAGCTCGGTTTCGCGATCGCCCAGTTCGGTGAGCGGGCCACGGCCGACTTCGCCGCTGCGGTCGAGGTGTCCAGGCGGCAGTTGCGGGAGGCGTTCGCGCTCAAGCAGAAGCTTGACGACGCGCAACCGGACACCGCGGCCGAGACCCGGCAGTGGACCGAGCAGATCACCCGCCTCGCCGACGAGGCCACCGCCAGGCTCAACGCGCAGACCCGCGAGTTCGACAGCAAGCGGGTGCTCGAGCAGAACGCGCCGCTGCAGCTCGACCAGGTGCGCCGCCGCCTCGATCGGGCCGCCGACAGGCTCGCCGGCGGCACGGCCACCCTCACCCGGCTGGCCCGCAGCTACTCGACCGCGGCGCTGGCCCCGTTCAGCGGCAACGTCGAGCGCGCCCGCACCGCCATCGAGGCCGGCCGCCGGGCCGCGGATGCTGCCGCCGTGCGCCTGGCCGACGGCGCCACCGAACCCGTCGGCGACCAGATCAGCGCCGCCGAGCAGGCCCTGTTCACCGCCACCACCCTGCTGGACGCCATCGAGATCGGCGAAGACGAGCTGCACGTGGGCTTCGCCAGTCTGGGCGCCGCCCTGGCCGGGGCCGAGACCGAACTCGCCGAGGCCCGTGCCCTGCGCGACCGGCACGATGAGTCCGACGCCAGCGCCGACCTCAACCGGGTGATCGCCACCGCGGATGCCGTCGTGGCCGAGCTGCGCCGGCCCGACCGGGTGAGCGACCCGGCCGTCGACCTCGCCCGGCTGCGCAAGGCGATGGACGGCCTCGACATCACCCGCTCCGATGCCCGCAACCGACAGTTACGCCGCGACAACGCCCGCGAGGCCTACGTGGGCGCCCGCCTGGCCGCCCGCAGCCAGATCGGCCTCACCCGCGACTTCATCACCGCCAACCGGGGCCGGGTGGGCGCCGACGCCCGCACCCGCCTGGCCGAGGCCGAACGCCAGCTTGCCCTGGCCGAGGCCGAGGCCGACCCGGTCATCGCCCTCGACACCGCCCGCCGGGCGATGACCCACGCCACGGATGCCGAGGCCCTGGCCCACTACGACGCCCCCTCGGCGCCGCCCGCGCTCTGAGTCGTTCGCACCGGGGCAACTCGAGCGAGGGCGACCGTCGCGTGTCGCCCCGTGACGAGAATTTCGGCCGCGAGCGTGCCCCGGCCGGTATTCTGAACGGGTGAGCGACGCCCAGCCCCAGAGCAAATACCAGGTCCGATTCGACTGGGGCCTGGCTGGTTTCCAAGCCCTCGCCGCCGAGGCCGACGTCATCGTGCTGGCCGACGAGTTGCCGCCAGTGGATGCTGCACACGGCTTCGCCACCACGCTCGGCGCCCACACCGTGATCGTCGCCACCGTCGCCACGAGCGCCCTCGTGGCCGACTGGGCGCTCGCCCGCCAGACCGAGAAGGGCGACAGGTTCTCGGTCGCGGTCGTCGCGGTCGGGGAGCGACGCGCCGACGGCAGCATCCGGTTCGCGATGGAAGACCAGCTCACCGCCGGCGCTGTGATCGACGCCCTCGCCGACCGCGGGATCGACCACTGCTCGCCGGAGGCCGCCGCAGCGGCCGCCAGCTTCGTGGGCCTGAAACGCGCGGTGAAGCACCTGGTTGCGGCGTCGGAGACGGGCCAGGCCCTGGCCGGGGTCGCCGTCGCCCCGGGTCCGACACAGACCCCGAGCGCCGCACCGCAGACGCCGGCAGTGGATCCCGGCACCGGTGTCACCGTCCTGACCAGCTTCGACTTTCCCGCCTGACCGGCCGGCCCCGGTGCGGTCGCCGGCCCGGTCGCCGGACGCTCGACCGTCGTGGGACGTCACCACGCCGGGAATGCGCACCGTGCGGCCACTGTTGCACCGCGGTACCGGAGGAGAGTTGGGCACGGAGCCCGTCGACGCCGCTGTAGCTGGTAGACCGCCTCAATGCACCGCCCAACGAAGGAATCTGACATGAAAGCAGTACTCAACGGCACCGTCGTGGCCGAAGCGCCCGAGAACGACCTGATCAAGATCGAGGGCAACTGGTACTTCCCGCCGTCGAGCATCAAGGATGAATTCTTCGCCCCCACCGACACGGCATACACCTGCTCCTGGAAGGGCGCGTGCCAGTACTTCACCGTCACGGACGGCGTCTCGTCGGTGGTCGATGGCGCCTTCAGCTACCCCACCCCCACACCGAGCTCCTTCGACCGGGTCGGCAAGGACTACAGCGGTTACGTGGCGTTCTGGAAAGACCTCAAGGTCATCGACTAGCTGTACTGAGCCGACAGGTTGGTGACAGTCGGGGTTGAAAAAAGGGAGAACCTCCGGTTCTAGTGGAGATGTCTAAGT
>NZ_JAIEUL010000049.1 GCF_019599185.1 Cryobacterium inferilacus | reverse complement strand
GATGCGGCGGACCGACTCGGCCTCGGTTGGGATGACGTCGTGGAGATGTCGGAGGCCGAGGTGTATGCGGCGTTGTTTCCCGGCCGTGGAGTGCGCGAGTCTGTGTTCGCGCAGCCGGAGTGGGTGCGCGTGCACACCGAGCTGGCCCGGGTGGGGGTGACGTTGAAGCTGCTGCACCAGGAGTACGTTGATACGTCGGGCAGGGCTGGCCAGGCAACGATGAGTTATGACCGGTTCTGCCGGCTCTATGGTGACTATGCCGCTGTCTCCGGGGCGACGTCGCGGGTCGGACACAAGGCCGGCCGCAGCATCGAGGTCGACTGGTCTGGGCCGACGATGCAACTGCTGGATCCGACGACGGGCGAGATCTCGAAGGTGTATTTGTTCGTCGCCTGCCTGCCGTTCAGCCGGTATGCGTTCGTGGAAGCGACGCTGGATATGCGGCAGGACTCGTGGCTGCGCGCCCACACCGCGATGTTCGCCTTCTTTGGCGGCAGCGTCCCGCGCCTGGTGCCCGACAACCTCAAGACCGGGGTCATCTCCCACCCCAGAGAGGGCGAGGTCGTCCTCAACGACGCCTACCGGGAGATGGCCGCGCACTACTCGGCCGCCGTGCTGCCGGGCAGAGTTCGGGCACCGAAAGACAAGGCGAGCGTTGAGAACACGGTCTCTCATGTTGCAACCTGGGTCATCGCGGGCCTGCGGCACGAAACGTTCACGTCGTTGACGCAGTTGCGAGGGCGGATCCGGGAACAGATTGATGCTTACAACCGGCAGCCGTTCCAGAAACGCGACGGGTCCCGGTTGAGCGTGTTCACGACGGAAGAGAAACCATTGATGCAACCGCTGCCCGCGGCCGCGTTCGAGATCAGCACCTGGTCCTACAAACGGAAGGTCAACAAGAACGCTCACGTGGTCTGGGCCCGGAACTTCTACTCCGTCCCCTTCAGCCACATCGGCGCCCAGGTGGATCTCCGCGTCACGGACACGATGCTTGAGGTCTATCGAAACGACGAACGGTTGACCAGCCACCTACTGCTGCCGGCAAGCACGGTGAACAAGTATCAGACCAACGACGCCGACCTGCCCGAGGGGCGCAGCTTCCAAGCTTGGGACCGGACCCGGATCGACGACTGGGCAGCCCGGATGGGCCCGGCGACGGTTACGGTGATCGGCAAGATCTTCCAGTCCGCGGCGATCGAGGAGGCCGGCTATGACCCTGCCCTGGCGGTGCTGCGGCTCTCTCGCCGCTTCTCACCAGCCCGGGTGGAGGCCGCCTGCCAGCTGGCGTTACGCGGGCCGATCCGCTCCCCGAGATACGCACACCTGCGGCCGATCCTCGACACCGGCCAAGACAAAACCGGGCACGTCCCAGACAAGCCGGAAGGCGATGACGGCGGCTACGTTCGTGGCAGCGCCTACTACGCCGGCGGCACCCGATGAGCCGCCTGGACGGGGAGACCAAACGCAAGCTCCGCGAGATGAACGCCGGCGAGCTGCTGGAGGCCATCGACACCCAGGACGAGATGCTCAGCATCGGCCTGCCGTTCGAGGACCGGATGCGGTTGGCCGTCGATGACGCCTATTCGACCTTCACGCACTCCAAAGTCGCGGGTCTGATCCGGCGGGCCGGGCTG
>NZ_JAIEUL010000048.1 GCF_019599185.1 Cryobacterium inferilacus | reverse complement strand
CGCCACTGGCTCTCTTGCGCACGATCGCTGGCTCTGAACCGCACGATCGGGTGGCTCTCAAGACCTCGAATACTCACACGAGGTCAGGCCTCCCGGTCGAACAGCGTGATCCAGGCGCTGCGGTAGACCTCACGGGGCGAAATTGCTGTGGTCATGGTGACATTGTCCCGCAGCAGACGGCGGGGCCGGCGAGGGGCTCGAACATTCGTCTCGACTAGAAGAGGGTCGGCGCTTCAGCAGCTGCCACGCCCTCGTCTCTGGTCAGCAGGTCCATGAACGCCGTGTTGACGTAGAGACGCTCTCGCCCAACCGGCACTTTGAGCAGTACGCCCACTTCGACGAGGCCGTTCAGCCAACTCGTCGCTGTAGGTCGGGATACAGAACATCTCGACATCACGCTCGCGATTCTGCAATAGGGCTGTTCGAAGAGAACGGCCAGGAAATCGGCGTTGACACCGCCGGACATGGTGTCCCGGAGGACCTCGTGAAGGTGCTGTTGAAGTTCCTTGATCGCGCGAATCTTGTGAACCGTTGACACGGACGTTTGCCGAATTCCTTCGAGCATGAACAGGGTCCACGACTGCCAATCCTGGTCTTCTGTCACCCCCTGTAGGAGTCGATAGTAGGAGGACTTGTTTTCGATGATGTACTTCGACAGATACAGAATCGGCTGGCTCAGAAGGCCGGCTGACACGAGAAGTAGGACATTGAGGACTCTCCCTGTGCGCCCGTTGCCATCCTCGAAGGGGTGAATGGCCTCAAATTGGTAGTGGGCGACCGCCATTGTGACCAGTGGATCCAGATCATCGTCACCGTGAATGAAATCCTGCCAGTTCGTGAGCTTGTCACGGATCGTGGACTCCCCCGTGGGAGGGGTGTAGATCGCTTGATGAGTAGCCGGATTGCCGATGTATGTGCCTGCCAGCCGGCGGATGCCCATGTCACGCTGTTTGATCAACGTGCAGACTTCGACCGCGGTGCTGACACTCAAGGGTCTAACTTGAACGCTCCTGAACCCCTCATACAATGCCGTCCGGTAGCGCAGGGCTTCTCGAGTCGCTGGATCCGTCGCCGCTGATTCGGCCTGCGCATACTTGAATAGCTCGTCGGTCGTCGTGACGATGTTCTCGATCTCGGAGCTTGCTTGCGCCTCCAGAAGCCCGATGGAATTGATCAGAACCGCAGCGTTTGGCATTCCCTGAGCCGCCTGCTCGAGAGAGGCCAGTGCCGCCCTCGCCTCGATGGCGAGCTTCAGAACAGTTCGCGTTTCTATCTCGGATTGCGGTGGCAGGTGAGGAAGGTCGTTGTACGGTTCGTCCGCTTGCCAGGTCATATCGTTGATCGTATCTCGGAGATGCCGTCACATGTAAAGAATTCGGCAATTTCTTTACATGTCGCGAGATTGTGTAAGCCTGCTTAACACGTCATTTCTCGCCTTCAGAATGCACCTCGCAGACGGAGATCATCGTGTGCGGCGCAGTGCCGTTCCGCCACTCCGCCCGGCGAGTTAGGTCCACTACGGGCCAGGGTTCCTATCCGCGAGCGCCAACCTAGCCCTCAGAACAGCGACGACCACCTGCCATGCCAGGTGCAAAGCAATCACATTCGGCCGGTGCTCGCTCGCTGGGCGGACCGCAAAGCGCACGTACACGCTTAGGAAAAAGTCGCCAAGGCGGGCATGGAGGCGGCCGAGCGACTGAACAGGGTTTCGCTTGCATCTCTTCATACACGCCTAGATGCGGCGAAACCGAGCGAGCTTGAATGTGTCCCGAAGTGCCCGTGGAGACCTTGCCCCTTACTGAGACTTACTGCGACGTTATCCCGTGTTTTCGATCCAGGTCAATGTACCGAGTTGACTCATAAGAAACCTCCGCGTGAGTCGATTGGTTGCCTCATTACGGGACCTCCGCGTAGTCGAGGGTTGC
>NZ_JAIEUL010000047.1 GCF_019599185.1 Cryobacterium inferilacus | reverse complement strand
GAACTCGCCGCCGCCTAAGCTAGAACAACTGACCCGCACGGTGTTGAGAAACTCCACCACTCAGCGGGACGTGACCTCGGCCGACTATCACAGTGCGACATATAGCCATAGGTTCCTAGGTATCTCGTGGCTGCCTGTCACAGACTGACCGTGGGTCAGAATTCAATGGGGGAACAAATTGAATACTCAAAAACGCTTGGGTTTAATTGCGCCGCTGATCGCTGTAGGGATTCTGCTGGCGGGAGCCGTTTCGCCGGCCGCGGCCGCAACTGAACTTGCGGCGTCACCCGATACAAGCTCGGATCCTTCTTCGATGAGTTTCGTCGAGCTAACGCACGCAAACGCCGCTCAGTTCGGGTATGAAATCCGCGTTGACACTGCAGGCTATGAATACGGAGTACCCATAGGAACGGCGGAGGGCAGCATGGTGCACTCAACCGGTCAGCTAAGGTCCGCGTCGGGGATCGGGGCGAGGAATGTGGTCACTGGCAATTGCGGAAAGTCCCAATTGTTTTTCCAGGGACAGGGAACATTCATGACTTCCTACTACATCTTCCCGGACTGGGGAGCTCCCATTAGTCATGGCTGGAATGTTCAGATCGCGTCATCGATCGATGCTGGGGCGTATAACCTTAGCGGCTGGAACGCCGGCAACCAGTCGTGGAATGGATATCGAACCGTCGAGGAACAAGCTTTGAACGGCCAGAAGCTTGATGCCAACGGGGGCGGCTACGTCGTTACGACTGGCGGAGTCTGCCAGTCTGGCGCACTCTACGACAGCGTTACCTACCGCGACTAAGCAGCTTGAATCGATCGACGACAGTAGCGTAGCCCCTTCTAGACCCTTTTGTTCTTGAAGGGGCTTTGCTATGCCTCACGCCTCGGAACTAAGCGAGAAAGTTGTACGGTGGCGTTCAAAGCCGCGAAGATACACCTGTCATCAGGAGGCCATCCCTCACCACACGCCAGGGCAATTCTGGTTCGAGGCCGGACCGGCTCAGAATTACGACGACGAGAGCAACCATGTCATCCACTGACACAGGAGCGTCCAGCCCAAACACATCCGTTGCGATCGCAGTATCGTTTGCAATTCCGAACAGGGAGACGTCCCAGGACTCCACCTGCCCGTCAGTAACTTGCCTTTGAGCGACGACTCGCTGCACCGTTCTTGATTCTGCCGAAGTGACGTGAGCAATTGGATGCGGCATTAGCCCTCCTGGGGACTGAGATGTCTCAAGTAGACGGACTCATCGCGTACGCGATCGCGAACGAAAGCTGGTCTTTCATATGTCGAACTCTGGCAAGGCCTGCTCATTCTAACCGCACTACGAAACGACCAAAGAGAGCCGGCCGCGACACACGACACACCGAATGGCGTGCGAGCTCGGGGCTCACCGCTCCGCATCCATTTCGAAAGTGCCACTCTTTTCTGTCACGCGCTGCACGCTCAGGTGGACAGGCCCCCACGGGTGCGTTGCTGAGCTGAGGTGCTTTTCGACTTGCGGATCTTGGCGGCTCCGCCGTGCCATGATGCGACGGCCTGGCGCGGGTGCTGTGCGTTCTCGTCTTCCGCGAGGAGCCGTGCAGCGATTGTCTTCTGATCGATGCCCTTGTCTTCCAGGCTGGCCGCGAACCTGTGCCGGCGCTCTGCACTGTCGTATTCCTGGGATCCCCGCTCCCGTTCAGCCGCGCTAACCCCAGACTCTCGCAAGTCCGAGTTCCGACGGATGATGTCGTCGAACTCCTCGCTGACCAGCCCTGCAGGTCCCGTTGAGCTCTGCTCGGCCGATTCTTGGGCCTCACGGTCACGTCGATCGGCCTGGGCGAAGAGCAGTTGGCTCGCAGCGAGTTCTTCGCCCGCCCTGGTGCGCTCGGCGGCCGCGTCGGCACGGTCGCGCTCGGCCTGGCTCAGGGCCGCAGCGACCGCTGCAACGTCAGCCCCGGGCGGCGTCCACGGCGATATCATCTACCTGAGGACCTGGGAGGGCTGGGTGTATTTGGCGACCGTCATCGACGCCCACAGCCGCCGCGTCGTCGGGTGGGCCATCGCGGACCATATGCGCACCGACCTGATCGAGGACGCCCTCAGAATGGCCCTGGTGCTGCGCGGG
>NZ_JAIEUL010000046.1 GCF_019599185.1 Cryobacterium inferilacus | reverse complement strand
AGAGCACGCTACCGGCCACACCGCCCGGTGGCCCCCAAAGGCAATAACGGTGGCCCCCAGGCGCGCTAATACTCACGTGCTCAACTGGCCGGAAATGGTGCCGAACTGGTCGGTAAATTAGCGCTGAAATGGCCGGCTTCAAATTGACAAAACACACACGGCACAGGAAACCTGTCAGCGGACAGTGAGAAGCGGCCCACACGCGGCCACTGCGGAGCCCGTATACGGCCATTGGCCAATGGCCGCCCGCGGGCAGGCGTCACCTCTCCAGCGGAAGAAGTTGGACCTGGAAAATGCCGTGCCGCGAGCCGCACCTCGCCGGAACCGTTTTCCTCCAGAAGTCGAAAGGTGATCGGCGTCAGCACCCTCCGGCGGTTCCCTGCAACCACAGGACAAGAACGGATGCCAGAAGGCGGCTGGCCGACCGCTGGCGCACCAGGCGCGCCGGCCTGCAGCAAGCTCATCGCCCCAGAGTCTGAAGACGGAATCCCCGCACCATCGATGCCCCAGAATCGCGAGATTGGGCTGGCCATCTGTGGGCCGCCGTTATGGCCATGCGGTTGAGAAGCCTCGATTCCCTATTGGCCGCCGGTGGGCAGTTATCCATGTCCGCCGACAGAAACCCAAGGTGCCGGGTCCCGCCACGATGGGCGTTAGTCGGGTCCCATTTTGGAATCGCGTCTTTTCAGGCCTTAAAACGACAAACACGGCGGCAGCACGACTTCGATTGATGCGAGGTCCTTATCCGATCGTCGTTGCAAGAAGAAGGCTTGGTGTGATTGATCACGAGACAGCCTCAGATTCGCAGGGACTAGAGTCTCCTCCGAACGCAGCATCGTCGTGGCGTCCGCCACAAGCCGACGTCACCCGCACTGGAGAGTCAGTTCTTGCGAAGTGTGATTCATGGGACCCGGTGTGACTTTCGCTGCGATATCTCCGACTGAGTTAGCGGCCCCCAGCCAGTTATATGTGACAACGGTGCTCTCACCCGGCTTGAGCTCAGTTGTGACCGCGCTAACGGGATAACCCGAATCTGTAGTCGGATGAAAACTGATCTCAGCGTCGTCCTGCAAAACACCAAGATTCTCCATACCAGGCACGCCATAAACAGACGTGATGGTCCTTATGTTTCCTGCGGTCACGCCGAACCATCCTCCTCCAGTTACATACGCGGGCAAAGTCGTAGCAGCATCAGCTGGTGCGGTATTTGTCAGAGTCACCTGGACTTTATAGTTGGGCCGGCCGTCGGACCTGCAAACGATGGCCCCCAAACCAACGTTTACATCAAGATAGGTCCCCATTTTGGACCCGGTGGCATCGTTAAGAAAGACGCCAAAGTTCTCGACCTCATCAGTGCTGATCGGAAGCCCACCGGCCAGCGTGGTGTCCGAAAGTACAGCCTGATCCGTTTCATGCGAGCTCCAAATCATGACGCGATCCTCATCGCCCGCCTTTGCGAAGGCGCGGATGAGCTCCGCCGGATCCGCCTGGCCAACTGCAACTGCGGTGAACACAGCGCTGGCAGCTGAGGCGAAGAAGTTATCCAACTCGTCGGGATCCGTATAGCGCGCGTAGACATCGACGAGGAGAAGTTGGACCGCGTTCTCAGCTGACAGCACATCGCCCGACGCCAGGGTGATCGGACCCGTTGCCTCAAGTACGTAGCTCAGCGTTACTGGGTCAATCGAGATGACCCCGTCTGCAACTACGCCAAATTCCAGGCGCCACATTTCGTGTGCCAGCTGCGCAGAGAGCTCGAAGTTAGGCGTCAGGGTCACATCCTGCAGATATCGTCCTGTGATGTCCCCATAAAGGGCTCGCGTATCAACCGGGAGCGGCAATACCGGATCCGGGTATTTGTAGAAGTCGACACTAGACGCCTGTTTCACGAGGGCCAAACTGCCGTTGTCGGTTCCGACCATAGCCACGGCGCCCGGTATCCCTCCGGAGGAGCGCGGTTCTGCCGGATTCTGGAAGAGCAAGAGATAGTTCCGCGGTTCCGTTGCCCCAAGCATTGCCGGCAACAACTGCGCAGCGCGATTGAGGACATCCATTCCAGCAGACGCATCCCGCAGGCCAACGGCTAGCCGCTCGTTTGCTTGCCGCACGACCGGGACCGTGTTGAGGTGCTCGATTTCGGCGGTGCGGGCGGAGGCCAGGTCGAGTGACGTCGCCGCGCTACTGATCTTGGGTTGGGCATCGATGATCGGTTGAAGATTGACGGCCCCGTCGACGGGACTGAAATCTGCCACGCTAACACTGCCAACAACGCCTATCAGCGGTTCAAGATCCTGAGCGACGTCGTCAACCACTCCTGCGATCGGGACTGCCCCCGGTTTAGTTGACTCCTAACCTGTGGAGATTCGTCTTCGCTGGAAAGATGTCATCATGCCCAAGCC
>NZ_JAIEUL010000045.1 GCF_019599185.1 Cryobacterium inferilacus | reverse complement strand
CTCATCTGGACCTACCACCACATCATCCTCGACGGCTGGAGCCTCTCCCTCCTCTTCACCGACCTGCTCCGACACCTCCGTCTCGCCGAGGAAAGCGGGAACGGTTCGGCCCCGGTCACCACGGCGGCGAATGGGGGCACCTCCTTCGCCGCGTATGCCAGGTGGTTACGGGAACAGGACTCCGGCGGCTTTGATGCCTACTGGACGACCGCCCTCGGCGATTACGTCGCCACCGCCGAGTTTCCCCGCTCGATCGGCTGCGCCTTGCCCGCTGTGGTGGCGACGTCCGAGTCCGCCGATGCGGCCGTTGGTCGATACTCGCGCACGAGCCGCGATCGCCTTGCCGTTCGCCTGTCGGAGCGCTTCGCGAGCACGGGCGCCACACTCGCGCACGTGGCCCAGGCCGCCCTCGGCGTCGTCCTCGGCCGTGCGTGCGGCAGCGACGACGTTGTATTCGGCAGCGTCGTATCCGGACGCGACGTGCCATTGCCCGACATCGACCGTACCGTGGGCCTCTTCATCAACTCGATCCCGCTACGAGTCACGATGGCAGCGGGCACCACCGCGGAGGCGCTGGTCGGCGCCGTTCGCGATCAGGCCATCGAGAGCAGTGTTTTCGCCGCCGGTTCGCTCGCGCGAATCCAGTCGCTCGTCGGGCGGGAGGATCTGATCCGCTGCCTCTTTGCCTTCGAGAACTACCAGGTGGACGACGGAGCCTTCGGTCCGGACGGCTTGACGTTCGTGGAGGGGCGGGAACAGACGACCTACCCGTTCACCCTTGCGGCCCAGCGCGCGGACGACGAGCTGGCGTTCACGGTACTCGTCGACACGACCTGGCTCGACGCAGCCAGCGTCAACCGGATCCTCGACCGGTTGCTGCTCGTGCTCGAGAGTTTCGCGGCCGACTCCACCGCCGAGATCTCCACCATCTCTTCCCTCTCGACCGCCGAAACCGGGACGGTCGTCGAGGAGTTCAATCGCACTGAGCTGCTCTACGACCGCTCGGCGACAGCGGTGAGCCTGTTCCTCGACGAGGTCCGCGCCCATCCGCACCGCCCGGCGCTGCTGTGGCGCGAGCGCATCGCCGACTATGCCGAGGTTGCGCTGGAAGCGGCGCATGTCGCGTCCGCTCTCAGCGCGTCCGGCGTGCCGCGTGGCGCTCTCGTTGCCGTCGTCGGCGAACGCAGCTCCTCCCTGATCGTCGGCATGCTCGGCGCGATGCTCGCGGGCTGTGCGTACCTTCCTCTCGACGTCGCCTCGCCAACAAGCCGTCTCGAGAAGATCGCCGTCGATGCCAGGCCGGCCGCCTATCTCACCGTCGGTGAACGAGGAGCAGCGCATGCGCAGGCACTGGCCCCGGCCGTCGACGGCACCGTCGTCCTCGATGTTGACGAGCTCCTCGGCGCAGCCACTCCGGTCGCGTGGCACGACTCGCTGGTGGACCGGGATCGGCTGCCGTCCCCGGACGATCTCGCCTACTGCATCTACACCTCGGGAACGACGGGAACGCCGAAGGGGGTCAAGCTCACACACGGCGGGGTCGCGAACCTGCGCGCTCACCTGGCCGAGACCTACGGCGTGTTGCCGACCGACCGCGTCCTTCAGTTCGCAAATATCACCTTCGACGCCGCGGTGTGGGAGCTCGTCCTCGCTCTGCTCTGCGGCGCCGCCCTCGTGGTCGTAGACCAGGACGTCGTGCACGACGTCGAGTCGCTCACGGCCGAGGCTGAGCGGACGGGTGTGTCGCTCGCCCTGCTCCCACCCCAGTACTGGTTGCAGTGCAACGCGCTCCGACTCCGGATCCTCACGACCGGGGGCGCCGCGTCGAGCGCCGCGGTCGTCGAAAAGGCGCGCCGCGAGTCGATCCGCTACGTCAACGCCTACGGCCCGTCTGAGACGACCGTCCTGGCGACGGGGTGGACCGACGACGGTCTCGCCGACCTCGGTGCGGGTCCCGTCCCCATCGGGCGCCCCGTCGCCAACACCCAGCTTCACGTGCTCGCGGGGGAGCGTCTGTGCGGGATCGGAGAGACGGGGGAACTCGCCGTCGCCGGCGACGGGGTCGGGACCGGTTACCTCGGTCTTCGGGAGTTGACCGCGGAGCGCTTCGTCCAGAACCCGTTTGGTGCGGGGCGTCTCTACCGCACGGGGGACCTTGCCAGGTGGCGGGCCGATGGCACTATCGATTACCTCGGTCGTATCGATGACCAACAGGTCAAGGTTCGGGGGTTCCGGATCGAGTTGGGTGAGGTGGAAGCCGCGATCCGTGCCACGGGCCTGGCTCGCGATGTGGTCGTGATCGGTCACCGCGGCGCCCCGGACGCGCCCCTGGCCCTGGCCGCGTACCTCGTCACCGACACCGACACTGACACTGATGCCGGTGCCGAGGTGCGCGACGCTCT
>NZ_JAIEUL010000044.1 GCF_019599185.1 Cryobacterium inferilacus | reverse complement strand
GAACTCGCCGCCGCCTAAGCTAGAACAACTGACCCGCACGGTGTTGAGAAACTCCACCACTCAGCGGGACGTGACCTGGCATCGGCATGGCAGAAGCCGGCCACCGGCACGTGGCCTGACTGGATGAATGAGTGGCAGAAACCATTCGCCGAGACCATCGACCGGGCAAAGAAGTACGTCGTGTCGAGCACACTGAGCGAGGTCGATTGGAATGCCGATCTGGTGCAAGGCGACCTGGGGCAAGCGGTTCAGCGGCTCAAGCAGGAGTCAGGCGAGGGCCTGTGGGTGGGTGGCGTGACACTCCCCCTGGCCTTGGCAGATCTGGGACTGATCGACGAGTACGAATTCCTCGTTCAGCCGGTACTTGCCGGCCACGGACCAACGTTGCTCGCCGGTCTGCATGAGCAAATTCAGCTCGAACTCGTCGATCGCCACGAGCTCCCATCGGGGGCAGTCGCCATGCGATACCGGCCCACGCTAAGCCTCGATCCACCGGTCGGTCTGGTTGAATCGGCCCGCCACCGTTGGATCTGAAAGTTCTGCTGGCAGGCATGGCGAAGCGGCCGGCCTTGCTGCCGGTGATGTTCCTGGTCCGATTGCGCCGTGGGGCTGGGTGGTCAGATGAGCTTGGTTCGTGGCGGGCCGCAGGCCGCCGCGAACAAAGCTGTCCACCCGGTTTCCCAGTGCCAGCTGGCAGGGAGGTGCAGGATGTGTTTCCGGGCTGAGGTCGAGATGCGCGCTGGAATCTGAATCAGTTTCCGGCGGATGGTACCGGTGCGCGCCTTGCCAAGGCTGGTGCCGGCGAGGGTGTCCGCGGCGCGGGAGAGGTTTAACGCGATCGTGGCCAACACCAGCCATGCGGCGTTGGCGGTGAACTTCCCTGACGGCAGGTGCGCCAGCGCACTGTCTTTCAGGTCGGCGTTGACCTGCTCGATGATCGCGTGTTGCCGGTGGGTTTTGTCAGCGGTGACGGCGTCTAGGGTGCTGGTGGTGGGGCCAATTCGCTCGCCACGCTATGCGCACCTGAGACCGATCCTCGACACCGGGCAAGGACAAAACCGGTCTCGTCCCAGACGAGCCCGCCAGTGATGAGGGCGGATACGTCCGCGGCAGCGCCTACTAAGCCGGAGGGACCCATTCGAAGGTTGCCGGGTTGATCCGGCGGGCAGGGCTGCGCTATCCGAACGCAGATATGCGGCGCATCGACCTGCTCGACGAGCGCGGGCTGAACCGGCAGCTGCTGACCCAGCTCGGCATGTTCGTTCGTGGCCCGGCAACAGAACGTCGTCCTTCAGGGGTTCACCGGGTCGGGGAAGTCATATCTAGGCTGCGCGATCGCTCTTTTCGACACGCCTTAGTCGATGAAGGTGGCGCGGATGCCCAGAGTGTCGAACGTAGCGGTCAACATAGCCTCGGTGTTCGCAGTCGCTCGTTTCCGTAGCTCTGATTCCTCCGCGGCGGCAGCCATGTCCTTTTCGGCGCGAAGGTACAACTTCGCCTCCTGAGGCAGCTCGATGAAGTCGGAGATTTTGTCGAACGTGGTTCGAGTATCAACCACATGGGACTTGGCGTGGTCGATGTTGGGCTTTTCGAGTTCCGGCTCGGGCAGTCGGACCGTCACCGACTTGCCGTCCTCGGACAGCGTCATGTCCTTTTCAGCGAGGCCGGACAGGTCGACATAGGCGTCGACCGTGCCCACCGCGACAAAAAGCGTCCGCCGGCCGGGAATGATGCCTGGGATCCTCGCGACTTCGTCCTGGATATCAATCACCTTTTCGAAATTGGCGACCGCGGCCTCGTACCGGCTGAGATTCTGTATGGACATCAGCACAGCGGGCTGACTCCGATCTGTCTGCGGCGGCTGGAACGGGGTAAATCCATACTCGTTCGCCACACCGAGCCCGGCAAGCGCCACTACCGCACCCACCGCCACGAAAGCCATGCGTTTGAACAAAACCAATGTGGTCATCGGATCCCCCTAGCCGTTGAAACGGCCCAGGTTTTCCTGTCGGCGGCGCCGAGTGAGCTGTTTCGATCTGAGCTTATTGCGTGTGCTCGACTTTGACCGACGCGCGCACGTTGAACTCGCCGTCGCCTCCAAGTCGGCCGCGCTCCCACACCTTAAGGTGAAGCACTTCCGATGACGTGAAAGTACCGGACCACGTCTTCAGCAGCCCCAAAATGGGACGACGTCGAGATGTTGCGGGCGCACGCAAGGTACTTGATCGGCCCACTCCAGGGCCAGTGCACCGGGAACCAACTTGGCTCCAGACCTCCGAGGTGTCGGATCGGATGGCGCTGCGACCGTGGTGGCTGCCAGAAAGAATCGATTAATCGACGGGGAACATCGCACTCGCGGTGCGGCCGATAACGGCGGTCATGGTCGCGTCAACCGCACCGCCGATCACGCCACCTACGAGCGGTACACCTTTGGACAAGGTGACGAGCGCGCGCTTCGTGCCGAACTTGGCCAGAAGCATGAAACCGGCCTTCTTGTTGATCTCGCGAATCAGCACTATCGGGAGCTTCTTGATCGCCTGAATCGCCACCTTCGCTCCAGCCGCAATGCCAAATGTCTTCACGATCTGCTGTGCGTTCGAGCCAACCGCGATTAGAGTGACCACCGTGCGGACGTGGGGGTCCTTGGGGTCGTAGCCTCGCAGGTAGGCGATTGCGGCTGTGAGACGCGCATTGATCACGAGTGCGCCTGCCATGTTTGCAGGGACAGTAAGTGGCATCGCGATGAAGCCACCGAGCCCGGTGACGAAACCGTTTACGCTGGCGGCTTCCACCGACTCGATGATCAGCCTCTTGATCGCCTTCTCGATATCATCGTGCTCGTCCGACCTAACCTTCCGTGTTGGGTCGGCATTGTGCTCGTAGCGGGTTCCTTGGACGCGGGCGAGACGATCTTCCGCCCACGTGATCGACCCTGTCAGCGGACCGACACCAGTGTCAATCACTGTACCGACCAGCTTCAGGAGCTGCCCAGACGCCCTTTCGGCGGTAGTCGTAGTCGTCTCATCGGCAATAGGTGTCTCCCTGACGACGGGACCCGTCGCCTCCTCCGCCGTCAGCGTGGCCTCGTCGGAGGTAGCCGTCGGTGTCTCCTCGGGCATCAGTGAGGTCGTGCTGGACATGGCGATTCCTATCTGAAGTTGATACGTTGATGTGCCCGAGATGGGAAGCGCAACGTCGGAGTGACCTCGGCTCGCTCGTAGGCGGCAATGCCTCTTGAGCAAAGACCGCGGTCTGGTTTGAGTATTGCAGCTCGAACTCTGCGGGGCTGACCGGGCCGAGGGACGTGTGAGTATTTGCGTTCCTGAGCGCCACCAATATTGCGCTTGAGCGCCACCTGCTCGCTGTCGGGGTCGCGTCTTTGAGCGCCACTGAATATTCGGGTTGAGCGCCA
>NZ_JAIEUL010000043.1 GCF_019599185.1 Cryobacterium inferilacus | reverse complement strand
CCAGTGACCGTGGTCTTGATGGTCGGGCGGATGCCGACAACCTCGACCTCGGAGTTGATCTTGAGGGTTCCACGCTCGGCGCGGCCGGTGACGACAGTTCCACGACCGGTGATCGTGAAGACGTCCTCGATCGGCATGAGGAACGGCTTGTCCTTGTCGCGGACGGGCTCCGGGAAGTACTCGTCGACGCCGTTCATGAGCTCGAGGATCTGAGCAACCCACTTGGGGTCACCCTCGAGAGCCTTGAGCGCAGAAACCTGAACAACGGGGGCGTTGTCGCCATCGAAGCCCTGGCTGGAGAGCAGTTCGCGAACCTCGAGCTCAACGAGCTCAAGGATCTCTTCGTCGTCAACCATGTCGGACTTGTTCAGCGCGACGAGCAGGGACGGCACGCCGACCTGCTTGGCGAGCAGAACGTGCTCACGGGTCTGAGCCATCGGGCCGTCAGTAGCGGCAACCACGAGGATCGCGCCGTCCATCTGAGCAGCACCGGTGATCATGTTCTTGATGTAGTCAGCGTGGCCCGGAGCGTCAACGTGTGCGTAGTGACGCTTCTCGGTCTCGTACTCAACATGCGAGATGTTGATCGTGATGCCGCGCTGGCGCTCTTCGGGAGCGGAGTCGATCGACGCGAAGTCGCGCTGAACGTTGGTCTTGGACGGGTACGTGTCGGCAAGGACCTTGGAGATCGCTGCAGTCAGCGTGGTCTTTCCGTGGTCAACGTGACCGATCGTTCCGATGTTTACGTGCGGCTTGGTCCGCTCGAACTTGGCCTTGGCCACTGTGGGTCCTCCTCAGGACTCTCGGCTCCACCGGACGTTGGTTTACGCCCGGTGGAACTGCTGGATTTGTGTACTTATGTTACTCGGGCCAGGAGGCCTAAGCGATTCGGCCCGAAGGCCGGTGGGTTATTCGCCCTTGTTCTTCTGGATGATCTCGTCGGCAACAGCCTTCGGGACCTCCTGGTAGCTCTCGAAAGTCATCGAGTACACCGCGCGGCCCGAGGTCTTGGACCTCAGGTCGCCGATGTAACCGAACATCTCCGACAGCGGAACGTTCGCGCGAATAACCTTCACGCCCTGTGCGTCCTCCATGGTCTGGATCTGGCCACGGCGAGAGTTGAGGTCACCGATGACGTCACCCATGTATTCCTCAGGGGTGCGCACCTCGACGGCCATCAACGGCTCGAGAAGAACGGGGTTTGCCTTACGAACGGCTTCCTTGAAGCCCATCGAACCGGCAATCTTGAACGCCATCTCCGAGGAGTCGACGTCGTGAGCGGCACCGTCAAGCAGAAGTGCCCTGACGCCAACCATCGGGTAGCCGGCGAGCACACCGACGTGGAGTGCATCCTGGATTCCGGCGTCAACCGAAGGGATGTACTCACGCGGGATACGACCACCGGTGACCTTGTTCACGAACTCGTACGACTGGTCCGCAGTGATTTCAAGCGGCTCGATCGCGAACTGAATCTTCGCGAACTGGCCGGATCCACCGGTCTGCTTCTTGTGCGTGTAGTCGTGACGCTCGACGGCCTTCTTAATCGTCTCGCGGTAAGCAACCTGGGGCTTGCCGACGTTCGCCTCAACGTTGAATTCACGCTTCATGCGGTCGACGAGGATGTCCAGGTGAAGCTCGCCCATTCCCTTGATGACCGTCTGACCAGTTTCCTGGTTCTGCTCGGTACGGAAAGTGGGGTCTTCTTCGGCCAGCTTCTGGATCGCGAGACCCAGCTTTTCCTGGTCCTGCTTGGTCTTCGGCTCGATGGCAACTTCGATCACCGGGTCGGGGAACGTCATCGACTCGAGTACGACCTGCTGCTGCGGGTCGCACAGGGTGTCGCCGGTGGTCGTGTCCTTGAGGCCGATGACCGCGTAGATGTGACCGGCGGTAACGAAACCGACCGGGTTCTCCTTGTTGGCGTGCATCTGGAAGATCTTCCCGATGCGCTCCTTCTTGCCCTTGGTGGAGTTGATGATCTGGGCACCGGAGTCGATACGGCCGGAGTACACGCGCACGTAGGTGAGACGACCGAAGAACGGGTGCACGGCAACCTTGAACGCCAGAGCCGCGAACGGCTCGTCAGCGTTGGGGTGCAGCATGATCGTCTTCTCTTCGTCACGAGCATCGAGAGCCTCGATGGCCGGAACGTCGAGCGGGGTCGGCAGGTAGTCGACAACGGCATCCAGCATCGGCTGCACACCACGGTTCTTGAACGCGGAACCGCAGAGGACCGGGTAGATCTCGCTGGCGACGGTGAGCTTGCGGATCGCGGCCTTGATCTCGGCAACGGTGAGGTCTTCGCCGGAGAAGTACTTCTCCATGAGCTCGTCGTCGGTTTCGGCGACGGTCTCGAGCAGAAGCTTGCGGTACTCAGCAGCCTTCTCCACGAGGTCTTCGGGGATTTCTTCGATGGCGTACTTGGCGCCCATCTCGACGTCACCCTTGGAGTCTCCGCGCCAGGTCAGGGCCCGCATCTCGACGAGGTCAACGACCCCTTCGAAGCCGGACTCTTCACCGATCGGCAGCTGGATGACCAGCGGCTTGGCGCCGAGGCGCTTGATGATGGTGTCGACGGTGTAGTAAAAGTCGGCGCCGAGCTTGTCCATCTTGTTGACGAAGCAAATGCGGGGCACGTCGTATTTGTCGGCCTGGCGCCAGACGGTCTCGGACTGGGGCTCAACGCCCTCCTTGCCGTCGAACACGGCAACGGCACCATCGAGGACGCGGAGCGAACGCTCCACCTCGACGGTGAAGTCAACGTGGCCGGGGGTGTCGATGATGTTGATCTGGTTACCGGCCCAGAAACACGTGGTGGCAGCGGACGTGATGGTGATTCCACGTTCCTGCTCCTGCGCCATCCAGTCCATCGTCGAGGCGCCATCGTGCGTCTCACCGATCTTGTGGTTCACACCCGTGTAGAACAGGATGCGCTCAGTCGTCGTTGTCTTGCCGGCATCAATGTGGGCCATGATGCCGATGTTGCGGACCTTGCTCAGGTCGGTGAGCACGTCAAGTGCCACGGGTGTCCTCCGGAAGTGTTGATAAAGATGAGGTTGAACAGGCTTGCTGCAGGACGAGCCTGCACCGCCGGTCGAGCTTGTCGAGACCTAGGTCTCGACAAGCTCGACCAGCGAGTAGCGACTACCAGCGGTAGTGAGCGAAAGCCTTGTTCGCTTCAGCCATCTTGTGAGTGTCCTCGCGACGCTTCACTGCGGCACCGAGGCCGTTGGATGCGTCGAGGATCTCGTTGGTGAGACGCTCGGTCATGGTCTTCTCGCGACGCGCCTTGGCGTAGCTGGTCAACCAACGAAGCGCGAGGGTGTTCGCACGGTGCGGCTTGACTTCGACGGGCACCTGGTAGGTGGAACCACCGACGCGGCGCGAACGCACCTCGAGGGTCGGGCGCACGTTGTCGAGGGCCTTCTTCAGCGTGACAACAGCATCCGCGCCGTTCTTGGCAACGACGCCTTCGAGTGCATCGTAAACGATGCGCTCGGCGAGGCCCTTCTTGCCGTCGAGGAGGATCTTGTTGACCAGCTGGCTAACAATGGGGGCGCCGTATACCGGGTCAGCGATAACGGGACGCTTGGGCGCTGGGCCTTTACGAGGCATTACTTCTTCTCCATCTTGGCGCCGTAGCGGCTACGAGCCTGCTTGCGGTTCTTGACTGCCTGGGTGTCCAGGGCGCCACGAACGATCTTGTAACGAACACCGGGGAGGTCCTTCACACGACCACCGCGAACGAGCACCATCGAGTGCTCCTGCAGGTTGTGGCCTTCACCGGGGATGTAGGCGGTGACCTCGGTACCGTTGGACAGCTTGACGCGAGCAACCTTGCGGAGAGCCGAGTTCGGCTTCTTCGGGGTGGTCGTGTACACGCGCGTGCAAACGCCGCGCTGCTGGGGGTTGGACTTCAGGGCGGGAGCCTTGGTCTTGGTGACCTTGGGGCTGCGTCCCTTTCGCACCAACTGCTGAATGGTGGGCACTAATTACTCCTTGTTTTTGCTGCACGGTGACAGCTGACTGATGTCAAAGCA
This sequence comes from Cryobacterium inferilacus, assembly GCF_019599185.1. Lineage (GTDB taxonomy): Bacteria > Actinomycetota > Actinomycetes > Actinomycetales > Microbacteriaceae > Cryobacterium > Cryobacterium inferilacus. The sequence goes on along the minus strand of NZ_JAIEUL010000043.1, from coordinate 319 downwards.
TTCGAATCGCACTTCTCAGTACTCATCGAGTTCATCTGGACCCACCGGACATCACGAAATTGCTTCCGGTCGTTCTGGTGGGTATGCCGTGGGGGCCGCTCGGAGAGCAAACCCTGCTTGCGTGGAGTGTCGGGGCGTCTGAAGTGCAACCCGATGTTGGAACAACGAAGCGGCATAACTGAAGCGCACGACAAAGCGCACACCGGTCAATGCTAGCCCCGGCGAGGGTGCGGGTCAAGCGAGCGAGTTGACTCATAAGAAACCTCCGCGTGAGTCGATTGGTTGCCTCATTACGGGACCTCCGCGTAGTCGAGGGTTG
>NZ_JAIEUL010000042.1:1454-4715 GCF_019599185.1 Cryobacterium inferilacus | reverse complement strand
TTGTTCTCGACCGTACATCGAGAACCACATAGTGGACGCATAGCAGCTTATTCAAACTGAGTGTTATCAAATTATCGGCTTATTAGTACCGGTCAGCTCCAAGAGTCTTTAGTCCTCTCTTCCACATCCGGCCTATCAACGCAGTAGTCTAGCTGCGAGCCTCTCCCCCTAAGGGATGGAAATCTCATCTCGAAGCCGGCTTCCCGCTTAGATGCTTTCAGCGGTTATCCGTTCCGAACGTAGCTAATCAGCGGTGCTCCTGGCGGAACAACTGACACACCAGAGGTTCGTCCATCCCGGTCCTCTCGTACTAGGGATAGATCTTCTCAAATTTCCTGCGCGCGCAGCGGATAGGGACCGAACTGTCTCACGACGTTCTAAACCCAGCTCGCGTACCGCTTTAATGGGCGAACAGCCCAACCCTTGGGACCTACTCCAGCCCCAGGATGCGACGAGCCGACATCGAGGTGCCAAACCATGCCGTCGATATGGACTCTTGGGCAAGATCAGCCTGTTATCCCCGAGGTACCTTTTATCCGTTGAGCGACAGCGCTTCCACAAGCCACTGCCGGATCACTAGTCCCGACTTTCGTCCCTGCTCGACTTGTCAGTCTTACAGTCAAGCTCCCTTGTGCACTTACACTCGACACCTGATTGCCAACCAGGTTGAGGGAACCTTTGGGCGCCTCCGTTACTTTTTAGGAGGCAACCGCCCCAGTTAAACTACCCACCAGGCACTGTCCCTGAACCGGATCACGGTTCGAAGTTAGGTATCCAATATGACCAGAGTGGTATTTCAACGATGACTCCACCTGAACTAGCGTCCAAGCTTCACAGTCTCCCACCTATCCTACACAAGCCACACCGAACACCAATACCAAGCTGTAGTAAAGGTCACGGGGTCTTTCCGTCCTGCTGCGCGTAACGAGCATCTTTACTCGTAATGCAATTTCGCCGAGTTCGCGGTTGAGACAGCTGGGAAGTCGTTACGCCATTCGTGCAGGTCGGAACTTACCCGACAAGGAATTTCGCTACCTTAGGATGGTTATAGTTACCACCGCCGTTTACTGGGGCTTAAATTCTCAGCTTCGCCTTGCGGCTAACCGTTCCTCTTAACCTTCCAGCACCGGGCAGGCGTCAGTCCGTATACATCGTCTTGCGACTTGGCACGGACCTGTGTTTTTAGTAAACAGTCGCTTCCCACTGGTCTCTGCGGCCTTCGAACGCTCCAGGAGTAAATCCCTTCACGCCTCAGGCCCCCCTTCTCCCGAAGTTACGGGGGCATTTTGCCGAGTTCCTTAACCACGATTCTCTCGATCTCCTTAGTATTCTCTACCTGATCACCTGAGTCGGTTTGGGGTACGGGTGACTAAAACCTCGCGTCGATGCTTTTCTTGGCAGCATAGGATCACTGATTTCGTCCGTGAGGACTACCCATCGGGTCTCAGGCTATATGAACGACGGATTTGCCTATCGTTCGCCCTACATCCTTAGACCGGGACAACCATCGCCCGGCTCAGCTACCTTCCTGCGTCACACCTGTTAATACGCTAACCGCACCAGCATAGGGTCGCACGCTAGGCCTCACGCTTCACCCCGAAGGGATCCATCTAGAGGATTCAGATGCTTAGCATTACTGGATTAGCTTGGACGGTTTTTCATCAGTACGGGAATATAAACCCGTTGTCCATCGACTACGCCTGTCGGCCTCGCCTTAGGTCCCGACTTACCCAGGGCGGATTAGCCTGGCCCTGGAAACCTTGATCTTTCGGAGGACGGGTTTCTCACCCGTCTTTCGCTACTCATGCCTGCATTCTCACTCGTGTAGCCTCCACGGCTGGTTTACACCGCCGCTTCGCTGGCCACACGACGCTCTCCTACCCATCAACACGGCTGAACCAACACCACAAGGGTGCGGCTTACCAAAAATATCAATGCCACAACTTCGGTGGCGTGCTTGAGCCCCGTTACATTGTCGGCGCGGAATCACTTGACCAGTGAGCTATTACGCACTCTTTCAAGGGTGGCTGCTTCTAAGCCAACCTCCTGGTTGTCTATGCAACTCCACATCCTTTCCCACTTAGCACGCGCTTTGGGACCTTAGATGGTGGTCTGGGTTGTTTCCCTCTCGACGATGAAGCTTATCCCCCACCGTCTCACTGCTGCGCTCTGACTTACCGGCATTCGGAGTTTGGCTAACGTCAGTAAGCTTTTGGGCCCCATCGGCTATCCAGTAGCTCTACCTCCGGCAAGAAACACGCAACGCTGCACCTAAATGCATTTCGGAGAGAACCAGCTATCACGAAGTTTGATTGGCCTTTCACCCCTATCCACAGCTCATCCCCTCCATTTTCAACTGAAGTGGGTTCGGTCCTCCACGACGTCTTACCGTCGCTTCAACCTGGCCATGGATAGATCACTTCGCTTCGGGTCTAGGACATGCGACTGAATCGCCCTATTCAGACTCGCTTTCGCTACGCATTCCCCTCTCGGGTTAAGCTCGCCACATATCACTAACTCGCAGGCTCATTCTTCAAAAGGCACGCTGTCACACCAACAAAGGGTGCTCCAACGGTTTGTAAGCAAACGGTTTCAGGTACTATTTCACTCCCCTCCCGGGGTACTTTTCACCTTTCCCTCACGGTACTTGTTCACTATCGGTCATGTAGGAGTATTTAGGCTTATCAGGTGGTCCTGACAGATTCACACGGGATTTCTCGGGCCCCGTGCTACTTGGGATACTCTTCGCGCCATTGCTGCATTTCGACTACGGGGTTCGCACCCTCTATGACCAGGCTTTCAATCCTGTTCGTCTATACAACGTTGTAACGCTCACTGTTCGGCAGAATCAGCAGAAAAGTCCCGCAACCCCGACCATGCAACGCCTGCCGGCTATCACACATGATCGGTTTAGCCTCATCCGGGTTCGCTCGCCACTACTAACGGAATCACTATTGTTTTCTCTTCCTGTGGGTACTGAGATGTTTCACTTCCCCACGTTCCCTCTACCCGCCCTATATATTCAGGCGGGAGTCACCAGGTCACCTTGCGGGCCTGGCGGGGTTTCCCCATTCGGACATCCTCGGATCACAGTTCGTTTATCAACTCCCCGAGGCTTATCGCAGATTACTACGTCCTTCTTCGGCTCTACATGCCAAGGCATTCACCGTTTGCTCTTGAAAATTTGAAATCACATGAGTTTGAATCGATTAAGTGTCGCGAATAAATTCGCGACCGAAATTGACCAATGATCACACACTC
>NZ_JAIEUL010000042.1:0-1354 GCF_019599185.1 Cryobacterium inferilacus | reverse complement strand
GCGGGTTTGGCCACTGGCTTCGGGTGTTACCGACTTTCATGACTTGACGGGCGGTGTGTACAAGGCCCGGGAACGTATTCACCGCAGCGTTGCTGATCTGCGATTACTAGCGACTCCGACTTCATGAGGTCGAGTTGCAGACCTCAATCCGAACTGAGACCGGCTTTTTGGGATTCGCTCCACCTTGCGGTATTGCAGCCCTTTGTACCGGCCATTGTAGCATGCGTGAAGCCCAAGACATAAGGGGCATGATGATTTGACGTCATCCCCACCTTCCTCCGAGTTGACCCCGGCAGTATCCCATGAGTTCCCACCATTACGTGCTGGCAACATAGGACGAGGGTTGCGCTCGTTGCGGGACTTAACCCAACATCTCACGACACGAGCTGACGACAACCATGCACCACCTGTATACGAGTGTCCAAAGAGCTGACCATTTCTGGCCCATTCTCGTATATGTCAAGCCTTGGTAAGGTTCTTCGCGTTGCATCGAATTAATCCGCATGCTCCGCCGCTTGTGCGGGCCCCCGTCAATTCCTTTGAGTTTTAGCCTTGCGGCCGTACTCCCCAGGCGGGGAACTTAATGCGTTAGCTGCGACACGGAGACCGTGGAATGGTCCCCACATCTAGTTCCCAACGTTTACGGCATGGACTACCAGGGTATCTAATCCTGTTCGCTCCCCATGCTTTCGCTCCTCAGCGTCAGTTACGGCCCAGAGATCTGCCTTCGCCATTGGTGTTCCTCCTGATATCTGCGCATTCCACCGCTACACCAGGAATTCCAATCTCCCCTACCGCACTCTAGTCTGCCCGTACCCACTGCAGGCCCGAGGTTGAGCCTCGGGTTTTCACAGCAGACGCGACAAACCGCCTACGAGCTCTTTACGCCCAATAATTCCGGACAACGCTTGCACCCTACGTATTACCGCGGCTGCTGGCACGTAGTTAGCCGGTGCTTTTTCTGCAGGTACCGTCACTTTCGCTTCTTCCCTACTAAAAGAGGTTTACAACCCGAAGGCCGTCGTCCCTCACGCGGCGTTGCTGCATCAGGCTTGCGCCCATTGTGCAATATTCCCCACTGCTGCCTCCCGTAGGAGTCTGGGCCGTGTCTCAGTCCCAGTGTGGCCGGTCACCCTCTCAGGCCGGCTACCCGTCGTCGCCTTGGTGAGCCATTACCTCACCAACTAGCTGATAGGCCGCGAGTCCATCCCCAACCGAAATTCTTTCCAACTCCTAGCCATGCGGCTGAAGCTCGTATCCGGTATTAGACACCGTTTCCAGTGCTTATCCCAGAGTCGGGGGCAGGTTACTCACGTGTTACTCACCCGTTCGCCACTGATCCAAGAAGCAAGCT
>NZ_JAIEUL010000041.1 GCF_019599185.1 Cryobacterium inferilacus | reverse complement strand
GATTGCTGCCGAAGTCGCACGCGCCGCACATGAAGTGCAGTGTCTCCCAACCGACATGTCTCATAAGCCATGGGATATGAGAGTTGATTTGTGTCCTGACGTGCCAAGACGCCATTCTGCAGCTTTGGGTGCGAGCGGGAAAAGTGAATACGACAGTCGACGTCAAGCGCTTTTCTTAGAGCCAGCCCGAGGCCGGTAGGCACGCACGATGGCGGCGAGGACGAGCCCGAGAAGAACTATTGCGCTGATAGGGATCGCCCACAACGCAGTAAATCCGACCACTGCCGGCCAGACTGCTTCAGGGCCGTCCAGGCTGCTCCATTGCTCGCCGCGCGATCTACCAATATTGACGTAGGCAACAACGCCAACGAGCGTGAGAATGCTCAACCCGAGCAGGCCGGCTGCCGCTGCTATCCAACGCTTCATGTTCTTCTCCCCCGAGTGACCCGATTCAACACGGTCGCATTGATCTCTTGGATTGGCAAGCAGAAGAACAGTCACTGCCAGGATTATTGGAACGACGTCCCGCTGAGGCGGGGCTTTCGTAACTGATGTGCGCGGTGTATCGAAACCTGAAGTGTCTTGAATCCCATTGGTTGTGAGACTCTACAGGCGGCGATGAAGAGTGAACCGGCGGTCAGTCGGCAGTTCCTTCCCGCGCATGGTGACCACGACGGTACCCAAGTCGGCGATGGCTACGAAACCTGACGGCTGCTGGTTCCGGACTCGAAGAGCGAAGCCGACTCCATCGACAACGATCTGAGTGAACTCCCACTCCGACCAGTCCACGACACGGGCCTCCTCGGCAATCTCTTCCATTCGGATGGCCAGCGAGTCTCGCGAGTAGGTCTGGTCAAGCATGACAAGAAGGGCTTCCCTAACGGCCAGCTCCGCCATAGTTCGTGCGTCATCGACGACGCCTGTGACCTGCCCAGCTTCGTTCATCCGCTGACCGGTGCGCTCCATAGTGCGAATGATGAAAGCAGACGGCCCGACGTCCGCTCCGACACGTATTGAGATGTCCGTGCCGGGCGTCGAACCCGCGTCCCAAGCTATCGGGATGGATGGATCGGTGGGGCTCAAGAGAATCATTTCTGGCCGCCTTCGTCGGTGATGTGCTTCCCAACACGTCGAGTGTCAGTGGCTCAGGATTCACCTGAACGTGCGTCGTTAGCAAGCCCCTCGACCCCGTAACTCTCGAAGTGAGGTGTTTCGCAACCTGAGTGACTCATATCCCATGGGATACGAGACATCGAGGATCGCTCGCTCACGAGCCGAACGGCAGCTGACTTGTCTCGTATCTGGACCTGTCTTGCATCGGTAGAGATAAAAGACATCTGAGCTAGCTTGGGTCGACGTCGTTGGGTTCGTTCGTATACGGTGGGGCGGAGTTAGGGGGACGCGCGTGATCGATCAAGGCATGCAGAGTGCGGTCGCAAAGGCGTTCGCCCGGATGGGTTCGAACCGTAACCCTCCGTTCGCGTCCCGCGAGGAGTACCTCGCGGACTGCCTCGACATCCACCGCACCTATATCGACGGGCAGCCGCCCGAAGAGCAGGTGCGTCTTTGGATCGATCTGCTCGAGGACCCTGTGGCACCGCTGAAGAACGTTGTCTCACCCCACGTGCACGGCGTGTTCGCCCTTGCCTCTCGCGCGTTCGCAGACTCTCCTGGCGCGAGCGACCAGCTAGTCCTACCAACCAGCGGTGCATTCAGCGGTGATTTCGCCAGCTGGCAGCAGGAAGGTGTCCGGGCCGGTACTTTCATCTCCTACGAACCTCCACTCGATACGATCGCCGTGATCCTCCGCACACCTCCCCCGCAGTCCCGCTTGCGCACATCTACAAACGCGAGCGGCGCATTGCTGAATGCAGAGGGAATCCGCGCCGACCTCATCCAAAGAGTGCTGGCTCAGGTCGATCCGCAGTAACTCTCCTAGCCCCGCATCTCGTACGCACCATGAGACGCCTCCTAACCCACGGGCTATCAGACGTCAAAGATCGCCCGCTCACGCGACAACCGCAGCTGACTTGTCTCGTATCCGGACGCGCCTCGCATCCGTAGGGTTGTGAAACAGGAGGAGCCCGCTTAGCGCGTTGTACCGAAACCCCCGGTGCAGCCAGGCCGCCAGGGGTGTGGTGTCACGCTCGAGTCTGGAAGGCGAGAGTGATGTACGGAAGGTAGTCGCGCGCCACCACCGCAGTGACTATCCGGTCGCCGAGATCTGCTCCTACCGAGTAGACGTGTGGATCGGAGTCGATGCGCAGGCCGGGTACGTTGACGCCGTCCAGCGGAAAGCTCACGCGCTCGACGTGACGCTCGGTCACGGGCGAATCTAGAGTCCCGGGGAACCCGCCCTCGACCCGTTGCTCGCGGAACGTATTCATCAGAATGTGGTTTGTGTGCGCGACTAGAACCGACTCGGGTGTTTGCCATTCCACGTCGAGGACCCTCGTAGTTGTCACGGCCTCCCACAAGGATGGGTACCGCGCCAGCTTTCGGAATTCCAGCATCCATTTCGGCAGCGGATTGCTCGGCTCCTGCTTGAGTGAGCTCTCCTCTCCAAGGTCCGCAAGGTTGGCGGGATCGTCATGATCCTTGGGGTTCTTCCACAAGGTGTAGCTGATAGCCACCGATTCCGGGGTAGCTTGACCTCCGTTTGTGGAGGAGCCAACAGTGCCTACGCCAAGTTCAGAAAGGGACGGTTGGGCAAGAAAGCCGATCACCGGCGCCCCAAACATCTCGGCTGCGGTGTCGACGGTCGGCGGCGGCGGAATGTCCATCGGTTCACGGTCTGCGAAGTGCATGGGCCCAATCTAGTCAAGGCGTCCTCCCACCACGCCGGTTCTGCTGCAGATCGCTCCGCGAACGACCCTGGTCTATCTCAGCCGTCGAGTCTCACAACCCAAGAGCCTCATATCCCATGGGATAGAAGACACGGGCACGTCGCCATCCGTAGACTCGGCACATGGAAGCCGTGATCCGAACAGTTTCGGCGAATGACGGCGTACACATCTCCTACTCGGTTTTCGACGGGACTAACCCCGCCGTTGTGATTTTGCATGGCCTCGCCGGGAGCAGTCGGGAATTCGTACCAACGGCGCGCGCGCTGTGGGGTCGGAAGATCGTTCTGATTGATCAGCGCGGCCACGGGCTCAGCACGCAACTCCCTGCGGACACCTCCCGAGAGGCGTTCGTTGATGATGTAGTCCGAGTCATCAAGGCGGAACAGTCCGATGCCGTCGACCTCGTAGGTCAGTCAATGGGAGCGCATACCGCGATGCTCGTCGCGTCCGCTCATCCAGACTTGGTGCGCCGCCTGGTGCTCTTGGAAGCGAACGAGGGCGGAGGATTCCCCGAAGACCACGCTGCATTAGGCGACTTCTTCCGCTCGTGGGAGGTGCCTTTCACAACTCGTGAATCGGCTTCCTCAGCACTGGGTGTTGGTCCCCTTGCTCAAGCATGGGCGGCAGATCTGCAGGAACGTCAGGACGGTTTCTACCCACGCTTCGACCCCGACGTCATGGTCGCAGCCATTTCCGCGGTAGCGGTCCCACGCTGGAAGGAATGGCAAGCGGTGGCCGCGCCGACACTCGTCGTTTACGCCGACCAGGGCATGTTCACGGAAGAGCAGAAAAGCACCTTTGTGTCACGCGGCGCGAACGTCTTGCGTGTGGACCTTGCCGATGCCTTGCACGATGCACACCTTGATGCATTCGACCAATGGATCGTCGCGCTGCGCGACTTCATCAACGCACACTAAGGATTCCTGCGCTCCCCTGGCCGGGGGCGACTACAGACGACAGCGTCGCGTATCTTACGTGTCTCATATCTCATGGGTTTTGAGACGCGGGAACTCACCTTTCAAACGACGAGCGGCAGTTGATTTGTCTCGCATCCTCACCTGTCTCGCATCCGTAGGGTTTCGAGACAAGAAGCTAGTCATGCGTCGGGCAACGACGGCCGGGGCGTCGCCATGTCGAACGGCACAAGCACCGACGGTCGCAACGAGGACAACTCTGCAGGACTAGATGCCGCTGTTCTTGCGTCGAATTTTGAGGCGATACCCCATCCAGAATGCGCCGAGGCCAAACAGGATGAATAGGACACTGACGAGCTTCCCATCCGTGAGAAAGATCCCCAGCGTGCCCAGGACGACGAAGAGTCCGCCGAGCAGCATTGTTGGCGTCGCACGGTCCGTGTAGTCCTTTTTCACTAGAGCGCTCCAAGCAACGCGACCGCCACGGCGGAAGTGGATCTGATGACCCGGTTGCTGAGGAAAGTAACTGTCAACATGAGATCCCACAAGGTCTACTTCGCCGGCATAGGAGTAGTCGGGTGTCGGTTGCCTGTCTCTCATCCTGACCCGTCTCCCATCGGTAGGGTTTCGAGACAACCTGGTTGGAGGACACCGCGACTATGCGCGTCTGCCTTGGGGTAGCGAGACGCTTCGTGATCTTTAGCTCCGGGTAATCTCCACCGCTGGGCGGAGGTCTTCTTGACTCAACCTGCGTAGCGTGGGCATCCGGGACACATTACTTGCCGACGGGGTGGACGTCAGATTACTTCCACCCGTTGCAATCCCGTTCAATCGAACAAGAGGAGACAAGCATGACGCAATCGATTCATGCAGCCAAAATCTTTGGCGACAAGGTTGATCCGCGCGTGCGGCTCGTCGCACTTTTCGGAGGCGAAGTACCGGAAGGTGGTCAGCCACCTGCACCGGCTTTGGCGTGGGCGCGTGGAGTCCTTCGAGACAGTCCGTCTGAGAGCAACGTCGCCGCGATCTCCATCCTCCGGCGGGCCAAACCCGAGATGACCTTGAAAACCGCGACATTCCTCGCTGCCCACGCGATCAGAAACTAACTAGATCCAGAGTCCGCCGTTGATCGGCAGCGGTTCTCGGTGCCGGGAGGGGCGCCTCGGCAGTGCCTTGTAACCTCCCCGCCTCATAACCCATGGGTTTTGAGACGCGGGAACTCACCTTTCAAACGACGAGCGGCAGTTGATTTGTCTCGCATCCTCACCTGTCTCGCATCCGTACGGTTATGAGACAACCACGTATGACGGCCACAGTGGGATTGCGAGCGCTAGCGAACTAC
>NZ_JAIEUL010000040.1 GCF_019599185.1 Cryobacterium inferilacus | reverse complement strand
GTCAGATTCAGGTTTCGATCCGGGAGGTCTGAAGGGACATAGTGTCGTCATCCGATAGCGGAGTGCAGCTTTGGCGGTCCGAGCGAGAAGGTACACCTGACGGATGCGCCGGTGCTCGGTTGTTCGATAGTGACCGTGCCTCGGTGGCGCTGGACGATTTCCGCGACTATTGCCAATCCGAGTCCGTAGTGGCGTGTGGTGCTGTCGACGTTCCGGCTGCTGACGAAGCGGTCAAAGGCTGTCGACGCGACCTCTGCTGAGAATCCCGGCCCGTCGTCCGTCACGCGTACGATTGCGTTCCCGTTTGACGCCGAGACAGTGACCGTCACCGCGGTGTGGGCGTGGTCGAGCGCGTTGGTCGACAGGGCGATCACCAGGCGCAGCAGAGCGGCGCGCGACCCGGGGATGATGATGGGTTCCGAGTCGCCCGCGCGGGTGAGGGAGATGCCGCGACGTCCTGCGTCGTCGCGGAGAAGACCGACCGCGTTGTCGGCGACAGTCACGAGGTCAACCGGGGTCGGGTCGACCACGGTTCGCGGGTCGGCGGCGATCAGGAGGTCTTCGAGGATCTCGGTGAGCGTCCGGGTATCGGTGACGATCTCGTCGACGGAGGCGGTGACGTCTGCGGGGAGGTCATTGCTTCCTCGGCGTTTCAGAATTTGCGCCCGGGTGCTCAGCAGGGTCAGTGGTGTGCGGAGTTCGTGGCTGGCGTCGGCGACGAAGCGGCGCTGCAGGGCGAGCGCCTCGGCCAGGGGGCGGATGGCGCGGCGGGCCATCAGGTAGGCGGTGGCGAAGGCGAGCACGGCCGCGACGAGCCCGCCGGCGATCAGCGCGGTCGCGAGCCTGCCCAGTTCTTCGGAGCTCTCGTGCAGGTCGAGCGCGACCTGCACGAATCGGTCGTGGCTGCGGTCTCCGGTGGCGGAGGTGGTGAGGACGAGGTAGTCGCGCCCGTCGACGGTGCGCTGCTCCTGCACGTCTTCGCCGCCGGCCGCTACTGACTGGAGGGCCGCGGTGTCGAGCAATCCCTCGGGTAGGTCGTCGGGGGAGATGAGTTGGTCCCCGGTGCGCCCGTCGACCAGGGAGAGGTAGATGCCGCTCGGCGCATCCTGGGGCGAGTCGAGCCGGGTGGCCGCGATAAGTGCCCGCTGGTTCGATTCGGTCACGCTCGTGCTGACGATGAGGTACACGACGGCGCCGACGATCGCCAGGATGATGAACACCAAGGCGGTGAATTGTGCGGTGAGCCTCAGCGACGCGCCTCTCAGGTCGTCGCCCGTGCGCAGCGCTCTCACGGCAGCGGTCCGAGCCGGTACCCGATACCGCGAACCGTCTTGACGCTGTCTCGGCCGAGCTTCTTTCGCAGGTAGTGCACGTAGGTGTCGACCACGCCGGGGTCGTCGGCATCGGGGAAAACGCTCGCGAGCAGGCCGTTCCGTTCGAACACCTGGTTCGGCCGGCGGGCGAGCCGTTCGAGCAGCTGCGACTCGCGCTCGGAGAGGGTCACGTTCTCGCCCTCTCGCGTCGTCACGGTACGACTCGCCGTATCGAGCGACCCGCTCACTAGTGCCAGCACCGGCACTGTGCTGCTGTGTCGGCGGAGTAGGGCGCGGATGCGGGCGAGTAGCTCGTCGATGTCGAAGGGTTTGGCGAGGTAGTCCTCCGCGCCCCGATCGAGGCCCTCTACGCGGTCGGACGGGTTGCCGAGCGCCGAGAGCACGAGGGCTGGGGTCAGGATGCCGCGGCTCCGGAGACGGGTCAGCACGTCCAGCCCCTCCATCACCGGCAGCCCCCGGTCGAGCACGAGGGCGTCGAACTCGTGCGTCAGGCCTTCGTGCAGGGCGCGCTGGCCGTCTCGGGCGAGCACGGTGTCGTAGCCCTCGGCTGCGAGCAGCTGCTCGAGCATCTGTGCCAGGCGCGCGTCGTCTTCGACGAGCAGAATACGTGCGCGCCCCGGCATATTCGAAGTATAGGGAGAACAGGGCGCGACGATCATGCTGGCGTGAGGCCCCAGGCGCTCTGCAGCCCCGGTGTCGCGGTGAGGTTCCCCGCGTTGTCGACGGTGATCGCCTCGATGTCGAAGCGGTTGAGCAGCTCCGGGCAGCGCTCGGGCCCGCCCGCGACGAGGGCGGTGGCAAGCACATCCGCGGTGACGATGTCGTCGGCGAGTACGGTCACTTGGCGGTAGCGCTGCGGCGCGCGGGGGTCGCCGGTGCGCCAGATGTGCTCTCCCCGCTCGGCGGTGCCCGAGGTGGCCAGGGCGATGCGCCTGCCGACGAGCTCGACGGCGCAGAGTAGCGTGCCCCGGTCATCGGGGTCGACGACGCCGGCGCGCCAGGGCAGGCCGTCGAGAGTGCCCCGGGTGAGGATGTCGCCGCCGGCCACGAGCATCCAGTCGGCTTCGCCGGACGAGTCGAGAACCCGTGCCGCCGCTTCCATAGCCTTCGCCTTGACGGTGCCAGAGAGGTCGATCACGCCGTCGGGGCGGTGGGGTGTGAATGCGCCGTCGGTGCTGCGCGACCAGTCGAGGGCCTCGGCGTACGCCTCGCGCAGCTCGGCACCGGTCCGGGTCAGCGGCAGCTCCCCGCGGGCCACCCGGCTGATCTCGGAGTCGGTCCGATAGAGACTGAACCGCTCGTCGAAGGCGCGGAAAGCCCCTTCGACCCCATCGAGAACGGATGCTGGGGCGGTTGCGCCGGCGAAGCGCAGGCTCACCGTCGTGCCCATAGTGTCGAACACGTGCACGCCCACGGTTAGAGTCCGGCCTGGTCGAGGGCCGACTGGAGCGAGCTGAGGTAGGCGTCGCTGGTGTAGGTGGCGCCCGATACGCCCTGCACATTCGCCGACTGCGCCGCCAGCACCTCTTGGCGCAGCACCGGCGCAGCCCGGTTGCTGATCGACACCGAGCGCTGATCTTTGTCGGTGAGCTGTAGCGCGGTGACATCGGTGATGCTGCCGTTCGCGACGGTGACTTGCACCTGCACCGCGCCGAAACGGGTCTGCACGGAGGTGCCGGTGAACGTGCCCGAGGCGCCGTCCGATGCCGCGGCTGCGGCACTCACGCTGCCGTTGGTGGCGGTTGGGGCGGGCGCCGGGGTGGCTGCCGCGGAGGGCGTCGACCCGCCGCGCGAAGTCGCGGTCGCGGTGGGATCCGACGTTACGGAGTCGGCCGTCGTGGGGGCCGCCGCATCGGGAGCCGTCGAGGTCTGGCCCTGGGTGCCGAGCTGCCACCCCACGGTCAGCACGGCCGCCGACGACAAGATGCTGAGGGCCAGTGCGCGCGCCCTCACCAGTCGAACCTCTCGACATGGATCTGGTCCTCGGGCAGACCGGCCGCCCGGGCATCGCGGATCACCAGATCGGCCCACGACTGCGGCCCGCACACGTAGAGATCGGAGTTCAGCAGATCGGGAAAAACCGTGCCGATCGTGACACCGTGGGCGAGTGCCTCGACCGACATCCAGGTGGCAAGGCCGTGGGGTCGTGGGCCCAACATCGAGAAGATCGCATTGCCGCGCATGCTGCGGAGGGTGCCGACCTCGTTCCACAGGTAGCTCTGCGAGGGGTCGCTGCCGCGCAGCAGCACGGTGGCCTCGCCGGGGCGTAGCGTCGAGTGCTCGAGCATCGAGCGGATCGGCGTGATGCCGATGCCCGCCGCGACCACGGCCAGCTTCGGGGCCACCCGGTGCGCCTCGGTGAACACGCCGTAGGGGCCCTCGATCGACACCCGGGTGCCGGGGCGCACACGGGAGATCGCCGCACTGCCGCTGCCGAGGTCGCGCACCGTGAGGCGCGCCGACGACGCCGTAGGAACCGCCGAGAAGGAGATCGGGTGGGCATGCCACCAGGTGGAGCCGGTCCAGAACCGCCAGATCGCGTACTGCCCGCCCGCGGTCTGCAGGCGGTCGAGGTCCCGCCCGGTGAGGTGGATAGAGACGACCCCGGGGGCGACCTGCTCGACGCCAGCGACCCGGATACCATGGCGGGCGCTGCGCAGCGCGGGCACCGCGAAACGGAACACGGCAATGGCGCCGAACGCCAGCACGTACAGCCCGATCCAGTAGACCCGCTGCACGCTGCCGTCGGCTAGCACGCCGCCTGCGCTCAACTGATGCGGCAGCGCCACGAGCACGGCCGCGTAGCTCAGCAGGTGGATGAGGTGCCAAGCCTCGTATGAGAAACGCCGCCGCACCGCGACGACCGAGGTGACCACGACGGCGATGAGCAGCCCCAGCCCGAGGTAGGCGAGCGCCATATCTGGGCCCTGGAACAGGCTGATGGTCTCGGTGACGACGTTCGACCCGTCGGCCATCGCATAGCCGACGGTGAGCAGCGCACCGTGGGCGAGGATCAGATACAGCGCGGGCTTCCCGAGCCGCCGGTGAAACGCCATCGCCGTGTCCTGCCCAACCACCCGGTCGATCGCCGGGATGCGAGCGGCAAGTACGAGCATCACCAGGATGAGGTCAGTACCGACCAGTCCAGTCACGATGCCCGCGGCGGTTAGGGCGGTACCGAGGTTGCTGACGGTGTTCAGGCCTCCGTAGCCGAGCCACAGGGCCACGGCGGCGGCGACCGATGACCAAACAAGGGCGACCATCGCATCGGCCGCGCGCATCCGTCGCCGGGCCCGGATGCGCCGGGTGCGGTCGACCGGGTCGACCATGCGGCGGGTTCCCACAGGCCCGGTGGGTGCCGTTCTGAGAGTCATCGTGTTCTCGATTCGGGTGAGTGTCTTCTACCCTCCCTACAATCGTCCCGAATTCTTCCAGAATTCTTAGCCAAAATTCCCCGGGTCGCTTAGCCTCACCAACGTTGAAGTGCCGGAACATCGGTGCTTGAGTGAGCGCATGTCGACCGATGGATACACCGAACCCCCACTTCACGCCAACGAACCCCACCGGGGAGGCATCGCGCAGCGCCTCAACTGGCTGCGCGCCGGCGTACTGGGAGCCAACGACGGCATCGTCTCGGTGGCGGCGATCGTCGTGGGCGTCGCCGGAGCCACGAGCTCGACCGGTCCCATCCTCACCGCGGGCGTGGCGGGCCTGGTCGGCGGCGCGATCTCGATGGCGCTCGGGGAGTATGTGTCAGTCAGCAGCCAGAGCGACAGCGAGAAGGCCCTCATCGCGAAAGAGCGCGCTGAGCTGCGCGACATGCCCGCCGAGGAGCTCGACGAGCTCACAGCCCTGTACCGAGCCAAGGGCCTGAGCGAGAGCACCGCTACCCAGGTGGCCATTGAGCTCACCGAGCACGACGCCCTAGCGGCGCACCTCTCGATCGAACTCAACATCGACCAAGACGACGTGGTGAGCCCCTGGCATGCGGCGGCGGCGTCGGCGGCGGCTTTCACCATCGGGGCAATCCTGCCAATGCTCGCCATCCTGCTTCCCCCGGCGGACTGGCGCATCCCCGTGACCTTCGTCGCCGTTCTCCTGGCTCTCGCGGTCACCGGCACGCTGTCGGCGACGATCGGCGGCAGCTCACGGCTGCGGGCCACGCTGCGAGTCGTCATCGGAGGAGCGCTGGCACTCGCGGCGACCTACGGGGTGGGGGTGCTCCTAGGAGCATCCGGAGTCGTCTGACTCCTCGGCCGTGAGGTATCGACGAGGCGTGACGGGTAAGCCCCGTCCGCGGCTCATGGCCACTTCAAAGAATTCTGGAAGAATTCTTGCCCAGCCTTGAATCATGTTCGACACATTCTTTGGGCTTCCCCTGCATCCGTTCATCGTGCACGCGACAGAGGTGATCGTTCCGCTTGCTGCGGTCCTCGTCGTCTTGACGGCAGTCTGGCCCCGATGCCGTCGGTGGGCGGGACATCTGCCGCTCGGCGCCTCGCTGGTCGCGCTCGTTCTCGTT